>NZ_JACHGH010000004.1 GCF_014207435.1 Salirhabdus euzebyi
TGATAGTCCTCCGCCCATTTTTATTAATTATATTGAAACACAAAAACCCGGAAAGGGCACTTTTTATCAGTGTCCGCTTTCCGGGTTACAGTTCAACATTTCGGGACTCTCTTTATGCATTGCCAATTTGTACTTGATCCTGGAAATCAGGATCAAATGGATTTGTGCTACTAACAAAAGTATTCGTACAAATAAAGTCACCTGTGTTAAAAGCACCTGAACCAGAAGCGGTTTTAGAAGTACTTTTCGGAGATAAATAAAAGGAATCTCCAAAGTTTACTACTCCACCGTCAATACTGTTTATTTTTAAAGGTCCTACAATAGATGGCATACATTGACACCTACTTTTTTTTAGTTTTGTCACTATATTTTATGTGAAAATTCGATATTTGTTCTAGGTCTCTCTGGCTAAGATACGAATGTGCTTAATTCTCGATTTGGCGTCAATATCTTTTAAGGAACCAACTTGAACAATCGATGAGCCAGATACACCTTCCATATCAATTGCGTGAACGTTAATTTTTGGTTCATGATGAATATGTGCTTGGGAAAGAGGAACAATAGATTCCATTTCTGTAAAGGGCCGAGTGAAAATGGAATATTCTTCATAAGGAAAATCCTCTGCATCGAAAAATGCTCCTTCCCTCTGTACAGCAATTGCTCGTAGGTAGGGATCAGCTCTGACGGCATCACCGAGTTGAATAATGGAGCTATAGGAGCAAGCATTTATATATATATTCGTGACATTTGAATTCCTTATCATAGTTTAATTCTTCCTCCCGATTGTCCGCCTCCGAATGGAACAACAGAACCGACAATATAGGATTCAGGTGGGGTATCATACATAGAGGATAGCTTGATTGTTTCATTGTCACCAATCAGCAAAACAGAAGAGGATGCTACCCCCGTCACTTGAATGTTTCCGACATTCAATCCTTGGTTGTGTACAGTGAAATTCACGTTCTATTCGCCTCCTTCTTCTCCTTGTATATAGTTACGTACAGAATGGAGAATTTCATTTTTTACATCTTCAACTATTTTTTGTTTCGTTTCATTATTTAGCATGCCGTTATTATTTTCAGAATGTAACCGTGTATAATGCTGGATTCTTTCTGGAATCTGTTTATAAATATCTTGAATAATCATGTTTTCAAAGCCTGGTGGAAAGGATTTTTCCGATTCTTGGGCGAATTCATTTATTTTAGAAGGTAATTCTTGTTGAAAAAAAGGATGTAAATATTGGACTAACTCTTGGACAATGGGCGACTGGTTAGGTGTAGCCTGCTGTTGTTTTGGAATAGGATTTGGAATAGAAAGCTCATCTGTAGCAGAAAGACCATCAGGAGAAAGTCCAATGTTGAGCGTACCTTCTAATGTTTCTATCTTAAGTTGATCGAAATGATATTCTATTTTTTCAACGTTAGTCTTTGGTGTTTCCTGTAAGGTCAGAACTTTGCTTTCTAGAACTTTTACTTGCTCCTCAAGCCGACTCATTTTTTTCTGTTGATTTTTGATTTCATTTTGTAAAGATGAAAAATAATCGTGCCAGTTGTAATAATACATAGCGCCCTACCCTCCTAAACTGGGCATATATCTAACATATGTTATGCGCCTAGTTAGGAAATGGTGATTAAACGGGAGGCGCTAATGGAATCATCGGTTGAAATTCTTGTGGTGAAATTGGCTCCGCTGCCTCCGCAGGAAACTGATAACCACCAGTATTATATAAATTAGATAACGCTTGAATAGAACCCGAGCTTCCCACTTGTAAAACGGAGGAATTAGTTACAGACCCCACTTTTAATAAGTGAATGGAAATTTGTTGATAGATGGTACAGTCCAATGTATTTACCTCCTTATTAGGCATTACCGACAATATTTTGATCCATAACATCCTTATCAAGGACATAGGTGTAGGAGTGATCTAAATTTATTTTTAATCCATCACCGGTATTGAAGGAACCTCCACCTGCAAAAGTTTTCGCCGAGCTAGTTGGGGACATGGCATATACATCTCCAATGTGTAAAATACTGGAGGCCGACACACTATTTACTTTAACGGCTCCGACGAACGCAGGCATTAATCACATCCTCCTTTTGTCACTGTTTACTCGTTAGATGATTTTAACGTCAGGGTAGTGAGCAATTTGCTAGAAGTAACATTGTGATAAGCAGATCTTTTAGTTATTAGTTTATGAGTTTAGAAGAATATGTGTTCAACCGTTTCACACTTTCCACTATTTTAGGAGGCTTTTCATGAATATTAATCAGTCTAGTACAGAATCAAGACGTTTACCGTGGATCGATGCAGCACGAGGAATTGCACTATTAGGTATTTTGATGGTAAATGTACCTGCCTTCCACGCACCTTTTTTTCTTTATGGGGGAGAGGAAGTTTACTGGGATAGTTCATTAGATAGTACTATTCGAGTTATCATTGATATTTTCTTTCAAGCTAGCTTTTATACCCTTTTTTCCTTTTTATTTGGATTCGGCTTACAAATGATGTTCGAAAGACTTTCTGAGGCTGACAAAAGGGTAACGCTCATTTTGCAAAGACGCCTCACGGTTTTACTCTTTTTTGGATTCCTACATGCATTTTTGCTATGGCACGGAGATATTTTACTTAGTTATGGGGCTATCGGTTTTTTGATGTTTTTCTTCTTCCGACGAAAAGCTAAAACCTTAGTGTTATGGTTTATTGGTTTGCTAGTAATTCCGGGAATATTATTAACTTCTTATTTATATTCTTTTAAGGACCTGTTAGGTGGAATGAATAGGGCTGCTATTATGGAAGCTCAATTCAGATATAAATCCGATTCTATTTTAGATGTATGGAAACAAAACTATGCTGATTGGATGTATACGAATGGAGGGATGGCATTTCTATTTCTAACAATGGCTTTATTGCCGATGTTTTTAATTGGAGCCGTTTTTATGAAGAATAAGTGGTTGCACGATGTTCAAAAGCATCAAAAACTACTGCGTGTCATTCTTTTTACTTCCTTTACCTTCTTTCTTGTATTTAAAGCTGGTCCTTATATGTTTAACAATCCAGCATGGCTCGGCTTTTTGCAGGACCATGTAGGGGGAGCTGCTTCTAGTATCTTTTATGTAGTTGCCATTACTTTGCTTTATCAAACGGCATTCGCGAAGAAACTTTTAAGCTATTTTACGTATATTGGTAAAATGTCGTTAACGAATTATATAAGTCAGTCAATCATCTGTTTTTTCTTGTTTTATGGTCCAGGCTTCAATTTATATGGGGAAATTCAACCGTTGGGCAGTGTAATTATCGTTTTATCTATTTTTAGCTTCCAAGTAGTAGTAAGCAAATGGTGGTTAAGCAAATATAGTTTTGGACCTCTAGAATGGGTTTGGCGCTCGTTAACGTACGGCAAAAAACAGCCAATGAAGAAAGTGAGGAAACAACATTGAAAAGGAAACAAGTAGAAAGGGAAGGGGAAAAATGGGTTCGTGAAGGGATTATTACTTTAGATCAATACAATAGCATTTTAAATAGATATCCGAAAAAAAATGAGCATGCGGTGTTGCTTATCTTTGCTGCTATTTTTATTGGTCTAGGTTTTTTAACATTTATTGCATCTAACTGGTCCTTCCTACCGGCTGTCGCCAAAATGACGATTATTATCGTTAGTCTTCTCGTGTTTTATATAGTTGGGGAATGGATTTATGAGAATCGTTCTAAAAAAGTAGGGTTAAGTTTTTATACAATTGGACTTTTTCTGTTTGGGGCAGGTATATTCCTAACCGGACAGATGTATCATTACACTTTTTATGATGCTTTTCCTTTCTTTATATGGACTTTAGCTTCTATATTCGTATACTTACACCGACGAGAAACATTTCTATTATTTTTCGTTTTACTCATTTTAACAGTTGGTCAATTGTATGAAGCTTTTCAGTTTTCAGATTTTAATGGTTGGATAGCCATTTTATTGGTCGTTTGGTTTTATTTATTTCTTAAAGTCCATAAGAAGCCTGTATATTGGTTAAGTTATTTGTTTGGTATTAGTATGCTAGCCCATTTTTTTATTTTTTCTATTTCAGAATGGGAATACGTTATGTTTCTACCAATGATTTTATTTGTTTATTTAATAGGGGAAATACAAGGTAAACCTTATATAAAGAATCCCATCCAAACGATAGCACAAAGTACCATGTTTATTGTACTTACTGTCCATGTTTTTCTACTAGGGATTAATGGGTTTATGGAAGGTTTAGAAATGGATATAAAGTTCCATTTAAGTTATGCTTCTTTATTTATCGGTCTTATTGCCTGGAAAATATATAAACAGAAGTTTGGTGAGCTTACTGATCTCATTTTATTTATCCCTGTACTTTATTTAGGGAACTTTGCCGACTTTGCGTCACTATTGGTCCTATTTGTTTTCTCTGTCACCTATTTAACGTTAGGCTACCAGGACTGGGATCAACATAAGGTAAACAAAGGAACAATTGCCTTAATTATTAGTACCATAGTCGCCTATATTCAGCTTGCCTGGGACTATTTAGACAAATCTTTGTTCTTCTTTGTAGGTGGAGTTTTCCTATTTGCTCTTAGTTATTTCTTGGAAAAAAGAAGAAGAAATGTGGTCCGTAAGCAAAGGAGTGATGGATGATGAAGAAAATATTTTTTTATTTAGCTGTTTCACTCCAAGTCCTATTCCTACTATCAATGAGTGTCGGTTATTATTTGATTGATGATGTAGGAGAGATAGTGAAGTTGCGGACAGCGCCAATAGACCCACCTGACCTCTTTTATGGGGATTATGTAACATTAAATTATGAGGCGGAAAGAATACCAGCTGATAGGTGGTTTGTAGAAGAAAAGGTTGATTATGATGAAAAAATTTACGTTGTTCTCACTCCTGGTCCTGATGGGATCTATGAAGTGAAATCCGCGTCTAAGGTAAAGGTAAACACAGATGGTGATGATGTGGTAATGACTGCTAAATATTTGTATGAAGAGTTTGATCAAATGCATCAAGTGGACTTCGGTATAGGACGATATTTTATTGAGGATAACACTGGTGAGCAATATGAAAATGGAATGACGGAAATGATAGTAACTGTTGCAATCGGGCCGTTTGGTTTGAAAAGAATTTTATCATTAGAACCTTTGCCGTAACTTATAATGGAACATAGGAGGGGATTTTATGAAAAATACAGTCTCTCAATATGTCATTATTGCTTTTGCAGGTTGGTTGCTTGTCCAAGTGTCTTCATCGATTGAAAGATCATTTTCCTATTTTTTAGAAGCTTATCGATTAGGTGTATTATTAAGTAATCTTGTAGCATTGGCAGGTTGGTTGCTTACAGTTATTTTTGTTTTTCGTATTATATTAATCGTCATGAAAAAACGAGCTTGATTTCACTCAAGCTCGTTTTTAGGTTCTTATAAAACTTCTTTTATTTTTTCTAAAGCAGTATCCAAATCTTTTTTATCTATAACAAGTGGTGGAGCAAATCGGATTACCGTTTCATGAGTTTCTTTACATAGTAATCCTTTTTCCTTTAATTTTTCACAATATGGACGTGCAGATTCAGTTAGCTCAACACCAATAAATAATCCTCTTCCACGAACCTCTTTAATGACAGGATTATCAATTTTCTTTAATTCCTCTAACATGTATTTACCAAGTTCATAGGAGCGCTCTACAAGCTTCTCTTCCTCTAATACTTCAAGAGATGCAATGGAAACAGCAGCTGCTAACGGATTTCCACCGAATGTAGAACCGTGGGAACCAGGGTTAAAAACGCCTAGAATTTCTTTGTTTGCTACAATACAGGAGATAGGGAAGACTCCGCCACCAAGTGCTTTACCTAAAATGAGAATATCAGGCTCTACATTTTCCCAATCACAAGCAAATAGCTTACCACTTCTACCAAGTCCAGCTTGAATTTCATCTGCTACGAAAAGTACATTATTTTCTTTACAAACTTCATATGCTTCCTTCAAAAATCCGTCTGGTGGAATATTGATTCCAGCTTCTCCTTGAATAGGCTCGAGTAAGAAACCGGCTGTATTTTCTGTAATAGCATTTTTTAGTGCATCTACATCCCCGTATGGAATAAGCTTAATGCCAGGAAGCATAGGTCCAAAACCGCGCTTATATTCCTCTTCAGATGATAAGGATACAGCAGTCATCGTGCGCCCATGGAAATTACCTTCACATGCAATAATTTCTGCCTTGTTTTCCTCCACACCCTTCACATCGTAAGCCCAACGTCTAACTGCTTTAACTGCAGTTTCAACTGCTTCTGCGCCTGTATTCATCGGCAAAGCCATCTCTTTATTCGTTAGCTTACAAATTTTTTCATACCAAGGACCTAATTGGTCATTATGAAATGCACGTGATGTTAGGGTCACCCGATCTGCTTGATCCTTAAGCGCTTGAATAATTTTAGGATGTCTGTGACCTTGGTTTACTGCTGAATAGGCACTTAACATATCCATATAACGATTGCCTTCTGGGTCCTCCACCCAAATTCCTTCTGCTTTAGAAATCACAATAGGAAGTGGAACGTAGTTGTTCGCACCGAATTGCTCATTTTGTTTAATGACTTGCTCACTCTTTTGTGTCAACAAAATCCCTCCTCAATAATATGTAATTTTTACCTAGCTCCTATTATAACAGTTTTCCCAATTTTGTTTGAAGTAAGGACATTTTTTAAAGAAAAAGGAAAATTTCATATTAGCAGAAGAGGATAAAAGGTGGTATGATGGACAAGGAAAGTAAAGAAATTAGGAGGAAAAAAAATGACACACTTACATATTACATCATGGGTTGTTGCACTCATTTTGTTTTTTGTCGTTCTAAGCCTTTCAAAAAAGCCTGGTAGAGAAAAAGTTGCAAAAATACTCCAAATGGTTTTACGTCTAGATTATTTACTTATTTTGTACTCAGGTGGAGACTTATTTGCAAACTATCTAGGTACTAGTGGAGCTGTTCTAGGAGAAGTTATTGTTAAGGCAATAGCTGGATTTTGGGTAATTTTCGCAATGGAAATGATCAGTGTGAAAACGAAAAGAGGAGAAAAAGCAGGATCTTGGTGGATTCAGCTTCTGTTAGCTTTTGTTATTGCACTTATTTTAGGATTTGGTCGTCTACAATTAGGTTTTCAATTAATGTCATAATGTTTTACAAGAGGGAGCCAATAAGGTTTCCTCTTTTTTTGTCGTTTAACCTTTTTAAAGGATTAAATTATAAGTAAGACGAGATTTTCGAGTCAGGAATTGGCCACAAGCCAAGTTTGTCTAAGTTTTTCTAATGCAAATAGGAAAAATATGTGTAAAAAGAGCAACTTTTTGTGGCACTTTGCTTACTTATTGTGGCAAAATCAAGAGGAATTGAGTATTTGTTGTAAAATTACACTCTTAGGAGAGATGAGAGATGATTCAGCTCCAACCAATTGGATATGTGCAATCTGGTCGAAAAGAAGTAGAGGATGATTTTTGGGGAAAGGAAACAAGTGTCATTCAACTAGAGGATGAATTAAACGAGCAAAGTTTGGACGGCATCGAGACGTTTTCCCACGTTGAGGTTATATTTTATTTCCACTTAGTAGATGACAACAAAATTCAGTATGAATCAAGACATCCTAGAAATAATGAGGAATGGCCAAAAGTGGGAATTTTTGCACAACGGGGGAAAAATAGACCGAATAAACTAGGGGTTACGACTGCAAAGCTAGTGAAAAGAGAAGGGAAAACTATTATTGTGGAAGGACTCGATGCAGTTGAAGGTACACCTATTTTAGATATAAAGCCAGTGATGCAGGAGTTTCTTCCTAGAGAAAAAGTTCAGCAACCGAGCTGGTCATCAGAGTTAATGAAAAACTATTGGTAGAAAAAATAGAGAAGGAGACTAATCGATATTTCATGATTGGCCTCCTTTCTTTTAGCGTATTAATAAATAAGTGCAAATAAATTCTTACTCATGTCGGTACAGGATTTACCAAGGTGCTCCTTAATGCAATTGATGCGATGATACAGCACCCTTATTATGTAATTGGGCAAATAAATTGCGGTAATCCTTTGTTTCCAGTTCCCCTTTGTTATACTTATACTGACAAAAATCCAATAATACGTTTGGTGATTCAGGCCATTGTTTTTTTTCTTTTTCAAAAGCTTTAATTAAATCACTTAGACGCAAAATGAAGACCCCCTTTGTCCATTTGGTTTGTATGATACCATATATATTCGATATATAAAGGTTAATTCCCGCTTTTTATACGTGGTAATTATTGTTAGCACCTATAATGTTATTAGTTTAACGAAGGCTGTTTTCTATGATTGTTGTTTTTAAACTATCGATGGAAACTGCGACGTAACTTGATGTGTGCAAATTCATCCGCTACGGTAATACACTACGCGCACCTTAGGGCCCGCGCTGAGCCTCCTCACTCGCAAAAAACGCTCGTTGTGTGGGTCTCAACGTCTTCGTTGTCCCGCAGGAGTCTACGTGTATTTCCTTCGCTCAGCATGTGCTTATCTTTAATCTACTGATAAATTGGGAAAAAGAAAGTTAAAAATATATTCGTAGTAATAAGGAAGAATTTACTGATCACGCCTAGATCGTATCACTAATCTTTAAATAGAAAATCAATCTTAGCGTAGGCAGAATACGCAGACTCCTACGGGATAGCACGTGTTTGAAGACCCCGCAGCGGTGGTTTTTCGCGAGGAGGCTGAGGCCGTGCCCGTGGAAAGCGAAGTATTCTGCCGAAGCCGTCGTATAGCACTCATCAAAATGCAAACCTATAGTTACTCCGCAGTTTAAGGAAATAGTGACCCAAATAACATCACTCTTTACGTAAAGAGCTTAATAAAAAAAGCTGCTTTTTCCGGAGAAAAAGCAGCTTTTATACATAAGTTGTTAAGAAATAGTCATTAAGGGTAAATTATACATACTGATCATTTAGGAAAAACAATGACATTGTTCCAGGACCAACATGGGCGCCGATAGCAGCTCCAATATTGTTGATGACAATTTCTTTTGGTTCATATTTATCTTGAATAAGGCTTGCAAGTTTCTCTGCTTGCTCGTCAGCATCAGCATGGCTAATTGCAACAACTTGATTGCTAATGTCTTGGCCTCTTTCTTCCATCACTTCAAACATTCGCTTCAATACTTTTTTTGCACCGCGAATTTTTTCAAGTGGGATTAATTTTCCTTCATCGACGTGGAGGAGAGGTTTAATTTGTAACAAACCACCTACAAAAGCGGCTGCCTTGCTGACACGGCCACCTCTTTGGAGATATTCTAAGTTATCCACAGTAAAAATATGCTCCATATGTGTTGCGTGGTGTTTCACAGTGTCCAATATTTCGTCTACTGAAGCGCCTTCCTTCGCGAGTTGGGCTGCACGAAGAACTACTAGTCCTTGTCCTAAAGAAGCGCATTTTGTATCAAAAACGTGCACGTTTGCATCTGGATGTTCTTCCATTAATTGTTGTTGAGCTATGTGTGCACTTTGAAATGTTCCAGATAATTCAGAGGAAAATCCTATGTATACACAAGGTTGACCTTTATCCACATAAGTGGAAAACGCTTGTTGAAAAGCTTCAGGCGTAACTTGAGATGTTTTTGGTGCTGCACCCTCTCTCATTGCCTGATACACTGTACTTGCTTCAATTGTTTTACTGTCTAAATAATCTTGATCATTTAAATGGACAGTAAGAGGGACCATTTCAATATCGTATTGCTCATAAGTGGATATTGGTAAATCACATGCAGAATCAGTAAAGATTTTGACGTTCATTTTCTCACCCTCTATAATTGCTAGTATATTTCTTTTAGTTTATATTGGAAAAAGTGTTTCGTCAATCAAAGGCTTTATTTACAAGGAGGTAACTATGTTTATATTCGAAGCTAAGCGTTTTGCTATTGTCATATTTGGTGCACTTCTAAACGCTCTTTCCTTAAACTTATTTTTAATAGAAGCAAATGTATATGCTAGTGGATTTACTGGTATTGCTCAGCTTTTATCTAGTGTTTTTAAAGATTTTGTTGGTTTAGATATTTCAACGGGTATTTTATTATTTATCCTTAATATCCCTGTTACCATATTAGCCTGGTTCAAGGTTGGTAGAGGATTTACGGTTTATAGTGCTATTTCCGTTATAAGCACAACTATTTTTCTAGAAATCATTCCTTTAATGAATCTAGCTGAGGATATTTTACTTAATGCTGTTTTTGGTGGTGCTATAGCAGCAGTAGGAATCGGATTAACATTAAAATGGGGTGCCTCCACTGGTGGTATGGACATTGTGGCAATGATTTTATCTAGAATGAAAGATCGCCCAATAGGCATTTATTTTTTAATTATGAATGGTTTTATTATCGTTATGGCTGGTTGGCTTTATGATCCAGAAAAAGCCCTTTATACACTCGTGACGCTTTATGCATCAACTCGGGTTATTGACGCGATTCATACCCGTCACGAAAAACTTACAGCAATGATTATTACGTCAAAAGCGGAACAGCTTGAAGATGCTATTCATTCCAAAATGGTTCGAGGAATTACCACTATTCCAGCAAGAGGTGCATTTACAAAAGAAGAAAAAAATATGTTAATCATGGTAATAACTCGTTATGAGCTTTATGATTTAGAGCATATCATTCGGGATGTTGATCCAAATGCCTTTACAAATATTGTTCAAACGACTGGTATTTTCGGTTTCTTCCGAAGAGATGATGAAAAAGTCGTGTAACCTTTCCTTTTCCTATTCGACTATTTGGTTGAAGGAAGAAATAGTAAAGGAAGGGATATTATGAAAAAGAACCTATTAATCATGATAACTATATTTTCAGTCATCTTCATCATGGTAGGCTGTGGGACTTCTTCTAGTAATCAAGACGCTACTCAAGCTAGTGAAGGGAATATGGGTACGGGTGAACAGCTTCCAACTAAACAAGATCTAGATGATGGTAAAACAAAAGATATTACTCCATTACTTGAATCAATGGAATATAGTGTAGATGTGGAAACAAGTAATGATCAAGCCACCTTTCATATGAACTTAAAAAATACAACAGATGAAGCCGTTCAGTTTGGCTTCTCTTCAGGCCAGCAGTTTGAAATAGTTGTTCGAGATAAAGCAACTCAACAAGAAGTTTATCGTTATTCTGAGGGCATGATGTTTACCGAGGCTTTTGTATTCGTAGATATGCAACCTAATGACGTGAAAAAGTGGTCTTTTAATTGGGATTATAAAGGTAGAGAGGGTGAAAAAGTAGGAGCAGGTGACTATGTTGCAACTTTAACGCTTTTGCCGTCCCAATTGAACGAACAAGGGATTGATGCAAATCCTTTCGTAAAGGATGCGGAATTTAGTATTCCTGAAACGGAAGGGGATGCTCAAACAAGTGAAAATACAGCTTTTCGCCAAGTAGAAGCTTCAGGTAGTAATGGTCATTATGTCGTTACTGGTGAGGCTAGAGTTTTTGAAGGTGCTTTCTCTTATTATGTAGAGGATGGGCATAACCTATTAACGGATCATTTAATTAAATACGTGGATGCTGGAGCTCCTACTTGGTCTGATTTTACGATTGAAATCAATCTAGAAAAAGAAAAATTACCAACAAATGGAGTATTAACGCTCGTATTATTTGAAGCAAGTCCAAAAGATGGAAAGCCTACAAATGAAAAAAAAGTATTGCTGGAGCAATTTAAGTAATGAAAAAAGCCGCCCATCAAGGGTGGCTTTTCATTAATATCCGTTATTGACAAATACTTCTTCAACTTTTGGTACTAATTCATTCCATTCAGCATCGAATGTTTTGTTTACAGTAATGAAATTTTTGTAGCCAAAAACGTTGTCTACACCTTCTAATTTCATTAAGTCATTTAAAATGGCATGTTCACTAGTTTGTCCGGCCATCACGGAGATGCTACCGTCACCAGTGAAGATGTCTGTGTTTACTGTAAATTTCATAGCGTTTGGATTTGGAGTACCTTGTGCGACTACACCCATTCTAATCCCTCCCTAATTATCTTCTTTTATATTAGCATGAAATAGAAAATAGAAAAAGAATTCTTATGGAAAGAGTTTAACATAAATTCGACAAAACAAAAGTTTTTCATACAATCTTTTTTCCATTAATAGGAAGGTTTTACTGTCAAAAGGAAAGAAACCTTTACTAGTAGGACTCTCATAATCCATCTATTACATGAATATAATGATGTGCGAGTGAAAGGAGAAATAAAAATGGATACTTTCCTATCATGGATAAAAAAACAAACTAGACGTATTATCGAATGGGGCAAAAGAAAGTATGCTTCTTTTATGGTGTGGCTAACCTCTTCTGAAGTTGATCAATTTTTAAGACGGAATCGATATAGGAGTTTTGTTTTTTTACTCCTTACACCAATCTTTGTTTTAGTGCCTATATTTACATTACTAGGGTCGTTTGAGCTCATCTCATTTCATTTCTACGGTGGATTAATGTTATTTTTATTTTCCCTTTGCTGTTTCTTTGTTTTTGTTGGGTTCCCTTATATTATGTTGTTCGTTTACTTTAGTAAACATACATATTGGCGGACAATCCAAATTAGCAGTGGTGTTGTAGTGGCGGGATTATTTATTTATTGGGGAGTTACGTTTTATCAAACGGTGTTGCCAAGCTTATAGAGAATGCACGGGGGTAGTGTAATCCACCTGTGTTTGGTGTCTTTTCATTAACAGTAAAAGCTAAAATATTTACAATAAATTCCATATATACCATAATTTATAATTAAAATATTTGGGTGTAAAATAAGATTCTCCTGGCCGGGGGATTCTTATTTTTTTTGATGCGGAGGTAGAAAGTGCAGGATTACTAATATATGAACATTTGTCCCCAACTAAAATAAATTACACAATAGGTCAGACTATTTGTCAGCGTTTGAACCCATTCATTATATACATGCAGTAAAAAAGTAATATTCGATACAACTTACCACTCAATACATATAAGGTTGAGCGGTTTTGTATATACTTTGAAAAAAACAAGATGATTGAACATTTTCACTACGTATATAGGTATTATGACCTATTTACTAACGATTGTTAGTTACTATAATGGGTTTATCATATAAAATATCGAAATTAGAGAATAGGGAGTTAACCATGACGAAAGAAACTTTTGTTTATAATCATTTTACATTAGAGAAAGTTAGTGACGGCGTATATGCTGCAATTGCTACCGACAATGGTGGTGCATTTTCAAATAGTGGAATTATCGACCTAGGTGATCAAATAATTATTTTTGATACATTTTTTACTCCTCAGGCAGCTATTGAATTAAGGGAGGCGGCAAAGAGGCTATCGGATAATCCAATCACAACTGTGATAAACAGTCATTGGCACAGCGATCATATAAGAGGAAATCAAGTATTTGAACAATTTGATATTCTATCCACTACTAAAACAAAGAAGATTATGATGGAAGAACTTACAAAACAAATGAAACAACAGCAAGATTCACTTAATGAGTTTATCAACCATATTCAATCACTTGAAAATTCTCTGAAGGAAGAAACAGATGTCCAAAGGAAAATATCAATGCAGAACCAAATATCTGGTTACAACTACATAAAAGAGACCTTACCTTCACTGAAGCTAGTTTTACCAAATATAGTTTTCAAAGATTACTATAAAATTGAAGGGAAAACGAAAAGTGTCGAATTAATTTCATACGGCGGAGCACATACAAAAAGTGATTTATTGATGGTCATTCCAGAAGATAACATAATTTTTAGTGGGGATATTCTTGTAGTCGAAAACCATCCATTTACTCTAGATGGTAATCTTAAGGATTGGGTATCTACAATTGATAAAATTTTAAATCTTTCTTTCGAAGTGATTGTCCCTGGGCATGGCAGAATAGGGACAAGAGAGGATATAATGACTTTGAGACAATACTTAACCTTACTAATCGAATACAGGCAGACAAATGATGAGAAAGATAAGGAAAAGATAAAAGGGGTGCTTACTGACAACTATAATAGTTGGGGTAAACCGGAATTCTTCACTTTAAATATAGAGAATAAAGGAAAAGAAAACTAATCTTCGTAGCTTTAATCGGAGGGAATATTTTTAGTCATATATTTAAAATAGTTAGAATTTTGCATAGTCGACACAACGGTGAAGGTGTATGGTGCTGGTCATTTGGCGCCTGATGAAACATGGTTTGCTATAGAAAAAAAAACGGCCAGTAGATTTTGTTCACAAATTAAGGTTAGATATAAATTTAAATGAAAAGGCAGAGATTCATACAACACTTGTTGATGAACTATTTTCTGCCTTGCTTTTAAGTGC
This sequence comes from Salirhabdus euzebyi, assembly GCF_014207435.1. GTDB lineage: Bacteria > Bacillota > Bacilli > Bacillales > Alkalibacillaceae > Salirhabdus > Salirhabdus euzebyi. Next base: position 14,330 of record NZ_JACHGH010000004.1, read on the forward strand.
AAAGATAATAAAAGAATCATATCCGAACAAATGCATTCGAATTATGAAAACGATTGACGCTGCCGAAGTGGAATTATTGGACTATTATCTCTCAAAGGGTTTTGTTTCAACAAAAAATCATTTTGTCATGCTTCGTGATTTAACGGAACCAATCCCGAAGTTTCCACAGCCAAATAATATTACCATTAACCAATGGGAGATGAGCGACGAACAGGGGCAGCAAGATTATTTAAAGGCTTCTGCCCATGCCTTCGAGGGAAATGCATGGAGTTTAAATCATTTACAATGGATGAGAGATGGACCTGGTTGGGGCACTTTTACAGCATTTAATGAGGACTATATTGTCGGAAGTGTGATGATTTGGGAGATTAACGAGCAGAGAAGTGCAACCGAGAATATCTTTGTTCATTCTGATTACAGAAAAAAAGCATGTATAACAGAAACTTTAAATTTTTTAAAAGAGAGTGGAAAAACAGAAGCTACGCTGGGAGTTTTTGCTGATAAAAAAAAGGCTATCCTTTTGTACCAATCGCTAGGATATAGAATGTTAAAAGTAATTGTGGAACTAGGATTAGATTGATAATGAGCATATTGGGACGAAAAGAAGTAAAGTTAGAGAAAGCATGAGGCCCCCATACCTCATGCTTTTCCTTTTTAGCTTACTTTATTTTTAAAAGCCTCCAATAGTTGCTTCGTTACTGATCCAACCTGGCCACCGTTTATTTCCTGTTCATCAATTTTCACAACAGGGATTACCTCTGCAGAAGTTGAAGTAATAAAAGCTTCATCTAATGTGTTTAAATCTTTTAAGGATAGTACTTTCTCTTCAAATGGAATGTTAAGCTCCTCACAGAAACGTTGTACAGCAATTCTCGTTATGCCATTAAGAATATAATTGTTTGCTGGATGAGTGATTACTCTTCCTTCTTTTACACCGAAAAAATTACTGGAAGAGCCTTCTGTGACATGTTCCTCATTACGGTATAAAAGAGCCTCGTAAAAGCCATTTTGATGAGCATACTGTTTGACCATGATATTATAAAGTAGATTTAAGCTTTTAATATCACAGCGATGCCATCTCAAATCCTCTCTTAACGTAACCTGAATCCCTTCTTTTTGTTCCTTCTCCGGAGTAGATAAATCAAGAGGATAAGCATACAACTGTGGTACACTATTTTCCGGATAATGATGTTTACGCGGAGAAACAGCTCTCGTTATTTGCAAATAAATAGCACCATCTACCACATCATTTTTTAAAATAAGTTGACTCAAAAGATCTCCCAATTTCTTCTCAGCTACATTATAATCAATAGCAATTTCACCTAAGCTATACTGTAGTCTGTCCAAGTGCTCCTCTAGCATAAATATTTCTCCGTTATAAACACGAACTACTTCATAAACCCCATCGCCAAACGTATACCCTCGATCTTCAATATCTGTTTTTGCTTCATCCCGATTAATAAAGGATTCGTTATGTAAAATAATCACTAATTTTAGCCCCCTCGAAAATGTTTAACAACATCATATGACGAAACATGATTTATGTAAAGGTAAAAAGAGTTGGTTGTACAGACGAAGTTTTTAATCCCAATCTAAATGACCTTTTTGAATAAATTGTTTCCAAAACAATGTTTCAAAGGATTTAAAGTACAAAAAACCCGAATAGTTCACTTTTAAAAGTGTTTACTATTCGGGTTACTGTTCAAAAAAACTTAATCATTAAACGATTCTTTTACGAATAAATGCACTCGTAAAGTCAATTACAGTTACAACAACGATAATTCCTACCAATATTGTACCCATTTGACTCCAGTTGTCATTGGCAGATGCAAATACAATCATCGTACCAATACCACCAGCACCAACAATACCTAAAATGGATGATGCACGAATATCTACTTCAAAACGGTAAATAGCATAGGATAAGAATTCCGGTATTATCTGTGGTAAAACAGCATAGAACAATACTTGCGTTCGGTTTGCTCCATTTGCTTGCATGCCCTGAACAACATCTTTATCAATTTGTTCAATAATTTCAGAGAATAATTTACCAAGCATTCCAGTAGAACCAATTGCAATTGCAAGTACCCCTGCAAAGGCGTTAGGACCAACTGCTACAACAAAAAGAATAGCTAAAATTAAGTCAGGAAATGCACGAATGGCAGACAATAACCATTTACCAGGCATAGATAAATATTTACCCATCATGTTATTTGCTGCAAGGAACGATAAAGGCACAGCAAGAATAGCAGCCATCAAAGAACCAGCAAATGCAATAAATATTGTTTCAAGCATGGTTAAGGCAACTTCACCTGTAGCGGACCAATCAGGACTAAATAGCATCGGGATAACCTTGTCAAATTGTTGAATTAACTTGTTGATTGCTTTTTCCCAATCCAAATCTATACCTAGAAAAGTCCATATATATAATGCAATAATTGATATCGTTATGACAATAGCGCGTAATTTTTTAAATAAAGAATTTTTTGGTTTTGGAGGTAATGTTAGATTCATTAGATTAATGCCTCCCTTAACTTAGAACTGATATATTCAATGACAAGAACAACGATAAAAATTAAAACAATAATTGCCATAGCATTAGGGAATGCAATATGACCGTACCTTAATTGTGATTGTAAGACTTGGCCAATACCACCAGCACCTACATAACCTAAAACAACAGAAGCACGAACATTAATTTCAAATACGTAAAGAACTAGTGACGTAAACTGTGGTAATACCTGTGGAACTAAACCTGTCCAAATGACTTGAATTGTTCCACCACCAGAGGCACGCATAGCTTCTAAAGGTGACATATCAACTGTTTCAATCGTTTCACTAATTAACTTAGCTAAAATACCTAGTGAGAAAACAATTAGGGCTAAAATCCCTGGCAATAATCCTATCCCAAATAATCCTACGAAAATAACGGCAAGCACTAAATCAGGAATAGTACGTAAAAGGTTTAAGAAAGTTCTTGTTGCATAATATAATGGTTTAAAAGTTGTAATATTTCTGGCAGATAATAGAGCGAGTGGAACAGTAATAATAGCTGCAATTGTTGTTGCAATTACTGCCATTTGAATAGTTAAAGCCATTTCGTCCCAAATATTTGACCAGTATGAGTAATTCGGTGGAAAGAATTTTCCTAAAACGGAAACCATATTTGCTGGAGCATCGGTGATGTCACCAACCATGTCACGTTGTGTCCAGTTCATACTATATAGATACATAGCTACTATAGCAAAGAAAATAATAGTCACTTGAGCCTTCGTTTTTGTTGGATAAATGTCAGGAGGCTGCTTAATTTTCAAAGGTTTCTTGGTATTACTCTTACTCACGATTCCGTCCCCCCGCGCAGATCGTCTTCGCGAATGGAGCGTCCATAAATTTCTTCAAATGTTTTTTCTGTCACTTCTGAAGCAGGACCATCAAATACAACTTCACCGGCTCTCATACCGATAATGCGATCAGCATATTCCATCGCCATATCTATAAAGTGAAGATTAACAATTGTAGTGATATTGTCTTCTTTATTGATCTTTTTTAAATATGTCATAACTTGATGAGACGTAGGTGGATCAAGTGATGCAACTGGTTCATCAGCTAAAATATATTTTGGTTGTTGTGTTAGAACACGAGCAATACTAACACGCTGCTGTTGCCCACCACTTAGTTCATCTGCACGGTTATAAACTTTTTCCTCAATGTTTACTCGCTTTAAGCTTTCATAAGCTAAGGACTTATCTTTTTTTGAATACATGTTGAAGATAGAGCGTAAAGTTCCAGTATGACCAAGACGACCAGCTAAGACATTCTTTAACACATTTGATCTTTTTACTAGATTGTAGTTTTGAAAAATCATTCCGGTTTTTGTGCGGAGTTTTCTCAAATTTTTAGAACGATATTTAAGTATATCTTCATCGTCTACTAGTAGAGAACCATTAGTTGGTGTAACTAGGCGGTTAATGCTTCGAATGAGTGTGGATTTCCCTGCACCAGACAAACCAACAATAACAACAAATTCTCCATCATTAATTGTTACGTTTACATTTTTTAATCCTTGAGTCCCATTTGGATATACGAGACTTACATCCTTAAATTCAATCATCCTTTTAATCCTCCATTATTTATCATTTGCGATTTTACTTTTGTTCCGGTCTATTTATAATGGAAAAAAATCAGGAAAAAAGGGGAGGTAAAATCTCCCCTTTTTCTTGATTTATCATATATGTTATTAATTTGTAAGTGATTCTTTGAAAATTTCGTACGTATCTTTTACAACTTTGTATTCAGCATCAGTAGCTTCTGAAATTGCATCCCAGTTGTAAACTTCTTTCATAATAGCAATCATCTCTTCGTCATCGTTGAATGCTAAGAAAGCAGTTTTGATTTGTTGTACTAATTCATCGTTAAGTTCTTTAGTAACTGAGATTGTGTCGTTAGGAATATCTTCTGTGTAACCAATAACTTTAAGTTTTTCCATTACATCTGGATAATTCTCTTCGATTTCTGTACGAGCATCTTCAAATGTGGTTGCTACATCAGCGTCACCGTCATATACTGCTTGTACTGAGTTATCATGTCCACCAGTTTGAACAACACCACTGAAGAAGTCTGTTTCTAAATCAGTAGGATTAGCAATGTCAAATTCCGCCATTAATTGGTTTGCAGGGAATAAGTAACCTGATGTAGAACCTTGGTCACCGTAAGCCCATACTTTACCTTCTAAATCAGCAAGTGATTCTATACCAGAGTCTGCACGTACAACATATTGTGCTCTGTATGTTCCAGAACCGTAACGAATAGATTTAAGGATAACCTCTACGTCATATTGTTGATTTGCTTGAACATAACCAAATGCAGGGATAAAACCAACTTGTACTTGATTAGCACCCATTGCTTCAACTAATGCTGTGTAGTCTGTCATAACTTGGCCAACAACTTCAATGCCAAGTTCTTCACTTAATCGGTCAGCCAATGGTTGCACCGTATCAGCGATAGTTTCAGAATCTTGAGATGGAACAAACCCCATAACGATTTTTTCAGGAGTTTCTCCAGCAGCATCTTCACCTTGTGCATCTCCGTCTGTTCCTTGTGTATCATCTTCATCAGAAGTTCCACAAGCTGCTAAAGCAAAAATCATTGTAAGTACGAAAAGCATTGCTAAAAACTTTTTCATTTTGTTGCTCCCCCTTAGTTCTTATCAATTCAAATTTTTGTAACAAGGTTATTATAATGGATTATTTCGTAATGAACAATAAAATTTACGTAAAATTTACAAAAACTTTTATAAAAACTGTAAATTCGACATTAAAAACCTAACATTGTTCGGATTTTAAGTATGTAATGTACGGCACACGGAAAAATGTGTGCCGCACAAAAACTAATTACTGCAAATGATTTTCAATCTGTTGTTCAAGCTGTTGAAGCTCCTGTTTTTCTTCCGGAGTAGAATTTGTATAGGCAGATTGAATAACGTTGCGTGCAACCTCTAACTGTTTTTCCTGTCCTTGGTTGTTTCCCATATTAGTGAGTTGGTTGACGGCTTGTCGAGCTTGCTCTAAAAATTGGTTTGCCATCGTTAAATACCCCCTAATGTGTGTTTATCTGCTTCTTCGCGCTTCCGCTCCACATCTGTAAACCGTTCTCTATACGGTATACGTTCATCATGTTTTCTAACTTCTTTGGCACCCTCGGCTGTAAAACGTTTTGATTTACTTTTTTTACTCAAGGCATGATCCCCCTTAAAAAAAGAAAAACCTGAACGCTTTTGTGCGTTCAGGAATAGTTTGTGCAGACAATGAAAGTTCATACAAACAAAATTTAGCTCTTTATATTGAAGTAATCCTCCAAAAATAGAGAAATGCCCTCTTCTTGATTTGTTTTTGTTACATGGGTTGAAACATTTTTTAGTTCTGGTATTGCATTCCCCATAGCTACTCCTATACCAGCATATTCGATCATTTCTAAATCATTATCTTCATCACCAAAAGCAATAATTCGATTTTTTGGAATGTGAAAATAGTGGGCGATTTTTTGTAATCCAACCGCTTTGTTTAATCCCGCCCTCACTATTTCAATAATATGCCATGGGGCTCCCCATTTGCGATGTTCAATGACCTCTGCATGATGTTCGTCTAAATGTTGGCGAATTTCTTTAATTTGTTCTTCTCTAGGGGATATAAGTAGTGAAGTTGGATCGTCTTTTAATGTGTTTTTTAAGCTTCCAACCGTTACAGGATAATGTTCCGGATTTGCCTGAAATATATCCATTATTTTTTCATCATATTGATCAAGGTACACGTCGTCTTTAATTTCTGCCATAATATTATTAACATTATGATCATAACAAGTTTGGATAATGGCATGAGCAACCCTGACAGACATAGGAGAATGAACGATATCCCAATTTTTATCTTTCGGGTGATGTATAAATGCACCGTTCATATTTACCATTGGTGTGCTTAACCCTAGCTCATGATAAAACTCAATGCTAGCCCGATGTGGTCTCCCTGTTGCGATTACAACGATATGTCCATCATCCATTGCTTTTTGTAATGTTTTTTTCGTTCTTTTGCATATAGACTTATGGTCGGTAAGTAAAGTTCCGTCTAAGTCAAGCGCTATTAAATGTTTTTCCATAGTTATTCACCTCGTATGATTTATAGTTTATCACTCTCCATACCGTCCGTAAAACCTGAATTCAACGACTTGAGACTAAAAAGTCATACTCAAGTTTCAAATAAATAAATATATCTCTTGGTATAGTGATCGTGTATTTGTTACATTAAGTATATATTGTACAGGGAAGGGGTTATACGATCATTGGTTATTGTGGAACGATTAGACCTACAAAGTATTCCTACACTACATGTAGTGGAATCATCTAAAAAGGAACAGGCATTACCAACAGTTCTATACATACATGGATTTACAAGTGCAAAGGAACATAATTTACCGTTTGCTTATTTACTAGCTGAAAAGGGTTACCGCGTTTTATTGCCAGACTCCTTGTACCATGGAGAGCGAACTAATGGGAAAAATGCAGACAGTATCCAATTTGAATTTTGGAATATAGTTGGACAAAATGTAAAAGAGGTATACTCACTCTATGAGGAAGCGAAACTGCGTAGTTGGCTTGAACATGACAGGTTTGGTTTAGCTGGAACTAGCATGGGTGGAATAAGTACCTGTGCTGCTTTAACTCAATTTAATTGGATAAAAGTTGGCGCAGTGTTAATGGGTTCCCCAAAGCCGTTGGAAATGGCTACTTATTTAATAGAACAAATACGACAAAATGGGATGAACATTCCGTATTCTGAACTGGAAATTAAATCACAATTAGAACAACTTAAGAGAATTGATTTGTCGCAAAACATGGATAAATTAAATGAGCGACCGTTATTTTTTTGGCATGGTGATGCAGACCCAGTCGTGCCTTTTAGTCAGTCTTATAGCTTTTACGAGGAAGTAAGCATGTATTACGAAAATAAAGAAAAAATAAAACATGTTAAAGAAAAAGGGAGAGGGCATAAGGTTAGTCGAGAAGCTATATTGGAAACTGTTGATTGGTTTGTAAAATACCTCTAAACGTGTGATATAAATCATGTCAATTTTTATCCCTTAGCCTTATACTAATATTGTCCATCTTCTTTATTGGCGATTGACGGAGTTTTTCTATATAATAATAGTAGTAAAAAATAGTAATGGAATGGGGGATCATATAATGGCAGATCAAGCATTAGAAGATAATTTAATGGGTGCCCTTGAAAATGTTATTGACCCGGAGCTTGGGATTGACATTGTTAATTTAGGGTTAGTTTATGGTGTGAAACTAGACGACGAAGGTATTGCTACTGTTACGATGACATTAACAGCTATGGGTTGTCCACTTGCAGGTCATATTGAGGAAGATGTAAAACGTGTTTTATCAGATATTCCAGAAGTAAAGGATACGCAAGTAAATATCGTATGGAGCCCACCTTGGTCTAAAGACCGTATGTCTCGTTATGCAAAAATTGCACTTGGAATTCCAGATTAATTTAATGTAAAAGGTCAGTTCCTTCAAAGGGAAACTGGCCTTTTTTTATACTTTAAGAAAGTTTAACGGTGTTAAAGGATTAAAATTAAGGCTTGCGCCAATAGGTCTTGGCGACAAGCCAAGTTTTTCTAATACTTTTAACTAATTTCTTCTTCAAGCAATGAAGGGTTTACAATTAAATATTGGCTGGAACTTATTTTAATAATTTTTTTCTTTTTTAATTTTGCAATCGTTCGATTAACGGTTTCTCTCGTTGAGCCAATCATATTTGCTAATTCTCTATTCGTAAAGGTCGTATTAAATTGAACCCAATCCTTATCAAGTTTTTCCCCATGAATTTTCGCTAGTCGTATGAGTAGTAAAATAACTTGATTGTACGTAGTATGAAGTAACTTTTCTTCTAAGCGACCTTGTAAGTCGACGATTATATCTCCGAGAACCCGAAACAGTTTAATAGAAATTTCTGGGTTTTGAAGTAAAAAGTTTTCAAAGGAATGAATGGGAATATAAGTTATTTTTGCAGCTTCGGTCACTTCGGCGTGTGCTGGATAATTCCCCTTCCGAAAAAAACCTTGGTGAGGAAACATATGGCCAGGTTGAAGAACATTTACTATTTGTTCTTTTCCATTGATATCAGTCTTATAAATTTTCACTCGCCCGTCATGAATAAAGTAGACGTTAGTTACTGGCTCCCCTTGCATGAAGACATGCATACCTGTTTTGTAATGGCGTGTTCCGGCTAAGTCGACGACGGAATCCATTTCTTGATCGGTTAACCCTTGAAATAGAGGCTGTCTAGACAACCATTCCTTTATTTGTGCTCTATCCATTTAAGACCCTCATTTCACTTTCTACTATATATATACCCATTTTAGACGATAAATAAGGATTAAATAGCTGAAAATGTGAAGATTCCTTTACAAAGTGACGAGTGTCACACCCTCCTAACCCCCACTAAGTTAGGATGAAAAGTAATTAACGAAGTGGGGAGTGCATAAAGATGTTTCCACAAAATTATGATGAAAATCCGTTCATCGTTATATGGGAGTTAACAAGAGCATGCCAACTAAAATGCCTACATTGTCGTGCGGAAGCACAGTATAAACGTGATCCGAGAGAACTGAGTTTTGAACAAGGGAAAAAGTTAATAGATGAAATAAAGAGTATGGGAAACCCGATGCTCGTATTTACAGGAGGAGACCCTTTAGAAAGAGAAGATGTTTTTGATATAGCTGAATATGCAGTTCAAAAAGGAGTAAGAGTTTCGATGACTCCATCTGCAACACCAAATGTAACGAAAGAAGCAATGGAGAAAGCAAAAGAAGTAGGATTATCAAGATGGGCATTTAGTGTGGATGGCCCAAACGCAAAAATTCATGATCATTTTCGAGGGACAAATGGTTCCTTTGATTTAACAATGAATGCGATAAAATATTTACATGAATTAGAAATGCCGTTGCAAATTAATACGGTTATTTCAAGATACAATGTTGATTACTTAGATGAAATGGCAGAGATGGTAGAAAATTTAGGCTGTGTACTTTGGAGTGTCTTTTTCCTTGTACCGATTGGAAGGGGACAAATGAATGACATGATTTCACCAAAAGAACATGAACAAGTATTACAGTGGTTATATAAAACGTCTAAAAAAGTTCCTTTTGATATTAAAACGACAGCTGCCCAACATTATCGTCGGGTCGTCATTCAAAATAAAATGCGTGAAAACAAAAGTAAAAGTGACAGAGACAATATTATCTTTGAGGATGCATTAATGAAAGGTAAAACAGGGATGATTGATGGTTTAGGAAGAGCACCAAAAGGCGTTAACGATGGGAATGGGTTTGTGTTTATCTCTCACATTGGAGATGTATATCCAAGTGGACTCCTTCCAATTAAAGCTGGGAATGTGAAGGAAACGCCGTTAGCTTCTATATACAGAGAATCGGAAGTGTTTAAACAGCTGCGAAACCCAGATGGGTATAAAGGAAAATGTGGTGTTTGTGAGTTTAATCATGTATGTGGAGGTTCACGTTCAAGAGCATATGCCGTTACAGGAGACTACTTAGAAAGTGAACCATATTGCATCTATATACCAAAAGCATTGCGGAAGAAAGTAAAGAATTAGGGGGAATTGGAATGAAAGGAAAATTATTTATTCCGAAACAACATGGTGCATGGGCCATGTTGTTATTACCCTTTTTATTAGGAATTAGCGCAAGTGAATTTCATTGGCTTCATATTCCTTTATTTATAGCATGGATTAGTTTGTACTTAGCGACATATCCTTTTTTGCTTCTATTGAAGAAAAGAAAAGTAGCCTTTTACCGAAAGTGGTTTATTAGATATTTTGCCATTGCTTTACTGTTCGGTCTGCCTGTTTTACTTATAAATCCATTTCTGTTTGTGATAGCAGGAATGATGGTACCATTTTTTATGATAAATATGTACTTTTCGAAAAAGAAAAAAGACCGTGCCTTTTTAAATGACCTTAGCGCCATTATGGCATTTTCGTTGGGAGGAGCTGTAACTTATTATATTGCTGAAGGAGTACTTCGTTCAGAAGTATGGTTAATTTGGCTACTTTCTGTTCTATTTTTTACAGGTAGTACTTTTTTTGTTAAATCGCTTATTAGAGAAAAGAAAAATCCAGCATTTCGCTGGATGTCTTGGTCATTTCATTTATTTGTTGTCGTTCTGTTAGTTGGCACAAAGGACTGGTACCTTGTGATCGCTTTTATTCCTAGTTTAATTAGAGCTATAGCGTTTTACGGAAAAAATTTAAGACCGATGCACACAGGTATTATCGAGATTGTTAATTCCATTATTGTTTTGGTGTTAGTAGGTTTGCACCTTAATCTTTAGCCTAAAAACAAAATGATAAGAATAGCTGCGATAAAGCAATACCAAGCAAAGTATTTTAAGTTACCTTTTTTCATTATATTCATAAACCATAAAAGAGCGTAGTAGGATGCAATAATAGAAGCTATTAACCCTACAAGCAATGGAATCCACATACCTTCTATAGAAGGATCGTCTACCATGTCCGATACAGAGAATATCATTGTACCTAAACTTACTGGTATATATAATAGGAAAGAAAATTTTAAAGCAGTCTCTTGTTTTAGTCCCAGTAGCATGGCAGCTACAATCGTTGCACCAGAACGACTAATACCTGGCATTAAGGCAACAGACTGGGCAAGTCCAATGATAATAGCGTCTCTTACCGTAATTTGATGATCGCCTTTTGTACCACGTAAGTTTCGTATTATCCAAAGAGCAATTCCTGTTATAAATAGAGTGACACCAACCATTTTGATTGTTTCCCCAAAAGTTGCACTAATCCAGTCCTCCATCAAAATACCAAGGACCCCTGCTGGAATAGTGGCAATCACTAAAAACATAACAAAGCGAAAGTCAGCTGCACCTTCTTTGTTTTTATTGAAAAGAAAAGAGAGGCTATTGATAGCTAACCGAATAATATCTTTACGATAAATGATTAAAACAGCAATTAATGAACCAAAATTCAAAAATCCTTCAAAGGTAATTCCAAGATCAATTTCCATAAAGTAGCGAACAATCATTAAATGGCCACTCGATGAAACAGGGATAGGCTCTGTAAATCCTTGAAAAATCCCTAAAAAGAAATATTGAAGCAAGACTAAAAGATCATTCATTTTTCCATCCTCCAGTAGTGATATTAATAAGGATTATGTAGGAACGTGATTTTATCCTATTGAATAGAATGATGGTGTAAGGGAGACAGATGCACCATACATCGTCCAATATATTTAATGTGGGAAGAAAGTATGTATATGTTTCCACAGAAAAAAAAGAAATCCTCCTTTTCCTGAAAAGTCAAAGGGAGGATTTCTTTACCCATCAATTCAGCCGAAATTTAAGCTTCATCATCCTTTAAGACACCGTCACCAATAACGGTAATGATTACAGCAAATCCGACGCCTAAAGCAATAGCGCTTACAAAATCAAATGTTTTACCACTCATATTACTTATTACGTATACTACCATACTGCTTAATAATAAGCTCCAAATAAAGGCCCAAATAAAACGCATTGTTTCACCTCATTTACTTCTGCATTCATAATTATTTTACCAAAGCCCCTATTAAAAATAAAGAAATTTCAAATCGTTATCGCTTATTGTTACTTAAAAGAAGAAAAAATATGAGTATGGCAGGTTTATTATGACTTAACTAACATATTATGGTGAAAAAGGAGTACGTAAGATGTCTATTATTGTTTGGAATTGTTTTGATTGGATTGGTTTTCATATAACAGAAAAGTTATTAGAAGAGGGGGAAGATGTTATCGGTATTCATCCTGTATCTAATCCCCAAACGGAGTTTTTATATGGGATGGTCGGTAGGAATGCGAACTTCACCTTTTATGAGTCTTTAATGGAAGTCAAAGACAAAACGGACGAATATATTTTTGTTAGACCGACAGAAGAGGATGAAAATCAGCTGACCAAGTCGATAGAAAAAGAGAATTATCTTTATATAATAGAAGAAACTGAGAAGAAGAGTAAAAATTTTTCTCGAGTACTAAATGGTTCTATAAGTACTATATCCCTTCCTCCCGTCATTGGACCATGGATGAAGGAAGAAGAATTTCAAGCAAAGAAAGACAGTGAAGATTGGATTTATGTAAAAGAATTTACGGATTGGTTCCATTCCTTTATGCAAACCAGCTGCAAGAAAGAGGAAGTAAATCTCCTTCCTAAAAACAGTTTTATTCAGGAAAAAGATAGGAACACTATTGTATTTACTGACAATCTAAATAGGCGAAGCGTAGTAAAAGAAATCGAGGAACACCTTGAGAAATTTTCATTTTATTATGATATTAAAGGTATTTAGTTTACGTATCCCTATCTAACAAGTAAAATAAATATAGATAGAAAATGGACGAGGAAGAATAGGAGTGCAGCAGGATGAAAAGAACTATTTCCTTTGCTTTTATTGTGATACTTCTTGTAATGACTAGTTGCTCTAATATGGAAAAAGGAAATATAGAAAATGTAGGTTTACTTGTTGAAGGTACCATTCATGATCAGACATGGGGAAAGAAGGGGTACCTAGGGTTGTTAAATATTAAGGAAGAATTAGACGTCAATGTTTATTTTAAAGAAGGCGTAAACAATCAACAAGAAGTAAATGAAGCAGTAGACGCTCTAGCTCAAAAAGATGTAAATTTAATTTTTGGCCATAGTAGCTCTTATGGAGAGTTTTTTTCCAATATTTATCGTGATTATCCTGACATACAATTCGTATACTTTAATGGTGATAAATATAGAGAAAATTTAACGAGTTTAAATTTTAATTCCAACGCAATGGGTTTTTTTGCAGGAATGGTTGCTGCACAGATGTCTAAAACGGATCATGTTGGCGTGATTTCTTCTTTTGAATGGCAGCCTGAAGTTGGCGGCTTTTATGAGGGGGCTAAGTATCAAAACCCAAATGCAAAAGTAGAAATTCGGTATGTCAACAGTTGGGACAACCAGGAACGAGCACTCGAAATGTATGATCAGTTAAAAGAAAAAGGGGTAGATGTATTCTATCCAGCTGGTGATGGATTTAATGTTCCTATTATTAATAAAATAAAACAAGATGGTTTATATGCAATTGGGTATATATCAGATCAAATATCTTTAGGAGAATCGACGATACTAACTAGCACGGTTCAACATGTTGATCATTTGTACCTAGTGGTGGCGGAGAGAATGCAAGAAGGTACCTTCCAGCCCGGAATTTTACAATTTGATTTTCAAGATGGTGTTATATCCATGGGAACCTTTAGTGAAGTAGTCCCTGAAGATGTGAAAGAAGAAATAATGAATGCTGTTGATCGATATATTCAAACAGGAAAACTTCCTAATGAAAAATGAAAATAACGGTTTGTGTTAGAGGGTCTGGCAAAGGCCTTCTTTTCCTTGAAAATTTTATTTTTTTACATTAAAATTAATACCAGGTCATAATATTTGATAATAAACGCCTGAGAGGATGAAATATATGAATGCAGGGATTATTGGGGTAGGCCATTATGTTCCCGAAAAAGTAGTGACTAACCATGAATTGGAAAAAATAGTCGATACGAATGATGAGTGGATTCAAACACGTACGGGAATTAAAGAACGCCGAATCGCAGAAGATGGAATGGATACATCGCATATGGCATTTAATGCAGCAGTGGAGGCATTAAAGGATGCTGACGTTAGTGCAACGGATCTAGACTTGATACTAGTAGCTACTGTTACACCTGATCAACCATTTCCCTCCGTTGCTTGTCGTATCCAAGAAAGATTGGGTGCAAAAAAAGCAGCAGCTATGGATATTAGTGCAGCTTGTTCTGGTTTTATGTACGGATTAGCAACAGCTAAGCAATTTATAGAATCTGGTGGCTATAAGAAAATTCTTGTCATTGGGGTTGAAAAGCTATCTAAAATAACAGATTGGACTGATCGAAATACGTGTGTACTTTTCGGTGATGGGGCAGGGGCTGCAATAGTAGGTTCTGTTTCGGAAGGAAAAGGTATACTATCCTATGAATTAGGTGCTGATGGAAGTGGCGGAGATCATTTATATCAGGATGAGTACATCATCATGAATGGTAGAGAGGTCTTCAAGTTTGCAGTCAGACAAATGGGGGAATCTGCTGTAAATGTGGTGGAAAAGATTGGATGCAAGAAAGAGGATGTTGATTATTTAATCCCGCATCAAGCTAATATACGTATAATGGAAGCTGCCAGAGAAAGATTAGGCATTGCAGATGAGAAGATGTCGAAGTCTGTTCATAAGTATGGAAACACGTCTGCAGCTTCTATACCTATTGCTTTATCTGAAGATGTAAAAAACGGTAAAATAAAAGAAAATGATCTCGTCGTGTTAGTCGGCTTCGGTGGTGGATTAACATGGGGCGCTGTCGCCTTAAGATGGGGAAAATAAGGGAAGGGTGAATTGACATGGAAAAACGTAGAGTAGTAGTTACGGGTATGGGAGCCGTTACTCCAGTAGGTAATGACGTAGATACATTATGGGATTCGATTATAAGTGGAAAGTCAGGTATAGATATCGTAACAAAGGTAAACCCAGACAACTTCCCTGCTAAGGTTGCTGGTGAGCTAAAAGATTTTGATCCTACTGTATATATGGACAAAAAAGAAGCAAAACGCATGGACTTATTTACACAATATGCGGTTGCTGCCTCTGTTATGGCAGTAAAAGATGCAGGGCTAGATATTAATGAAGAAATAGCTCATCGAACAGGTGTCTGGATTGGTTCAGGGATTGGTGGCATGTCCACATTCGAAGAACAATACAGTAAATTTTTAGAAAAAGGCTACAGACGGGTTAGCCCATTTTTCGTCCCGATGATGATTCCGGATATGGGAGCTGGACAAGTTTCTATTATACTTGGAGCAAAAGGAATTAACTCATGTACGGTTACAGCTTGTGCATCGGGTGCAAATTCTATTGGTGATGCTTTTAAAGTTATTCAACGTGGAGATGCCGATTATATGATTACAGGGGGAGCAGAGGCCCCTATTACAAATATGGCATTTGCTGGATTCTCATCTGCAAAAGCATTAAGTACAAATGAAAATCCAAAAACAGCAAGTCGTCCATTTGATAAAAATCGTGATGGGTTTGTTATGGGTGAAGGTGCTGGTATTTTAATTTTAGAATCATTAGAATCAGCAAAAAAACGTGGTGCAAAAATTTATGCTGAAATTGTTGGTTACGGTTCAACCGGTGATGCCCATCACATTACAGCTCCAGCACCAGAAGGAGAAGGCGCATCTCGTGCAATGAAGCAAGCGATAGAGGATGCTAATGTACAGGCAACAGATGTTGGTTATATTAACGCACACGGAACAAGTACGGAGTTAAATGATAAGTTTGAAACGCAAGCTATTAAAAATGTATTCGGTGAGCACTCCTATAATCTCTATGTAAGCTCTACTAAATCGATGACAGGTCATTTGCTTGGAGCTGCTGGAGCTGTAGAATCTGTGATTTCTATAAAGTCACTAACAGAAAGTATTGTACCTCCGACAACTAATTATGAAACAAAGGATCCTGAATGTGATTTGAACTATGCACCAAATGAACCGGTGAAAAAGGACCTATCAGTTGTTATGTCCAATTCCCTTGGTTTTGGTGGTCATAACGTTTCATTAGTGTTTAAGAAATTTGAGGAATAGAATATAGATAGATGCGGTGGAGTACCGAGTAGTTTTAATAATGTGCATTTAAATTGAACAAGTACCAAATAAAAGTTGAATACATTCCCAATATAAGAAGCCAGCTATCCTGTTGAATAGCTGGCTTCTTAATTATTGCAAAAACTCCTGTAAAGCTTCTTTGTTTTTGGCCTCATCAATTGCTAAAACAGCCCCAGCATGTTCATAGGTTTCATCCCAGAATGTACCATCCACTGGAATTCTCATCGTTTCAATATCATCTACTGGATTTAACACGAAATCTTTACCTAATGAAATCATCGTTCCTGTTTTCATGTTCGTATCAATATATGGCTGAAGGGTTCCCACTACCCGAGGGAGTTTTAACAGACCTGCAAAGGATAACATTTCATCCTTTAATTTACTCATTACTTTTTGTTGTCTTGCTACACGTCCAAAATCATTGTCACTATCTGCACGAAAACGTGCATAACCTAGTAACTCTTCTCCATTTAGAGCTTGAAGTCCTGGCTGTAAGACGACGTCTATATTTTTAGACATATACTTTTCTACTTCTATTTCAATTCCATCAGGGGCAATTGTATCGACCACTTGGACAAAGCCTTGAAAGTCTACTATTGCATAGTATTCAACACTTATACCGAAGTTTTCTTTAATTGTTTGACGCAATAATTCCGGTCCGCCGAAGAAAAAAGCATTATTTATTTTATTATACCCATAGCCTGGTATATTGACGTATGTATCCCGCATGATAGAAGCGAGCTTCCCGCTTTCTTTATCAGGGTCATACTGGCCAATCATGATGGTATCAGTCCTAGAATTTTCTTCTCCTCGAGAATCAACACCTAATATTAGAACATTCGTTTTTCCGAAAGAATCTTCTTCCCCTTGAAAATTTTCTTTATATTCTATGTTCGTTTCGTTATTATTTTCACCTTGTTGATCTAAAGCAGAGCTTTTTCCGGCCATATATTCATACGTTACATACGCAATCAAACTTAATAAGAAAAGGATGGAGACTGAGAGAATTATCTTGCGTTTCCGTCTTTTTTTCGTTTTTTTGCGGTTTATTCGGTTATCTTCCATTCTAAACCTCTCTTCCTATTACATATATCTATCTATTTAGAATATAAAAATAGTTGTAAAAAAAATTCATTAATAATAAATGTAACGTTAAAACGATTGAGAGTAAAGTGATTTATAAAATTGGACATGTATATGAAGAAGAACATCAACATATATATGGTAATAGATTTGTACATGCCTGGGGGACTATACAATGTGGTATATATTTTGGTTACTAGTAGGTTTTGGATTAGCCACTGCAGGTGGAGTTACTTTGATTGTTTATTTAAACATCATACCAGCCGGTCTCAGTTTTTTTGACTACATTTTATTTGTGATGGACAGGCCTGAATGCTATTTGTTTCCTGTGGGTCTTTTAATTATTTGCATAACTGTACTTTTGTACCCATCTGAATAAGTAAAGATTAGGTTAGATAGAATAAAAATTCCATTCCTAGCCAATAATGAACTATAGAAAAGACGATTATAGTAAAGCGAGGGTCTTGGATGATGTACTTACATGATGTTTGGGTGAACTGGTTTGAAGGGGAAGAGAATGGATATAACGTTTGTCACTTTCATGAGTGGCGTAAAGAAGACGGTATTGAACTCCTAGACCAAGTACCGTTAATCTATGTAACAGAAACATTATTTGATTACATTGAAAATGACCTCCAAGATTTACCGAAAGATTTACTGGATAGTGTATACCAACGGGCGTACTTACGAAAAAACCAGGAGCGTATTCCTTTAGAATATGCTTTTGTAGCAACAAATGGAAAGTCTATTGTTGCTGTAGACACGATGGGTTACACATTACCGATTAGAAAAAGCCGCTTAATACCTAGACAGGAAAGACTTGTTTATGACATGATTGAAAAATTAGAACCTGTTAATTTCTCTTTTTCGAAAGAACAGTATGGAAAAGAATATCATACACTTTCATTACCCCCAGATGAAATGATTGGGCTAACTAGAAAAGAGAGACAGTTAAAACAGTTACTAATGATGATGTTAGATCAAATGAAACAAACTGCCGATCTAGCTGAATTAAGGTATTGGTTAACAGAGTGGGATCCAGATCAATATCAATCCATTCAACAAATGGGTTTTGAACAAGTTTGGAAAGAGCTTTTTAAAGGATTAAAAGGTGGATGGTCAACAACCCATGAGGAATTGTGTAGAAAAATGGTCAGAGGTCAACCATTTTTTGAAAAGTTATGGGAGTTGGAAAATGGAGAAGTGAATTCATCCAACCAAGCATTTTTTTAAAGGATATATAATAATGAAGAAAGCTGGAATTTTTAATTCCAGCTTTCTTGTGTTTATGGGCTATTTGTTTTTCTTCACTCGGCCTAGACCCATAGCCTTTTTCGCTTTTTGGAGCATTTTGGATGCTTGCTCTTCCGCTTTGTCAGCACCATTATCTAAAACCGTGTCTAACTCTGCTGATTCAACAAGCTCGTAGTATCGTTTTTGAATAGGAGATAAAACGTCTACAACCTTTTCTGCTAGATCTTGTTTAAACTCCCCATAACCTTTTCCTTCGTATCTTTCTACAATTGTCTCTACTTTTTCGTCAGTAAAACTTGAATAGATGGTTAACAAACTGGATATACCAGGACGGTTTTCTGGATCATATTGTACGGTTCCTACTGAATCAGTCACTGCACTTTTAATTTTCTTTTCAATTTTTTTCTCATCATCTAGCATAAAAATGGTCGCCTTTTGATTTTCATCTGATTTACTCATTTTCTTGGTAGGATTTTGGAGTGACATGATTCTTGCTCCAACCTTTGGAATGCGTGGCTCAGGTATGGTGAATATGTCGTTATACTTTCGGTTAAAACGCTCGGCTAGATCTCTAGTTAACTCAATATGCTGTTTTTGGTCATCCCCAACAGGAACAATATCCGTGTTATATAAAAGGATATCTGCAGCCATTAGAGGGGGATAAGTAAGTAAGCCTGCGGAAACAGCTTCTTTTCCGGTAGATTTATCTTTAAATTGAGTCATTCTTTCTAATTCGCCAATATATGCGACACATTGTAACATCCAGCCTAGTTGTGTATGGGCCGAAACTTCTGATTGGATGAACAATGTTGATTTCTCAGGGTTAATACCTGAGGCTAAATATAAAGCAGCGAGCGATCGGATATTATCTCTTAGTTTAATCCGCTCTTGTGGAACCGTAATGGCATGTTCATCAACAATGCAGAAATAACAATTATAATCATGTTGAAGCTCTACAAACTGTTTCATAGCTCCTAAATAATTTCCGATTGTAAGGGTTCCTGTAGGTTGAATTCCAGAAAATATTGTTTTCACTTTTTTCACCTCATGTTTGAATTTTTTGCATATAAAAAGGCCCATTCATCCCCATATAAGGGACGAATGAACCGCGGTGCCACCCTAATTATCTTTATATAAAATAAAGATCACTTAGATACCAATAACGCTTGGTTTTGCGATGCTATGTAGACATAAACTCCAAAGCCCCAATTTCTGTTTACCCATGCTACCTGTTTCCAGCAATCCAGGCTCTCTGTTAAGCAGAGGGGAAAACGTACTAACACTTTTTCAACGTTTTAATGATATTTTTTATAAATTATAGTTTTTTTTTTTGAAAAAAGCAACATTCTACTTCCAATAGAAGATAAGAAGCAAAACAGCAACAAAGAAAATAAGTATAAACCCTTGAAAAAGTAACATTTTCATAAATGATT
Organism: Salirhabdus euzebyi; assembly: GCF_014207435.1. Classification (GTDB taxonomy): domain Bacteria; phylum Bacillota; class Bacilli; order Bacillales; family Alkalibacillaceae; genus Salirhabdus; species Salirhabdus euzebyi. The sequence continues at coordinate 34,383 of NZ_JACHGH010000004.1, forward strand.
CATTAATTTTATCAGATGGAGCAGGTTCACTATCCGGATCATCTAAATAATCTCTTTTTTTCGATATACTACGAAATACCTTTTTGAAGCTATGCGATATTGCATCAAAAAACTTTCCTTTGATGACAAACAAAATTAGACCAGATATTAAATAAAAAAAGGAAATATAAAAAAGAATATTTATGAAATGCACAAAATCATTGCTCGGTGCTAAAAGAAAAAAGAAAAGTAAAGCTAATAGTATATTGGTTAGTAATAAAATCCATCTATTTTTAAATATTTCCAATATTTTTCGTCTCCTCTCCACAAAACTCTTACAAATTATAGCATGATTAATGGAGGTTTGTATTATTCAAAACAGTAATTGTAAATGACAGAAAATTCTTCAATTTAAGAATAATGTATAGGATATGCATAATATATCAAAATATAATTATAAACATTGAAAAATGAAATATTTTATACAATTACCATAATTTTCAGAAATAATAGCCTGTTTGATTGTAAATATGTATGGGTCTATAGTCCTATTTTATGTCATGAGAACGTAACATAATTAAGGGTTTCGTAATTTTTTTCAAAAAAACTGGTGCAAAATAGTTTGAAAACTTGTATAATTTATTTCGTAGACGACATATCTACAAAAAAATCAGAAAATTTTATTTTTAAGGGGAGGTCATTAAGACATGAAGAAAACAAAATGGTCATTGCTTTTAGTACTTGGTCTAGTACTAAGTTTGTTCCTAGCTGCATGTTCTGGCGGGGACGACGATGCACAAGAAGAGCCAGCAGACAACGGTGATTCTACTGAAACTCCAGCAGAAACTCCAGAAGAGTCTGATGAGCCAAAAGTACTTAACATTCTTGATTCATCTGAAATTCCTACAATGGACCCAGCACAAGCTGAGGACTCTGTAAGTATTCAATATCAAGATACTGTATATGAAGGTCTTTACCGCCTAGGACCTGGTGGAGAAGAACTAGTATCAGGTATCGCAGTTAAAGAAGACACAGAAGTAAGTGAAGATGGTTTAACTTGGACTTTCCATTTACGTGAAGACGCTAAATGGTCTAACGGTGACCCTGTAACAGCTCACGACTTCGTATATTCATGGCAACGTGCTATCGACCCAGAAACTGCATCTTTCTACGCTCCATACCTAATGAATGGCGTAATTAAAAATGCAGAAGAAGTAAACGCTGGTGATCTTGCAGTTGAAGAATTAGGAGTAACTGCTGAAGACGACTACACTCTAGTAGTTGAACTTGCTAAAGCAACTCCATATTTCGAATCATTTGCTGCATTCCCAACTTTCTACCCTCTTAACCAAGAGTTCGTAGAAGCACAAGGTGAAAACTTTGCTCTTGAAGTAGAAAACCTATTATTCAACGGTCCTTTCGTTATGACTGAATGGGCTCACGAAGAAAAATTTGTATTTGAAAAGAACGAACAATACTGGGATGCTGCAAGTGTAAATCTTTCTGGCATCAACGTACAGGTTGTTAAAGATACTGCAACTGCTGTAGGTCTTTATGAAACTGGTCAAATTGACCGTGTAGGTTTATCTGGTGACTTTATCGATAAGTACCAAACAAGCTCTGAATTCATTTCTATGCCTGAAACTGTTGTGTTCTGGTTGAAGTTTAACCAAGACTCAGTTACTAAAGGTGAATATATGCAAAACGAAAACTTCCGTCGTGCAATTGCACAAGCGTTTGACAAGCAAGCGTTTATCGATGTAGTTTATGGTAACTCTTCTGTTCCAGCTGACTACTTCGTACCAAGCGGATTTGTTACACATCCTGAAACTGGTGAAGATTTCCGTGCTAAATATGGCGACATCTTAACTTATGATGTAGACGCTGCTAAAGAAGCATGGGCTGCTGCTAAAGAAGAACTAGGATTTGAAGAAGTAGAAATTTCATTCATTTCTGGTGACTCTGATATCGGTACACTTATCACTGAATTCTTCAAAAACGAACTTGAGAAAAACCTTGATGGTTTAACTCTAACTCTTAAGAACCTTCCGTTCCAAGAGCGTTTAGAAGTAACTAAAGCTGGTGAGTACGAGTTAGTATTCTCTGGTTGGGGTCCTGACTACATGGACGCTATCTCATTCGTTGACCTTTGGGTAACTGACGGTCCTAACAACGAAATGGGTTACGGAAATGCAGAGTATGACAAACTTGTTAAATCTGTTAAAGGTGAACTTGCTATGAAGCCAGTAGAGCGTTTCGAAGCTATGCAAGAAGCTGAGAAAATTGCTTTAGACGAAGTAGCAATCGCACCAGTATTCCAACGTGAGCGTGCTTTACTTTCTAAGCCATATGTAAAAGGTATGGAAGTATTAAACCCTTACGGTGCTGACTACAGCTACAAATATGTAGATATCCAAAAATAAACAGTACTAAAATAATAGATTTACTATGGAAAGAGAGTATGTGTCGTGTCATAATAGGCATATACTCTCTTTTTCCCTTATGCAGAAATATTTCGAATATTGAAGAATTTTAGAAACTACTTCAGGAGGTGTAGCAGATGGCGAGATATATATTGCAACGACTTGTATATATGTTCATAACTTTGTTCATTATTGCAACAGCAACGTTTTTCTTAATGAAGCTATTGCCAGGTACTCCGTTTACGGATGTAGCTACAAAGGCAACGCCGGCACAGCTGGAAATCTTAAAAGACCGTTATGGACTTAATGACCCTGTCCCTGTTCAATATATCAAATATATCGCTGGGCTATTTCAAGGAGACTTAGGTGTTTCCTTTCAATTTGATAACCGAAATGTAACAGATCTAATAATGGATCGTATTGGTCCATCGGCCCATTTAGGGTTTCAAGCAATGGTTGTAGGTACTATATTAGGAATTATACTTGGAATGGTTGCTGCTATAAGACATAATTCTTGGGTGGACTATGTAGCTGGATTTGTAGCAATTATAGGTATTTCCATTCCATCATTCGTATTTGCTGGTTTACTTCAATATTATTTGGCTGTAAGATGGCAAATATTGCCTGTTTCGTTCTGGGAAGGATTTGAGTATACAATATTACCTACGATAGCACTTGCTATTTTCCCAATGGCAATTTGTGCTCGTTTTATGCGTACAGAAATGTTAGAAGTGTTAGGTTCTGATTATATCGAACTAGCACGTGCTAAAGGTTTAGGTAAGTCAAAAATTATGTTTGGACATGCCATGCGTAACGCATTAATTCCTGTAATCACTGTTATTGGACCAATGACTGTAAGTTTGATGACAGGAACACTAGTTATAGAGCAAATTTTTGCTATTCCAGGATTAGGAGAACAATTCGTACGTTCTATTAACACGAATGACTATCCAATGATCATGGGTACAACAATGTTTTTCTCCATTTTATTTGTAGCAGTTATTTTAGTAGTGGATTTACTTTATGGAGTAATTGATCCAAGAATCCGTGTAGGAGGTAAGGACTAATGGCCAAAGATAACGAAAAACTATCCAAAGATTTATTCCAGCCAATTGAGTTATCAGCAGAAAAAAGTGAAGAGCTAACTCGTCCTGAACTTTCCTTCTGGAAGGACGCTTGGATTCGTCTTCGTAAAAACAAAGCTGCGATACTCGGTTTAATTTTTCTTGTAATTATTTTCTTTATGGCATTTGTTGGCCCGCATATGAACAAGTATGAGGGTACGGATGCTTTGTATGAAGCTAAAAATTTACCACCTAGAGTACAAGGTTTAGAGTGGATGGAATTGTTTGATGGTAAACATGCTTGGTACGTTCAAGGACCAACATCTGAACAAGCAATTGAAAAAGGCTTGAGCGTGTTTAAGGTTGAAGATGAACATGTTAGAGTTACAGTAGTTAGTGAAGGTAATGAAAGTACAGGTGAACTAGCAGAAGTTGAACTATATATTGATGAGTATGCTACCCGTGGGCTAGAAGACCGTTATTACTGGTTTGGTGCTGATGCCATGGGCCGTGACTTATGGACACGTGTATGGGAAGGTACACAAATTTCCTTATACATCGGTATTTTAGCAGCTGCAATTGATATGATAATTGGTGTTATTTATGGTGGAGTTTCCGCTTATTATGGTGGAAGAGTAGATAACTACATGCAACGTTTTATTGAAGTATTAGTTGGTATACCAAATTTAGTCGTTGTTATTTTGATGATTATCGTATTAGACCCTGGTTTAATGGCAATCACGTTAGCCTTAACCATTACAGGATGGACCGGAATGGCCCGGATTGTGCGGGGGCAAGTACTGAAACTAAAGAACCAAGAGTTTGTACTTGCTGCTAAAACATTAGGTTCAAACGATAAACGGATATTAGGTAAACACTTAGTTCCAAACGTAACTGGAATTATTGTTATTAATACAATGTTTACCATCCCAGGAGCTATTTTCTTCGAGTCATTCTTAAGCTTTATTGGTCTAGGATTACAACCGCCGTTCGCATCTTTAGGTACGCTTATTGACCAAGCATTTGACTCGTATCAAATATATCCATTTATGTTGTTATTCCCATCTCTTATTATTTCAACATTAATGATTGGATTCAACATGCTTGCTGATGGTTTAAGGGATGCTTTAGATCCGAAAATGCGTGATTAGGAAAGGTAGGTGCAGATAATGGAAAAAATACTTGAAGTAAAAGATTTAAAAGTAACTTTTGATACGTATGGTGGAAGTGTTCAGGCTGTTCGTGGTGTTAATTTTGACCTTCGAAAAGGTGAAACACTTGCTATTGTAGGTGAGTCAGGTTCAGGTAAATCTGTAACTACAAAAGCATTAATGGGACTAATTCCAAACCCTCCAGGACGTATTGAATCAGGAGAAATTTTGTTTGATGGAAAAGACTTAACGAAACTGAAAGATAAAGAAATGTCTAAAATCCGCGGACGTGACATTTCAATGATTTTCCAAGATCCAATGACATCATTAAACCCTACGATGAAAGTCGGCAACCAAATCATGGAGGGTTTAATTAAGCACCAAAAAATGGGTAAAGCGAAAGCAAAAGAACGTGCAATTGAACTACTAGAACTTGTAGGTATTCCGAATCCTAAGGAAAGAATTGAACAATACCCTCACCAATTTTCTGGTGGTATGCGTCAACGTGTTGTTATTGCTATTGCACTTGCTTGTAACCCTAAAATTTTGCTTGCAGATGAGCCAACTACAGCATTAGATGTTACTATTCAAGCACAAATTTTAGAATTAATGAAAGATTTACAGCAAAAAACGGACGCATCGATCATATTCATTACACATGATTTAGGTGTGGTAGCGAACGTTGCTGATCGTGTTGCGGTAATGTATGCGGGTAAGATTGTTGAAATTGGTACTGTAGATGATATTTTCTACAATCCAAAACACCCTTACACTTGGGGTCTTTTAGGTTCAATGCCAACTCTTGATAGTGGAGAAGATCAATTAATTGCAATTCCAGGAACACCACCTGATTTGATTCACCCACCTGTTGGAGATGCGTTTGCACCTCGTAACCCTTATGTCATGAAAATTGATACTGAGATGGAACCACCAATGTTTAAAGTTTCTGATACTCATTATGCAGCTACATGGTTGCTTCACGAGGATGCACCAAAGGTAGAACCACCAGCGGCTGTAAAACGTCGTATGCAAGGTTTTGCTAAAACTGGTGAACTTGCGGAGGAATTTATCGAGAAAGGTGATGAGTCATGAGCCAGGAAAAATTATTAGAAGTTAAAAATCTAAAACAATATTTCAAAACTGGTCGCCATAGTATAGTTAAAGCTGTTGACGGCATCACTTTCGATATTAAAAAGGGAGAAACATTCGGTCTAGTTGGTGAATCAGGTTGTGGAAAATCAACAACTGGTCGTACAATTATTCGCCTTTATGATGCTACTGACGGTGAAGTTTTATTTAATGGTGAAGATGTTCACAATAAAAAATCAAAAACAGATCTTAAAAAGTTCAACCGTAAAATGCAAATGATATTTCAGGATCCTTATGCTTCTTTAAATCCGAGAATGACTGTAAAAGAGATAATTTCGGAAGGTCTTGACATCCATGGTCTTGTTAAAGATGATAAAGAACGTACTGCGAGAGTAAGAGAACTATTGGAAACAGTAGGTTTAAACAAAGAGCATGCCAACCGTTATCCCCACGAATTTAGTGGTGGACAGCGCCAAAGAATCGGAATCGCCCGTGCTTTAGCAGTTGAACCTGAATTTATCATTGCCGATGAGCCTATTTCCGCTTTGGATGTATCTATCCAAGCGCAAGTAGTAAACCTTATGAAGGAACTGCAAAAAGAACACGGTTTAACATATTTATTTATCGCTCATGACTTGTCAATGGTTAAATATATTAGTGACCGTATTGGTGTAATGTATTTTGGTAAAATGGTTGAATTAGCAGGAAGTGATGAATTGTATAAGAACCCAATTCATCCTTATACAAAATCTTTATTATCTGCTATTCCATTACCAGATCCGGATTATGAGCGTAGCCGTAAACGTATTGCTTATGATCCTGCTACACATGACACAAGTGAAGAACCAGAATTTAGAGAAATTCGTCCTGATCATTGGGTTCTGTGTACAACTAAGGAATTTGAACAATACAAAGCAGACTTAGAAAACAAATAAGTGAAAAAAACCTCATCTTAATGGATGAGGTTTTTTTAAAAAAAAAATAAAAGTATCGTACATATCCTTCATCTTTGTATAAAAAAAATTTACTGGAGAAAATTAAAAAAAGTCACCAAATCAAACCAAACTTCTACTATAATATATTTATACAAATACTAATTGGGAGTTTGATGACTTTGCAAAACTTTAAGCAACTCAGAAGTTGGATACTAATAACGGTAATTACTTTTTGCTCAACGCTTTTCTTCTTCCAATCTGTAAATGCAGAAGAAGAAGCGAGAATTGCCAAGCTTCATAGCGCATCTGAGGTAGCTCTTCAAAAACGTTCGCTACCTGAAAAAATTGCACGATTTACGTTTGATTCAGGATTAACATTTGAATATCCAGACGCTGTAAGGGGTATCTATGTAACAGGACCATCAGCTGGTGGCAGTAGGTTTGAAGGTCTGTTATCTTTAGTTAAAGATACTGATTTAAACGCGATGGTAATTGATGTAAAAGAAGACCATGGGAATTTAACTTTTAAACCAGATGAGAACTCTCCTTATTATGATATCGCTCAAAATTATATAAAGGATCCAAGAGAGTTATTAAAACAGCTAGAAAAAGAAGGAATTTACCCAATTGCACGTGTTGTTGTGTTTAAGGATTCGATGTTAGCTGAGAAACGTCCTGACCTATCCTTTAAGCAAAATGGGACAGTATGGAAAAATAGTCGTAATGAAGCATTCGTTAACCCATTTATGAAAGAAGTTTGGGATTATAACGTTGGTATTGCAAAAATGGCGGCCGAATTAGGGTTCCAAGACATCCAATTTGATTATGTTCGTTTCCCAGAAGGATTTGAACGACGTGATACTGAGTTGCAATACAGTGAGGGTGACTATGCTGATTTAGACATTGATAATGTCCAAAAACGTGTTACAGCTGTCACAGACTTCGTTGCCTATGCAAGGGAAAGCTTACACGAATATGGTGTGGATGTTTCAGTAGATATTTTTGGTTATTCTGCTACAATTCCAGAAGCACCTGGGATTGGTCAAAACTTCTCGAAAATATCAGATAACGTTGACGTCATTTCGTCAATGATTTATCCTAGTCACTGGACTAGTTATTTTGGAATTCCTTTCCCTGACAAAGAGCCATATCGATTGACACAGGAGTATGTAAAAGTGGAAAACGAGCGCTTAGGGGAACTAGAAAATCCACCAGTTTCTAGACCATGGATTCAAGATTTTGAAGCGCCGTGGTTGTATTCTGGCGGAGCTGTTACGCAATATGATAAAGCGGAAGTAGAAGCTCAAATTAGGGCATTAAATGAAGGTGGAGTTAATGAGTTTCTTATTTGGAACGCAACAAACAAGTACTCACCAAATGTTGATTATACTCCATTAAACTAAAAGAAAAAGGGGCAACCGATTAGGTTGTCCCTTTCTTACTTTGTATGTATAAAAGAATGTGTTTATTTCCGTCCACCAACTGATTTCCAATTTGTTTGAATAGATGACGATTGGGAAGTGTGATAACTTTCTTTCTTTTTACCGAAGATTTTTTCACCAAAAAACTGGACAATAACAGCAGAAAATGCCGTTAAACCAATAACTAAGAATCCCAGTATACTTAACTCCAATAAAAACTGGCCCATACTTTCGCCTCCTTATCTTCATAAGATAATTGTACGTTAACATAATCCTTTTTTAAAGAGGTATGCTATAAAAGATTTGAATAGTACTGTACGTCATTTTCCAATTCATTTAACAAATTGGGAAAGGTTCGTTATAATTATAGATGGTAAATACGAAGAAGGAGTAGATCAATGAATTGGTATGAAAAATTGAATCAATATTTCCCGATTGAGGAAATGAAGTCCCAGGAACATATGGAAAGATTACTGAAGGAAAAGGGAGATGTTTACTATAAAGATGAAGGGAAATACCATGTATTAATGTATGCGGAGTTTCAATCCTTTATTTTTATTGATTATGTCTACGTTTCCAAAGAATCTAGGGGACAGGGTATTGGTCATAAAATCATGGAAAAATTAAAAGCAAAAGGAAAACCGATTATTTTAGAGGTAGAACCAATTGACTATGAGGATAGTGACTCAGAAAAAAGGCTTCATTTTTATCAACGTGAAGGGTTCAAGCATGCACAATCAATTGGCTACACTAGACGTTCCCTTGCAACGAATGAAATTAACCAAATGGAAATATTATATTGGTCTCCTGGCAATGATTCAGAAGAAGAGATTTATGAGAAAATGAAAAAAATGTATGAAGATATTCATACGTACAAGGACAAAGAAATCTATGGTAAGTCTTATCAACCCGTTGATGAGGTTTTAAAAATTGATAAAGATCGAGATAGCAATATCTTTGATAATTTAGAAGCATAAAGTACAACTATACTAAAAGTGGTCTACCTATTAGGGTAGATCATTTTTCATTTGTTTGCTAAAAGGTATTTGGAATTTCATTCTTTTTTACTTAAAAGGGTTTCATTTGTAGCTTACAGGGTATATAAAGATTAAACATGCGAAAAACTGAACAAACTTTGATAATTATTATTTATACCCTACCTTTATCAGTGGAATTGTAGTATACTATGAATGTACGCATCTAGATTAAATTAATTATAATTTAATAAGAGATATTTATTAAAAAATGATTCCTTTTAAAGGAGTGTGTCATATGGTTACTTTATTTACGTCACCAAGTTGTACATCTTGTCGAAAAGCTCGTGCTTGGTTGGAAGAACATAACATTCCCTTTACAGAAAGAAATATATTTTCAGAACCTCTAACAGTAACAGAAATTAAAGAAGTGTTGCGAATGACGGAGGATGGAACAGATGAAATAATTTCTACTTGTTCAAAAGTGTTTCAAGAGTTAGAAGTTAATTTAGAGCAACTTCCATTAAAAGATTTAATTGAACTTATTCAAAAAAATCCAGGGTTGTTACGTCGTCCAATTATTTTAGATGAAAAAAGACTTCAAGTTGGTTACAATGAAGATGAAATTCGTCGTTTCCTACCTAGAACTGTTAGAACATTTCAATTACGTGAAGCACAACGCTTAGTTAACTAGAAAAAGGCTTCGTTTAACGTGAGCCCATCAAGTGCTCAAAAAACTCCGCAATATAAATTGCGGAGTTTTTTCTCTCATTATTAAATTGTTTTCACTTTTTTTCTGTCAAACAAGTAACCTATGAAAATAACCAATGATATGGATGCAATTGGTAATAAGTAATGTAAGAAATGATAATGCTCGAAAAATGGTTCAAGTCTTTTTTCGCCTAGGATCATCTCAGAGGCAGTATAAGCAAGTATGGCTGCTCCGATATAGACTAGGATTGGGAATTTTTCCATAAAGTGTAGAATAAGCTTACTTCCCCAAATAATGATAGGTACGGAAACTAGTAAACCAATAATGACTAACTCTATGTGTCCATGAGATGCCCCAGCAATAGCAAGAACATTGTCGAATCCCATGACAATATCAGCAAATACGATTGTTTTGATAGCAGATAAGAGACCATCTTTTGCTTGTATCTCAGGTTCATCTTCTTTATCGACGAGTAACTTGATTGCGATATAGATTAGGAGAATACCACCAATAAGTTTTAAGAATGGTATTTGCAATAAGTATAAAGCAACTGCTGTTAGAAGAACACGAATACCAATTGCAAGTCCAGTACCCCAAAGAATAGCTTTATTTCTTTGCTTTTCTGGGAGATTTCTACTAGCAAGAGCAATAACAATTGCGTTATCTCCACCAAGTACAATATCAATTCCAATAATGATTAAAATGGCTTTTATTGTCTCTATGTCCAAAAAATCCACAAACCAAACCTCCCCCAACAAGGTGACAAAAAGATTGAAATAGGTTAAAATAATACATTAATCCCAAGTGAATATCTGTCTTTAACTTAAACAAATATAGATGAATGATTTTAGATTGTCAAGAATTACAAATAGACATTCGCTTGTTTTTATCGAAAATAAGCATTTATATTTTCAATTTATTCTTATCTATCATAAAATAGGATAAAAGAATCTTTTTTTTGGATTAAAGGTTTTCTAATTAGGGAAAAAAAGTACTAATCAATTAAATAAATAATCAATTTTTATCATATAATTCTCAAACTTACTACATTTGTTTTAAGGATTATTTTATTCCTTATCAAAGTTATTTCGTGTTTTATCAATGATAAATAGATGGAGAAAAACACGATTGATAAGGGCAACTAAGTTATCAACTTCGCCTAAGGTCTTAGTTTTGAATAAGTTTACTTTATATCCTTAGGTTAAGAAAATTTCATGGGGTAGAAGGGAGAGAGGTCCAGTGGAAATTGAACGTATTAATGAGAACACGGTTAAGTTTTATATATCTTACATGGATATAGAAGATAGAGGATTTGACCGAGAAGAAATTTGGTATAATCGTGATAAAAGTGAACAACTGTTTTGGGAAGTAATGGATGAAGTAAATGAAGAAGAAGAATTTATTATAGATGGTCCTTTATGGATACAAGTTCAAGCTATGGATAAAGGATTAGAAATTGTTGTAACGAAAGCACAGCTTTCCAAAGATGGGCACAAACTTGAGCTACCTTCAGATACTGATAAAATCATTGACCTTCCTATTGATGAAAAAGTAGAATCCTTACTTGATAAAGGTAACTTTTTAAATCAAAAGAACACAGAAGAAGAAATAGACGATGTTGATAAAGAAGAAGAAGGGGAATTTGAAAGTTTCTCCATTATGATTCGTTTTCAGGACATTGAGCACGTTATTCGTTTAAGTCAGTCTATTCAATCACTGGAATATTACAAAGATAGCTTATATCACCATGACTCTTCTTATTATTTATTTATTGAATTTGAAGAGGACACGTTAGATGATGATGCACAAGAAAATATATTGAGCTTTATTTTAGAGTTTGGTGAAGAAAGCGGAATGACTATTCATCGACTTGAGGAGTATGGAAAGTTGATTTATAGTGAAAATGCATTAGCCACTTTAAAAACACATTTTCCTAATTAAATTGAAATGAAATAGTTTCCCTTGTCTTAGTATTTGACAAGGGTTTTTTATTTTGAGAAAAAAAAGGGAATTTTCGTTAAATGTATTTCTTCTTATCGAATTTTAAATTATGATGAAACATAGGAATATTGGTAATCGTAAATTATGTATAGATGATAAAATAAGGGCGGTACACACATATGTTTAAACGCATTCAGCTGTTATTATTTATAGCACTAGTCATTACTTTCCTATATTTCACGAATGATTATTGGGATGGATGGTTTATCCCATCCTTATCTGTCTTTATTTCGATATCTGTCATTCTAATTTCTTTTTTAATTTTTATAGAAAATAGAAATCCTAGACAAACACTCAATTGGTTGCTCGTCTTGGCAGCTTTTCCAGTAGTCGGATTCTTTTTTTACATATTATTTGGACGGAATTATCGCAAACAAAAAATGTTTGCGCAAAAAGCTGAATTAGATGAACAAACCTACAAACGTGTTGAAGGTAGTCGTTTTTTTAACGAACAAGAGATGGAGCAGATGGGGGACCATCAACGAATGTTATTTCGTTTAGCTCAAAAAATGGGTAATTTACCGATTTCCTTTAATACAGAGACGAAGGTGTTAACGAATGGAATACAGGCATTCCCCAAAATTTTGGATGAGTTACAAAAGGCAAAACATCATATACATCTTGAATTTTATATTGTTCGAAATGACACGTTAGGAAATGAAATTAAAGATATTTTAATTGAAAAAGCAAAAGCCGGAGTAGAAGTTAGGTTTTTGTATGATGCAGTAGGAAGCTGGCAGTTATCACAACATTATAAGGATGAATTAAGTAGAGCTGGTGTAGAGGTAGTTCCGTTTGCTCCTGTAAAATTACCTTTTTTAAATAATAAGATCAATTTCCGAAACCACCGAAAAATTATTGTGATAGATGGAAAGATTGGTTTTGTTGGTGGTTTGAATATCGGGGATGAGTATATGGGTAGGGATGAATATTACGGAAATTGGCGTGATACTCATCTTTTTATAAGAGGAGAAGCAGTTCGTAGTCTACAAATTATTTTTTTGCAAGATTGGTTCTACATGACCGGAAAAACATTATTAAAGGAACATTACTTGTCACCTGAACAAATAGATAAAGACTCTTTAGGAGGGGTTCAGCTTATTGCTGGAGGTCCAGACAATCAATGGGAAATGATTAAAATACTATTCTTTTCTATGATGATGTCTGCGAAACATTCCATTTGGATTGCTTCCCCATACTTTATTCCAGACGATGATATTTTATCAGCACTAAAGGTAGCTGCTCTTAGTGGAGTAGATGTAAGGTTGCTTGTTCCAAATCGTCCCGATAAAAAGATTGTATATTATGCTTCCCAGTCATATTACCCAGAATTGTTAGAGGCTGGAGTTAAAATTTATCAATATAAGGAAGGCTTTATGCACAGCAAAATAATGATTGTAGATGAAGAGCTTGCATCCATAGGTACTTCTAATATGGACATGAGAAGCTTTCATTTAAATTTTGAGGTAAATGCTTTTCTATATCGTACACAAAGTACAGAGAAGCTTGTGCAAGATTATTTGTCTGATGTAGAGCATTCTACAGAAATTAATTTTAAGGAGTTTAAAAAACGATCTATTTTTATGAGACTTTATGAGTCGATGTGCAGGTTGTTGTCTCCACTTTTATAAAATTTCATTTTTTACTTGCTGAACTAAAGGATTTAATTTATCTTTGGTTCAGCTTTTTTATATTTACTCCAACTCATAACGAAGAAAAGAGTATTTTCAAAAGAAACAGAAAGAAGGGTTTGTATAAAAAATGGAGAAAAGAGATTCACATGAATTTTGGAGGTGAGGACAATATTTGCAGCGATTGATGAAATAGGAAATCGTATTATTTTACCTGATTTATCAAGGGAGGAAGCGAGAAAACATAAGGGCAAGAAATTTTATTGTCCAGTATGTAAAAGAGGGGTCATCATGCGTATTGGTCAAAAGGTAATCCCTCATTTTGCACACGAACAGTTAGATGGTTGTGCTTTAGGGCAAGGGGAAGGAGAATATCATGAAAAAGGTAAGTTAGACTTGTATAATTGGTTAAAACAACAGGGAGGGCTAGAAGTAGCCTTAGAGCCTTATATAGAAAAAATAAAACAACGACCTGATATTTTAGTAAAGGTGGGTTCTCGTTACTGTGCAGTCGAGTTTCAATGTGCACTTATTTCCGAGGAAATATTACAAAAAAGAACAAAGGGATATTTACGAATAGGCATTCAACCTATCTGGATTATTGGAAAAGAAAGAATAAAATTAAGAGGGGGAAATCTTGCTGTTTTAAAACCCTTTGAGCAATTATTTTTTCAACAATTTGCTAGTAATAACTACCCTATTTTATTGAGTTATTGCCCCCGCACGAACATGCTCACCTCTATATCTAACCCGTATCCACTCAAAACAAAAGTATATGGTAACATGGTAACCCGCCCTCTTGCCCAGTTGTGTTTTTATGATTTATTTAAAGAGGGTTTGTTATCCATACAGAAGCTTTATTCTTGCTGGTTAAAGGAGAAAATCCTTATTAGAACTCAGAAAAACCGATTCCTTTCACATATAGAACAACAATACTTTGAGTGGCTTTATACAAAAGGGTTACACCCTCAACATTTGCCATCCCTCATTCATCTTCCAATACCTAATCATTTTCATGTGCAAACTCCTGTTTACATGTGGCAATCATCATTCCTTCTTAACATAGTAGTTCCTCTTCAGGTTGGGGGAATCTTTCATCTTGATAATATCTATGACAAACTCCTTTTTTATTCACAAAGGAAAATGATCTTTTCTTTTCGGAAAATATCCGAGGAGCCTCTAAAAGAGTACGTTCAATTATTAAAGGTATTGGGGTATTTAAAACAACTGAATAAGAACACCTTTCAAAAAAGCAAAGAGATTTTACTTTATCGAACATTAGAAGAAGGGATAAAAAATGATCAACATATCATAAAACAATTAAAGGATAGAATAAAATGAAAATGGAAAATTAAAATGTAAGAAGAGGTGTTTTAAAAAGGAATAAATATAGAGTTTGTGTTAATAAGTATGGTAACAGGTTAGACTTTTCTTATGAGGTTCTTTAAATAAGCAGGAATTTTTCTTAAAATAAAGAAAAGGTAGTAAGTAGAACATAGAAGGAGGCAATGAAGTTGGCTAAAAACACAAAAGAAATTCCAAAACGTGAAGATATACCAGCTGAACGCACATGGAGATTAGAAGATATCTTTGCTACAGATCAAGAGTGGTTAAGAGAATTTGAAGAAGTTAAAAAGCTGTACCCAAAGGTCGGGGAGTTCCAAGGTAAGGTAACGGAATCTGCTGACACGTTATTAAAACTAATGAAGTTGCAGGATGATGTAGCAGGACGGTTAGCAAAATTATATACGTATGCTCACATGAGATACGATCAAGATACGACTAACTCTTTTTACCAAGAATTAAATACGAAGGCTGAAACACTTATTACGCAAGCTTCGAGTGCGATGAGCTTCATTGTACCAGAACTTTTAACGCTAGAAAATAACGAAGTAGAAAAATTTATTGAACAAAATGAAGAATTAAAGGTGTATAAACATTACTTAGAAAACACGTTGCGACAGCGTGCCCATATTTTAAGCGAAAAAGAAGAAGAATTGTTGGCGGAAGTTTCCGATGTTACTTCTAATCCTCAACAAACATTCGGTATGTTAAACAATGCCGATATCGCCTTCCCAACAGTGAAAGATGAGGAAGGAAATGAACTGGATTTAACACATGGACGTTATATTCAGTTTTTACAATCAAAGGATAGAAGAGTCCGAGAAGATGCATTTAATGCTATGTATGATACGTTTGGGAAATTTAAAAATACGTTTTCCTCTACATTAAGCGGAACAATTAAGAAGGATAATTTTTATGCAAAAGTTCGCAAGTATGACTCTGCACGACAGTCTGCTTTAAATGCAAACAATATTCCAGAGGCTGTATACGATAATTTAGTAGAGGCAGTTAACGAAAAACTCCCACTTCTTCATAAATACGTAGAGCTACGTAAAGAGGTTTTAGGTTTGGACGATGTTCATATGTATGATTTGTATGTTCCTCTCGTACAAGAGGCTGATATGGACATTCCATATGAAGAAGCAAAGGATCTAATGTTAAAAGGTCTACAGCCACTTGGAGAAGAATATCAAAACATATTAAAAGAAGGTTTTGAAAATCGCTGGGTAGATGTGGATGAAAATAAAGGAAAAAGAAGTGGAGCTTATTCCTCAGGAGTGTATGGAACGAATCCATACATTTTAATGAACTGGCAGGATAATATTAATAACTTATTTACGCTTGCCCATGAATTTGGTCATTCCGTTCATAGTTATTACACTCGTAAATATCAGCCGTATCGCTACGGAAACTATTCTATTTTTGTTGCAGAGGTTGCATCTACTTGTAACGAAGCGCTACTTAATGATTATTTATTAAAAGAAACAGATGAAAAGCAGAAAAAGTTATATTTATTAAACCATTTTCTAGAAGGCTTTAGAGGGACGGTTTTCCGTCAAACAATGTTCGCGGAATTTGAACATGATATTCATGTACGGGAGCAAAATGGTGAACCGTTAACAGCGGATAAATTAACACAACTTTACTATGATTTAAATAAAAAATACTTCGGAAATAACATTGTTATTGATGAAAAAATTGGACTGGAATGGGCTAGAATTCCTCACTTCTATTACAATTATTACGTCTACCAATATGCTACTGGTTATGCAGCAGCAACTACGCTTGCCACGAAAATATTGGATGAAGGAGAAGAAGCGGTTAATCGCTATGTAGAATTCTTAAAAGCAGGTAGCAGTGATTATCCAATAGAAGTTTTGAAACAAGCCGGAGTGGATATGACTTCAAAACAACCAATTTTAAGTGCCCTTGATGTATTTGAAGAAAAGTTAAACGAATTCGAGGCTTTACTTAAAGCATAAAAAAGGAGGGTGACGTGGTCACCCTCTTCATTTGTTATAGGAATAACATTCTCATCGGTATATCACCCAAGGGAACATAGTACTTTCCATATTGTTTTTTTACGATTATCTAAAGCCCCTGAAGGTTTTGCGATGGAGTAACGTATAGATAAACATATATAAGGAAAAAAACAATAAAGGCAAAGTAAGAATACGTGGTATTAAATTCATTAACCCAAATAAATTAAAAACAAATGTAATGGAACAAATGATTAATAATAACCACGGTAACAGTTTTGGCACTTTTTCATCACCCCAAAGTCCTAATTACTAAAATATATATGCAATGAGGAATAAAACATGCCTATCCTTTAACTGTGACAAATTTGTGAAATAGTGAACAAAACTATTGCGTGAGAGTAATTGGATTGTTATATTTATTGTGAAAGATGTCACTTATAAACGAACAAAACCCCTTTGTTCATCGTGAACTTTCTCCCATCCCCCTTATAGATGGATAGACGTATCGAAGGATGAACAACGTTGATCATCCTTCCTTTCTTTATTCAAAAAACCTTTTCCACCTAATAGAGGAAAAGGTTTTTTTGGATTTTGACCGAATAAGGAAATGGCTTATTCTGATCCTAAATATCGCCAAAAAGTCCCGTATTTAGCAGGTACTTTTTCTACCACTTGCTTAAATAATAGCTTTTTCATTTCTTTCTCTGTTTTTTCATCTGACCAATCAAATACAACAGATATTTCTTTCGTAGCAACAAATTTGTAATGCTGTAAAAATTCTTCTAAACTTGGTTTGGCTGCACTTCTAGGTTTCTTCCCTAACACTTCATGAAGTACTTTTACATATACATCATAAGGATATAATCCAGTTACTTTTACACCTTCTTGTTCATCTTTTTGGTTAAACAAAACGATAGTAGGGATTTGGTCTACATCCATTTCGGAAGTTAGTTTAAGGTCACATTGAAGTGCTTTTTTAGCAGAATTGGAATGTAGATCCTTTTGGAATTCCTCAATATCGAGATTTACCTCTTGTGCACACTGAACTAGTATTTCCTCATCAGAAATGTTAAGTTTATCGACAAATAAATATTCCTGCAATTTTCGTAAAAAAACAATACCCGGTCTACGTCCTTGTAATTCAGCTGCTTTGATGGCAACAGACGTGAGCCAAGGGGAGGAAATTGGGTTCTCAAACCATAAATCCCCATCACAACTCATTCCAGTCCGGCTAGCTGTTTTTTCCCACACCTAGGCAATATTTGTGGGTGTTTTTAGTTTTTCAATATTTAAAGAAGTTAGTTTGCCACTTACAATGGGGCGTAGTTTAAAAAACCGTCCATATTCTATTGTCAATTTTTTTAATATAGGCTCTAATGACCAGCATTCAGGGCATAAAGGATCAATAAAAACATAAATTTCAACTGGTTTATTTAACAAATCAATAAAACCATACTGGGAGCCATCATTATTATTCATGTTGCTGGTAAGCCCAGTATCTTTACGAGTCACAGAGATCCCCCTTTCTCATCTTCGGGCGTATTGATCATGTGAGTAGCTGTCATCGTTAATCGATCAAACATTACTGATCTGTATGGCTCTTCTATGTTTACTTCCTCCAAAGCTTCCTCCATACAGTCTAACCAAGCATCCCTTCTTGTAGGAGTTATTTCAAATGGTATATGTCTAGCTCTAAGTCTTGGATGTCCGTGTTCTTGAATATATAAAGGTGGTCCTCCAAAAAATTGAGTTAAAAATTGCTTTTGTTTTCTCGCTGTTTCCGTTAGGTCATCTGGAAAAATTGGTTTTAGATTAGGATGTTTCTCTACACGGGAATAGAAAGCATCAACTAACCGTTCAATTGTTTCGAAACCCCCGATAGCATCATAAATTGTTCCATATTGTTTATCCATTTTATTACCCTTCCCATGTCTTTATACAAAATCACCTAGTAGAGTATACAGTACCTGACTAAAAGTTAATAATGTTATGCTTTTTCTTTTGCGAAAAGCCAAGTTTTCTTTATTGTAGCAACGTAAAATGAAATATAGCAAATCATCTGATTACTTACTTGCACGAAAAAAACGTTCTATTTTATTTTCCGTTTTCCTTTTTTCTATGTTATGTTCCCTCAAAAGTTGTTCGAATAAACGTAGTCCATATTCGTAATCTTTGGCTTCTAATTCTAATTCATAATCTTCCGTTTGGTGGTAAAAGCTATGATCTAAAACGAGTAAGCACTTTTGCCATTCCTTTTCAATGCGTAAAGTAGTTAAGGAGCCTTTGTATTTCAAATGACTGATTGGTACAGAAAGCGCTTTCAATTGTTTTTCTATTGAATAAGGTAATTTAATATCACCCTGCTGACATTTATGAAAAGCCTCTTTACTTAGCGGTTCGTTGGTCTCTAGTAGTCCCTTTTCGTGAGGTTGTTTTAATGTAAACACATATTGACCTGCCTTCTCACGTACTCGTAGTGCCGTTCCATGTTCCTTAAGGTGAAAACTATCTGTTTCAAAATAATAATTAATTTGTTTTGTTGCCTGGGATTCATCAAGTTCAAATAGACGTAGTAACTTTCTATATTCATCTTGTGTAAGAAGATTTTTAAATTCAATTTCGATTTCTTGGGACATTCCTTTTTTCCTCCAACATATGATTATTGTTAGCCTGTCTAACTTTAATTCTATTATGAATCAAAAAATTAAACGATTGCAACGATTTAGCTTTTTGTATAAATGGCTACCTACAATTATAGGGGTTAGACAAGGAATACATATAGTAATTGAGGTAAGTATTTTCGTCCCAGTGGGTTCCGTACAAACATTAGTAAAATCCTAATGAAACAGAATATTTTATGGTACAATTGGTATCGATAGGTTGGCCCAGCAATTTATTTTGCATGCAAAGGGTGGGATGAAAATTGAATTGGGAAGCATTTTTAGCTCCGTACCAACAAGCAGTTGATGAATTAAAAGTAAAGCTTAGAGGCATGAGATCACAATATGAATATGAGTCTAGTCATTCTCCAATAGAATTTGTCACTGGTCGGGTAAAGCCGATATCGAGCATATTAGAAAAAGCAAGAAGAAAACAGATGCCTATGAATACAATAGAGAAAGAAATGCAAGATATTGCTGGATTACGAGTAGTTTGTCAGTTTGTAGATGATATATATGCCGTAGGATCGATGTTGAAAAATCGAAATGACTTTACGGTAGTAGAAGAGAAGGATTACATAAGTGATAAAAAGGAAAGTGGATATCGTTCTTATCATATTATAATCGAATATCCAGTAGAGACTATCCACGGGGAAAAATTACTACTTGCTGAAATACAAATTCGTACATTGGCTATGAATTTTTGGGCAACGAATGAGCATTCCTTAAACTATAAATACAGTGGACAAATTCCTGTAAAAATACAAAGTAGATTGAAGAGAGCAGCCGAGGCAGCTTTTCGATTAGATGAAGAAATGTCTATTATTCGTAATGACATACAAGAAGCACAGCAAATATTTCGAAAAAAGCAGGAAAAAAATAAACATGGTAGGGATAATGGATTTTGATAAAGAGGGGAAGATAAAATGAAATTCGCTATACAATGTAAAGGTGATAAGACCTCAAAGGAAATCCGCTCCAAGATAAAAAACTACTTAATTGAGTTTGAGCTTGAATACAATGAAAAAGAACCGGACTTAGTTATATCGGTGGGAGGGGATGGTACGCTTCTTGAAGCTTTTCATTCCTACGTGCACCGGTTAAAGGAAACGGCTTTCATTGGTGTCCATACAGGCCACTTAGGTTTTTATGCGGATTGGTTACCGAAAGAGTTGGAAAAGCTAATTATTGAAATTGCTCGAACACCGTTTCAAGTGGTGGAATATCCGTTATTAGAAATCATTATTCATCCGAACAAAGGAGAACGGGAAGACCGTTTTCTTGCATTAAATGAATGTTCCGTAAAAACGGCAGAAGGGTCCGTTGTTTTTGATGTAGATATTAAAGGGGAACATTTTGAAACATTCCGAGGGGATGGATTATGTATTTCCACTCCATCAGGAAGTACGGCTTACAACAAAGCATTAGGCGGAGCCATTATTCATCCATCTATTGAAGCAATTCAAATTACAGAAATGGCATCAATTAATAACCGAGTTTTCCGTACAGTAGGTTCACCGCTAATTTTACCAAAGCATCATACGTGTTTGTTAAAGCCACTAAATGATCGAAGCTTTTTAATTACTATTGATCATATTACGAAAACTTACCAAGATGTAAAAGCAATTGAGTGTCGTGTAGCAAAGGAAAAAGTGAAATTTGCACGGTTTAGACCATTTCCATTTTGGAAGAGAGTTCATGACTCGTTTATTACTGATGAACGTAGATAAAGTAGGTGACAGCATGCATTGGACAATAGAAAAAGAACAGGAAGGTATGCTCGTACGGGACTATTTAATTTCTGTACGAGCTTTTTCGCGCAGAATGTTAAAGGTCATTAAAGTTGAAGGGGCAATCTTACTAAACGAAGTACCTGTAACAGTACGAGCAAAAGTGCAAGTGGGAGACAAGTTAGAAATTACTTTCCCAGAAGAAAGGAAAGGGGAATGGTTAAAACCAGAGCCTGTGCCACTTGAAATTGTGTATGAAGATGAAGATGTTATTGTTTTGGACAAGCAGCCAGGTGTGCCAGTAATCCCTTCTAGGCAGCACCACGGAGGTACAATAGCGAATGGCTTGATTCACTACTATGAAAAAAACAAATTAACCTTTACTGTACATATTGTAACACGACTGGATAGAGATACATCTGGATTGGTATTAATTGCTAAACACCGCTTTAGTCATTCGCTTTTATCTATTACTCAAAAAGAAGGGAATGTGAAGCGGTCTTACACTGCAGTTGTTACCGGAAAGCTTCTAGAAAAGACTAGCACAATTGATGAACCGATTGGTCGGAAACCGACTTCCATTATTGAAAGGGAAGTACGAGAGGATGGGCAACGAGCAGTAACTCATTACAACGTAGAGCAAGAGAATGAACAGTTTTCAGTAGTGAAGGTGTTGTTAGAAACAGGCAGGACACATCAAATTAGAGTTCATTTTTCATACTTAGGACACCCACTTCTTGGGGATGATCTTTATGGTGGGTCATTGGATCGGATTACGAGACAAGCCCTACATTGTCACAAGCTTTCTTTTTTACATCCTTTTAAAGAGGAATGGATTCATTTACAATCCGAAATTCCACGCGATATTGAATTACTTATTAATTCCTACTCAGATTAAACGTGCTTAATCTGAGTAGGTTCGAAATTTTTCTTCCTTATATGGTTGCTTGGAAGGAACAGAAATTATTTTCTCTTCAGGTAGACGAAATGCTGTTAACGCCCCTCCAAAAACACAGCCTGTATCAATATTTACTGTTTTGTTTATGAAACGAGGCTCTCTTATTGGGGTATGCCCGTAAACAATCCATTTATCACCTTTATAATGCTTTGCCCAATCTTTTCTCTCAGGCATACCTTTTTCATCTGTTTTTCCAGTTATATCGCCATAAAATACAAAAGTTTCTACCTTTTTATCCTTTCTTCCAATCATATCCTCTTTTATTCCTGCATGAGCAACGACAGTATTTACTTCTTTTAGTTCTTCATAAAGGTTTGCTTGCTCATACAAGGACATGAATTTTCTTTTTACCTCTTCCTTTTCTTCTCTAGGTAGAGCTTCATATTCTGCAACAGTTGTTTCTAAACCATGTTGTGCTTTTACTGGGTTCCCCTTTAAGAATCGGTAAAGCTTATTACAATGGTTTCCAGGTACGTACTTTCCTTTTTGGTATTCCATTACTAAATCGTAAACGAAATGAACGGTTCTAATAGAAGCAGGTCCTCTATCTGTTAAATCTCCAACAAAAACTGGTATTCTTTGTTCAGGGTGAACAGGCATTTGTCCTTCCCATCTATAACCTAGTGCATCAAATAAATCCTGTAGTTCGTGTAAACATCCGTGTATATCGCCAATAATGTCATATTTCATTTTCTATAACCCTCCTATGTACCTTTTCCATAAGAATTTGATAAAAAAGTTACGTATTTCGTTTAACATTTAAAAGAAGTCCTATGCACGAAAAGAAAAGAGTGGAAAAGCTGTCTATATCTTTTCCACTCTTTCTGTGTTTAATCATCAAACATATATGTTCTTGTTCGGGATTTAACATTTAAAACAAGTCCTATCATCATCATATAAGCAATAAGTGAACTACCTCCCGAACTTATAAAAGGAAGTGGTAAGCCAGTAATTGGTAGTAGTTTAATGGACATGCCAATGTTTTGGATAACTTGGTACGTAATCATTCCTACAACACCTGTACATAGGTAGCTACCAAATGGGTCCTTACAAGCAAGGGCTGTATGAATAATACGATAAATTAATAAAAAGAACAACGTGACAACAAAGCTAGCACCTAAAAACCCGGCCTGTTCAGCTATAACGGTAAAAATCATATCAGAATGACGCTCAGGTATGTTATAAACTTCAATATTCATTAATCCTTTACCTAACAATTGACCAGATCCTATTGCTAGAAGGGCTTTGTTAATTTGATAACCAGATTGATCGGCATTTTGGTTTGGATCAAAAAATGCTTCAAATCGTTCAAACACGTGGGCAAATATGGTGTCCTTTAAAACCGTGTTTACTAATTCCGGGAAAAGAAGATAAAGTCCAGCTATCATTCCAAGCAGAGCAGCCACTAAGGCACCTATAAGCAAAAGAATTCTCCATCGAATTCCCGAAACTAAGACTAAAAAACCTACAATAGATGCAAATACGACTGCTGAACCTAGGTCAGGCTGCATGGCAACAAGTCCAATTGGTGGTATGGAAATAAGCGTTATCTTTAACAGTAACCAAATATCATCTAAAAATCTTGGTTCTTTTCTTTTTTCATTATGAGAAGTAATAACGTGAGCTAATATGATAATAAGAAATACCTTCATAAATTCAGCTGGTTGAATCGTTCCAAAGGGAGTTTGATACCAGCCTCTTGCCCCGTTCAGCTCTAAAGCAATGGTTTCCGGTAACACATAAAGTCCTGCTAAAGACAATACACCAACACCATATAAAAACCAAGCAACTTTACGAAGACGATCGTAATCTAAAATCATCATAACAACTATCGTAAATGCTCCTAGTATATACCAGACTATTTGCCTTAAATAAAATTTTGTTTCCATTAATTTCGCAGGTAAAAAGTCTTGTAATGTATAAAGTGACAAACAGCTAACAACGCCTAAAAGTAGGACGATAAATAACAAAAAATAATCTATATTATAACGGGTATTATCTCTAGACATTATATACCCCTTTCTACTTATGATCGCAAAATATGACATTTGTTGATAAAATAATACTATTCATATACTTTATATTGTTCATGAAAAAAATGCGTACGTCAATTGAAATTATTGCATTTGAAATATATAGAAAATAAACAATTTGAAGTGAAAGAAGGGGAGGTTTTTGGTTGACAATTACAAAAATGCCCTTTACTATGTAACGGTTAAATTCGTTTGAAACCCTACAAAATATTTTGAAAAAGAGAAATAAATCGGATGGGGAGTGATCAATCTATGGATAGAACACACGAACAAGAAGAAATAGTACAAATGTGGGAACGAATGGAAACCGCTATACAACTGGGGAAGATTGATCAGTTCCGTGCAGAGTTTTTAGAGCTACATCCTTATGATCAGGCAACCTTTTTTAAGGAACAAGCAAAAGAAATTCGTTTAAAAATATATACGTATCTTTCACCAGAAGAAATGGCAGAAATTATTGAAAATATAGGTGTAGACGAGCTTGATCCTATTTTGACAGAAATGGAACCGCGTTTTGCCTCCCAGATATTGGGTGAAATGTCTACGGACGATGCAGTAGATGTTTTAAATACAATGGATCAGAATGAAGTGGCTAGCTTTCTAACGATTATGGATAAGGATGCAGCTAGTGAAATAAAAGATCTCTTACATTATGAGGAAAAAACTGCTGGTAGTATCATGACCACTGAATTTGTCGTGGTTAATACTGGTATGACAGTCCGGGACGCAATGGTACATTTACGGAAAGAGGCCCCTGATGCCGAGACAATTTATTATGTGTATGTAGTAAACCAAGAAAAACATCTAGTTGGGGTTATATCTTTACGTGACTTAATTATATCAGAAGAGGATTGGTTCATATCTGATATTATGAGTGATCGAATAGTTTCTGTTCCAGTTGGGGAAAACCAAGAAGATGTCGCAAAAATGGTTCGTGATTATGACTTTCTCGCTTTACCAGTTGTCGATTTTCAAAATCATTTATTAGGTATTATAACAGTGGATGACATAATGGATGTTATGGAAGAAGAAGCAAGTGAGGATTACTCCAAGTTTGCAGCAGTAGCAGATATGGAAAAGGACTTGAATGCTTTTTCAGCTGCTAAGAAACGCCTGCCCTGGCTTATTATTTTGTTATTTTTGGGTATGTTAACAGCAAGTCTAATTGGAAGATTTGAAGATACTATTAACCAAGTGGCTTTACTCGCAGTTTTTATACCGTTAATTGCTGGAATGGCCGGAAACACAGGTACACAATCACTTGCCATAGCTGTTCGTGGAATAGCTACTGGTGAAATTGAAAAAGAAGGTAAGGTTAAACTGCTCATCCGAGAAGCAGGTACAGGACTTATTACTGGAACTTGCTGCGGGTTTTTGATTACAATCATTATATATTTATGGAAAGGTCATTTTTTTCTAGGTTTGTTAGTAGGAATTTCCATCATGTTTACTTTAATTGTGGCAACCGTCGCAGGCGCTATCATTCCATTATTGATGCACAAAATGAAAGTAGATCCTGCTGTTGCTAGTGGACCATTTATTACGACTATTAATGACTTAATATCTGTTCTAATATATTTTGGAATGGCTACAATCTTTATGGAACTATTACTTCATTAAATGAGGAGGGGGAAATTTCTTGGATCATGGTACTTCCGTTACATCACTAGTTATTGTCGTCATTGCAGCATTCTTAACTCCTATTTTATTACATCGCTTCAAGTTAAAGCTTATCCCTGTTGTAGTAGCAGAAATCATCATTGGTTTGATCATTGGTAAAAGTGGATTTGATTTAGTTCATGAAGATATGTGGTTAGAGACACTATCGACTTTAGGCTTTATTTTCTTAATGTTTTTAAGTGGTTTGGAAATAGATTTTTCACTATTTGCGAAAAGTAAGCAAAAGAAAAAATTACAAAAAGAAGCAGACACATCAGTCTCACAAGAACCTAGTCCTGTTTATGTTGCGACCATTGTATTTCTCGGAATATTTGTCGTATCACTAGGTTTATCTTACTTGTTCGCTGTTATAGGATTTGTTGATAATGTCTTTTTAATGACGTTGATCATTTCCACTATATCATTAGGTGTAGTTGTCCCAACATTAAAAGACGCAAACCTCATGAAGACAAATATTGGGCAAACAATATTGCTTATTGCGGTTATAGCTGACTTGGTTACGATGATACTATTAGCTGTGTTTGTTTCGTTATATGCAGGGGACCAAAGTGGCAGTATGTGGCTCTTGCTACTCCTATTTGCTGCAGGACTTTTATTCTATTTATTAGGAAAACAGTTCCGTCGACTATCGTTTCTTGAAACCCTTACTAAAGGGACAATCCAAATTGATACAAGGGCTGTTTTTGCCTTAATTATAGTATTAGTTGGTATTTCAGAAACCGTTGGTGCTGAAAATATTTTAGGTGCCTTTTTAGCTGGGGTTTTAGTGTCTCTCTTGTCTCCAAATCAGGACATGGTACACAAATTGGATAGTTTTGGCTATGGATTTTTGATTCCTATTTTCTTTGTAATGGAAGGAGCTAAACTAGATTTATGGTCATTATTATCTGATCCTAAAATGTTACTACTCATTCCATTGTTATTAGTAGCACTTTATATTTCAAAGCTTGTCCCTATTGTGATGATGAGAAAGTGGTATGATTGGAGAACAGTAATTAGCTCAGGTATCATTTTAACTTCAACACTATCATTAGTTATCGCAGCTGCAAAAATTGCTGAACGTATGGAGATTATTAGTGCAGAAATGTCCGGTACTTTAATATTAGTTGCAGTGATATCCTGTCTAATCAATCCAATTGTATTTAATAAAATGTTTAGACGAAAAGAAGAAACAAATAATAAACAAATCGTTTCATTTATTGGGTCAAACAGAATGACCTTACCAGTTGTTAGAGAACTTGATCAGAATTTATATGAAACGCACTTATATCATACTAAAGTAGACAAGATTGATGAGAATGTCTCCAGGTCTCTCTTTGATATTGCAGAGGTTGATAAGTATGATATTAAGAAATTAGAAGAACTTGGTGTATTTGACGTTGATATACTTGTTACTAGTACTGGTGACGAGGAAAAGAATGCTGAAATTGCTAAGTATGCAAAGGAAAAAGGTGTAGATCGAGTAATTGCTCGGATTGAAACACCTGATGTAGATAAAGAGTTAAAATCTCTTAATATTGAAGTGTTCTCCGTACTTTTATCTACAAAGGCATTATTAAAGGCAATGATTGTTGCTCCAAGCGTTGTTAATATCATTACAACCCAGGATAATCAGCTCTCTCAAATTAACATGAACAATTCTGTATATGATGGGGTAATGCTTAGAAACTTCCCATTCACAGGGGATGTCATCATGGTTCGTGTATTCCGTGGGAAAGATTCAATCGTACCTCATGGGGATACCGAATTAAAAGTAGGAGACCGGTTAATTGTTACTGGTTCAAAAGAGTATGTATCGGAACTGCGAGATTTACTTGAATTCTGTGATTGGTGTTAGAAAAAATACAAAGGGTGTAGCTATGCTGCTGTGTAGCTACACCCTTTTATCTTTGCACATTACTACGGTGCTTGAACAAGGCACTACAGAGATAATTCTACTAAGAAATAAAAATATGAATCGTAATAGCTTATCCTTTAACATTGTAAAATAGTGGAAGGATAAGCTTTTTACAATTATTTAAGAAAATATTTGAGATTTTGTTCAATATTGTTTAAAATAGTATCAGGTACTAATAACAAATACTAATATCTTAGTATAGAACGTTATTATATAGGAGGTTTCCCGATGAACTTTTCATTAGAAGGACGTACATACGTGATAATGGGTGTAGCCAATAAACGAAGCATTGCTTGGGGAATTGCTCAATCACTTAATAGTGCTGGAGCACGTTTAGTATTTACTTATGCTTCTGAGCGTTTCGAGAAGTCAGTTCGCGATTTGGCTGCAACATTAGAAGGTCCTGAATCTTTATTTTACGAATGTGACGTTACGGACGATGCAGCAATCGAAAAGACATTTAGTACGATGAAAGAAGATATTGGCGTTGTTCATGGTTTAGCTCACTGTATTGCTTTTGCAAAAAGAGAGGAATTACAAGGTGAGTTCGTGGATACGAGTCGTGATGGATTTTTGTTAGCGCAAAATATTAGCGCATTCTCATTAGCAGCTGTATCGAAAGCAGTTAAGCCTCTAATGACAGAGGGAGGTAGTATCTTAACGTTAACGTATCTTGGTGGTGAGCGAGTTGTTGAGAACTACAACGTAATGGGTGTTGCCAAAGCAAGTCTCGATGCGACGATGCGCTATTTAGCTAACGATCTTGGGAAATATGGTATTCGTGTAAATGCTATCTCGGCTGGTCCAATTAGAACGCTTTCGGCAAAAGGAGTAGGCGACTTTAATTCTATTTTAAAAGTAATTGAAGAAAAGTCTCCATTACGTAGACCGGTTACCCAAGAGGAAGTAGGGGATACTGCCTATTTCCTTATGAGTGATCTATCCCGAGGTATAACAGGGGAAATCATACATGTTGATTCTGGATTCAGTATTTTAGCTTAATAATTATTGTTACCCCCATTTTTAAAATATACAGTAAAAAATCCTGTCCTAGATGACAGGATTTTTTCTTTTGACGATTTTCTAATATGTTGTTTTTACTTAAACTGCGAAGTAACTTAATAAGTGTAATTCCTACCGCTACGGAAATACACTACGCTTTCCGCGGGCTCGCGCTGAGCCTCCTCACTCGCAGAAATCGCTCGCTGTGGGGTCTCAACGTCTTCGCTGTCCCGCAGGAGTCTACGTTGTATTTCCTTCGCTAAACGTGTGCTCTCTTACTTATCTCCATTCAAGTACTAGTTGGCTAGAGCGGAGTTGTAAAATACCCACGCTATATTTCTAGGGGTAACCTAAATGATTAGAAATTCTTATACATTGGCTTTATCGGCTTTCACTATTTTTGAATCAAAAGTATCCATCAGCGTAGGCAGAATACGAAGACTCCTGCGGGCCAGCAGGTGTCTGAAGACCCCGCAGCGACGGTATTCCGCGAGGAGGCTAAGGCCGTGCCCTAAGGTGCGCGAAATATACTGCCGAAGCGGTCTGCTAGCAGTAGCTTCAAATAGGAATGCCTGCTTTAGTTACGTCGCATTTTCCATCAACTGAGATACTGATGAAAACAATCTTACGAAAGAGCTTATTTAACACATAAAAATAGAACACACGATAGGCTGATGAGCATATATTGGTGGTAGAACGACCTGAAAAAAGGGGAGAAAGATAATATGACAAATGACCAAATGGAACAAAACCCTTTACTCTATATTGCTCAGCCAAACGGAAAACAAATTCAAGCAAAAATGCAAAGTTTTGCTGTTCAAAAGAAGGAAATACAAATGGCGGCTAAAAAGCAGCAAGATGTAAAGGAAAAGAAAATAAAAGAAGACGTTCAGCTTCAAGAGGAAGAAGACAGTAAACAAGACAAAAGAAAATCCTTTAGAGAAATGACCATTGAAGAAAAGCTATTCTATTTAACAAATTTACCTTCTCAAATGCCCACGATGAAATGTGAAATTGTAACAAACGACGGTCGAATTCGTGGTCTGATCGAAAGTGTTGATGATGATTTAGTGAAAATGAAGACATTCCAAAGCCCATATCGAGCAGAAATAGCAGTGTCTACGATAAAAGACATTCAATTAAAAGGCTTTTAATAAGTAAATGGAGCTGCCTATGAATAGGGCAGCTCCATTTTTACAACTCTATAAACTCCTTAATGAAGTTTGTTTAATAGGATAAGATCAATCATTTATTAAAATCACATTTGTTTATCTCAGTGCATTTGTTGCTGGTAGGCACGTAACGTGGCAGAAGCAGTTAAGATCTACTGTTATACAAATTCCTGTTGTTTCAAGACCAGCTGCACCTTGCTCTACTGGATTAGATGGGTTTACTGGATCTCCTGCCTGACGAAGTAGTTCAAGTGTTGCACAGCATTCTTCGTCTACTTCTTTTACGCGGAAGTAGTAACTGGAAACAACATCTCTTGCTGTATTGTTGTATACACCATAGCCTTTAAATGGTTCACAGTTTCCCTTGCAGTATAGCATAACCGGAACGGTATCATTTGGAGAAGTTTCATTTTCACCCAATAGATCAGTTATTGACTGCTCGCAGCTCACATCACATTCCTCAATGACATCCGTCTGAGCAGCAGCTATTTCACGTAATACATCACAAACACAGTTACCTGAATCAAATTGTTTTCCACATACCATCAAGCATTACCCCTTTCTATCTAGTTTCTCTAACACGCTATGCACAAACTCCTAAGTTTTGTGTGGGCAATGGCCTTTCTAGCTTAAATCCTAAAAAATTCTAAACAAATTTAAGAAGTTGGGACATTTAACCAAACACAATACTTTCAGACGCATAAACTATTAGCGTGATATGACTTTAAGTAAAGGAGTGAATATTCCAAATGTCCGATAGAAAAAAGAAAGAAATTCACGTAAAGGATTTAGTGATTAAAGCGGAAAATGTAATATTCGAACAGCCTAAACGCCGTCCGGTTGACCCATTCTTCGGACCACGTCGTCCAGTAGCAGGAACAGAGGATGAGGTTAAGTCAGAAGTTGATTTTGAAGTAGACGAAGAAAGCAGTAGTAGCAGTAGTAGTGACGAAGATGATGATCATAAAAGAAGACGTCCTCCGTTTTCATGGATATAATGCCTAAGACAGTCTCACGATAGATGGGACTGTCTTTTTTCTACATTAAAGTAGGATACACTGGATCATCAGGAATTGGAAAAAGTAAGTAAAAATCTCGCGAGAAGGAGGAATGAAGATGCCAAGACCTCCAGAAAATCTTCAAACAATTAGGTTCTTTGGTGCACTTAATCGATTTTTAGAAAGGAACGAAAATCTTTTTCAAAAGCGGGAAGAAAAAATGTTAAAGGTAGAAAAAGATATGAATGAATGGAATAACAGCTTTCTGAAAGAAATAGGAGAAGTAGAAAAAATGATAAAAGAAATAGAAAAAAGGATGGAATGACAAGAAACTACAAACCTCTCAATCTAGACATCATAAAATAAATATTAGGCGTGCATAAAACCCGATATAAAAGGGTATATGAATAATAGAATGGGAGTGAGTACAATGGGCTATATTCTTCCCGTGAGACAGTTTGAATACGAAACGTATCATAAAAGAATGATGGGTAATAATCAATCTCCTTTTCAATTAGAAGGACCTGTTTCTACTCGTTTTAAAAAAGTTAATCATGAACAACAACATCCTTTAGACATTTCCTATGAGCAGAAGAATAATAAAAAAACAGCAAATAGAAACACAAGCAGTGAAAATGCTCAACTTATCGCTGAAATAACAGGAAAAGGTATCTTTTTTAACGAAAAGATATAATAGTGATAGGAAAAAAGAAATGAGGTAACCGACGTGCAATTTAAAAAGTTAAATGATACCTGTTATTATTTTGAAGGTGCCGTGAATATTGGTTATGTTCATCACGGTGAGGAAGGGTTACTTATTGATGCGGGAATTGACAAGTCCTCTATAAAAAAAGTGATTCGAAAGTTAAAGGAAGAAGAACTACCTATTACACATTTATTTGTAACCCATGCCCATGCAGATCATTATGGAGGAGCTTATGTACTACAAAAAGATTTTAATGTTAAAACAATAGCTCCTAGATTTGAAAAAGCAATTTTAGAAAATCCTATGTTAGAACCATTATATTTATTTGGAGGAAATGACCCTTTAGATGAGTTGCGTAATAAGTTTTTAGAGGGAACTCCGATTCAAGTACATGAGGTTGTAGACCAGGGTCAGTATACGTTTGATAGCTTTCAGATGAGTGTTTTTATATTACCGGGTCATAGTTATTTTCAGGCTGGAATAGTAATTGATAACATTTTTTATGCTGCAGATGCATACTTTAGTGAAGAGCAGTTAAACAAGCATAAGATTCCTTATATTACCGATGCACAAATGACTATTGAGTCGTTGCAAAAAGCAAGTGAAATTACGTGTCAAGGTGCTGTTCCGGGACACGGTATGTATGAGGAACATTTCCAACCAACGATTCAAAAAAATGTGGAGTACCATGAAAAGGTACTAACAGATTTAGAAATTTTTATTTCTAATAATCCAGACGGGGTTACTCATGAGCAAACAGTTGCTTATATGTGTGAAACATATGGAGTGAATACACCACAGTTGTCCCAGTTTCTACTTTACCGAACGGCTGTTACGGCTTATTTGATAGGTTTAGTGAAACGTAAAAAACTTAAGACTGACATTCAGCGCTCTTGCTGGGTGTTTTATATAAATGAAGGAGAAGGTTAATACGGTTGGACGTATAAACCTTCTCCTTCTCTCCATTCAGCAAAAAAAACTTGCTTATAGTCGTTGATTTCTTGCTTTTTCAACTCATTCTTTAGCCACGGTTCATCTTTCCCAATTTCTTTAATATTATCTTCTACTACTTCTCCATCTAAGATGAGGGAATAAGGCAATTTTACGGTTTCAGATTTAGCATTGATATCTTGACGTGTAGGTGATTGTTGTAAGGACTTTTTTAATACAGAGACAGAACCATCTGTTTCAAAAACAGCGAACTCAACATCACGTATGGAAAAAACATTTTTTGAACGAAGTAAATGTTGGAGTTGGTTTAGGTCTAATTTTGCTTGACTCATCGCTTCTCGTTGAAGCTTACCGTTTCTTATAATAATGGAAGGTTTACCTTCTAATAACTCGCGACTATTCGTGAATTTTTGGGTTATTATTTCCGTTGTATATATCAATCCACCCCATAATAAAACAGCATATATAATGGACCAAACATTTGCCTGATCATCAAATAATGCGTTTCCTACTAATTCCCCAAGGATTAATGCAGCGATAAAATCAAAGGCTGTAATTTGAGTAATTTGTGATTTTCCAAGTATTTTTGTTAAGCCAAAAAGTACGAAGAAACCAACCAATGTCTCAATAGTTAAATCGAAATAATTCATTGTGCTTCCCAACCTTCACCATAAGAAATTGATCGATAACATTTTCTTAGTTTTGCTAAAAGGTTAGAAAACATACAAAAAACTGACCTGGATAAGGTCAGTCTTTTAAAGTTTTAATCATTGTTACATGCGGAATACCTGCATCCATGAATTCATCAGAGACTGTTTCATAACCTATTGAGTGATAAAACCCTTCCGCATGTGTTTGTGCATTCAATTTTGCTTTTTTGTACCCACTATGTTTAATTTCACGTTCCATTGCTTGTATGATTTGTTTTCCATACTGTTTGCCACGGAAATCTTTTAACACACAAATTCGCTCTAGTTTACCGTATTCTTCTATGAAACGTAGGCGACTTGCAGCTACGGGCTCATTGTTTTCATAGCCTACAAAATGAGTAGCTTCTTGATCGAACTCATCTATTTCTAAATCTGCTGGTACATGTTGTTCTTTAATAAATACTACTTCTCTAACGAAATATGCATCGTTCATTTCTTGATCTGTAGTAACTATTTTTATGTTCATTAGCAATCTTCACCAAACTTAAACGTTTCATGAACAGACCAAGAACCGTTTTCTAACTGATAAAGAAGCTGGAATCTGTCCACTTGTTCATGGATATCAAACTTCTCCATCTGTAAGCTACCATATACATCAGAGTGCTCATCTGTTGATAACTCTTGCCCAATCGTAATGTGTGGAACAAAAGCATAAGTACGTTCATTAGGGAAAATACCCTCGTAAAATTTGTTGCTTAATTCAATCAATCCCTCTACTGGCTCCACCTTTAAATAAACTGTATTGGTTACAGGAGAAAATGAGCTAACCTTTTTAATAATTAAAGGAAAGGGCTTTGTTTCTTTTGCGATGTTGTGCAATTCTGCTGTAATTTCTTTTATTTCTTCTTCCGTTGCGTCAAATCTTTCTTTAACCGTAATATGCGGAGGAATTAATGCATAATTAGGATCATAGCGTTTTCTGTATGAATTAGCTATATCTTGCACCGCTTTTGATGGGAAAATGGCAATACCATATTTCATAGTAAAAACCTCCTTTATATATAAAAATTAATGAAGAATAAAAAGTTTAATATCTAGAATGTCTAATCTTTATTATACCAAAAAACATCCGTAATTCACGATGATATTGATTAAGATTTACCAAAAATATTTTGAAGTGCCCTTGGTAAATCTTTTTGCCAATATTTCCACGTATGCTCACCATCAAGCTCATAATATGTGTAGTCACCAGCTTTTTCGGTCAGAACCTGGTGTAGATTACGATTGGGTGTGAGAAAATCTTTCACATCACCATTTGTTGTTTGAACCTCAGTCTCTTCGTTTCCAATCGTGTGATAAATGGTTAAAGTAGGTATATCATTTGAAGATTTAACAGCTTTCAATACGTGATCATCTACATATGGTGATTGCATAATCACTTTCCCAAACGTGTTAGGATATTTTAGTGCAGTCATTAAAGAAACTGTGCCACCTAGTGAATCGCCGATTAATACTCTAGACGCTCCCAAATAATAGCTAGGCAACGTGTCATCAAGCAGAGGAACAACTTCAAATCGTAAAAACTTTGTATATGCTTCATTTTTGTTGCCTTCAGGGTGGTATTTTTCTTGTCGATCAAACTTATTTTTATAATGAATACCGACAAAAATTGTATTTTCTATTTCACCTGCTTCATGTAGGCGATCACTGTAAGTTGCCACACGACCTAATTGAAAATAATCATTTCCGTCCTGCATGATGCATACATGATATTTATAGAGGGTTGAAAAATTTTCAGGTCGATAAATTTTTAAGGTTATGACTTCCTGAAGGTATTTGCTTTCTATTTCTTTTTCTATCATCGTACCCTTTCTTCCCAACTATTACACCTCCTAGTATGTATGGAGTTCAATGAAAGGTTCATTGTAAAAGACACTGTTAATAATACGTTTGCGCTTTCGTTTTTATTTTAACATATAACGTGTAAGCGTACGCAATCCTTTGCGCTAGTATATGTAAAAAACTGTTATAATAAAGCTTAGGGAAGAGAGAAGTCACTCGGAGGAGGAATCATTTAATATGTCGAAGCTAAGACAGGTACCAAGTCAAGAGGTTGAACGTGCAGCAAGAAAATCTTTAACGGATCGTGGAGTTGTGTTAGAGGATATTGCCGAAATAGTTTTTGAAATGCAACACCCTTATCATGAAGAATTAACAATGGAAGATTGTATGGAAAGTGTAGATCGAGTACTCGAAAAACGGGAAATCCAGCATGCAATCTTAGTAGGTATTGAATTGGATAAATTAGCAGAAAAAAAGATGTTATCGGAGCCACTACAAACCATTATAGAAACAGATGAAGGCCTTTTTGGTGTTGATGAAACTGTTGCCCTAGGAGCAGCACTAGGCTATGGTAGTATTGCAGTAACAACATACGGTCATTTAGATAAGCATAAAATCGGAATAATTAAGAAATTGGACACGAAACGAAGCAATCATGTTCATACGTTTTTAGATGATATTGTAGCAAGTATAGCAGCAACAGCCTCTAGTCGCTTAGCCCATAAATTACGTGATTATGAAGATAGATTATCACGGGATAAAATAGCTCGACGTGATGAGGAAGATCGCTTAAGTTAATTAGCGCTAATCAAAGTAGTGTAACATGTGTCACGGGGTCCGTTACCTATCGCCAACATAAAAAAACTAATTTAAAATGGCTATTAAATTGTATACCAATTTGTAGTCATTTTTTTTATATATTCATTTGTATATATTTTTATATTTTTAAATCAAATTTGCGAAATATATTGTACACTAATTAAACAAGGCAGATATCAAAAATATAAAAATTAATTGTGTATGTGTACTTCGGTTATTTATGAAAAAGAATGTAATTACACTGAAAATAAGAAGAGTTAAAAAACATTTCTCACTAATAAAAGTTAGAAGGGTAGCGTTCATTTAATGGATATAAGAAAACCAAATGAATTAGAAATGGGAAAAATAATCGAACTATCACCACAAGCCATATTTGAGGGAACGTTAGGTGAAGTAAATCCAACGATTGAAAAAGCAAAACAACTCGTAGAACCTCTTTTACATAAAGGTAGTTATTATTTAATTTCATCAGAAAACAATGAGTTAATGGGTTGGATTCTTATAGGAGGCAGTAAAGACCAGTTTGTTAATAAACCAATTGGATTTATTTATGAATTATTTGTTGTAGATGAATATAGAGGAAAAGGTATCTCAAAGCATTTAATTAAAACAGGTGTAGAACAACTTAAACAAGAAGGATATTCCGAAATTCGTCTGAGTGTATTTGAAGGGAATCAAGCAATGAAGATATATGAAAGTCTGGGTTTTAAAAACAGAACAATTACTATGAGTATTTCCTTATAAATAGTCTTAAATTTCCTAAACAGTATCTTTAGTTTAACAAGGGAATAAAATTTTTTTGTAAACAAAAAGTGCAACAAAATAGATAACGGACCTGTTACGCGATGTGCTAGTTTATTTGTTTATTTTCTTTTACATTGAATATTTTTAGTTTTGTCATATAATAAAAGTAAAATGTCGAAATTTTTTGACAAGAGGGGAAAATGGGGGATGTATAGTATTCAAGGTGAAAGGATATTACTTCGAGATATACAAAAAGGGGATTGGCCGTCTATTCACGCATATGCATCACAACCAATTGTTTCTCAGTATCAAGCGTGGGGTCCAAACAAAGAGGAGGACTCTCTTGCTTTCGTGGAATTAGCCATAAAAGATGCAAAAAAATCGCCTAGAACGAGATATTTATTTGTTGCTGTAGAACAAACATATGGAAATGTAGTAGGAGCTGGAGAATTAAATATTACAAATCTAGCACATATGAATGGAGAAATCGGTTATGTTGTCCATCCGGATTTTTGGGGAAAAGGATACGGGACAGAAGTAGCAAAACTTTTGCTTCATTTTGCATTTGAAACCATTAAGCTTCACCGAATTTCAGCTACCTGTGATCCTCGAAATTATGCTTCCGAATCAATATTGAAAAAGGTAGGTATGATTTATGAAGGAAGGTTACGGGAGGATATGCAAATAAAAGGTGGAAGAAGGGACTCCCTTCTATATGGTATGCTCCAGCGGGAATGGAACAAAACAATTCATATTGTAGATGCAAAGGGATCTTACTTATAAGATTCCTTTTTTAGTTTGCATCATAAAGAATTTTTAAAGCTTCATTTTTGAGTAAATCTTCCTTTTACAACAAACAATAAGTAAAAAATGTCTGATTGAACAAGGAGGATACGATGAAAAAAGGTAAGCAACAGAATATTTTTAAAGGGGTTGTATTTCTAGCTCTTTGTTTATTTTTCACTCCACAAGAACGAATACAAGCTGAATCTATCGCTGAAATAATTGCAGCTACGGACAAAAAAAGTGCAGAAATAGAATTTAAAAAGGTAAAGGATAAAAAAACAGCGTATGAGATAGATATTAAAATACCTGTATTTCATAATATGAAGGACATGCTTTTTCAAATGAAGTTAAATCACGAGTTAAAAAAGAGAGCTAATGAAGAAAAGAAAGAATTTATAAAGGAAGCAAAGGAAAAAGAAAAAAAAGCCAAAGGGAAAAAATATTCGTTTAAGCAGCATAAACTTGTAGTGAATCCTAAAGTAATGATGAATAGTAAAATTATTTCATTAATGAGTGAAAATTACGTGTATAAAGGTGAGAATAATGAGGAGCAAAAAATTAATACATTAAACATATGGAATGGAAAACAGGGAAAGGTATTAACATTTGCTTCTATTTTTGATGAAGACGCAGATTATAAAGCGGAAATAAACAATATAATAGCAAAGCAAATAGAGGCTAGAAAAGAGAATGGTGAATCCAACCTTAAAGGAATTGACAACTTTAAATCTGTAAAGAAAAATCAAAAGTATTATCTTAAAGAAAACACAGTAGTGGTTATATTTGAACAATTTGAACAGCCATTGGGATATGTAGGTGTTCCATCCTTCTCCATACCAGTCCAAGAGATAGAAAATATTATAAGACCAGATATATACAGGGTATTAATGAATAATTAGAAGCTTAACTCCTTTCCAAATTGAAAATGGGAAAGGAGTTTTTGTAGGCACTTTATTGTTTAATCGTAGGAACAGCTTTCAAAAAGCAATAGTAACCTAATTTTTACATGAAGTGGACGCTATTCCATCGCTAACGGCAAAATACCTCGCTTACGCTTGCACGGCCCCTTTTCTTAGTGACTTGCTGTTTCTAAGTAATAATAGTACATATGGTCAACGTATGAAGATTTCTATAACGTAACGTATTATATTTTAACTTTGTTTGCTCTAAATCCATTAATTTCCGTAGTGAGTTGAATTCACTCATAAGTTATGTTGCATGATAATCGATTGATTTATAAGCTAAAAATTTCTTTAAAAAAGCCAATTTTTAAATTTTAATCCTTTAGATTGGTAAACTTTTTTATTTTTTTGAAATTTTGACTGTCGAAATATGTTAAAATATGCTTGTCATTATTTTGTAATAAAAAGTATTCTATGAAAATTTCATACGAAAAGGGGGAGTATACTTGGAGCATTGTCAAAATTGTGGATCTGAGCTTAAAAAGAATGCAAAGTTTTGTACAAGCTGTGGAGAAGTTGTTCCAGAACCTGTACATATTCAAGAAGAAATTAAACCTGAGAAGCGTTCGAAAGAAAAGGCTCCAAATAAGCAAAAACGTATTTTTCTATTTTTTTTCGTACCAGTAATTTTGCTTACTTTACTAGTTTTTGGTGGGTATGCATACGGTGATTATGTTACAAATCCAGAACGACAAATTAGTAATTTTGAGGAAGCGGTAAAGAGTAAAAGTGTAGATGAGCTAACTCCACTGATTTCTACACATTTTCCATCTATGAAACTAGGGAATGCTGAGATTTCACAAATGATTGATTTCTTGCAAAAAAATCCTGGGGAACTGAACGCACTAGTCGAACAGTTTAAGCAAGAGGTAAAGGATCAAAGCCTAGCGAATGGAGATGGATGGATTCATCTTAAAAAAGATGGAAAGCAACTTTTGATTTTTGATAAATTTACTTTTGAATTACAACCAGTTTTTCTTCTCGTTTCTTCTAATTTTACGAATACACAAATAGATATAAATGGTGAAGAAGGTGGAGTATTTCGAAACGAGCAAAGTCCGGTTAAAATTGGTCCTTTGACTCCAGGGGAACACGTGGTAAATGGTGCTTATAATGGCCCATATGGGGAATACGAAAAAGAAGTAACGGTAAATACGTATGACTTTGGTCTTGCTGATGTTCCTTTACAAATTACATTTGATGGTCATTACGTAACATTAAACTCAAACCTAAAACAAAGTACGCTATACGTTAACGGTGTTGATACGTATCAAACTTTAGGTGAAACAGGTCAATATGGACCAATTACGATGGATGGTTCTATGACTTTTCAAGCAGGCTATGAATACCCATGGGGTTTTGCTGTTTCGGATGTTGTAACAGTAGACTCTCCTGATATAACGGAAATTACATTAAACATTGATCCGGTAAATGATTTTTTACAAGATTCACTTATGTATTCCATTGACCACCATGTAATGGAATGGATAGATGCTTATACGTATATGGATACTTCTTATTTTTCCTATATG
Organism: Salirhabdus euzebyi; assembly: GCF_014207435.1. GTDB lineage: Bacteria > Bacillota > Bacilli > Bacillales > Alkalibacillaceae > Salirhabdus > Salirhabdus euzebyi. Next base: position 74,211 of record NZ_JACHGH010000004.1, read on the forward strand.
TTAAATGAAGATTATTTACGCAAAACACAAGAAAATTTTGACACTATGTATGAGGATGATTTTCGCTTTCAAGGTACAGTTGAAAAAGTTGTATATGATTTAGATAGTGTCACTGTGGAAGAATTACCTAATGGGACGTATGAAGCTAAAATTTTAGCAGAGTTAACTTTTGATTCAGGTTATTATCCTCTAGGGCAAGACCCAGCGGATCATCCTACAGAATTAACATCATATGTTTGGGAATATACCCTAGAGTACTATGAATATACTAACGATTGGTATATTACGGATAGTATAGAGGTAGATGAATTAAGTTCTAGCAATTTGGTTGAACACCCGTTTCGATAGGATTTATTTGTTACGTGAGTACATGTTTGCTTTCTTTAGGACTACTGATAAAGCTTGCATTACTTAATATAAAAACATTAAGGAAGGATTGGTAATTTTGAGTAATATAGATTCCAAATTCACAGAAGGTGTTTCCAAGTTACAAGGTGGTTTACAACAAGGAAAGCAAAAATTTCAAAATGCTCAAGAAGCACAGAAGGTAAAGCGAAATATTGCCCACCTCTCCAATCAAAAAGGGAAGTTACTTATTGAATTAGGACAAGCATTATATTTTGAATATCGGAAAGGTGCAATTGTTAACGAAGAAATTACTAATCGTGCAGCTGCAATTGAAGAATTAGATGTTACTTTACATCAACAATTAACACTTTTAAATGAACTAACTAGTAGCAAAGATGAAGGTTTTGCTTGTGAATGTGGAACCTCCTTATCCCATGCGGATCAATTTTGTCCTAATTGTGGGACAAAGGTTGTAAAACCAGAAGAAGAAATTAAAGAAACAAAGGTTTGTAACAGCTGTAGTCAAGAAATTCCATTTGATGCTAATTTTTGTAACGTATGTGGGAGTAAGGCACATTCATAAAGAAGGGAGAGAGCAGATTGATTTATTGTAATCAATGTGGAACAGCAAATAACGATTCAGCAATGTACTGTACTCATGATGGTCATCCCCTTAAATCAGTTACACTAGAGGGTTCCGTTAGTGTTAAAGAAAGCAAATTTTGTGGACAATGTGGGCAACAAAATATACCGGGTTCTATTTATTGTAGACACTGTGGCTTATCGCTAGAAAAGGTTAGTGCTGAAAGCAAGGCAGTTAACAAAACGTCCGTTCAAACTTCTACGAGAAGTACTGGTAATTTTCAAGTTGGACATTTACTAGGAAACTTTCAAAATATGCAGCTTTTTAAGACGGCTCTAACAGGAGTAATTATTTCTATTTTAATCGTTTTAATGGGTAGCTTCATATTAAGTAAAATTTCTGAGGATAATGCATTAGAAAGTTTAAGTGCTTTAGGAGTAGAATCACCTACTGCTATTTATGAAGAATTTTTCTATCAAGCAGGTCCATATATTGATTATGAGGATATGGAGAGAGTAGAAAAGAAATTAAATCCTTATAGTACAGTGAACATGGTAATGCTATCGAATTTCGTAAACCAAGATTTCGTTTTGCAATCAAAAAGTTATCCTGATGAAGGTATTGATTTAAATGTAAATCTAGGTCTGATGTTTTATGTATTCTTGCCTATTTTAGCACTATTCCTAGCAGGAGTTTATGTGAAATCAGCATTTCCAAATATATCCATTACTAATAAAGCATCCATTTCGGTGTATATTGGTTTATTGTATGGCCTATTCTTAGGTGTGTTAAGCTTTTTCGCAGGATTCTCGTTTAACTTTTCTGCATTTGAAGACTCCATACGCTTTGCGAATGACTACTCGTTCATCCATGCAGTGTTCAATGGGGTCGTGTTAGGATCTGTTTTTAGTTTCTTAGGCTCATTTAAGAAAGAAGATGTTAGATCACAATTTTCCTATGGGGATTATGTGAAGAAAGGTGCAACTACTTTCTTACTAGTCTTTGCTGTAGTTGGACTAATTACATCGGTTGCAACATACTTCATTGTATCTAATAATATGTTTACAAAGTTTCTTTTTGAAAATGTACCATTTGTCGAATTATTAGTGGTATTATTCCAATTTAGTATTTATGTCCTAAACATTACGATGTTTAACACATTTAAGATCCAAGCGAGTGGAGAAGGTGGAATGGGTGGAGAGCTTAAGTTCTCTCTTTTCGGACCATCTGGTGACTTCGAAGCACATCGTACGTTTGGTTTCTTAGATGATAAGATGATCTATTTGTTCCTTTTAGCTATTATTACAGCAGCTATTTTTGTATGGGTAGGTAAGAAACTAGCGAGTGGGGATCTTCTGAGAAACGTCCTTATATTTAGTGTGATTTTCGCTGTTATTTTCACCTTCTTTACAGCAAATGTAAGTATTTACGTAGAAGGATTAATGGACTATGAGCGTGGTAAAATCTTTGCCGGGTTCTCTCTAATTCAAACTTTTATCGTTAGTTTGATTTATAGTGGTATTTTAAGTTTCATCGGTGCAAAGTTTTTAGGAGAGAAAAATAGTTAATAACTAAAATAAATTAAGCGGCTTTAGCTCAATATTCCATTGGGCTAAGGCCGTTTATTTTTTTGGTGTCTTTCATGATTATAAAAATGGATGTATTCATCTATCGCAGTGTAAGTTCTTCATATGTCTTAACACAAATGCCAGAACGTAATCCAACCACTTTCATCAATATCGATAGATTCTTTTATGATTAAGCTTCTCCTCGAACTTTCTATTCATGTGAAGGGTCATTTGACGATAATCAAATAGGCCATCAATTTTTTCATGAAGAAATTTCATCTCGTTGATTATTTCTTTATTCAGTATTTCTCTAGATGAAGAGTAAGATTTATCCATTTAGCAACCTCGCGTATAGAATTTCCCAGATAGACAATCTTTAATGGCAGCTATCTCAATCCCACATTATATTTTGATTCCAGACATATGTTGAATAATGCTTATTCCTACAATATCTCGTATTTCTCTTTGCAGAGTAAGATCTTCTAGACATAATAAATACTCCCCCATAAGTAGCCAGATGTTTATTTTTTAATCTGTCTACCTATAGGGGAGCATATCAATGTTGGCGAATTTTTAAAATTATTGAAGTAAGTTAATTAGTTTATTCGTGATTTGATGACATCTTCCTAAAAGCTGTGCATGCGAGTGTGTTTCATGTTATTTGCAATCGTTATAAGCTCTTTTTTTTGTGTTTCATATGTAGATTGATGCGAATCAAAGTCATCTGTTGAATGGATGATATACATTAGTGTGTATTCTATTTCATTTTCGTCCCATGTTAATATACTAGAGCCTGAACGGTAATAAAAGTGAGCTATTCTCCCATCATCTAATAGTACTTTATTTTGTTTTGTGTCAAGCATGTCATAGTTGTTAAAGTTTCTTGCTTCCAAGATTAGCAACTTATTGTTTTTTTGGCTTTTAGAATCTTGCATATAGGGAACTTCTATCATTACTCTATTGCCTTCACCATCCCAATCGGTAATAGTTACTTTTTCTTGTCCAGTAGATTCAAATGGGATATAAGATGGTATTTTAACAGGAAATGGAATGCTTTCTTGTGCAACTTTTATGGAGACGGGCTTATATATTTTAATTCGTCCATGTTCCGGACTGTTACTGGAGAGTACTAATTTGGATGTATCTAAAGATGAAGGAATTGCCATCAATTCATTGAATAGGAACCAAATAGCAAATGCTCCTAGTAATAATAGTGGAAGTATTGCTTTTGTTTTCATCGAATTCTCCTCCGTCTATTAGAGAAAAGAGTATGTATTCAGAAATTGAATGCATACTCTAGTAGTTTTAAGTGGAAAGTTAATTATACGTTATTGCTTGATTACCCATTTGATTCCAGCCTGCAATAAAGCTTGATTTATTTACTTTTTTATGTTTTTGTACTGCTAGTGGATCATTGAAGTATATATAGTTCTCATCGTAGCCGGTAACTAAAACAGAATGTTCTTTTTTAGTTACGCGGATAGTGCCCGTAGGAGTATTCCATGTTTCCCAATATTCATCTGGAACGTAAGCAAACCAACTCGTATTAATTACCCAAACTGGTTTTCCGTTATCTAATTGTTCATACACAGCTTCAAAACTATTGCCTGTTAAATCTACAATTCTACCAGGTAAATACTTCTCACCTAGTTCAGCAATAGGACGATGATAAACGCCAAGTCCAGGTTGGTCAAACGTATACATATTCCCTACAAAACCTGTGTGGGGATTACCAAAATAGATGTTTCCATCTTTTTCTTGATAAGGGGTTGGGTCCCTTTTTATTTCACTGGCTAATGTCATTTTATCGACATGAACACCGGCGTGTCCAAGAAGCATTGCCAAACTAGTTACCTCACAGCCCCTTGGTAATTGGGGCATTTGAGCTATTAGAGGAGCACTAATTAATGTAAATTTGCGATTTGGATCATATTTATTCACAACAATCGAAGCCACCCATCCCGTTTGTCCATTAAAGTTCACATGATACCACGTCATACCATTAACGGACGTTTTTTCAAAAGCTTCTAACATCCTGTATTGAGTTAGTGTCGTAATCTTAGGATAAGAAAGATCAGGCCCTGTTCTTACATTGCCAGCATCAACAGAAATTTCTAAATTCTCTATGTGTTCTTCTGCAATGTATTCAATATTTTCTGCTGTTATTGTAATGATTTGTTCCTCAGACTCGATTTTTTCAAGTACAGAAGAGGAAACCCAGCCTGCATCGTCTGCGTATTCTACATGAAACCAATTTGCGTGAGAAACGTTTGCTTTTTCATAGACTTCTAACTTTGTATTCTTATCGATCGTAATAATAGATGGAAAGGAATTGCCTGGTCCCTTTCTTAAATTTGCTTCTATGGTTACTCTATAAGTACCCGAAGCATGTTCAGCGGTGTATTCTTTTTCTTCAGAATCTGTCTTTTCTGTTTTCTTTAATCCATATAATTCTATGGAATGATTTCTTGCTAATTCTGTTTGTTCTTTAATAATTTGCTCGTGGTAACCTTCATCCTTTGTTTGAAGGGGAGTGGAGCGGGTGTTTAATGGTTGCTCAGCCGATGGATCGGCATTTTCTTTTTTCGGGGTTGGTTGTTTAACTGGTTGGCTTTCGTGAGTATTACATCCTGTTACGAGTAAAGATGAAAAAATGGCGATAATCAGTCCTTTGTTTGTCATATGATCGCTCCTATTTGATTATTCAAGTAGTCATTGGACTCTCACCTCAATCAAATTACGAGACAACATTTATCTATGTAAGGTATCTCAGGAAATTAACGTGTTGATACAATTAAAAAATTTCAAAGATTGATAGAAAGACGCTAAAATATTTTGTTAAAAAAGAAATACAAACAAATTTTATCAATGCGAACAATGCAGAGTCAAGATATTTTGTGTAAAAGAATGGAAATTAATAATTGGAGAAATGAGCATTATTTGGATATGAGCTTTTATTAGAAGAATGAAGGTCAAGGGGGGAACTACTATATTTAACGACTAATTAGTTTCCTAATATAATGAAATATCCTTTAAATAGGAGCCCCCCTAAAAGAAATACTTTTAGGGGGGAATAAGATGCACCATCGTTCCAAATGTCCTTACGCTGCTGACCCAATGATAAGCTCTTTTCCTAAAGGTGATACTAAGGTTTACAGGAATAGGTGGAGGAACGTGTGGAGGCAAACATAATGCACGTCATGTCGGTATTCCATGAAAGCTTAGTATTGCCAATGGAAAAAGAGCTACAGTATAAGTTATGAAAATGTAGAGAAAGTGAATGTGATATTGTCCCTTTATCTAGTAAAAAGGGCAGTATCGTTAGAAAAGAGGAGGCTGACACGGATGTTAGCCTCTTTTTGATGCAATGATTTCCTTCGTTTTAAAAAACTAAGACATTAACATTTCTTTTGCTTTTTTGCTCATTTTATCTGGTGACCATTGTGGCAGCCATACTAAATCAATTTGTACATCATTCACTCCATCAATTGCTTCGACAACTTTTTCAGCACCACCAACAATGGTGTCGTGGAGCGGGCAGCCTGGAGTTGTTAAAGTCATTTTAATATACACATCGTTATTTTCTTTAACTTTTAAATTATAAACGAGACCAAGATCCATAATGTTTACGTTTAATTCTGGATCAATCACTTGATACAGGGCTTGTTCTACTTTTTTTAAGATTTCCATTTTTAACACCCTATCTATTTTGTCATTACTTTCGCAATAAAGACACTATATACGAAAGAGGTCAGTACGAGTAGACCTTGAAATAATTGAATGAGTAGTAAACTTTGATAGAGAGTAGAAAACGCAACACCAAGAGTTCCAATAAAGAAACCAATATAAAGAATAAAACTAGCTTTTTCGTTTATTAGATCCTTTATTAAAGGTATTTTTTCCTTTCCAACTTTATCAGCATACTTTAATGTCCACCATAAAACAGGGACAATTTTATACAGGTAGCCTAAAATGCTAAAGATGATCCACATCATCAAATATAAATAAATGAGCAAGCTCCATAAGGCTACATTACTGGTTGCCCATATACTTACTACAACTACTAGGAAATGAATGAACCAGCCTAAATGTAAAGCGATGATGGCAAATAGAAATGGACGATCCAGCCTTTTTTTTGACCTTTTCGCTAAAATTTCTCTCATGTCTAGTAAAAATAAAGTAAAAGCAAGAAACAAAACAGCCCATCCGATAGGTTGTAGAATAGACATTTTTATCCAAAAAGTAAAAATAAGAGCAAGTAAACCGAGTATATATAGGAGAAAAGCCTTCATTGACCACTTCATAGAAAAACCATGGGATAAGCTAAACATTGGAACGAGTTTATAGGAAAATCCGAAAATTAACAAAGTAAACCACCCAGTAATACCGAATACAAGATGAGAGTGAAATATACTTTGGTGATTTAAAATTTGACCATTAGCTATATTCCAAGCGAGAACGAAGCCAGCTAATAAAGTAAGGAGAAAGAACAGCAGGGCAGAGAAAACGAGCCAAGTCATCATATTTTTTTCTTTTTGCTTTTTGATTGTCATGAACATTTGAAGTATGAACATACAAATGCCAATAATAGTAATTGCCCCACCATAAACCGCTTCTGCAGGATGAAACCCTAATAGAAAGCTTAAGGATAAAATGCCAGTTGCAGTTACACCGAATTGGATAAAGCCAAACTTTTCACTCCAAATGGGTGTTAAAAATGTAACTGGAACCATTTGATACATAGCTCCCATTGCAATCATCACTGCCCAGCCTAATATTAAAAGATGGAAGGCCATCCATAATTCAGGTGTTCTGAAATATCCCTCTGCAAGTTGGGAGGCATTTTGGAAAAAAATCCATTGCGAAAAAATAAAAGCAATAAGCCCAAATAAAATGAAAGAAAAAGGTAACTTAACATTTATTTTTGTTTGACTAAAATGTGGCTTCATGGGATCATCACCTTGGTTTCGTAATCATTACTTTAAAGCTTCCATCGTCCTGTTCCTCCGTATGATAGGTAATGCCTTGTTCATCTAATTCCGCAAATAAAAACATCGGTATCCGATCATTAATGATGATTATACTACCACCTAAAGGAGTTTTCTCTAATGCGTTAAGTGTCCGCATCATTGGTTGTGGAGGTTCTAACCCTCTATTGTCTAATGTAATCATGAGACATCCACCTCCTTTTTTCGAAAAATAACCTTCCAATGTTTTTGGGCTATTTTTACTGACTCATGCTCAAAACCTTTTCTCTCTAGCACTTTAAAAAGAGGTACAGGTTTAAACGGAGCGTGAAGGATAAAATCTTGACCTTCCTTTAATCCATTTACTGCAGTCATTATTTTTTGGAATGGTTCCATTTTAAGTCTTAAGTCTTCCCGTACATCTAACTCAACGTATGGTTTTTCATTCATCATCACTCACTCCTTCAAGTATTTTCATTTAATATGATAATCATTCTCAATGGTGAGAGAAGTGATATGAATCACATTTTTAGAATAATTGAGTCTCTAAGGCAACAGTATCAATTGTTATTTCTCCGTTACTGTTCACGAGGACAATGTTGTTTTTCTTTAGTTGAGTGAGTGTCCGACTAACGGTTTCTCGACTTGTTCCAATCATATTAGCAAGTTCTCTATTGGTGAAATTAGTCGTTAGGGTAACTTTTTCTCCACCATTAGTTGGCTTTCCATAAACTTTTGAAAGACGTAGTAAAAGCATCATAATTTGTTCAAAAGAATTGTGAAATATTTGTTCCTCTAAGCGAACTTGCAAATCAACAATCTTATCCCCAAGGACACGGAATAGCTTAATACAAACTTCAGGATGTTGTATGAGAAAATGTTCAAAGAGAATGATTGGTATGTATATGAGTGTTACATTTTCGATTATTTCAGCGTGAGCTGGACAACTGTCTTGACGGAAAAATCCAGCATGTGGGAACATATCACCAGCCTGTAAGACGTTCACAATTTGTTCTTTTCCATTAAGGTCAGTTTTATAAATTTTTACTTTTCCATGATGAATAAAATAAACATTTTTTAATTCTTCCCCTTGTAGAAATACGTGCATGCCTGGGGTATATGTTTTGACACTGGCAATATTTATAACCGGCTTCATTTCTTCTAGCGTTAAGCTTTTGAACAAGGGAACACCGTAAAGTTGGTCAAAGATAGACTCTGTTTTCATCTGTAATCTGCCTTTCTTCTCCATAAGAGATATACTTACTTAATTGATACACTTATGAAGAAAACTTTGCTGTGATTAAAATCATAAGCGCTTGTTGTTTTATGTCACAGACAAACATACAGAATCACGTTATCCTTGTAGTGAACTCAGATAAAAACTACTGGAACCTTTTCAGTAAAAAGTTAATTAGGAGTGAACTAAAAATGGAAGAGAAGTATACGTTCGCAGTCGAAATATATGCACCTGATATTGAACCAAGAATTCGACATCCGAAAATTTTCGAGGCATTTGATGAATTATCTGCTGGTGAAGCGCTACAATTAGTTAATGATCATGATCCAAGACCCCTTCATTATCAATTCATGATGGAAAGAGAAGGTACATTTGTCTGGGAATATATCGAGCAGGGCCCTGCCTTATGGAAGGTAGCGATTAGCAAAAAATAAAGAAGTGCGTTGGTTTAACCGGAAGGATTTTTACCCCAATGAATAAATTTGGAGAAGCATTTACTGTGCTTCTTTTTTTTTGCACTTTTGGTAAAGATTGTTGTTATTTTTTCATTGTTTACTTAAACTACGACATAACTATAGCTTTGCATTTTGATGAGTGCATACGACCGCTTCGGCAGAATACTTCGCTTTCCACGGGCACGGCCTCAGCCTCCTCGCGGAAAACCACAGCTGCGGGGTCTTCAGACACGTGCTATCCCGTAGGAGTCTGCGTATTTTGCCTACGCTATAGTATTTTTCTGATTAAAGAGTAGTGATTTTTTCTATCTATTCTGTAAAAAACAACAATCTTTTCGAGAAAAGCCTTTATTTTAGACTTTGTTTAATAAAGTTGTTGATTTCTATTCCATTCATATGGAGAGATAAAATGGACTTAATAACAATAAAAACCGGGTCTTCTGAGAAGGAAAGTTGACCCGGTTTCTACTGTTATAAATAGTGGAAATAATCTTTTGGATCTTCTGTAATCAATTGCTTCATAATAGAGCCATTTCTTTTTCTAAGTTGTGCTTGAATGATGTTCATTCGTTTAAGAAGTACTTCTTGTTCCTGCTCACTTGCTATAAATTCTATACCATATTCATATAGTTGATCTTCCTGCTCACTTGACCAAACTACTCTAGCTATTTGTTCTAATGAATAATCTCCCATTTTCGCACTAACTTTTATCAATAAATCAGTTTTAGGTGGTAGTTTAATATCGGATAAAAAGTTAAGACCACCAGCACTAACATCTTTAACTAGAATTGGCGTATTGCCCACATGAACTTTTTTTCCTCGTACAGAATCAATGGTAAAACTACCTGCAAGGGGAAAATCGAACGTAATGCGATAAAATCTCCTTTTCTTTTTAGGGTCTGATCTAGTTGGAAGTTGGGAAGACAGACCACATTCAAGAATACGTTGGAACTGTTCACTCGAGACCGCAGGACTAAATAAAAATCCTTGTCCTATATCACATTTCATCGATTGAATTTTCTTGTATTGTTCCTCTGTTTCTATTCCTTCCACGACTACAGAAAGGTTTATATTTTTAGCGAGTTCAATAATGGACGCAAGTAATTCTTCGTTTTGATTTTTCTCAATCCCTTGTAAAAATGTTTTATCAATTTTTAAATAATCTGCTTTAAAACGTTGTAAATAATTCAGTGAAGAGTAGCCCGTACCAAAATCATCAAGAGCAATCGTTATTCCTTTTTTCCGTAGCTCTTTTAATTTATTTACGACAGTGTCTGAACCATCGGCAAAAATATTTTCAGTTATTTCTAAAACTAAAAATTTAGGATCGAGATTAAAGTCCTCTAAGGTTTGAAAGACGTTATGAACAAAATTATATTGTGAAAACTGAATAGGTGAAACGTTAACAGAAATTGAAATAGGTTGTAGATTTGCCTTTTGCCAAGCTTTTAGCTGTTTACAAGCATTTCTTAACACCCAATTACCAAGGAAAGAAATGAGCCCGTTTTGTTCTGCTGTAGGGATAAATTCAGTTGGGGGAAGTTCTCCCCAAACGGGATGATTCCAACGCACAAGTGCTTCTGCAGCAACAACTTTGTTCGAGCTACAATCTATTAAAGGTTGAAAATGCAAGTGTAGCTCATCTCTTTCAATCGCTTTTCTTAAATCAGATGTAATCATAAATTTTTTAAATGATTCTACGTCCAGCTCAGAGCTGTATGTTACGTATTTGTTAGCTTCTAATTTTTTTGCATGACTCATTGCAATGTCCGCATTTTTTAATAACTCTTCTACTGTCTTGCCAGACTCTGGATATACACTAATACCGATACTAGCCGTGACATAAAATTCATAATCCTCAATAATAAAAGGGTTTTCAAATGCTTGTAATATATTTTCCGCAATGGATGATAGTTCTGCTGACTTTATGTTTTTTTGTAAAATGATGAATTCATCACTACGTAAATGTCCTAAAAATGAGTCGCTATCTGTCCTTTCGTTTAATCTTATCGAAATATTCTTTATTAATTCATCACCAATTAATGGTCCAAGTGAGTCGTTAATAAATTTGAAGCGGTCAATGTCTATATAGAAAATAGCAAAGGTTTGGTGTTCAGTTGTTTCCATTAAAGTTTCTTTCAAATACTGTTGAAAGTATGAACGATTTGGTAAATTTGTTAATTGGTCGAAATTTGAAACCCTTTCTAGCTCTTTCGCTACAGTCTTCTTTTCAGTAATATCATAGCAGTTCACAATAATCCCGTTAATGATAGGATCTTTCATATAATTAGTCGCCCTTACTGCAAAGTGATGCCAACTACCATCTTTATGTTCTAAAAGGCATTCCATTTTCAAGTCGTTTATTCGCTCTTCTGACAATAGGCTAAAATTTTCTAAGACAGTATCTAACTGTTCAGGATGAATGTAGTCAAAAATAGGCATACCTATTCTTTCTTTAGCCTCAAACCCAAGAATCTGATTAAAAGCAGGACTTGTGTATGTTATTTCTCCTTTTTCATTAATTATGGTAACGATATCGTTTGTATTTTTAATAATGGATTCAAACCACTTATTTTGCTTATCTACTATTTTCTCTTTTTGTTCTAAGAGTATTTCCATTTCAGAGCGTTCAGTAACATCAATAGCGGTTCCTATAATGGCAGGGGCTCCACGATAGTTTAAGAAAGATGCGTAAATTTCTAAATGAACTATTTTTCCATCTTTTCTTTTACTCCTTGTTTGAAAATGAACATAATTCAATTCATTGGTTATTAGTCGATTTACGTTATTTTCAATTAATTCTCTATCTTCTTCATGTACATGCTGTAAAATGGGTTGGTTCAAAAGACTTTTATTTTCTGCCATTACAATATCATGGAGCTTTTTATTGGCAAATACATACTTTCCATGCTGAATCATGAAAACTCCTGCTAATGAATTTTCAACTAAGCCACGATATTTAGCTTCAGATTCTTCCAAATCAGATAAGTCTTTTAAAATACTATGCACACCTGAAACTTCACCTTTTACAAATATAGGTATTAATGTCACATTAAGTTGAAATTTCCCTTTTAAATTGCAAGTAAAGTTCATGTTGAAATTTTGGGTCTTGCCTTTAAGTACTTCTTGAAAATATTCGGTAGATTTCTCTTTATGTTCTGGAGCTACAAAGGAAAGAAAGTGAGCACCTATTTTTTCATTCTCCGTAAAGTTAAGCATTCTTTCCCCAGCAGGATTTACCTCTAAAACAACACCCTCTAGATTCAAGGTAAATATAGGGTCTGTATGATTAGCAAAAAGCGCTAGGTATTTTTGATCCTTTTTAATAATCATGTTTTCTAATTTTTTCTTTTCTGTTATATCAAACATATAACCAATAATACTCGATATACTACCGTCCTCACTTAACGTTGGTGTCACCTTAACTTGGACCCATTTTACTGTTGAGTCAGGAAAAAGCACCCTTACTTCATGGGTCATAGCATTGCCTGCAAGAACGTTTTTGTAAGATTTTTTTAACATTAATACGTCTTCATGTTGTATATACGTTTCCCATAATAATGGTCTTTGAATGAGCGTTTCATTTGGAATGCCTAACAGTTTTTCTGTTGATGAGGAAAGGTATTTTATTTTATTTAATTGATAATCAAAGGACCAAACAACAGCATCAATTTCATTGAAAATTTCCTCTAAATTTTGATTTAAGCTTTTTACCTCAACTAGTCCAGATGTATTTACGGATTTCGTTAAGGCATATCCACCTATAACCTCATTTTCCTTTTTAATTGGATAAATACTAACAAGTAGCTTTACTGGTTTTCCTTCTATTTGTTCAAATTGAAAATAATCATGGCAGGTGATGCCTTTTAAACAAAAGGCATGAAGTAAATAAGCACACTTTTCATGTTCTTTTTTTTGTATGTAATCAAGTAAACTCCCTCTTTTTCCGAATCGCCCGATAGCAGCGTTGTTAACCTGCAAAATATCTCCTAATGAATTAAACATGAAAAGAGGGTCTGGGTTATCAGCAAAGGATAATCCTTTATATAATTGTTCAAATTGCTTGTCCCGTTCTTTTTTTATAATGGGATTTTTTAAAAAAAGGTTTTTTATTAAACTCATACACATCTCACTCCGCTTCGATTAAATAAAAAAATACAACTGTCCCGTATATTGGAATCAGTTGTGTATACATTACCTGATCAATATTGCGGTAACCCGGCGATCATAGAATACATGATTCATTAGACCCGTGGCTTTGCGTCCCAGACTTTCGTCCTGGTTTGCCAATTTATCACAAGATGATAGACCTAAATATTTACTTTTTTAACCAATTAATTAGTGAAATAGTACTTCCCTTCTTCGACATTATAAGACAAATTGTTACAATATTCAACATGTTATGTGAATATTTAGATATTTAACCAAGTTACATAAATGTGGAAATTTATTTCCTTTTTTCTATAAATAAATACATCCCTTTTAACCCAAAATAAGAATGTCCATCAAAGATGAAGGGTTGAAAGGTATATGAGAAGATATTTTATTAAACTGTGGTTACTGTTAGATCCTTTTTATTATCGATTAACCCGACTAACGTATATTGGCAAATATCAAAAAAGGCACAGTAATATTTTTCGTGTGAGATTGACGAAGTACAAAGGTAGACCCGTGACACTATCTGATGGAACGGAGATTAAGAAAAACGATGTTCTTATCAAAATTCATTTGCATAATGTACGAATTTTAAACGAACTAGATGGGGTAAATAACGATATTAAAAAGGCGTTTCTTATTTATGCTTTAGTAAAGGATTCGATGCCAGGACTTGCTACGTATATATTGACCCACAAAAAAAGTCCCCAAATTAAGGGTATCATAGGGATTACAACATTAAATAAAGGGATAAAACGATTGGGGTTTGAATCGTTTAGCATTTATAATCGTTATTACCGAATGATCAAAATGCTTACTTTCTTTCCGATTTACTTATTATCATTATCCAAACCATCAATCAAACAATTTAAATTACAACCTGATCCAAAATATATTATTATGTCTAAAAATCAGTTAATAACAAAATATGTGAAACCACCAAGCAAGAAGCAAGTTAAACAAAAAGAAAAAGTCGGCCACTCAACTGTATAAGTGGTCGACTTTTTAGCTTACTTGTTGTTGTGGGTTGGAAGCAGATGGAATGGTAATACGGTGGAAGGTGATTTCTGGTCTACTACCGACACGTATGTTTACACCTGTTTGACCTAGTCCTTCACTAATGTAAAAGCTTTTTCCTTCATATTTGTGCAAGCCTTTAATCATATTCATTTTTGGCAAATTACCCATTTTCGCTAAATGATAAGCTTTAGGATAAAGAATTTGACCACCGTGAAAGTGACCAGAAAGAAGATAATCAAAGTGAAAATCTTTCATTTTTAAAACAGCGTTAGGATCATGGGTCAGGATGAAATTAAATCCTTCCTTAATGCCGGTATAGGACTTGGCAAAGTCACTACGGTTTGTGCTAAAGTCATCTATTCCAATAATGTTGATTGCGTGTCCCTCAATCGTAATTGTTTGGTTTTCATTTTGTAATGTTTGGCAGCCAAACTGTTGTAACGTATTTTTTAACTTCGTGAAATTTTCTCCACGTAAAACGTAATCGTGATTTCCAAATATAGCATATGTCCCGAATTTCGGAGCTACTTTTTGAAACATTTCCAAATAAGGTATTAGCTTTGGGATTGATTTTTTACGGTCTAAAAAATCTCCAGTTAAAGCAATTAAATCTATTTTTTCATTTTTTATTTTTTCATATAGCTGAAGAGCGCTAATCGAAATGTTTTCAAGATGCATATCGGAAATTTGAAGTACGTTCAGTGAAGTAGAATGTTTAGCGGTAGGATGGTTATTGATCGTAACTTTGTTAATGGAAACGTTTTTCGTATTTTTATATGCAATATATAAACCGAAAACTATCGGTATAAAAACGAGTGTAATAATCATCTAAAACACCTCCTCGACAATTATACATGAGAATGTATGGAATTTAATTAGTAAATTGATGGATAACTTTCCAGTTTAGTTGGTGAAAATAAATTTTGTTCTTTCCACACATACTAAGGATGCTATAAAAAATTGTAGGTGAGGAGCTTGATGTACCATGAAAAAGGTGTTATTCATGCCTTTTTTACAAATTTCTTCAGGGCATCATCAAGTAGCAGACGCTTTAATAGATGGCATAAAGACTATGGATCCATCTGTTGAGTGTGATAAAGTTGATATTTTACATTATGGGTACGGAAAGATAGAGGGTGTTGTCTCGAATGTGTATTTAAAATGGATTGCTCATTTCCCACAAATGTATAGTTGGGTTTATCGCAAAGTGGTATGTGAAGAAAACCAGGAGGATAAGCGTTATCGGCATTATGAACTATTATTTTTAAGTGTCATGCAAGATATAATAGAGGAAAAAAAACCTGATATCATTATTTGCACCCATGCTTTACCATCTTATTTGTTAAGTATTCTGAAGCAGCGAGGATTTCTTTCCATACCTGTTGTAAATGTATATACAGACTATTTTATTCATCGTTTATGGGGAAGAGAAGGGATTGATGTCCATTTAGTGCCATCAATCCCAATGAAGAAACAATTATTGGAAAAAGGTGTTAATGAGGATCAAATCTATGTAACGGGAATCCCAATACATCACAAGTTTTCTAAAGCTGATCGTTTCGAGGTTAAGCAACACGATTCCTTACACTTGCTTTTAACTGGTGGAAATCTTGGGGTAGGCTTAATAGAAAAATTTGTGGAGAAGGTGCAGAATCAAAAAATTCAATACTCTGTGTTGTGTGGGAAAAATGAAAAGCTTTATGAGCGACTAGCCCAAATGAATAGTTCACAAATTACACCGATTCCTTTTATCGAGTCCCGTGAAAAAATGGACCTGTTATATAAAAGCTGTGATGGCATCATTACTAAGCCTGGTGGTGTAACGATAAGTGAAAGTTTATTCAAACGAGTACCAATTTTTGTTTACCACACCTTACCTGGACAAGAGGAATATAATTTGTCCCAGCTGCAACAATTAGGAGTAGCAAACCATTTGCATTCCTGGGATAGCAATGAACATTTTGAAGAGGAAATCATTGGTTTTTATGAAGATGGTGGGGCAATTGAAACATATAATGATTATCTTGATCAATACCATTCACATATAGACCATCACGAGCCAGCAGAACTTATTCAACAGTTTATGTAAAGGAAGTGGGGATATCCTCACTTCCTTTATATTTTAAGGGTTGGCTAATGCTTTGTAATCATACATAATGGTTTTAAATAAAGTCTGTTTTCTAAAAATATTGTTACTATATTTCCTTAAACTACGACATAACTATAGCTTTGCATTTTGATGAGTGCATACGACCGCTTCGGCAGAATACTTCGCTTTCCACGGGCACGACCTCAGCCTCCTCGCGGAAGACCACAGCTGCGGGGTCTTCAGACACGTGCTATCCCGTAGGAGTCTGCGTATTCTGCCTACGCTAAGATTGACTTTCTGATTCAAGGATAGTGGTAAACCATATAGGCATGTTAGATAATTCTTCCTTATCAATACGACTATTTTTTCAACTTTCTTTTTCCCAGTTCATCCGTACAGTAAAGATAAGCACATGCTAAGGAAGGAAATACACGTAGACTCGAGGCTCAGCGCGAGCCCTAAGGTGCGCGTAGTGTATTTCCGTAGCGGTTGGATTTGCACACATCTAGTTACGTCGCATTTTCTATCAATTGTGATACGATAAGAGCTCTATTAAATTAAAAGCAAAGGATGTTTTTAGATGGATCGAATAAGGTTAACCGATAATTTATCATTTTCGAGAATTATACACGGGCTTTGGCGTTTAGCGGATTGGAACTATTCAAAGGAAGAAACATTGGAACTCATCGATTATTGTTTGGATCAAGGCATTACAACGTTTGATCATGCCGATATTTATGGAAGCTATACATGTGAATCGTTGTTTGGTGAGGCATTAGCTTTAAAACCAGCGTTACGGGAAAAGATGGAGCTCGTTACAAAATGCGGAATCGTTCTAGAATCACCGAACCGCCCTTATCATAAATCGCATCATTACAATACAAGTAAAGAGCACATCTTATCTTCAGTGGATAATTCCTTGCAAAATTTAAACACGGATTACATAGACTTGTTGCTTATACACCGTCCGGATCCGTATATGAACCCTGTGGAAGTAGCGGAGGCTTTCAACAAGTTAAAGGCATCTGGAAAGGTTCGACATTTCGGTGTATCTAATTTTAAAGATCACCAGTTTAACATGTTACAGTCCTATTTAGATATGCCACTAGTTACAAATCAAATAGAGCTTTCAGCTTATGAGTTGGAAAACTTCCATGATGGTACACTTAACTTCTGCTTAGAAAAAAGGCTATCCCCTATGGCTTGGTCACCGCTTGCTGGTGGAAAGATCTTCTTAGGTGAAGATGAAAAATCAATCCGCCTACAAAATACTTTGAAAAAAGTAGCTGATGAGCTTGGTGCAAGTGGGATAGATGAAGTACTTTACGCATGGTTATTAAATCATCCTGCAGACATCATGCCAATTGTCGGTTCCGGTAAAAGGGATAGAATTCAACGGGCAATAGCATCCCAAAAATACGACTTAACACATGATCAATGGTTTGAAATTTTACAAATCTCTATGGGTCATGATATTCCATAAAAGGGAAAGACAGTTCCTGAAATAAAAGGAACTGTCTTTATTAGTATGAGGATTTTATAAAACTTTGTAACTTTTTGAAATTTTACTAGTCTGCATAAGGGAGAGGAGGGAGAACATGGCTGATCCCCTTGAGGAGATGTATGAGGTCTATAAAAAACCTATTTACAATTATCTTTACTACTTAAGTCATGATCAATACCTTGCAGAAGAATTAACCCATGAAACATTTATAAAAGCATTTAAAGCCTTCAACAAGTTTCGAGGGGATGCAAGTGTGAAAACGTGGTTATATAAAATTGCTCGTAATACTTTTTTAACCGAAGCCAAGAAAAATAAAAGTAGAGAAACTCCCTTTAACGATCAAGTCTGGGAAATGGAAGACAAATCCACGGATATGTACGAAAAGATTGTTATCCAACAAATTTTTAAAAAGTTATCAGAACAAGAACAAACGATGATTGTCCTGCGAGATATAAATGGTTTTACTTATCAAGAAATGGCGGAATTGTTAAGTATAACCGAAGGGAAAGTGAAAATTTCCTTACATAGAGCAAGAAAAAAATTCAAAGCACATTATTTTGAAGATAGGGAGGTTAAAAAGTGAAGCTACCATGTGAAGTAGTTCGAGATTTGTATCCTTTATATGAAGAAAATGAACTAAGCTCGGAAGTGAGAAGGGGAGTAGATGAGCATTTAGATCAATGTGGGGAATGTACTGCTCTATATAAAGAAGAGATTGGCTTTCAAGATATTTTTCAACAGGAAAAAATGGAAGAGCTCCCACCGAAAAAGCTAGATGACAAAATAAGGCTTCGATTCAAGCTAAGACGAATGACTGCCATTACATTTATTCTTCTAACTATTATTTTGGTTAGCATTGTTAATAACTATTCAACTAGTAGAGAAGTACTTGGAGATGTTCTGAACGCTGGAGTTTATAGATCAGTTGAAACGTATCATCATATGGTTGAAAGTGTGAAGGAACCAGGAGAACCTAATTTTGATTTTTATGTGCAAGATTTGTTTTATGATCTGCAGGATCGTGAAAAATTTGAAGATAACTTAAATTTTTTAGAAAAAGGGAAACTACGTAAAGGTAAATACAGTATTTACCTAGAGCAATCAGCTTTTATACAAACATTAGAGACGCTAAAAATGAAACATACAACAGGTACTTGGGATGAAGTAGATAAGCGAACATATGAAAGGCTGGAGGAGTATGTTAAAGATTTTAAGATTGTACTAGCAGATCATGCAAATAAATTTCGTCACGGGTACAGTTCTTATCTACAGTTTGTGGATATTAATAAATTTACTGCTTTTTATGAAAAGGTTAACGACCTCACCTATTTTTACAATCGATTCCATGTACTGCCTGAAGATATGGAGCCCCTTAGTAAAGAACAACTAGCAAATAATATTAACGAAATGTTGCAAGTCGAAAATGAAAAAGTAGACTTTGAAGAAGCTAGTCCCTTTAATGAACCGGTTGGCTCCTACCGATTTACAGTAAATATGGACATGGGAGAAGTTAGAGGAGTGATAGATGGCTATACGGGCTACGTCTTGAGTGCGAGTGTTGGGATTAGTATCCCCGAGAATCAAAAGGATTTAAGTGAGGAAAAATTAGAGGAAATTGCAAAACAGATGTTAAATGCACACTTTGGTCTATCAAATAGATATAAAATGTATTCTACTTTTAATACCAATTCAGAACATGTCGTTACGTTTGGTTTTAAACCGATAGTAGGAGAGTATGAAATGTATTTTCCATTTGAGGGTGCCCATCAAATATCGATAGCAAAAAAGACAGGACAATTAGATATGTTTCGTGCCGATCATCAGGCACTTCTTACACCTGAGTTGTTCGACCTAAAGCCGATAGTAAACATCAATCAAGAAGAAGCAATGGATATAGTTAACCAAATTGCTGAGGAGCAATACGAAAATCGAGTACGACATGATGAAGAAGAAAAAGTTTATACGTATGATGATACTGGAATTGTAAAATCAATACTGACAGGAAAATATGTTGTCGCACATGTGTTTAAGACAAGGCATCAAGAACGGATATTTATTAATGCTGAAAATGGAGAAGAGGAAGTACCATACTTCTATTTTCCATAACTTCAAACCCTCCATTCAGTCTTTAGAATGGAGGGTTTTCATCTAATAGGCATAGGTCTTGATTGTATTGAACTTGATTTCTGCCGTTATTTTTTGCTCTATATAAGGCTTGGTCAGCAGTTGTAATAAACATTTCGACTGATTCTGAGTCTCGCGGAATGAGGCTGGCAACCCCTATACTTATTGTCACGTCGTCACTTACTTCAGACGATGCATGAGAAATATGCAGGCTTTCGATCCCTCTTCTAATTCTTTCTGCAATAGCTAAGGCATCTTTTAGTTTTGTTTCTGGTAGAATAACCGCAAACTCTTCTCCGCCATATCGAGCTACAACATCCAAAGAACGATACAGTTTATGTTGAATAGATGCTGCTACCTTTTTTAAACAAGTATCACCCATAAGGTGACCATATGTGTCGTTATATTTCTTGAAAAAATCAATATCTAGCATAATAAGAGAAAGGGATGCTTGATTACGTTTTGCATGATCCCATTGTTTCTGTAAATAGTTATCAAAATAACGCCGATTTGGAATATTCGTTAGTCCGTCGATAGCGGAAAGCTTTTGTAGCTCTTCATTCAATTTTTGGAGATTCCTTTCCATTTCTTTTCGCTTTGTTATATCTCTAAAAATAACATGAATAGCAGCTTCCTCATCAAAAGTGATTGGAATTGCAGAAACCTCAATAATTATTTTTTCGCCTTTACTATTCATTGCTTTTAATTCTGTTTGCTCAAATTTTTCATTTGTCTCCCTTGTCTTTTTGATTCCTTCGTATACTTTTTCATGATCTTCATGATCAATAAAATCAAAAACAGACCTTCCAATTAGCTGTTTGGTATTATCCATTTTTAAAATACGTGCTGTTGGCTCATTTAGGTAAATGACAATGCCGTCACGATGAACAAAGTTTGCATCAGGAGATTCTTCTATTAGTCGACGATATCGATTTTCACTTTTTCTTAAAGCGAGCTGTGCTTGTTGTTCTTTTTTATAC
Source organism: Salirhabdus euzebyi (assembly GCF_014207435.1). GTDB lineage: Bacteria > Bacillota > Bacilli > Bacillales > Alkalibacillaceae > Salirhabdus > Salirhabdus euzebyi. The sequence continues at coordinate 95,241 of NZ_JACHGH010000004.1, forward strand.
GGCTCTTGAATCGTGGAGTCATGAACACCTTTTAAAATAAAATAGAAACCAAATGCTTTATAGACGTGTCTCAGTATATTGATAAAATCATACATACTCTCATATAAAGTAAAGGTAACTTCACTTAATAAAAGAAAAACAAATCCAATAATAAACGTTAATCGAGTGGAATCTTTTTCTTTTATATACTGTCTCAACAGAATGAATATCGTTAATAAGTGAAAGACAATGATGAAGTATTCCAAATTAAGTGCAATCTGCGTTATGCCTTCATTACTTTCTAAAATCGGTAGTGTAAATCGATAAACGTTATAAATTATAAAAACGGCATATAACGAAGCTAAGCTGAAAATTATATTTGGTTTAAATATTTTTATATGCTTGTTTTTTCTACTAATGATGATCAGTAAAAAGAGTGCCTCTGTAAGTCTAGCAATGATACGAAACCAAGTAGAATGCATGACAGAACTTTCTGTAATAAAAATTGGCATTCCGGTATAAGACAATGTATGAAAAAGATCTAACGTTCCAACAACGAAAAAAACAGCACCGATATATAAACGGTGATTAGAGGCTGTATAGGGATATGTTAATAGCCCTGTAAACGCAATGGCGTATGCAACAGATATGCTGATAATTTCTAGTAATATATGCAAACTTAAAAAATCATTTTTACTTAGATCAGCATGAAAAACAGAAAAACTCATACTAGAAAATAAAAAGATAAAATAAACCATTATAATGAGAAAAGAGAAGGTAATTGTTCTTTTTTCTTTTGTAGATAATGATTGAGAGGATAAGTTTATACCCATTTACACCCTCCCCTTTCCTTATTGTTCATTTTCATCATACTAAAATTTACCTATTAGTGAATTAGGTAAATATGACTAAATTTCTACAAAATTCTCCATTAACATTGATTTCCCTATTTGATTAAATCGCTACAATATTGTCATAACTTAAACCGTCATAAGGGTAGAAAATAGTGTATTGTGAAAGTGTGAGCAAGATAAAATTTATTGATCTTTATTTAGGGGGTCATTTCAATGACGAATGCTTGGCGCAATTTTAAAGCAGGAAAATGGATGAATGATATTAACGTAAGAGAATTTATTTTGCAAAATTATTCGCTCTATGAGGGAGACGAATTATTCCTAGAAAATGCAACAGAGGCAACGACAACATTGTGGAATCAAGTAATGGATTTAACGAAGCAGGAGCGGGCAGCTGGTGGGGTACTAGACATGGATACAAAGGTTGTTTCTACCATTGTTTCCCACGAACCAGGTTACTTAGATAAAGCTACGGAAAAGGTCGTGGGTATTCAAACAGAAAAACCTTTCAAACGGGCAATGATGCCTTATGGTGGAATCCGAATGGCGGAAGCATCATGTGAATCTTACGGCTACGAATTAGATAGGGAAGTAGAGAAAATCTTTACGGATTATCGAAAAACGCACAACCAAGGGGTGTTTGATGCGTATACACCAGAAATAAAATTAGCACGAAAAGCTGGGGTAGTAACGGGACTTCCAGATGCTTATGGTAGAGGGCGTATAATCGGGGATTATCGAAGAGTTGCTTTGTACGGTGTCGATTTTCTAATTGAACAGAAGAAAATGGACTACAAATTAATTGGCGGGGACGGTGTCATGTCAGAGGATGTGATAAGAGATCGTGAAGAGCATATGGAGCAAATTCGGGCTCTATATGAATTGAAACAAATGGCTGCTTCTTATGGATTTGACATTTCTGAACCAGCTAAAAATGCGACAGAAGCTTTTCAATGGTTGTACTTTGCTTACTTAGCCGCTATTAAAGAACAAAATGGAGCGGCAATGAGTCTGGGTCGAGTATCTACCTTCCTTGATATTTATATCGAAAGAGATTTTGCAGAAGGAACGTTGACAGAGAAAGAAGCCCAAGAGCTAGTTGATCATTTTGTCATGAAGCTTCGACTTGTGAAATTTGCTAGAACGCCAGAATATAATGAATTATTTAGTGGAGACCCAACGTGGGTAACGGAATCTATTGGAGGTGTTTCAATTGATGGACGTCCTCTTGTTACGAAAAACTCTTTCCGTTTCTTGCATACTTTAAACAACTTAGGTCCTGCACCAGAACCTAACTTAACCATTTTATGGTCTGTACAATTACCAACTAACTTTAAAAAATACTGTGCACACATGTCTATTAAATCTAGCTCTATTCAATACGAAGATGACGACATTATGCGTGTGGAGTATGGGGATGATTATGGGATTGCCTGCTGTGTGAGTGCAATGCCTATCGGTAAACAGATGCAATTTTTCGGAGCACGTGTCAACCTGGCAAAGGCACTACTTTATTCTATTAACGGTGGAGTAGACGAAATGCTAAAAACCCAAGTTGCCCCACGTTATGCTCCTATTATTTCTGAATATCTGAACTATGAAGAAGTCATGGAAAAATACGATAATATGCTAGAGTGGTTAGCGGGATTATATATGGGTGCATTGAACATTATTCATTACATGCATGACAAATATAGCTATGAGCGTTTAGAAATGGCCCTTCATGATCGAGAAGTAATCCGTACGATGGCAGGTGGAATCGCTGGCTTATCCGTTGCTGCAGATAGCTTAAGCGCAATTAAGCACGCGAGAGTAAAAGTGATCCGTGATGAAAATGGTTTAGCAGTAGATTATGAAATAGAAGGGGAATATCCACAATATGGAAATAATGATAGCCGTGTGGATGACATTGCAATTGATCTCATGAAACGTTTCATGAACAAGTTTAGAAAGCATAAAACTTATCGAAATGCGATTCCGACTATTTCTATTTTAACGATTACTTCTAATGTCGTTTACGGAAAGAAAACTGGTAACACTCCTGATGGAAGAAGAGCTGGTGAACCTTTTGCTCCAGGTGCTAACCCATTACATGGTCGTGATCGAAATGGTGCTTTAGCATCTTTGAATTCTGTAGCGAAATTGCCATACGAATATGCTTTAGATGGTATTTCCAATACGTTTAGCTTTGTTCCAAAGGCGTTGGGTAGAGAAGAGGATCAACGAATTTCTAATTTAGTAGGTATATTAGACGGATATGCGATGAAGGGTGGACACCATTTAAACATTAACGTGTTTGAAAGAGAAACATTACTTGATGCGATGGAACACCCCGAAAAATATCCACAACTAACAATTCGCGTTTCTGGTTATGCTGTTAACTTTATTAAATTAACGAGAGAACAACAAATAGATGTCATTAATCGTACGTTCCATGAAAGTATGTAACTAGTGGGGAGGCAACTCGTTGCTTCCCTTTTAAATCAAGAAATGAGGGGATGTCAATGAAAGGCCGTATACATTCAATTGAGACGTTCGGCACCTTGGACGGCCCAGGAATTAGATACGTTATTTTTACGCAAGGCTGTTTACTACGCTGTCAGTTTTGCCATAATCCCGATACGTGGGATTTAAAGGCTGGAAAAGAAGTGACTGTAGAAGAAGTGATAAAAGATGTTGAAGACTATATACCATACATGAATGCATCTGGTGGTGGTATTACTGTCAGCGGAGGAGAGCCTCTTTTACAAGTGGAATTTTTAACAGAATTATTTACCGAGTGTAAAAAACGTGGTATTCATACGACGATTGATAGTTCAGGGGGCTGTTTTTCAACAAGTAAGGTTTTTTTAGAAAAATTAGATAAACTGTTAGCTGTTACAGACTTAATACTACTGGACTTAAAACAAATAAATGATCAAAAACACAAGACGTTAACAGGCCTTACGAACAAGCATATTTTAAAATTTGCAAAGCTATTGGCTGATAAAAAGATACCAATTTGGGTTCGACATGTATTAGTCCCAGGGATTACAGACAATGAAGAAGATTTGACAAAGTTGTCTGCTTTTATCCATTCTTTATCAAACGTAGAGAAAATTGAAATTCTTCCCTATCATAAGCTTGGCATTTACAAATGGGAAAACCTAGGCCTAAACTATCCACTTGAAGGTGTTGAACCACCAACGAAAGAAACCGTGGAATGGGCCCAACAAATATTAGAAACAAAGTGAACCAGCTGTATAAAAACTGGTTCACTTTTTTTCGATAACTATTTACATCTCTAGACGGATTCCATATGGTTAGTCAAAATGCTTAAATAAAAAAGGGAAGAGCAACAAGTTGAATCAAGGGAGAGATCTTATGAAAAATAAATTAATTATGGTAGAGGGGGTTCCTGGTTCAGGGAAATCGACCACCGCTAAATACATATATGAGAAGTTGAAGGAAAAAGGTATCGATGTCAGGTTTTTTCCAGAAGGTGATACGGAGCATCCTGCAGACTACGAATCGGTGGCATACTTGTCTGAAGAACAGTTGAAAAAAGTAATGGCTCTTTATCCAGACGATCAACCTTTAATAGAAAAATTCACCGAAAAGAAAGGTGATTTTTACTTTGTTCATTACTATGATTTATATCATGAGCAACCTGATAAGGAATATTTGGTCCGTTCTTTTCAAGTTTATGACATCTATGAACAACCACTTGAAATTTTTGAGAAACTAGCTTTAGATTATTGGAAGGAATTTGTAGAAGAAGCGAAAAAAAATGATGTCATTTACTTATTTGAATGCTGCTATATCCAAAATTCTTTTACAAAGTTTATCGCTTACCATAATGCAAATATTGATAAATGGAATCATTTTATTCAACAAGTTTCGAAGGTAGTAAATCCACTACATCCAAAACTAATTTACCTTTATCAAGACAACATCGAACCTGCCTTTACTCGTGTTTATGAAAAAAGAAGTGCTCAGTGGGCAGAGTTTTTTATTGCCTATCATACGGAAAATGGATATGGAAAGGCGAATAATTTAAAAGGACTAGAGGGAACTATACACTATTTATCTATGCGACAGAACGAAGAAATAAAAGCAATTAAACAACTAGAAATGGACTCCATTTTAATCAAAAATGATGAACAAGAATGGGATTCATACTATCAAACGATTTTGAACAGGCTACAATAAAATGAAGTGAGTTGGTCAAGGACCAACTCGCTTTTTTTCTTTAACTCGAATATGTTTTATCGACATAGTCCTCATGTATAAACCTTCCATAAGGTGGAAAGATAAAATGTCTACATTACACTTGATTAGGGGTTTTTGGTAATGAAGAAAAAATTTTGGGACTTGTTCGGAAAACAAAAGAAAAAAAAGATGCCTGCACTTCAAAATATACCCGATAAATTACACGCACCCCTACATAAAAAAGTGGAAGATAATGTTTCAACAATAAAAGAGACGTTGGGAAACAGTTTTGATATTGTTTCTAGATCATTTAAGATAGGAACAGAAAAACCAGTAAGTGCTGCTCTTTTCTATATGGAAGGACTAGCAGATAAAAATTTCGTTCAGGATTTTGTATTAGAAACCCTCATGCTGGACGTAAGAGAAACAGACCTAGGGCAGAAAGGTTCTAAAACTACAGATTTTTATACAATTTTAAAAGAAAGAGCTGTTACGAATGGAGTAGTCAAAGAGATTAAAGACTTCCAAACAGCTTTAGATCATCTTCTATCAGGTGACACAGTTATTGTGTTAGAGGGATATGCAAAAGGATTATCTATTAGTTCTAATGGTATGAAGGATAGAGGAGTTCAAGAAGCAACATCACAAACGGTTGTAAGAGGGCCAAAAGAAGGATTTACCGAAACGATACGTACGAATACGTCTCTCATTAGAAGAAGAATTAAAGATCCAAACTTATGGATTGAAACAAAAAAAGTAGGGAAAAAAACGAAAACAGAAGTAGCAATTTGCTATTTAAAAGGCGTTGCCCAAGATGAAATTATTGAAGAAGTAAGAAAACGAATAGATGATATTGACATTGATGCAATCCTTGAAAGTGGGTACATAGAGGAATTAATTCAAGATGAAACGTATACACCATTTCCTACTGTTTATAATACCGAAAGACCAGATACAGCCTGTGCTGGGATATTAGAAGGACGAATAGTCATTATTGTGGATGGGACTCCTTTTGTATTAATTGTTCCCGCATTATTTGTCCACTTTTTTCAATCAACAGAAGATTTTGCACAACGATCAGATATTGGTACATTAATGAGATTATTACGGTTTTTATGCTTTTTTATTGCGTTACTAACACCATCTGCATACATCGCGTTAACAACGTTTCATCAAGAAATGATACCTACTCAATTGTTAATTAGTTTAGCGGCACAAAGGGAAGGGGTGCCTTTTCCAGCAGTTGTAGAGGCATTTATGATGGAAATTACTTTTGAGATTTTACGTGAAGCGGGTACAAGGATGCCAAGGGCTGTTGGCTCAGCTATTTCCATCGTCGGGGCACTCGTTTTAGGACAAGCTGCAGTAGAAGCAGGAATTGTTTCTTCCGCAATGGTAATCGTTGTTTCGTTAACAGCGATTAGTAGTTTTGTTTCGCCGACATTCAACATGTCCATTTCTGTTCGAATTTTGCGTTTCGGCTTTATGATCTTAGCAGGGATGTTTGGACTTTTTGGGATTATTATCGGTTTAATTATTATGGTTCTTCATTTAACGAGCCTCCGTTCTTTCGGCATCCCTTATTTAGCACCTATGGGTCCGTTTATTCCAAGTGAGCAGAAGGATACCCTTGTACGCATGCCTTTTTGGCGTATGAAAACTCGTCCTAAATTAATTAGTCAAATGGACATGGAGCGAGAAGAAACACAATCTCCAAGACCACCAGAAAAAGAGGACCCGAAAAATTAAAGGGGAGGAAATTTTGTATGAGAAGAAAATTAACCTCCATATTCTTTGTTTTACTCCTATCCTTTGGCTTAGCTGGCTGTTGGGATGCAAGGGAGTTGACGGATATTTCGATTGCAGTAGGACTTGGAATTGACAAGGAAGATGATCTGTTCCAAGTCACTGTTCAATTAATTGATCCAGCGGAAATTGCTGGTAAAATGTTATCCTCACGATCAGCAAGTACCGTTTATACGACAACAGGGCATACGATTTTTGAAGCAATGAGGAAGCTAACAACATTAGCGCCGAGAGAAATTTATTTAGGACATTTAAGAATCGTCATTTTTGGAGAAGAATATGCAAAAGAAGGAATATTGGACGCGTTAGATTTTATGTCCAGATACCATGAAATGCGGACAGACTTCTATATATCGATAGCAAGAGAAAATAAAGCTTCTGACTTATTAAAAATAATAACACCTCTTGAAAAAAGTCCGGCAAATAAAATATTTTCAAGTTTAGAAGCATCTCACGAGTTTTGGGCACCTACTAAAGGTGTCAAATTAGACGAATTAATTGCTTCGATGTCAAGTGAAGGGAAGGAAGCTGTTTTAACAGGGTTATATGTCCAGGGAGATCCAGAGCAAGGAACTAATATGGCTAATGTGGAAAAAGCAGCCTCGCCTGCAGATATAAAAGTTGATTATATAGGTGTTTTCAACGGAGAAAAGTTAGTTGGGTGGTTAAATAAGGAAGAAAGTAAAGGAGTAAATTACCTCGAAAACGAGATAAAGAATTCGATGAAGTGGGTTAACTGTGAAAAAGAAGGTAGAGTTTCGTTAGAGTTAATTGATAGTAAGACAGATGTAAAAGGGTCATTACAAGGAAATAAGCCCAAAATAACGATTAATGTGGAAACCGAAGCGAATATAGCGGAGGTTCAGTGTACGACAGACCTTTCCAAACCGGAAACAATTACAGCATTTGAGAAAAAAGCGGCTAGTAAACAGGAAAGTATTTTAAATACGAGTATAGAGAGAGCAAAGGAATTAGAAGCAGATATTTTCGGTTTCGGTGAAGTCATGACTCGTTCCGATCTTACGTATTGGAAGGAAATAAAAAAGAATTGGAATCAAATATTTGCTAATGAGTTAGAGGTAGAAGTGAAAGCAAAAGTTAATATTCGTCGTACAGGAACAATAAATGAGTCTTTTTTTGATGATGTCAAGAAAAAGAGCGAAATGAGTGAGTAAGGTGATTAAGTTTATTTTATTTACTGTAATTGCCCTTGTTATTTTTAGGAAGGACTATGCTTCTATTAAGAAGCAAAAAGATAAAAAAGAAAAAAGGGTATACATAAGCACCTTTTTTCTTGGATATATACTTGTTTCGTTACTTGTTTTGGAAGTAAATCTCCCGAATCCATCAGATTGGATTAAACAAGCTTATCAACCAATATTGGAACCATATATTAACAGTTTAAAATCTCACAAACTTTTGGAATAAGATGTTTGAAATTGTAAGGAGGGATTAGATGATAGAAAAAGGGAAAATCAGCATGAGACAATTTACAATTCTTGTTTTCATGTACACATTAGGTACCTCTGTCATCTCTCTTCCTTCCATATCCACTACTTTTGCCCATGAAAATGGTTGGATAGCTGTATTGATGGCGAGTATTATCGGTATGTTACTCGTTTTTATGTATATCATCATTTCCAAACTAGATGAAAAGAAAAACCTATTTGAATTAGCGGAATGGATTTTTGGGAAATGGATAGGCAAGGCAATATCAGCTCTTATTCTTCTGTTTATTTTATTTTTAACAGCCGGAAACTTGAGGCAAATTGGTGATTTTTTATCTACCCAAATTATGACTGAGACGCCTATACAAGTGCTGATGGTCATGTTTTTGCTAACAGCACTATTTGCAGTAAAGCTAGGCTTGGAAGTTACAGCAAGAACATGTGAAGTATTTTTCCCATACGCCTTCTTTGCCCTTCTTGCTTTGCTTGTAATGGTTACACCTACAGTTGACATTACGAAAATCCAACCAATTTTACAAAAAAATATGGTTGGGACGTTTGAAGCAATAGTTCCATCCTTAGGAACACCCTTTTTAGAATTATTTATTTTCATCGCTATTTTACCGTATGTAAAAAAACCAAAGTCGGCTAGAAAAGGATATTTGATTGGAGTAGGACTAGGTAGCTTCTTTTTGGTGGCCATTACTTTCATGTGTTTAACTGTTTTAGGTGCAGATTTTACTGCTAGAAACTTATTCCCAACTTATGTATTAGGGAAAACAATTTCTCTTGTTCAATTTTTAGAAAGAATCGAAATTATAGTGGCAATTGCCTGGTTTTTTACTATTTACTTCAAAATAGTACTTAATTTTTATGTTTTATCGCTAGGAATGAGTCACTTTTTTCAACTGAAAAAGACACACACTCTTTCCGTTCCTTTAGCTTTTTTTATAATTGTGCTTGCCACAATAAATAGTCCCAATATCATTTACTATTTAGACTTTATTTTATATTACTGGGCACCATTTGCAGCTGTTTTCGGTATACTGATTCCTGTTTTAGTTCTAATTGTTGGAAAGATCAAAGTTCGTAAAAAGGATAATATAACTAAAACTGAATGATAATAGTTAATAAGAGATTTTTTCGCCCGTGAAGTCGTAATTGTAAAAATGAAAGAGGTAGTGTTATGCATGTGGCAACTGCGCTTTTTGTTCTATTTGCAGTTTGGAAATGGGGCGATTGGCGAAACTGGGAAAAATATCATACGACAATGTTATATTTTGCAGTCGGAAATCTGTTGTATAACTTTTTGACGGCTAATTATTTTTTGTGGCGACTTGATGCCGATTTTCTCTCTAATCATACGGTCACGGAAATATTATATACGCTAATTATTTTTCCTGGAACTGCTATGCTTTTTTTATGCAATATGCCAAAAGATAAGCACAGGCGTAACATTCATATTATAAAGTGGATTTCCATTTATGCTCTTTGGGAGTTGGGCTTTGTATTCACCAAGAGTATCGAATATCAATATGGATGGACCTATTGGTGGTCTGTGAGTTTTGATATTTTCATGTTCCCGATGTTATTGTTACATCACAAAAAGCCATTAATTGCATACTTGTTATCCATTCCAATTGGTATCTTTTTCTTGTGGTGGTTTGACGTCCCTGTCCATCTACCAGTGGAAGACCGGTAATGCTTTTACTCCTTGTCCATCTTAATAGCATATAAAGAGGCCGCTAAGTGCGGCCTCTTCGTCATCTATTTTAATAATTTACATAAGATGCGCCAATGATGATTAGAAGGATAAACAACACAACGATCAACGCAAATCCGCCGCCTGTGCCATATCCTGCAACTGGTGCACCATAGCCATATCCTGCAACTGGTGCTCCATAACCATAACCGTAACCACAGCCGCCGAATTGATTATATCCGTAACCGAAACTCATAGAGTTTACAGTCCTCCTTCTAGTAAAGTTTGTTTTCTTTCTTATCCTAATTTTTAGGCAGACTTTAGTAAGCTGCTGTGCCGTATCCGCCAGCACCAACGATAATTAACAAGATAAACAATACAACGATTAACGCAAATCCACCAGTGTAACCGAAACCTGACATACTAAAAATCCCTCCGTTGATGATATTTAGTAATAGCTAACTAACTATTACTTTACTAATACCTTATGTCCATAAGGAAATAGTGTATAGGGCAAACGTTTAGTTTTGGCAAAGTTTTTTTAAAAAAACTTTTTCATTGCTTAGGAAATTATAAAATTTCGGCTTGTGGATAAGTTAGTTGCACGGTAGAGCCACGTCTAGCTCAAGCACCTACCCCCTCGGGACATAAGTCAATCCCTTCTGTGGCATAAACCTCCACGGCAGGTCTTGTCTTATGCCTGCCTTAGGCTGAGAAAGGCGCTTGCGCTTTTGTACTTTAATAAAAGAAAGAAAAAAGGAAGAGCCCAGATCAGGACTCTTCCTAGTTAACTAAAGATCATTAAAATCCAAAGTCGTCATCAAAATCGTAACCGTATCCAGGTCCAAACCCAGCACCTGGTCCATAGCCATATCCAGGTCCAAATCCAGTACCAGGTCCAAACCCAGCACCTGGTCCATAGCCGTATCCAGGTCCGAAGCCTGCACCTGGTCCATAGCCATATCCAGGTCCAAATCCAGTACCAGGTCCAAACCCAGCACCTGGTCCATAGCCATATCCAGGTCCAAATCCAGTACCAGGTCCGAAACCAGCGCCTGGCCCATAGCCGTATCCAGGTCCAAATCCTGTACCAGGACCAACAGCATTATCAAATAATGCACCTGCAGCAGCACCTGTTAAAAATGGTACAGCAGCTCCTCCTAGGACTCTTTGATTGCCTCCAGCACCATGTACTTGGTGATATTGTGGTTGATTTTTATACATGATCATCCTCCTAAATTATGAAATAATTTATGACAACTATAGGAGTTCCAGATAATGCTGGAACTCCGTAAATTATCTATAAAATGAACTTATTAACAAAAAGCTGTACCAACGATAATAAGAAGGATAAACAGCACTACAATCAATGCAAATCCACCAGTGTAACCGCCTACGTGTGACATATAAACAATCCCTCCACTCGTTAGTTTTTTGAAATAGCTTTTTAACTATCTCTACTCTCAATGTATGTACCTATGATGTTTGTGTATAGGACAAATGACTAGATTTTGATAATTTTTTAGGATTTTAACCATCATACATATACCTAATGATAAGTTTCATGTGTCATGAATCTTTTCCATCGCTGAAAGAATCGTCTATTTGATAAATATAGGTAGTAAATATGGATGTGCTATTAAAATAAAAAAGAAAAAAAGAGGCTACCCGTTCAGGTAGCCTCCTTGATTGATCGAGATTATTGAGTTAAATTAATAACCAACATATGCAGCCCCAACAATAATCAATAGAATAAACAGCACCACGATTAATGCAAAGTTATTGTTGTAAGTGTAACCCATACTGAGCATCCCTCCGTTGGTTAGTTTTTGATAGTTTTTATTAACTATCTACTTATACCATATGTAAAGATACCTAGGTTGTTCTAGGTCAAATGACTATTTTTCATTTAACCCTAGCCTTAATCTTTTATTGTTTTTTCCAATCTGGACGGATAAGGGAAAAAATAAAAGCATCATTGGATTTGTTATGTTGATATAGGTAACCCCTAAGTAGTCCTTCCTTTTCGAACCCAATCTTTTCTAGCATTTTCCATGACGGTTTATTTTCTGGGTATGTAACGGCAGCAATCCGAAAAAGATCAAACTCCTCAAACCCATAATTAATTATTTCTTTTAATGCTTCGGAAGTATATCCATTTCTCCAATAATTAGGGTGAATTTCATATCCCACTTCTGTACGTTTGTTTCGGATCATTAAATTATTAAAACCAATCGTACCGATAAACGTATTGTTTTCCTTTAACACAATTGCCCAACGCATTGATCGCTTCGTTTCAAAACCTGCCAGAAAGGAATTGATAATGTTTTCTGCCTGTTCTAGGTTTTCTAAACTATCCATCCCATAATATTGCGTAACCTGATCCAGTGACATAATGTCAAAGTAAGCTTGAATATGATTTTCACCAATTTCCATTAACCGTAAGCGCTCTGTTTCAAGTACTGGAAACCCCATTATGTTCCTCCTCTAGTTTGTCTTTGTATTTTAAATATGCTGCTCGTTCCCGGTTTAGTCAACATATTTTTCAAATAGAATGTATAAAAAATGAGAGCTAATCATTTCATCTTATTAATATCCACATTAAAAATGAGGCATAGGGTGATAATTACTCCAATAGAAAGAATCCAGGCTACTATAGGTCTTTTATGGTGGATAGGTAAAGTAACAAAAATGATGACATTAAATAACATGGACCATACTAAATTCCAACCATTATAGTGATAAATATGGGACAAGGTGAGGTTAATATGTTCAATAACTCCGAGTAGGCAAGACCAGAGGAAAATCCACCCAATAATTTTGACCTTTCCTTTTGGAAAATTCCCCAAATATATTAAAACGATTGCAGGATAAATGAAAGCAGCTTTAGCGACATTAATTAATGTATGGTTTGGCAAAAAAATATCTGTGAACTCCCACATTGGCTGCTGATAAAGTAAAAAATTATATAAGAAATCACCAACAATGAAAAATAGCATGGTTGGATAGTAGGAACGCCAATTTTTAGTGTCACCAAATAAAAATGCTAACACAATAAATAAAAGGATAGTAAATGAATGCATGGAATCACCTTTTTACATTATCTGTAAATTAATATTAACTATTATATCCAAATAATTACAAAATAACAGAAGAGCTAAACCAGTTTGGCTTAGCTCTCCTAATATGACTAGCAGCAGGATACACAACATGTTTGTTCTTCCGTTTCTTCTTCTTCATTTTTAATTTCTTCTATAATGATGTTGCAACAAGCTGCATCCTCTTTATTTGGCTTTAAAGATATGTTCCATTTCATTTTTCTCACCTCCTTAAATTAGGTAAAAGATAAACCCCGATATTGATGCCATCGTAAAGACAGATAATACAAAAGTAATGACGAGCTCTTTTTTGAAAATGGACTTAAGTAAAATAATTTCTGGTAAACTAGCACCAGCAGAGCTGATGAGTAAGGCCATAACGGAACCTAATGCCATTCCTTTCATTATTAAAACTTGTGATATTGGAATCATACTGGATAAACGGATGTAAAGTGGAATTCCTACTAGAGCGGCTAAAGGCACCAGCCACCATTTGTCCTCTCCAAGTACATTCACCATCCATTCAGTCGGTACTAAATTGTGTATACCTGCTCCAATCGCTGACCCTAGTAAGAGAAAGGGGAATACCTCTCGAATTAGTGCCCAAGTCTCTTTCCAAGCTTCCTTCAAATTAAAGGAATTTGACACTTCCTTATCATTTTTCATCACAACCTTTTTCACAGACTTTTCAAATCCAAGTGCCTCTAATGAAAGCCCGATTATAATGGAAAGAAGGGAGGTAATAATCACATAAATGATCGTTACCTTCCATCCGAGAATTACTCCCATAATGGTTAAAATAGTTGGATCTAGAACAGGTGATGCGAATAAAAAGACCATAACAATCCCAAAAGGTAATTTTTTCTTCAGCATGTTTACAACGATAGGAATGGTCGAACAAGAACAAAATGGTGTTAAAAAGGCAAAGAAAACAGCAATAAAGCTAGCCATTAGTTTATTTTTCCCTTCCATTTTTTGAACAATTTTCTCGAATGGAACAACTGCTTGCAAAAAAATTATTAGGAAGGAAATAAGGACAAACAGTGCTGTTAACTCTATAATTAGAAATAAAAAGCCATGTAAAAACTCCACCCACATCTTTTTTCACTCCTTAGCAAGCGCAATTGCATGATTGCTGGATTACAGCTTTTTTGTGTTCTTTGAATTTGAAGCGGTGTAAAAATGGAACCTTTTTTGTTTGTATACTAACCTTAGCTTGGCGAATTCGCTTTATTTCTTGTTCCATTTCCATTCTTTTTATTTGTGCCAATAACTCTGTTTCTAACATCTTAAACCCCCCTTTAATTTCATTCTGTTGAATTAATCAAAAAAAATTGATTAATTGGATAAAAATAAAATCCATTGAATGGAGTAACTATTAGTACTTTTGTAGTTATTTACTGTTCCATTTTTTGCTATATGTATTAATCAAATTGTTTTGATATTTAAAATATATGCTAAAGTTTTCCTGCTGTCAATACATTTAATCAAAAAAAATTGATTTAATGTATTTAATCTAATAAAGGAACGGTGCGAGCAGAAATAGTGATTTTTTTGAAAAATTAGGTAAAAATAGGCGGTAGTATGATAAATAAAAGGAGATTAAACGGTTATGGAATTTACAGTTAAATGGAATGAAAAAATGGCTTTTTCAGGACAAACACCATCTGGACATGAGGTGAAGATGGATGCTTCACCTGAGGTTGGAGGAGAAAACACAGGTGCAAGGCCAACAGAACTATTGTTAAATGCTGTAGCTGGTTGTACAGGAATAGATATCATTTCTATTCTGAAAAAGATGCGTTTAGAGCCTAAGTCCTTTGAGATGAAGGTTGGGGGAAGCCGTGCTGAAGAGCATCCGAAGCGTTTTACTACCATTCACATTCATTATGCATTAGAAGGAGAGCTGCCAGAGGATAAAGTAGTACGTGCTATTAAGTTATCTAAGGATACATATTGTTCGGTTTCTCATTCCTTAAACGCAGATATTACTGTTAGCTATTCGATTAATGGGGTAGAAGGGAAACAAGCTATATAATTCGAAAATATCCAGAAAAATACCACACACTAATTGTTTAGCTTATCTACAATTAGTGTGTGGTATTTTTTGTATAGAAAGAGAGAAAATTTCTCGATTTGATAATCAGCAGGAAATAATAAAAATCCCTAGAATATAAATCTGAATAAACTTAAGAGGAGAAAACAATCATGGAGAAATTGAAATGTAGAGTAGTGGAAGCAAATCAATTTATGCTGGAAGAAATAAATGATCTTTATTTAAAATGTCGAGAACATTTAATTCTTAATGGTATATTCCAGTGGGATGACAATTATCCAAATAAAGAGTATTTCCAATACTGCATAAGTGAGAAAATATTGTTTGTGTTAATGGAAAATGAAAAAATGCTCGGTCACGTAGTAATGAATGAGTGGGAATCGAGCGAATGGGAGATTATTTCTTGGGAAGAAGCGAATCCAATTGTTATCCATTCTTTAATGATTGATCCATCTTTTCAAGGAAAAGGATTGGGGAAGGAATTCGTCTTGCTCTGTGAAAAAATGGGGAAGAAAAGGGGCTATAGCAGTATTAGGTTAGATGCTTTTTCTGGAAATAAGAAAGCCCTATATTTATATAAAGTGTTAGGTTACGAAGAAAGAGGTAAGGTCTTATTCGGGTCCAAGCCTGAGGGATCTCAAGAGTATATTTGCTTTGAGAAAAAACTATAGTGGATGAATAGATTTAGTTAAACATTGTCTTTTAGATGTTTCTGATAACAAGGTAAACAGCTGTACCAAGAACAATAACAGCTGATAATTTATTAAGTGAAAACACATACTTTTCATAATTTTTTACTTGTCTAGTCAATCTACCTAAAAGTGCAAGACC
This sequence comes from Salirhabdus euzebyi, assembly GCF_014207435.1. GTDB lineage: Bacteria > Bacillota > Bacilli > Bacillales > Alkalibacillaceae > Salirhabdus > Salirhabdus euzebyi. The sequence continues at coordinate 111,206 of NZ_JACHGH010000004.1, forward strand.
AAAAAACCATAGCCAAGATACTAGAATCGTTGAAAAAGTAAACAACCATTTTTCAGAAGATTCATAGGCTAAGGAGCTTGTGCCAATAACACCAATTATATCTAAAATAGCGTGTGGATTAAGCAATGAAACTGAAGCAGCAAATAATATCTGTTTTTTAGCTGATAAATGATTGGCTTTACTACTATTAATAGTTGATGCTTTCGTTTTCCATAGGGACCAAGCCATATAGATTAAAAACAATATTCCGATGAAGAGAATAAAGGTTTTTAGCCATTCAAAAGAATAGATAATCACGGATAGGCCTGTAATGGCTCCTATAATCATGAGTGAATCGCATAGGGAAGCGGTAACGATGGCTGGTAATGCCTTATAAAAAGAAGGTTGAGTAGCACCTTGATTAAAAATAAAAACGTTTTGTACTCCGAGAGGCAAAATTAGTCCAAATGCTAGAACTATCCCGTGCAAAAATGCTTCAATCATGGAAAATTCCCCTTTAAAAATGATAAGGATATTGTAATCTTTCTTTTATGCTATGTCATCGTAGGCACCTTGCGGGATATTGACAATTCTATTAAACCAAGTTATATTAAATCTTGTCTAAAATATAATATATTCCCATCGTGATTCCGTAGCTCAGCTGGGAGAGCGCCACCTTGACAGGGTGGAGGTCGCTGGTTCGAGCCCAGTCGGAATCATTACCAGTAAAAGCCTTTATTCCTTGATTTCAAGGGATAAAGGCTTTTTTGTTATATTTTTTGTTGGAGGAATATTCTTTGGGAACTTGTGTTATAAATCTTTACGAATAACTTGTTAAGTTGGTCTAATAGGAAAATTGTGATGCTTTGCAGAATGTAAGTTAAGATAATTATTTAGGGAAGAAAGTAGGAAGTAGGATGAATGAAATAAAGATTGAACAAGTTTTTTCAATTAAAAAATATAAAGATCAACTATCAAATATTTTAATACACATTGTACAAACCGGTGCATCCATTGGATTTCTACCACCATTAAACCAAACAGATGCTAAAATTTATTGGGATAATGTAATGAGCGATGAAGTAATTTTATTAATTGCAAAGGTAAATGATCATATAGTAGGAACTGTTCAAATTCATTTGTGTAAGAAGCAAAATGGAAGCCATAGAGCCGAAATTGCGAAATTAATGACACATCCCAACTATCAGCGTAAGGGAATTGGCAAACTGTTAATGGATGAAGCTGAAAAAGTTGCAAAACAATATCAACGGACATTATTAGTTCTAGATACGAGGGAAGGGGACATTTCCAATCATTTATATCTATCATTGGGGTACATAGAAGCAGGGAAAATACCTAACTATTCTATCTCGATGAATGGTAATTTATCAGCTACTGTCTTTTACTATAAGCTAATCTAAATTTAGTGAAAATCCACAGTTTAAGAAAAGAAATGTAATGATTGACTCCTTCACTTCATTGAAAATCATAAAAGCTAGTATCCTTCCTTTTTATTTGAAGGATACTAGCTTATTTCTGTTTGATTGTTGTTATTTTAAATCCATTAAAATAAAACACTGATCATCATTTTTATAATATTCTTCACCTTCACGTTCAAGTGATTCCATAAGCTTATCTTTCAGAGTTTTTAAAGAATCAGCAGTATATGCTTTAAGTATATCACTTAAGTGGCCATGCTCTAACGGTTCTGAAACACCGTCTGTATAAAGGAGGATTCTGGCTCCCTGTGTGTAAGTGAATTTTGTCGTTCTAAATTCAATTCCTTTAAAAGATCCTAGTGGTGGAGTGGATGATTGAAGTTCTTTTAGCTGACCACTAGTTTCAACATATAATGCCGGTGGATGACCTGCATTAATATACTCGATTGTTTGATTCTCTGTATCTACAAAAAGGTAAATAGCTGTGCAATAATGCCATGCTTCCTCGTTGTTATCAAAATAGGAGTGTAAATGGTTATCTAGTTCCTGTATGACTAAATCGGTGGCAACGCCTTTTGTAATTAATCGTTGAAATAATGTTTCGAGGGACATTGTAATTAATGCTGAAGAAATACCATGTCCCATTACGTCTAATAATATAATTCCATACTGGTATTCGTTTATTTGATAGAACCCATATATATCGCCAGACAACTCACTGGAAGCCTTATAATGAGAATCAATTTGTAAATGGTGATTATCAAATGCTTTGGTAAGGGTTGTTTCTTGTATTTTTTTAGCTAATTCTAATTCCTTTTTTGTTTCCTTTTTATACTGATGATTTTCTAGATTTACTTTTAGTAGTTCCTCTTGTTTTTCTTCTAACCTTTTAAGGGTCAACTTCAATTGAGCGTTGAGTTCATTTTTTTCGGTTAATCTTTTCTCTGCTATTTTTTTTGCCTCAAGCAATTGGTCTATGTATTGATTTCTTTTCGTTATAGGTACGACATTACACAACATTTCTCCATTATGAAGAGAGTTTGCGTAGAGTAGAACGGGTATAATTTTTCCGCTTTTAGACTTTAACTCAATATACAATTCTTCTACTCGATTTTTTTCTGTGATGAGTGGATAGAAATGAAGTTGGAAGAATGCACTAGAAGAGTTGGAAAAGATGGTATGAACAAATTTACCAACCAATTCAGCTTGATTATAGCTAAGGATGTTTAGCAAGGTCTTGTTGGTAGATAAAATAAAGTAATCTTTAGAGAGTCTAAAAAAACCGCTAGGCATTTGGTCAAGGTGCTCATTCATGTTCCATACCTACCTGTTCTATTGGGACTTTGGTTTGTTCGTTAATGTATTCTTTTATTAGTTTTACGGTTTTCTCCGGATGGCTTAAATGTGGACAGTGCCCAATTGAATTTGAATATGTAATGGTAGCATTGGGAAGATTTACTTTCATGTATTCAGCTACGGAATCTGGAACAAATACATCATTAGAACATTGAATAATAAGTGATGGAACAGTTACTTTAGGTAAAAATGGCCGATTATCCCCAAAGAAAATAACCTCTGCAAATTGTCGAGTAATAGTGGGATTATTAGCATAAAAGCGATCTTCTATATCCATTGTGACATCAAGGCGGTTTGGGTCGTTTGTAATCGTTGGGGCTATGTTACTTACCCATTCCAAATAATTTTTTTCCATCATATCGATTAAGTGATCCAGATCATCTTTATCAAATCCTCCATAATACGTAGGAGGTTCATTTAAAAAGTAGGGAGAAGGACCGATTAATACCAATTTGGAAAAAAGTTCAGGACGTTTTGTTGAAGCTAATATGCCAATCATACTTCCAATAGAATGGCCAACAAAAATAGCATTGTTTATTTTTAATTCATCAAAAATTTCCAATAAATCAGATACATATCCAGATAAGGTACTGTATTTTGCCTGATCATAAGCAGCAATATCTGAATCACCAAAACCTACGTAATCATACTGAATAATTTGAAAATCTTGTTCAAATGAGTTAGAAACCGACGACCAAACGGTTTGATCGAAACCGAATCCTGAGGCAAATATAATGGGTTGTTCACCTTCACCTTTAACCGTAACGTTATTTCTAGTTAGGACACTCTTTGCCATTATGAACTCCTTATTCGCGTGACGTACAAAACAATATTTATAATTCTTATCATAACATTTACTTGGGAGGTATGTTATCTGAAAAGTGGGAGAAGAATGCTTTTTTATTAAAAACACGTCGCAAATGAAGGGGAAGGCTTGGGGGATTATTGGATTATTCTATGTAGAGGGTGTCTGAATCCTTTATGTACTAGGATTTCAGCCCCTTTTTAATTAACTTTCGTCAGATTCATGATCATTCTCTTGATTATTATGTTTCTCGATCATCTCTATAACCCAATCTGGTAATTCACCTTCATCTTCTAGAATCATATCCATTAAGTACTTTAAATTCATTTGAGACTTTAAATCATGTATATCATTATTATTTCCATCTATTGTTCCTAGCCCTTGATTGTGCTTTTTATAGCCTTTAAAGTTAGTAGGATAGTTATTGCCAAAGTTAATGGCACTAGCATTTTCTAGTGTTCCCACCTTGAACTCGTTAAAAGTAAATACAGGAGAATACGGTGCAAAACTATTTTTTTTATCTGTTTCTTCCTTATCATCTTTGTTTTTGTTCTTAGGATTCTCCCTGTCAGCACGTGTATAATCATTATTCATAAGAAATCACACCCTACCAAAATAATACTCGTCAACTTCCTTATTATTAACCTTTACCACTATGTCTTTATCTGATTTCTTATCATTTTTATTTTTCTCTTTGTCTTTTTTCTTTTGTTGGCTTTGGTTTTTTTCTTTTTTCGGTTTCTTTTTAACCATTTTATCCTTATGACTTGTTTCATTTAGATTATTGCCAAAGTTAATACTCCCGCTATTTTCCTTAACATCCACTTTTTCGAAATTAAAATTTATTGGAACATCTTGAAGGTCCGATAAGTGAATATCAGCTTTTTCTATATTAATATTAATTATAAAATCTTTAGAATGTTCCCTTATTTGTTGAATCAAATCCTTAAGTCGGTAACTATCCATTTTTTGTACTTTATTTTTCTCATTCATGTTTAATCAACACGTTCTCCGTTTTCGTCAGTAGATTATCGTCACCTTCTATTTTGCCTAATCCATCATTCACAATTGAAATTCCTTTAAAATTCGATATTTTGTTTTCACCATGAAAAATTCCACTACACTTCGAAATGGAATCTACATCTAATTTTTTAAAATTCATTGATGGTACCATGAGAAGACCTCCATTTAGGTAAGTAGGTTGTGTTTTAATATATTTCGTTAGTTGAATCTTGGATGATCATATTGATCCGGGTCATGTACAATATTTTGATTATAAATCTGTGGTGATTTACTTTTTTTATTCGTTCGAGTTGTTCCAAAACCTGCATTCACTTTTTCTTTGACATTCCACCTATTAGATGAGTTGTTTCCGATAAACACACCTGCATTTGAATCATAATGATTTACATTTATATTATTAAATGAAATATAGCCTGATTGATCTTTCAATTTACTATACCCCTTCTCTTTTCAAGGTTTTATTTGATAGGAAGGTGAGTCTACTGTATCTGGATCGATAACGATATTTTTATTATGATGAGTTGTGTTGTTGTTTCCTGAAATCGATCCTAAACCATGGTTTTGTTTGCTAAACATACGCCAAAGCGACTGATTATTATTTCCAATGAATATGCCTGCATTCGATTCGATCACATTTACATTTATTTCGTCAAAAGATATCGAAGGGTTCTTTTTCATAGGTCACTCTCCCGATAATATGTTACATACACCACTATATGTTACGATTGCCCATATCGTTACGCCATACTAACAAGTAATAAAAAGTTACATACAATAGCTATTATGAAAAACAAAGAAGGTGAGTGAATTCTCATGACAGCACCTATCGTTTTTAACATGATAAATGTAAATGGGGTAGAAAGTCTTGGCGGTGTTTTTATAGGGGATACTGCTGCAAATGGTTGGGAAGTACATGAAAAACTTAATCAAAGTCAAGGAATGAACTTTGCAGGGTTTGGAGGATCTATCCCAGTAACAGGTAACTTCAACTATATTAATGATCCGGACGCTGTTGAGAACCCACATAGTGAAGTGGAAAATCAACCAGCTAACGTTGTTTAACGGGTGATTAGATGTTTAAAAATAATAAACCCAATTGGAATGAGTTTGATCAATTTTTTTCTAATTTTAATCCATTTGTAGAAGCAAGTAAGATACCTAAAGAGGATATTGGACGTTATCTTGATCACTTAAAGGAAAATTATAGTGAAGTAGGAATGAATACAAGGGAAGAGGATAGCAAGTATTTGATAGAAATAGAACTACCGGAAAATGTTGATCCCTATACGATTAAATATGAACTAATCAATAAATCAAAACCATCAGGAAAGAACTTGACAACTATTATAGTAACCCTTCCAAAAATAAGTGAACAATAAAAGTTATTAACAGAACTAATTATAATAATAAAAATTTGTAAGACAGTCATTAATGATCTGTCTTGCATTTTTTTATTGTTAAGTTTAAATCCCACCTTATAAAAGGTGGGATTTTTAAAAAATTATCACTTTCGTTTAAAATGATTAATCAATTTTACTTGTTCTTCCTCATTAGCAGTTGCAGTAACGGACCAACCCATCTTATTTATATAGTCACTGTACATTTTTTCAAAATTAGCTTGTTGCATTGCCATATCATAATGAACTTGCTTCACATTATCGTTCTTCATCATTAATGCTGCTAAAAAGTTGTCAGTTGCTAGAAATTTTGCAGTAGAATGATTTTCTAAAACAATTTTTTTATCTTCATTATGTTGATGTGGGGTAATTAGTTCTAGTTGTAAACGACTAAAGACTTGCTTTAACGGAACTACTTGTTTCCATTGATTATTGTTTGGATCTAATAGAGCTAACATTACTTTTACATGATCTCTCATGATAACTGCCTGGGCATATATGATTTGTTTTAAGTAAGGATCCTTAACCTCTGAATAATAATGTTTTAATTTATGAATTACTCCTTGGTGAGTAGTCAGATGTTCGTTCATTAAGCCAACATCAATAGCAGGTAAAGACATTTTTATCCTCCTTCATATAGCATAATTAGTTATCTACCTACACTATATGAAAAGTTTTTTCTACCTGTTCTTAATATGGTCGTTGGAGTGGGTGGAAGTTATTTTCCATTTATAGTTGATGGACAGACAACATACCTCTAGCTAGGCATATGTTAGTTACGTCAATAAGATAAGGGGTGAATACTAATGGATGATACAGTAAAGCAGGATTACAAAATGAATTATAGTTTTTATCCAGGTCAAAGTGAAGAGGTGGTTGTTTTTATTCACGGTATTCCAACCAATCATCACTTATGGGATCCAATTATTCCATATTTAGAAGGGAAATATAGTGTACTCACTGTTGATTTAATTGGTTATGGGTACTCGGAAAGGGCACCATACCCAGATTTAACGTTACCGAAACAGGCTGAATATATTATCAACCTGCTTGATGAATTAAGGATTCCTAAGGCACACTTTGTTGGCCATGATCTTGGTGGTGGGATTGTGCAAATTCTTTCTGTTTTTTATCCACAGCGTGTAAAAAGTATGGTAGTTGCGGACGGTGTTTGTTTTGCTAATTGGCCACTTCCAAAGGTAGTGTCCATTCGTTACCCAACAGCAGAAGAATTTCAACCATCACCTTTATTTATAGAAAGAATGCTTCGGGAGGGTTTGTATTATCCGCAAGTTCTTAAGCCAAAGGTCTTAACTGATTTACTTTTACCATTTAGTGGGCCTAATGGACCAAGAGATTTACAGCAAGCCTCTCTAGCTTTAAATCATCATCAAACAGAAGATATTGTTCCATATCTTCCGAATATTACTTGTCCAACTACACTACTATGGGGGCAACATGATCGATACCTACCTCCATACTGGGGACTTTTACTTCATCAACATGTTCCTAATTCCAAGTTTAAAATATTGCCTAATAGTGGACATTACTCCATGCTAGATAATCCAAGTTTGTTTGCGAAAGAGCTTCTCATTCATTTAGAGAGTGCAACGAATTACTAAAATAGTCATAGGGGGAACATCAACGTTCCTCCCTTAATGAACTCGCGTTTGAATAAAATGGGTAACATAATTAGTTCCTAGTAGTAAAAAAATTGTTATAATGGACACTAACTTTTACATAATAATGAGGTGTCTAACATGGATATGACGTTATCTCACAAAATGAACCAGTTCAAACCTTCAATTTTTAATGAACTTTCACATTATAAAAAAAGAAAAGAGAAAGAGGGGAACGAAATTTTTGATTTAAGTATTGGAAGTCCTGATTTGCCTCCGCCTTCATTTGTGATGGATGAGTTAGCAAAAGGAGTCCAGGACCCCTCCCAATATGGCTATTCATTAACTGGTATCGATGCCTTTCATCAATCGGTAGCGGTTTATTATAAAAAGGCGTATGAAGTGCAACTTCAAGCAGATCAAGAGGTTTTAATGGTAATGGGTTCCCAAGACGGCCTTGTCCATTTACCGATGGTGATTGTTAATCCAGGGGATATGGTTCTCGTTCCAGACCCAGGATACACAGCTTATGATGCGGGTATAGCTCTTGCAGATGCACAATCTTACTCGATGCCTTTACGGGAAGAAAATCATTTTTTACCAGACTTAGACGCCATACCAGAGGTGATAAGGGAAAAAGCTAAACTAATGATTTTGAATTTTCCTGGCAATCCAGTTCCAGCAGTAGCTACAAAGGATTTTTTTGAAAAGGTTGTTCAATTTGCAAAGAAATATAATATTGTCGTACTTCATGATTTTGCTTATTCAGAGCTTTATTATGGCAAACGCCCAATTAGTTTTTTATCTATAGAAGGTGCAAAAGAAGTTGGTATAGAGTTTAATTCTTTATCGAAAAGTTTTAACATGGCAGGATGTAGAATTGGCTATATTGTAGGTAATTCAACTATAGTAGATGGGTTAAATAGACTGAAATCGAATCTTGACTATGGTGTGTTTTTACCTATTCAGCAAGCAGCTATAAAGGCTTTACAAAATGCTTCTGATTTTAGTGAGGAATTAAGAAGTGTATATAAAAGACGACGAGATGTATTTGTGAAAAGTTTAAAGGAATTAGGTTGGAATGTAGATATCCCGCAAGCATCTATGTTTGTTTGGGCAAAAATTCCTAAACAGCTTCGTTCCACTGATTTTACTTTCCGATTAATGGATGAAACAGGAATAGTCGTTGTACCTGGGTATGCATTTGGAAAAGAAGGGGAAGATTATGTTCGTATTGCACTTACTCAAGATGAAAGTGTTCTGTTAAGAGCAGTGTCTAAACTTAAAGAAAGTGCGTGGTTTACATCAGCACTAACGCGTGAGGCATAAATTTTTAATCATCTAATAAACAGGAAGCTATCCCAAAAATGGGATAGCTTTTCCTATTTTAATGAATTGTAAGGATCTTATCTAGCAAAAAACGATGGTGTGGGAAACGTCATCATTTAAAATTCCAATAAAAATGTAACATAATCAAGGAGCTTTAAAAAAAACTTGGTTAACAGATTATAAAAAATGTTTCAGTAAATCTAAACCTAGCTGAACTGCTTTACTTTGTTCTTGTTTTTTTAAATAAACAAGGAATATTTTATGTGTAGGGGGTTGGCTTGGAAGTTCGAAATTTATTTTTATTAAAGATCCGTCTTTAACATATGGACCTATAATGGATTGGGGAATGAATCCAAATCCGCTACCATCGAGAAGCATTTTTAGAACAATAGATGTCTGATTTATTTTAAAAGCAGGAATGTAGTGATTGCCGATGGTGTTATAGAACCAATTCATAAATGGGTTTCCCCAATCATTTAGAATGAAATCTTTGCTATATAACGTTTCTAGATTTCCTAGATTATTGTATTTTTCCGCACCGGCTAAAACATACTCATCATCCAAGATTGGTTGGGAATGGATCATTGGGTGGCGTGGCTTTGCGTATACAACCCCTACGTGAATGATGCCGTCTAGCACCTTTTGGATTGTATTCTCTGTGGAGTGTGTTAATAGTTCTACTGCTACTTCCGGATTACTTTCCCTAAAAGTCTTCAGGTAGGGATATAGTAGGTGACGCCACACGGATGAGGGTCCTCCGAGAACGAGTCGTTCCTCATATAGTCCTTGTTGTTGCAAGTTCTCCACACTTTTTTCTGCAAGCTCCTTCATACGAAAAGCATAAGGTAAAAAAATTTCCCCTGCAGGTGTTAAAGAAACAGTTTTATTAGATCGATATAAAAGTTGCTTTCCTACTATGTCTTCTAAGGTTTTAATTCGGGAAGTGACCGTTGACTGTGCTAAATGGAGAACTTCTGCTGTTTTAGTGAAATTTTTTGTTTCGGCAACGAGAATGAAAGCATTTAATTGTTCCGTATCCATTTCCTAATCCCCCTTTTAATAATCGATAAAATCGATTATTGTGATAGAAATTATTTGTTTTACAAATGATTATACAGCCAATATGATATAAATCAAACGAAGTCAATTCCAAAGGGGGAAGGAAGTAATTGTATAAATGTGTCATACTCGACGTCGATGGGACCATGTTGAATACGGAGAAAGCTATTATTTATTCTTTACAACAAATGTTGAAAGAGGAATTTAATCGGGTATATTCATATGCCGAATTAACGCGTTCCTTTGGCATTCCAGGAGTGACTTACTTAGAAACATTAGGAATTGAAAATGCAAAGGCTGCTAATGATATTTGGAATGAAATGTTAAAGGACTATCAATCTTTCATGGAAATTTTCCCAGGAATCAGAGAATTATTGAGTAAATTAAAAGAAAAGAACATCCTACTAGGAATAGTCACTTCTAAGACAAGACAAGAGTTAAAAGATGACTTTTTTTCTTTTGGTCTAAACGATTTATTTGATTATGTTGTGTGTGCGGATGACACGACTAAACATAAACCGAATCCAGAGCCAATTTTAAAGTTTTTAGAGGTCTCAAATGTTAATGCTAGAGACGCCATTTATATAGGGGATACAATTTATGACTCGCAATGTGCAAAAGAGAGCAAGGTAGCATTTGGACTAGCCAAATGGGGAGCAATAGATCCGGAAAATATACCTTCCACTTTTAAATTTGATGAACCAAGGCATATTCTGAACCTGTTTGAAAAATAGAAAGTAGAGAAGGGGAATAAATATGATAAAAAGTGTCATTTTTGATTTTGACGGAACATTGGCTAATACTTTACCAATCTGTTATGAGGCATTTCAAAAGGTGTTTGCTAAGTATGATAATAAGACTCTTACAACAGAAGATATTCATGCTATGTTCGGTCCATCAGAAGTAGGTATAATAAGGAAGAATCTTATTCATCAGAATGTTGAGGAAGCGATAGAGCTTTACTATGAAACGTATTTGAAAAAACACAACTCTTTAGTTAATAGAAATAAAGAAATAGAAAATATGTTAAGAACATTGACGGATATGGGGGTGAAACTCGGTATTGTAACGGGGAAAGCGAGAAGAAGCTTAGATATTTCATTACATGCTTTACACATGGATCATTATTTTCATGTGACGATAACTGGGGATGATGTAGTGCATCCCAAGCCACATCCTGAAGGTGTTGAAAAAGCTCTATCATTATTAGAAGTGAACAGCAATGAAGCTGTTTTTGTGGGTGATAGTGATGCCGATATTAAAGCTGGTTTGCATGCCAACGTACATACAGTAGGAGTCGAGTGGTTACCAAATTATGAACCTGTTGCTATTACTACAAAACCCCATGCTATTTTTACAAGTCCAAATGAGTTAATTGATTTAGTATAAAAACATAAATCTTATTAAAAGGGAAGGCTCTTTTCGTAAAGATTGTTGTCATGCGTTTCACAGTTGATGGAAAATGCGACGTAACTTGATATGTGCAAATCCAACCGCTACGGAAATACACTACGCGCACCTTAGGGCTCGCGCTGAGCCTCCTCACTCGCACAGAACGCTCGCTGTCGGGTCTCAACGTCTTCGCTGTCCCGCAGGAGTCTACGTGTATTTCCTTCGCTAAGCATGTGCTTATCTTACTGTGCGGATGAATTGGGAAAAAAGAAAGTTAAAAATAAAGTCATAGTGATAAGTAAGAATTATCTAACATGCCTCTATGGTTTACCACTATTCTTGAATCAGAAAATCAATGTTAGCGTAGGCAGAATACGCAGACTCCTACGGGATAGCACGGTCTGAAGACCCCGCAGCGGTGGTTTTCCGCGAGGAGGCTGAGGCCGTGCCCGTGGAAAGCGAAGTATTCTGCCGAAGCGGTCGTATGCACTCATCAAAATGCAAAGCTATAGTTATGTCGTAGTTTAAGGAAATAAAGCAATAATATTTTAGAAAATTGACAAAAAGAAAGAGGAGAAAACATGACAGAAGATTTTTATTGTGAAGAGGTATTAAGCGGGAAAACAGAAGTGGAAAAAGTACTGGAAACAGAAAATGTGTTAGCTTATTATCATACCAAACCTTTTTACCCTGTTCATATCGTAGCCATACCTAAACGACATATCCCATCTTTGCTATCATTAGAAGAAACTGATAACGAGTTATTGGTAGAGTTGTTTTCCGTCATCAAACAGGTTGCTGCACAAGTGACAGAAGAGCATGGTGCTTGTAGGGTGTTAACGAATTTAGGAAACTATCAAGATTCCAAACACTTACATTTCCATATCGCATCAGGTAAGCCTCTTAATAAGTAAGATTAATTGTAACCCCCATTTGCTAAGGAATGGGGGTTTTACTATTAACTATTTTTTATTGTTGACAAAATACCTATAGGGGTATATTATAAGTTTTGTCAGTTGGGAAACAAACAAAAAAATTTGCAATTAAAAATACCTGCATGGGTATTTTGGTGAAAGGATGGAGCAGAAATGACGGAAAATAAAAAAACAACCATAGTTTTATTCAGTGGTGATTACGATAAAGCAATGGCGGCTTATATAATTGCAAACGGTGCAGCTGCTTATGACCATGAGGTCACAATTTTTCATACATTTTGGGGCTTAAATGCATTAAGAAAAGATGAGGACATTAAGGTGCAAAAAGGATTTATGGAAAAGATGTTTGGAAAAATGATGCCTAAAGGTGCAGATAAAATGGGATTGTCTAAAATGAACTTTGCTGGAATGGGTCCTAAAATGATTAAAAGTGTAATGAAAAAGCATAATGCTTTGTCGTTACCAAGCTTAATTGATATGGCTCAAGAACAAGACGTAAAACTTGTAGCATGTACGATGACAATGGACTTATTGGGTCTTCAAAAAGAAGAACTATTAGATAGTATTGACTATGCCGGGGTAGCAGCATATTTAGGCGATGCAGAAGAAGGTAATGTAAACTTATTTATTTAATGAACAGTAGGAATATTTTTTTATTAAATATAATACCCATGGGGGTAAATGGAGGTATTAGGAATGGAAGCATTAAAAACAAATATCAAGATAGATGCAAAAGGATTAGCATGCCCAATGCCTATTGTGAAAACAAAAAAAGCAATGAATAACTTAGAGGCAGGTCAAGTGATTGAAGTGCTTGCGACAGATAAAGGGTCAAAGGCCGATATTCAAGCTTGGTCAAAAAGTGCAGGTCACCAGTACCTAGGCACATTAGAAGATGGAGATGTTTTAAAACACTATGTAAGAAAATCATCAAACGATGAAGCCATTGAGAAAAATCATCCCCATGTTACAAGTAATGAAGAGTTAGCTAACAAACTTGGAACAGGGGAAGACATCATTGTACTTGATGTTAGAGAATCCGCTGAATATGGTTTTAACCATATTCCACAAGCAATTTCTATTCCATTAGGTGAATTAGAAGAAAACATTCGTGAACTAAATAAAGAAAAAGTGATTTATGTTATATGTCGAACTGGAAGTAGGAGTGATCTTGCAGCACAAAAGCTAACAGCACATGGATTCACAAATGTAATAAACGTAATACCTGGTATGAGCCAATGGGAAGGACGAACAGTAAGTATTAAGGGATAAATTTTTTTATTATTTAAAATACCGTAGGGGGTAAAAATAATGACAACTCGGGCTGTCACTTCAAAGGAATTGACCAGAAAAATTTTTAACAAAGAGGATTTGTTTATTTTAGATGTTCGTAATGAAAATGATTTTAATGACTGGAAAATTGAAGGGGAAAAAATTAACTACTTCAATATTCCATATTTTGAGTTGTTAGATGGTGTTGAAGGGATTTTAGATAAACTTCCTTTAAACCAAGAGATTTTAGTCGTATGTGCAAAAGAAGGTTCCTCCGTAATGATAGCAGAAATGCTTTCTGAAGCAGGTTTGACAGCTTCCTTTCTACAAGGTGGAATGAAAGCATGGAGCGAGCATTTAGAGCCTGTAAAAATTGGGGATTTAAAGGGCGGGGGAGAAATTTATCAATTCGTCCGTATTGGTAAAGGTTGTCTATCTTATATGGTAATTTCCAATGGAGAAGCTGCGATTATCGACGCAACTAGGATGGCAGATACGTATCTAGACTTTGCTAAAAACAGGGATGCAACGGTTACCCATGTATTTGATACGCATCTTCATGCAGACCACATTTCTGGAGGAAGAAAAATTGCAGACGAATCTAATGCAACTTACTGGTTACCACCGAAAGATGCAACGGAAGTTACCTTTGAATATGCAGCTTTAGAAGGGGGCAACGTTATCACAATCGGTAACACGGCTATCGACATTTATGCCTTGTATTCACCTGGACATACCATAGGATCTACTTCTTTTGTTATTGATGAACAGTTCTTACTTTCTGGAGATATTTTGTTTATCGATTCTATTGGAAGACCAGACTTAGCTGGTTTAGCAGAAGATTGGGTAGGAGACTTAAGAGAAAGTCTTTATTCCCGTTATAAAGAATTGTCAGAAGAGCTAATCGTTCTTCCAGCTCACTTTATGATGATGGAAGAACTAAATGACGATGGTAGTGTATCAGAAAAATTAGGTGAACTATTTGCTCAAAATCATGGTTTAAATATCGAGGATGAAGAAGAATTCAGAAAAATGGTCACAGAAAATCTTCCACCACAACCAAATGCATATCAAGAAATTCGAGAAACAAACATGGGTAAAGTCAGCCCAGATGCTGAAAGACAAAGAGAAATGGAAATTGGGCCAAACCGTTGCGCGGTTAGATAAAATAGGGTCTTTTGGAGTCACAAACGGTTTTTCCAATAAAAATAAGAAGGAGGAATTTTTATGCAATCAAAAAAAATATTAGATGCAAAAGGATTAGCATGTCCAATGCCAATCGTAAAAACTAGAAAGGCAATTCAAGAACTTCGTGTAGGGGAAATTCTTGAAGTTCATGCCACAGATAAAGGGTCCAAAAACGATTTGGCGGCTTGGTCAAAATCTGGTGGGCATGAATTGGTACAAGATACAGAGGAAGATGGGATACTAAAGTTTTGGATTAAAAAGGGGTAAGGAAAAGGGAGCCAATGTTGGTTCCCTTTCTTTTAGGGGGTATATGGATGACAGTTGAATTCGTAATCGTGATTTTTCTTATTGGCTTTATAGGTTCCTTTATTTCAGGCATGTTGGGAATAGGTGGTTCCATCATAAAATTCCCGATGCTATTATTTATTCCACCACTGTTTGGACTAGCTGCTTTTACTGCACACGAAGTCTCGGGAATAAGTGCTATACAAGTGTTTTTTGCAACAATTGGAGGTGTTTGGGCATACAGAAAAGGTGGGTATTTAAATAAGCAGCTTATTAGTTATATGGGAATTAGTATTTTAATTGGGAGTTTTATCGGTGGTTATGGATCTAAATTACTCTCAGAAGGTGGAATTAATCTAACATATGGAATCTTAGCGTTAATTGCTACAGTTATGATGTTCATTCCAAAGAAAGGGATAGACGATATTTCCTTTGATCAAGTGAAATTTAATAAATGGTTAGCTGCCTCTCTTGCTCTGATTGTTGGTACTGGTGCAGGAATCGTTGGGGCTGCTGGTGCTTTTCTTCTTGTTCCGATTATGCTAGTCGTATTAAAAATACCAACGAGAATGACCATTGCATCTTCTTTAGCCATCACGTTTATATCCTCCATTGGTGCATCAGTAGGAAAGATTACGACAGGTCAAATTGATTATTTTCCGGCTTTTATTATGATTGTGGCGAGTGTAATAGCATCTCCACTAGGTGCTATAGTTGGTAAGAAAGTAAATACAAAGTTCCTGCAGCTCTTTTTAGCTTTATTAATTACTGCTACTGCAGTTAAGATTTGGATGGACATACTTTAATTTTTTAAAGACCCTATTAATGAATTTGTGCAAGTCGCTTGATTATTCAAACGGGTTTTAGATAAAATGATGTTTTCTGAGAACAACGATATTCCAAGGAGTTGAAACAATATGCTTAAAATTACAGAAGCTGCGATTTCCAAAATTAAAGAGGACGTACAGCAATTACCAGAGGAAAACCGCAAGCCTTTTATTCGTTTATCGATGGGTATTGGCTGAGGAGGCCCACAACTTAGGCTGACTCTGGAGGAGTCACCATTAGAGAGCGATGAAAAAACGGAACAAGAGGGAATCACATTTTTAGTGAGCATTAAGGATAAAGTGTACTTTGATCATGTTAAGCTTGACTTTGTAAAGAGCTTAATTGGTGAAGGGGAATATAAAATTCTTCGTGTGTAAGTAATTAGTAGAGGAGAGGTATATCCGCCTCTCTTCTTTTTTATAGCTCTTTATACTATTGGAAAATTAAGTTTCGATTAGGTATCATATAATAAAGTAGAAGATGGGCTTACAATGAAAAATAGCAATAATTATCCCTTTATAAAAGAGGTAAAATAGTTTTATATAAAGTATAGGGAAGGAGCTAGGAAAATGGATTACGACGCACAAGTTAAGAATAGAGTGAAGCGTATAGAAGGGCAAATTAGAGGAGTACTAAGAATGATGGAAGAAGAGAAAGAATGCCGTGATGTGGTTACGCAACTTTCTGCAATTAGAAGTGCTCTAGATCGAACTGCAGCCTTGATTGTAAGTTCGAATTTGGAAAAATGTATTAGGGAAAGTAATGAAAATGGAGAGAGTTCAGAAGAATTAATTAAAGAAGCAGTTAATTTACTAGTTAAAAGTCGTTAGATGGAAGGGTAAAGGGTGACTATTAGTGTGAGTGCCCTTTTTTTATAGGTGTTAAAATACCCATACGTGTATATGTATAAATATTTTATAATGTGTGATTTATAGGGGAAAATACGAAAATCAATGGTGGAGGTATATGAAATGAAGGAAATTACAGTAAAAGAGTTAGCAGAAAAATTAATATCAGGTGAGAAGCTAAGCATTATTGATGTAAGAGAAGATGAAGAAGTAGTAGAAGGTAAAATTCCAGGTGCTCGTCATATTCGACTAGGTGATCTGGAAGAAAAACTAGGAGAAATAGAACAAGGTCATCACCATTATATTGTCTGTCGATCAGGAAATAGAAGTGGAAAAGCGTGTACCTTTTTAGAGCAGCATGGCTATGATGTTACCAATATGGTTGGCGGTATGCTGGAATGGCAAGATGAGGTGGGAAAATAATCACACCGCCAATTGGATAGCTACTTAAGTGTGTTATAAAGTACACCAAACTGAGTACTATGTTCTAGTTCATCTACCATTGCAAAAAAGAAAGTATCTTTTACTAATCTATCGTTACTTGATAATTGAACATCACGGTAAAATTCGGCAGCTTCTAATTCATCTTTTAATGCTCTTAGTATTCCTTCTTTGTAGGTAGCAAATTGTACTGGCTGAATTTGGTATTGAGCTTGTTGACCAGTTAGGTGCGTATATAGTTGAGAAAATGCTTGAAGGTGTTCTAGTTCGTCTTTATAAGCATGCTCGACAAACTCTTTGTGTAAAGTATCTGGTACTTGTTTTACCAGTCGTGCATAAAAATCAGCTGCTGTTGCTTCATCCACAATTGATTGATAAACATTATCTAGTAATGTCTTCATCGAAGCATCACCATAAATGGGTAAATAGGGGATATTAAATGATTGAGTTCCATGACTAGCTCTTAGGAAGATGGGTTGCTGGTACCCCACTGGATTGTCCCAAGGATAAAAATGATTATACATAGGCTACTCCTCCTTTTCTCTTCAGAAGTAGCCTATGCTAATAATTGGAATCTGGTGATGTTTTAGTTTGGTTCTAGGAAAAGAATGAAATAAAGCAATTTTGGAATACATGGTTCTTCTGGTGGAAACAATTTTCAATTAGTTATATTGTCAAGAAAATTATTGAAGTGAATAGGAGGATAACTATATGTTTCATTACACGGTGGAAACAAACAAAAGTGTGGAAGATGCTCTTCAATTACTAGAGGAAAGCTTAAAAGAGGAAAAGTTTGGGGTGCTTTGGCAATTTGATATAAGGGCTAAGCTTCAAGAAAAAGGATTAGAATTTAATCAGCCTTATCTCGTGTTAGAGGTATGTAATCCTCATGAGGCACAAAGAGTTTTATCCCAAAATCAAATGGTTGGCTATTTCCTACCTTGTAAAATAGTCATCTATGAAGATAACGGTAAGACGAAAATTGGAATGCCAAAGCCAACTGCTCTTATTCAAATGGTAAACGATGAGACAATCAAGGAATTAGCCGGAGATATTGAAAAGAGGTTAATTGCTTGTATAGATAATATAATATAGTTAATCAAAAAAGAAGAACGAGAAAGGCATTAAACCTACTCGTTCTCTTATTTTAATTATTAGCTTGAAACAGACCATTCCAGAAAAAATGAATGATTTGTTCAGCTGTTTCTTCTACTGTAGGAAATATAGGTTCATTACTAGCACTTCTGTAATTACCTACCTTTACAAGCGAAATAAAGGAATGGGTTGCAAAAGTAGCATTTACCTTATCAATTTCACCTGCTTCTATTGCATCTATAAATGCTTGCTCAAGCACGTAAAGCATATTTTCTTCTGCCTTCTGAACTTGGCTCACTTGTTCAGTCGAAAGGGCATTTTTCGTTTCCCTCATAAACCCTTCCACATCTATCTCTACCGTTGCTCTTAATTGTGCTTTTGCTACTTCTAACAGACGGGTACGCAACGGAATTGATTGTTGAAGAATGGCTTGCATATGTCCACGAATCCTTAGCATCATTTGAACAATTGTTTCTGTAAAAAGCTCTGCTTTGCTTGAATAATAATAATAGACGGTTGCTTTTGTAACGTTACAACTTTCCGCAACATCGTCTATCGAAACTTCTTTGTAGCCATTTGCTAGAAATAGTTTCGTTGCAGCTTGGAGTATTATTTCGTTAGTCGGTTTTTTTTGTTCATCGGAACGAGGTCTACCTATAGACCGTTTCTTAATGGGTTTCAAGCTTGCTCTCTCCTTATTCGTTCTCTCTTAGTAGTATATCACACATAGGTTTGACATAGATTTCTATATGTGTTGTAAATTAACTAACCAGTATATATAATTAATTGATAAGTAGATGTTTAGTACATAAGTAGAGGAGAAATTAGAATGTTAGATAAATGGGGAGTGTTAGTTGCTAGTCAGAAAAGCAAATGGGTCACTTTAGTTATGTGGTTAATACTCGTTGCAATTCTTTCGTTCTTATGGCCACAGGTGAATAACGAGGAAACGAATTCTAATAATTTATTACCAGAGGATGCAAGCTCAGTAGAAGCAACGAGAATAGCGGAGGATGAGTTTCCGAACGATGCTGGGGTACCTTTATTGATTGTATGGCACAGAGATGGTGGCTTGACAGAAGATGATTTTGAAGCGGTACAAACTGTTTATGCAAAACTACAAGAGAACCCCGTACATAGTCAATCTTTGGTGCCAGGCTTTGGAAATATGCCAGTTGAAATGCTTAGAGAGTCTGCATCGAATGACGGGGAAGCTTTAACAACACCGGTATTTTTTGAGCAAGATGCTTCCACTGATGATTTACAGCAAGGTTTAGAGGCGTTAGAAAATAAGATAACAGATCAAGTTGACAATGATGTATTTACTGGAAACATCACAGATGATGGATTACACGTTCGGTTTACAGGACCTGTTGGGATCCAAACAGATGCAACTGCATTGTTTAGTCAAGCAGACTTGACGCTTTTAATTGCGACCGTTTTGTTAGTATTAATTCTCTTAGTTGTATTATATCGTTCACCAATATTGGCGCTTGTTCCCTTGGTTGGGGTAGGTTTTGCTTATGGATTGATTAGTCCCATTCTCGGCTTCTTGGCGAACAAAGGGTGGATTGTAGTTGATGCACAGGCTATCTCGATTATGACTGTTTTATTGTTTGGAGCAGGAACGGACTATTGTTTGTTTCTTGTTTCCCGATATCGGGATGAATTGCAGTTAGAGCAAAATAAATATAAAGCACTTCAATTAGCAATTGCTAATTCAGGTGGAGCAATAATGATGAGTGCTTTAACAACTGCATTAGGTTTATTGACTTTATCGTTAGCACAATATGCTTCTTACGATCGGTTTGCTGTTCCGTTTAGTTTGGCGATTGTGATTATGGGAATTGCTGTGTTAACTTTACTACCTGCCATACTTGCTTTACTCGGCAGAATAGCCTTTTTTCCATTCATTCCTCGAACGGAAAATATGAATGAGGATTTGGAAAAGAAAAAAGGAAAACCAGTACGTCGATCAAAAAATAGAAGTCGTTTTAGTAAGATTGCAGGACGTCTAGTGACTGAAAAACCGTGGAAAATTATCCTTATTTGTACATTGTTTTTAGGTGTTTTAGCAGCCTTTTTTACGAAAATTGAATACACGTATGGCGTGCTCGATTCTTTCCCGGAGGATATGCCATCCCGTGAAGGATTTACCATGATAGCAGAGCATTATCCGGAGGGAGAAATTGCACCTGTTCAGGTTATTGTCGATACGAATGGAGAAAATGTTGGTTTACATGAGGTGTTAACTGGATTATCCAATGTGGCGACTGTAAGTGAGCCACGTATCGGAGAGAGTAAAACAAATTTAATAGAATACACAGTTACCCTCGGGATTGATCCTTACTCTTCTGAGGCAGTTGAGAAAATTTCAGAGCTTAGAGGGATTGTTGTGGAAACGCTTCAAAAAGCAGGGATTGAAGATGGAGAAAATAAGGTTTGGATAGGTGGAGAAACAGCTACTTTGTATGATACCGAAAAAATAACTCAACGTGATCAAAACGTTATTATTCCGGTAGTCCTTGTGATTATGGCAGTATTACTTACCGTCTATTTACGCTCTATTATTGCGATGATTTATTTACTATCAACGGTAGTTGTATCTTTTCTTTCCGCTTTAGGATTAGGTTGGCTAATTATTCATCACGTCATGGGTGCAGCTGCCATGCAAGGTTTAATTCCTCTTTATGCATTTGTCTTCTTAGTTGCTTTAGGTGGAGACTATAACATTTTCATGATTTCGAGCATTTGGAAAAATCGAAGGCGAATGCCGATGAAAAAAGCCATTGCGGAAGGTGTTGAGGAAACGAGTAGTGTTATTACATCAGCCGGACTTATTTTAGCTGGAACATTCTCTGTATTAGCTGTCATGCCAATTCAAGTACTCGTCCAATTTGGAATTGTGACTGCAATTGGCATTTTACTGGATACCTTTATTGTAAGGCCTTTACTAGTACCGGCAATTACAACTGTACTTGGAAAATATGCTTTTTGGCCAGGGAAGTTATGGAAGAAGGAAGAGACGGATAAACAGGAAGGATAAGTATAATAGCACTTGTGGATGAATTTGGTTGATATATAGCTCATTTCGGATGATATATTTATAATTACGCTGATAATATTTGAATCCGGCTGATAAAATTAGCATTAGGTTCTAATCGTAGAATCTAAAAAGGCGTAGAACTAACTGTTCTGCGCCTTCTTTAAATTTATTCATCAAAAAATTCATTAAATAGACGATCATCTGTGTTTGTTTTGCTCGTGTAAGGATTTTCATCTTTGTTACTTTTTACGTCTAAATTTGTTTTGGCTGCCACTATGGGGCCTTCCGGGGCATTGCGAATAAATCTGTCGTCTAAGGAATCAAAATCTGGCATATCATTTTTTTGGTTTTTCTTTTCCATTACAAAACCTCCATTACGAGTTTTTGTTAGTTTTAGTCTGTTTTTTAAAAGTATTCATTTCATTTTTTTCGTAACAGACTCATCTCTAGCAGCTACCCCAAATGCAACATAGATAGATAAGATTAATACGATAAAAGGTGCCACAAAGATCAAAAAGTCATGCATAATGAAGAACCCCCATTTACTTTGTTCGACCTTGAACGTAATTTTGATTAAATAAAAATAATCGTAATAAAAGATATAGTGATGGCAATAGTAATGCTAAGCCTGCAATGAAAGCAGTAATAAGTGCTATAGCCATCGCCTCATTCGTAAAGCTGTCATAAAGTGTTAAGTGTGGATAAAGTAAATATGGATAATGCGAAAAGCCATACCCGTAAAAGGCAAGTGCAAACTGCCCAATTAACAAAATAACAGCAAGTCCGTATTTGATACGGTTCCAGATTAGCCATACAGTCCCTAAGAATAGTAAAAAGGATAAACCAAATATCCACCAGAGTTCCATCATCCGATTAAAATGAGCTTCGTTATGAAAGCTTAATTCGTATACAATTCCACCAGCAGAAATCATGAGGGGACCGGCCCATATTAACGCGTATTTCCGCATGGCTTTTGTTGCTTGCCAATCTTTTGCTTTTCTGGCATACCACGTTAAAAAAACAGCGGAAATATAAAGTACAGCAGCAACACTTAGTACAACGATACTCCAGGTTAAAGGACTCGTGAATAGTCCCCAGTAATCGAGTACTGGTTTTCCATCTACTAGGAAAACAAATCCACCTTCTGAAATGGTGAGTACGACTGACAAAGCAGCGGGGAGGAATAATCCAGCTAGTCCATACATAAATGAATAACCTCTATGGCCTTTTGTACCATATGTTTCAAAGGCATAATAAGAGCCTCGGATTGCGAGTAAGATAATCGCAATACTAACAGGGACTAATAACGTTGTCCCATAATAAAATGCTGTTTTCGGAAAAAAGCCTATAATACCAACAAAGAAAAAGACAAGAAATACGTTCGTCACTTCCCACACTGGTGATAAATAGCGTTGGATAATTTTATTTAGTATGTGTTCTTTTCCGGTGAATTGACTATAAGCGTTGAAAAATCCTGCACCGAAATCAATCGATGCAACTATGACATACCCAAATAGAAACGTCCACAGTACGGTAATGCCGATAATTTCTAAACTCATCTCCAACCACCTCTTTTACGATCTTGCAGTTCTTGCTCTACTGGATTGTTTCGGAACATGCGTGTAAGAATGACGATAGTACCGATAGCTAAAATAGTATATAGTCCAGAGAATAGTAAAAGCATTGTATCTACATGGTCACTGGAGGTTGCTGCATCTGCTGTCCGCATAATTCCTCGCAGTACCCATGGCTGTCGACCAACTTCTGTCATCCACCAACCAGCTTCAATTGCAATAATCGCAAGTGGTCCACCGAAAACGATGAGCCAATGAAAAGCTTTTGTTTTGACGAGTGACCATCCTCGTACTGTTCCAACCCAATAAATAAAGGATAAAAATAATAGCCACATACCAATTGTTACCATAATGTCAAATAAGTAATGGATGTAAAGTGGTGGTGTGTTTTCTTCTGAAATTTGATCTAATCCAATAACTTCTGCATTGGGATTTCCATGGGCCAATATGCTTAATGCATAAGGAATCTTTATGGCATTCTTTACTTCACCATCATCTAAATAGCCATACAAAAGAAGAGGTGCTTTTTCCTCGGTTTCAAAATGCCACTCAGCTGCAGCTAACTTTTCTGGCTGATACTTGGCTAAGTATTTCCCTGAAAAATCACCGATAATTGCTGTCGCTACTGCAAAAACGAATCCAAGTTTCATCGTTAAAAACAAAGCTTTTTTATGATAAATGTGATTAGATCCTTTAACTAATCGGTATGCTGCAATCGATGCTAGAACAAAAGCGGATGTCATAAAGGCTGTTACAACAACATGTGCAACTTTTGTTGGCATAGCCGGATTGAGCATCGCAGCAATGGGATCCACATTTATAAGCTCTCCATTTACAAGGTCAAATCCTTGTGGAGCATTCATGAACGCATTCACGATTGTAATAAAAACAGCAGAAAAAGAGGCACCGATTGCAACAGGAATTAATAACATTAAATGCTTACGTGGATTCAGAATTCGATCCCATGTGTACATATAAATACCTAGAAAAATCGCTTCAAAAAAGAAAGCGAACGTTTCCATGAATAAAGGAAGTGCTATTACATTTCCTGCTAGTTCCATAAAGTTTGGCCACAGTAAGGAAAGCTGTAGACCGATTGCTGTCCCGGTTACGACACCTACTGCAACAGTGATGACAAAGCCTCTTGTCCATCTTCTAGCTAACAATATGTAATGATCATCATTTTTTTTAATGCCAACCCACTGAGCAATCATAATCATGAGCGGAACCCCAACTCCAATTGTTGCATAAATGATATGAAAGGAGAGGGTTAACTCTGTTAAGAATCGGCTATACATAAGTGCATTATCATTTACCAAGATGAAGTTCCCCCTTTAACCGCCAAAAATTCTACCAATGATAGATATGAGCATAATAGCGGCCACAATAAAAGCAAGCCATACTAGTTTTTTCTCTTGTTTTTTATACATGTAAACAACCCCTAATTACTCTATATTTACCCTGGTGAAAATTTATTACACATGAAATTATGGGAGAATGCCTAGAAGAGAGAAACTGTATTTGGAGTTAAGAAATTAATAATTCGGTTGTTGATGCATATATATTCCAGGATAGAATGCAAATGGATAGGGCACCCTTCAATCCCTAAAATTTTCGTACTTTTGTTATAATCAATTAAATATATTGCTAAATTTCTAGATTATAATAAAAAGGATAACTTTTCATAAAAGGAGTAATCAAAATGGAAACAAAGAAACTTTTCCTATACGTTTTAGTATTATTTGGTGTTTTGTTTATCGGATGGAGCCTTTTCCAAGAGAAAGAAATTCAATCGATAACAACCGAAGAATTAGAAGAGAGATTGGAAAACAGAAAGAGTTCGGATCACACGATGTATATAGATGTTCGTGAACAGGAAGAGTATTTTGCTGGCCATATCGAGGGTATGGTAAATATTCCGTTATCCACACTAAAAACAAATACACCTAGTATTGCAGATAATATCGAAATAGTTATCATTTGCAGAAGTGGTTCTAGAAGTATGGAAGCTGCAGAAATCTTTAAGGAACGTGGCTATGAAAAAATCGTCAATGTAGAAGGTGGTATGTTAAGCTGGCAAGGAGAGATAGTCGTCCCTTAACAGAAAATAAAAGACGTTTGGAATAATCGAGCCAAACGTCTTTATTGTTGCTTAGGAAATTATAAAATTGTGGACTTTTGGATAAGTTGGTTGCACGGGGCCACGTCTAGCTTCAGCACCTACCCCCTCGGGACATAAGTCAATCCCTTCTGTGGCAAAACCGCCACGGCAGGTCTTGTCTTATGCCTGTCGGGGGTGAACAAGGCGCTTACGCTTTTGTTCGTTACGATATTGTTTTCGTGAATAATACTCTATCTTGATTTGGACCGTCATAGTCCGCAAATACAGAAATACCATCAACTTCCTTGCTCCCTTGTTCAATTTCAAATCCCATTTTTGTGTGAAAAGCAATCGAGGTTTTATTCACTGGCGAAGTAACGGCACGCACAACATTTCTTCCATTCTCTTTAACAATCGTAAAAAAATGTTGATATAGTTTTTTTCCGATATTATGTTGTCGAAACTCCGGATGAACACCGACAAAATGAATATAGGCTTCCCTAGAATTAGTTTGTGATAAAAAGCCTATTAGAAAGCCGATAATTTCACCATTCTTTTCAGCTACAAAACTAGTGTTTTGGAAATGAACAAAAAATAACTTTGGTAACATATCAGCCATTTGTCTACCACCCCACCACTCGTTAATTAACGGAGATATGACATTATAATCTGTGCTTTTCACATTGCGAATTTCCATAATAAGTCCTCCAATTCATTCTGTCAAAAATGATTCTATCATGTTTAAATCGGTTTCCATTATGTTTTTTTGAGGTCGTCAAGCAAACATTAAGCTCGAGGGGCTGATTTCCTCGAACTTAACATTTACATACCATAAGGTGATTACCATCAGGGTCTTTAAAATTAAAATAATGGTTATGTTCAATGCTTGTAGTCAATTCTACGTTCTTTTTTTGCATAAATTCATAGGCTTCCTTAATATTTTCTGTATTAAAATGGAAAGCAGGTGCCTTAAAAATATTTTCTTCGGAATAAATTTTGCTATCTAGCACAATAGTTGTCCCTACCATTGGAATAATATATAAATGCTCGAATTGAATTTCGCCGTCTGCCTGTAATCCAAGAATATCACAATACCAATCTCTTGCTTTTTCTATGTCACGAACAGGAATAAAGACCGTACCAATTTGATTGAAAATAGGACTCTTCATTTAAATACCTCTACTTTCATTCTCTATTAAACTATAAATAGATTCACTTAACGGCATCTACTATTAACGATGGACACTGAAGCTGATCCCCATGGTTGCGCGGATCAAATTTTTTTGAGCGAAATATCACACCATCTTTACCTGTCCAATTTCTTTCGTGAAATTCTCCATTTTCATCACAATACTCTAATAAGTGAACGTTAAAACCAGCTGATTCAAACAAGCTTGATAGCGTTTGATAGGTATGAACGATTTTGTGACTTGCGGCTGGATGGTCTTTAGGTCCTGGTCCTCCTACTTGTACAATTCGTTGGTATTCCTCATTTTGAAAAAAACCATCAGGCACGGCACAGCGAATATATCCACCAGGCTTTAAATATGAATAGCAAGTTTTTGCAGCTTGGAGTCCCTCATTGTATGTAAGATGTTCCCATACATGTTCAGCGAGAATTGCTGAAATGGAATTCGTTTTAAATTGGTTGTACCAAGTGGTCTCATTTAGTAAATCTAGTTCATCTTCTTGTGTATGTATCCAGCCAGGATTATTGTTGTATGGCCCCGCACCGATGACTATTTTGATTTCTTTTTGATTCAAGTCAATTCCCCATTTTCATGTAAAGTTTTCGTGAATACCGGAAGCTACAGAGCTTTACCAAAAGTAATAAGTACCTTTGCAAAATATTGTAACAATTAGCTAGATAGATGCCTAGTCCTAAAACATTTCCCCTCTTACAAAATGACTCCTTTCTAATTTACTGGTAATACATAAGTGGAAAATGGAAGAGTTCAATTTGGTATGTTTTTTTGTTCCAAATTGACCTTCTCCGATCAAAAGAGGGACGATCTAAAATTTATGGAAGGTATATTTTGACATATCTCGAATTTAATTAGTAATAAACTAAAAGTAGGAGGGTGGTTATATGTCAGTACCTACAGATTTAGGTAAAAGTATCTCTTTAATCGATTTGTTAGATTTAGGTATGAAGGAGAGGACCGGCTCCTATGTACTACACGCAGAGGAATTAACAATTGTGGAAACGAGTGCTAGTCCATCGATTCGGCATTTACTGAAGGGATTAGAGAAACTGCACATCGACCCGAAGGATATTAAAAACATTATTGTCACACACATTCATTTAGATCATGCCGGTGGTGTGGGGTTCTTACTAGAAAAGTGTCCAAATGCGAAGGTTATTGTTCATCCACGTGGTAAGCGTCATCTAGCCAATCCGACCAAATTGATTCAAGGTGCTAGAGCGGTTTACGGTAAAATGTTCGATGCATTATTTCATCCTATTTTCCGAGTTCCTGAGGGGCGTCTTATCACGAAAGAAGACGGGGATACACTTAAAATAGGAGAGAATAGAATCCTTACTTTTTATGACACTCCGGGGCATGCAAATCATCATTTTTCCATCCACGATTCCTTCAGTAATGGTATTTTTACAGGCGACACGATAGGAGTCATATATCCACAAACGAAAATAAACGGATTCGAATTCGTCCTTCCATCTACGTCACCAAATCAATTTGATCCAAATGCTATGCTTGCGTCTTTAGAAAGAATTGAAAAATTAGGTGTGGAACAAATTTATTTTGGGCACTATGGAATGTCTGAAAAACCAAAGGATGTATTTAATCAAATTCGTTTTTGGCTTCCGAAATTTTTAGATACCGGTAAAAACATTTTAAAAGAATATCCAGGTGGAACCTACAAGGAAAAAGCAGATCATATTGCTAAAAAACTTACCCAAGATGTTACTACTTTTTTAGACGAAAAAGGACTTACTCCCGATCACGAAGTGTACCAGTACATAAAGGTGGATTTGCAGGTTTGTGCTTTAGGTATTGTAGATTACTTAGCTAAACATTAAGTGGAAGACCTTGAGTATAATTGCTCAAGGTTTTTTTGTTATACTTAAGAAACACCATAAGTAGAAACCTAATCTAAATTAATATTTATTTTACGTGCGGAAATGAGTGATAAAAATGGCGAAAATAAAAACGCCAAAAATACCTAAGGTGATGGAAGAGATAGAATGTTTTCCTGAAATAGAAGAATCTTTTATTAGTCATTGTGTTATTAAGGACTGCTCCATATTGGATATAGAGAGTGAACGCATCGTCTTTGACCAAGTAATTTTTAAAAATGTTACGTTCGAAAACGTCTCTTTTCCAAATGTAGAGCTTATTGATGTAATTTTTGATACATGTAATTTGTCTAATGTTGATTTTAGTAATGGCATTATACATCGAGCAGAATTTCAAAACTCAAAAATGTTAGGGACGAATCTAGCAGAAACGACGATGAGAGATGTGTTTTTTAACAGGTGCCAACTTAACTTAGGATTGTTTGGTTATGCTAAATTAAAGCAAGTCAAGTTCTCAGAATCCGTCCTTCGTAATGTTGATTTTTATGAATGTCAGTTTGAACATGTAGATTTTCTCACCTGTGATTTGGAGGAAGCAAATTTTAGTCATACACCGTTAAAGGGAATCGATTTAAGTAGCTGCACATTTGAACAGCTAACTGTATCAAAAGAAGATTTAGTTGGTTGTGAGGTTTCTCCAGACCAGGCAATTGGATTTGCTAGATTATTTGGATTAAAGATTAAAGATTAGAAGGGAATTGCTTAAATGAGTAAAACAGTTGTACTAGCCGAAAAGCCATCAGTGGGTAGAGATATTGCTCGTGTTCTACAGTGCCATAAAAAAGGAAATGGCTTTTTTGAAGGCTCAAAATATATTGTAACGTGGGCACTTGGACATTTAGTAACCTTAGCTGACCCAGAAGTTTATGATGATAAATATAAAGAGTGGAAACTAGAGGATTTACCGATGCTACCTCCACATTTAAAGCTTGTGGTCATTAAAAAAACAGGTAAGCAATTTAGTGCAGTAAAAACACAGCTAAACCGTAAAGATGTACAGGACGTTGTTATTGCAACCGATGCTGGACGAGAAGGGGAGCTTGTTGCTAGGTGGATTTTAGAAAAAGCAAGAGTGGATAAACCAGTGAAGCGGCTCTGGATATCATCTGTGACAGATAAAGCTATTAAGGACGGATTCAACAATTTAAAGCCTGGAAAGCAGTATGAAAATTTATATGCTTCTGCGGTTGCCCGCTCAGAAGCAGATTGGTATGTAGGATTAAATGCGACAAGAGCCTTAACGACAAAATTTAATGCACAGCTTTCCAGTGGGCGGGTACAAACGCCAACTCTTGCAATGATTGCAGCAAAAGAAGAGGAAATTAAACAATTCCAACCACAAGATTTTTACGGGATCCAAGCGGAAACAAATCAAGGTTTCACCTTAACGTGGAAAGGAACGAACAATGAAACAAGAGTCTTTTCCAAAGAAAAAGCGGACAAGCTCATAGAAGGCTTGAAAAATAAGAGTGCGATCATTACAGATGTTGAGAAAAAGCTGAAGAAAAGTTTTGCTCCTCAGTTATATGATTTAACGGAGCTGCAAAGAGATGCGAATCGGATTTTCGATTTTTCGGGTAAGCAAACATTATCGATTATGCAAAAACTTTACGAACAACATAAAGTGCTAACATACCCAAGAACAGATTCCCGTTATATTTCCTCCGATATTGTTCCGACACTAAAGGATCGATTAAAGGCTTGTGGTGTTGGTGAATATCAAAAGGCTGCGTATCATATTGCTCGTGGAGAAATAAAAGCGACTAAAGCTTTCGTGGATGATACGAAGGTATCGGATCACCATGCAATAATCCCAACTGAACAAACCGTGCGACTATCGGAATTAAATGATAAAGAACGAAAGATTTATGATTTAGTCGTTAAAAGATTTTTAGCTGTTCTATCTCCTCCTTTTGAATACGAGCAAATGACAATTACAGCTAAAATTGGGGATGAAACGTTAACTGCAAAAGGTAAACGAGTAATCAAGCAAGGTTGGAAAGAAATTTACAATAACCGCTTCGATGAGGATGAAGCAGACGATCAGAATTTACCCGAAGTGGAAAAAGGAACAACCATTTCGAATATCAAGCTCAAGCAAACAAAAGGTCAGACAAAACCCCCAGAACGTTTTACCGAGGGAGAGCTGCTCCGCGCAATGGAAAATCCTGCGAAATTTATGGAACAACAAGATAAAAGCTTAGCAAAAACCTTAAATGAAACAGGTGGATTAGGAACGGTTGCCACTCGAGCTGATATTTTAGAAAAACTGTTTAATACATTTTATATTGAAAAAAGAGGCAAGCATCTTTTCATCACATCGAAAGGGAAGCAACTGCTAGATCTTGTACCTTCTGATATGAAATCACCTACGTTAACGGCCCAATGGGAGCAAAAGTTAGCAGCAATATCGGAAGGCAAATTACCAAAAGACACGTTTATAAGAGAAATGAAGGGTTATGCAAAAGCAGTCGTGCAGGAAATTAAATATAGTGACGCCACGTTTAAACATGAAAACATGACAGGCACTCATTGTCCGGATTGTGGAAAACTCATGCTTGAAATCAATGGTAAAAAGGGAAAAATGCTTGTATGTCAGGATCGTTCCTGTGGACATAAGAAAAATGTAGCAAAAAAGACGAATGCAAGATGTCCAAACTGTCATAAACGACTTGAACTTCGTGGCGAAGGTGATGGCCAAATTTTCACCTGTGTTTGTGGTCATCGAGAAAAGCTATCTACTTTTAACGAACGAAAGAAGAAAGAAAGTAAAAATAAAGTATCCAAACGAGACGTCAATAAGTATTTGAAAAAGCAAGAAAATGAAACGTTTACAAATCCAGCACTAGCTGAAGCATTGGCCAAACTGAAGAAAAAATAATAACAAACAGAAAAGGTGAAAACAAAAAGCGTAGCATCCTAGGATGCTACGCTTTCATCATTAGCTCGCCTGATATCAGAAGCTTCTCAATATCTTGTGCAGGTAAAGGTTGGGCATAATAATAACCTTGGCCATAATCACAGTGATGTTTTAGTAATGATTGTATTTGTTTTTCGTGCTCAATTCCTTCTGCGACGACTCTCATGTCTAAGTTTTTACCAATGTCTATAATGGTTTTGACCATAGAAAGATTACGAACATCTGACGTATCTTCTATAAAAGATTTATCAATTTTTAAAGTATCAATAGGTAGTACTTTTAAAAGGTGCAGGGAGGAGTAACCTGTACCGAAATCATCTATAGAGGTTTTGATTCCAATTGCTTTTATTTCATGTAATATTTCTACTGTTTCTTTTGTGTTTTGCATAATGCTTTCCGTAATTTCTAGTTCCACATATTTAGGATCTATATTTATTTCATTTACTATTTCCTTAACCATTTGAATAAAGTCACTATGCTGCATTTGCACAGCTGAAACATTTACGGATACACATAAGGAATCATAGCCTTTTTCATGCCAAATTTTCATTTGATTACATGCATTTTTTAACACCCATTCTCCAATCTTAACAATTTGCCCTGTCTCTTCTGCCAGTGGAATGAATTCTGTGGGAGAAATAGTTCCTAAAGATGGATGATCCCAACGTAACAATGCTTCCATTCCATACGTTTTTCTTGACTTTAATTCGACTTTCGGTTGATATACTAATCTCAATTGATTCTGAGGAATAGCTTTACGCAATTCATTTTCGATTAACATTTTCCTATTGATATCTTCATTTAATTTCTTATTGAAAAATTTATAATTATTTTTCCCGTTTTCTTTTGCGAGGTACATTGCTGCATCCGCATTCTTCAGCAAAGTGATACTATCCTCTCCGTTTTCAGGATACATACTTATTCCGATACTAGGAGATACTGTAATATCACGATTAGCCACTTGGAAAGGCTCTTCAAAAGCTTTGAGAATCTTGTTTGCCGTAAGAACACAACTGCTCTCGGTACTATTAGAGAGTAGAAGGACAAATTCATCTCCACCTAAACGGTAAATGCTGTTATTCTCTCCTGCCGAATCCCTTAATCGTATGGATGCAACTTGTAATATAGTGTCTCCTACATAATGTCCAAGTGTGTCATTAATTGTTTTAAAACGATCTAAATCAAGTAATATAATGGCCACAGCGTTTTCGGTCTGTTTTGCTATGTCCATGATCTGTTTTAAATCTTCCCTGAATTTTGTCCTATTCTTTAATCCAGTTAACGGATCGTGATAAGCTAAGTATCTGTATTGTTTTACTAGATTTTGGTTTCTTTTTAAGACATAAAGCTGACGTCCTATTATCATGAAGAAGGTTACAATTAAGCCTATACTTAGCAGGTTCAAATCCCAGTCATAACTTTGTAAAACTAATACTAATAAAAGGACAACACACATATATGGGAAAATGACCCCCACATTATTATCCTGTTGTTTATTTTGCTTTTCTGTATTGCTATTCCTCGCATAAGCTCTAGCATAAAAACTAGTGACTCCTATGGTTAAAATAGATACTAACCAAATAGGATCGAGCCAAGCTCCCAAAATATAAGAATTAGTCAGCATGAGATAAACATAAATGGAATCCGCAAAAATCTGAATTAAAAAAGCAAGTATTATAATGGAAATAAAGTTTTTTTCCCTTTTATTTTGCGTTAAATAATAAAGGAAGATCGTAGTAAATAAAATTCCTAAATTCGTAACTGGATAAGCTAAAGTCCCAAAGTTAATGGATAAAAGAGTATCGGACTCTACCAAAATAGGAATGATTAAGTAATGGAAACTAATTGTAATAGCTATAATCATAAAAATAATGATGTTAAATAAGTATCGACTATTTACAGTGTAAGTATTGATAGCTATTTTTATTTTATATCCTAGCGCTATTAAGAACATAATGTATGCTAAAATCCACAGGAGACTAGCAACTGTCGGATACTCAATATTTCTATATATGATCTGGGAAAGTAGCCAAGTGACATAGGCAAGAACGTAAAACATGACACCTATACTAATTAATAGCCAGAAGTTTCTTTCTTTACTAGATATAACACGATATGCTTTGAGTAACCAAACACAACAAACAGTACCACCAACTAAAGGAATAATTGCTGCACCTAAAGCTCTTAACTTTTCATTTTCAAAAAATAGATAAATATATCCATAAAAAATAACGATTGTACTAACTGAAAATAGGAATGCGGAGTGTCTAGTTGCTAACATAATAGTCCCTCCATGTGATAAAAGTTTGAATTTAAAAGTAAAAAATGCAACCAATAACTTTTCAAACACGTTACTTCTTTGGTAACCCAGCCACCTTAGGTATCCCGTTAGGTCTGTAGTTTTGCGCCCTTACCTTTCAATAAGTATGCCATTTCAGTGAAAGTAAAATTATCATTACTTCCCATTGCCTAGTATATTAGTTAATATGATACTATACTTTATCTATAGAGTAGAGACTTATTTTTCATATGCACTCATTTTAAGAAAGTAAAGGATAAAGGAGGATTTCATGGATTTGGTTGCTGTTCAACCTTATATAAAAATACATCGAGAAGTAAGTGCAATTGAACAAAAAGACATTGTGTACGATCGCAATATTTACTTGTATGTCGATCGGATTGTTACCAAATATCATGAATTTCCGCTAGTAGATGTATTTGATATGTCCTATCGGGATTTTGGATCAGAAGTAGGACTTCTTTATTTGCACACGAGGATGGGTGTTTATTCTTATACCGTGCAATCTTCTCCAGAACATTTTATTATGGCCTATCATGGGCTAGGGAAAAAATGAAAATCGCACTTAATTTCCGTGTACTATTTACACCATTTCGGTATATGATTGTGGTATGGTAAATAGATAAAATAAAACATTTAGCAATGGAGTCGCAAAAGGAAGGTAATTATGACCGAAGAAAATATTACTCGTATACATTTGGATGGAAAAGAAATTATTCTAATTGGGACAGCTCACGTTTCTAAACATAGTGCCGAACAAGTAAAAGAAGTAATTGAAGCGGAAAAACCTGACGTCGTTTGCGTTGAATTGGACGAGCAAAGATACCAATCAATTATGGACGGTAACAAGTGGAAGGAAATGGACATATTTAAAGTCATCAAAGAAAGAAAAGCCACATTACTTTTAATGAATCTTGCTATATCTTCCTTCCAAAAAAGAATGGCGAAACAATTTGGAATTAATGCTGGTCAAGAAATGATTCAAGGAATTGAGTCAGCTAAGGAAGTTGGAGCAGACCTTGTCCTTGCTGATAGAAATATTCAAATTACTTTTTCGCGTATTTGGGGTAACATCGGACTAAAAGGAAAAATGATGCTTCTATTACAAGTCGTTGGAAGTATTTTTAGCAGAGAAAGTATATCAGAAGAAGAATTAGAGAAAATGAAATCACAAGATATGCTTGATTCGATGCTTCAAGAGTTTACGGATAATTTCCCTAGATTAAAAACACCATTGATTGATGAGCGTGATCAATATTTATCGCAGAAAATCAAAGAAGCAAAAGGGGAAAAAATTGTTGCTGTTTTAGGTGCAGCACACGTTCCCGGTATTAAAGAAGAAATTAAAAAAGACCATGATTTGGAACGATTATCAACGGTTCCGCCGAAATCAAAAATACCAAAAATTATTGGTTGGTCTATTCCAATCTTAATTATTGCTTTAATTACCTATACCTTTTTATCCAATCCTTCCGCAGCCTTCCATCAAACACTTAGTTGGATACTATGGAACGGAACCTTGTCAGCAATTGGAGCAGCTGTTGCATTGGCACATCCATTGACGATTTTAACAGCATTTATTGCAGCACCAATTACGTCATTAAGTCCACTTATTGCAGCTGGCATTTTCGCTGGTATTGTACAAGCACTTCTTCGTAAGCCGAATGTAAGGGATTTTGAAAATTTATCAGATGATGTGTTTAGTGCAAAAGGATTTTGGAACAATAAAGTAACACGCATATTTCTTGTCGTCATGCTGTCCAACTTAGGTAGCTCACTAGGTACTTTTATTGGGGGAGCAGATGTCATTCGGTTATTTTTTGAAAACTTATAAATAGCAAAACACCTCCAAGTTGGTTTGGAGGTGTTTTTGTAAGCTAATGGAATAAATGGAGGTTCATAATATGCAAAAACTACAATTAGAATCATCTTGGGACAAAACGTTATCACCAAGAGATCGGGATGAAATCGAACAAGCTTTTTCTCGTGTAACCTTGTCAGGGGCTGACATACAGTTTACCCCACTATGGCAAGCAATGAATCACAAAGGTCAACTGTTAGTTACGGTTCTCGTACATAATACCAGAAAAGAAGGGTTCACTTTTACCAATTCGAAACTACATTATAAAGAAAATGGGGTAACAGCAGCAAAGCATACTTTTACAATTCCAGCTCTATGTATAGGAGCAGAAACAACTATGCCTTGGACGTTTATATTTCCAGTGGAAAGTTTGACTGTGTCTCCTACTTTAGAAAGTGGCTTCCTAGAATTTTTCAACTAGAGTGAGTGTGGTTTTTTCTTTTACTTATTATTTCTCCACAACAACTTTAAAGAAATCATGGTAGTTCGACAGGTAATAATCTGCGTTAATCTGTTCATTTTGAAATATACATGTTTGAATACCTAAATCTTTAGCAGGAATTAAATCCAGTTCTCTATCTCCAATTGCTAAGTCAATATGGTGGTTTTGGTGTAAATAATCATATGCTGCTGTATGTGGTTTGCGTGGAAACCCATGATCACTCGTCACGATATCGGCAAAATAGTTAACCCAACCATAATGATCCAAAATACCCATTACACCTTTACGATCTTTGTGAGTCATAATGACATTTTTATTTGCAAACTGAAGAACTTCCTCCACACCTTCAAAAGGAATCATTTCAGAAGGATGGATGTTATTTTTTAACTGGTCCATCTCTTCTATCTGCTTTTCCGTAAGATTAAAAAATCGAATAGCGTGGGAAAAGGAAATCTTTAATTGTTCATATATTTTCTCACTGTTCACTTGGTCTCCAAGTACTTGCTTAAACATTTTCGTGTAAGCTGGATATGTATCAAATAATGTTCCATCAAAATCCCATAAAATATTCATTATGTTTCCTCCTAAAACGGCCTTCTTCATTATAGTATCGTATCCAATAGTAAGCGATCTATTGGTCTATCCATTAAAATTATTCCTCAAGGCATAATCCTACCTTATACTCTACACTAAATCCTTTCGGAAGTTCGATTAATGCGTTAAAATCATGAACAAATCTATTTTGGAGAATACTAACATATTGAATTCGAAAAAAGGTGGTTTTCATATGAAAGTACGGATTGAATTAGACTATAAAACACCAAAAGGGACAGAGACTTCCTTTATCTCTGATGAAATGAATCCAGCGCACGCCCTATTAATTGTGGAAGACTTAGAAAAGACCGGTAGGGTAAAATCTGTTCAATTTATTGATAATCAAGATAGTTCGTGGACAATGAAGGATTTAAAGAAATTTATGCAGGGCATTCAAACGGAACCCCATAACGTCACGGTATATTTTGACGGGGGATTCGACATAGGAACAAAAAGGTCAGGCCTTGGTTGTGCTATTTATTATGAACAAAATGGGAAATCATTCAGACTACGTAAAAATGCACTCGTTGAAGAACTGGATACGAATAACGAAGCGGAATACGCGGCTTTCCATTTGGCATTAAAAGAACTGGAGCTTTTGGGTGTTCACCATTTACCTGTTACTTTTATTGGGGACTCTCAAGTTGTGATTAACCAAATGAATGAAGAATGGCCTTGTTACGAAGAGGAATTAAATAAATGGATAGATCGGATTGAAGGAAAACTTGAGGCATTAGGAATTATACCAGAATATCGACTCGTTCCAAGGAAGAAAAATGGGGAAGCAGATCAGTTGGCCTCCCAAGCCTTAAAAAATGTTGACATAATGAGCACAATCGAAATAACGAAGTAAACAGGTGTCATTTTTGGTGCCTGTTTTATTCTATTTACAATTACCAAAAATAGTTATATAATTTTTGTGAATAAAAAAATAAAATATTCATATGTTCAAGAGGGTGATAAAATGGTTAAAGGATTTAATGAACAGGAGAGACAAACAATATATAAAAAATTAAGTGAGGAAGGGAAAAAGCTATTTAGTGTATTTGGCGTGAAAAAAACAAGTATTGCACAGTTAACGAAAGCGGCGGGAATTGCACAAGGGACTTTTTATCAGTTTTTTTCCTCAAAGGAAAAGTTATTCTTTGCAATAATGGAAGAAGAAGAGGCTGAAATCAAAGAGAAAATATTGGTCAAGGTTAGTGAGGAACGAATGACACGGCAAGCGTTTAAAGAAATGCTGCTATACAGTATAGAGCTGATTGATGAAAAGCCTATTATTAAAAGCTTATTTCAAGGAGAGGACATCGAACAGCTTATGCGTAAGCTTCCCCCTGAAAAAATTCAACAGCACATACAGGAAGATGAATGGGTACTTTCCCCGTTATTAAGAAAATGGCAGGAGAACGGTATTCTGATTGATAAGGATCCAGAAGTGATTACCGGGGTTATCCGAGGATTTTTTATGATGCTTCTTCATAAAAAGGAAATTGGGGAAGAGGTATATCATGAAGCTGTTGATCTACTTGCGGAAAGTTTGGCGTTGGGTATAGTACGAGGTGGAGAGTAATATGATAGAGGTGAAAGAGTTAGTTTATCAATACCCTAGTAAAAAAGAGGCTACGATAAAAAATTTGACTTTCAACGTAAACAAAGGTGAAATTTTTGGGTTTTTAGGTCCTTCTGGTGCTGGGAAGAGTACGACTCAGAAAATATTAATTGGTATTTTAAAAGGATATAAGGGAACTGTCAAAATAAATGGTCACGAATTAAAAGATTTAGATGCTTCTTACTATGAGCAAATTGGAGTCGGTTTTGAGTTTCCGAATTTTTATCAAAAGTTTACGGGACTTGAAAACTTAACTTTCTTTGGTCGATTATATAAAAAAGCAACGTTAGACCCTAAAGAGCTGTTAGAAAGTGTTGGGCTTTCAGATGCGGCTAATGTGAAGTTTGGTAATTATTCAAAAGGGATGAAAATGCGATTGAATTTCTGTCGTGTTTTATTAAATAATCCGGATATTTTATTTCTTGATGAACCGACTTCTGGATTAGATCCAGTTAATGCAAAAAAATTAAGACTTCTAATCCAAGCAGAGAAGGAAAAAGGGAAAACAATTATCATTACAACACACAACATGAATACAGCGGAGGAAATCTGTGATCGTGTTGCTTTTATCGTGGAAGGTGAAATTGCATTAATAGATTCACCAAAACAACTAAAAGTGAAAAACGGTAAAAAGGAGTTAAAAGTGGAATATCGTGAGCAAGAAATTGTGAAAACCCGAACCTTCCCTATACGTAATCTAGCAGAAGAGACTATGTTTCAACACATTTTAAAAAATAATGAAATTATCACTATGCATACACAGGAAGCAACGTTAGAGGATATATTTATTCAAACGACAGGCAGGAAGCTCGTATGAGATTACTAGAAACATTCAAAATGGATGTCCAATTTCAACTACGTCACGGATTTTATTATGCGTATGCACTCGTTACCTTATTTTATATTGGTTTATTACTTTTCATTCCCGAAAGTTTTGTGCAAACGGCTTCCATTATGATCGTATTTACGGATCCTTCTGTATTAGGATTCTTCTTTGTCGGAGGATTGGTTTTATTGGAAAGAGATCAATCTATATTTAATACGTTATTTGTTACTCCCTTACAGGTTAAGGAGTACATTTGGAGTAAGGTGTTGTCGTTAACTTGTTTGGCAACCATCACAAGCACCATCCTATTTATGATTATACATCAGGGAACGTTTTATTTTGTTCCGTTTATTCTTGCAGTATTGTTATGCTCCTTATTCTTTACACTGTTAGGGATTATTTTGGCTGTTCGAGTATCAACTGTTAATGCATTTTTGTATGCATCACCTATCTTCGTCATTATCTTTTATTTACCTTTGCTTAGCTTTTTTGGAGTCTACCATTCTGACTTATTTTATATGCTGCCAACCAAATCAATCCTTATTTTGATGGAAGGTGCATTTACAGATCTATCCTTAATGAATTATGTTTTTCCCATACTGATTTGTATTTTTTGGATTGGGATAGCTTATATATGGGCTTTTCAATCTTTTTACCAATTTTTAAAAACAAAGTGCTTTAGTTAAGGCGGAATATATGATGATAAATAAAATGGTTGTTCTATCCTTAGGAGATTGGAAGAATATTCAGCGAGACCCATTGTTGATATTTACAATGATTGGTACTTTGTTATTGGCAGCTCTCGTTCGATTTGGACTTCCACAATTAACAGTCTTATTGCAAACACACACAACTTTTAACCTAGAAGAGCATTATCGCTTAATTGTTAGCTTGGTTTTATTAATGACACCGCTTATGATTGGGATGCTTTATGGATTTATGATTTTAGATGAGCGGGATGAAGAGGTACTACTATACTACTCGGTAACTCCTTTGACAAAAACAGGTTATCTATTTTGTCGATTATTGGTCCCTATGGTTTTGACCTTTACTTTATCGTTTGTCGTGGTGTTCATTCAAGGTGTAGTAGAGTGGAATTTCTTATCGTTTATACCAATTGCTTTATTGCTTGCCATTCAGGCACCTCTCATTACGATGATGATGGCAAGCTTGGCATCGAATAAAGTGGAGGGATTAGCGCTAACAAAAGTAATTAACCTGTGCGTTTTAGCCCCCCTTATTGATTATGCTGTTAGTCATCCTATAGCTAAGGTAGTTGCGATTTTTCCAGTATACTGGCCTGCATTAGCGTTTCAAAGTGGAGAGGATACCAATTGGAGTGGAATGGTGCTTGTTGGGTTAGTGGTTGCTTTGTTATGGTTTGTATTACTAAATAAAATGTTTCAAAGAAAAATTGGGTAAAATAATACTCATTAGAAGACTTATAGAAAGGAGACGACATGAACTTTAATTTACAAGCAAAAAACATCCAAACAGCAACATTTGGAATGGGTTGATTTTGGGGTCCTGATGCTCGGTTCGGGCATTTAACTGGGGTAGTACGTACACGGGTTGGTTACTCTGGGGGAACTTCACTTAATCCGACCTATCGTCAAATGGGTGATCATTCGGAGACGTTGGAAATTGATTTTGACTCAGATATTGTTACGTATGAAGAAATTTTACATGAATTTTGGGCAAATCATGATGCGGCAAAAGATCGCCATTATAAGGGGCGTCAATATTTATCCATACTGCTTTTTCATGATCAGGAGCAAAAAGGTACCGCAGAAAAGGTAAAGGAAGAATGGGAGCAAAAGTTGAAAGGAGAAATCCTTACAGAACTTCAAGCCTATTCCACATTCCATTTGGCAGAGGAATACCATCAGAAGTATTACTTAAAAAGATTTAAGAAAGCAGTAGAAGCGGTTCAAAGCATTTTTTCTAATCATGATGCTTTTGTCCATTCTACCATTGCAGCTCGTTTAAATGGGTTCGTTAAAGGGTTTGGGAAAATGGATCAATTGAAAGAAGATGTGAAAACCTGGGGACTACCTATTAATGATGAGCAAGTATTGCTAAACATTTTAAATAATATTCGGTGGTAAGACTAGTAAAGGGAAATCATTAAATGGTTTCTCTTTTTTTATAGCTTATTTCGTAAAGATTGTGTCGTTTATATCATAGTTGATGGAAACTGCGAAGTAATTTGATGTGTGCAAATCCAACCGCTACGGAAATACACTACGCGCACCTTAGGGCTCGTGCTGAGCCTTCTCACTCGCACAGAACGCTCGCTGTTGGGTCTCAACGTCTTCGCTGTCCCGTAGGGAGTCTACGTGTATTTCCTTCGCTAAGCATGTGCTTATCTTTAATGTACGGATGAATTGGGCAAAAGAAAGTTAAAAATATAGGCTTAGTAGGAAGTATTATCTAACATCCTACATGGTTTACCACTATTCTTGAATCAGTAAATAAATCTTAGCGTAGGCAGAATACGCAGACTCCTACGGGATTGCACGTGTCTGAAGACCCCGCAGCGGTGCTTTTCCGTGAGGAGGCTGAGGCCGTGCCCGTGGAAAGCGAAGTATTATGCCGAAGCGGCCGTATAGCACTCGTCATAATGCAAACCTATAGTTACTTAGCAGTTTAAATAAATAAATAAATAATCAATGTTGAAAAGGTTTTTTTATAGTAATCAATTTACAGTTTTATACAAAAGTGATATCATTTTAATATAAAAATGAAATATAAAATACGGGAAAGTGAGTGAGGAATATGCAAGAGAGAAAAGCTTGGAGTATAAACGGCTTTTTAGGTATTATCATCCTTCTTGGATTAATTGGGGGAGCGGCTTATTTTATTATTCAACAAGAAATCGTACCAGCTATTCTTTTATTAATCTTGGCCATTTTTTTAGGCAGTGGAATTACCATTGTACAACCCAATCAGTCAGTTGTTGTTACATTTCTAGGAAAATATATGGGAAGTATACGTGAGGCAGGAATTTTTGTTACCATTCCATTTTCCATACGCCGAACCATTTCTCTAAGAGTTCGTAACTTTAATAGTAAAAAGTTGAAGGTGAATGACGTAGAAGGTAATCCAATTGAAATTGCTGCTGTTATTGTATTTAAAGTAGTAGATGCGGCAAAAGCGGTGTTTGATGTCGATCAATACGAACAGTTTGTGGAAATACAAAGTGAAACGGCAGTAAGACATGTGGCAACCAAATATCCATACGACACTTATGAGGATGATATACTTTCTTTAAGAGGGAATGCTGAGGAAGTTTCTAATGAATTGACAAGAGAGCTGCAAGATCGTCTGAAAGTAGCCGGTGTGGAAGTAATTGAGGCTCGGCTTACTCACCTTGCTTATTCAACGGAAATTGCTCAAGCAATGTTACAACGTCAACAAGCAGCAGCAATAATTTCTGCTAGAAAGCTAATTGTTGATGGAGCTGTAGGTATGGCTCAAGATGCGATCATGCGACTAGAAAAAGAGGGGCTAGTGGACTTAGATGATGAACGTCGAGTATCTATGATCAATAATTTACTTGTAACGATTGTTTCGGAAAAAGGAACACAGCCTGTTGTTAACACGGGGAGTCTTTACCAATAAGTAAGCTTCTATAAGGAGTATAAAAATGAGGGTTTTTGATGACTAAGAAAAAAAATTTCCCACTTCGAATAGATCCGAAGCTATATGAGGTTCTACAAGTATGGGCAAAAGACGAATTTCGAAGCGTCAATAGTCATGTTGAGTTTTTACTTAAAGAAGCAGCAAAAAAGGCAGGGCGTTTTCCAAAGGATGGGGAAAATAATAAATAAAAACCAGCAAAAGTATGTGAAGGGCAGCCTAATTTTTTTGGAGGTTGCTTTTTCTTTACAGTTTTTTGAAACTATTCTTCCATTCCCTTCGTAAATAAAGTTGGATGCCTGTTGTTGATGAAGGGAGTGTCACTTTGTTAATCGTACTTGGAATTGCGTTTGGTTTCTTTATTCTCGTATTGGTCCTAGCGGATAAGTTTACACCCATGTCCAATATGCTAAGTTCTTTTAAAAAAGGTACCTACGAAAAACTGCTCATTGGTTTATCGATAGCTTCCATTCTACTTATCTCCTTAGGAATTTACTTCAAGCTAACCTATCAACCTCCTTTTTTAGATGTAACTGTGGAAGATAAAAACTACACAATATTTGGTGATATTGGTGAATTTGGATATTTTGCAGACTCGCTCATTTATCAAAACATAGAAACGAATATTTGGCTTGTATCTTGGCATGAGTTAACGAATAACCAAATTCAACTTCTATTAGAATATCCATCTGGTAAAGAAGAAATTTGGGAACCCCAAATAACAAAAGTAGATACAACATTGTTGCAAATACCAAATTATGATCAAAGCAAAATAACAGGCCTTTATCAGCTATCCTCATTTAGTTTTAACGAAGAAGGAAACATAAGAGTAAGTATTCTGAAACAGGAAAAAATAGTAGGGGATTTTATTTTAAAGGTTAAAAGTGATGATTAATGAGGATCAAGCACAAAGGTCAATTTATTCAGTCTCAAATTGCCTGCTCATTTTCTTTGAAATAATTAAAACAAAAAGCTTTCTATGGTTGTCGCCACCATAGAAAGCTTTTTGTTTAGCTTATTAAATATTCCTTCAATGCTTGTTGTAATGTTGCTAATGTTTTCGTGTTTTGTATTATGTTAGTACCAAGTTCAATGGCCATTTTTTTCACTACTTCTTTTCTTAAACCTGTAATGACAGAATGGCAGCCCATCATGGCCGCACCGTCAATAATTTTCTTTAATTCATAAATCTCTTCCGTTTCCATATCTACGACCCCAGATAAATCAAGAATGAGAGTTTGAATATGGGTTCTACCAATTTCCGTTAGTACTTTTTCCTGTAACGTGGTCATTCGATTATGATCAATAGTACCGATTAATGGTAGGATACTAATACTATTGTTAATCGGGATAATAGGAACAGAAAGGTTTTTAACTAGCTCTTTTTGAGCCTGGATAAGAGAATCTTTATATGTAGAGTAACGAATAAAAAACGTGTTAAGAAATTCATCTACCCGATTGTTAATTTGTTTTTCGAGTTGAAAAAATTCTTCAACCGTATAATGGTTTGAAAATTCAGTGTACTTTTGAATAAAGTTCCACAATGTTCGACGAATAGCCTGAACCCATTCTAACTTAAATGATAATTCCATGGCGTGTGTCGCCCATGCTATACCTTCCTGCTTAGCAAAAACTCGTAAATTTTCATCCTGTCCCTCCATAATATAAATGACTAAATGATGCGCGTTGTTTACAAGATCTACATTTCCAATCCGTAAAATTTGATCGATTTGTTCCCTTACATTCACCGCTTCTGTCAATAATGTACTTTCAAATTTTTTTCTGTTAGCCTTATAAAAATCTTTTAGGTCAAAAGATTGCTGAAACAAAAAATCCATACTGGTTCCCCCTTGGAATTTAAGTGCTTCTTTTCTAAAGTTCTCCTAAACTACTAATTGAAAAATATGTAATTATTATATCCCGAGTAGTAGACTTAATTTTTATTTATCATATTGGAAAAATGTGTTTTTTTCAATACTAGTACTTTTTTAAACCCTATAAAAACAGCAGGTATTGGTTATACTCAATTTACGATATAATATAACAAAGTAGGTAAAGGTGGGAGACTCGACATGCAAAAAATTCATGCGTTTTTTATGTTTGAAGGCAATGCAGAAGAAGCGATGGAATTTTACACATCTTTGTTCTACAATTCCGAAATCAGAAGTATTTCTCGTTATGGGAAAAACGAAGCTGGGGAAGAAGGCAAGGTGGAGAATGCGATATTCACTCTAAAAGGCCAGGAATTCATGTGTACCGACAGTGTCGTGAATCACGAATTTTCTTTTACACCTTCTATTTCCTTTTATGTAACGTGCGACCATGAAGAAGAAATAAATGGCGCATTTGAACAACTATCCGAACACGGGAAAATCTTAATGCCATTAGCTACTTATCCCTTCAGTAAAAAGTTCGGTTGGTTAGAGGATCGATTTGGTGTTTCTTGGCAATTAACACTACCTCACTAATCAAAATAGAGGGGGAAATTTTACAATGGATACACGAATGAAAACAAATTTTGAGAACCTAGAATCAAAAGATAAAAATGAACAATACATAGCCTATACGAACATTATGGAAGCGACTAAAGAAAAGGTTGATTGGGCATATGTGGTCTGGAATCAGCTGA
Organism: Salirhabdus euzebyi; assembly: GCF_014207435.1. Classification (GTDB taxonomy): domain Bacteria; phylum Bacillota; class Bacilli; order Bacillales; family Alkalibacillaceae; genus Salirhabdus; species Salirhabdus euzebyi. Next base: position 156,139 of record NZ_JACHGH010000004.1, read on the forward strand.
AGGAAGACCTTACCCATTCGGATAATCATAAACGGTCAAGAGCTGGGCAATTTCTTGCTCAATTAGCAATAAGTGACCCAGAAAAGAGAATGCTAACCGATTTTCCTACCTTATGGAAAGTAACGAAAGATGAAAGATTTGTTACGGCAAGGCACACCCTTCAAAGCATTTGGAGAGTAGCGCTTGCGGGACCTGAACAAAAACAACTAGTATTGAATCATCTAGAAGACCGATTTCGTAAATGTACAGAAGAAAAGAATTACACGTTGATTAGATTTGATATTGTACAAGGACTTAGATATCTATATGATGAAACGAAGGATGAAGAAGTGAAAAATTTGGCACTCGTTTTAGTGGAATCAGAAGAGGATAGTAAATATAAGAAGAAATATGCTGGGGTTTGGAAAAACGTCTAGTACGGACCAAAATATAGGTTAGTTAGGTTAGGTATCAAAGGAGAGAAGGAAAAAGGTGCAAAAAACGTTTCATTATCCAACAATAGAAACAAATAGGTTATTTTTAAAAATTTTAACGATACATGATGCCGCTCATCTTTTTCAGCATTTTTCGGATGAAGAAGTTACAAGATTCATGGATATTGAAATTTGTAAAAGTGTAGAGGAAGCGAAGGATTTAATCGTATCCCACGAGGAGGATTTAGGGTGCCGTTGGGGGATTTATACGAAAGAAGAATCTGTCTTTATAGGGACATGTGGATTCCACTACATAAGAGAGTCCAATGGTAGTTTGTCCGCTGAAATTGGTTATGATCTTTCTAAGACCTTCTGGGGAAACGGCTATATGATTGAGGCGGTTAAGGCTATGAATGAATTTGGCTTTAAGGAGATGGGATTATCTCTTATTGATGCAACAGTTGAACCAAACAACGAAAAATCTATTAAATTATTAGAAAAGCTAGGTTTTACAAAAGAAGAAGAAATAAAGGATGGTTTACTTTATTTTACCAAAAAGGGAGAAAGATAATGGCTTTACGTTTTCATCAATTTTTAGAAGAAGAGAGATCCGTAACAGAACTGCAAGAGGCAATGACTGGTGGAGAAATTACTTCGAAAGAGTTAGTTTTATATTATCTAGATAGAGTAGCAACATATGATCAAGCAGGTCCAGCAATTAATTCTGTGCTGGAAATTAATCCTCATGCCATTTTTATTGCTGAAGGACTCGACTATGAAAGAAAGATAAAAGGATCACGAGGCCCTCTTCATGGTATTCCTATTTTAGTAAAAGATAATATTGAAACGAACGATTCTATGCACACTAGTGCTGGAACCTTAGCATTAGAAAACTATATAAGTAGAAAAGATGCATTTTTAGTAGAAAAGCTTCGTCAGGCTGGGGCAGTTATATTAGGGAAAGCGAATATGACGGAATTAGCAAACGGAATGTCCCTGGATATGTGGGCAGGATACAGTGCTAGAGGGGGACAAGTTTTAAATCCGTATGGTCCTGGAAGTCTATTTGTAGGTGGATCTAGTTCTGGTTCAGCGGCTGCAGTTGCTGCCAATTTTGTACCGTTATCAATTGGAACAGAGACTGATGCTTCTATTCTTAGTCCTGCAACCCAAAATAGTTTAGTAGGGCTGAAACCTACTGTTGGTTTAATTAGTCGTTCAGGAATAATTCCTTTTACATACTCACAGGATACTGCAGGACCAATAGCTAGAAATGTAACGGACATAGCCCTTTTATTGAGTGCACTAACAGGTAAGGACGAGTCAGATCCTGCTACTTTTAAAACAAATTACATGGAAAAAGAAGATTATACTACTTTTTTAGATGTAAACGGATTGAAAGATGTAAAAATAGGTGTTTTTAGGGATGCCCCAGAAAGCTACTATGAGTCAGGAGAATTTGATGAGAACCTATTTATAAATGTAATGGAAACGTTACGTGAAAAAGGTGCAATAGTTACGGAAGACATTGACATACCTTCTTTCCATAGAGAATGGAGTTTTGGTGTACCTATTTATGAAATGAAACATAGTTTGGGGAACTTCTTGAATGCCTTACCGGCTCATGCTCCAGTTCATACTGATTCGGATTTAATACAATTTAATAACCTTCATCATGAAAAAGCCTTAAAATATGGACAAAATATGCTGGAATATAGGGAAAAGCTACCTAACACTTTGAGCAATTCGGAATATCTTAAGGCGAAAGTGGAGGATGTTTATTTTTCCCAAGAGGAAGGGATTGATTATGCTCTAGAGAAATACGGATTAGATGCTATTCTTTTTCCTTCCTATATCGGATCTACTATTTGTGCAAAAGCAGGGTATCCGACCATTGCAGTACCAGCAGGATATCAAGAGAATGGACGGCCATTCGGTATTACCTTTGCTAGTGGAGCTTTTCGGGAAGGTATACTTATTAAGATCGCTTTTGCCTTTGAACAGGCAACGAATCTTCGGAAAAAGCCTATTTTATAATTTATTATAAAAAGTCAGGAACGCTAAGTTCCTGACTTTTTTTAACATCCTCATTCCTTCCATTTTGACCGATTTAAATCAATCGTCACTTCTAATTCCTCCACAAACTCAATTGGCTGTAACTCTGCAGTTACTACATATATATCTTTTGTGCTATCGACAGAAGTAAAAGTTGCTTCGTATTGGTTAACGCTACCCTCTACCCGCAAAGGAGTACCTTGTTCCCCTATATAATTACCATTAGCATCTTCCAGCCAAACAGTAACAACTTGGTCGTACGTATGACCACCTTGTACCTCATATTGGAGGGTTACTGTTTCACTTTCCTCTTTCAGATTGATTATCTTTACTGAGCCAATTTCACCCTGGGATAAGGTGAATCCATTCCCTTCCCACTTTTTCTTATTTAAGTCTGGAGTGTAATCTTCAATTTTACTTAAAATAGGCTTTATCGTTAACGATTTAGGAATGGTGTCAAATGGCTCGAAATGGTAACTAAATTCTTGTGTGATTTTGCCGTCTTTAGGCCCTCCACCACTACCACCTCCGCTGAATGGCTGAAGTAATCGTCCTTGGTCATCGTAAACAATAACATCCATATGGTGTGTTTGAAACTCATCTTCGTTCATAACCGTTTGATACGTAATTTCGGTAGAAGTAGGGAAGAAGGTTACCTTTTTATATAACATTAATTGGTCTTTCCATTTTTTTGTTTCGTTTACGAGAAAAGATTCACTTTCTCCTTGTTTTTCTACAGGGAGTTCTACGTATAGAGAATTACTATCACGATCCCCTAGGCCAAGCATAAATGAATCAGGAACGCTGGAATCTAACTCGATATTAATTGTACCGATGTAGGTGCCATCCTCTAACACTTTGCCATCTACTCCCATCCCATAACCACTAGGAGCTTCTCCATTAATATAGACAGCTATTTCTTGTAGAAACCTTTCTGGTGCCTTACCTTCTTCATGGTTGTGAACAATAAAACCAATATGAATACTTCCACCGTCATAAAGGCTTTCGGTAAACGTGATGTATTGATCCTTTATTTCTACTTCTTCTCCAAGATACGTGGTTAAACCTTGCTCGAATCCTTTTTTCTCCCCTATCGTTCCAACCATTTCAAAAACAGATCCTATTACAGGTAAAGATCCCATTGTGTTCGCAAATGGTGTGGATAGGTAAGATAATCCGAATAAAAGAAAAATTGTAGCAGCAGCAATCGAGCTAAAATAAATACTTTTTGGTGTGCGCTTTTTTCTTGGTAGTTGTTTTAATGTTATATTTATCCGTTCATCGACTAAGTCAGGAATAGCCGTATTTACTTTATTTATTAGTTCTTTTTCCCATTTTTCCATTGGTAAACTCCTCCTCTTGTAATTCCCATATTTCTTTCGCCTTTTCCCTTGCCCGTCGTAATCTAGTTTTTATCGTGTTTTCTGGTACTTCAAACATTAGGGCTAAATCAGAAATGGAAATATCGTTTATATGAAAGAGTGTTAAAATATCACCTTGATCCTTAGGAAGAGTAGCGAGCATCTGGTTCACTTCTATTTGAGTAAAGGAGTGATCTTCTGCTGCAGGTTCTGTCCATTTTTCAAAAGAAATTAAATTTTTTCGATGTCTATGAATCTGGTTACATTCATTCATGACAATTCGCAACAACCACGTTTTAAAATATTGAGGCTCCCTAAGTGTATGGATTTTTTCATACGCCTTAACTATCGCCTCTTGGATTGCATCTGCACAATCATTGTCTGAAGGTAGAATTGTCTTCGCAATCCGGTACATCGTTGTTTTATGGGATATAATTAATCGCTCAAACGCATCTACATGACCACGTTGCGCTTTTTTTACTAATTTTATCGTATCCAATTATCTTACTCCTCTCCGGTCGACCTAAAAGTTAGATAATGTAGCAAGCAAAAAAGTTTCATCTTTTTTTAAATCAGTGCCTGTCACCGCCCGAAATATCTTGTTTCACAAAATGTTCCACTAAAAAGAAAAAGGTGTCAAGAACCATTCCAGTTCTCGACACCTATTTTTATTAAAATACCTTTGTTGTCCAATCCTCACAGTTCCACACGTCGGTTACAATACCTTGATAAAACTCAGGTTCGTGGGAGATGAGAAGTACGCTGCCTTTATATTCTTTAATCGCACGCTTTAATTCATTTTTGGCATCTTGATCTAAGTGATTTGTTGGCTCATCGAGTACGAGTAGGTTCGTTTCTCGATTAATTAATTTACATAGGCGGACCTTTGCCTTTTCGCCACCACTTAATACTTGTACTTTACTTTCAATATGTTTATTTGTTAGGCCACATCTAGCTAAAGCAGAACGAACTTCATATTGAGTGAAGTGACGGAATTCTTCCCACACTTCTTCGATGCATGTGTTGTTGTTTGTCGATTTTATTTCTTGTTCAAAGTAGCCAATATGCAGATGCTCGCCTAATCGAACAGATCCGGATACAGGTTTTATCTCACCAAGTATACTCCGAAGCAACGTAGTTTTCCCAATTCCGTTTGCACCTGATAATGCAATTTTTTGCCCGCGCTCCATCACCAAATTAAGCGGTCGGGACAGTGGCTCATCATATCCAATTATTAGGTCTTGTGTTTCAAACAAATAACGACCAGGAGTACGAGCTACTTTAAAGTTAAACGTAGGCTTTGGCTTTTCCGCATCTAACTCGATGACTTCCATCTTGTCTAATTTCTTTTGACGGGACATTGCCATTTTACTCGTTGCTGCATTTGCTTTGTTACGGGCAACAAAATCTTTCAAGTTTGCAATTTCTTTTTGCTGCTTCTTATAAGCTGCTTCGAGTTGTTGTTTTTTCATATCATATACGCGTAGGAATTCGTTATAATCCCCTGGGAAGCGTGTCAGTTGTTGATTTTCCATATGATAGATCAAGTTAATAACACTATTCAAAAATGGAATGTCGTGGGATACAAGAATAAATGAATGGTCGTAATTTTGTAAATAATGCTTTAACCATTCTATATGTTCCACATCTAAATAGTTAGTAGGCTCGTCTAATAATAAAATATCTGGTTTTTCTAATAAAAGCTTTGCCAGAAGTACTTTCGTACGTTGACCACCACTTAGGTCATGTACATCCCGATCTAATCCATATTCAATTAAACCTAGCCCGTTTGCAATTTCTTCTACCTTCGCATCAATTGTGTAAAAATCATTGTTCGTAAGGGAATCCTGCATATGGCCTGTTTCTTCTAAGAGCTGCTCCAATTCCTCGGGTCCTACTTCTCCCATTTTTGCAAACAACGCATTCATTTCTGCTTCCATATCATACAAATATTGAAACGCTGTACGTAGCACATCGCGGATAGACATCCCTTGCTCTAAAATAGCATGCTGGTCCAAGTATCCAACCCGAGTTCGTTTGGACCAAGAAACTGTCCCGGCATCAGGCTCTAGCTTCCCAGTAATAATATTCATAAAAGTGGACTTACCCTCACCATTAGCACCAATAAGCCCAATATGTTCACCTTGTAATAATCGAAAAGAAACATCATCGAATATCGCACGATCGCCAAAACCATGCGTTAAATTTTGTACAGTTAGTAAACTCATGATTCACACCTTTTCCTAGTTAAAAGTCATCTTATCTATTATAAAGGGGATTGTGAAAAAAATATAGTTGATTAATCAATATCTTGTATCCTTTTCATTCGTGGTTTAAAGAAGAGCAACCGTATATTTTAGCTTTTTTAAAAAATACTATAAGTAAAATTTCGTTTTAGGTGACACATTTCATGAACAATTATACGAATGACAATACAGCAAGACGTTACAAAGCACACGTCAGTGTTTTAGGGACAACACAGATGCACTTGAGAAATCCATACGTTGTTGCGTGGTGGAGTGCAGCTTTTCCTGGATTTGGCCACTTACTACTTTCAAAATATATTAGAGGATATTTACTATTTATTTGGGAAGTAATCGTCAATATCATGGCAAATGTAAACCTTGCTATGATTTATTCGTTTCAAGGAAATATAGAAATGGCAAAATCTGTATTAGATACACGTTGGCTCCTTATTTATATCCCTGTATATATTTTTGCCATATGGGATAGTTATCGAACAACGGTTGATATGAACAAAGTATTTTTGTTGGCAGATCGAGAAAACCACCGTTTTAATTCGTTTAGTATATCACCAATAGAAATAAATTACTTAGACAAAAGGGAACCATGGTTATCTGTAATATGGTCGCTCTTTATGCCAGGTTTGGGGCAGTTGTATATACATAGAATTTTAACAGCAGCATTTGTAGTTATTTGGTCTGTTATCTTCTTTTATTTTTCCCATGCATTAGAGGCTGTAAATCTTTTATTTCTAGGAGAAACGCAACAAGCAACTGCTGTACTAAGTCCGGAATGGCTCCTGTTTTTCCCATCCCTATACGGTTTTTCTGTTTTTGACTCCTATACGGTGACTGTTGAAAATAATAAACTGTATGAAAAAGAACAAAACGATTATTTACGAGAACATTTTCAAAATCCTTCTTTCAGGATACGAAAAGGACAAAAAGTGAAGTGAAAAAATGCAAGTATTTGCAACGTTTGAGAATAATGCCTTTCTTGAATTAGCGATATCGAAACTAGAAGAAAAGGGAATTCAGAGGAAATGTATATTTGCTGTTCCACTTGATAAACGACAGGATGAACGTAAAATAGTCGATACCCTTCATCGGTCAGATGGGACAACATTTGTGGATATAGGCATGGCGCTAGCGACTGCATTTGCTGTAATTGGAGCGAGCATAGGATTTATCTTAACCTGGGGTCCGATATACTGGGGGTTAATAGGAGCAGTTGTTGGCTTTATCATCGGTTTTATCATACGACTTTTTACAGAGCTAGTGTTGAAAAAGAAAAAAAGAAGATTAAAAGGGAAACATGCAGAAGTTATCCTGATCATTGAGTGTCAAGAAAGCACAGTAGAATTTGTTGAGCATGTCTTATGGAGTCATTACGCACTTGGGGTTGCCAAGGTAAAATAAAAAAATAAAGTAAAAATTCCTAACTTGGATTATAATAGAAATGTAAGAACAAATTGAATGTTAGAGGAGCACAACGAAATGTCACAAGAAAACAATAAAGACCAACAAATAGAAGAAACACCAAAAAAGAAACTTAGCATGCAAGAACTCGTGAAACAACAATTGGAAAAAAAGAAACAAAATCAACAAGGGGCAAACAACCAAAATGGTGGTTTTAGCGGAAACCAACGCATGAAGAGCCAACATACGAAGAAAACAAGCACTACTCGCAGGAAAATGGGTAGTTAATAAAGTAAAGGAAACCATATTCTCCATTTGGGAATATGGTTTTTTGTTTGTACTTTAAGAAGGTTTAGGTTTGTTAAAGGTTAAAGTATAAGCAAAAATAAGGTGTTAGCCATAAGGAATTGGCGATAAGCCAAGTTTTATCTAACCCGATAGAGCTTCTATGATGTTGTTAATATCTACTAAGAGTGATATGATTCCAAAATAGTTGTTTGTCCTTTATAATAGGATAACGTGTGAATTTTTTTGAGTGGATTATGAATGCATATATAAATGAGTTTTTTTTTAAATAGAGAATGAAGTTTTTATGAAGGAGGGGCTAAATATGACGACGAATCAAGGGGAAACGATGGTAGCAGAAATACGCCAATTAGATGATAGAGGTTCAGGACGAGCTGTAATATGGCGCGAGAATGAAAAAGGTAATCCTAAAAAGTTAAAACTTACGATACCGCGAACACTTCCTGGGGAAAAAGTAAAGGTAACGGTTGACCAGCCGGAAAGAAAGAGAAGAAAAGTAGAGCCTGGAGAAATACTAGAGGCAAATGCCGAAAGAATGACACCACCATGTCCTCATTTTGATTTGTGTGGGGGATGTGTATGGCAACATTGGCAATACACTGGTCAGTTAAAAGAAAAGACGAACCATGTGAAGAACGCAATTGAAGTACAAGGTTTTGATCCTAATTTAGTAAAGGATACGATAGGGATGGATGAACCTTGGCATTATCGCAATAAAATGGAGTTTACGTTTTCTCCGGAAGGTGCACTTGGTTTGCACGAACAAGGGAATTTCCGAAAAATCATTTCACTAGAAACATGCTTCATTGCAGGTAAAGAAATGGTTGAAGCTGCGATGGAAGTAGCCAAATGGGTGAAAGATTATCAACTAAGCGGATATAATAAAGATTTACATGAAGGGTTACTTCGTCATTTAATGGTAAGACAATCCTTTGCTACAGGTGAAATTATGCTTGGACTCTTTGCAACGGAAGCACCTGAAGGTCATTTAGATGCAGCAGTTAAAGACTTGATAAAGCGAATCGGGGAAAAATTTCCACAAGTAAAAAGTTTAATGTGGCTTGAAAATAGGGATTGGGCTGATCGAACACAATCCGAAAAGAGCCATACGTTAGCTGGGCGTGACTTTATCTATGATGAAATGGATGGTTACCGTTTCCGACTTTGGTTCGATACGTTCTTCCAAACAAATCCGTTACAAGCGCAAAAATTAGTAGATTTGGCTGTTGAAATGGGCGAGCCGAAGAAAACGGAAAAAATGATTGACCTTTTCTGTGGTGTCGGTACGTTTTCTCTTCCATTCGCAAGTAAAGTTGGAGCGCTTGCAGGTATTGAAATTGTGGAGAGCTCTATTGAATCTGCAAAGCGGAATGCTACAGACAATGGCATATCCAATACACATTTCTTAGCAAAAGACGCGAGAAAAGGTATTGACCAAATTCATGAAACCTTCGGAAAGCCAGAACTACTTTTACTCGACCCACCAAGATCTGGTGCAGGTGGAAAGGTAATGAGAAGAATCGGTCGTTCCCAGCCTGAACGTATCGTTTATGTTTCTTGCAATCCAGATACATTTGCAACAGACATTAAAGAATTAGAGCCATTTGGATATATATTAAAAGAGGTTCAACCGGTTGATTTATTCCCGCATACCGTTCATGTAGAATGTGTTGCGTTACTTGTGAGAAATGACAATTAAAAAACTTTGATCCATAAAAGAGCCTTTTCGTATAGAAGGGCTCTTTTATTTCATGATGTTTAATGCACTTTACAATCTATTTACGTCGAGGTGATCAACATGAAAGTACAGCTCAAAGATATTGTCTCCAAAAGTATATTAACACCAGCTAGTGGTGCAATTGATGACTTTACTCATTCGTTAAATCCCTTTACTGGCTGTTCTTTCGGATGTAACTATTGTTATGTGAGGGAAATGCCTGTTTCTATGTACCGGGAACAAGAGTGGGGTACGTGGATTGACATTAAAACGAATGCATCAGAGCTTTTGAAAAAAGAGATGATAAAAGCTAAGAAGAAAGGTCCTGTACGTATATTTATGTCATCTGCTACTGACCCTTATCAACCAATTGAAGGGAAGACGCAATTAACGAGAAAATTATTAAAAGTAATGCTTGAGGAACAACCAGATTTTTTACATGTACAAACAAGGTCTCCGTTAGTAAAACGGGATATCGACTTATTTAAACAGTTTGGGGATAAGATTAGGATTTCCATCACGATAGAAACGGATAAAGAAGAGGTGAGAAAGGCGTTTTCACCTAAAGCTCCGCCAATCTCTGCAAGAATGTCTGTTTTAAAAGAAATAACAGCTGCAGGGATCAAGACACAGGCAACAATAGCACCACTACTTCCTTGTTCAAAAGAATTCCCTCAAAAGCTAAAACATATAGCAACACGAATAACGATAGATGATTTTTGGATGGGAGATGGTAGTGGAGGGAAACGAACGGCAAAACTTGGAATCTATGATACTTATAAACAAATGGGTTTAGAAAAGTGGTACAATCCAAGAGCATATAAAGTAGTTCAAAAAATGTTTCAGCAAGAACTACTCGATACGGATGTTACTCTCCAGGTTTCAAAAAAAGGGTTTAGTCCTGATGTTATGTAAAGTCCCAAAGCAGATTGTATGGAATCAGTATAGTTAAATGCTTCCTTTTTCTCCTATAAAGAAGTGGTGAATTTTGCTTAGATAAAATATATTTTTATAGAAATTAAATAAAAATGATCTGCTATTAATATGAATATTGGTAAGGTTTATGACAGAATAGGTGGGGTTTATGAATATGAGTAAGGATTTAGTGGAAAATGCCGATATATGCTATCAGTTTGCGGAAAAAAGGGCGAAAAAATACTTTGAATCCTTGAATGAGCAACTGTCGCAAAAGACTTTTAGCGCCACCATTACAAAAGATCTGCAGTCCTGGAAACAAAAGCATATTCATCATCATTCCATTTTTTCGTTTTTTAATAGTCGCAAAGGCAGTTCTAGTTCCCAAGGATATTATCCTTATATAAAGTGGTTGGATTACACAGGTAAGCTAGATAATTACCTCAATCGCAGTATTATGTATATTTTTATGCGCGATTTAGGAAGGGCCTTGCATGCGAAGGAAACGAAGACTAGGATCCAGAATGTAGTGGAAGGGTTAAAAAAGTATCTTGTTGATTCAACTACAGCTGATAAAGGAATTGCTGAACCTTTTAGTTTGCCCGGGTTATACCGTATTGCCCAAAAGGAACATATTGAATCAACTATGATTTGGTTGTTAGAAAAACTAGCTAATGTCTCCAATAATATTCCAAAGGGGATGGATGCAGAGCAAGCAAAACGAAAGCTAATCAAAATTATTGCTGGAGTAATTATGCATGAAGTAGAAGAGATGGACGAGGGGATATCAGCGGAGGAACGTGCGAAGAGGCTAGATGAAGCTATTAGACTAGGCTATTCTTATGGTTTGACTTATCCATTTATTGACGATCTTTTAGATGCTCAAATTTTATCAGCAAAAGAGGAAAAACAATATGCTGATTTGATCCGCACCACATTAATTACTGGATCGGTACCGGAATTGGGTAATTGGGCTCATGAAAATAAGGATTTAATCCAATACATTCATTCAGAATTGAGAGAGGCGTTTGATTATATTAAGTCCCATCAGCGACCAGATACAATCCATTTATTTTTTGAGCAAGCATATGTGTTTTTTCAGTCTCAGGAAGTGGACCGTAATAAGGACTTATCCAATCCAAATTATACGAATGAAGAGCTTTATATACCAGTCATTTTGAAATCATCATCTTCACGATTAATTGCCCGTACATTAATTAGTGCACCCCTTGATGAAGGCTTTAACAACCGAACCTTTTTTTATGGCATTTACAATCAGTTAGCAGACGATTTCGCAGATATGTTTGATGATCTAAAGGATGGTTCGGTAACACCATATACGTATTACATGAAATATCATAAGGAACGCCCGGATCTTATCAATCCTTTTGCCTTATATTGGACGGTTGTTGCTAATTTAATTCATCATGTGTACCAATCAGATCGTTTGGCCCGTGAGGTGATTTTGAATCGCGCAATAAACGGTCTGAAACGATTTAAAGAAAAAATGGGAACGAAAAAGTACAATGAAGTGATGGATCTTTTCTTCTCCGGATACCCAAAATTTAATCAACTTGTCCAAAAGATGGTACGAAAAGCGGATGATGTTGATTTCTTTGATAAACTTCTTCGTGATCATATGATGACAACTCTGAAAAAGAATGAAAAGGAAAAAGAAGACTTTATTAATACAGTTGAAACTGTACGTATCCAAATTAACCGTATCTTAAAAATTAAGGAACATAATAAATCTGCTTTATTGAATCAACCAATAATTGATGCTGCAAATTATAGTCTGGAGGGTGATGGGAAACGGCTGCGGCCAATAATGACTTGGGTAATGGCTGTGAATGCTTATGGATTAAAAAGTTCAGCCATTTTACCTGTTTTAAAGTCATTGGAATATATGCATACAGCATCCCTTATTTTTGATGATTTGCCATCCCATGACAACGCATCCATTCGAAGAGGTCGTAAAACGGTACATCAAGTATACAATGTTGCTACAGCGGAACTAACAGGTCTTTTTCTTACTCAAAAGGCTACGGAAGAACAAGCCAATCTCGACCAAAATCAGTTCGATGCGAAAACGGTCCTCCGCTTAATTTCTTATTCGGCTAAAAAGACGCAAGATATGTGTAAAGGTCAGGCTATAGATTTGGGTTCAAAAGGTAAACAACTGACACTCGATCAATTAAATATGATGAGTTTTTATAAAACTGGTATAGGATTTGAAGCTGCTCTTATTATGCCCGCAATTCTTGCCCAGGCAAAAGAATTGGAAATAGAAGCACTCAAACGATTTGCCTATCACACTGGAATTGCTTTTCAAATAAAGGACGATTTACTTGATGTGGAAGGAATAGAGGACCTACTTGGTAAATCGGTTGGAAATGACGCGAAAAACAACAGTTCAACTTTTGTAACAGTATTAGGTATACAAGAAGCGAAAAAAGCAATGTGGGATCATTATTGTTCTGCAGTGGAAGCATTACAAGATGTGCCACGCAATACTACTTTTCTTAAGCAAATATTGAATTATATTGTTAACCGTGATCATTAAGCAATTAGACTGGAGGCATTAGTTTTTCTAATGCCTCTTTCTTATTTAGAATAGAAAAAGTGTCTGCCTTGCATTTATCACAACTAAAGATACACTTAATCACATAACAGATCGGTGAATAATTATCACGGGGGTATTTTCATGCTAGTAAAAATTACGGAGAATATTTATAAATTAATCGTTCATTTTCCTACAGGTATGAAGGAAGCTAATTGTTATTTGATTAAAGGAGATAAAGGATATACCGTTATTGATACGGGTACAAACTCAAAAGAGGCAAAAGAATCATGGGAAAAAGTGTTGGCAGATGGACTTGTTGTGGAAAAAGTTGTATTGACACATACTCATGAGGATCATATTGGATTGGCGAGATGGTTTAAAGAGGATGTTGGGGTACCCGTATATGTTTCCGATTTAGGTTACCACGAAATGCGAAAGTTCCGTGATACAGATGTAAGAGAAAAACGGAAAACCCTAGTACTTTCTCACGGAGGCCCAGAGATCACCAAGAAGGGGAAAGATGCTTCTTTTATTTATGACTTTGAACCAGATGGATTATTTACAAAAGGTGATAAGTTGAAGCTTGGTGAAGACTTTTATGAAGCCATTTGGACACCTGGTCATGCACCTGATCATTTTTGCTTTTACAATAAGGAGCAAAGACTGATATTAATCGGTGACCACATACTCAAACATATTTCTCCAGTGATTGGATTATGGTCAGGAGAAGAAGGGAATCCATTAGGTAACTACTTTTCATCTTTGAACGAATTAACTACATATCCTATTGAACTTGCTTTACCCGGTCACGGTGAAATAATTGAAAACTTACAGGAAAGAATAGAGAACTTAAAAGAACGACATGAACAACGATTAGCTGAAGTATTAGAAGCAATTAATAATGAATGGAAAACTGCAGAACAATTATGTAAAGAAATGTATGGTACCTTAAATATCATTTTAAATTTTAGTGCATTTATGGCTTCTTTAACAAGGTTGCTTTATTTAGAGTCAATCGGTAAAGCGAAGAGGAAAGAAGTGAATGGTATTATTAAGTTTAAGCAAGTGTATTAATGTTGAGTGGGAATTAGTATATCTATTTCAGTAGCTTTAAAGTAAGGATAATTCATATGCAAAAGAAGAAACTATAAATAGGTCTGAAAAAGGTCAACAAAAAGAAGGAGATATAATGACAAAGAATACAGAAAAAACATGGAACTTTGACAACAGTTATACAGATTTACCTCATACATTTTTTAGTAGCCAAAAACCAACACCTGTAAGTTCACCAACGATAAGTATTTTTAATGAGGATTTAGCAACATCCTTAGGGTTAGACCCAGAGCAATTCAAACAATCAGAAGGAATTAGACTATTTGCGGGAAATGAAATTCCGGAAGGGGCAGAACCAATTGCCCAAGCATACGCTGGTCATCAATTTGGCCATTTTACTATGTTGGGGGACGGCCGTGCTGTGTTGCTTGGTGAGCAAATTACTCCCACAGGCGAAAGGTTCGATATTCAACTAAAGGGATCGGGTAGAACACCATACTCCCGTGGTGGCGATGGTCGCGCCACACTTGGTCCGATGCTGAGGGAATACATCATAAGCGAAGCGATGCATGGACTTGGGATTCCAACGACTCGTAGTTTGGCAGTAGTAAAGACAGGGGAGCCAGTCATGCGAGAAACGGTACTCCCCGGTGCTGTTTTGGTTCGTGTTGCCGCTAGTCATATAAGGGTTGGAACATTTCAATATGCTGCAAACTTTTGTGATGTAGAGGAGCTTAAGGAGCTTGCTGACTATACGATTAAACGACATTATCCAGAGATAGAGACTAGTAAAGATATGTACCTTTCCTTCCTGCAAGAAGTTATGAAGCGGCAGGCTTCTTTAATTGCAAAATGGCAGCTAGTTGGCATGATCCATGGAGTAATGAATACGGATAATATGGCTATTAGTGGAGAAACGATTGATTATGGTCCAGTCGCCTTTATGAATGAGTATGACCCTGCTACAGTATTTAGCTCTATTGATAGGAATGGACGATACGCTTATGCAAATCAACCCCCGATTGCTGCCTGGAATCTAACACGATTTGCGGAAACGTTATTACCATTGTTGCATGATAATCAGGAAAAAGCAGTCGATTTGGCACAGGAAGAAATTACGAAGTTTCCTGAAATGTATAAAAAACATTGGCTAAATGGCATGAGGAAAAAACTTGGCATTTTTAATGAGGAGCAAGAGGATGAAATGTTAGCGAATAATCTTTTCGATATGATGAAAAAGAACGATGCAGACTTTACAAATACGTTCCGTGCATTAACACTTGGTCAGCTTAATGACATGGAATTTTGTAATTCTGAAGAGTTTAAGGAATGGCATGACCGATGGAAATCTAGACTAAGTAGACAAAAGGAAACGGTAGCAGACTCAGAACAATTAATGAAGAAAAGTAATCCGTCCATAATACCTCGAAACCACCGGGTGGAAGAGGCATTAGAAGCTGCAGTAAAAAAAGAAGATTACACGGTTATGGAGAAACTTCTTCATGTGCTGTCTAATCCTTATGCGTACTCATCAGATCAAGAGGAATACACAGATTTACCTCCAAAAACAGACCAACCTTACCGGACGTTTTGTGGTACGTGATATAAAGGGCAGAATGCAAGTGTTAAAGGCGTTCTGCCCTTTCGTTTTCCCTTTTCATGGATGAATGGAAACTCTAGTCCCAATTGGAATTATAGTAGCCAATTCTTCAATATCTTTGTTGTGCATGCGAATACAGCCTTTTGATACTGCTTTTCCAATAGAGCTAGGGTCATTCGTTCCATGAATGCCGTAATGTTGTTTCGATAAGCTCATCCACATTGTTCCGTATGGTCCACCTGGATTTGGTGCTTTGTTAATAATGATAAAATCACCTACTGGTGTTGCATGCAGCATCCTCCCAACAGCAATTGGATATTGTTTTTGTAGGACAGTATTTTTGAAAAGTTTCAGTAACCGATTGTTAATGGACACATCAAGAACATACGGAATGGTTTGAGGGGATGGGTAGCCTGGAATGACAATCGATTGTCCAGGGTAGATTGCATCGGGATTGACGTTAGGATTGGATTGAATAATGGAAGATAGTTCTGTACGGTAGTCTTTTGAAATTTGGGCAAGCGTTTCACCTGGTTTAACGATATGAATCAATGCCAACACCTCCATTAGGAAAACAGAATATTAATTTCTATGTACAATTGTTATGGTTTTACATACAAAAAAATCCCCTTTTTTTAAAAAAGGGGACAACTTTTAGATTGGATTACGATCGGCAAAGGCGATAATGTGTTCTGCGATTTCACTGCCTTTTTCTTCTTGTAAAAAGTGACCAGCACCTTTAATAGTAACTTCCGGCTCTTTTCTTGCGGATGGAATAATTTTTCGGAAAAAGTAATCTCCACCCCGGGTAATAGGGTCTGAATCAGAAAAAGCAACAAATGCAGGTTTTTCCCATTTTTTGAGAACTTCCTTTGCTTTTCTCATCTGTGCAGCACCAGGATCATCCACATTCATTGGGACGAGAAGGGGCCAAACTTGTGCACCAGCTTTATATTCACTAGTTGGGAAGGGGGCTTCATAGGCGGATAAAACATCGTCAGACAAATTATTTCCAGGGGCTAAGCTACGTTGAATTAACTTTCCAATCGGCAAATCATCTGTACGTTCCACATATTTACGCCACACTTGAAATCCTTTAGACGGTACACCCTCACCTGTAGGTAAACCAGTGTTCATAATTACAAGCCTAGAAAAACGATCTGGCATATCAGCTAGCACTCCTAGGCCGATTAAACCTCCCCAATCTTGAACGACAATAGTGATTTGATTAAGATTTAATGAATCGATAAAGGATTTCAAGGTATTCATATGCATGTCAAAGGAATATTCCTCACGCTCTGTATATTTATCCGATCGGCCAAACCCAATAAAATCTGGTGCAATTACTCGAAATTTCTTGGACAACGGGGGAATCATGTGGCGATACAAATAGGACCAAGTCGGCTCCCCGTGAAGACAAAGAATGACTTCTCCTTTTCCTTCATCGACATAGTGGATACGAGCACCATTTATTTCTACAAAATTTGACTGAAATGAATAATCAGGAAGATTGTGAAACCGTTCTTCCGGGGTACGAATAATAGGCATTTACATAACCTCCAAAAGTAATAGTTTACTATAATTATTTCCATAATTATCAGAAAATTCCTCCTCTAAGAGAACAATTAAAAAGGAGAGATTTATTGATGAAAAAAAGAACAGAACAGTAGTCCGAAACTGTTCTGTTCTTTGAAGTTAAACCTTAAAGTGATTACGAAGTAAAAAAGCAATCCACTTACAGTGAGGATGATTCCGTATGTTTTCAATCAATCCTTTGACAATTGCTTGTCCCAATGTAGGTTCTATGAGCTCTTGTTTCAGTAAAGTTAATGATTCTTTTTCAATCGATTCTTCCATTTCCTCTATTTTTTGATTGATTACATCAATCAATTGGTCAGCAGACATTTCTTCACTCATTGGTTGCCCGAATGTTTCCATTAATTCTTTAGAAATGAAAGGGGTGTTTGTGTGTTGAGCTAATAAATTAGTTTTTTCTACTAGAGTTTTAGCGAGCACATTCACATCTAACGGTACATTGTTAAATAAAAACAATGTGGAGTATACGTGCATTAAGCCTTTAACACAAAAGATCAAATCATATTTTGTTTTCTCTACGTTTTCACCATATAAGCGCTCAATCATATTAAGAATCGTTTTGTCCATTAACTGATCGTAATAACGCATTTTAATAAGAAATACATCATTAAATGATTGGGTTTGCTCTTTCATCAGTAATTTGGCGAAATCGGAATGCTTGTGAAAAGAAGTGAAAATTTCGTAATAAAAGGCATGTAAAACGCTTTCATCGTTTGAGTTGGTGACCACATAGTCAATGTTTGAAGTGATTTGCTCCATGAAATGGTCAATCAAAGCTAAAATCAATTCGTCTTTTGACTTGAAAGATAAGTAGAATGCTCCTTTTGATATACCACAAATATCGGTAATTTGTTTAACGGAAGTAGCTTCAAAACCTTGTTCTGCAAATAGTTCTAACGCCTTTTCCATAATTAATTGTTTTTTCATCATATTATCTTATCGCTCCTAGATTATTGACAAATGACCACTTAGTCATTATTATAAGTAATTGAGTCTTATAAGTCAATTTAGGGTAGGTGTAACGGTGAAAGCTTTAGTCAACTTTGTTTTGAAAAACAAGCTAGCAGTTTGGTTACTTACAATTATTATAACAGTTTCTGGTATTTATTCAGGAATGCGCATGAAAATGGAAACGATACCTGATGTTTCGATTCCATATTTAATGATTATGGACGTGTATCCTGGTGCGACACCTGAACAGGTAATGGAGGATGTTTCCATACCGTTAGAGAAAGCAGTAGAAAACCTGGAAAATGTGAAATCTGTTTATTCTAATTCATATTCCAACATGGCAAGCCTTCAAGTGGAATACGATTATGGTATAGACATGGACGAGGCAAAACGCGCATTAGAATCTGCTTTAGCCGCAGTAACGTTACCAGATGGGGCACAAGATCCATCGATTACTGCGATCAGTATGAACATGATGCCGGTTGCTGCTTTAAGTATAAGTAGTACAACAGAAGACATTGTGGAATTGACCTCTACTGTAGAGGACATCATTCTTCCAAAAATAGAGAAAATAGATGGGGTTGCCTCTGCAACCATTACAGGGCAGCACATTGAAGAAGTAGAGCTTACTTATGATGAAGCTAAAATGGCCGAACTTGATATAACGGAAGATGATGTAAAACAAATGATTCAAGCTAGTGACTTAGCTATTTCATTAGGTCTTTACGAGTTTGAAGAAGGTGAACAAGCAGTAGCAGTGGACGGTAAGTTCATGACTGCTGATGAGTTAAAGGAAATGCTGATTCCGGTTACACCAACGGAAACAAATCCAACTCCATTCGTGAAGCTTAGCGATATCGCTTCAATTGAAGTAGTTGGTAAAGTACAATCTGTATCCCGTACAAACGGTGATGATGCGATTGCCATACAAATTGTAAAAGCACAACAAGCTAATACCGTAACGGTTGTAAACGATGTAAAGGAATTAATTGAAGAAGAAAAGGCTAATACGGAAGGTCTTGTGATTGATGTATCTCTTGACCAAGGTGCACCAATTGAAAAGTCTGTAACGACGATGGTAGAAAAAGCTTTATTCGGTGGATTAATTGCCGTGTTGATTATTCTTTTATTTTTACGTGACTTTAAATCTACTATTATATCAATTGTATCTATTCCAGTTTCCATCTTTATGGCATTACTCATTCTAAACTGGTTAGATATTACATTAAATATTATGACACTTGGTGCGATAACGGTTGCAATTGGTCGTGTAATCGATGACTCCATCGTTGTTGTCGAAAACATATATCGACGTCTCCATTTAAAAGGAGAAAAATTAACCGGCCGTGCACTTGTACGTGAATCAACAATTGAAATGTTCAAGCCTATTTTGTCCTCGACATTAGTAACAGTTGCGGTTTTCGCTCCACTTATATTTGTGGGTGGTATGGTAGGTGAGTTGTTCATGCCATTTGCTTTAACGATGTCGTTTGCACTTGGAGCTTCCTTACTAGTAGCAATCACGATCGTTCCTGCACTTTCCCACTTCTTATTTAAGAAAAAGCTGTATAGCGAGAAGACAGAAAGTGGTCATAAAGAAGTTGGTAAACTAGCAAACTGGTACAAAGGTATTTTGGAATGGGTATTGAACCACAAAATTATTACTTCCATTCTTTCTGTTGTTCTTTTAGCGGGAAGCATAGCGCTCACTCCACTAATCGGGTTTAGCTTTTTAGGTAGTGAAGAAGAGAAAGTAATGTATTTAACCTATACACCAGAAGCAGGAGAGCTAATGGAAGAAACGTTAGCCAATGTTTCAGAGGTAGAAGATGAATTATTAAAACATGAGGATATAGATATTGTGCAGCTTTCTGTTATGGAAGGTGGCGACCCAATGACAGCGATGATGGGTGGCGGCGGAGACGGTGCTTTAATGTACCTCATCTTTGATCCAGAAATGGAGAACTTCCCAGAAGCTCGCGAAGAAATAGAAGAGTATGTGTTCAATATCGGTCAGTCTGGTGAGTGGAAGAGTCAAAACTTTACAAGTATGTCCATGGCTACAGACGAACTAAGTTATACATTCTACAGTGAAGATTTAGATGATCTGAATGAAGCTGTTACAATGGTTGAAAGTGCGTTGAATGAGCAAGAAGGCTTGGAAGATGTATCTTCTAGTACAGAAGAAGCCTTTGTAGAATATACATTCAACGTGGAACAGGATGAATTACTACAATACGGATTAACAGCTGGTCAAATTGTCATGATGTTAAGACCGGATAACACGAAAGAAGTATTAACAACTGTTGAAAAAGACGGAGATACAATAGAAGTTATTGTTCAGCAAGAACAAGCAGAACAACCTAAATCAATAGAGGAAATGTTAGCGACAGAAATCCCTACAGCACTAGGTACTACGATGGCCCTTTCCGAACTGGTTACAGTGGAGGAAGGAACAACGTTAAATACTCTTGCACGTAGTAAAGGAGAATACCACGCAACAGTTTCCGGAACTATTTTAGGTGATGATATTGCGAAAGCAACTTCTGAAGTTGATGAAGTTATTGAACAACTAGATTTACCAAAAGGTGTTACTGTTAGTGTTGCTGGTGTAGCTGCAGATATGGAAGAAACATTTACACAGCTTGGTGTAGCAATGCTTGCGGCAATTGGAATTGTATACTTTATCCTCGTGGTAACATTTGGGGAAGGTTTGGCACCATTTGCGATTCTGTTCTCCTTACCATTTGCGGTAATCGGTTCCTTTGTTGGCTTATTCCTTGCAGGTGAAACAATTTCCGTATCGGTAATGATGGGGCTCCTAATGTTAATTGGTATCGTTGTCACGAATGCCATTGTACTCGTAGATCGTATCATTCATACAGAGCGCGATGGTATGGGAATGCGTGATGCGATTCTAGAAGCTGGTGCAACCCGTCTACGTCCGATTTTAATGACTGCTATTGCGACGATGGGTGCGTTGGTTCCATTAGCAATTGGCTCAGGTGGTGGTGGTTTGATTTCTAAAGGCTTAGCCATTACTGTAATCGGTGGTCTAGCGAGCTCGACGTTATTAACATTAATAGTTGTTCCAATTGTATATGAATCTTTATCGAAGTTATTTAAGAAAAACCGTAAGGAAGTACAAGAAAACTAATTTTATTTGCCCTAGAAGTTGTTCGTCAGCTTGTAGGGCTTTTTCTTTTTTATAGATCGTTGCTATTGATAGAAACTGCCACTTCACTTAACGTGTGTTCATCGCCGCCGCTACAGAAATACACTATGCGCACCTTAGGGCTCGCGCTGAACCTGCTCACTCGCAAAGAACGTTGGCTGTGGGTTCAACGTGTATTTCCTTCGCTGAACATGTGCTTTGTACCTGTATTAGTTTTTTAAATCCGAGTACTAATTGATTGGAGCGGAATACAGTTGAAATATATTTACACTTAATTTCCTAAGGTAGGATAACCTAAGTGATATGAAATGTTCTGATGATGGCTTTATGGCTATCACTCTCTTAAATCAAACAGCGTTGATTTAAAATAGAATTTCAGATTGTTAGGCAAAACTTGTATTATTTCAGGCGAAAGCTAACTACTAATTGACAATTCTAAAATACTTATCTATGCTAAAGATAACTGAATACGGAAAAATAGGTTTGATTTGCTCGAATTTTGTAGTAAATCATTAAAAGGGAAGTCCGGTGAAATTCCGGCGCGGTCCCGCCACTGTATATGGGAGTTTTCTATTAAAATACCACTGTCAAAAGATGGGAAGGTGATAGAAAGCAATGACCATTAGCCAGGAGACCTGCCTATTTTTTACGCCATTCGACCTACGCGGATAGGGAGGTGTACATGGACGGATACGTTATGCGTTATTACATAATGTAGCTTGACTATGAACACGTACACATCTCTTGATATAGGGGTGTATTTTTTTTGATTTAAAAACAGGAGGGGAATAGAGACGATGAACAAAACAATGATGCAACGCCTTACTGCTATAATTACAATTTTTTTATTAGTAGTTAGTAATCTAGTATTTTTGCAGCCTGAGGTTAGTCATGCGGCAGCACTTGAAAATGGTGTCACTATCTCGGTGGTTGATGGAGCTGGAGATGATATTCTTCCTATGACAGCTGTTAGCATTGATGAAGGTGATACAGCATTTGATGTATTAAATGAAGTAACAACTGTTATAGCAGAAGATACTAATTGGGGAAAAGATATTAAAAGTATTGATGGTACCACATTGGAAGGAACTAATTTTTGGGCTTTTTATGTAAATGGTAAAGCTTCCAATTTAGGTTCTTCTAGTTATCAGGTCACAAATGGTGATAACTTATTATTTGTTTATACTGACTGGACACAAACAGTTGAGGAGTTAAATGTAACTGTTTCCGCAATTGCAAATGAAGGTGCTGAAGTTATACCAGAAACTGTCGTAAAATTGGTTCCAGGAGCCACATCATATGATGCACTTATGCAGGCTGCTTCTGAACATAGTGTAGAAGTTCTAGTTACGGTATATTCAGATTATTTTTCTTTTGTAAATAATATTGGGAATGTTGACCTTGGAACTGATTGGTGGCATTTAGGAGTAAATGGAACTGAACTACAAGTAGGAGCGATTTCATATGAAGTAGCGGAAGGAGATCACGTCCAATTTACTACAGACGGCACGCTATTACCTCCTGAGGATAGTGAACCTGAAACACCAGTTGATCCTGTTGCCGGGGAACCAATCACAGATTCTGTTGTGGAAGAGAACATTACTAATATTCTATCTTATATTGAATCAAACAATGTTTCCTTAACTTATGGGAATGAATGGTGGATATGGGGATTAGCGAACGCTGGGGCAGAAATGCCTGTTTCCTATTTAACTAGTGTAATTGAAGAAGTAAAAGAAGTGGATGGGAATATCCGTAGTGTATTTGATTTAGAGAAAGTGATTATTGGATTATCAGCGGTGGGATCAGATGCATCTTCCATAGTAGGCTATGATTTAATAGATAAGTTAGTAAATCATAAAAACTTAGAGAATCCATCTATTAATATGTTAATTTATGCGTTATTAGCAGTTGATAGTGGACAATATGAGACTCCAGCTGACTTTAGAACACAACTAATTGATTCTATTCTTGCTCAAGAAATAGACGGTGGCGGTTGGTCACTTATGGGTAATACTCCAAGTGCTGATATGACAGGTATGGTATTGGCTTCCTTAGCTCCATACAGTGATCAAGCTAATGTGCAAGCAGCAATTGATCGTGCTGTACAATTCCTATCAACAGCACAAGACGCAACAGGTGGTTATTCTTCCGGTTCTAATGGTGGAGATTCTAGTGAATCTGTTGCTCAAGTAATTATAGGACTTTCTACAGTTGGGGTTGATCCAACAGGTGATGCTTTTACAAAAGCAGGTGGAAACCTTGTGCAACATCTATTAAAATTTAAGCAAGCTGATGGTGGATTCAGCCATCTATTAGAAGAAGAAAGTTCAAATGAAATGTCTATTCAACAGGTAGAAGGAAGTTCAGATGCAATAGCTACACAACAAGCGATGCTAGCGCTACAAGCTTACCAAAACTTTGTTAATGGTAGTGGATCCGTGTATCAATTTACGTCTGACCCTAGCCCAGTTGAACCAGTAGCTGATGAAAATGAAAATAAACTACCAAATACAGCTACAAGCACAACAAATATGATGTTAATTGGTTTTGCGTTATTATTTGTAGGTGGAGCATTATTCTTTATTAATCGTAAAAGAGCTGCATAATTGAAATTGGGTAATCTGTCTTTTGATAGATTACCCAATTCATTGTAAACAAAGGGGAGGGCGATCTATTGAAACGTTTTATATTTTCTATCATGTTGATTTTCGTTGTTTTCCTTTCAGTAGGTTGTGCAAAAGATGAAGTCAATCCTCAAATGCAAGAAGAGGATAAAAATCTAGCGAGTCTTGTAGAAGAAAGAGAAATGACGTTAGAGAAAAAAGACGATAAAATAAATTTCCAAGAAGAGAAAATAACAGAAGCGGATCAACCGGAAAAAGAAGAACAGGAAGAACCTGCTGAATCTAACAATGACGCACCTTCTGAACCAAAGGATACGAATGAAGCGGAGCCTCCTGTTGGAGATAGTGTTGATAAAAAGGATGACACAACAGAGGATTCCGATAATAATGAGAAGGAAGAACCAGAAAAACCGACTGAACCAAAACAAACCGTAACAATTACAATAGTGGCACCTGATGTAAAAGGGACCATCCTTTCAGCAACAAAAGTGGAATGGAAGCCTGGGGATACAGTGTTAGACGTAACGACTAGAATTACGAAGCAAAAAAATATTCAGATAGATGTAACTGGTTCTAATTCGTTAGCATATGTACAGGGGATTGCTAACATTTATGAAATGGATCATGGGCCATTCAGTGGCTGGGAAGTGTCAGTAGATGGGAAATCGCTGGACAGAAGTGCGGGAGTATACCCAGTTAATGAAGGTCAACAAATAACATGGAGCTACACGACTAATTATACCGAGGAATGAGCTGAGGGTTATGGTACGCGGATTTCGATCTTTTCATCCAATCATTCTATTACTATATTATATTTTCGCCATAGCTGGTCTTATGCTGTATCAGCACCCGATATTTCTGGGTTTAGCTGCAGCTACCATTCTCATCATTAATTTCATGCTTGATGGGGGAGAACAGCTGAAAAAATGGGGTTGGATGATCGCAATCATGAGTGTGCTTACCCTTATATTGACACCTCTTTTTAATAATAGAGGCAATTATATTTTGTTTTATTTTTTTGATAGGCAAGTAATGTTAGAGAGTGTCATACAAGGGGTGATGATTGCATTAACACTTTTATGTATCATTAGCCTTTTTCTTACTTTTAATATCGTGATTACTCCAGATAAATTTGTGTTTCTCTTCTCCAAATTTTTACCCCAGTGGGCACTTTTGATCATGCTTTCTATGCGATTTGTCCCCTTATTACGAAAAAGATTGATTGAAATCGGTGATGTACAGCAAGTAAAAGGCTTATCGGTGAAATGTGGACCAATTCGAAGTAGAGCAAAGAATGGGATGCTGTTTTTACAAATTTTATTAACCTGGTCTTTGGAGGAATCCATTCAAACGGCAGATTCTATGACAGCTCGTGGTTATGGTATTGGTAAACGGAGTAAATATCAGCCTTTTTATATGAAAAAGCGAGACTGGGTATCTTTAGGGTTTCTTCTTGCTACTGGTAGCTTCGTAGCTTTTGGCTGGTGGCTTGGTGATGGCGTATTAACGTTACTCCCAATCTTAGAACAAGTCTTGTTGCAAGGTAGAGAGTGGTTTTATTTTATTCTATGGTTTGTATTTCTGGCATTTCCAATTTGGACGGAAGGAAAGGAGATGATCAAGTGGAGATACTTCAGGCACATCAGCTAAGTTTTACTTATCCAGAAACAACAGCAAAGGCACTACAGAATATCAATCTCCAAGTGAAGCAGGGCGAATTTGTCGTCCTTTGTGGTCCGTCTGGAAGTGGAAAATCGACACTCCTCCGCTTGTGTAAGCCAGAAATTGCTCCTCATGGCACGCTAGAGGGCAGGATTACCTTTCAGGGAATGCCACTGGAAGAGCTAGAACCTATGGTAAAAGCGAAAGAACTCGGCATGGTTTTTCAGGATCCAGAAAACCAGATTGCGATGGACAATGTGATGGAAGAACTAATTTTTGGGATGGAAAATATCGGTTTTACTACAGCTCAGATGAGGAAAAAAGTAGCGGAAATGGTGAACTTTTTCGGCCTTAATTACTTACTCGATAAAAAGACAGATGAGCTATCTGGGGGACAAAAGCAACTGATCAATTTAGCATCTGTCTTATTGCTGGAGCCGAAAATTTTGTTGCTGGACGAGCCAACCTCTCAGTTGGATCCTATTGCGGCAAAGGAATTTATCCATATGCTGCAGCGGCTAAATGAGGAATTTGGCATTACTATTGTTATTGTAGAACACAGATTAGAAGAGCTGTTTACGATTGCCAATCGGGTGGTCATGCTAGAAAACGGTGCTATTATCCATGATAAAACACCTCGAGAAATGATCCGAAAGCTTGGAACACACGAGAAGATGAGGAACTTTTTACCGAGTTCTTCCTTACTATATTTAGACTTTCATCCAGATGCAGAGCCTGAGACTATTCCGCTTAATGTGAAAGAGACGAGGCAATGGCTGCAAACAGAAAGTATTGAGCAACAAGAGGAGGACCAAACATCAGAATCAGAGCAGCAACCTATTCTGGAACTTAGAGAAGTGGACTATCAATATACAAAAAATTCACCGCCAGTCTTGTACAATTTATCCTTATCCATCTATGACGGGGAGTGGCTTGCAATTGTTGGGGCAAATGGCACAGGAAAAACAACCCTGTTGAAAATCATTGGCGGCATTTTAAAAGCACAGCATGGAACGATGAGGTTTAAAGGGAAAAAGGTGAAAAAATGGGATGCGCAAAAGGTGAGCTACTTGCCGCAAAATCCTAAATTATTTTTCATCCAGGACACGATTAAAAAGGAATATGATCATCTTGCAGAGCATCATGGAATAGCAAATGCAGAGGAGCGTATTCAACACCTGTTGGAAAAATTCAATATGAAACATTTGCAGGATCGACACCCGTATGACTTGAGTGGTGGGGAGCTTCAGAAGGCAGCATTAATCGGTACCTTACTCGTGGAACCTGCTATCCTGCTGATTGATGAACCAACAAAAGGACTTGATCCGGAATCAAAAAAAGCTTTTGGTGAGCTCGTCTCCACGCTTGTAACGGAAGGCTTAACAGTCGTAATGGTCACTCATGATATCGAGTTTGCAGCTGCCTATGCGACAAGATGTAGCATGCTGTTTCAAGGAGAAATAACCGTTACGGAAAAGACGAGGGATTTCTTTCATGAAAACACCTACTATACGACGGTGATGAACCGAGTCACACGAAATAGTTCTGTTCCTTCAGTCGTGACGTTGGAGGAGGCGAGACGTACATGGCGCGTACAAAACCGTTCTTAATTGGTATTGTCCTCCTTATTTCTGTTCTGCTAATCGGTTTTCCGTTATGGAATACTAAGCATTATATGGCATTAAGTTTGGTGATTATGATTGGGTCCTTTTTACCCTTTATGATTAGCTTTGCCAGGAAAAAAGTGATGAGTAGAGAACTTGTAGTGGTGGCCATTTTAGCTGCCATTGCTGCGGTTAGTAGAATTCCATTCGCATCGATACCAAGTGTTCAGCCAACGACGTTTGTCATTATTACCGCAGCAATTGTCCTTGGCCCACAAAGCGGATTCGTCGTCGGTACTTTAGCAGCAATTGTATCGAACATATTTTTAGGACACGGACCGTGGACCCCGTGGCAAATGTATGCATGGGGCATGATTGGTTTAACTGCAGGGTTACTCGGGAAGACGTGGCTAATGCAAAATAAGCTTGGACGCTGCATCTATGGATTTGTTGTCGGGATAGCATTTGGCTGGATTATGAACTTGTGGTTCGTCGTCGGGGTTATCCAGGAATTTAATTGGCCAGCTATTTTACTATATTACAGCTCAAGTTTTTACTTTGATTTAGCACACGGAATTTCAAACGTCTTTTTCCTCTGGTTATTTAGTGCAGGTTGGATCAAAATCATGCAACGATTTAAGGTAAAATATGGATTGTTCACGAAATAAGGGCATAAAAACCATGAGCCTTTAAGTTTTACAGATGACTTTCTAATTAATTTCCTGTTTAATTAAAGTAATTAAAGGTTCAGATGGAATAATTGAAGGTTCGAACCAATTAATCGTCCATTCACACGAAATAATTATTGATTCAAGGAAGAAAATTGCATAAAACTGGCCACTATTACAAACTTAGCCATAAAATAAACCCCTGTTAATGGACTGAACTAACAAAGTCCTTAACAGGGGTTTATTAAGTAGCAATATTAATTTTCTTCTTCGTTAAACCATAATGGTGAATTATTGTCTTCTTCACCATTGTAATTGATTAATATTTCATCGCCTGCTTTAATGTCGGTGAAGGCATAGAAGTTAAACACGTGATTGTCAAAATCGATTTGGTAAGAAGCATTAGGTGTATACGAGTGATTAAATAACATGCCGTAACCTAACAGAAAAGCAGTGTGGTTTTTTCCGTATTCAAATGCATAGTCTGCTAGAGTTGTTTTTTCTATATGTTGATGTTCATCGTTTGGATAAGGGATAACTGGTGCTTGGTGAATCAATTCGCCTTTTTTGATATTTTCTGTAGCGAATACACCTCTATTATGTTCACCATCGCTTACTTTGGAAGTTTTAATTTCTATCATATATGTCACCTGCTTTTATTATTAGTTGGAGGATCACTGTATTTTTTGGAACAAAAAGTAAATAAAAAAGGCTCTCCCCGTGAGGGAAAGAACCTTTATATTGTAAAGTTACGCTTTAACTACGTTAGTAGCTTGAGGTCCGCGTTGACCGTCTTCAATACCGAAAGTCACTGTTTGACCTTCTTCTAAAGTTTTGAAACCGTCGCCTTGAATAGCTGAGAAGTGAACGAATACATCGTCTCCGCCTTCTACTTCAATAAATCCGAAACCTTTGTCTGCGTTAAACCATTTTACTTTACCTGTGTTCATTGTGTTTCCTCCTAGTGCTTTAAAGCACGATATATTTACTATCCTTGTTCTCATACTCATTCAAGACAAAATTACTTTAAGTATTTCGACTAGCCTTCATCATATTACGAACAACAATAACAGAGTTAAGCATAACACAAACAAAAAAGAAAAGAAAGCGCCACTTTAAAAAAAGGGCACAAATTGCAAAAAAAAGTTAAAATGTCATGTAGCGAAGATGGGCCATTTGTTTTCTTCAGCAATTTTTTTCATGTCTTCGTCAGGATTCACAACAATTGGATGTTCAACGAAATGCAATAATGGAATGTCACTCTCACTATCGGCATAAGCCCAGATTTCATTCGTGCCTTTCTCTGATTGAGCAAGTTCTTTCGTGACCCACTTCTGTACTTGTTTAACTTTTTCTTCGCCGTTAATGATTGTCCCAATTTCTCCCGTACATACACCATTTTGGTCTAACAATAATTCTGTACTAAGGATATGTACGTCTAATTGTAGTTCTTTTGCGAAGGCAGTTAAAAAGGGTTTAAGTGCCCCAGAGAGAAGAATAATCATGTCCCCATTTTGTTGATGCTCCCGTACTTGGCGTACAAGACCTTGGTGAACATCGACCTTTCCAATGTTCACTAGCTGTTGGAAAAATTCTTCTAATTCTAGTTCTGTTTTGCCTTTAAATGTATTTGCAAAAGCTTTAAAAAATTGTAGACGAAAAGCGTTTTTTCCTTTTACAAGTCCAGTAATTATTGCTTTTACAAGTCCCGTAAACACGATACTCCATTGTTTGAGGCCAAATGTTTTCTTTCCGACTTGAAACATTACCTTAAAGGAATTTCCTTGATAGAGCGTTCCATCAAAATCAACTGTCACAATTGCCAAGCTAATCACCTCATTTTCTATCCATTATAGAATGGATTGGAATTGATGTAAATAAATGGGTCCAATACATTTTTATTGATTCCAATTACTAGTATTTCACTTTCCATATAAAACTATTGAGCTTTTTATGGGATAATAGAAGAGGAATTTGAACAAAATGAGTGTTTATATTTTTGGTTACATCCTAATGGATTTCAAGATTTTTTGAAATTTTGTAAACTGTAAATAGACAAAATAGAATTTGATGGTTATTGGAGGCAATGGGATGTTAAATAAAATGATTGATAATAAAAAATCCGGGTTTGTAGGAGATGCACTAAAGCCTTACTTTAAGAAAGGTTCAAAAGTGGCAATCATGTCCTCCTATTTTACAATATATGCTTTTGAAATGTTAAAAAAGGAATTAATGCAGGTCGATGAGGTGCGTTTTTTATTTATTGATCCTACCTTTACTTCGGAAAACTATGCGAAAGGGTCAAAGGATTTTCAGAAATCAGAACGTGAAATGCGTTTATCAGGCTCTGACTTAGAAATAAAATTACGTAATGAACTAACCCAAGCGAAAATTGCAAAAGAATGTGCCGAGTGGATCAAAGCGAAGGTGCAAATGAAATCATTAACTTCTCCTATGACCCAAAGTCGTCTTTATCATATTGAAAATAAAGACGGATCATCTGTCGCGATTCAAGGTAGCTCTGACTTTACAAGTAGTGGACTGGGTTACACCTACTCTCCTAGTTTGGAAATGAACACACTGATGGACGAGCCACTTTTGACGAAGCAGTATATCGAGTGGTTTAACGATGTGTGGAAAAATGAGGATATTATAGAGGAAGTAAAGCAGGAAGTTTTAGAGCGAATACAAATTATTTATGAAAACCACACACCGGAATATTTGTATTTCGTTACTCTATATAACATATTTAAAGGTTATTTAGATGAGTTGGATGAAGAAGCTATTGTGAAGTCAAAGACTGGCTTCAAAGATACGGAGGTTTGGAACAAGCTATATAAGTTTCAAAAGGATGGGGTTCTCGGTGCCATTGACAAACTAGAAAAATATAATGGCTGTATTATTGCAGACAGTGTGGGACTAGGGAAAACGTTCGAGGCACTTGCCGTTATTAAATATTATGAACTACGCAATGATCGGGTTCTTGTATTGTGTCCCAAAAAGCTGAGAGAAAACTGGCTCATTTACACCCAAAATGATAAACGAAATGTATTATCAGCAGATCGATTTAATTATGATGTGCTAAATCATACAGATTTGAGTAGAACAAATGGGTTATCTGGAGATATTAATCTAGCAACTGTTAATTGGGGTAACTATGACCTCGTCGTCATTGATGAGTCACATAACTTCCGAAACAACGAAGCAAGAAATGATCGGGAGACTCGTTATACAAGATTAATGAATGAGATTATTAAAGCTGGAGTGAAAACGAAGGTGCTTATGCTTTCAGCGACACCAGTAAACAACAAAATGAATGACTTGAAAAACCAAGTAGCTTTTATTACGGAAGGAAAAGACGATGCCCTTGAGAGTGCTGGTGTGGAAAGCATTGAAATGACCTTGCGGAAAGCACAACAAAGTTTTAATAAGTGGCTAAAGCTAGATAATGAGGAAAGAAAAGCAGATTCATTATTAGAAATGTTGAACTTTGATTACTTTAAATTACTAGATACGGTGACTATTGCTAGATCAAGAAAGCATATTGAAAAATACTATAACTTGTCTGAAATCGGTAAATTTCCGGAGCGATTAAAGCCGATTAATATTAATGCAGACATTGATCAACTAAATGAGTTTCCAGCGATTAAGGAAGTAAATAAATTAATTAATCGATTGAATTTAAGTGCCTATTCTCCTTTAAAATATGTGTTACCCGAAAAGCAAAGAGAGTATAGCCAAAAATATGACCGGAAAGTAAAGGGTGGCTCGGTCTTTAAGCAGATAGATAGGGAGCGTAGTCTTGTCAATTTAATGCGAGTAAATTTATTGAAGCGAATGGAAAGCTCGATTCATTCATTTGGGATGACAATCGCGTCCCTTTTATCGAAAATCGATGTATTGATAAACAAGCTAGACCATATCCACCAATATTCGAATGAGGATGTAAACATTAACGATATAGATATGGATGATGAAGATGTGGAGAACATGCTCATCGGTTCTAAAGTAAAAGTTCTTCTTCAAGATATTGATGGGATTAAGTGGAAACAGGATTTAGAGGATGATAAAGAGAAATTAGAGAAGCTATTAATCGAGTCGGCTAAGGTCCAGGCTCCACGTGATGCAAAATTAATTCAGCTTAAAAACATCATTGATCAGAAAGTTCAACAGCCACTCAATGCAAACAATAAAAAGGTCATTATTTTTACCGCATTTGCAGATACAGCTACCTACTTGTATAACGAAGTTTCGGAATGGATGTTGAAGAATCATGGCATACATGCGGCGCTCGTTACGGGATCAGGTGGAAATCAAACGACATTAAAAGGAATACAAAAAGATTTGAACGCCATATTGACTCATTTTTCCCCAGTATCTAAAGAACGTAGCAAGCTAGATGCTAGCATTACCGATGAGATTGATATATTAATTGCAACGGACTGTATTTCAGAAGGACAAAATCTACAAGACTGTGATTTCTTAATTAACTATGATATCCATTGGAATCCAGTTCGGATCATCCAGCGCTTTGGGCGAATCGATCGACTAGGATCGAAAAATGATGTTATTCAGCTTGTAAATTTTTGGCCAAATATTGACCTTGATGAGTATATTAACCTAGAAGCCCGTGTTAGTGGGCGGATGGTTTTACTTGATATATCTGCTACTGGGGAAGAAAATGTGATTGAATACGATGAAAAGAAAGATATGAACGATCTCGAATACCGTGCTAAACAGCTGAAGCAGTTACAAGAAGAGGTTGTGGATTTAGAGGATATTTCGGGTGGAATTTCTATCACTGATCTGACGTTAAATGATTTTAAGATGGATTTAATAGATTATATGGGTACTCATAAACGTGCAATAGAGCATGCACCACTCGGACTACATGCTATTACGTCTGTTCAGCTAGCCCCAACACCTGATACAGAGCCAGGGGTTATATTTTGTATTAAACAACGAAATGCGAAGGCAAAAGTAAAGGAGACGAGCGCATTATACCCATATTACCTTGTGTTGATGAACAGTAAAGGTGATATTCAACTAGGTCATTTAAAGACGAAGCAAATTTTAGATTTATATCGAAAAGTAGCACTAGGACAAACTGGTGTTTTTCAAAATTTACTCGAACAATTCCAAGTGGAGACGGATAATTTGGCTGACATGACTGCCTATAAGGATTTATTAGATAAGGCTGTGGAATTTGTGTTAGGTATTGTTGAGGAAAAGGGAATGGAGTCGCTATTTAGTCTCGGGAACTCAAGCCTCCTACAGGACACGAATACATCGTCAGAGGATTTTGAGTTAATATCATTCTTAGTGATAAAGTAGGTGTAAAATTGAGAGAATGGTTAATAAATAGATTGGATATTCCAAAACGAACGATTTTAAATCGCAAAATACCAAAAAAAGCGTTTTTTTCCGAAGCTGATTTCTCTTCAGCTGAAAAGGAATTGTTTACGTCCCAAGTTGACGGAATTTATCTGTTAAGTGTGATGAACCAACAAAGCATGAAAATACAAGCCTATCAAACCAAGGAGCTACATTATGCAGAGGTTGTATGGGTCTATGTGAAGATTAGGTCAAAGGATAAAAACAATCGTATTGCCCAGGTTGTTCATAAAGCCATTCCTAATCCGGTTGTTCTTGTGATGGAGTCACCTGAAGGAGATATCCTCCTAAGTGCTTGTCATAAACGACTTCACAAAATGGATGTGGCAAAAGTTGTACTAGAGGAACCGGTGATTACCAATTGGTTTCAGCCGAGGAATGAGGAAGATCTTTATACTCAACTTTTGGACGTTTTAATGATGACAAAGCTATCATTTGATCATCTGTATCATTTTTATGATGACATTTATCAATGGTTGCGATGTGAAGAAGTCGTACTACTAGTAAATGACTTCCCGAAAAACACCGAAAATCGAGATGATGTCGTAGAGGCTTTAGACGATATACGTCAAAATCAAAATGAAATTACAAGGCTAGAGAATGAACAAAAAGGACAACTCGATTTTGGAATAAAAATGGACTTGCATATGAAAATCAAGCGGCAAGAACAGCAAGTGGAACAGAAGCTACAAAAGATAAAGGAGTTGTGTTAGGTGGAGAAGTTGGATGGAAAAACCTTCAATGCTGTACAGGACAATATCGAAAAGTTAAAAGAAATCTTTCCTGATGTATTTACAGAAGATAAAGTAGATATAGAAAAATTACAATTGGCACTGGGAGAATTTGTAGAAAAAGAGAAAGAGCGATATGAGTTTAGCTGGAATGGAAAAACAGAAGCTATTCAATTGGCACAAAAGCAAACGACTGGTACCCTTCGCCCGAAAAAGGAAGATAGTGTGAACTGGGATACGACGCAAAACCTATATATAGAAGGAGATAATCTGGAGGTTTTACGTATTTTGCAACACTCGTATCGTAATAAAGTGAAAATGATTTATATTGACCCTCCATACAATACGGGAAAAGATTTTATTTATCAGGATAATTTTCACGATAACCTTTCCAACTATAAAGAAAAAATGAACGAAAGCTTAAAATCAAATGCAGAAACAAATGGACGATATCATACAGATTGGTTGAACATGATGTACCCTCGCTTGAAAATTGCCAAAAACTTGCTCAAGGACGATGGCGTTATTTTCATAAGTATTGATGACAATGAGTTAAAAAATATGATGGCGATTTGTAATGAGATTTTCGGTGAAGTCAATTTTGCCGGTGTTGTTACGTGGAATAAGAAACGAAAAGGTTCCTTCCTTTCAAAAAACATCGTTAGTGTGACAGAGTATTGCTTGATTTATTGTAAAAATATTAATGAAGCAAAAATTGTTGGTGGTGTAGCGGACCAGTCCGAATCACAGCCTCTTATTAAGAGAACAAACAAAGTAAAGAAGCTGCGTTTCCCTCGCAATATTATTAAAACGAAGCTGAAGGATGGACGTTATAAAAAAGGTGTATACGGTGTGGGATCTAGTGGGGTTGAGCTTCATGAAGAGGTAGAAGTAAAGGATGGTCTCATAGTGGACGAGCTAGTCGTTTCTGGACCGTTCATTTGGACCCAAGAAAAAGTGGACGAGCAATTAGCTTTAGGGGCTGCTTTTATTATTAACACCGAAAATTTCCAAATTCGTGTATTCAAAGTGAATGAAGATGAGAAATATAAAGGCTTTCCTTCCTTTGTTGATGGGGTTGAAATTAACGGAACAAATGAAGATGCTTATGAGGAACTTATTGAATTGTTTGGGGTTGAGAAAATCTTTGATTACTCAAAACCAAAAAATTACTTGAAAAAGCTTATTCAAAGTCAGACGTATTTTGAAAAAGATGGTATTATTTTAGATTTCTTTTCTGGATCTGCTGCTACAGCCCACGCGGTAATGGAGTTGAACGCCGAGGATGGTGGGTCACGACAATTTATTATGGTACAGCTACCAGAAGCAATTGATGAAAAGGAAGACGCCTATAAAGCTGGCTATTCTAACATATGTGAAATCGGGAAACAACGTATTCGGTTGGCAGGTCAAAATATTACCAATGAAAATGTAGATATTGGTTTTAAAGTATTTACATTAAGTGATACGAACCTCCGTCTTTGGAATGAAGATACAACGAATCTAGAAACCGATTTATTAGACTTGGTAGATCCAATTAAAGAAGGGCGTACCGCGGAAGACGTGGTGTACGAAATTTTACTAAAATACGATGTTCCTTTAACCGTTCCAATTGAAGAAATAACCATTGCTGGAAAGCGAGTTTACTCGGTCGGAATGGGATTTTTACTCATTTGTTTAGCGTACGACTTAACACTGCCTCAAATAGAAGCAATGGCAGAGAGAAAGCCGGCTCGTATCGTGTTTTATGATGAAGGATTTAAAGATGATACCGTTCGTACGAATGCGCAGCAAATATTGAAACGTTATGGTGTTGAAGATATCCGTGTTATTTAGAGAGGGGATGTAAGAATGAAAATTAAGTTCGATGAACAACAGTATCAGCTTGATGCCATTCAGTCCATCACGGATATTTTTGAAGGGCAAACCGTAAAAGTATCCAATTTTACAGTTAGTATGGGTGATATTGTTGGGCAGGAAATTACCGAGTTAGGAATTGGAAACAAGCTCGAATTATCGGAAACAGAAGTACTGGAAAATGTGCAAAGGATCCAAATACGAAATCATCTACCGAAAAGCAGGAATATTCAAGATTGGAATTTTACCGTTGAAATGGAAACGGGTACAGGGAAAACATACGTATATACGAGAAGTATCTTTGAACTAAACAAAAAATATGGATTCACGAAGTTCATTATTGTTGTACCTAGTGTTGCAATTCGAGAAGGTGTATATAAATCATTACAAATGACAGAAGAGCATTTTGCGAATGAATATCCTGGACAGCATTGTCACTTTTTCAAATACGATTCTACCTATTTAGAGCAAGTTCGTGAATTTGCAACGAGCACAGATATTGAAGTGATGATCATTAACATTGATGCGTTTAAGAAAAGCTTTGATGATCCTGAAAAGGAGAGCAAAGCAAACTTAATTCATCGTGAACGGGATACGATGAACGGGAAAAAACCGATTCAATTCATCCAAGAAACAAACCCAATTGTTATAATCGATGAACCACAAAGTGTGGATAATACGGAGAAAGCAAAAGAAGCAATTGCTTCATTAAATCCACTGTGTAAATTGCGCTATTCCGCAACACACCGTGAAACGTACAATTTAATGTACAAGCTCGATCCTGTAGATGCATATGAGAAGAAGCTGGTAAAGAAGATCGAAGTGCTATCGGTGAATTCAGATGATGATTATAATGATCCTTATATTAAATTAATAAATGTTTCCAATAAAAATGGCTATAAAGCGACGGTTGAAATCGATGAGCAAAAGAGAAATGGTACGGTTGCTAAGGTAAGGAAGGAAATAAACCCGAACAAGAAAAATAATCTCTATTTGATTTCCGGGGAACGGGATTTGTACCGTGGTTTCATTTTAGAAGGGATTGACTGTACGCCTGGAAGTGAAATGATTGAATTTGCCAACGGGAAAGTCCTTGGGCTTGGCGAATCAATTGGTGCAATGGATGATGATTTGCTAAAAAGATATCAAATAAGAGAAGCGATTCGCACGCATTTAGATAAGGAACTAAAGCTTGTGAACAAAGGGATAAAAGTGCTTACGTTATTTTTTATAGATAAAGTCGAAAATTATCGCCTCTATCCGAAAGGTCAGTCATGGGAAAAAGGGAAATACGCGCTCATGTTTGAAGAGGAATATAAAAATCTAATCGAATCACCTAAATATCGTACCCTTTTTGAGGAAGACAATTATATATCGAATCACCAGGTGGAGGAAGTGCATAACGGTTACTTCTCCCAGGATAAAAATGGGAATTATAAGGATAGTAAAGTGGCGAAGGATGGTAGTCTACGCTCTAATAAAGACGATGAGTCCGCTTTTGAACTTATTATGAAGGAAAAAGAAAGACTACTAAGCTTTGAAACACCTTTACGTTTTATCTTTTCCCATTCGGCTTTAAAAGAAGGCTGGGATAATCCGAACGTGTTTCAAATATGTACATTAGTAGAAACGAAGGATCCTTTCACGAAGCGTCAAAAGATTGGTCGGGGTCTTCGTTTAGCGGTTAATCAAGATGGTCAACGACAATATGACGAAAACATTAATGTCCTTACGGTTATTGCAAATGAATCTTATCAGGAATTTGCTGAATCCTTACAACAGGAAATGGAAGAGGAAACGGGTGTGAAGTTTGGTTATTTGGAGGAGCAATCTTTTTCTACAATTACCCAAACGAATGAAGAAACTGGAGAAGCGAAAGCAATTGGTTATGATTATTCGGCTAAAATTTTTGCATTTCTAGTAAAAGAAAATTTTATTACGAAAAAAGGCAAGGTAGAAACAAAGCTGAAAGAAGCAATTGCTGAAGAAGCATTTGAAGTACCTGAGGAAATGCAGGCAATTAAACAGGATATAGAACAAGTAATCAAACGTTCAATTAAGAAGTTGCCTGTTTTTAATAAAAAAGATGAAGTACGTATTCATTTGAACAAGGAAGTCTTTCTTAGTGAAGAATTTAATCAACTTTGGGATCAAATTAAATACAAAACAACGTACTCTGTTGATTTAGATTCCGAAACACTAAAGAGCCGTAGCATTGAAGCAATTCAAAAGTTAGATGAATTTCAAGCGAGAAAAATCAGGCGTGAAAATGCGATATTAAAGGTAGATCAATCAGGTGTTACGGGAGAAGGGAAGACTTTCCGAACGTTTGAAGCCAATGAAGAAAAACGTCGTTTGCCTGACATATTGCGTTATTTACAGGAACAGACAAACTTGAAACGCCGTACGCTTGTGGACATTTTAATTAGATCAAAACGTTTAGAAGATTTCGAGAAAAATCCGCAAGCGTTTATGGAATCAGTGATGAAAATTATTAATCGAGAGAAGAAGAAGTTAATCATTGATGGGATAAAGTATGAACGGATTGGGGATCACGCTTACTATCAGCAATCACTATTTGAGCATCAGGAGCTTGTCGGTTACATGAAAGCCAATGCTGTTGAAGTATCAAAAGACAAATCAGTCTACAACTACATTCGGTATGATTCTAATGTGGAACGCACCTTTGCGGAGAAGTTGAATAGTGATGAGGATGTCAAATTATTTGTCAAGCTTCCAGCAAGCTTCGTCATCGATACGCCACTTGGGAACTATAATCCTGACTGGGCTGTTTTAGTAGATAAAGATGGTGTAGAAACATTATTCTTTGTTGTGGAAACGAAGGGGAGTACAGACCAAGAGGATCTTCGTTTTACGGAAAATGGTAAAATTGTATGTGGACGTAAGCACTTTTCTGCCCTGCAAAATGAAGTAGAATATAAGCTAACAAATAGTTATGAGAAGTTTAAAGAACAGATTTAAGATATAAATCGAAACAGCATGGCTATTTAGCCGTGCTGTTTCAAGTTTTAAAGAGGATGGGAAAATAATGTAGAGTTGGTACTAAGAGATTAGCGTGATAAATGAGCATAAGTTCAGATTGTGTAACCCACTTTATGTCGCTTACTTCATCCATTTGTAATATTGTATCTTCTAGGTTAAAGGATTGATTAAATAACCATACATCATAAAAATCATTAAACTCATCACGCCGTTCGCTTGTTAGCAATGTGCCATTAGATTCTAGTAAGTGTATTCCTATTTCTTCTTTTACTTCTCGAATCGCACCAGGAAGACTATCCTCACCCGATAGAATAGATCCACCTGGACACTCCCATAAATTTGGATGAGGTTTACTCGGATGACGTTTTGTTAAGAGGATTTCACCTTTATCGTTCTTAATCCATACATGGACAACTATATGGTAATCACCGTTAGCTAATGGATTACCACGTTTATGTACTCTAGTCGTTTTGTTTCTATTTTGATCGTAAACATCCCAAAGCTCCATTATATATCACCCCTGTTTAAATAAGCATAGTTCGAAAAGGTTAAATTTTTTTGGGAATAAATAGTATGACAACACAGAACTTTAAAACTAGTAACCCTATTCATTATAATAGAAGTAGACAAAAACTAAAGGTTTGGAAGACGGAGGACAATACATGGACAAACAATCTTATTTCTATCAATTTCTTCAACCTATTTCGAAAGAACTTGCGTACGTAGCTCGGGAATTGGAGAATAGTATATTTTCTAGTCCTCGTACAATGTTGACTCATGCTAGAGTGTTTGTGGAAAATATTTTACAGCAAGTAATGAAAGTAGAAAAACTACCAAATGACCCTTGGATTAGCTTAAAGGAACGATTGGATATGCTGGGTGAAAATGATATTTTACCGGAGGAGATTCGAGATGCTCTTCACTATGTGCGAAAAGCAGGAAACCAAGCAGCACATGATTCCCGTGTTTTCCGTTTTTCAGAAGCTTTACACTCATGGGAAGCATTGTATAAGATTGTGAAATGGTACGTAGAAGTGTATGGA
The DNA here is from genome assembly GCF_014207435.1 of Salirhabdus euzebyi. Lineage (GTDB taxonomy): Bacteria > Bacillota > Bacilli > Bacillales > Alkalibacillaceae > Salirhabdus > Salirhabdus euzebyi. Next base: position 196,095 of record NZ_JACHGH010000004.1, read on the forward strand.
CCTGTTGAAATGGAAGTTCCTGATTACCAAGACCCGAAAATTCAACCGGAGCAATCCTATGATATTACGGAGCTAGAGGTAAGGTTAAAGTCATTAGAAGACTTGTTAATGGCGTCCGTGCACCAAAAGGAAGAGGAGTTAGCGCATGAGGAAGTAGCAGCTTCTATGGAAACGATCGAAGTTGTACCGGAGCAGCCAGGATTTACAGCGATTCGTTATCTTTCTTATGGGAATGAAAAACTAGCTATTCCTTATTTTTTACGTGATGCCTTTTTGTTGCCACAACGATTTGCGAAGTCAGAGCTATTCCTGATTCGCTTAGGGGCAGAGCAGCAGGCCCGTATAATGAGTGAATTGCCAAGTAATCTAGAAGGTCTCCACAAATATGTGAAACGCTATAATGAAAAAAACGATGAAAACTTATTTGAGGATTTAAAAGTTTATATGGAAGAGGAAAAGGCTCGTAGAAAACTAACGTTGGAGCGGTCAGGGGAGCTATTCTTCTTTTATAAAGACAAGCACATTGTTGTAACAGAAGAACTATCGAAAATCCCTTTATCCGCAGAACAGTTTACCGGTATTCCAAGTTTGTTGAGACAGCTTAATAATGACCAAATAGAAACAGTAGGTCAGCTCCCGAAAGAACTCGTCATTCTTGCTAAGTATGACAATGTAGGTATTGGTACGGTTGAGAAACTATTCGAGCAATTGAAGGAGAAACAAAAGTAAAAGAAAAGGGTGATTTGTATGAAGATTGAAAATAGAAGCGGAAAAGAATATAGTATTCAAAAAGATGGATCCCAATACAAAATCACGAGGACTATAAAAAATTATGATAGTTTTGAAAACGCAAAAAATGATTTAATTGACTTAGCCTCAGGACGAAAAACAGAAGAACAAGTTCAAGAGGAAAAGAAGAGTAATCTACATTAAAGGAGGAATGACTTGTGGCAGAGTTAAAATATGAAATTATAGAAACGATTGCCGTGCTCTCAGAGTCACCAAAAGGGTGGACGAAAGAGCTTAACTTGGTGAGCTGGAATGGGAGAAGCCCTAAGTATGATTTACGAGATTGGGCCCCAAATCATGAGAAAATGGGTAAGGGAGTTACCTTATCAGAGGAAGAGTTAGCCAAATTAAAAGATGTATTGAATAATCATCTGTAACATACTAGTATAATACTAATAGAAATTCTACAATCAACTAGTGCTCTAAAACCTCTATCCAAGATGAAGTGGGATAGAGGTTATTTATTTAATGATTCTATAAGAACAATCATTAAGAATAGTAGCTTTACTTATTTATGTCGATAAGCCAATTGTTCTAATATGGAAGGAAGAGGGACATGTATTATATCGAGTATAGTCGTCTGAAATATTTTTTGTATACGGTACTGTGCTTTGTTTTGTTGGTTACATGTATTATTTTAATTGGGACTGGACATTTGTCAGAGTTACGTAAGCTTTATGTATACGGATTAATGCTCATCTTCCTGATAGGCCTTTTCTATTTTATCTCTAATTTTATTTCTCCTAACGTCTTTATGAGTATTTCGCCTACTGACTTCAATATTAAAGTAAATGGATATCCTACAATTACGTTCCCATACGAAGCTATTGTTTTAGTCTATAATTCTACCGAATACATAAAAGAAAAAAAACATTCCCTTTTCAAGACAAAAAAACATTTTCTGCATGTTGTTGTTACGAATGAACTAATTATTCAAAAACAAGTAGCATTTAGAAAAAGAGACACCTTTCGAAAGCAATTGTTAGAGAAGGAAAAAACGTTTAAAATGCCAGTTGAGATGACTTCTTATAAAACAGAGGATATTTTGCATTACATAGGATTGTATATTCCTGATCGGGTTAATGCGAATGGTAAAACGTGAATAAAAAATAAAAGGAAGAGGAAGTAAAAGCTGATGACAGGGCATTTTTGTCCTGTTATTTTTATTTTCTAAAAACTTGTTATTTTACCTTAAAATCCTTTGACATTCGATGTGAAATGATGTAAATTACGTAATGGACGAACGATTACAATAATCTTATTATAAATATTCGTATTTAGGGGTGTGCATCATGGAAAATGTATTTGATTATGAAGATATTCAATTAGTACCTGCAAAATGTGTAGTAAACAGCCGTTCAGAATGTGATACAAAAGTTACTTTAGGTAAACATACATTTAAGCTTCCTGTTGTACCTGCAAATATGCAAACAATTATCGATGAAAAGATTGCTATTTATTTAGCAGAAAATAATTATTTCTATATTATGCATCGTTTTAATCCCGAAAAGAGAATTTCTTTTATTCAGGATATGAGATCCCGTGGGTTAATTTCCTCCATCAGTGTTGGAGTAAAAGAAGAAGAATATCGTTTTATTGAACAATTAGCAGCAGAAAAACTTTTGCCAGAATACATCACAATTGATATTGCGCATGGTCATTCTAATGCAGTAATTGAAATGATTAAACATATTAAAAAGCATTTGCCAAATAGTTTTGTTATTGCTGGAAATGTGGGAACACCTGAAGCGGTCAGAGAACTTGAGCATGCTGGGGCAGATGCAACAAAAGTCGGTATCGGACCTGGAAAGGTATGTATTACGAAAATAAAAACTGGATTTGGAACTGGTGGTTGGCAATTAGCAGCACTTCGTTGGTGTGCAAAGGCTGCAAGCAAACCCATTATTGCAGATGGTGGTATTCGTACACACGGTGATATTGCTAAATCTATTCGCTTTGGAGCAACGATGGTAATGATTGGCTCTTTATTTGCAGGCCATGAGGAATCTCCAGGAGAAACAGTTGAAAAAGACGGAAGGTTGTTTAAAGAATATTTTGGATCTGCTTCCGAATTTCAAAAAGGTGAAAAGAAAAATGTAGAAGGTAAAAAAATGTACGTGGAATATAAAGGAGCTCTACAAGATACGTTGACAGAAATGGAGCAAGACTTACAATCCTCTATTTCCTATGCTGGAGGAAAGGAACTAGACGCAATACGTCATGTTGATTATGTAGTGGTGAAAAACTCTATCTTTAATGGTGACAAAGTCTATTAAAGAACAAAAGCACAAGCGCCTTGCTCACCCCCGATATGCATAAGCCAAGACCTGCCGTGGCGGATTTTGCTACAGAAGGGATTGACATATGTCCCAAGGGGGTAGGTGCTGGAGCTAGATGTGGCTCCCCCGTGCAACTAACTTATCCATAAGTCCAAATTTTACAATTTCTAAGCAATAAAAAAGCATTTCGGAATTTTTTCCGAAATGCTTTTTTAACATCACAGGGGACCCAACCATACCACATCCTTAATGGGTAATGTTACGCATTTTAGGTACACTCGACCCATAGAGGGAATCCAAAACACTTTACCAAATAAAAATCTCCAACAGACTTTTCATCGGAAGTGTTTTATTAGGATGTTTGTCAGTTCCGTAAATTGGATACTGATTCCCTTAATCTTTTGAAAACTCATATTTCGAATGCAACTCAGCTTGAAAGTATGATAATTTTCCGCTTTTTAGGTCCTAATTTAGAAAGTTAATGATCATTTCATCCCTTCGTTTTAAGGTTTCGAAGTGGATGAAACGTAGGCCTACGTTTCATCCTGTTTATTCGTTCCTTAAAGAAAAGATGATCCTTCCATTTACTATCCTCAATGACCGTTTGTTTGGACTCATTCCTTCCAAGTTCTCGGGACATTTCGGAAGGTTGGTTAGTTTTTATTCTCCCAATCTCCTACTCTCCACATTCCGAGTTCCTGTCATTCTCCCCTAGTTTTTAACCCGTTAATTAACGAAACTCACTAGGATGGTTGAGCCTCCTGTAATGTTAAGGTGTAAGGTTTGATTGTTCCTTACAGCTAGATTATATCACGGTTCAACAAAATTTAGTGTGGCATATTTGTGAACAAATTCACAAACCCATCTATTCTTTAACGTGAATTATTGCTGTTTTTCCTAAAACGGCGAAGTAACTTAATGGTGTATGAAGCCCCTTCTTTACAAGATGAGTGGTAGTCCGTCGCCTCGGAAAAATACTCGCTTTCCAGCCTCCTTCGCCAGCAGAGAGCTCTCACTGCGGGGTCTTCAGACTCATGCTCTCCCATAGGACAAGGAACGCTTAGGCAGCATTACATCGCACGAAGAAAATTGGCTTTCACTTTCGAGGAGTCTCACATGTTTCCGATGCTTGGATAGGTGGTTTTTACAAACGAGAAGACTTACATTTAAATAAAAGCTAAACTTGAAAAGAATACTTAATATAAAAAACAAAATGCAAATAGGAAAAGCCTCTACCATGTAATAAAGTGCTAGAGGCTTTTTTCTGATATGATAAATTACATATCCATTAATCTATCATAGTAGTTAGGGTGTTTGTATGAAGCAATTATTTTATTTTGGACTTGCTCAAGCAAAGGCTTGTATTTTTCCTATTATCATTTTCCTCACATTAGCAGTGACTAAAATTATTGATATTCCATTCCTCCATAGGTATGACCTAATTTTATTGGTTTGTATCATAACCCAAATGCTCATGCTTGCATTAAAATTGGAAACAATGGATGAATTAAAGGTAATTGGCGTTTTCCATTTGATCGGTTTGGCACTAGAAATTTACAAAGTACATATGGGTTCATGGAGTTATCCAGAAGAGGCATTCACCAAGTTTCTTGGAGTGCCATTATATAGTGGTTTCATGTATGCAAGTGTCGCTAGCTACATGTGTCAGGCGTGGAGAAGGCTGGATTTAAAACTAGTGAAATGGCCCCCAACATGGATTGTTATGTTTCTAAGTGCAGCGATTTATTTTAATTTTTACACGCATCATTTTATTCTTGATTTTCGTTGGTTATTAAAATTGCTAACGATTATTCTTTTTTATCATACATTTGTTTATTTTACTGTTCGTAAACGTACATACGCGAAGCCTCTGTCCTTATCTTTTATATTGATTGGTTTTTTTATATGGGTTGCTGAAAATATTGCCACTTTCTTAGGTGCTTGGAGTTACCCAAACCAACAACGCCAGTGGGAAATCGTTCATTTTGGAAAGGTAAGCTCTTGGTTATTGCTTGTCATCGTTAGTTTTCTGATTGTAGCAATGTTAAAACATTTAAAACAAACAAAAGGGAATCTACACTAAAGTTAATAATTGTGAAAAAATGATATCCTTTGTTTCCCTTTTGCTATAAAATGGAAAGGTGAATTAATGTCTTTTATAGGGAAATATAGATGAATTGATATTCGTAGACTAAAGATAAATTGGAGTGTAACAACTAAATTTATAACATTTACTCTTAACTATAGTTAATTCAGATTCCCCATGGGGAAAGAGTTTAACGAGACGGTCAACTGGGGCTGTCTTTTTCTGTGGATAGGATTGATGGTTCATTCTTTAGGACTCTATTAAAACGTAATCAGTTATTAGTAATTAGATCTAAATAAAGGAGATTGAGCATGAGCGGAGTTGTAAAATTACAAGACGTGTCAAAAACAATTAATGGAAAGAGGATTATAGATTCCTTAAGTTTTGAAGTGAACAGTGGGGAAGTATTCGGGTTTCTTGGTCCAAACGGTGCTGGGAAAACAACAACTATTCGAATGATAGTTGGGCTTATAGGTCTTAGTTCTGGAGATATTACGATTTCGGGATATAGCATCAAAGAAAATTTCGTTAAGGCAATAAGCCAAGTAGGGGCTATTGTGGAAAATCCTGAAATGTATAAGTTTATGAGTGGCTATCAAAACCTTATGCAGTTTGCCCGAATGTCTAAGGGAGTTAACAAGGAGAAAGTGGATGAGGTAGTGGAACTCGTTGGACTAACGGACCGAATTCACGATAAAGTCAAAACGTATTCACTTGGAATGAGACAAAGACTCGGACTAGCCCAATCTCTTCTTCATGATCCAAAGGTTCTTATTCTTGATGAGCCTACAAATGGTCTAGATCCCGCTGGCATTAGGGAAATTAGAGATCATTTACGGATGCTTGCTAAGGAGAAAGATATGGCCATTATTGTTTCTAGCCACTTACTTTCCGAAATGGAAATGATGTGTGACCGGATTGGGATTATTCAAGCGGGGAGACTCATAGATGTACAACGAGTACGTGATTTTGTTAATGGGGCGGAAAATTCCTATCAGCTGGAGGTTTCACCAAAGGATGAAGCCCTTTTAGTTGCTCAACAGTTATTCCCAACAATTAAAATGTCCCTTACAGACAACGGTATAGCAGGCCAATTAAAGAAAGATGATATCCCATTGTTGGTCAATGAATTCGTTTCAAAGGAAATTAACATTTATGGGATTAAGGAAATATCGAAAACACTTGAAGATAGATTCCTCGAAGTTACAGATAAAAAGGGGGAAGTCACACATGCTTAATTTAATAAAAAATGAATGGATTAAACTATTTAAACGGACGGGAACATTTGTCATGATTGGATTGATTATTTTGCTACTTACGTTCGTAGGTATCATAATCCGATCCCAGGAAAATCCAGATAGGGGAACAGGTAGCGAAAATTGGGAAGAACAATTACAAACAGAAATTAATAATAGGGAGCAAGAATTGAAAGATATCCAAAATGCCCCTCAAAGTATGATTGACTCTTATCAAAGGGATATAGCAATTAACAAGTATCGTATAGAACACAATCTTTCCCCACATCAAGATTATTCGGTATGGGGGTTTGTATATGATGCTTCGAATATCATTCAATTTGCAGGTTTGTTTGTTATTATAGTTGCTGCTGGGATTGTGGCCTCCGAATTCAATTGGGGGACGATTAAGCTCTTGTTAATTAGACCAATAAGTAGAGGGAAAATTCTCGTTGCTAAATATATAACTGTTATCCTGTTTGCACTACTAATGCTAATTATCTCATTTGCTTATTCTAGTTTAGTCGGTGTTATTTTATTTGGAACACCTGAAACTACTGCTCCACATCTCAATTACTATAATGGCACTATTACAGAACAAAATATGGGAGTTCATTTAATCATTTTATACTCTTTGAAATCTATTAATATGCTCATGTTAGCTACGATGGCTTTTATGATATCGGCGGTATTTAGAAACAGCTCACTTGCGATTGGTCTTTCTATCTTTTTAATGTTTGCAGGAGGACAATTAACAGCGATGCTAGCACAAAAATTTGAATGGGCGAAATACATTTTGTTTGCAAACACAGAGCTCATGCAATATATAGAGGGAGTTCCATTAATAGAAGGAATGACCCTTGCATTTTCTGTCATGGTATTGGTTGTTTATTTTATTATTTTCCAATTCCTTGCTCATTATGTTTTCCATAAAAGAGATGTAGCAGCTTAAACAATTGAAAATATAAAATCTATCTTTCTCTTGATATCTAATTCGTATTTTGTCATACTTGTTTAGGAAGTAAAATTTAATAACTAAAAGATAAGTTGTAGGGGGACCAGTGTTGCTGGTTGAGATAGTATCCGTAAGATACTGACTCTTAGAACCTGATCTGGCTAAGACCAGCGTAGGGAACATACTTAACATATGTATACTGTTGTTATGCACATGCTATTGTATGCGCCCTAGGTGATTATCCTAGGGCGCTTTTATATTGTTTGCATGTACCCCATACATACTTATTCGTTTAGTTAAACCAAGAGAGAGGGGAATATTTAAAATGAAGAAGTTATTTTTTGTGTTTATGACGTTATTATTGCTCACAGCTTGTGCGGGGGAGGATGAGAAAGAGACAAATTCAGACTCTAAAACTGAATTAGAGGAAATCAATGTCGTATTAGACTGGACACCAAACACTAATCATACAGGTTTATATGTTGCAAAAGCTAAGGGATATTTTGAAGAGGAAGGGCTTGATGTAGAGATCATTATGCCTGGAGAAGTTGGTGCAGATCAAATGATTGCAACAGGGAAGGCAGATTTTGGTGTAAGCTACCAGGAAAGTATTACAGCAGCTCGCGTGCAGGAAGTTCCAATTGTTTCTATTGCAGCTGTTATTCAACATAATACGTCTGGATTTGCAGCTCCAGTCGCTAAAAATATTACATCACCGAAGGATTTTGAAGGGAAAATTTATGGTGGTTGGGGTTCTCCAGTCGAAAAGGCAGTCATATCTACTATTATGAAACAAGATAATGCCGATGTAGAGAAGTTAGAAATCGTCAATATGGGTGATACGGACTTTTTCACAGCAACGGAGAGAGATATTGATTTTGCTTGGATTTATTATGGTTGGACAGGTGTTGAAGCAGAGTTACGTAACCAACCAATTGATATCGTTTATTTAACAGATTATAGTGAAAAGCTAGATTACTATACGCCAGTTTTAGCAACGAATGAAACGATGATAGCCGAAAATCCAGAGACAATTCGTAAATTTCTACGAGCAGTTGCAAAAGGTTATCAAGTAGCAATCGATAGCCCAGAGGAAGCAGCTGATATTTTGATAGAAGCAGTGCCTGATTTAGATCCGGAATTGGTAAAAGCAAGTCAAGCTTGGTTGGCTCCAAAATATCAAGATGATGCGGAGCGTTGGGGTGAACAAAAGCTTGAGGTATGGGAAAATTATGCGTCCTGGATGTATGAGCATGATCTGTTAGAAGGACAGTTAGACAGTGAAAAGGCATTTACGAATGAATTCTTGCCTGAGGGGGAGTAAGCGTGGCCAATACATTGCTAAGTATCCAAATTCTACCGAAAACCAAAAATGGCGAAGATGTCATCCCATATGTGGATGAAGCAATTAGTGTCATTGAACAATCAGGATTAGCTTTTCAAGTGAATCCACTAGAAACAACGATGGAGGGTGACCTTCCTGAACTTTTGACGATTGTAGAAAAGATGAATCAAAGAATGGTTGAACTAGGATGCCCTAATGTCATTTCACAAATTAAAATATTGTATAAGCCAGACGGAGCATCAATGAATGAGCTCACGGAGAAATATCGCTAATGGGAAAGGTATTACAGAAAGGATGGCGACCATTTTTGGTCCTCGTCCTTTTCTTCATCATTTGGGAGTTGTGCACGAAAATATTTGCTATACCGGGTTGGCTTCTACCTGCTCCTTCACAAGTCTGGTTAGAAGCTATATACGGATGGTCTCATTATACAGGCCATATTTTTTCTACTGTTCAATTAATTATTATTGGCTTTACAGTTGGAAGTAGTATTGGCGTTCTCGTTGCAGTAGGTTTGCATCTTGTTCCTTTTTTACGTCAAGCCTTCTATCCCTTACTAATTGTGACACAAAATATCCCTATCATTGTTCTTGCTCCGTTATTAGTCATTTGGTTTGGATTTGGAATGCTTCCGAAAATTATGGTTATTTCTTTAGTTTGTTTCTTTCCTATTACGATTTCGTTATTAGATGGATTTCGTCAAGCAGATCGTGATCTTAATCATTATATGTTAATGGCTGGGGCAACAAAGCAACAGATTTTTTGGAAGCTTGAATGGCCGAATGCGTTGCCTTCTTTATTTTCGGGATTAAAAATTTCTGCTACGTATAGTGTAATGGGAGCTGTTATTTCGGAATGGCTTGGAGCTAGTAAAGGAATAGGGGTATTTATGACATTGGCATCTTCGTCCTTTCGTACCGATCGGGTGTTTGTTGCGATATTGTTCATCGTTACTTTAAGTTTGCTATTTTTTCTAGTTATCGTATTGCTAGAAAATATGGTCATCAAATGGAAGTCGGGGAAGGAGGGGGATAACATTGAGTCACCTTAAAATTGAACATATTGAAAAATCCTATGGGGAACGTTCGGTGTTGAAGGATGTGTCCTTTTCTGTACAAGAGGGAGAATTTGTTTCTTTATTAGGTCCTTCCGGAAGTGGGAAAAGTACATTGTTTCGAATTATAGGTGGCATGACAGCCCCTTTATCCGGAGCCGTTTATTTAGAGGGAGAAGACATCACTGGAAAACGTGGCTCCATAAGCTATACTCCTCAATCTCCTTCACTTATGCCTTGGCGAACGACTTTGCAGAATGTCTTACTCGGGCAAGAAATAGTAGGGAAGAAGGATGAAGAGAAAGCACGTGATATGCTAGAGAGAGCAGGACTAAAAGGTTATGAACAGGCTTATCCTCATGAGTTATCTGGTGGGATGAAGCAACGAGCTTCATTCATTCGAAGTATTCTAAGCCCGCAATCACTGATTTTATTGGATGAACCTTTTTCAGCATTAGATGAATTTACCCGACTTGATATGCAGCAGTGGCTATTATCGATTTGGAGTGAGTATAAACGATCTATATTGTTTGTTACCCATAATATAGAAGAGGCGATTTTTTTATCCGACCGCATAATTGTTTTATCTGATCGACCAGCTACAGTAGTGAAAGAGTTCAACATTCCATTTGATCGACCAAGAAGAGAGGATTTACTTTTGACAGAAGAATTTTTACATTGGAAAAAATTAATCTATCAGGAGATGAGAGTTCTCAATGAATAAAAGAGTAATAGATAGCCATATTCATTTTGATTTGTACAAGAAAGATGAACAGAGCTTAATGTTACAAGAAACGGAAGCATACGAAGTAGATGCGCTAATTGGGGTTTCTAATCATTTGCAATCAGCGAGAAGAAATCTAGCATTTGCCCGTCAGTATAGTAAATTGAAGGTTGCTTTTGGATACCATCCTGAGCAGCCTATCCCAACGGAAGCAGAAATAGAACATTTGAGGAATTTTATTAATGAACATCAAAATGAAATGATTGCAATTGGTGAGGTTGGTTTGCCTTATTATCTTCGCAAAGAGAATCCGCAAATTCCACTAGAACCTTACATAAGTATGTTAGAAAAATTTATAGTGGATGCTAAAAGACTTGATAAACCAATTGTTCTTCACGCTGTTTATGAGGATGCGCCGCTAGTTTGTTCGCTTCTTGAAAAACATGATGTTCAAAAAGCACATTTTCATTGGTTTAAGGGTGATTCTAGTACGGTTGAAAAGATGATAAAAAATAGATACTTTATTTCTATTACACCCGATGTGTTATATGAGCAGGAAATACAGGACCTTGTTATAAACTTTCCATTAAATCAAATGATGGTTGAAACAGATGGGCCCTGGCCCTTTGAAGGACCCTTCCAAAATCAAATGACTCACCCTAAAATGATGCATGAAACGATAAGGAAAATAGCAAAGCTAAAAAATATAGATTTAGCTAATGTGTATGAGCAAATTTATTTAAATACGAAGAGTTTTTACGGATTGAAATAGCATGATTTACCTTACAGCCACCTCTTTTTAAAAGAAAGTTTGACAATTTTGTGAACAAAATGAATAATATAAGTAGAAGAGGTGATTGGAATGGAATCTCATACAAAAATTTTAAATGCGGTGAAATATGTTGGAGCTTTCGTATTGACACTAGGAATTACGCTTTTCTTCTTAGGTGTTTTTGGTATTGGTTCCAGTGTGATGGCTTCCATCGGAATAGGAACGATTATAGGCGCAGTCTTTATCTTTTTAATGGGAGTTTTTTTCGTTGCAACGGAAGAAGTATTAGATAAAACGGAAAGTGCTAGTTAAACCAAAAAGTAAAAATAATAATGCCAAAGCCCAAATCTATGAATGGTTTGGGTTTTTTACATCTCTAAAAATAAAATACAAAAAGGAAACGGATTTACCTTCCCAATTTGCAATCATTTTAGGTATATTATTATTAACAATTCAAAGTGACGAAACTTACAAAAGGAGAAGTAAATTTTGCATGAAATTATAGATGCTTTTGTAGCTAACATGACATTAATTATTGCTTTTATGTATGTAGTCCTTAAATTTAAAGAATTAATTTTAAAAAAGTTTAAAAAAATACCAATGTATATTGTGATTACTCCTGTGATAATTAGTCTGTTAAGTATGTGGGTCATGCACCATCCACTAATGTTTGAAGGTATGAGAGTAGATTTAAGAGGAATACCTATTTTCTTCGTATCTTTTCTTGGTGGCTGGAAAATGGGCTTTATTTCAATCCTTTTTCCTACTTGGATGAGAATTGATTTAGGGGGTCCGACAGTAATTCAGGGCACAATTCAAGCAATACTTCTGCCTTTTATTGTCGGTTCTATCTTTCATAATAGGAAAGCATTTAACCCACCTTATACCATTTTAAATGTAAAAGTCTTGTTAACAGGATTTTTTACATACGCAATCATTAAATCTGTTCTAATGCTTTGGACAACTCCAGCTAATGAAGTTACTACCATTTTAATGTTCATCTTTGAAATAGCTGCCTTACTTATTATCGGATTAATCAACAACGATACGAATCGGAATTTGTTAAACAGAAATGAATTAGAATTCCATTCCAGGCATGACAATATGACACAATTGTATAACCTACGTTATTTTAAAAATAAAGTGAATGATCTTAAAATTCATGATAAATCAATGGTTATAGCTATGTTTGATGTAGATTCCTTTAAAAACTACAATGATACACATGGCCACCCTGCTGGTGATGCTGTACTTCGGACAATAGGCCAACTCTTAACGGATAGTATGCGAAAAGAAGATTTATTTGCTCGGTATGGAGGGGAAGAATTTATTATTTGTTTTTCCAATCTTGAAAACACGCAAGCTGTAGCAAAGGCCGCTGAACGATTCAGAATATTAGTGGAAACCTATCCGTTTTATGGGGAAGAAAAACAACCGAATGGGAAGTTAACAATTTCCTTGGGATTGAGCACTTTTTCTCATACGAAAGCATTGGATACGTTAATAAAAGAAGCAGACCAAGCATTATATATGGCGAAAGAGGCAGGTAGAAACAACGTTAAGTTATACAGTAAAGATGCGGATTAAATTAAAGAAGCGCCCGGTGTAAAATCCAGGCGCTTTTCAGTGTTTGTGATATCTATTTTTCTTACTTAAACCATTCCCCAAATCATTGCAAGTAGTGTTCCAAATATTGTTACTAAAGCAATTATTAATCCATAATAAACATTCGTATAAATAGTTGCTTTATCCTCTGATTCTCCAGCATGCATAAACACGACTAACTGGAGTCCAGCCTGTAAAAATGCTGTTACTAAAAGTACCGTCATCCCTAGTGCAAATGACAGGTCAAGGAAATACACAAGAAGTGCAGCTACAGTTAAAACGAGTGAAAAGATAAATCCCATGACTTGTTTGCGTGGAAATAATTCTTTCATTTTACATCAGTCCTTTCAAATAGATGAAGCTGAAAATAAAGATCCAAACGACATCTAAGAAGTGCCAGTAAAGAGAGAAAATAAAGGACTTGTTTGTTGTTTCCACTGTTAAACCACGCTTTTTAATTTGAAGAATAATACCTAGCCCCCATAGTAGTCCAAACGTTACGTGTGCTCCGTGCGTTCCTAATGTGGTTAAAAGGATTGCGGAAAAAGCACTTGTTTGGAGCCCTGCACCAACATGCACATAGTGGAAGAACTCGTATATTTCTACACTTAAGAATGCTAGACCGAGTACTAATGTAATGCCAAAGAATGTTAGCATGGCTTTCTGTCTACCAAGGCGCATCGCATGTATCGCTAAACCAATGGTAAAACTACTTGTTAATAATAGAAATGTTTCAATAATTATAGGGGTAATTTCAAAAATATCTGCCCCAGAAGGTCCACTCCCTATACGATTTTCAAGTGTAAAATAGGAAGCAAAAAGTGTTCCAAACAACATGATTTCTGCTCCTAGAAAAATCCAGAAGCCTAAAATATTCATTTTGTTCTGTTCTGTACCATATTCAAGAGGCTGAGAGTGATCTATTTTCATCCTTTAGCACCTCCCATTTTAGCTTCTGTTTCTTCAATCTCCTTGACCGAAATGTGGTAGCCATGATCTTGCTCAAAGGAACGGTGAATTAAGCATGCGAAAATTCCCAATAAAGAGACAATCGCAAGAATCCACAAGCTGAAAATCATAGCAAAACCAAACACGAAGAAAATCGCACTCATAATAAATGGAACGCCACTTTTACTTGGCATGTGTATTTCTTGATAAGAACCTTTAAATAGCTTGTGACCTTTTTTCTTTTCATCCCAAAGTGCTTCGCTAGAATTCACTTCTGGTGTAATAGCAAAGTTATATTCAGGAACTGGGCTGTGTGTTGCCCACTCAAGGGTACGTGCATCCCATGGATCAGCACCAATATCTCTTGTTGCATATCGTGTACTGTAGTAAATGTTGTACACAATTAAAACGAATCCAATAGCTAAAATACCTGCTCCAATGAATGAAAGCATGTTCCAAAAACCGAAACCAGTTGCTTCAGAGTACGTGTACATACGGCGAGCTTGGCCGTCTAATCCAGAAATAAACATTGGGAAGAAGGCAACACAAGTACCAACTGCAATTAACCATGCAGCCCATTTACCAATTCTTTCGTTAAGCATAAAGCCGAACATTTTTGGCCACCAGTAAGTTAATCCTGCAAGCATAGCGAATACAACACCAGGAATAATTACTAAGTGGAAGTGTGCTACTAGGAACATTGTATTGTGATATTGATAGTCTGCTGCAGACATTCCAAGCATAACTCCAGTTACTCCGCCGATCGTGAAAATTGGAATAAAGAGCATGGAGTAAAGCATTGGAGTAGTCATAACAATTTTTCCTTTCCAAAGGGTAAAGAGCCAGTTGAAGATTTTTATCCCTGTTGGAACAGCAATTGCCATTGTCGTAACGGAGAAAATACTATTAACAAATGCTCCTTGCCCCATCGTAAAGAAATGATGCACCCATACTAAGAAGGAGAAGAGCGAGATGATTACCATGGAAGCAACCATTGATTTATATCCGTATAAGTTCCTACGAGCAAAAGTCGAGATGACTTCACTATAAATACCGAAAGCCGGTAGGATTAAAATATAAACTTCTGGATGTCCCCAAACCCAGAACAGGTTTGCCCAGAGCATATCCATTCCACCATTATCAATAGAGAAGAAATGGGTCCCGAATAAACGATCCATTGTTCCCATTGCTAGTGCTATTGTTAATACTGGGAATGCGAATACGATAATTACGTTTGTGATCAGCGCAGACCAAGTAAACATCGGCATCTTCATTAATGTCATCCCAGGTGCTCTCATTTTCAAGATTGTTACGATAAAGTTAATACCTGTCATTAACGTACCAAGACCTGCGATTTGGATCGCAATCATGTAGTAGTTCGTTCCTACGTGTGGACTATGTTCATTTCCAGCAAGTGGGAAGTAGGAAGTCCAACCAGCATCAGGTGAGCCTCCGACTACGAACGAGATGTTGAATAACATAGCGGCGAAAAAGAATAACCAAAAACTTAACGCGTTTAAACGCGGGAACGCTACATCCCGTGCTCCAATTTGAAGAGGAACAACAAAGTTCATCAGTGCTATAATAAATGGCATTGCCATGAAGAGAATCATAACAATTCCGTGCGTCGTAAAAATCTCATTATAATGCTGTGCATCTAGTAACGTGTTACCTGGAACTGCTAACTGTGAACGCATCATAATCGCATCTACTCCACCTCGGAAAAGCATAAGTAGGGCAGAAATAAGATACATAATACCAATTCGTTTATGGTCAACAGTCGTTAGCCATTCACGCCATATATAACCCCATTTTTTGAAATAGGTTAATCCGGCAATAATTGCAATGACAGTAAGTCCAATTGCAACCATCGAAGCGTAAATCGCAGGACTCGGATGAGGTATGGCAAAACGCTCAAAGAATTCCATACGTTTTTGTCTCCTTTCAACTAATACAAAGTTTATAAAGCTAAGACGCTATGAAACTAGGAAACTTTAATGGTGGTGATGATCAGAGGATTCTTCCTCTTCATGATCTTCGTGCTTCTCGTGGTGATCATGATTTTCATGACCATCATGCTTATCATGAGATTGACTTCCTCCATGGTTGTGTTCAGGTGCTGGAGAAAATTCAAGGTGCGTTCCTGTGAATGTCAGCTGACCTAAGTGACCAGGCTCTAATAACTCTTGGAATCTATCCTCCGTTATAGGACTAGCTGTTTCTTTCACCTCATCTACCCATTCTTCAAATTCGGCTGGAGGTACAGCATTTACGTTAAAGGTATTATGAGCAAAACCTTTTCCGCTAAAGTTTGCATTTCTTCCAAAGAATTCACCTGGAACATCAGCAGCTAGGTGAAGGGTAGTTACCATGTCAGCCATTGCATATTTTTGACCGCCCAGCTGTGGAACCCAAAAACTAGTAATTGGTCCGTGAGAGTACAACTTAAATTCTAATGCACGATCAGTCGGTATATATAAATAGTTTACTGTCTCTATATCTTGCTCTGGATAGCTAAAATGCCACTTCCAATTTGAAGATGATGCGTATATGACAAGTGGTTCCTGATCTTCATAACCTTCTGGTGTTGATTCCACTGCATAGTTACTTTTTACGGAAACAATGGATAGGAAAATGATGATAATAACAGGAATTCCCACAAAGATACTTTCCATTACCTTGCTTCCCTCAATGTGTGGTGGCTCATAATCATCACTCTGCTTGGACGCTCGGTATTTGATTAGCATATAAGCCAATAAAGCAAATACAACAATAACCACAAATAACATCGTCCAAATAGAAATCATAATTACGTCAGCTTGTGTTTGTGCTTGAGGACCTTTTGGATCTAAAACTAATAAATTACCACAACCTGTTAGCACTGTGATAATAGTGAAAAATAGAAATGACAAGGAAAGCTTCCTTTTCATTTTAGGTTCCCCTTTCATGTAAATGTAGGTAAAATGCTCATTGATGAATTATGTTACAAGGTTCACAATCTAATTCACTTACTCATCTTATTACCCTTTATGACCCATTTCAATAGAATGTGAATTATGTCACAAATTGTTCAAAATAAAATTACATATATGTGAACTTTTTTTGAAATATATACTGTAGATTTTTCTAAATTTGTTAGAAATCATAGATTTGGTAACAATTACTGGGTCAAATAAAATAGTTATTTTTAATTTGACATGATTCTTCATTTTATTTATCATTTAAGTAGACCAATTGGTATAATAATTAAAAGAGGTATAAAGTATGACGGACAAAGTAAGTTCAAAAGATAAATTAATTAAAACAGCTTCTAGACTATTTCAATTACAAGGATATCATGCCACTGGTTTGAACCAGATTACAAAAGAAAGTGGTGCACCGAAAGGATCGTTGTATTATCATTTTCCAAATGGGAAGGAAGAACTAGCTATTGAATCCGTTCGTTTAACAGCAAAATTTGTTACAAATCGGATGAATGCTTCCTTACGTAAAAAAGATGATCCAGTAGAAGCTATTCAGCAATTTATCGTTGAATTAGTAGAAGAATTTAAGCAAGAACGTCGAACGGATGGCGTTCCTATTGCTGCTGTTGCTCTAGAAACAGCTTTAGTTAGTGAACCATTAAGAGAAGAATGCAGACTTGCTTATGAAAGTTTTCAAAACGTATTTACAAACAAGTTAATTGCATCAGGGTATGACGAAAAAAAAGCAAAAGAGTTGGGAGTGGTCATCCATTCCATGATTGAAGGATCGTTTCTTACATCTTTTACAGCGGGTAATGTTGATGCTCTTCTCGTAATATCGAAACAAATTCCAGTCCTTCTTAACTAAGTTATTTGCTGGAATTTTTTACTCACATTTTATATAGACTGGTCTAATGAATAACAAGGGAGGGAAATTTAATGAAAAAGGTTTTAGTAACAGGTGCAACCGGTAACGTGGGCAAGTATGTTGTAGACGAATTGCTCAAAAAAGGGGAAAGAGTAATTGCTGCTGGCCCTAGTTTCAAAAATCCAGCAGATACTTTTTCAAATAAGGTAGAAACGGTCTATTTTGACTTTAAGAAACCAGAGACATTTCAGGGTGTTTTAAATGACGTAGATCGCGTATTTTTAATGAGACCACCACACCTTGGTAAACCCGAAGATTTATATCCATTCATAGACGAAATGAAATTGTCCAAGATTAAATTAGTTTCCTTTTTGTCTCTTATGGGCGTAGAAAAAAACACGATACCACCTCACCATAAAATAGAGAAATATATAGAGGATTCAGAATTGCCATATGCTCACGTCCGACCAGGATTTTTTATGCAAAATGTATCTGGAGTTCAATCTAAAGAAATTCGCGAAAAAAGTCAGGTGTTTGTTCCAGCTGGAAATAGTAAAACGAGTTTTATAGATGCAGCTGATATTGGGCTTGCGGTTGCCACTTTACTGCACGACCCTGAATCCTACCAAAATACTGCTCATACGATTACAGGTTCAGAAGCACTAGATTATTACCAGGTAGCACAAATTTTAAGTGAAGAAACGGGAAAGAACATTAAATATGCCAAACCTAGCTATTGGAAATATAGAAGATATTATATTAAAAAACGTAGGTTAGATAAAAAATATGTTAATGTTACCGTTGCCCTTTATTTTATGACAAGAATGGGTACTGCGAAAGAAGTTACTAATGACTTTATACGATTAACAGGAAGAAAGCCGCGTACTTTCAAGGAGTTTGTTAAGGAAAATAGAAGTAGCTTTACTTCATAAAAGGGGATGATTATGATGGGATTTATTCAAGATGTTTCAGCCATTTTAAAAAAGAATGAATTGGTTTTTTTAGAACGACATAAAGAATCGGATAATATATTTACTTTCATATTTGAAAAAAATGAAGAGCTACACTGGAAGGCAGGTCAGCATGGGATTTTCACAATTACTCATAAGAAAGTTAAAAAGCCAAGTAGACCCTTTAGTATTGCATCGGCACCTTCTGAAAAGGTATTTAAAATAACAATGGAAATAAAGGATAACCCTAGTGCTTTCAAGCAAGCGATAACGGAACTTAAAAAAGGTATGCGTATCCAAATGAGAGGACCAGTTGGACCTCTTTATGTAAAGGAAAATACAAATTTCCCAGTACTGTTTATTGCTGGTGGAATTGGAATTACGCCCTTTCGCTCCATCATCAAGGAATTAGAAAATAACAAAGAAGAGACAAATAAGGTGGATTTACTATACTTTGATAGTAAAGAAATATTTTTATTTAAAGAAGAAATAGAAGAAATAACTGGATCCACAAACCTTAATGTTCATTTCGTAAAAGATCGAAAAGAATTATATGAGCGAATAGACTACTTTTTATCCATACATCAAAAAGATCGTCATTATTATTTAGCAGGACCAAAATTTATGATCCGAGATGTCTCACATTATTTAAAGAATCAAAATATATCCAAATCAATATGAAGAAGGATGTATTTTTTGGCTATAAATAACAAGAAACTAGTAATCTATTATATAGAATAAGTCCATACTGGAGTGCCTAATGAAAAGTAATGAGATATTTCAAGAAATTCTTTCATTCATAAAAGACTGAATACCTTTTTGAAATGCATCCCTAGCGAAAATACTAGTTTAATGATTTAGTAAGTTTTTCATCTTTGAATTTTTTATGAATAGCTGGATTTTCTTTTGAAAAAATCTATCTTTTTTATATTGACTTTTTTGGGGGCTAGTCATATACTTCGATTACAAGGACTTAATAAAGTTTACACCAACTTCATCCAAGTTCTTTTCTTTTCCTAAGTGAATAAAACGCTTTCATATTTTTTTCGTCAAAAACTAAAACGTTTTCGACATTTTTTTCGCTATATTACTAAAACGTTTTCGGAAAAGGTTGTGTTTTCTCTTGATGGAATACGGATTAGGTAAAAAAGCCTTTAAAGACTGGGTCGTTGCTGAAGTTTCATTTTCTCCTGATATGTTAGGAAAGGGAGAAGCGATAATGTATCTTGGAAACGGATACATGGGATTACGATCAGCTACAGAAGAGGCATACCTAAAAGAAACTAGAAATCTTTTTGTAAGCGGTACCTTTAATAAGGCAGAGCAAAATGAAGTAACTGAACTTCCAAACCTTGCTGATGTTACCAAATTGGACATCCGAATTGATGGAGAACGTTTTAGCCTTGAATTTGGAGAGACGAAGGATTATGTCCGTCAATTAAATGTAAAAACAGCGGAATTAACCCGTTCCTTTCATTGGACTTCTCCAAAAGGTAAAGAGTTAGAATTCCTGTTCAAACGGTTTGTGTCGCTTGATAATTTGCATGTTATAGCAATGAAGATGGAAGTTGAAAGTTTAACAGAGTCGGTGGAAATTTCTTTTGACTCTGGGATTAATGCACAAGTAACGAATTCTGGATCCCAACATTTTTTAGAAGGGGAAAGAAGGGTTTA
Source organism: Salirhabdus euzebyi (assembly GCF_014207435.1). Lineage (GTDB taxonomy): Bacteria > Bacillota > Bacilli > Bacillales > Alkalibacillaceae > Salirhabdus > Salirhabdus euzebyi. The sequence continues at coordinate 216,342 of NZ_JACHGH010000004.1, forward strand.
TGATAGACGTTTCGTTCAGCTTGTTCAAACGACCAATGAGTCAGGTATAGATGTGGTACATAACACGGCGCATAAAGTTTTCGTCAATGGTCATCAAGTTAATACGGAACCAAAGATGGATATGAGTCGCCGTAAAGTGTGGCTTACTTATGACCTTACTCTTGGGCAGGGTGAAAAACTAGAGGTGGAAAAATTAACAACAGTCTATACGAATCGTGATAAAGAGTTTGATAAACCTACTTACGAATTATCGCAGCTTCGCGAACATGGTATAGCCGATTTAAAGGAAGCAGTAGCAAGAGGCTATGATAATCTGTTTGAAGCACATCGAACGGCATGGCAAAACAAAGTATGGAATGTTTATAATTTTGAAGTTGATAGTGAGGACTCCTTTGATCAACTTGCATTACGTTTTGCGCTTTATCATTTAACAATTATGACACCAGCTCATGATGAGAGAATGGGAATCGGTGCAAAAGCGTTAAGTGGAGAGGGATATAAGGGTCATTCGTTCTGGGATACCGAAATTTTCATTCTTCCATTCTTTACTTACTCTAATCCACATATCGCGAAATCATTATTAACCTACCGTTATCATGGTTTAGCAGGTGCGAGAAGAAAAGCATTAGAAAATGGTTATGAAGGTGCAATGTATCCATGGGAGGCAGCTTGGCCGACTGATGGTGAAGTAACTCCTGCTTGGGGAGATGTAGATATTGTTACCGGTGAGCAAACGAAGATTTGGTCAGGGCTTATTGAGCAGCATATTACTTCAGATATTTCCTTTGCAGTTTATCAATACTATCGTGTAACTGGCGATGAAGAATTTATGACGAATCACGGTTACGAAATGATTTTTGATACCGCGAAATTTTGGGCAAGTCGTCTAGAATGGAATGATAAAAAAGAAGAGTACCACATAAACAATGTTATTGGTCCTGATGAGTATAAAGAGCATGTAGATAACAATGCATATACAAATTATATGGCGTATTTCAATTTGAAGCTTGCTTCACGTTTTTTTGAAAAGCTTAAAAAGGAAAATCCGAAAAGATTTACGGAGTTAGATAATCAGTTATCTTTAACAAAGGCGTATCCAATATGGGAAAAGAAAGCTGAAAAGCTTTACTTACCAAAACCTCAAGAAGCGGATCTTGTTATTCCTCAAGATGATACGTATTTACGTTTAAAAGAAATTGATTTGACAAAATATAAAAATCAAGAAGGGGTTCGCGGTATTTATAAAGATTATAATCCGGAACAAATTAACAAGATACAGGTCACAAAACAGGCAGATGTTCTCGTTTTACTGTACCTACTTGAACAAACCTTTTTGAATGAGGATTATCGCTTTTCATATGAAGTGAAAAAAGCAAATTTTAACTTCTATGAGCCGAAAACTCTTCACGATTCATCCTTAAGTTTAGCGACACACGCTATCCTGGCAAATGATATTGGGAAACAGGAGCTTGCCTATTCCTTGTTTAAGGAAGCATGTGAAATCGACTTAGGACCATATATGCATACATCAGATGAAGGTGTGCATGCCGCATCAATAGGCGGTATTTGGTCAGCTGCTGTGTTCGGTTTTGCCGGTATTCGAATAAAAGGTAATCAACTCTCCATTCATCCAAAATTGCCGAAGCATTGGAACCGTATGAACTTTACGATTAAGTGGAAGGAGCAGCCGCTCACTATAACCATTTCACAATCGGCATTATCAATAAAAGCCGAAAGCAAAGGAAGTATAGTCTGTGAAATTTTTGGAAAACTATACTCATTTGAAAATGAGGTAGAAATACCTATTCGCAACATCCAATTAGCTGATATTTAATAGATGATTTTTATCGTCTATAAATATAAAAAAACAAAAAACTTATTATTAGGAGGAATTCGAATGAAGTTCCGTAAAAGTCTACTATTACTTTTATCGATCGCAGTTGCACTTGTATTAGCAGCATGTAACGGCGGCGGAGATGACAACAATAACGAGGAAGGTCAAGAAGGCGATGGCCAAAAGATTACGATTTTCCAAAGTAAGGTTGAAATTTCTGAAGCATTAGAAGCATTAGCTACAGAGTATGAAGAAGAAACAGGTGTAGAAGTAGAAGTTATTGGTACTACTGGTGATGACTACTTCCAACAGCTACAAATTAAATTAAACAGTAACCAAGGACCATCTATTTTCAGTGTTCGTCACATTACAGAAGCAGAAAAGCTTCAGTCTTACCTACATGACATGAGTGGTGCAGAATTTGTTGAACATGTTGCTCCTAACATGGCTTTAGAGTATGATGGTAAAATTGTAGGTGTACCATACGGAGTAGAAGGTTTTGGATTAGTTTATAATAAAGATTTAATCAACCCTGAAGATGTTGCAACACAAGAAGGTTTTGTTGAAACTTTAGAAAGCTTTAATGGTACTGATGTTGCTGGTTTAAGTCTTGCACAAGAAGCATATTTCTTAATTGGACATATTAGTAACTATCCATTCTCTTTACAAGAAGATAACTATGCTTACGTACAGTCTTTAAATAATGGTGAAACTACAATGTCAGAAACTGCTGAGTTCCAAGCTTTCGGTGATTTGATGGAAGATATTAGAGCAAATATCCCAAGTCCATTAGATATTTCTTATGATGAACAAATTGGTGACTTTGCTACAGGTAAAACGGCTATGATTCACCAAGGTAACTGGGCTTACGGTATGTTTGCTGATTACGACTTAGATTTCGAAATCGGTATGTTACCATTCCCATTACTTGACAATGACAAGTTAGCTGTAGGTGTAGGTAGTAACTGGGCAGTTAACGGAACAAAAGATGAAGCAGAAGTTCAAGCTGCAACTGATTTCTTGAACTGGATGCATACTAGTGAAACGGGTCAACGTTACATTGTAGAAGAGTTTGGATTTGTTCCAGCTTTCACTAACATTGCTGCTGAAAACTTAGATCCACTTTCTCAAGCTGTATTAGATGCAACAAACGCAGGACAAACAATTCCATGGTCTCATAACTACTACCCAGCTAACCTAGTAGTAAATGACTTTACACCAGCTGCTCAAAACTTCTTCTTGACGGAAGATGTTACTGGTGAAGAGTTCATTGAAAGTCTTGATGCTGCATGGGATAACGCAACAAAGTAAAACTGTTACATCAAAGAAAATTAACTTAAAATAATGGATAGGAAGATAAAACAGAGAAACAATATTCAAAAAGGTTTTATCTTCCTTTCCTTTGTCTTTTTAACATAATACGTTTGCGAAAGCCGACTGTTATTCATAAAAGGCTTTTCTTTTTTTAGAAGCCCGTTCAAAAGACAACTTAGAATGAAAACGCGAGATAGAAATATTATTGCAAGAGAAAGAAGGGGTTGAAATGGCAAATCGAATGACCAAGGGTTGGTATCTGTTTTTCACCCTCCCGCTATTAATAATCTTTGTAACGGTAGTCATTATTCCGTTCCTAATGGGTATTTACTACTCATTCTTTGACTGGGATGGGATTAGAGCAAATCCTATGGTATTTGTCGGTTTAGAAAATTATGGTCAGTTATTAGGGGATACCCGATTCATTGATTCGGCATGGGTCACTGTTAAATTTACTATTTTAGCTGTTATTACAGTCAACATAATAGGTGTCGCTTTTGCACTGCTTGTAACAACTAGTTTAAGGACCGTAAACGCGGCACGTGCGATGTTGTTTATGCCAAACCTAATAGGTGGTTTGATCTTAGGTTATATTTGGCAGTTTATTTTTTCTGATGCATTTAAAATCATCGGAGAAGCAACTGGGTTTGATAGTGTGTTTTTTAACTGGTTATTAGATCCGGACTATGCGCTATATGCACTAGTATTTGTATTTACATGGCAAATGGCAGGTTACATGATGATTATTTACATTACAGGAATCCAAGGTATTTCAAACGATATTATCGAGGCTTCTGTTATTGATGGTGCTGGGTATTGGCAACGTCTGCGTAAAATTATCCTTCCATTGTTAATGCCATCGTTTACTATTTGCTTGTTCTTAACCTTATCATTTGGTTTTAAAATTTATGATGTAAACTTGTCTTTAACAGGCGGGGGTCCAGTAAACAAAACAGAATTGTTTGCCTTACACATTTATAATGAAATTTTTGGCTACGGAAACTACGGCTTCGGTCAAGCGAAGGCAGTTGTCTTCTTCGTGATTGTTGCTGCAGTAACGTTAACACAAGTTTACATTACGAAGAAAAGGGAGGTAGAAATGTAATGAGGTATATAAAAGAAATTGCATTATTTCTAGGTGCATTATTATTTCTATCCCCTGTATACATTATGGTTGTTAACTCGTTTAAAAACAGACAAGAGCTCTATGAGAACGTCATGGCATTACCTCAGGAATTTAGTTTCCAATATTATGTTGGGGCTATGGAAAAGATGGATTTTTTAAATGCATTAACAAATTCTTTAATCATTACAATAACAGCTACTGTTTTTGTTGTTATTCTTTCTTCCATGACTGCTTGGATGTTAGCAAGATCAAATAATTGGGTAAGTAAAATTATCTTCATGACGTTTATTGCAACAATGCTAATTCCATTCCAAACGTTAATGATGCCTTTGGTCCAGTTCATGAGTACCATTTCGAATACACTTGGTATTCCGATGATAAATACTCGCGGTGGGTTAATTTATATGCATGTTGGTTTTAATTCTGGAATGGCTGTATTCCTTTATCACGGTTTTGTTCGTGCAACGATTCCTACATCACTAGAGGAAGCTGCCCTGATCGATGGTGCAAACAGATTCACCCAATTTTGGCGTATCGTTTTCCCAATGTTAAAACCGATAACAGTTACTGTAATCATCTTGAACGTTATCCAAATTTGGAATGACTTCCTGTTACCATCTCTTGTTTTATCAGATACAGCGTTACGTACTATTCCACTATCTACTTTTTATTTCTTTGGAGAATTTACGATTCAGTGGAACATGGCAATGGCTGGTTTAACATTAACGGTTATTCCTGTTATTATCTTTTACTTGTTTGCACAAAAGCATATTATTAAGGGTATTGGTGAAGGTGCAGTGAAATAAGCAGGAAAAGAATAGTAATAAACGTCAATAGTAAGTTATAATGACATCCAAGAAGTACACGATTAGGTGACGGAATGGATGTTTTGACGTTAAATAAAAAAGAATATTCCATCCTGTCCAGGAGGGAAATAAATTATGCAAAATTATTCAGGATTTATGGGAGGATTATACGCAGTAGCAGAATGGATTATGCGATTTTCCATAGTGAATTTTTTATGGATTATCATCAATCTTCCCATACTCCTTCTTACTATTATGATGGTGTTTGCACCTTCAACTGTTGAACTTGTGGCTCTTTCTGTCCCATTAATTATCTTATTACCGTTACTTTTTTATCCATCTACAATAGCTGTATATGCATCAGCTCGTGATTGGACGATGGGGAAAGACACATCTTCTCTTTTAAGGACCTATTGGATCTATATGAAAGAAAGCTATAAAAAAAGTGTATGGGCAGGTATCCTATTAACGTTAATTTGGATCATTTGGACCATTGATTTTTTCTACTTAAAGGATCAGCATTCCTTATTTGGAATTATAATGATAATAATCGGATTAGCTTTACTTGTCTTTACGATTAATTATTTTTGTTTAAGCGTTCATTACTTCATGACAAATAAAGAGCTTTTTAAAAATGCTTTCCTCATTACAATTGGAAATCCATTACACTTTTTTGCGGTTTTACTTATAAGTGCGTCTATCTTATATATGAGCTTTAGATTGTGGTTTTTGTTTCCTTTTTTTACTGTTTCGGTTATATCATTTATGACTTTCTTTTCTTTTTATCGGTTCACATTAAAGATAGAGAAAAAGGCGCAAGAGTTCAAAAACCGTTAAGTATTAATATCGATAATAAATTTAGGATTCATAATTTGGAATTCATAATAGGAAGTGAGCAAACATGGCGACAATTAAAGATGTTGCAAAAAAAGCAGGTGTGTCCATAAGTGTTGTTTCAAGAGCCTTTAATAATTATCCGGATATTAATGCAAAGACGCGCGAAAAAATATTTGAAATCGCAAAAGAACTTAACTACACGCCTAATATAGTAGCGAAAAGTTTATCTTCAAAAAGGCAGAAAACCATTGGCTTAATAGCTTCAGGAATATTTACAGAGAATACGAAAGACACCATTTCCTTTGAAATTTTAAAAGGTGTTTATACGGGCGTACAAGAGAACGACTATGAATTGTCTATATTCTTGATTGATTCTTTCAAACAAGAACAAAAGAGCTATGCCCAGTTTTGCCGGGATCGAAAAATCGGTGGCATCATTGTCCAAGGAATTCGGACAGATGATCCTTATTTTCATGAGCTAATGGATACGAATATTCCATGTGTCATGATTGATTTGGCAACAGAATTAGATAATCAGCTTATTGGAAGTGTGACGAGTGATAACTTTGGTGCAAGCCGAGAGTTAGCATCCTATCTTTTAGAAAAGAATCATCGAGATATTGTTGTCATGGCTGGAACGAAGGAAACGTATGTTAACGCCGAACGCTTCAAAGGAACGAAAAGTGCCTTTGACTCATATGGACTTGAACTTGCTGATGAAGATGTTCTGTATGCAGAGTTTTCCGAACATAAAGCGTACCTTTTAGCCAAAAAATATTTACAAGTAAAACGCCCTACCGCTTTTATTTGCTATAGCGATTTAATGGCGTATGGGGTTATGAAAGCAGTGAAAGAAAAAGGATTGCGGGTACCAGATGATATTTCAGTTGTAGGTTTTGACGATTTAATGGTAAGTGATTTTACTCAACCCCGTTTAACGACTATTCGTCAGGATTTCTTTGAAATGGGTAAGCAATCTGCCCTCTTAGTCCAGCAAATGATGGAAAAGAAGGAAGGTACAAAACAAAAAGTAGTGAACTGTGAATTAATGGAACGTGATAGTGCAACAGGATGGAAGGAACACATAAAGGAGGAAGAAAAAAGTAATGAACAAACCGAACATACTAATGATTATCTCACACGATACCGGTAGGTTTTTAGGAAGCTACGGTTACAGTGTGGAAACCCCAGAGCTAAATGACATGGCTGAAAATGGTGTTAAATTTAACAATTACTTTTGTTCCCAACCACAATGTAGTCCAAGTCGTGGTAGCATCTTAACGGGAATGTATGGTCATAACCACGGAATGTTAGGGCTAGCGCATATGGGACATTCGATGAAAAAAGATATTGATACGATTCCATCTGAAATGAATAAATTAGGATATGAGACGCACTTAATTGGCTTTTTCCATGAATCAATCGATGGAGAACTTGACGGGGAAAAACTCGGTTATCAACATGTCGTAAATGTTCCAGGAAATGCTGCTGAAAAAGTAACGGATAAAGTCGAGGCTTTCCTGAAAGAAAAATCTCAATCCGAGCAACCTTTTTATGCTTCCGTAGGTTTTGAAGAAACACATCGTCCATTTGATGACTTTGACCCGGTACCACTTGATGAAGTACAAGTTCCCTCTTATTTACCGGACACCCCAAAAGTAAGAGAGGATTTATCTTACTTTTATGGTTCGGTAAAAGAATTAGATAAAGCAGTCGGTAGAATAAAACGTTTACTAGAAGAGAATGGTTTAGCAGATACCACATTATTAATTTATACAACGGATCATGGGATTGCATTCCCGCGTGCAAAAGGAACTTTGCTCGATTCGGGATTAGAAACAGCGCTTATTATGAGACTTCCAGCTGGTATGAGGAACGGTGGTCGCATGCAGGATGAATTACTATGTAATATTGATTTAATGCCAACACTTATTGAACTTGCTGGTGGAAATGTGCCAGATGGATTAGATGGAAAAAGCTTCCTACCTTTATTAGCAGACGAAACATATGAAGAGCGAGAAAGCTTTTTCTGTGAACTATCCTGGCACGATCGTTACCATCCAATGAGAGGGATTCGCACAAAAAAATATAAATATATACGAAACTTTGAAGAAGGTCCAAAAGTATATTTGCCTTATGATCTACATGAAAGCCTGACAGGCCAAGAAGTTCGTGATGAATATTACGTTAGCAATTCAGAAGAAGAACTTTATGATCTAGAGAAAGATCCATTAGAGCAAAATAATGTCGCAGATGATCAACAGTATAGCCACATTGTGAAGGATTTGCGAGAAAAGGTGGAACAATGGATGAAAGAGTCAAACGATCCATTGTTAGAAGGACCAATTCCTGGGTACGAAGCAGAGGAATGGAAGAAGGAAATCGAGGCAGGGAATGTATATAAGAATTCCGGAAAGTAATTAAATGACGGCTGGTCGTGGATTATATTTGTACCAGCCTTTCCATTAAATCTTGAAATTTCTCCGGATCTAGCTATGACCTAGTAGTGGTATTCCTAAATGCTATTTCCGGTTTTTTTGGATATATTAAGCAGAGCAGACTATACGCTTGGGCCTGCATTAGTTCGTGCTTAACTAGGTGTCTATAAGAACATGAATAAAATGAAATGCTTAAAGGGGGAAGGCAAATGAAAGATAAAGGTAATTCTTGTTGTTGTGGGCCAAGTCGCGGGGTGAACGAAAACGTTTTCGTTCAACTGTCGAATCAGGTGGCCCATACTTCCTCTTCTATTTTTGGTAAAGAAAAAATGATACATATTCCAGGTGGTAGCTTTTTAATGGGGACGGATACCGAACATGGGTTTCCGGAAGACGGAGAAGGACCAGTTCGGACGATTGAAATAGACCCGTTTTATATGGATCCACATACAGTAACAAATGAAGAATTTCAACATTTTGTAAAGGAAACAGGGTATGTGACAGAAGCCGAACGCTTTGGTTGGTCCTTTGTTTTTTATATGTTTATAAGTGAAAATACAGCAAAAAACGTTCAGCAACGAGTTCAGCAAACTCCGTGGTGGTGGGTAGTAGAAGGAGCAAACTGGCTTCATCCTGAAGGGCCAGATTCCACTATCGAAAATCGAATGGATCATCCTGTTATACATGTTTCTTGGAATGATGCCCAGGCATATTGTAAATGGGCAGGAAAGAGATTGCCAACAGAAGCAGAATGGGAATTTGCTGCACGTGGAGGATTGGAACAGAAGTTATACCCTTGGGGTGATGAGTTAACTCCAGAAGGTATACACTATTGTAACATCTGGCAAGGAAATTTTCCGAAAAGTAATACAAAGCAAGATGGATATGTAGGAACAGCTCCTGCTGAGTCATTTCCTCCGAATGGATTCGGATTGTATAACGTAGCGGGTAATGTATGGGAATGGTGCAGTGATTGGTTTAGTAAAGATGTTGGAAAACATGAAAAAAAGAATCCTAAAGGTCCGCCAACTGGTGATACACGTGTGATGCGAGGTGGTTCTTATTTGTGTCACCATACTTACTGCAATCGTTACCGAGTTGCAGCGCGTACATCAAATACAGCAGATAGTTCATCAGGAAATATTGGATTTCGCTGTGTAGTAGATGGTTAAACTATCAACAAGAAAGGATTTTACAAATGACACAACTCCCAAAACTTTTTATTTTTGATTTAGATGGTGTAATAACGGATACTGCTGAGTTTCATTTTTTAGCTTGGCAAAAACTAGCGGAAAAAATTGGCGTTTCCATTGACCGAGAGTTTAATGAGCAATTAAAGGGTATAAGTAGAATGGAGTCTCTTGAACGAATTATTGCATTAGATCCATCGTTGTCCCTTTCGGATGAGGAAAAAGAATCATTAGCTACCGATAAAAATGAGTATTATAAGCAACTAATTGAATCAATTGGTTCTGAAAACACATTGCCTGGGATTGAAGAACTGTTGAAGGATATTAAAGCTAGCAATGTACAAATTGCTTTAGGATCTGCAAGTAAAAATGCACAAATGGTTTTAGATAAGTTAGGTTTAACTACGTATTTTGATTATGTTGTCGATGCAGCTAAAGTAGCAAAAGGTAAACCAGACCCAGAAACCTTTACGACTGCAGCAGATGCTTTAGGAATTTCCTATGAGAATTGTATTGGAGTAGAGGACGCAGCTGCTGGAGTACAGGCGATTAACGGTGCAAATATGTTTTCGGTTGGTGTTGGTTCTGAGGAATATTTAGCGAATGCTAATTATATTGTCAGTGATACATTAAAACTAGATTTTAATCAAATTATAAAAGAGTATACAGTCTGGAAAAAATAACGTAGTGTTTGTAAAGATTATACACAAGCAGGAGTGTTTCAAATGACATGGAAATTAACAAAGTCGGAATTAGATAATCAAAACTTATTGATTGATGAAAGCCTTTTGTCATTAGGAAATGGTTATTTAGGTGTGCGAGGAAATTTTGAAGAGGGCTATACTAGTGGCTATAAATCAATAAGAGGTACTTATATTAATGCCTTCCACGATCAAACAGAAATTACGTACGGTGAAAAATTATATGCTTTTCCAGAAACTCAGCAAAAATTAGTGAATGTGATTGATGGACAAGATATTAACATTTATTTAGACAATGAACTGTTTTCCTTGTTTGAAGGGAATGTTATTTCTTTTGAACGTCATTTGCATTTAGATGCAGGCTATTCTGAAAGGATTATACATTGGGAATCGCCAAATGGCAAAGAAGTTAAACTGCATTTTAGACGATTTGTTTCCTTTGTGACGAGAGAATTGTTCGCTATTGACGTGAAAATTGAGGCAATAAAAAATGTAGATAAAGTAAAAATTGTATCCCGTGTTAATGGGGATGTATCCAATTTTGTTGATAAAGGGGACCCACGTGTTGCTTCTGGTCATGCGAAACGCCTACACGTATCAGAAGTGGAGAAAATAAATGGGTATAGTGTCGTTAAAGATACGACATATGTGACGAATTTAGAGGTTGCTTGTGTAACGTCTACACAGATTGTTGCTGGAGAACACTCGTATACTCATGATGTAGTAGATGATAGTGTTGTTGAAGAATATGTGTGTGATGGCAAGGATAGTATTCAATTTACGAAATATAATGTCTACACCGATACACTTAGACATGAAGAGCAAATTGTTGAACACGCCATAGCCATTTTAGATAACATATCAAAAAAGCCTTTTGAAGAGTTGTTAGCTGCTCATAAATTATATTTAGATGATTTCTGGGCAACGTCTGATATCAAAATAGATGGGGATGACGAGCTGCAAGAAGGTCTTCGCTTTAACCTATACCAGTTACTCCAATCAGTAGGAAAAGACCCGGTTAGTAACATTGCAGCAAAAGGACTATCAGGTGAAGGTTATGAGGGACATTACTTCTGGGATACGGAAATTTATATTTTCCCTGTCTTCCTAATGACAAATCCAGAAATTGCAAAAAACTTGTTAATGCACCGCTATTCTATTTTAGATAGTGCAAGAGAACGTGCCCAAGAAATGGGGCATAAAAAAGGTGCCTTATTCCCGTGGAGAACGATTACAGGACCAGAAAGCTCCGCCTTTTTCCCAGCTGGTACTGCTCAATATCATATTAGTGCAGATATTGCGTATAGCTACATTCAGTATTACTTAGTAACGAAAGACGAAGAATTTTTACGTAATTATATGGCAGAAGTGTTGTTTGAAACAGCTCGACTATGGATCGATACGGGACATATGACTGACGGTCAATTCAGAATCGATGAAGTAACAGGTCCAGATGAGTATACTTGCTTAGTTAATAATAACTACTATACAAATGCAATGGCGAAATATAATCTATTATGGGCTGAAAAAGTGTATCAGCAATTGAAAGAAGTAGATAGCGATTCGCTTAATGTGCTAGCAGAACGTATTGGATTAGCGCATGAAGAAGCTACGGAATGGAAGAATGCAGGGGAAAACATGTACCTTCCATATGATAAAAAATTAAAAATTAACGCACAAGACGACAGCTTCTTACAAAAGGATCGTTGGGATTTAGAAAATACGCCTGAGGATAAATTCCCGCTATTACTAAATTATCATCCATTGACACTGTATCGTTATCAAGTATGTAAACAGGCGGATACAGTACTTGCTCATTTTCTGTTAGAAGATGAACAAAATGAAGAAACAATTCGAAATTCCTATAACTATTATGAAGAAATCACAACTCATGATTCATCCTTGTCATACTGTGTATTCAGTATTATTGGATCTAAGCTAGGCTATAACGAAAAAGCATATCGTTATTTTAATGAAACAGCTCGCCTTGATTTGGATAATACACACGGTAATACGAAGGATGGTCTCCATATGGCCAACATGGGTGGCACATGGTTAGCTATCGTATACGGATTTGCTGGATTAAGGATAAAAGAAACCGGCATTTCGTTACGACCATCCCTTCCTGAAAAGTGGAATTCTTTATCCTTCCACTTACAATATCAAGGAAGATTACTCAGAATTACGATGGATAAAGAAAATGTAACTTATGTAATAGAGAACGGGGATAGCTTAACAATTCAACACCACGAGGAATCAGTGGAATTAGAACAAGGAAAACCAGTAAAATTATCCATAAATAAATAAATAAATAAATAATTAAATAATTAAGGTGAGCAGGAACAGTCATTTTAGCTGTTCCTGTTTTTTTTTGCATTTCCCTGAAAAAGCTACCTAGTAGTAAAGTTGGCATATTATGTTAAAATAAAATTGAATTATAAACTGACCGAAGTATGTTAGTGATGGGGTGACGCAATGAACATAGAAGATATTTTTAAAAGAATTAATCAGCATCCTCCAACTATTTTAGGTAGTGAGTCATTTGCCAAATTTTCCGTATTATTACCATTAATGGAAAAGAACAACGAAATCCATGTATTGTTTGAGGTTCGTTCACGTCAACTAAGAAGGCAGCCAGGTGAAATTTGTTTTCCAGGTGGAAAAATTGATAAAAAAGATTCTAGTGCAGAAGCAGCAGCAATACGGGAAACAACAGAAGAGTTAGGTATTGGAAAAGAGCAAATTTCTAACGTTTATCCACTTGATTACCTAGTTTCACCCTTTGGAATGGTGATTTATTCTCATGTTGGCTTTATAAAAAGACCTTCTCTCATTAAAGCCAATCATGCCGAAGTGGAGGAAATCTTTACCGTTCCACTTTCCTTTTTTCTCAAACACAAGCCTGAAATTCATCTTATACATACAAAACTAGAACCAGAGGAAAGTTTTCCTCTTCATCTTATTCCAGGGGGAGAAAATTACAATTGGCGAACACGGAGTATTGAAGAGTTTTTTTACATCTATGACCAAAAAGTAATATGGGGACTTACAGCTAGAATTTTGGCTCATTTTGTTGAAGTTCTAAAGGCAAATAGGTAAATCAAATGATTAAGTGAGTTTACTATAAAATTATTTTCATCAGGAGGTAAGGACGATTAAAGAAGATAAAATTTATTTGGAAAATGGTGTAGCTATTAATGTTAAATATGCATTAAACGGAAAGACTCCTGTTTTATTCCTTCATTTTAGTGGTGGAACATTACATATGTGGAACGGGATTATCCCCTTATTTGATAGTGATTTCAGTATTATAGCACCAGATTTTCGTGGTCATGGTAAATCGGACAAACTGCTAACAGGTCATCACATTGATGATATGGCAAATGATATATACCTACTTTTGAAAGAATTAAATATAATAGAGTGCCACGTCATTGGAAGTTCCCTAGGTGCTGAGGTTGGCCTTAGCTTTGCTGCAACTCATCCTGAAATGATTCTTTCTCTTATTTGTGAAGGAGCTCTTTATAATGAGTTTGGTGAATTTGGCTTGTTCAATGGAAGCATTGAAGAAATAGAAGCGGAAAAGCAAAAACTAAAAAAACACTTAAGAGAAAGAACCATGCCGCGACATGAGTCGAAAGAGTCTTATTTTAATGAAATAAAGCAATCCTTTCAAAAACATGGATTATGGAATGAGCATTTTTCTGCATATGCCGAAAGCTGCATACAAGATACTGGTACAGGATATTATACAAATCACTACCCAAATGAGGTACGAATCGAGTATATCGAAAAATATTGGGATCTTCGGTTTGAGGAATATTATGAAAAAGTAACGTGTCCCATTTTATTTCTTCCAAGTGAAGAAGAATGGAAAAACGAAAAGATTAAACGAAGCTTTCAAAAATTTTCTAGCTATGTAGATTCGTATGATCTTGTCCATATAGATAATGCTATTCATGCATACGTCTGGATGCAAAATCCATTGGTTGTAGGAAAAGTGGCAAAAGATTTCATTGGAAGAATTGAAGGTAGCTCATTAGTGGAATCTTAAACCGGCCTTATGGGCCGGTTTATTTCTTTGCAAATAGAAGAATGATGTTTTCTAATAGATTGTTATTTTACACAATATTCTTAAACTACGACATAACTATAGCTTTGCATTTTGATGAGTGCATACGACCGCTTCGGCAGAATACTTCGCTTTCCACGGCCTCAGCCTCCTCGCGGAAAACTATCGCTGCGGGGTCTTCAGACACGTGCTATCCCGTAGGAGTCTGCTTATTCTGCCTACGCTAGTAGTAATTATCTGATTAAAGGGTAGTGAAAATTATAAAACCGTTCGTGAGGATTCGTACTTACACTTTAGCTATTTCAACTCTGTTCCAACCATTAGTACTTCGAATTAAAACAGTATAAAACACATTCTTAGCGAAGGAAATACACGTAGACTCCTGCGGGACAGCGCGAGCCCGTGGAAAGCGTAGTGTATTTCCGTAGCGGCTGGAATTAAAGTTCAATGGTTACGTCGCATTTTCCATCAAATGCGTAGAAATAACAACTATCTGTACAAAAAGAGCTAAGAAGTAAAAAAACAATAGCAAATTCTGGATATATTATGATAATATATCCTATATAATTATAAACTAACGAACATTAGTTAATTATTCGTTGATTTAGGTAAAGGGAAAGAAGGAATTTTAATGGAGAAAATTAATGCGTACATGAATCGAAAAAAAGACTTTTCAGGTGTTATTTCGATCACTAAAAATGGAGAGGTAATCTTTCAACATGCATACGGTATGAAAGACAGGGAAAAAGGAATGAGTAATGATCTTAACACACGATTTTGTGTTGGATCAATGATCAGTAAACCTATTACAGCATTAAGTATTATGCAATTAATAGAACGTAACAAGTTGACATTACAAACACCTATTGAAGAATTTTTTCCTCATTATAAGGGCAGTGGAATTACGATTCATCACCTATTAAATCACACGTCTGGTATTGTAAATTACTTAATGCTCCGAAAAAAAATAGGGTGGGATAAAGATCACACACCAGAGGAAATACTTCAAATTGTTAAACAAGAAAAACTGAAATATACACCTGGAAAGAAAGCGGCCTATAACAATACAGCATACTTAATGCTTGGATTAATCGTTTCTAAATTATCAGGAGTTCCATATGAACAGTATGTTAGAGGAAATGTTTTCGAACGCGCAGGAATGACAAATACAGGCTTTATTCGAGATAACCTGGATGGATATGCTCTTAATTATCGAGATCATAAGATTGGACCTCACGTTAGTCCAACTTTACTTTTTGCTTGTGGAGAAATTGTTTCAACAATTGAGGATATTCATCGGTTTGTACAAGCTTTGCAAACAGAAGTACTTGCAAAGAAAGAAACAATTGAATTAATGCAGAGTCCTTCGTATAGTGGAAAATACGTGACATTCGGATACGGTTGGTTTATTAAAAATTTAATGGGACATAAAAGCGTTTCGCATGGTGGGAATCATCCTGGAGGATATACTAGTCATATTGAGCGTTATTTGGATGATAATCTAACGATAGTTGTGTTAAGTAACGATATAACAAGCTACTCACCACTTATGATGAAAGATTTTGGTGCCACATTTATCTCTCGTGATATTGCTGCAATATTATTTAATAGTAAGCTTCATTTTTGGCAAAAAATGTTTTAGAAAGGTATAGCCTTTAGGCTATACCTTTCATTCATTTCGTATAACTTCGAGAAAGAAATCTATATGCTGATTCAATCTACTTTCTACCTGTGTTGTATCCTTTCCATCAAATTTTAAAATATTGTATTCGGCTAAGAGTGAGAAAACAGGATACTGATATTCAATTGCAAGAATTTTAGGGTCAAAAGCTTTAATTTTTTTCATAGCGATCATCTTTTGAAAAACAATTTCAAGAAAATCTACTGTTTCCCCAAAGAAGTCTTTTAATATGATTTCTCTTGCGAATGGCTCTCGAAACTGCTCAATTTGAAGCAATCTCCATATTTTTTGCCCTTGTGGATCTTCCATGTACTGTTTGAAGTTACTATGTCCTGTCTTTAAAAATGTTTCCGGTTCGGTAGTAGATAATATTTTATCTAATGAATCAACTGGTGGTAATGTTTTAGAAAAATCAACCCTGAAATGAGTTAATATAGCCTCTAATATAGCTTCCTTGTTTTTGAAGTGATTATATAAGGAACTCTCTTTTATCCCAACTTGCCGAGTAATTTCACGAATAGATACACCACTAAACCCTTTTTGTGAAAAAAGATCTAATGCTGCTTGAAATATTTTCTCTTTTGTAGTTAATGTCATATTATTCACTTCCTTAAGGTCTTTAGATGCATTTGCAAGCAAAAATAGCTAATATAGTCATTATACTAACAAACGTTAGATATTTGAACAAACTCTTGGGCTTCAGCTGGTAATATGATTTTTATATTGAGAAAAGTTCGTATAACCTTGCATCAAAGAAATAATATAAAAGAAGATGGGTAACGGATTGACATGTTTTAACAACAAAGCAGGATGTTAAACTTTTCAAAATATAAACTAGAAAATACTTTTACTCTCCTGTATAATTATTTCGTGTTTCGAAGTGAAAGGTGATGTAAATGACAGAGAAGACAGAAGAACAAATAGATCTCAAAAGAGAACGGATTTGGACAAAAGACTTTGCCCTGATATGTATGGCAAACTTTTTTATTTTTTTAGGGTTTCAAATGACATTACCAACTTTACCTTTGTTTGTGCAGCATTTAGGTGGTAGTGATACATTAATAGGATTAATTACAGGTATTTTTACTTTTTCTGCATTATTGTTTCGTCCATATGCTGGTCATGCGTTGGATTCAAAAGGTAGGCAGTTTGTTTACATGGCTGGTTTGGCCATTTTTGTTATTTCGGTAGGTTCTTATGCTTTCATAGCTAGTATTTTTATGCTATTTGTTATGCGAGTTGTTCAGGGAATTGGTTGGGGTTTGTCTACGACAGCAACAGGTACTATTGCAACAGATCTTATTCCACCTAATAGGCGTGGAGAAGGGATGGGCTATTTTGGTCTATCAGGAAACTTTGCATTGGCATTTGGCCCGGCTTTAGGACTCACACTAGTGGGTTATATTTCCTTTACACAATTATTTTTAATTTGTGCTTTCTTAGGGTTTGTCGCCTTACTATTATCAAGCCGGATTGCCTACAAAAAGGTGGAGCAATCAGAGCACAAAGTAACGCATGTTAAATTTGATATTTTTGAGAAAAGTGCGATTAAACCATCTATTCTCCTATTTTTTATAACTGTAACGTTTGGAGGTATTGCTTCGTTTTTACCTTTATATACAGCGGAAGAGGGAATAGAAGGAATAGAGCTTTATTTTCTAGTTTTTGCTTTATTTTTAATGGCTTCTAGAACCTTTGCAGGGAAGCTATATGATTTAAGAGGGCATATTTTTGTCTTTTTACCAGGAACTTTTTTAATTACAACAGCAATGCTGTTATTGGTTTGGTTACCAAGTTCATCTATCCTTTATTTAGCAGCAGCCTTATACGGTTTTGGTTTTGGCAGTGTTCAACCTGCATTACAAGCGTGGTCCGTATCCAAGGCCCCCGCGAACCGTAGAGGGATGGCGAATGCTACATTTTTCTCCTTTTTTGATATGGGGGTAGGGGTAGGAGCGATCGGCTTCGGATTAATTGCCCATGCATTTGGGTATAGCTATATTTATTTGGCAGGGGCTATTTCCGTAATCATATCGATGTTCATTTATATTATCGCCTTAGTAAAGGGTAAAAGAAGTACCTAATGATAATAAAAACTGGACACTCTAGGGAGTGTCCTTTTTAATTTTAGGCGGAAAACATATTACTACACAAAGTACATTTTTACTAATAAGATAGATATATAGTAATGTATAAGGAGGAATCCTTTATGTTTGATTATATGAAAAGTCTTTTCAAACGAAAAAAATGTGCGATCTGTGGCAAGAATGCAGAAAAGCCGGCAAATTATTATGACGATAAAGGAGAAAAAGTCGTTGTATGTTTTCAATGTGTCCCTTATGCAGAGAGAAGGGCATTTCGAAAACGGTAGAAGATGCTCGGAAACTAGTAAAGTAAGGCGGGAAAGCAGTGGTAAAAGTTGTTGAATTAGACAAAAGTGAGAAAACATTAAACGAAATCGCACAAGTGTACAAAGAAGTTTGGGAGAAAAATGACAATTCTATTAAAGAGAGATTTCGAAAACATGCTACTTATAAAGGATATAGAGGATATATGATTATAAATGAGAAGAACGATTTAATTGGATTTGCTTACGGCTACACAACATTGCCCGGGCAATATTACAATGGATTATTAAGGGATACACTAGAGGACAAGCTAGCAGATAAATGGCTTAGTGATTGTTTTGAATTGGTAGAATTAGCTGTATTATCGACAGAGAGAAACAAAGGCTATGGAAAACACTTAGCTAGTAAGTTGGTTGAAGGGGTTACAAATAAGACAGCTGTTTTGACGACACAGATGAATAACGAAATTGCTCGGAACTTGTATGAAAAGCTCAACTGGGAAGTGGTTTATAAACCTTTTTATCCAGATAAGAATAATGCTTTTGTTATTATGGGAAAGAAAATAAATTAATTGCGTAGAAATCCGGCATATATGTCGGATTTTTTTGTTTTAAGAGGGGTGTTTCTT
The DNA here is from genome assembly GCF_014207435.1 of Salirhabdus euzebyi. Lineage (GTDB taxonomy): Bacteria > Bacillota > Bacilli > Bacillales > Alkalibacillaceae > Salirhabdus > Salirhabdus euzebyi. The sequence continues at coordinate 235,317 of NZ_JACHGH010000004.1, forward strand.
AAATGTTGTTAACGAAATTAGTTTAGCTGTTAAGCAACTATTAATTGATGATTGATGCATGGAATCTGTTGGGTACTTTACTATCACTTCGGCAGAATACTAAGCTTTCATTGGGTACAGCTTTATCCTCCTAACGAAAAACGTAGTGGATGAGATTCAAACATATTTAATTACCTCACATGTTCTATCATTCAACTAGTTTTTTGTAAGAATAAAACAATAATCAATTGCTTTATAAAGTAATTTATATTATATTGTAGAGTAATAAAGGGAGGTTGTTATATGTATAAAACTGGGATGGCACAAGTGAATGGAACGTCTTTATATTATGAAATGGTAGGAGAGGGAAAACCACTTGTACTAGTTCATGGTTTTCCAATTGACTCAAGAATGTGGGATAAGCAAGTAGAGTTTCTATCCAAAAACTATCAAGTAATCCGGTTTGATATGGCTGGCCTGGGACAATCTGCATCACATAACAATGATTATTCCATTTTAGAGGATATAAAAGCTTTACTAAATTACTTACATATTGAACGGGCAACATTCGTCGGTTTTTCTGTAGGAGGAAACATCAGTCTTGAGCTAGCGATTCATTATCCAAATTTGGTCGAAAGTCTTATCGTAGCTTCAGCTAGTTTACCAGGATGGTCCAATGTATCAGAAGAGAAAAACGTTTTTCAAGAACAATTAAATGTTTTGTACCAAGAGGGGGATTTAGACAAAATAGTAGAGTTAATGTGTAAAGGTTGGGTAGCAGGCCCATTTCGAAATGTAAGTGATATGGATCCTGAGGTTTGCGACCATTTTACTTCAATGGTAAGGAACTCCTTTTTAAAAGAAAGAGGCAAGGGTAAACTTCTGATGCCAGAGAAAAAAACAATGGAGTTCTTACACGAAATAAACGTGCCTACCCTCATTATGGAGTCTGAGTATGATTTTCCTGAATTTCGTGAAATGGCAGCTTTTATGGATGAGCACATATCTGATTCGAGAGTAGTATGGATACCAGGTACTGCTCATATGTTAAATTTGGAGAATCCTGAGTTGTTTCACAACCATTTGATGGAATTTCTTAATATGAGTAAAGAAAAAGGCTGAAAATTGTAAGCATTCGCCACTATCCTTCTTATATATAATAATGTAATGAAGAGGCTGAAAGTGTAACAGAATCTTTTAAAGGCTATTCTGTATTTTCAATGAAAACAACCTACTATTTTTTAGGTTGTTTTTTCATAAAACAAAATTTTTTAAGCTTGAATTAGATATAAATATTTCCTTATGAACCAATACTATACAAGGAGGTGAAAATGATGTACAAATTATTATCGCATAACGATTTAGATGGTGTTAGTTGTGGTATATTAGCCAAGCTTGCTTTTGGGAAGCAGGTGAATGTACGTTACAATTCTGTTGGGGGATTGGACCGGGAAGTTCAATGGTTTCTTGATAACAATAAGGATAAAGATACGTTACTTATCATTACTGATTTGAGTGTGAACGAAGAAAATGAAAAAAAGCTAGATGAGTATGTGAAAGCTGGGGGAAAGGTGCAATTTCTTGATCATCATAAAACAGCCCTTCATTTTAATGATTATGACTGGGGACAAGTTGTAGTAGAAGATGAGGAAGGAAAACTGACGTCTGCAACTTCCTTGCTCTATGAGTATTTGGTAAAGAATGATTATTTGGAACCATCAAATGGGATTGCTGAATTTGTTGAGCTTGTTCGGCAATATGATACTTGGGAATGGGAGAAAAATAATAACCTAGAAGCACAGCGTCTTAATGCACTTTTTTTCCTTATATCGATTGATGAGTTTGAAGAGAAAATGATAGATCGCCTTTTATCAAGTGACCATTTTTATTTTGATGAGTTTGAGAAAAAAGTGTTAGACATGGAAGACGACAAAATAGAGCGTTACATAAGGAGAAAGAGAAGAGAACTCGTTCAAGCAAAAATGGAGGGACTATATGCTGGAATAGTTTATGCAGAATCCTACCATTCTGAGCTTGGAAATGAATTAGGAAAAGAATATCCACATCTTGATTTTATTGCAATCTTAAATATAGGAAGTAAGCGAGTTGGTTTTCGAACGATTCATGATCACGTTGATGTTTCTGAATTTGCTGGGCTTTTCGGTGGTGGCGGTCATGCCAAGGCTTCAGGATGCACACTTACCGACGATGCATACAATAAATTTGTTGCAGAGACTTTTCCACTAGAGCCTTTACGAGAGGATGCCAAACGAAACCGATATAATTTGAAAAGATCCACATTTGGTTCTTTATATAAAACCCTTGCTGAGGAGCTATTTTTTATTGCCTCAGTTGACGAACAAACTTGGGAAATAGAAAAAAACAACATTAAAATGGACCAAACGTTTCCAAGCTTTGAAGAGGCAGAAAAATATTTGAAAAGAAACCATCAAGCATGGTTAGTTAGAGATGATGTTTTTGTCCATTATTTAATGGATCAGCTAAAACCAAAGAAACAAGCAGAATAAAATAGGATGAAAAGGCACACCTGAAAAGGAGTGCCTTTTTGTTTTGGTTTACTTATGAATGGGATATGAGCCCATTTTTCCATTTTTAAAACAAATTAAAGGATACGTGTAACGAATTAATGCTTGGCGAATATAATTTTTGTATGTCAAATAGGTTATAGCCTTATTTTTCTTGGAAGCCCTTAAGTGGTATTACGTATGTTTAGCTTGATTATTTAAGGAGGCATTTTTATGAGAGAAACGAATAAAGTGTTTCATTTAGCGATTCCTTGTAAGGATTTAGATGAAACAGTTGAATTTTATGAAAGTCTAGGCTGTCGAAATGCAAGAAGGTATGATGATCGAGTTACTTTTGACTTTTTTGGTGATCAAGTGGTATGTCATTTACATCCAGATGAAATTGATGAAAAACCAAAAATGTATCCTCGTCACTTTGGCTTAACGTTTTTAGAAAAAGATGATTATGTTCATTTATTAGCACTTGCCAATGAATTAAATTTGCCCTTCTTTAAGGAGCCAATGGTACGATTTGAGGGAAAAAGAGAGGAACATATGACATTCTTTTTAATTGATCCGGCAAATAACTTGTTAGAGTTTAAGTACTATCATGACATAGAAATGGTTTATTAGTATGGACAGATAGACTGCCTAACTGAGCAGTCTCTTTTTTTTAATACGCTCACTGGAGCTAATCGTTGCTAATAGAAAAGCCTAGAATAGCATTTGTATTCTAGACTTTTATCATTAGTTATTTGTCTTTGGCATTTTATTCATTTCTCTATGTCTCAGTTCAACACGTCGTATTTTTCCTGACGTCGTTTTAGGTAATTCATCTAAAAATTCGATTTGTCGTGGATATTTGTATGGTGCAGTAGAACTCTTTACATGGTCTTGTAAAGTTTGAATAAGAGTAGGGTCATTTTTGTCAACATTTTCCCTTAAAACAATATATGCTTTCACGACGCTTCCTCGAATTTCATCTGGACTGGCTACAACCGCACATTCTTGAACAAATGGGTGCCTCACTAGAGCGTCTTCCACTTCAAATGGACCAATTGTATACCCAGAGCTAATAATAATATCATCACTCCGACCACTAAACCAGAAGTATCCATCTTCATCTTTTGACGCTTGGTCCCCTGTTATATAATAATCACCACGTTTAGCCATTGCTGTACGTTCAGGGTCCTTATAATACTCTCGGAATAAAGCAGGGCTATCAAGTTTTACGGCAATATCACCTACTGCATTTACTGGAACAGCTTCACCATTTTCATCAATAATTTCAACTTCATTACCAGGGGTAGGTTTGCCCATTGAGCCGGGCTTCACTTCCATGTTCTTCATAATGCCCAATAGTAATGTATTTTCTGTTTGTCCATATCCATCTCTAACCGTGATATTAAAGTGCTTTCTGAATGTGTCAATCACTTCCCGATTTAATGGTTCTCCAGCAGAAACAGCGCTATGCAAAGAAGGTAGAGTGTAGTCATCTAAATTATCCACTTTCGCCATGAGTCGATATTCCGTTGGTGTACAACATAAAACATTTATTTCTTTTTCCTGTAGTAAACTTAAGTATTTTTGAGGATTAAATTTCCCGTTATAAATAAATCCAGTTACACCGGAACCTAGAACAGAAAGAAAAGGACTCCATACCCACTTTTGCCAACCTGGGCCTGCTGTGGCCCATACTTTATCACCTTCACGTATACCTAACCAATTTTCTGATACTGTTTTCAGATGAGCAAAGCCCCATCCATGTGTATGAACAACACCTTTAGGATTACCTGTTGTACCAGAAGTGTAAGGTAAAAAGGCAATATCATCCTTAGTAGTATTCGCGATTTCCAAATGGTCGGAAGCATCCTCTTTTAATGCATCTAAGAAAAGCCAACCTTCAGATGACTCCCCAATACTGAATTTTGTTAGCTGATCATATTCCTTAATCCCCTTATACTGATCTATATAAGGAAAATAACTAACCACACCACTCACTTCACCGTGGGAAACCCGATATTGTAAATCCTTGGTTTTCAGCATTTCAGAACTAGGTATAATGATAATTCCTGTTTTTAAGGCAGCTAAATAGACTTCATAAGCTTCTATAAGACGAGGAATCATAACAAGTATTTTATCCCCGCGTTTCAATCCACTTTCTAAAAAGGCATTCCCAACCTTGTTGGTATTTTTCATTAGCTGTTCATATGTAATTTCCTTTTTACTTCCCATTTCATCTTGAAAAATTAACGCTTTTCGGTTTGTGTCTTTTGCGTACTTTTCCATTTCCATGACGATATTGTAATGTTCTGGAGCTATTAAATCTTCTCTTTTCATATGACCAACTCCTACTACTAAGTATTTATTTTAGTATAACAAAAATTCAGAAAAATAAAATAGTTAGAAAGGATGAGATGAGGTAAACAAAAAATACGCGTGACCTTAAATCTTCATGCGTATTTTTTAAAAGTATTTAGGTGAGTGAAAGTAAGGAAAGTACCACCAAGGAAAATATTTTTAGGCTTGTGAGGTAAGAGGGTGCTTCTCGTATTTTGGCCAACTAATTTCAGGCTTTGTTTTGCAGAATAAAACTTCGCTACTATGATAATTGATTTTCTCCACATTCAGCTCTTTATCATCTACTGAAAAGTGAAAGACAACCTCGGTGACGATAGGGTTCAGGATAGATACAAGTACTTCCTTAATAGAAAAGGGTCTAGTAGATAGGATATCAAAAAGATGTACCGTATCCTGTTGCTGTTGAAAAATGACAATGACATCTAAGCTTTTCACATAATAAATATCATTAGGAAAAACGTTTAAACAATAAAACATAAAAAGGTTTGCTGCATTACTAGATGAGAATTTATCTGTAATAAGGATTCTTTTTTGTGCGTATTGGTAAATAAAAGTTAAGTCTTTTTTATTTTTTCCATCAAGTTTATGCAGTAGAGTTTTGGTCGTAGAAATTTTATTCACTTTGTGTGTATATTGGTATTCTTCTTCTCGATGGAATCCGAACTTTGGGTAAAATTCTAGCACGCTATCATTCGCGAACAAATACATAATATCAGCCTGCTCTTCGTAATCTGCAAGAACTTTATCCATCAGTTTTCTAGATAATCCTTTGTTTCGATGGTCTGGATGGGTCATAACCGTTCCAATTTGTATGGCAGAGTAAAGATTTTTGTTAACCATTAAATCTAATTTATTTACCGAAACATTTGCAATAATTTCCTTATCGTATGAATAAGAATAGGGCTCATATTGATCTGTCCAGAAACCATGTTCATACCATGTTTCAAAATGAATGCCAAAGATTTGTTTTGCTAGCTTATTGAAGGAAGTACGGTAAGTTTTATCATGTTGGTACCCCTTCCTAAATGTTAACTGATCCATTATGATTCCTTTCTTGACGATTCTGATTTCATTTCGTCATGTAGTTTTTTTACTAAGTCCCGAAAGGTTTTTACTTCTTGCAAGGAGAAATTACCATAGTATTGTTCAATAATTTTGTCGTCAATCTTTTCATATTCCTTAAACAATTCTAGTCCCTTTTTATCGAGCTTCACTATTATTTCTCGCCGATTTTCGGGGTTTATATCCCTTCTCACATATCTATCTTTCTCAAGTCTAGCTATTATTTGACTTACTGAACTTGCAGATAGCATGGTTCGTTCTGAAAGTTGGTTAATGGTTACTTTTTTCTCATCACGAATTGTCTGTAAGATGAAAAGTTGTTTAGGAGTTAAGTCATTGTTCATAAACGTTTGATGGTCTTTTACAACTTGGGCATTTATTTTCTCTAATAGGGAAAAAGCTTCTTTTATATAATTCGTAAATTGATCATCTTTGGACATGCTTCCACCTCATTGGAAATTAGTTTAAGTATATAAAATATTTATATAGATAAAATAAATTTATGTCAAGTATAGGTATATGTAAAACAAAATAAAAAAAGCCGATTAATATCGGCTTTTAGTGTAGTGTTTAGTGCCATTTGTAGGAATGGAAAAGACGGTTTATTTAGGAAGTCTACTCTTGCGAAGGTAGTAAATCAACAAAATAAAATCGGTTTTCATTCGTGAATACATCTTTCGTTATTGTTTTTTCTTTAGATACAGTAAATTGTATAGGCTTCTGAAAAAGCGGACCATTAAATACAAAGGTATGAAATTCCCCGTTTTCGCCACATGGGTCAACAGACTTGGGGAGCTCTTCTAAAAAAGTCCTATTGATAACCCTACCGACAAAGGAATGATCAAGTTGTTGACTATCCAAGCAAGTAACGACTGTTTGAAAGCCACTCGTCAAAAATTCTTCTATTAATTGATGTGATTCTTCACCCCATATCGGGAACACAGGTTTAATAGGTGTTTTGCCCATCATGTTCTCCCTATATTTCTTTACATCCTGTAAGTGAATATCCCCAAACATCATATGCGTAACACCGTTTTCTACCATTTCTTCAATAACAGCGGACATAATTTTCTCGTACTTTTCATTTGAACAAACTTTTGGGATATATACTTTTCGAAGCGGGATGCCTAACACCTCTGCCTGCTTATCAAGGAGAGTTTCTCGAACTCCGTGAATACTTGTGCGTTTGAAATCTTCCGTAATAGTAGTTAACAGGGAATTAATATCCCATTCTCCTGATTGAACTAGTCGGTGTAAGGCGAGAGTAGAATCTTTGCCACCACTAAAGGAAACGACAATTTTGTTTTTCATAGTATTTTCACCTCTCTTTTTATCATACGAATAATCAAGGTGCCTGTCACGCCCCGAAAATTGTCGAATTATTTGAATTGAAAGAATTTTGCTAACAAATACCATCATACGAATGGGGGTTTTTCCGTTATAATAGAAAGACAGCATAATAGAGAGAGGTGACCTCGGGTGAAAAAGAAACTGTGGATTAGACTTGGAATTGGAATTCTTGGCATCGTTTTCATTGCCAATATTATAGCAAGCTATTATTTTTATGATTTAGCAATTAAAAGAGAACAAAAGGATTTTTTAGTAGATAATCAAGATTTACAAGTTTCGGCTCAAGCGATGGATGTATTTTTAAAAGGGGGCTGGCGTCAATGGGTTTCCAGCCAACAATTTGAGAATTGGGAACTCGAGACGGACGATGGCTTAACTTTACAAGGATATTTTTTAGAAGCGAAAGAGCCTACAAATAAAACAGTTATTTTTGCCCACGGTTATTTAGGAAAAGGTCGAGACATGGGGTTGTATGGTCAGTATTATTATGAAGAACTTGGCTATAACATATTCACAGCAGATATGCGTGGACATGGAAAAAGTGATGGAGAATATATCGGCTTTGGCTGGCATGATCGATTAGATTATGTAGATTGGATCGACATGGTGATTGAAAAGAATGGCCCATCTAGTGAAATCGTTCTACATGGTGTATCAATGGGAGGCGCTACTGTATTAATGGTAAGTGGGGAAGAGTTACCGGACAATGTAAAAGCAATTGTAGCTGACAGCCCATATACGAACGTTTATGATTTGTTTGATTATCAGATGGAAAGAATGTTTCATTTGCCTGATTTCCCAGTTCTTCCAACTACTAGTCTAGTGACGAAACTACGTGCAGGGTACTCTTTAACCGAAGCCTCAGCTCTTGATCAAGTGAAAAAGGCGGAAATTCCTATATTATATTTTCATGGAAATGATGATACTTTTGTGCCTACGGAAATGGCATTTGAATTATATGAAAATACGAAAAGTGAAGCTGAAATCATGACATTTGATGATTCTAGCCATGGTGAAGCATTTGTTATACATCAAGAAGAATACGTAAAAAAGATGAATGCATTTTTAACGAAACATATGGATTAACAGATCGACTTCCTCTCTAGGCTAGGGGAAGTCTTTTGTGTTAATGAGGAGCATAAAATAGAGTAACCGCATACATTTAAAAGAGAATGACTAATAAGACTGTTTTAGGTGTATAGCATAAATCCATGAAAAAATAGTTGGGAAAATTCACATTAATATGTTCTAATATTCTGAATAGTTTGTTATAATTTAGAAAGAACATACCAACTGGTTGGTATTTACCAATATTTTTTTCAACTTAATTGTAAGCGCTATCATAATAGACGGGGGAGGTACTTGTACATTGAATATTGTAGATCGATTGTTTCAATTAAAGGATAAAATAGCTATTGTAACAGGTGGTGGTAGAGGTCTCGGAAAGCAGATGGCAATTGCATTTGCGGATGCTGGGGCAAAGGTTGTTGTTTGCTCTCGAAAATTAGAAGCTTGTGAGGAAACCGTAATGGAAATTAAAGAAAGCGGTGGAGAAGCGTTAGCGCTAAGTTGTGACGTTTCCAATCCAGAACAAGTGCAGCGTGTGGTCGATGAAACGATTACTACCTACGGAAAAATTGATATTTTGGTAAACAACAGTGGTGCGTCATGGGGGGCTCCGGCTTTAGAGATGCCATTAGAAGCATGGAATAAAGTAATGGCGGTGAACGTGACAGGAACCTTTCTTATGTCCCAAGCTGTTGGAAAACATATGGTCAAGCAAAAAAGTGGGAAAATCATTAATCTTTCCTCTATTGCTGGACTAAATGGAGTGGACCCACGGGTAATGGATGCGATTGGTTATAACGCTAGTAAAGGAGCTATTGTGACCCTTACGAAGGATTTAGCGGCAAAATGGGGTCGTTATAACATTAATGTAAACGCAATTGCACCAGGCTTTTTTCCAACGAAAATGTCTAAAGGTGTTTTGATGATGGCTGGTGATTTAGTTGTTGAGCAAACGCCAATGCAACGATTAGGTGGTGATGAAGACATAAAAGGAGTGGCGATTTTTTTAGCTTCCAGGGCTTCTGACTACGTGACTGGTGAAATTATTGCAGTCGATGGTGGAATGAATGCAGTCTAGGCCTTTGCCTATTCTATATTAATAAAAATTTTTTAGGAGGTTGAAGAAATGGAGAAAGTTTGGTTAAAGCATTATCCCGACCACATTCAAGGCGAGACGTTAGAAATACCTAATATGTCTGTGTACGACATGTTAGGGGGGGCAATCGCAAAATATGGGGACAAAAAGGCGATTCATTTTTATGGAAGGGAATTTACTTACAATCAGGTTGGTCAGCAGGTTGGCGCCTTCGCATCTGTGCTACAGGATAATGGATTACAAAAAGGGGACCGAGTTGCGATTATGCTTCCGAATTGTCCGCAATATGTTGTCAGTTACTATGGAATTCTTCAGGCAGGCGGTACGGTAACACAGGTGAATCCGATGCTTGTAGGTCAAGAGCTTCAACACATTTTAAATGATTCTGGAGCAGAGACTATTGTCATTTATAAGCCACTGTTGCCAGTGCTAAATCAAATTATTGATAAGACATCCGTGAAGCAAGTTATACAAGTAGCGTTAGGGGAGGATAGTGCAGAAGATAATTTAGCGATTGATTTTACGTCTTATTTAAAACAAGCTAAAAGACCTCCACAGCCAGTTGCAATAGACCCAGCCGAAGATATCGCTGTTCTTCAATATACGGGTGGTACAACTGGTCGATCAAAAGGAGCAATGCTTACTCACCGAAACATTGTGGTAAATACACTTCAAGCATATGAATTTTTTAAAGACGAGATTACATTTGGCGAAGATAGATATTTAACTGTTATACCTCTTTTCCATGTATTCGGTATGACTTCAGGAATGAACCTCTCTATTTATACCGGATCATTGAACATTCTACTACCAAGATTCGAATTAGAAGAAGTACTTCAAACAATTAAAAACCTTCAACCTACGACTTTCCCAGGAGTTCCAACGATGTATGTAGCCATTACAAGTCACCCAAAAGCAGAGGAATATGGGCTCGATAGTATTCAAATATGTAACAGTGGAAGCGCACCAATGCCTGGTGAACTAATGCGTTCTTTTGAGGCAAAAACAGGCTCGATGATTTTAGAAGGATATGGGCTATCAGAGGCATCCCCAATTACTCACTGTAATCCAATGTTTTCTACCCGAAAGCCAGGTAGTATTGGCATTGGCGTTCCAGGAACAGAATACAAAGTAGTTGATCTATCGGATGGTACGAAGGAAGTTCCTTTTGGCGAAAAAGGGGAGCTCATTATTCGCGGGCCTCAAGTAATGAAGGGCTATTGGAATATGCCTGAGGAAACCGCAAACACGCTTCGAGATGGCTGGTTATACACTGGGGATATCGCTTCCATGGATGAAGACGGTTACGTGTATATTGTCGATAGGAAAAAGGATTTAATTATTGCGAGTGGCTATAATGTGTATCCACGTGATGTAGAAGAAGTAATTTATGAGCATCCAGCTGTTCAAGAGGCTGTTGTTGTTGGGGTGCCTGATGAGTATCGAGGGGAAACAGTGAAAGCTGTTGTTGTCTTAAAAGAAGGCCAAACATGCACCGAGGAAGAGCTAATTGCTTATTGCAAGGAAAACATGGCGACATATAAGGTTCCTCGTATCGTAGAGTTTCGTCCAGAGCTACCGAAGACGAATGTTGGGAAAATTTTACGCCGAAAAATTAGGGAAGAAGTGGTTTGAGGCCCCAAATCCTCACGAAACCTATCAAGCTAGTCAGTAGGATACGTTAAGTGAAAGAGAAAGTAATCGCTACATGTATTCGCTTGTTTGAGGAAAAAGGGTTTAGTGAGACTTCGATTCAAGAGGTTGTCGAGGATTTAGGGGTAACAAAAGGGGCTTTTTATTACTATTTTTCTAGTAAAGAACAGGTGTTAATGACGATACATCGACAGTATATTGATACGTTACTTCAACAACAGGAACAAATTTTGAGTGATGAATCGATAACGAATAAGGAAAAGCTGCAAAAGCTTATTTCGATGATTATTCTAAACATTACACCATTAGGAAAAAGTGCCCGTGTCTTTTACCGTGAATTTCGCCATTTGAATAAAACGCATATGAAAGAAGTACGGGAGAAGCGTGATCAAATTCGTAAGGCGATAGAAAAAGTAATTCGAGCGGGAATGAGAACAGGTGAATTTAGACCTGGGATAGAAGCAGAAATAGTCACACTTGGCATTCTTGGTATTTGTAACTGGACTTATCAATGGTTTCATCAAGATGGACGGTTCAAGGATGTTGAAGTTGCGAATATGTTTATTGAGATGGTTGGTCAAGGAATTGAATGGCAAGAAGGATAGGGAGGTGTGAGTGCCTCCCCTTCTTCTTCTATAAACATACCAGTTGGTTAGTAAGAAAGGGAGGATAAGATGTCTTCAACAATCAAAAAGGTCGCCGTTATTGGTGCTGGCTCTATGGGGCATCAAATTGCGATGCTTGCTGCATTAGGAGGATATGAGACAACTCTTCAGGATATAAGTGAACAAGCATTAGCAAAAGCGAGAACTCAGTTAGAAGGACATATGGATAGATGGGTACAAAAAGGTAGATTAACAGATGAACAGAGAAAGATAGCATTTACACGACTCCATATGACAACGAGTATAGAGGAAGCGGCAGATCAAGTAGATTTAGTAATTGAGGCTGTTGTTGAAAAACTTGATGTAAAGCAAGATGTATTTAGGAGATTAGATAATATAGTGCCTTCCCATGCCATTTTAGCGACGAATAGCTCAACGATTGTGAATTCGAAAATAGCAGAAGTCACATCAAGACCAGATAAAATTTGTAATATGCATTTCTTCTTCCCACCTCTCGTTATGGACTGTATAGAAGTTGTGAAAAGCGAGAAAACATCACAGGATACTACGGAAAGTGTCTTGGCTTTTTGTGAACAAATTGATCGAAAGGCCATATTAATGGAAAAAGAGATTTACGGTTTTATTGCTAATCGTCTTCTATTTGCTATTGCCAAAGAAACCCTCTTTTTATATGAAGAAGGGTACGCAGATTATCAGGATATCGACATGATTACAAAAAAAGCGTTAGGTCATCCTTTAGGGCCATTCGAATTAATGGATTTATCCGGTATTGATGTCGGCTATTACGCAAACTTACAGCTTTACGCGGAAACAGGGGATCCAAAAAATAAGCCTGCTAAATCGGTTGTAGAAAAAGTAAAAGCTGGGCATCTAGGACGAAAAACGGGCAAAGGTTGGTACGAGTATCCGAAAAAAGAGAAAGTTAATTAATGTTAGGAGGTTATTTTATGATTCATGAATGTACGGTGAAAGTGAGAGCATTTGAAACAGATGGTCTAGGTCATGTAAGTAATATTAGTTATTTTATTTATTTGGAAGAAGCTCGTATTGAATTATTTAGGGAATTAGGAGCTAGTTTAGAAATGGGCGAATGGGAGTTTATTTTAGCTTCTACTTCTTGTGATTTTAAGCAACAAGCATATTTTGATGAAAAACTAACCGTTGAAACGTCAGTCGAAAAAATTGGGAATAGTAGTTTTCATCTTTATCATGAAGTTGTCAATGATCGAGGGATAATTGCTACTGGAAAAGCTGCCATCGTTCATTTTGATTTTCATACACAAAGAGCTTCTGCTTTACCAATTGAAATGCGTGCGAAACTAGAACAATTTATGGAGACTACTAAAGTAAAGGAGAGATAATATGATTAAGGATACGATCCCTGTTCGAAAGGGAGAGGAGTTGGACGCAGCTAATCTGGAGCAGTTTTTACGCGAGAAAATTGCAAACTTGCCAGACAGCCCTCTTCGTATTGAACAATTTCCTTCCGGGCATTCCAACCTAACCTATTTGTTATCCATGGGGAATTGGGAAGCGGTTTTGAGAAGGCCACCTCTTGGTCCGGTTGCCGCAAAAGCACATGATATGAAAAGGGAATTTACCATTCTCCGCGCTCTACATCCACATTTTAAGCTCGCACCAAAACCGTTTCTTTACGAAGAGGAATCTGACATTGTTGGCAGTTCTTTTTTTGTTATGGAACGACGAAAAGGTGTCGTATTTGATACGGATTTCCCTAAAGGAGTAGAGGAGTCATTAGAAAATGGAGAGCTGATTTCTGAAACAATGATAAAGACGTTAGTAAATCTTCACCAGGTCGATTATACGAAAACAGAGTTAGCGGAGTTTACGAAGCCAGACGGTTTTATGAAGCGACAAGTAGAAGGTTGGAATCGCCGCTACGAGCGAGCGATGACAGACGATATTCCTCATGTTGAAAATGTCATGATGTGGTTACAGAGTAACGTGCCAGAGTCCAGTGATGCAACCGTTATCCATTATGATTTTAAGTGTAATAATGCAATGTTTAATCCGAATAACTTACGTGAAATGACGGGTTTGTTTGATTGGGAAATGACGACAGTTGGAGATCCATTGGCTGATTTAGGTGTCACGTTAAGCTATTGGATGGAAGATTCAGATCCGGAGTTTTTAAAACGTGGTTTAGGGAAGCCGCCAGTTACGACAAAGCCAGGATTTTATACTCGTAAACAGTTTGCGGAAAAATACGCAGCCTATACGGGTAGGGATTTAACGAATTTACCTTTTTATGTTGCCTTTGCTTATTTTAAGCTAGCTGTTATTGTCCAACAAATCTATTATCGTTATAAAAAAGGGCAGACGAATGACCAACGCTTCGCTCACTTTAATAAGGCAGCAGAAGGGTTAATTGCTTATGCCAATCATATTTCGCGAAGTGGATTGTAGGTTGTGGTGAGAAAAATACACGTTATCTTTAAAAAAGAAGATATAAATCCCAGACTTTTACCTGGCAAGACAGTTGTCGTTTTTGATGTATTGCTGGCAACTTCTGTTATTTGTGCGTTGTTAGCAGCAGGCGCAAAAAAGATTTTCCCGGTTATTAATGATCGTGAAGCGTTAAGGAAGGCAAGTCGGCGGCCGGATAAATCGTACCAATTAGTCGGAGAGAGTAACGGTTTACCAATTAAAGACTTTTTGCTACCTAGTCCCTCCCTACTAACACCGACGGCGAAGGGGAAGTCATACATTTTATCGACAACGAACGGAACGGTTGCCCTTCGAGGGGCTGCTGGTGCAGCTACGATTTATGCTAGTTCGTTACTAAACAATCGAGCAATGGCGAAAGAGTTATGTGATGACAATCAGGATGTAGTTTTCATTTGTGCAGGTTCTAGTGGACAGTTTTGCTTAGAAGATTTGGTAGGATGTGGGCATTTAATTGATCATTTAACTAGATTGGGAGACTTTACGTTAACGGATGCTGCACTTGGTGCTTGGAAGCTATATGAGGGAAATAATGCGAATATTGATACCTTATTGAAGCAAACAGCAGTAGGTAAAATGATGATGCGTCATGGTTTAGAAGCTGACATCGATTTTATTACGGCAATGGATTCAAGTGAGGTTGTACCAATTTTAAGTCAAAACGGCTGGATTACAAATAAAGGAGGAAGATAAATGGGTAACACGCTATCCTCTATCAAAGGAGGATCTTATTTAGTTCAACAAACTGCTCCAGAGGACGTCTTTTTCCCAGAAGACTTTACTGATGAACACTTACTGATAAAAAAGACGGCAGAGCAGTTTGTAACGAAGGAAGTGGGAGCTAAAAGGGATGAAATAGAAGCACAGCAATTTGAAGTTGTAGCTGATTTAATGAGAAAAGCAGGGGAATTAGGCTTGCTTGCTCATAGCATACCGGAGTCGTTCGGTGGTCTTGGGCTAGATAAAGTTACCAAGGCAATTGTCGGGGAACAAGTTGGAAGAACTGGAAGCTATGGGGTTGCCCATTCGAATCACACGTGCATTGCAACGTTGCCAATAACTTATTATGGAACACAGGAACAAAAAGGAAAATATTTACCGAAGCTTGCAAGCGGAGAGTATCTGGGGGCTTACTGCTTAACTGAGCCAGATGCAGGTTCAGATGCTATGGGCGGCAAAACGACTGCCCAGTTAAATGAATCAGGTACCCACTATTTATTAAATGGGACCAAAATTTATATAACAAATGCTGCCTTTTCTGACACGTTTATTGTTTATGCGAAAGTCGACGGAAAGCAGTTTACAGCTTTTATTGTAGAGAAGGACTTCCCGGGCTTGTCCCTCGGTCCAGAGGAAAAGAAAATGGGTATTAAAGGGTCATCTACTAGATCCGTTATTTTAGAAGATTGCGTGGTTCCCATTGAAAATGTGCTCGGAGAAATTGGCCGGGGACACATTATTGCTTTTACGGTTTTAAACTTAGGTAGGTTTAACTTAGGGGCAGCCTGTATGGGTGGGGCTAAGGAAGCATTAAAGCTAACATTGACTCATATTAACAATCGGAAACAGTTTGGCAAAACGTTAGGGGAGTTCGGTTTAACGAAGGAAAAAGTAGCAAAAATGGAGGCTCGTATTTTTGCGGCAGAAGCGCTACAATATCGAACCGCCTTTTTGTTAGAGGAAGTATTAAAAGGGCTAGACGGATCAGATAACCCAAAATTGATTGTGGCAGGATTGTCAGAGCTAGCATTAGAATGTGCAGCGTGCAAAGTATATGGTTCTGAAACGCTTGATTTTATTGCAGATGAAGCATTACAGCTACACGGCGGAGCAGGCTTTATTAGTGAGTATCCCATTGAACAAATTTATCGGGATTCTCGTATTAACCGAATTTTTGAAGGAACGAATGAAATTAATCGCTTACTGTTGACTGGTCAATTTTTGAAGAAGAGTTTAAAAGGTGAACTACCGTATGAGCAGGCGGTGAAGAAAGCTTTTCAGCATGTCATGGTCAAAGATGCAGCGGAACAGAGCCCTATTGAAACGATTAAAGATATCCGGGCTATATATTTAGTTTTAGTAGAGTATGCAAGAAAAAAGTACGGTATGGGATTGGAAGAGGAGCAAGAAGTGTTGACGAAGCTATCAGACATTGCCATTCTATTATTTGCAGCTGAATCCGCAGTGCTTCGAAGTGAAAAAAGCGCAAGTACTCGCCACCAATTACTAATGGAAACAGTATTGCAGGAAACAGTTGGTGAAGTGTTAAGTAACACAAGAGTGCTAATGGAAGAACTCATTCCAACCGGGGATCAGATGCGCGAACAACTTTACACCCTTTTACTCTCAAAAACCTTCCCCGATTCCGTAAAGCGCAATCGAATGATAGCAGAAAGGGGTGCCTGTCACCACCCGATATTTGTCGAATAAAAAAGGTGCTGTACTTTTTATGAAGTGCAGCACCTTTTGTGTTTAGTGAATTGTCATACTATCCCAAAGTTGAGTAAATACTTCCTGTTCCATCTTAAAATATACACTGCTAAATCCGTAACGAACATAACCATCCTTAATGACAACTAGCCGTACTCGGGATCCATCTTCTAAATGAAGAGTTAACTCTCGATAGTGTTCATCATTTCGGAATTCACCTAGATCTTCTTCAACTTGATCATATGGATGTGGTGTCGTCTCATTTAACTGATCGATGAATGCATGAACCAATTTTTCATCATCTAAAGGACGGAAATTATCGACACTATAGTACCAATCATCATGGCTCCGATACTCTGCTTTTGTGACGTTGCCAACTAGATTTAGCTTGCCAAACAAATCTTTGCCATTATGAATAGTGATGCCATTCAAACAATCGTAAAACTCCGAGAAAATTTCACCATGCCGTTCACCGTATGCCATTATGCGAAAATCTTTATCATAGCCTTGTACTGTATATACATCTACAACCCCAATAGTAGAAGCAAATTCAACCGCGTATTCATCTTGGGAACTCCATTCATCAATTGTAGCTTTCGTCGTTCCAAGTTTTTCTCCTATTAAATTTTTTGCTGCTGTTTGATCAATTTCTGTATCTGTTTGTGTATAAATTTTACCGTTATACACAATAAGTCCAATCATATCTGCAGAAACATTATTCTCAGGGATTTTTATTGCTGGTATGTTAATCCCGCCATCTTCCGTCACAACTGGACCTTTATCACTTGGGCTAGCTTGATCTATAGAACCCCCATTTTGAAATAAAAAATAAGTACCAAAAGCAATGATTACACTAGCAGCTGCAATCCAAACACTTTTTGCCCGATTTGATTTCTTTCTAACGGATTGTTTCAAAATTTTATCACTCGTTTCGCTTATTAACTTTTTATCTACCTTTATGGAGTCAAATCCTTTCAAGTTGAAATCACTCATCCGGAAAACCTCCTACTTTTAAATGATGCTTCAGCAATTCTCTTCCTCTTGCAAGTCGGGTTCGAACAGTCGCTTCCTTACTTTTTAAAAGTCCGGCAATTTCCTTTGTGCTATAGCCTTCATAGTAATAAAGGTATATAACTGTTCGGTATTTTAATGGTAATTCCATCACATATTTGATTACTTCTTGATCTTTCTTGTTTTCGATTGGGATAATGATTTCTTCTATGTTCACGCGATTTTTATACCAATAGCTACGAAACTTATTTTTACAATGATTACTTGTAACTGTAATAAGCCAAGCTTTCAAATGCTTTTCGTCATGAAAGAGAGGGCTTTTTTCAAAAAGCTTTATAAAGATTTCTTGAAATGCATCCTCTGCATCTGCCTTATTTTTGAGTTGGACAAGACAAAGACGAAAGACCATATCAGCATATTTGTTCATTATTTCTGAAACGCAATTATCCGTACGTAATAATTGAATTTCCATCTGCCCATCTCCTTTCACCTATAACACACATGAGGATACAAAAATGTTTCATTTATTTTTTTATTTTACCTTTTTTTGATTGAGCGAGGGGAATAAGGTGATAAATAGGTGAGCTAAGGTGATAAATTGTTTCAACCGAGTGATATATTTTCTTGTTCAGGTGATATATATCGAAGTTCTAGTGATATTTATTTTTTCTGCTGGATAAATGAGGGAAAACAAGCATCAGGAATGATATTTGTCTCGATTTCCGTTATGCTAGAAGGACATTTTTAATCAGCAGAAGAGGTGTAACGAAAAAATGAAGCCCATACATAGTGAAATTATTCAATTCCGTGGAACTCACTACGATTTTGGCTATAAACAAGGGGAAAAGTTGAAGAATTCTCTTATTCTTGAAAATAGAGCAAGACAATGGAAGGTACGAAAAGCGCGCTTTTCGATTAACGTTCAGGAAGCAAAGGATGCTATCCATCAATTTGCTCCGACTATTTGGGACGAGTTAGTAGGATTAGGCGATGCATTAGGTTGGTCAATGGAGGAAGTACTAAAGGAATTTGGTGGTTATCGATTAGACTATGTTCGTTCTGGATGTTCCATAGTTACTGGTGAAGATTACTTTATTCGCAATTATGATTATCACCCGAAAACGTATGAAGGCAGATACGCTTTTTTTCAACCGACAGATGGTGGTTATGCAACAGTTGGTCCTACACAGCGGATAACTGGTCGACCTGATGGCATGAATGAAAAGGGTCTTGTGATTGGCTATAATTTTATGCATCGGAGAAAGCCAGGAATTGGATTTATATGTGGCATGATTGGTCGGATGGTGTTGGAAGGCTGTGCGAACGTAAAAGAGGCTGTTGACATGTTAAAAAAAATACCTCATCGCCACTCTTTTAGTTATGTTGTCTTTGATCGAAGCGGAGAAACCTATATTGTCGAAGCAAGTCCTAGAGGTATTGAAGTGCGCCAATCAAACGTTTGTACGAACCATTTTGAAATCATGAAAGATGAGAATCGGAACCATTTAGTAGATTCACTACGCCGGGAAGAAACGATTCGTAACCAGAAGGGGCAACTGAAAAAGGGTTATGATGCCTTTCGATTATTAAATGATACGGATAAAGGGGTTTTTTCTACCCTATATGAAAGTTGGGCAGGTACGATTCATACGTCTGCCTATTTTCCAAAAACGCTCAAGACGTGGTTCGCTTTAGGTGGGGACCAAGAACCCACTGTGTTCGATTTTGCCAAGTGGCTAAACGGAGAGAACGAATCAAGAGAAAAAATTACTGGAGAAGTGGATACGGATATTCCATTTGCTCATATGGATCAGGATGCAACTTGGTTTCGCTAGGTAGAAAAGTCTTGAGAGCAAATGTTGAATGAAAAAAAGCACCTAGTATAGGTGCTTTTCATTTACATTAACTGCATCGTTGTAATACATGTTCTATCATTTTCAAAAGTAGACAGCTCAGACTCTACCGATTTTCCATTGTATTCAATTTTCGTATAATATGTTTGGTTTCGTGGAAGCCACAAATCAATAAATCCGTTAGCAGCTGCTGTCATTTTTTCATCTACTATGACATTACCTTCCATGTCTTCCAAATAGACGTAAAATTCTTGATTCATTAGTTCGCCTTGACAACCTGTCAAGCTATGGTTCGTTCAAGGATGAGATTCATTGATATAGGGTGCGATGGAAACAAAAAATTCTTCCTCAGGTAAGTCGTAGGCCGTCTTATTACCATCACCATCGATTACAGTCAATTGTTTAGACGTAATCGAAGCAGAACCAGTCGTAATGTTGCCAACACTATAGTCATGTACTATTTGTTTAATGTTTGTTGTTTCGTTAGTAGTTCCTTCACTACATGCAATTAATAGAGTAGAAGCGGTTAAAGTCAATAGAATAACGGCAATGATGTTTCCCTTCATTATGAATTCACCTCTTATTTTTTCTACCATGACTATACCATTTTTACTTTCGGATTTGTCCTAATTTTTGGATTAGACACAATATGTACAAACTTAAGTAAATTATTTTACATCATTAGCCGTTTTTAAACAAATCTGTGCTTAAATATTTACTCCCCGTATCGACAGCTAAGATAACCTACATTTTTATCAGGCTCCTTGCTATTTGTAGGGCAGCCAGCTACGGAATCTTTCGGAACAATATTCCGTAGCTCGAATAAGTCTGTGTTTCCTGTGAACTCAATGGGATTTAGACGTACATCCACTACTTACGCTTATCTTCTTTTTTTACCACCATTATTTTAGAAATTCCTCATTTTTACGCCGAAATTATATATATTTCTCTAACAAGAGTTATTTTTTAAATTTATTTATAAATCGATGGAAAGGGCATTTGGAAAGAGTAGTGTCGTCGTCATGTAAAAAATACTGCTTCCACTCGTAATTGTCTTGTTTCCCGTAGGTGTTTAAATCAGGATGTATGGGTATGGAATCATAGTTTTTAAGTCTTTTTCTAATTTTCGATTTAATCTTATTTGCGTGGATGGGAGAAGAATGAAAATTTTCTAGTACCAATCTAGGTGTAATGGCTAACATAAAATAAGGGAAGTATCTACTTTGTCTATTTTGATGGGCAGGTGTACCACAAAACATAAAATATTGCTCCCCGTGAAAGCAAAATTCCCATAAAGAATCATGGGGATCCACCGGAATATGGCTAGGCCAATCTTTCAAATCCATTTCCGTAATGTTATTTAACTGACCCCAAAATTCCTGTTCATATTGTTTAACAGATAGTAGTTGGGAAGATGTTTCATAAAATACAATTAAGGACGTGTAGTTACCGATTGTCCGGTAAACCTGTGAATATTCCGTTAGTAGTTGTGCCAAATTGTTGGCGGAAGATTCCTTCCGTAGTTCTGCTACAAATCCATAACGAAAATGGTCTAAAGCATGCCCTTGGGTAGCTGGAATACAGGGAAAGGGTTTTTCCGTATTTTCCATTTTCTCCTCAAATGTATAGAGGGCATCCTTTTTCCATTCTTCTAAGTCACAATCTTTTATTGCTTTAGCAGTTAATAAACGCATGTTCAACCCTCCCAATGTCAACATATGCACTGTTAAACAATGGGTGAGTGTCCATATACATAGAAAAAGCTCTCTTCCAAAAGAAGAGAGCATTCCGTTAAGAAAAAGATCCGATTTTTTTACCAAATTGTATTTCCTGGTCTTCTTGGATGGATTCATCGAAATGAAATGTTTCATTTTCAATTAATAAAATTACCGTTGATCCAAAGGAGAAGTATGCTAAATCGTCACCAGGCTTCAGACTAGATGAGTCGTTAATCATATGGATACTGTTAACGTTAAGTGCACCAACTTTAACAACTGCAATTTTTCCATTTTGACTGCTTAATGCTGAAATAATACGGTAGTTTGACGATAATGGTCTTTTCCCGTATTTCAATCCTAATCTATTGACAGGATAGGACTTTCCGCC
This sequence comes from Salirhabdus euzebyi, assembly GCF_014207435.1. Classification (GTDB taxonomy): domain Bacteria; phylum Bacillota; class Bacilli; order Bacillales; family Alkalibacillaceae; genus Salirhabdus; species Salirhabdus euzebyi. Next base: position 256,903 of record NZ_JACHGH010000004.1, read on the forward strand.
AAGAGTCCAATTTTTTTCCATTTCACCTTCAACAGGACTATGAATCCGGTGATAATTTCGTGGTGATAAATAAAAAATAATATAATGGCCGTTTATAAATTTCTTCGCTTCCTCTTCTGTCCCGAGCATTTCAATTAAATCGAGTTCCGAATTTTTCACCTCAAAAGTACTATTACCTTCAATTCGTCCGAATGAATTAATCGTTCCGTCAACCGGACTAATGATAACATCTTCACCTGTATTAACTAAGCGGGCATCTGTTTTTAACTTTCTCGTAAATAAGTGGTGGATGCTTTTATAGCTGGAAACGGGGTGTTCCATTTCATCTGTGTCAATCCTGTATGCCCGAATAAAAAGTGGATTTAATACCTTACTCCATCTCGATCGGCTAATTTTGACAAGCAGTTTGGACACAAATCGATTCCCGGTTAATTCGACAAGTAGTTTAAAGAAAAGTCTAATCAAAGCTGTTTCCCTCCGAATTTTATAGTCAAATATGTAATTCCATAGTATAATCTATTTACTGTGTTTTGTATTACCTTTTTTATACTTTAAGAAAGTTAACTTTGTTAAAAGATTAAAGTATAAGAAAAAATAAGGTTTTCGCCATAAGGACTTGGCGACAAGCCAAGTTTTTCTAATAAGACATCTAATGATGGAGTGATGACCTATGTTTTTATCTGAACGTATCGATCATACAATAAAGCAGATAAAAGAACAAACTGCAAATATTGTCACATTATCTAATCTATCCTTAGGGATTTTAGCTATTGTATTTATGTTTAATGAAATGGCGCATATTAGTGTTTTAATGATTTTCTTGGCTGTTTTGACCGACTGGTTTGACGGTAAAATTGCTAGAAAGTTAAATATTACTTCTGAATTCGGTAAGCAGCTAGATTCGTTATGTGATCTTGTTTCCTTTGGTATTGCTCCTGCGCTATTAGTCTATCAAACTACAATAAGTGCTTTTGGTGTCCCTGGTATTTGGGTAACCGTTATTTATATTTTAGCAGGTGCAATCCGCCTAGCAAGATTCAATGTGATGACATTTAATGGTCGTTTCGTTGGATTACCTATAACGGCAGCAGGCTGTTTACTAACATTATGCTATGCAGCAATGCCTTTTATTCCAGCACCAATGTATATGGTATTGATGATTGTGCTTTCCTTCTTAATGATTAGCACAATTGAAGTAAAAAAATATTAAGGATAAACGCTAAAACTTAATTTCAGGTTTTAGCGTTTTTTTATTTAGCAAGAATATTAGGTGAAAAATTTTCTTGGAACGAATGCCTATATGATTCTAATATGATATAACTAAGGATACAGAATAAATTTTTTATAAGGACTTAGGAGTAACCTAAGTTTCTTCAAAACATGTTCAGGTGAAGGAGAGTAGGCACATTGAGTAAAATTAAAGTTGGGATCATATTTGGTGGTAAATCAGCAGAGCATGAGGTTTCTTTACAATCGGCAAAAAATGTTTTAGAGGCAATCGATAAATCGAAATATGATCCAATGTTAATTGGGATAGATAAAGAGGGTAGATGGCATTTAAATGATGCTTCACACTATTTACTTCATGAGGATAACCCAAAGCTTATCCAATTAAATAAATCAAACAGAGGTGTGGCTATCGTTCCAGGAGAAAGTGAAAAACAATTAATGGAAGCTGATAGTGCTGTTCGTTTGGAACAATTGGATGTCGTATTTCCTATTCTACATGGTACGTTAGGTGAGGACGGTAGTATGCAAGGGATGCTTCGTGTTGCTAACATCCCATTTGTTGGACCTAGCGTTCTAGGGTCAGCAGTGAGTATGGATAAAGATGTAGCTAAACGTCTTTTGAGGGATGCTGGTCTACATGTGGCCAATTCTTTTACGTATACGAGAGTTTTTCAGGATGAGATTAACTATGAGCAAGTGAAGGCAGAACTAGGTTTACCAATGTTCATAAAACCAGCGAACCAAGGCTCATCTGTTGGGGTAAGTAAGGTGAACACTAAAGAAGAATTCTATGCCGGTGTAAAATCTGCATTTGAATATGATCATAAAATTTTAATTGAGGAAACAATTGTTGGACGTGAAATTGAATGTTCCGTTTTAGGAAACGAAAAACCTATTGCTTCTGTTCCCGGTGAAATTACAGCTCAGCTTGATTTCTACTCCTATGAAGCAAAGTACATTGATGAAAGTGGTGCCATCTTAAATATTCCGGCTGAACTTGATGAGGAAACAACAACAAGAATTAAAGAGGCCGCCTTAAAGGCGTTCCAAGCGTTAAACTGTGAAGGTTTGTCACGTGTTGATTTCTTTTTAACAAAAGACGGGAAGATCTATATCAATGAAGTGAACACCATTCCTGGCTTTACGAAAATCAGTATGTATCCAAAGCTATGGGAGGCCTCTGGTATATCCTACAGTGATTTAATTGATAAGCTGATTGAATTAGCTATTGAAAGGCATGAAAGAGACGCTAAATTAAAGCATTCCGTTCATTAATTTTTGGGGCCCTGTCTAGTAGGGCCCTTTTTGATTTAGATGAGGGATAGTGTATTTATACATAGTGGCTAAAAAAAAGGAACCTATGAGCTATACAAACTCATAGGTTCTATATCAAAAAGGAGGTTCTAACAATTCCACTTAGGATATTGTTAATTGTTTAGAAGCAGTCCCAGTATGGGCTAATTGCACTGGGAGCTTGATTAAGGTTTAGTAACCGTAGCCGCCACCCATTGGGTAGCTATTACCAACGATAATCAACAAAATAAACAATACGACAAGTAACACGAATCCGCTGTTACCATAACCGCCTGTGTAACTCATGAATGATTCACCCCCTTATTCACTTTCTACTTTATCCTATGAAACTTTCTATTAATGGAAAAGGCGATTATAATAGTATCGATAGAAATGTGTTTGTCTCTTGGGGTAAATGAGGAGTTGTTAATGTTGAAGGTTGGATTGTTAAGGCATTTTAAGGTGAAAAGAGGGTATCCGGACAAGTTCGTTACCTCTGACCAGATTAAAAAGTGGATGGTAGAGTATGACAATTCTGATGTAGAAGAAAAAGAAATAGATTTGAAAGAGATTGAGTGGAAAAGATGCTATTCTAGTGATTTGTTAAGGGCAAAAAAGACTGCACAAAAGGCATTTAAAGGGAACATTATTTATTTAGAGCAACTACGAGAAATACCTGTTTCTCCTTTTATTAAAAAAAATATAAAACTACCTCTATATGTTCATTTTATATTAACGAGATTGGCATTTTATTTTAATCATCATTCACAAGATGAAAGTAGACATAGCATGATGAAAAGATTAAATGAGGCGCTAGATCAAGTTCTTTCCACAAATGAAGATGTGTTAATTGTTGGCCATGGTGGATTGATGTTTTTTATGCAAAAAGAGCTAAAGAAACGTGGATTTACTGGTCCAGGCTTTAAAAGAGCTGAAAACGGGGAATTGTACGTTTATCATAAAAACTGAATTTTTTTAACGCAAGGGAAATGCAATGGAACTAAATCTTTACGTGCTCTTTGAAGCTCCTTGGTGCCACAACCTATAAAAAAACACGAAAAACAACAGACAAAAGAGGGGATAATATGAAACGTATTGCAATTGATATGGATGAAGTAATGGCTGATTTTACGACGAAGCATTTAACATTATACAACCGTGACTTCGGGGAAGCGTTGACGAAAGAAGACTTGCTTGGAACAAGATTGTGGACCCTCCGTCCTGACCTTGCGAAAAAGCTTTTTGAATATGTTTATGATCCTACCTTTTTTCAAGACTTAGATGTAATGGAAGGAAGTCAAGAGGTAATCAAAGAATTAAGCGAGCATTACGAAATTTTCATAGCAACTGCGGCAATGGAGGTACCGACTTCCTTTGCGGCAAAGTATAAATGGTTGAAGGAGCATTTTCCTTTTTTGTCGGATATGAATTTTGTGTTTTGCGGTAACAAAAGCATTATAAATGCTGATTATCTTATAGATGATAATGTTAAAAATTTTAAAGACTTTTCTGGGCAAGGTATTTTATTCACTTCTGAACACAATATTAATGAAACAGGTTATGTGAGAGTGAACAATTGGCATGAAGTACGTGATTATTTTTTAGATAAAAGGAACGGGGAGAAATAGATGGACACAGAACGGTTGAAAATTTTTGATGATAATCGCAATGAATTAGGAGTAGCCTCCCGTGAAGACGTACATAAAAAAGGTTTCTGGCACGAAACAATTCAATGTTGGTTTATAAGTAGAGAACAAGATGCAGACTATATCTATTTTCAGATTCGTAGTGAGAAAAAAAAGGACTACCCAGGAATGTATGATATAACTGCAGCAGGACATATATTGGCAAATGAAACCGTTGAAGATGGTGTGAGGGAAAATTAAAGAGGAATTGGGAATAGCGGTTGCTTTTGAGGAACTAGTTTCTCTCGGGGTCATCAACTACTCTGTCACTCGGGGTGATTTTATCGACCGGGAGATGGCAAATTTATTTTTATATGAATTTACGCAAAGCATGGCTGCTTTTGTGCTACAGCTTGAAGAAGTAGCAGGAATTGGAAAAGTGGACGTGAAAGAGTTTCGTGCTTGTTTCCGTGGAAAGCAGGATGGTGTGGACATGGTAGGTTTCCAATATAATGACCAGGGTGAAAAAATGATGATTCGAGAGTTTGTGAATAAAAGTAATTTCGTTCCACACGGTGATGCGTATTATGAACAAATAATAAATATGATGGACAACTATTTAAAAATGAAATTAGAAAAGCACTCTCCATGAAGAGAGTGCTTTTTCTATGGGCAGAACCCAATTCCCATTATATATTTTTGTGAAATATAAGTCTATTTATTTTTTCTTTAGGCCCTATAATTTTACTGTACTATAAAAATGTGAGAACTGGTGGTGTTCATCGATGTTTGATCAATCTCCTTATACATGTCGGTTGGAATGGGGAAAACGCGGTGCGAGAGAGGCAAGAGAAAGAGGGGACATTGTTATTGTTGTAGATGTATTTAGTTTCTCATCGACTGTCGTATCAGCGTTACATCAAGGGGCAATCATTTATCCATACCCTCCCGAATTGGATGGAAAAGCATACGCTTATCAAGTAGGTGCCACGTACATTTTAGGTAGAAAGGAGGCTGTAAATGCAAATCAGCCAACTCTTTCACCGGTAACGTTTCAATCAACCCATCAAGAGCAAAAGTTTGTATTATCTTCTCTAAATGGAGCGGTATGTTCTTGGATTGCTGCAAAGGTACCAGCTTTACTAATTGGCTGCTTACTTAATGCTGATGCCGTTGCAAATGCTGCTCATAAATTACATAGTAAATACCAAAGAAATATTACAGTCATCCCATGCGGAGAACGTTGGAATGATAGTAAATCTGGTGAGGATCATCTTCGGCCCTCAGTAGAAGATTACCTCGGAGCCGGAGCTATTTTGTCTCGTTTATCAGGAACAAAATCACCAGAAGCTGAGGTTTGTGCATCTGCATTTGGGGGAATAAGTCATAAAATAAGGGATTTAATATGGAATTGTGGAAGTGGAAGAGAGCTACGGTTAAGAGGATACGATAAGGACGTCGAGCATTGTAGTCAATGGAACATGTATGATACAGTTCCTATTTTACAAGATGGTCGATTCAAAAAAAACCAACTCCATGACTAAAAGGAGTTGGATTAGCATTTAAAAAGAGAATTGATTTTAATAAAGTCATGGGCTAACTTGGCGTGTCTTCCTTCACGAGTTTGTGGGTTCATTAATGGACGAAGTCGTCTAAGAAATTGTTGATCGCAAAAGCAGGTGGGTCCATACTTTTGATAGCATACATCGTGTGCTTGACATGCTGCATCTACAGCATTAATAGGTGCACCCGGTCCACTGCATCCAGGGCCACAGTATCGATAACCAGGGAAAACACAAAATCCAGGGCGCCGACGTCTTCTTCTTGGAAAAACCATCATTAACAACCTCCCTTTATATAAAAATCGGGAAAATAAGTTTCCTTACCTTTTTGTACTATTAAGCTAGTATATTGAGTAGGATAATTGTATAGAAAAACTTGGACAGACTGAGTGCTTAGTATCCTTTTTATTACTATATGAAAAGGATACTTAGCCGACTGTATAGAAGACTACTTAAATTCATAAAAAAGGAGTGAATTAGATGGGTAAACCTATTGAAGTGAGTAACATTAAAATTATCCAAGATGAACGCCCGAATCGTCGTGCTTATATCGCGGGATTTGAAGAACCATTTTACTATGGGGTTCATGGGGGAGTGAAGGAGTTTTATAAGGCTTCGCCGGAACTAGAATATCCTTCTACTCTTGATCATATTGTATCGGCGGCAGGTGGCTGACTAACCGGTACATTATCAGGTGCGCTGGAAGCGCGTCAAATACCTACTTTTCCTAGTAAATTAACAGGGAGTTTTAAAGGAATAATTGAAGCGGTAGATGGTGTTTTACGAATTACTAAAATTGAGTGTCACTACGAGCTTGTCATACCACAAGGGAAACGAGAAGCTGCAGAAAGAGCGTTGAATGTTTTTGAAAAAGGTTGCCCAGTTGCCCAAACGTTAAAGGGCTGTGTCCAATTTGATCACCAATGGACTATCGAGGAAGAAGAATAGTTTCCGTTTTCTTTAGAAATCCGAATAATCGTAGTACAATAAAATGTGCCTGCGCAATGCAGGTGCATTTTTTGCTTGTACTTTAAGAAGGTTTAACTTTGTTAAAGGTTTAAAGTATAAGAAAAATTAAGGCTTCCGCCACTAAGGACTTGGCGACCAGCCAATTTTTGCTAATAATAGAAGGAGATACGGTTTAGATGAAAAAAGCATTCTCTCTCTTAGAAATTATTCTCATTTTTTCTATTACGATTACTTTCTTAATGATTGCGATATCCTCGGATTTACCACTCTATCTGGCAATGCTTCCAGGGTTATTCGTATTGTGTGGCATTTCATGGAAACATGGGTATACGATGAAGGACTTCCGTATTTTTGCTTGGAAAGGGATAAAAAGGAATGGAAATGTTGCCTGGCTTTTGTTTTTTATTGGCATGCTTCTTCCAACGTGGTATTTTTCGGGGACAATTGATGACGTAAACACATTGTTTTTATCACTCATTTCGCCAAATTACTTTTTTATGATTGCCTTTCTTGTGACAGCTATGATGTCAATGATTGTCGGTTCGACTATTGCTAGTTTAAGTATTGTTGGAGTTCCACTCATGGCTGCTGCTGCACAGCTTGGACTGCCGTTACCAGTGGTTGCTGGTGCATTAGTATCAGGAGGTTTTGTTGGTGATCGCTCTTCTCCTATTTCAAGCTCCTTTCAGCTTTTACGTAATGCAGTCGAATTAGAGACTCGGGAACATTTTCGAGTCATTCTCCCAACGATGCTTTGGGGCATATTAGTATCAACGATTTTATTTCTCGTATTAGATGTATCTATTTCAAAACCCGAGTTGTCTCTTGAAGGGCATATGACCTTACAGGAATTACCTTTAGGATCCTTAGCTGTATCGCTTGTCCCTCCATTTTTGTTACTCATGATGATTTTACTTCGTCAAGAAATGAAACTGTCGTTTTCGGTGGCAATTGGGGTTGCTGTTGTCATTTTGCTAGCTCGTGGAACAGAGGCTAGTGAATGGACAACCGGTCTTTATTACGGTGTTGAATCTTTAAGTGGCGTGCAAGATATGCTACCCTTTGTTCTGTTTATTTTAATTGTTGGAGCGTACTGCCAAATCATGGAGGATACAAATATCGTACAGCCGTACATAAATAAAATATTTACGGAACAGCATTCTTTATCAAAAAATACTAGCAAATCAATTGGGATAGCAGGAGCAGTGTCGCTCATCTCCCCTAATCAATCTTTTCCAATTATATTAACGGGTCGAGCACTTTTTCCATTTTGGAATAAATATTTTTCCAAGGAGCACCTTGCTCGTATCCTAGCAGATTCAACGGTGGTGTTTGCAGGGCTCGTACCTTGGAGTCTACTCGCTATCTTATGTAGCACAATCGTTGGTGTCCCAGTTCTCATGTATGCACCGTTCGCTATGTTTTTACTTGTAATGCCAGTAGTTACGTGGATTTATTCAGTTGTAGGTTGGAAAAGACTTTCCGTACAGAAAGCGAAAGAAGTATGAATCTTTATGATTCACGTTTCTTTTGGAAAATCACTTTTTTCTTTGGTATTGAAAATGAAAGTTCACTATGCTTACTTTATGTTTCCATTAACAGGCAATCAAACAGAATGATATGATTAATACATTATGAAAAAATGAGGTGTTCATCATTGTTAACCTTTGATACGTTATACCATCCATATGCTTCCCGTCGCCAAACAACCATCGCCAATCGTGGGATGGTTGCTACATCCCAGCCACTAGCTGCACAAGCAGGGCTACATATTTTGAAAAAAGGTGGAAATGCCATTGATGCAGCGATTGCAACAGCTGCAGCCTTAACAGTAGTTGAACCTACTTCAAATGGAATTGGTGGAGATGCATTCGCGCTTGTTTGGACAAAAGGAAAGCTACATGGGTTAAATGCAAGTGGTCCGTCACCTCATAGTATTTCCATCGACGCAGTAAAAGAAAAAGGGTTTGAAGCAATTCCAAATCATGGTTGGATACCAGTTACGGTTCCAGGTGCCCCTGGAGCATGGGCTGCTTTATCTGAAAAATTCGGTAAGCTTTCCCTGAAAGAGGTTCTAGAGCCAGCAATCGACTATGCAGAAAATGGTTATCCTGTTTCTGCGACTCTTGGTAAGGCGTGGAGGGTTGCTTATGAAAAATTTAAAAAGCTACTAACTGATGAACAGTTCTCGACATGGTTTGATACCTTTGCTCCAAATGGAAGAGCTCCTAGAATTGGGGAGGTATGGTCCTCAAAAGGTCACGCAGAAACGTTGAAAGCTATTGCAAAGACAAATGGAGAAAGCTTTTACCGTGGAGAAATTGCAGATAAGATTGCTGCTTTTTCGAAAAAGTATGATGGGTTTTTATCCAAAAGCGACTTAGCTTTCTATTATCCTGAGTGGGTGACACCGATAAGCGTGAACTACCGGGGGTATGATGTATGGGAAATTCCTCCAAATGGACAAGGGTTAATTGCGCTTCAAGCACTTAACATATTGAAGGGATTTACTTTTGATAAAAAAGAGTCTGTCGAGACATACCACAAACAAATGGAAGCCATGAAACTTTCGTTTTCTGACGGAAAAAAATACATAACCGAAAAAGGGAAGATGACCGTTTCCGTAGATGATCTTTTAGGGGACAGGTATGCGGAACAACGGCGAGCCCTCATTACTCAGGAAGCGATGTGGCCAGAAGCGGGTACTCCGCCAAAAGGCGGTACTGTTTATTTGGCCACGGCTGATGGGGAAGGTAACATGGTATCCTTTATCCAAAGCAATTATTTAGATTTCGGTAGTGGTTTAGTTGTCCCTGGTACGGGTATAAATTTACAAAATCGCGGAAAAAACTTTAGCTTAGATAAATCACATGAAAATCGACTAGCAGGAAACAAACGAACGTATCACACGATTATTCCTGGCTTCGTAACGAAAGATAAGGAAGCAATTGGTCCATTCGGCGTCATGGGTGGTTTTATGCAACCGCAAGGGCACTTGCAAGTGATCATGAACACAATTGATTTCCAACTGAATCCTCAAGCTGCTCTCGATGCTCCAAGGTGGCAATGGATAGAAGGGAAAACAGTATTGGTGGAACCATCATTCCCTCATCATGTTGCAGAAGCGTTAAAACGTCGAGGACATGATATAAAAATCGAATTAGAAATTGGGGAATTCGGTCGAGGGCAAATTATCTGGCGGGATCCTGAAACAGGCGTGTTATTCGGAGGAACCGAACACAGGACCGACGGAACAATAGCTACGTGGTAATGTAAGATAGATTGTAGAAAAGGTTGAGTATTCATGAAACAAATTCAATTATTTTTAGCTTTTTTTCGTGTAGGGATTCTAGGGTATGGGGGAGGACCTTCATCCATTCCTCTCGTACATAAAGAGGTCGTCGAAAAATATAAGTGGATGGATGACAATGATTTTGCTGATTTGCTTGCATTAGCAAATACACTTCCTGGACCAATTGCAACAAAAATGGCTGGTTATATTGGCTACCGAGTGTCCGGTGTTTTTGGCATGCTCAATGCTGTATTGGCAACGATAGTTCCGACAATTATTCTCATGATTATCTTGTTAACATCTTTGGCATCATTTAAAGATAAGCAGTGGGTTGCAGGGATGACTCAAGCTGTGATTCCGGTAGTTGGTGTCATGCTAGCTGTATTAACGTGGCAGTTTACGACGAAGGCCAAGGAAGGTTTAGGCTGGTTGTATACATTTGTCCTTGCTGCTGCAACGTATGTTTTTATGGAGCTTCTAGGGGTTCATCCTGGGATCATAATTGCTTTACTACTACTAGCAGCTTTAATGAAAAAAGATAGTGCAAAGGCTGAAGATGTGGAGGAATCAACATGATCTTTTTACAAATTTTCCTAGCCTTCTTCATCCCAGGAATTCTCGGATATGGTGGAGGCCCATCGTCGATTCCCCTTGTCGAAAATGAAGTAGTCAGACGTTATGGTTGGTTAACTGTAGAAGAGTTCAGTGAGGTTCTTGCCATGGGGAACGCCCTACCAGGTCCTATTGCAACAAAAATGGCGGGCTACATTGGTTTTGAGCAAGGGGGATTGTTAGGGGCATTTATCGGTGTTTTCGCAACGGTTGCTCCATCACTGTTGCTCATGATTATTTTACTTCGAATTTTAATGAAGTATAAGGATTCGCCAAAAGTAAAAAGAATGACAATGTTCATTCGCCCAACGATTGCTGTTTTACTCGGAATTATAACGATTCGATTTTTTATTAGCTCTTATGAAGGTGCTGGTGTTTACCATACGATATTTCTCATTATCGTAAGCTTTCTATTACTAGAAAGGTGGAAAATGCATCCAGCATTCGTCATTGTTGGTGCTTTAGGGTATGGAGCTGTTTTTTTAGGGTGATGAATGGATTAGAAACTTTGCTCTATCCAGCATTCTAAAATACAAAGATATCACGTAATAGTACGGATTGGAGGCTACACATATGCCAGAATGGAAAGAGCTTAATAATCTAGATGGGATAGGAATTAAGCAATTGATGGATCAAGGTCAGCTTACATCTAGAGAAGTTACAGCACATTACATAGAAAAGATAAAAACATTAAACCCTATAGTAAATGCGGTCGTCCATACGATGTTTGATGAAGCATTAGAAAATGCAAGCTCCCAATTTCCTGCATCAGGTCCATTTGGAGGAGTTCCAACTCTTATTAAAGAGCTAAATTCCATCAAGGGACATCCGGCTACAAACGGATCACGACTGCTTAAAGACTACGTTGCAAAAGAGCATGATGAAATTGTCCGCCGTCTTGAAGCGTCAGGTATGATAATTCTCGGTAAAACGAACTCACCGGAATTTGGCTTTTTACCGACGACAGATCCAGAATTGTTTGGCCCAACGAAAAACCCTTGGAACCAAGCAATGTCAGCAGGAGGATCTAGTGGAGGTGCTGGAGCTGCTGTTGCAGCAGGAATGATCCCATTTGCTCAAGGGAGTGACGGAGGAGGATCAATTAGAATTCCCGCTTCTGCCAACGGGATTTTTGGATTAAAGCCATCCCGGGGACAATTACCATATTCCGATTATATGAATCATTTAAGTATTAGTAATGGATTGACTCGAACTGTTCGAGACAGTGCAGCAATACTCGACGTTCTAAAAGGACGTGGCAATTTTGATAGTTTTCCGGGATTGCTTAACGAAAAATCCTTCAGTAGTGCGCTGCAAAACAAGCCGAAAAAACTTCGGATTGGGGTAACTCCTGACTGGAATGGACAAGTTTTTATCGATGAAGAAACGAAGAAAGCTGTACACCATACAGCCAAACTACTAGAGGCACTAGGGCATGAAGTGGAATTTGCTGCTCCAGCATTTAACTTTCATCAATTTGCAGAGCACTTCATTACGGTGTGGATAGCCAGTGGATCAGTTGTCATTAAGCATTTAGCACAACTAGTAGGGAAAGAGCCAAGTCCAGAAAACCTTGAAATGCTCTCCTATAACGTCTATGAGCTCGGAAACAAGTTAACGGCATCACAATATGAAGAAGCAAGGGTGTTTTTACAAACAGAAGCACGTAAATTACACGCCTTCCATGAAAAATATGATGTCCTTATAACACCAGTTTTAAATAAAATTCCGATTCCGATTGGCTCCTTACGTAATCGGGATAATCCGATCCATGATATGCTTGATACGATGACGAATATCGTAAGCTTCACCCAGATGGCGAACGTCACAGGTCAGCCTGCCATGAGTGTCCCATTATATTGGACGAGTAATGATATTCCAATTGGGACGCAAGTAACGGGTAGATTAGGAGAAGACCGGTTATTACTGCAATTGGCAGCTCAATTGGAACAAGCTAATCCTTGGTCTATGCAATATGATAACTTACAACTAAAACTAGCTGAACGTCTAAAATAAGTATAAAAATCTAGCAATTTATTTCCATTGCTAAATCCAAGTTAATGAATTGACATACTTGGTATTTTATTTTATTATCACATTAAACAATTAAATAATCATTTTCTTATCCAGAGAGGTGGAGGGACATGGCCCTTTGAAGCCTCGGCAGCGGGTTCGTTTAAGAATACTGTGCCAATTCCATCAAGCGGATTTGCTTGTGAGATAAGAAGAGAAGCCTACTATTGTAGATTAAACTCTCTTCTTATTCGAAGAGAGTTTTTTTAAGTTACTGCGTTCATACAAACAGGGGAGAACAGGAGTGGAGAAAATGAAATACGGATTTTGGTTACCAATATTTGGCGGATGGCTTCGTAATATAGAGGATGAAAAAATGCCACCGACTTTTGATTATGCAAAAAAAGTTATACAATCCGCTGAAAAGTGGGGTTACGATACGACACTAATTGCGGAGTTATACTTAAACGATATAAAAGGACCAGAAAGTGATTCATTGGAAGCTTGGTCTACAGCAGCAGCTTTAGCAGCCGTTACAGAAAAAATTGAAATTATGACTGCCGTACGTCCAGGGTTTCATAATCCTGCTGTAACAGCAAAAATGGCAGCAAACATAGATAATATTAGTAACGGTCGCTTTACGTTAAATGTTGTTTCTGCTTGGTGGGCGGAAGAAGCAAAACAATACAATGGTATATTTACTGAACATGATGAGCGATATGATCGTACAGCAGAATTTTTAGACGTTTTAAAAGGACTTTGGTCAGCTGAGGATACGTTCTCTTACGACGGTAAGTTTTATCAAATTAAAGATGCCCATCTTCATCCAAAACCAGTACAACGCCCAAATCCAGTATTGTATGCTGGAGGAGAGAGTGAAAAAGGCAAGCAAGTAATTACTGCCCAATGTGATGCGTATGTGATGCACGGTGGAACGGTGGAAGAGGTACAAACGAAAATTAATGACATGAAGGTGCGAAGAGAAGCAACAGGTCAAGAAGGCCTTCAAAGCTTCGGTATGGCTGCCTACGTTATTTGCCGTGATACAGAAGAGGAAGCACAACAAGAATTAGCACGCATTACGGAAGTAAAAGAATCGAGTGCATATGCTGGATTTAAGGATTTCACGACGAAGTCACAGCTTGAGCAGCAAATTCAGCTTCAAGATTATTCCGTTTCAAATAGAGGCTTACGCCCGAATTTAGTAGGAACACCCGATCAAATTGCGGAGCGTATACTAGCATATGAAGAAGCTGGTGTTGATTTATTGTTACTACAATTTTCTCCACAGCTTGAAGAAATGGAACGTTTTTCAAAAGACGTAATGCCAAAAGTAGCGGCGTTACGTACAAAAGCGACTAACATTTAAAAAAGGGTGATACTAGTGAGTAAAATTTATGTGATTCATGAAAATAGTGAGTGGACAGATCATTTAACGAAACGTTTGAAAGAGCTAGACCTTCCATTTGAGGAATGGCATTTAGAAAACGGAACAGTTGATTTAATGGCTGAGCCTCCACAAGGGGTATTTTACAACAGAATGAGCGCCTCTTCGCATACGAGGGGACACCGTTATTCGCCAGAGCTTGCGAGTGCAGTCCTTGCTTGGTTAGAACGTAACGGCAGAACCGTAATTAACGGAAGCCGTGCGCTTCAACTAGAAGTAAGTAAAGTACTTCAATATTTGGAATTAGAAAAATACGGAGTAAAAACACCGAAAACAGTTGCAGCTGTTGGGAAGGAACAAATTTTAGAAGCAGCTCAAGCTTTTAAAGGGGAAAAATTCATTACGAAGCATAACCGCGCAGGAAAAGGCCTTGGTGTACAGCTTTTCCAATCGATTGAGGCGTTACGTAATTATGTAGAAGGGGAAACCTTCGAAGAGCCAGTGGACGGTATTACGTTAATACAGGAATATATTGAATCACCAGAATCGTATATTACACGCTGCGAATTTATCGGAGGAAAATTTGTTTATGCAGTTCGAGTAGATACGTCAGAAGGTTTTGAACTTTGTCCTGCTGATGCTTGTACGATTGATGATCTATTTTGTCCAGTTGGGGAAGAGCCAGCGGAGCAGACTAAATTCCAAATTGTACCGGATTTCTATGATCCTATCTTAGAAAAATATGAGCAAGTACTGGCTGCAAATGACATTAAAGTTGCTGGTATTGAGTTCATTAAGGATAAAGACGGAACAATTTATACGTATGATATCAACACAAACACAAATTACAACAGTGATGCAGAAGCAAAAGCTGGAAAATACGGCATGTTAGAAATGGCGAAGTTTCTTAAAGATCAATTAGAAAAACAAAAAGTAAATATCTAATCAACGTGAAGCAAGGGATGTGCAACTACATCTCTTGCTTTTTTTATTGTTGCTTAGGAAATTATAAAATTTCGGACTTGTGGATAAGTTAGTTGCACGGGGGAGCCACGTCTAGCTCCAGCACCTACCCCCTCGGGACATAAGTCAATCCCTTCTGTGGCAAAAACCTCCACGGCAGGTCTTGCCTTATGACTGCCTTAGGCTTGCGCTTTTGTACTAGCAATCTATGTAAAGATTGGGTATATTTGAATAAAACAGGTTTGGTAGGAGGATGCAGGTGGAACTAGCATTAGGTGTCATTTTAATTTTTATGAGTATCGTACATATCATTTATGGGGAAAGAATGCAGGTAGATGTTTTAAAAAAGGTAACCGACGATACGATTTTGATTGGTTCCTATCGGGTTATGTCACTTCAAGGTGGAATATTGTTATTTGCAATTGGTATTATTTATTTTCTTAGTTTCCTAGAATTAATTTCATTAACAGGGATAGCGGCTTATTTTCCAGTAGGTATTGTACTACTAAATGTGCTTTCTGTATTAATTGTAACCCTTACGAAGCATATGGAATTATTGAAAGTAACCATTCCGCAGTTTGTTATTTTCGGAATCATTATCGCGTTACAAATTTTAGTCATTATTAACTAAACTATCGTGTTGAAAAAGGGAACTAGTTAAAGATAGTTCCCTTTTTCAACCTAGTCCTCCGTTAAAGATAGCATTCTATTAAATTTGCATCGTCTCTCTCACCACAATGAAAGGTTCCGCAGCCATCATTCCTACGACCGAACCCCATTTTTTTGCACTTGCATCGATTGCCTCTATGGACCGTGGATGTGGAAATGCATGTTCTTCTGTTTTGTACGCTTCCAATGCCTTTTTCTTTATCTCTAATGTAGTTGTAATATCTACAAAACTATTTGGTTTAAATATCTCGTCAGCCAAAAAAATGCCCCATTCGGTAGACGAGAGCACTTCATAACTTAGCACTTTTATTTTATTTCGTTTCCCTTTCGGTCGAAGAACAACTTGCATTGCCTCCGTTACAACTCGATGTTCTTTATTTACATCTCCCCAATAATGGGTATATACCATATCAGGATCTACTTTTTCTACTACTTTTTCGAGGTCAGCAATTAGTTCCCGGTGCATAATAGTATCCAATTTCGTGGCGTGATAGCCGAGAAAAATAGAATTATCCACTCCTAATATTTCGTGTGCTTTTAATGTGTCCTTCCTTTTTTCAACTAAATATGTTTCGCTTTTTCTTTCTGGGTCAGCCTCTGCCACGGTACAAACCGTTATATGATCACCATTTCGAGCGTGGAGTGCAAGTGTACCGCCAACACCCAACACCTCATCATCCGCATGCGTTGCGATGACTAAAACATTCATCCCTTTCCCTCCAAACATTTCCCATTATGTGATTGCACAAATGTTGCTATTTCATCTTTATTCTCCTTGCTATAAAGCGATTTTTTATACTCGAACTCCGTAATTTTTAGGCAATAGTCCCGGGTGGCAATAATCAACTCATCATGAACAAGTGATAAAATTTTACCCGACTTTTCTTTAGCCTTTAGTTTCAAGCCAGTAACTTCCTCCGCTCTCCAAATGGTAAGCTTTTCCCCTTCTAGATAGGAAAACGCCCCTGGAAAAGGTCTTGAAATACCTCTAATAAAGTTATAGATTCGGTGTGACGAGTCATCCCACTGAATGAAACCATCCTCAGGAGTCCTTCTCCACGTATACGTCGCTAAACCTTCGTCCTGCTCAATAAAACAGTTTCTATTAAGGAGAAGCTTTTGATAGGCTTCTACAACTAGTTCTTTAACCGGTTCGGAAATGTTTTGGAGTACATCATCTATATAATCATCTTTATCCATTGTAAAGGTCTTTTGGTGCAAAATTGGTCCGTCATCAATTCCTTCGCGCATTTTAAAAAGTGTCAATTTGCTTTCTGTTTTCCCATCAATTAACAGCCAGTTTAATGGCGCTCCACCTCGTCTAAGAGGTAAGGGTGTTGGATGAAAACCGACACAACCAATTGGAGTATATTGTAGTACGTCTTTCCGAATTATTTTTGGCCAACTGATCGCAAAAATAGCGTCCGGTTGATAGTTTTGTAGCAAATGGATAATATCATTATTACTATCCACCTCGTAGTATGGAATTCCATTTGCGTGAGCTAAATCTTTTAGATTACCTTTTCGTTCAGAATCCGTTGGGGCATTACCAACTTTTCTTAAGGAAGCGCATACTTTTATTGGTATTTCAGCATTTATTAAAGCTTCTAAAGCGGAATAAGATGTTTTTGTAGCACCTAAAAACATGAGGTTTATCTTATTCTGCTTTTTTTTCTGCCCGGTTCTTAAAAACTTCTGTTCACCGAGTAAAATGACAAGTATTGTTTTACTAATGATTTTCATATCAAGAAAAAAAGAATACTCCTCCATATAACGTAAGTCATACTCTATTCTCTCATCCCAAGTCAGCAAACGATTCCCATTAATTTGAGCTAACCCCGTTAAGCCCGGCTTCATCGTTAACCTCTTAAACTGATTCCCTACATATTGATCGACCTGGTTTTGTATCGTTGGTCTGGGTCCTACGATACTCATGTCACCTTTTAATACATTAAACAATTGTGGAACTTCATCTAGTTTGGTTCGCCTAATGAAGGATCCAATTTTCGTTATTCGTTCCTCATCTTTAGAAAAATCAAATTCCTTTTCTATTCTTTTATCTGTATACATGGAACGTAACTTATATAGCATAAAACGACGGGCATGCTGTCCAACTCGTTCCTGTTTGAATAGAATTTGTCCTCGACTTTCTAGTTTAATCAGTATGCTAAGCAGTAGAAGAAAAGGTAAGAAAAGGATAATGCCTATGCAAGAAACAAGAATATCAAATAATCTTTTCATGATGATCACCAATTTGCCTTCCTTGAATTTCGTTTAATTAATTGCACACTAAAACTATATTCTTCTTCTCCTACATTCGTAACTTGATTAGCCTAAAAACGTTTGGCATTTTATCTTTCCTTGAATAAGGTAGTAGTACTGTTAGGGAATATGGGGTCATAAAGGAGGAGATGACTTGAATGCGAAAGAAAAATATAGAGAATTATGCAAAAATGAACCAACGATACCAATCTTTGCAAAGGATTGGTGGTTAGACGCACTAGTGGGTGAAGAAAAATGGGATGTAGCATTAATTGAAAAAAGTGGGGGAATTGTTGCTAGCTTACCTTATGTAATAAAAAAAAGAGGATTCATTTTTAAGGTGTTAACTATTCCTGTGCTCACTCCATTTCTAAATGTTTGGATTCGTCAAAACGGTGAAAAATATGAAAAAAAACTATCCAATGAAATGGAGTTATATAGCGCATTAATTGATAAACTTCCTGATTATGATCACTTTCAAACGTCATTTCACCATTCCTTTACGAACTGGCTTCCTTTTTACTGGAAAGGATTTAAACAATCAACTAGTTATACGTATGTCATAGAAGATTTATCAGATCTGGATAAGGTTTATGCTAATTGTAAAAAAAGGTGTAGAAATAGCATAAGAAAAGCAGAGAAATTAGTGGACGTTTATACAGAGAATGATATTGAAAAATTTTTTGATATAAACAAAAAATCATTCGATCGTCAAGGTGTCCAGATGTCTTATGATCTAGAATATTTAAAGAGACTTGATGATGCTTGTAAGAAGCATGATTGTCGCAAAATTTTTTTTGCAGAGGATGCTGAAGGTCAAATTCATTCGGCTTTGTATATCGTATGGGATGAGACAACAGTATATCTTTTAATGTCAGGGAGTGATCCCAAGTTACGTAATAGTCAGGCAAAGACGTTATTAACGTGGGAAGCAATTAAGTTTACTTCACAGATGAACAAACAATTTGATTTTGAAGGAAGTATGATGGTGGGGGCTGAGAGCTTTAACCGTTCTTTCGGAGCAGTTCAAAAACCATATTTCAACATTTCTAAAACAAACTCATTCCTCATTAAGTTTAGAAATTTTATAGTAGATGATTTGTAATGAACAAACGTAAGAAGCTATTACTAGAAAAGAGAAAGCTTGAGAAGGAGCTACGCTACCGGAGAAAGCAAAAGTTATTGCTTCTACAAAAAAAAGAATTAAAACGACAGCTTATTCAAAGGAAAAAGGAAAAAGAAAAGCAGCTACAGACTCAGTTACAGGAACCTAACATTACAAAGCCAAAAGAACTATTCATTAAGCTAAAACAGATTTGGAATAACAGTCAGTTTTTAAGTAAAGTGATTGTTATAGCTGGCGGAACAGCCGCAGCACAAGGCTTGCAAGTAGTTTTTTCGCCTGTCTTAACGAGGCTATACAGTCCAGACGATTTTGGGTTATTAACTATTTTTATTTCTATCGTAGCAATCTGTTCTAAGATTGTTGATTTTAGGTATTCGTTAGCTATTCCACTCCCGAAAAAAGACGATAAGGCATTAAATATTTTGACTTTGTCCCTTTCGCTAATCCTATTCATCACTCTTTTTATTACTTTTGTGTTATGGATGGTAGGTGAGCTTCTATTTTCGATGCTTCAAGCAGAAGAACTAACAAGCTATATATGGGTAATTGGACTAAGCATATTCGGAATTGGCATTTATCAAACCCTTAACCAATATGCAATACGGCAACAGGCTTATGTCATGATGACCATGACAAAAATGAATCAAAGTGTTGTTCAGATTGCTGTTCAATTAATTTGTGGGTTTTTAAAAATAGGAAATATAGGCTTATTACTAGGTGATGCTCTTGGCAGGATGAGTGGAAGTGGGTTGTTCGCTTCTTTAATTTGGAGAAAACATAAACAAGATTTTCACAAAATAAAACCGAAAAAAATGTGGGAAGTAGCAAGAGAATATCGTAGGTTTCCACTTTTTTCTACTTGGTCCGCCCTCCTAAATGGAGCATCTCTTCAAATTACCCCATTAATTATTGCGATGAACTATGGGACTGCTGTTGCTGGTCTATGGGCACTTGGTCAACGAGTAGTCGGTGGTCCAATGGGATTAATAGGGACGGCTGTTGCACAAGTATTTTTAGGGGAAGGCTCCAAATTTGCGAGA
Source organism: Salirhabdus euzebyi (assembly GCF_014207435.1). GTDB lineage: Bacteria > Bacillota > Bacilli > Bacillales > Alkalibacillaceae > Salirhabdus > Salirhabdus euzebyi. The sequence continues at coordinate 276,946 of NZ_JACHGH010000004.1, forward strand.
GAACACCCAAAAAGGTATCAGTCATTATTTTATCGTACTGCGAAAAATCTATTTTTAGTAGGCTTAATTCCAACGATTGTTATTATCATTAGTGGGCCATGGTTGTTCCAACTTGTGTTTGGGGATCAATGGATGGAAGCAGGTAAATATGTGCAACTATTAGCACTTATGTATCTTGCACAATTAACGATGTCTCCATTATCGTCTACACTCGACGTTTTACAAAAGCAGGATTGGGAACTTGTATGGGATATCGTTCGAGTCATTTTTGTAGTTTCGGGACTTTTACTGGCATCCTTCTTAAACCTACCGCCTATTTATGCTGTCCTTTTTTACGCGATTGTGATGCTCGTAGCGTATGTTGTTTTATTTTTTCTATGTACCATTGCCATTAAACAATTTATAAAAAATCAGTCTAGGCGATAGCTTATTAAATTCATAAGTTACCGCCTATTCGTATGGAAGAAGAACCTATAGACAAGCACCATCTCAATCGAGGTTTACTATATATATTTAGTAGCAATCTTTCGGAAATGGGGAATTGGTATGTCGGAAGAATCAAAAGAGTTAGATTTAAAATTTCTTTTTAGAATTTTATATAAATGGAAATTTTTTATTATGGGAGTCGTTGTGAGTAGTTGTTTGTTTGCTGTCCTTATTTGTTATTGGTTTCTTACACCAATATATGAGACTAGTGCAAAGCTTTATGTTACTACAGCGGAGGAAGCTGAAGATGTGGATTTAGATTCCATTGAATTAAGTGTACAACTAATGAACACTTATAAAGAAATGATCAAGACGACAGTAGTGTTAGAAAAAGTTTTAGAAGAACTTCCTGAATATGATTTAACGGTCAAAGAATTAAAAGAGAACATTGAAATAACGATTGTTAGTGAAACACCCCTTATGAATATTAAAGTACAAGATCAATCGATACAAAGAGCAGAACAAATCGTTAATCAATTACTGGAAGTTGTAAAGGTGGAAATTCCAAACATCTCCAAGTTTAATCACATTGTCGTTTTAGAAAGCCCTCAAGAGCGTAATTTTGATATCGCACCTGTATTTCCAAACTATTTTTTCATTGTCATTATCATGTTTATCTTGTCTTTTTTTATTACATTTGGGAGTTTAACGTTCAAGGAAATAATGGGAGACAAAATCAAAACGGAAGATGAACTGAAGAGGGAGTATGGATTAGAAAATTTAGCAATCATCCCAAGATGTAGAAAAAAAGACGTTATGAATAGTGCCTTAAAAGAAGAATGGGGGGATAAAGAATGAGCGATAGACCACTAATCTCTGACTTTAAAACTTCATCTGATATGATGCAAGCGTACAGCAAGCTTTTTGGTAGTTTGAAAAACCAAAAAGGGTATGATCAATCAAAGACTATTGTTATTACTTCCGCTAATGCTAGAGAGGGAAAGACGACAATTGCAACCAATTTAGCTTTGATGTATGCAATGACGCAAAAAAAAGTGTTACTTATTGACGCTAATTTGGAAGCTCCAATGTTACATGATGTGTTTGGCCTCCCAAATGATCAAGGACTTATGAACCTACTAGAAAAAGAGACATCTGTAGGTTTCTCTACTTTTATAAAAGATACATCTTATGAAGGCGTATCTATACTCACATCTGGTTCAAAACAATATTCATTAATGAAAACGTTGCAATTGCTTTCATCAGAGAATTTTCAGCTCCTTATGAATAACGTGCTGTCCACCTATGACTTAGTTCTTATTGATGGTCCATCTGCCGAATACGGCCTTGAGTTAGAGGTACTATCATCTGTAGCGGATGGTGTCCTTCTCGTTGTGGAATACGGGAAAGTGAAGAAAAAGAGACTGCAGACAGTTGTTTCCCAGTTGAAAGAAAATAAACCTCCCATTATTGGTACCGTTATGAATAAGTTTATAGAAGGAGATTTTTACATTTTCAGCTTGATTGGGGAAAAGCTTTCTATTAGCACGAGACCGAAAAAAGGAACAAAGAAAAATAGATTAAAAGCATTATTTTCAAAATCTAAAGCTAAAAAGGTAATCGAAACGCCAACCGACCATGGGGACGACGAAAACGAGGAACCAAAACGAGGTGATGTTAGGGATGAAGAATCAGTAGAGTCCCTCGAAGACCTTCTTGAAGGTACTAATCAAACAGAAGAAGAAAAATAGGAAAAAAACCGTCATTACATATGGCGGTTTTTTCCGTAAAGTTAAGAAAATGTCTCTTGGGCCGCCTAATACTAGCCCGATGAGGCACACCTTTTTATTCTACTCAATAAACTAAACGTGAAAGAAAGGAGTAGGATAATGCTTAACTTTGCCATAGTAGGTTGTGGGCATGTTGCCAAGAAACATGTGCAAGCAATCAATAATTCAGAAGGGGCAAGATTATATGCCTTATGTGATGCAAATGCGAATCAGTTACAACAGTTTGGTTCTACGTATGATATTAAACATTTGTTTACGAGCTTTGAAAAGTTATTGGACCAACAGGAAATTGATATTATCAGCATTTGTACCCCAAGTGGAACACATAGGAAACTAGCTATTCAAGCTGCTAATGCAAAAAAACATATTGTGTTAGAAAAACCAATGGCATTAACACTGACAGATGCGGATGCAATTTTAAAAGCCTGTGATGAAAACGATGTAAAGCTAACCGTTGTACATCCGAATCGATTCCGTCCGGCCGTCGTTGCCTTAAAACAAGCCATACAAGAAAATAAGTTCGGTACGATTAGTTATGTCAATGCAACGTTGCGTTGGAATCGAAATCAAGCTTATTATGATCAGGCAAGTTGGAGAGGAACGAAAGAACAGGATGGCGGAGTTCTCATGAATCAGGCAATTCATAATTTAGATTTACTTCTTTGGCTAATTGGGGACGTAGAGCAAGTGCAAGCCTATATGGACACAAGAATTAGGAATATAGAAGCAGAGGATGTTGCAACAGCAATTCTCCGCTTTAAAGATGGCATGTTAGGGGTTATTGAAGCAACATCTACCATTTACCCAAAAAATCTAGAGGAATCAATTAGTATATTTGGTGAGACTGGTAGCGCGGAAATCGGTGGACCTACTGCTAATTGGATAAAGCATTGGGTGTTCGACCATGAAACAGAAGCAGAAACGGAAAAAATCATGGGCAAAGTGGAGAATGATCCGTTCGGCATACCAGGTCATCAGATGATTATTCAAGATATGATAAAAGCTGTAGAGCAGGATCGGGCGCCTATCGTAACAGGGGAGGATGGCAGAAATGCCTTAGCATTAGTCCTAGCAATCTATCATGCTGCAGAGCAAAATAGCCCATATGAACTGCAATGGAAGGGAGAGGAAAAGGAAGATGGAAACGACTAATATTCCATTAATGAGTACAGCCAGGCAGTACGAGGAATTAAAAGAGGAAATAAATGCCGAAATGATGCAAGTGTTAGAGAGTGGACAATACATTATGGGTCCAAAAGTGCAGGAGTTTGAAAAAGCAATAGCAGATTACTGTGAAGTGGAGGAAGCAATCGGTGTTGCTAATGGAACAGATGCGTTATTACTTACGTTAGAGGCACTTGGGATCGGTGCGGGTGACCAAGTAATTACGACTACTTTTTCCTTCTTTGCTACAGCAGAAGTAATTTCCAAACTGGGAGCAAGACCTGTTTTTGTAGATATCGATCCAGACACGTATAATCTAGACGTTTCTCAGATAGAAAAATGTATAACAAATAAAACAAAAGCAATAATTCCTGTGCATTTGTTTGGACAGCCCGCAGAAATGGATTCCATCATGCAAATAGCAAAAAAACACAATCTGTACGTCATAGAAGATGCGTGCCAAGCAATCGGCTCCACCTATAAAGATAAAAAGATAGGGAGTATAGGAGATGCGGCTTGTTTTTCTTTTTTCCCTACAAAAAATTTGGGTGGTTTTGGTGACGGTGGAATGATTACAACCAATAACGCAGACCTTGCCAAAGATTTAAAAACACTGCGAGTTCATGGAAGTACCAAGAAATATTTTCATTCGGTTATTGGTTATAATAGTCGATTAGATCCTATTCAAGCAGCAGCCTTACAAGTAAAACTAGCTTATATAGATCAATACAATGAGAAACGCCGCGAGATAGCTGCTAAATATAACGAAGCTTTTAAAGATCTACCAATCCAACTACCAGTTGAATTAGAACAGGTGAAATCTGTTTACCACCTTTACATTGTTCAAACGGATAAAAGAAAGGCATTAATGGAGCATTTGTCTGAACAGAACATTCAATCAGGGGTTTACTATCCTTTGCCTTTACATTTACAAGAGGTTTACAAAAAGTTGAAATACAGAAAAGGAAGTTTGCCAGTAGCGGAACTAGCAGCAGAGAGAACAATGGCTTTGCCGTTGTTCCCAGAATTAACAGAGGCAGAACAGCAGCACATCATTACTGTTGTGAAAGATTTCTTTTAGAAGAACCATCACTGATGGTTCTTCTTTTACATTCAGGCACTTTTCACTGTTATTACTGTATTTCAGTTGATAGAAAATGCGACGTAACTTGATTTGTGCAAATCGAACCGCTCCGGAAATACACTACGCGCACCTTAGGGCTCGCGCTGAGCCTCCTCACTCGCACAGAAGGCTCGCTGTGGGGCCTCAACGTCTTCGCAGTCCGGTAGGAGTCTACGTGTGTATTTCCTTCGCTCAGCATGTGCTTATCTTTAATGTACTAATGAATTGTGCAAAAGAAATTTAAAAATATAGGCTTAGTAGGAAGAATTATCTAACATCCCACATGGTTTACCACTATTCTTGATTCAGAAAATCAATCTTAGTGTAGGCAGAATACGCAGACTCCTACGGGATAGCACGTGTCTGAAGACCCCGCAGCAGTGGTTTTCCGCGAGGAGGCTGAGGCCGTGCCCGTGGAAAGCGAAGTATTCTGCCGAAGCGGTCGTATAGCACTCACCAACATTCAAAGCTATAGCTATGTCGTAGTTTAAGTAAATAGAAAGACAATATTATAGAAAACAGCCCTCTTTGAAAAAGGATGGGATTATTAGGCAATTGCTGTCACCAGTCGAGTGAATTGGAATAAGTTGGTTGTATGAAAGGCAATAATGCCTACTCAACTAAATAAAAGAGGATTTTCAACATGAAAATTTTCATACCAAATAACTTTCAACAAGAGCGAGAATATATTGTCGATATTTTGCTAGGTGAATTTTTAGGTATTCACTACGAAAAGTATTTTCATGATCAACAAGACTACGAAATTGTCTTGTCGAATGAAAAAAAGATTACGGTAAAAGACCATTTTTTTTCATTAGTTAAATCCGAAAAAGGATATTTACAAAAAAGTATGATTCCAAAATGTGTCCTATTTTCGAAAAATAACTTTACGCCAGAAAAAGACATTCCAATTATTTATGGCACATCCCAAATGGATATCGAGGAAGAGAAAATAGTTTGTGGGATAGACATTTTTGCATCGTCTTTTTTTATGGTAACGAGGTGGGAGGAATATGTTAAATCGGACCTCGATTCATACAATCGATTTCCTGCAACTTCCAGTCTCGCTTATCAACACAACTTTTTAGATCGACCAGTTGTGAACGAGTATGTAGAAATGCTCTGGTACATGATGAAGTTTTTAGGGGAGGAACAGAAAAGAAGGGAAAGAAGCTTTTCAATTGTTCTTACTCATGACGTGGATCATGTTCGATTATGGAGTAATTGGAAAGATGTAGCCCGAACGATGTTAGGGGATTTGATTTTGAGAAAAAATCTTTCTCTGTTTTTCTCGCGATGGAAGCAATACTTTGATATTAAAAATAATTTGCAGAAAGATCCGTATGACACATTTGATGAGCTGATGGATTATTCAGAACTACTCGGGATTCCATCGCGATTTTATTTGATGAATGGCGGTCTTACTTCCTATGATAATCATTACCGAATAGATGACCCTGACGTACAAAACATGATTCAAAAGATAAAAGACAGGGGTCATATCATTGGTTTTCATCCGAGCTTTAATTCTTATCGTAATTCTAAGCAATGGCAAAACGAAAAAAGACAATTAGAGGAATTGCTTAAAGTAGAAGTGAAGGAAGGGCGTCAGCATTATCTCCGTTTTCATGTGCCAGAAACGTGGCGGATTTGGGAACAAAATGGGATGGAAATGGATATGACGTTAGGTTATCCGGAAAGGGAAGGCTTTCGTTGTGGCTGTTGTTATGCATTTTCGGTTTTCGATGTGGTAACTCGAAAAAAGCTTAACCTGAAAGAAAGTCCACTCATTATCATGGAAACAACATTTGAATATACAGATGAAATTGAGCCAGAAATCATGTGGCGAAGAATAAACCAGCTGAAAGAAAAGGTACAAAAATATAAAGGGAATTTCGTTTTGCTATGGCACAATTCTAATTTAAATCATGGATTATGGAGACAAGTGAAGGACGTTTATTTCCGCATATTAAAGTAGGTGTGAACAAAATGAAAGAATTACTTTATCGCATGCATAGTGATTTTTTTCTACCCAACCGATTAGGTGAGTATAAGAAAATCCTACAGTTTGCTATAGACAATGGATATGAAATGCATTCGATTTCCTCTTTTTGGAAGGAAATAAATACAGGTCTAAATCCGAAGAAACGCTACTTTATTAATCGCCATGATATTGATTCGGATATAAAGAGAGCTAGAAAAATAGTTGAAATAGAAAGAGAGATTGGCATTATTTCTTCCTTTTACTTTCGGTTAAGCACGTTAGACTTTGAACTCATGAAAGAAATTGAAAAAAGTGGTGGGGAAGCTAGTTATCATTTTGAAGAAATTGCCACTTATGCTAAGGAAAAAAACATCCAGTCGAGGGACCTACTTTATGAAGAGGAGCACATGGATCGTATTCGGCAAGATTTTAAAACCCATTTACACTATTTGCGAGAAGTGACGGGGTTACCGATGCGAACTGTCGCCTCTCATGGGGACTTTGCCAATCGAAAACTAAATATTATTAATCATGAATTGCTATCGGAGGACGTTCGAAAGGAACTGGGAATCGATTTAGAAGTATACGATGATACTTTCATGCAGTATGTGACTAGTCGACATGCAGATCGATTTTACCCAGAATTTTACTATCCATCCTCGCCAATGGAAGCAATAAAAAATGGAGAAAAGGTTATCTATTTTCTCTCACACCCTCGTCAATGGGGGGCTGCACCATTAGAAAATGCAAAGCAGGTTTGGATAAGGCTATATGAAGGCTGGAAGTTCAAATAAATGAAAAGTTTTATTATATTTAATGGCTAATTACAAATAACGGTTTTTAAAATAGACATCGAGAAAATTCTTCGGGGGGAATGTTATGGATTCATCTAACGCAAACCAAAATAATTTGGCTGAACAATTAATGAATAAATTCTCTGCAAAAAAAGCGGTTATAGGAGTAGTGGGATTAGGATATGTTGGCCTTCCACTGGCTGTAGAGAAAGCAAAAGCGGGCTATCAAGTAATCGGATTCGATATTCAGCAAAGTAAAGTAGATTTGATCAATCAAGGAATCAACTATATTGGGGATGTAGTCGATGCGGATTTAAAACAGATGGTGGAAGAGGGGAAAATCGTAGCCACATCGGAGTATTCGTTTATTGATGACGTAGACGCTGTAACAATTTGTGTGCCAACCCCCCTAGATATTTACCAACAACCAGACACTAGTTATGTAGAGTATTCTACCCAGAAAATCGCAGAGCAGCTACATCCAGGTATGTTAGTTGTCTTAGAAAGTACCACTTATCCTGGAACGACTGAAGAAGTAGTAAAACCAATATTGGAGAATAGTGGCCTCACTTGTGGGGAGGATTTTTTCCTTGCTTATTCACCAGAAAGAGTCGATCCGGGTAATAAAAAATATAATACAAAGAATACCCCAAAAGTCGTTGGGGGAGTGACAAAAAACTGTACAAAAGTGGCGGCAACAATGTACCGAGCTGTATTAGAAGGTGGCGTCGTCGAAGTATCAAGTCCTGCAATAGCTGAAATGGAAAAAATCTTTGAAAATACGTTTCGTAATATTAATATTGCGCTTGCTAACGAAATGGCTATTTTGTGCAACCGGATGGGACTTAACGTATGGGAAGTCATAGATGCTGCCAAGTCGAAGCCATATGGGTTTATGGCTTTTTATCCTGGACCGGGGTTAGGAGGTCATTGCATTCCGATTGATCCATTTTATTTAACGTGGAAAGCACGGGAGTACAATTACCATACGAGACTCATAGAAGTAGCAGGAGAAATTAATAATAGTATGCCAGAGTTCGTTGTTGAAAAAATTGGCATCATTTTAAATGAAGAACAGAAACCAATAAAAGGATCGACTATTCATTTGTTAGGTGTAGCGTATAAGAAGGATATAAGTGATTACCGAGAATCCCCAGTAATTGATATCGTAAAAATTTTGAAGAAAAGAGGAGCTAATGTTATTTGTAGTGATCCGCATATTCAATCGTGGACAGATGGAAAAGAGGAGTATGAGACGGTGCCAGCTACGAAGGAAAAATTGGAGCATGCAGATATCGTAGTCATTACTACAGATCATAGCACTTTTGACTATGATGTTATTGCTAAACACGCAAAAGTTATTTTTGATACGAGAAATGCCTTACAAGATAAAAAAATCGAGCATAAGTATTATCGCTTATAATCCAGGCACGGACAGTGCGAGTGAGTAGTACAATAAAGCAATTCCATTTTGGATAACAGAAAAGGCCATATGAAGGTGGATTGTATATGGTGAAGACAAACAAAAGGACTCCAATTGGGAAAGTAGTAAGTATTATATTTAGTTTTGAAATGTTATTTGCACTATTTCTACATGCAGGTGTCTATAAAGCAAATCCGGTAATCAATTCCGTGTTTCCAATCGATATTACGTTATTCTTTTTTATCGCTAGTGTGGCTATAGGCTTTTATATCATCGCCTTCAAAAGGGGCTTTAAAATAGAGCATAAAGCAGGTGTATCACTACTCCTATTTATCATTTTCCTCATATACTCCTTATTTAGCCTTATTTGGACACCAGGATCTGCATACGCAACCGAAAAAATACTCCATATGTTTAGCTTGGTCGCTTGGTCTTTTGTAGCCTCTATTGTCATTATTGCCCCTAGTACAGAAAGAGTAAAAAGATTTTTACTCATTAACGTATTGTTTGGAGGTTGGCTCACCTATGAAGCATTTCAAGCCTACCTCCAAACGTCGGGAGTAAATTTCGTTACCGTGAATGGAAGTGGATATTTAGGAGTTGGCCAGCTCATCAGTGTTGGAGCAGTCATTATTTTTGGTTTTTTACTTTTTTACCGCAACCATATATTTATCAAATTAGTGAGTTTACTTTTGTTTATCTTTTTTATGTCTATTTTATTAATTCTAGGTGGGCGTGGTCCTTTATTGGCAGCATTTATCGGCATTTTAGTACCTGTTTTTTATGCCGTTCGACTAAATCAATCCTTTATCAAAATAAAAGGGTATGCAGTTTTCATTATACTCATTTTTCTTAGTAGTGTTCTCTCCTTAGTGTACTTATGGCAGACGAACCAACAGTTGTTAACATTGTCGAGGTTAGTTGCCTTTTTTCAAGGTGCAGATCCTTCTTCTGCAGGAACGAGATCAAGCTATTATGAGGATTCTATTTTTTACTGGATGGAAAGTCCACTATTAGGTAATGGTATAGGATCGTGGCCAGTTCTACATTATGGATCGGATATAAGAGATTATCCACACAATATATTTTTAGAAATAATTGTTGAGCTTGGGCTGGTCGGATTAATTCTTTTTCTGTTATTGCTAGGTTATTTCTTAAGAAACGTACTTTCTATAAAAAAAGTAGCCTCCAACAAAATGAATATACTACTTGTGATGATTTTTGCTAATAGTTTTTTAAATGTGTTGTTAAGTGGAGATATCCCAGATAACCGAATGTTTTTTGTCTTCTTAGGATTACTGTCCTATTTGCATGATGAACGAAAGCTTGAATAAGAAGAAAGGCTGTTTGGTTGCTATGAAAATTTGTATGCTGTCGTCCGTGCATGATTTGGAGGATACGAGGATTTTTTATAAAGAAGCGAAGAGCTTAAAACATGCAGGACTAGATGTTTATTATGTCGTCCAACACGATAAGGAAGAAGAGATTGACGGTATTCAAGTAATCCCATTACAAAAACCGAAGTCTAGGCTAGCTAGGATGACAAAAACGTTAGTAGAACTGTATCGAAAAGCGAAACGCGTAGATGCTGATATGTATCATTTTCATGATCCAGAGTTACTTCCAGTTGGCATGTTGTTAAAGCGCCAAGGAAAGAAAGTCATTTATGATGTGCATGAGGATGTACCGAGGCAAATTCTATCAAAATATTGGATTCCAAAACCTTTTCGCAAGCTTGTATCTAACATGATAGAACGTTATGAAAATAAATGTGCTAGGAAGTTTGATAGTGTGATAACGGCAACTCCTCACATTGCAGAACGATTCCAACAAGTGTCCAACAATGTAACCGTTATTTGTAATTATCCGCTTGTTGAGGAATTTGCTAACATTTCTGTGAACCGGCCAATTAAAGGTCGAAATATCTGCTATGTCGGTGGTATTTCAAAGGTGCGTGGAATCGAAGAAATGGTAACGGCCATTGGGAAAACAGATGGCCACCTATTACTCGCAGGAAGTTTTAATAACGGGGATCTTCGGGATGAAGTGGTGAAAAATCCTGGTTGGCAGCAAGTAAAGGAACTTGGATTTATTAACCGGGAAAAAGTACAACAAACACTTTCCGAATCTGTCGCTGGATTATATATCGGCCACCCAATTACGAATTATGTGCATTCCTTACCAATTAAAATTTTTGAATATATGGCAGCGGGTATTCCCGTGATAGCCTCAAATTTTCCCCTATTAAAAGATATTGTAGAAGGAAACAAATGTGGTTTTTGTGTTGATCCACTGGATGCCGAAGCAATAGGTAGTTATATTCAATGGTTGTTCGATCATCCGGAAGAGGCGAAGAAAATGGGAGGAAGAGGTAGGTTAGCTGTATTCGAAAAATTCAATTGGCAACAGGAAAGCGTTAAACTCCAACAACTTTACGAAAAGCTAGCAGGAAAGCAAAAGGGAGAGGAGTATCATGTTTCAAGTTAAAAAATTACTAGTATTAGCACCGCATACGGATGATGCTGAATTAGGTTCCGGTGGACTAATAGCACGTTTGATTGAAGAAGGAATGGATGTGTATGTCGTCTCATTTTCTGCAGCGGAACAGTCAATTCCAGAAGATGTACCAAAAGACACTTTACGGAAAGAATTTAGGAACTCCATGTCTATTTTAGGGGTACAGGAACAAAATATGCACGTTTTTCATTATAAAGTACGTACGTTTTCTGATCATCGGCAGGAAATTTTGGATGATTTAATTACACTCCGCAACGAAATAAACCCAGACCTTGTCTGTTTACCATGTTCTCATGATGTTCATCAGGATCATCAAGTGATTCACAATGAAGGAAAACGAGCGTTTAAAAATAGTAGTGTGCTAGGTTACGAACTTCCCTGGAATCAAACGAACTTTTCCTCTGAAGTATTTGTGGGGTTAGATAAACGACATATTGACCAAAAGTGGAATGCACTAAAAGCATATCGCTCGCAAATAGCGATGAACAGACCTTATTTTACAGATGATTTTATATATGGTCTTGCCCGATTAAGAGGAACACAAATAAAGAAAGAGTGGGCTGAAGCTTACGAAGTAGTGAGGGTGATTGTATGATTGTATCGATTCATCAACCAAATTTGTTTCCGTGGTTAGGTTTTTTTGACAAGATGGCACATTCCGACATGATGATTTTGCTAGATACCGTACCATTCCGAAAAAGGAGCTATCAAAATAGAGTCAAAATCAAAACACCCAATGGAGCCCAGTGGTTAACAGTACCAGTGGAAACAAAAGGGAAATTCGCCCAGCTAACAAAAGACGTAAAAGTTAGTGACACGATTAATTGGAAAGAAGATCATCAAAAAATGTTCCAGTTATTTTATAGCAGAAGTGATCATTTTGATGAGCTTTTTCCACAGTTAGAAAGTTTATATGAGGAATTTCATGGAGATAAGCTCATTGATTTTACGATTCCAGGTATTGAATGGACAAAAAAACAGCTCGGAATCGAAACCCCACTAGTAACGGCTTCCTCATTAGGAGTAAACGGAAAAAAATCGGAGCTATTATCCGATTTAGTGAAAAGTGTTGGTGGCACGACCTATTTATCTGGTCCAACGGGGAAGGATTATTTAGAACATGACATTTTTGCTGAAAAAGGGATACAGGTTGATTATCATAGCTTTTCCATTTTCGAATATCCTCAGTTATTTAATGCATTCGAAGGCGGGCTAAGTACAATTGACTATCTATTTAATGTGAAACGAAATACCCCTTGGAATGGAGGGGAGTAACGTTGAACATTTGGTTTTTTAATCATCATGCAAGTGGGCCTGGTGCTTCAGGAGGAACAAGAACGTATGACCTTGCAAAAGAGCTAGTAAAGCAAGGGTACCAAGTAACGATATTTGCTTCCTCGTTCGTTCATCAATCGGATGTGGATACTAGATTTCAAGATTCCAACGAATTAGTGAAAGAGGAATATTTGGATGGGGTTCGTTTCATTTGGGTGAAGACAAAAGTGTATACGAAAAATGATTGGCGCAGGATAAAAAATATGTTGGATTACACAGTTCGTGCCTACCGTTATGCCAAAAAGCTGCAAGAAAATCCCGATATTATTATTGGTTCCTTGATGCACCCCTTTGCCCCTGTAATTGCTTACAAATTGGCAAAAAAGAAAAAAGCAATTTTCTTGTTTGAAGAACGGGATCTATGGCCACAAACACTTATTGATGTTGGCAATGTATCCAAATACAATCCTGTAGTTATAGGGTTAAGTTTGTTAGAAAAGTTTTTATATAAAAAAGCTAACAAAATTATTTTGCTATTCGATAAAGCGGTCCACTATGTGGAAAGTCGGGGAATAGATACCGCAAAAGTATTGTATTTACCAAACGGTGTGGACTTAAGCAGATTTGATTCCTATGAAAAGAAACTCCCATCAGAAATGGAGCAGATTTTTCAGCAACTCCAACTCGAAAATAAGTTCATTGCTATTTATACAGGTTCTCATGGCATAACAGATTACTTGGATTCTTTACTTTTATCTGCTCAAGCAGCTAACGAAAAAAGGAAGGATATTCATTTTGTTTTTGTAGGGAATGGACCAGAAAAAGAAAGACTCCTCCAGATGAAACAAAACCTTGGGTTAACGAATGTCACCTTTTTGCCGTCCGTACCAAAGGAGTTTATTCCTTATCTTTTGGAACAGGCTGACGTAGGCTTAGTGAGCTTAAACGATGCGGAACTATATAAATGGGGGATTAGTTTTAACAAAATTTATGATTATATGGCCGCTAGTTTACCGATTTTATTGTTAAGTCAGCGGGAGGAATCTCATATACAAAATTCCGGATGCGGAATGATAGTAAATAATCCTGAAGAAATGGCTGATTCGCTTATCGCCCTCTCACAAGATGAAGATAAGCGCTTAGAATTTGGGAGAAAAGGACGAAAATACGTCGAAGCGTATCATTCTTGGGAAAACCTTTCCAAAAAACTAGTGTCCGTATTGAATGAAGAGTTGCAAATAGAAGAGGGAGGTTTTCACATGAGCATACCTTTTGAACGAGGGGAAAACGTGATCATTCAAGATGATGTGCAGTTAGGTGAGGGTGTAACAATTGGTAACAATGTCATCATTTATGAAGGAACGATTATTGGAGATAACGTTGTCATACAAGATAATGCTGTCATTGGTAAACGACCGACTAAAGCGAAATATTCCATATTAAAGGATAAGGAAAAACTATCCCCAACTACGATTGGGAACGGTGTTGTCATTGGAACTTCAGCTATTGTTTATGCAAATGCAACAATAAAAGATAGCGTGTATATTGCTGATTTAGCAACGATTCGAGAAAGAGTTTTTGTTGGCAACGGGACAATTGTAGGGCGTGGTGTTTCGATTGAAAATGATTGTACAGTAGGAGACAGGTGTAAATTAGAGACAAATTGCTACATTACAGCACATTCAATTTTGTATAACGAAGTGTTTATCGCCCCTTGTGTCGTCACGAGTAATGACGCCTTTATGGGAAGAACCGAAGATAGGTTTCATCATATAAAAGGTGTGACAGTAATGAATGGTGGAAGAATTGGTGCGAATGCCATCATTCTACCTGGTATTGTCATTGAGGAAGAGGGAGTTGTAGCGGCAGGCAGTGTTGTAACAAAAGATGTTGGGAAGTGCGATTTAGTGATGGGGATCCCTGCTAAAAAAGTAAAGGATGTTCCAGACAATCAACTGCGCACGAATAAGTGAAACCAATTGATACAATCTGAGCACCTACTTTAGACCTACACATATGTTATTACTACTAACAAAATTCTTTCATATAGAGGGAAAGGAGGGAAGAAGTTGAGTTCTTGGCAGCGGATTATACTGTTAGCGCTATCAGATAGCATAAATATTCTGCTCGCTATATTTGTCGGAACATTTATCCTTATTCCAGAAGTGGCGTCTTTGTCGAGTATAGTGATGGTACAGCTAGCGGTTTTCCTTTTATTTTTGCATCACTTATTTGCCTTTACGTATAAGCTATATTTAAAGGTCTGGAAATATGCTAGTATTGGGGAACTTGTGGCTATATGCAAAGTAGTCAGTTTGTCCATTATCACAACAGCCTTCCTCCATATTTTCCTCTATGGAGCAGAACCAACTATTCGACTATTATGTGTTATTTGGATATTACAATTATTTTTTATCGGTGGATCGCGAATGGTGTGGATGGTTTTCTATGTAAATCGCCCTACTGATTCACCTATTCAATATAAAAGAACGTTAATTATCGGAGCTGGGGCAGCAGGAACCTTGGTTGCTCGGCATTTAAAAAATAATAAGGAAACGATACTAAAACCGGTCGTATTTCTTGATGATTCCCCCAAAAAACAAAAGCTTCAGTACTATGGTATTTCCGTTGTCGGAAAGATTGAAGATGTGGAAAAAGTTGTAGATAAATATAACATTAGTCATATTATTATTGCTATTCCTACCTTAAGTCGTCGAGAAATGAATCATGTTTTGAACGTCTGCTCCCGAACGAAAATAAGAACCCAAATGATTCCGAAAATAGAAGATTTAATGTCTGGTAGATTAGCAGTTAACCAGTTTCGAGATGTGGACGTAGATGATTTGCTCGGTCGAAACCCCGTACAATTGGATCGACGGTTAATCACTTCTCATATATGCGGGAAATCCATACTTGTCACTGGTGCTGGTGGATCGATCGGTTCCGAACTTTGTCGACAAGTAATGTCCTTTCACCCTAAGGAAATCGTGCTTGTAGGGCAAGGAGAGAATAGTATTTATAACATTCATATGGAGCTAAATGCACAGCTTGATCCAGACAAAACAAAAATCTTTCCAGTCATTGCAAATATTAAGGATAGAGAAAGAATTTTTGAAGTTGTGCAGCAATATAAACCAGATATTATTTACCATGCAGCTGCCCACAAACATGTTCCCTTGATGGAAGCAAATCCTTTAGAAGCAATTAAAAACAACATTATCGGAACAAAAAATGTGGCCGATGCAGCGGATTCCTTCCAGGTTAAAACCTTTGTGTGTATTTCTACAGATAAGGCTGTAGAGCCGTCAAGTATAATGGGGGCAACAAAGAGGATTGCAGAAAAAATTGTTCATTCCTTAAATGAAAAAAGCAAAACGAAATTTGTTGCTGTCCGATTCGGAAATGTGCTTGGTAGTAGAGGTAGCGTTGTTCCTTTATTTAAAAAGCAAATTCAAGAAGGTGGTCCTGTAACGGTTACGCACCCTGAAATGACCCGTTATTTTATGACAATAAAGGAAGCGTCTCAGCTTGTTATTCAAGCAGGTACATTAGCTGAAGGAGGAGAAATATTTGTCCTTGATATGGGAAAGCCAGTAAAAATACTAGATTTAGCAAAAAATTTAATTCATTTATCAGGTTTTTCCTTACATGAAATAGGTATTGTTTTTACTGGAATTCGTCCGGGGGAAAAACTTCATGAACAATTGCAGAGTAAAAATGATGAAAACTTGGAAGAGGTATTCCCGAAGATTAATCGGGTAAGAACAACGTATCCACCAACATGCATGGAAGAAACAGAAAATCTTCTCCAATTGTCCATGGAGGAAATTCAACAGGAATTAGAAAAAATGATTGAACAATTTAGAGTTAACCACCAAAACAAATAAATGTGATGACACGTAACAGCAGGCTTTCAAAGTCAAAAGAAAAATGCAAACAACAAGAGGTGTCTTAATTGCTTGTTTTAATAGATAGTAAGTCAGATTGGGAAAAATGGACGGAGAATATGAATCTAGATGTTTATTATTCTTTTGAATATGGCAAAACATTTGCTGAAAAAGAAGGAGGTGAGCTTCGAGCTGTTTATTATGAAAATGAAAATGGAGAGCTATTTTACCCTTTTATTATTCGCCCCATCCCTCTAGTCGAAGGGAATTGGCAGGATATCGTGACCCCTTATGGCTATGGAGGTCCTTTTATTGTAGGAAAAGATCTCAAGAAGCTATGTAAACATTTTTATGCTGCCTTTACTTCTTTTTGTAAGGAAAATAACATTGTGACAGAGACAATTCGTAGCCATCCATTGCTAGGTAACGAAGCGTATTTAGAAGAAGAAATAGACCTTCAATACATTAGAAAAACAACTGCAGTAGATTTAACAAAATCATTAAAAGAAATTCGGAATGACTATACGAAGATGTGCAAGCGGAATATAAAAAAAGCTAGAAAGCAAGGGGTAACATGTTACACGGCTGATATATATGACAAAACGATAAAGAAGTTCCACGATATGTATAGTGAAACGATGGATCGAAATGGAGCAGATGATTTCTATTTTTTTGATATCACGTTTTTTGAAAAGCAACTGGAAGGATCCTCTATTCATGATAGTTTATTACTCTTTGCTGAATATGAAAAGGAAGTTATCGGAGGAGTGTTACTACTCGTTGGTAGAGAGTTTGCTCATTACCACTTTGGTGCATCTACAACAAAATATTTAAAGCTACGACCGAATAATTTAATATTTGATTACATGGTTGAAGTCGCGAAAAGTAAAGGATGTAAGGCCCTACATTTAGGTGGCGGCTACGCAGAAGATGATGGACTTTTTAAATTTAAATCCTCGTTCACAAACCACAACCACTTTCCCTACTACATTGGTAAAAAAATATACAACCACACACAGTATGAAGAAATCACATCATACGTCAAACAAAACTATGAAGTAAAAGAGCAGTTTTTCCCCACCTACCGAGGGATTATAAAAAAGGTTGGTGATACGGATGAATGAGGAAAAAATATTATTGTCTCCGCCTCATTTAACAGGAAAGGAAAAACAATTCATGGAAGAAGCATTGGATTCTAATTGGGTTGCTCCACTAGGGCCAAATGTTGATCTTTTTGAACAGGAGCTAGCGGAATATGTAGGAATGAAGGGGGCAGCAGCATTATCTTCTGGAACTGCAGCCATTCACTTAGCGCTACGCCTATTAAACGTTCAGCCAGGGGATATTGTTTTTTGTCCTTCTCTTACGTTTATAGCTTCAGCAAACCCGATTATTTATGAGGGGGCTGAGCCAGTTTTTATCGATTCGGAGGCGGAAACATGGAATATGTCCCCTCAAGCATTAGAAAACGCATTTGTCCATTATTCACAAAAAGGGAAATTGCCTAAAGCTGTAATCGTTGTGAATTTATACGGACAGAGTGCACAGCTAGATCAAATTAATGCTATTTGTGAAAAATATAACGTTCCGATTATTGAAGATGCTGCGGAATCATTAGGTACAGTCTATAAAGGAAAAAAGAGCGGAAGTTTTGGAAGATTTGGCGTGTTTTCTTTTAACGGAAACAAAATCATTACGACTTCAGGAGGTGGAATGCTTGTTTCTAATGATCTAGAGGCATTAAAAAAAGCTAGATTTTTAGCTGCTCAAGCAAAAGATCCAGCTCCTTATTATGAGCATAGTGAGATAGGATACAATTATCGTTTAAGTAATATATTAGCTGCCTTAGGAAGGGCTCAGCTTTTACAAATCGAAGAGCGAGTAGAGAAGCGGCGTCAAATCTTTAAACGATATGTAGACGAAATTGGAAATCAACCAGGTATTGTTTTTATGCCGGAAGGAAAGGAATCGATTTCAAATCGTTGGCTTACCACTTTGACAATCGATCCTAAAGTGATAAGTGTTAGTCCATTTGAAGTAATTAAAGCCCTGGAAAAAGAGAAGATTGAAGCAAGACATATATGGAAGCCACTTCATTTACAGCCCGTTTTTAAAAACAATACTTTTTTCCCTCACAAACAAGACAAGGTTGTTTCAGAAGAGTTATTTGAGCAAGGTCTATGCCTTCCTTCGGGGTCAAGCTTGACGGAAGACCAACAAGATAGAGTCATAAAGTTAATAAAACAAGTATTATCTCGTTAAGGAAAGATTAGCCCCTTTTTCGTTTGAAAAAGGGGGAGGGAAAAGAAGTGTGTTTGATAAAATATTTTTGTAGACAAAAATGTCTTTATTCGTAATGATAGATGGGAAATAAAAAATGGAAGGATAAAAGGCTCATGTCTATCAAACTAGCAATGTACGAGGAAAAATATAAAGAAAAGCTATACGATTTCGATTTACCAGAGGAGCAAAAGCAATTTACCGGTATGCCAAGAGAAACAGTAGATTTGGCCGTTGGCGATCAACATCGCCACCCTATTGTCATTTTACATAATGAAAATCCAATTGGTTTTTTTGTTCTCCATTTTAGTGATGAAATTACTGATTTTACGACACATACAGAAGTGCTTTTGTTACGCGCCTTTCTTATTGATCAAAACCATCAAGGGAAAGGATATGCAAAGGAGGCCATGCTATTACTACCAGCATTTGTACAGGAAGTATTCCCAGAGGTAGAGGAAATAATTTTAGTTGTAAATGAGAGAAATATTGCAGCTCAGCAATTGTATAAAAAGGTAGGATTTGTCGATAAAGGATTTAGACGTGAGGGGAAAATTGGTCCACAATACGTCATGCATTTGGAAATGAAATAGTAGGTGTATAGTAATAAGCGCCTGGTCTAGCTAGAACAGGCGCATTCCATTATGGAAGTGAATTTTCAAAAGATGCCTCTAGTAAAGGAGCATCATCTAGTAATACATATTCCACTAATCCGGCTCCTACATCATCACGACTGACATAAATCGTACTATCTACGTAGTTCAGTATAATTGTGTATCCACTCTGTAAATTAAACATAATTTGGGCTTCGGCTTGAGGAGCCTTTTCTTCTGATACTCTACTTGCTTCATATTCATTAAACGAGTCTATTAATTGGATATTTTCATCTAGTGGAATTCTTTGAGGATCTTCCCCTTGTACCCACATATGCATTGCATCAATCTCTGTTTTATCAACGGGTTGATGTAGCATGAGACTTTTCATAAACTCCTTGTCCTGTGGATGTTGTTGCCACCAGAGAAAACCTAAAATGGCTATTAGTAGTGTGGCTAGTATAACAATCCATTTTTTCATGCAAAACTCCTTTCTTCAAACCATGCCTGTTGGAGAATACGAATGCCTTCCCATATATTTTCCTCGCTCATTCCTCCAAACCCAAGCTGTATGTAAGGTGGGGTGTCATCCATTCCTGAAGCGTAATGTTTAGAAACAGGATACACACGAACATCTTTTCTTTCCGCAGCTTGCATTAGCTGTTCCTCCGACATACCATTATGTACTTCTACTAAAATGTGTAAGCCAGAATCCATCCCAATCACATTCACGCGATTATCAAAAAAGTGATGAATAGCTTGGAGAAGTATACGATATTTCTTCTCATATACTTTTCTCATTTTTCGAATGTGTCTTTCCCAATGTCCCTCTTCCATAAAGGTAGCCAAAGCGTGCTGAGTCATCGTAGAAACGGGCTGGTCGTATAAGGCAAAATACTTCTCATATGATGCTAGTAATGACGGTGTTAAAATCATGTAGCCAACCCGTATAGAAGGTAAAAAGGATTTCGAAAACGTACCTAAGTATACAACCTTTTCATGACTATCCAACCCTTGAAGAGAGGGAATGGGTTTCCCAGAATATCGAAATTCACTATCATAGTCATCCTCTATGATAATACCGTCTTTTTCTTTTGCCCACTGCAAAATCTTCATCCTTTGTTTGATGGACATGACCATCCCCATCGGAAATTGGTGGGATGGTGTAACGTATACGATATTTGCACGGCTTTTATGTAAGTCTTCTATAGAAATGCCGTCCTCGTTTAGGGAAATAGGGTTAATGTGATACCCGTGATTTTGAAAAACTGCTCTTGCTCCATCATAACAAGGATTTTCCACAGCGATTTTAGACCGTCCCTGGATGCGAAAAAGCTGAGCTAACAAGCTTAATAAATGCTGGAGTCCCGAACCCATGATAATTTGATCCGGGTGGCAACGAACACCCCGGGATTGATGGACATAGGAGGCAATCTCTTTTCTAAGCCGATATTCACCCTTTGCATCCCCATACGTTACGTGAACATCGTCATTATATTGAATAAACTGGTTCATCAGTTTACGCCACGTTTGAAATGGAAAATGATCAGCGTCTGTTGTACCGTAGCGGAAGTCATAGGTGTATTTTTTACTAGGCTTCTGTGTCGTTGTACTATCCGGAATATCCTTTTTTGATTTTATCAAGTCTGTTTCTAGCTCCACAATATAAAGTCCAGATCGCTCTTTACTTTCTACATAGCCTTCAGCAAGTAGCTGTTGATAAGCATGGTTGACCGTATTTAAGCTAATGTTTAGGTGTTCTGCTAGTTTACGAATGGAAGGTAGTCGTGTTCCTGCTTCTAGCTTCCCTACTAAAATATCATTCTTCACATATTCATATAACTGCACGTATAGAGGGAGCTTAGGGTCATCCTTTAAGTTTGGAGTTATTTCGAGCATACAATTCGCCTCTTCAATTGTACCTATTAAAAAGTGTAAAACTGTAACTATTAAAAGGTACAAAATATTAATACACTCATTATAACAAAAAATTTATTGATAGATAAGGGGAATGAAAAATGGAACAAGTGACAATTAGAATAGCAGAACAACGGGACGTAGAGAATTTGAAAAAGCTCATGCATGAATACATAGTAAATTTTTATCAAAGTCCAGTGCCAGCTGCTGGAAAGCTAGATTGGCTAATTGGGACCTTACTTAAAGGAGATAGAGGCTTACAATTTGTAGCTGAAAATGAGGGGGAATTAGTTGGTTTTGCTACATTATATTTTACTTTCAGTACAACTCGAGTAGCGAACATTACCGTTATGAATGATTTGTATGTTTTAGCGGAAGGTAGGGGAAAAGGGATAGCTGAACAACTATTTCAAACCTGCCTAGCTTTTACGAAAGAACAAGGATATGCCTCTATGTTATGGGAAACAGCAAACGATAATTACCGTGCACAGCGGTTTTATGAAAAAATGGGAGCAACACCTGGTGATTGGATATCCTATTCCCTATAAATGATGAATTTTTTACAGAAACAGGATACGTACCCATACGTACACATGCCTTTTTACATAGTCTTTAGTAAGGCTATAGGAAGGAGGCAAATATTTATGAATATGCATCAATATCCAACATATCCGCAAGTAGGTATGTATAGAAATCAAGCAAATCAAAGAATAGCACCATTTGGAGCACCGTTTTTAGGTGGACCATTTTTAGGAGGCGTTTTAGGTGGGGTGCTAGGTAGTGCCATCGCTGCCCCTGCATTTGGCCCAAGACCATTTTACGGTCCAAGACCATTCTACGGACCTAGACCGTTCTATGGTGGTTTCGGATACCCAGGTTATTTCTGGTAAAAGACCATTTATATGTTTATTTGTGGGCAGGATATATGTTAATATATTCCTGCCTATTTATTATGGGTGGAAAGGATAATGCAGATGCTCAGGAAATGGATATACATACTTCTTATTCTAATAATGTTTAGTGCATTAGTTGCTTGTAATAAGGAAGAAGTAAAAGACAATGAGCAAGAAGAAGACATAGTAGAGGTGGAGCCACAACCGGAACCTGAACAAGAAGAGCAAGAGGGAAGCGGAGGCTTTCTCTGGAAAACAACACATAACGATATAACGGTTTATATGCTAGGTTCCGTTCACGTTGCAACAAGAGACTTTTACCCATTACATGCCGATATTGAAGAAGCATTTGAACAATCCGATTATGTAGCTGTGGAAGCGGATATTCTTGCTATTGATCCTCTAGAGTCACAAGCACTGATGGATGAAATGGCGATGTATACAGATGGAACTACTCTCGCTGATCATATCCCAGCGGAACTGTATGCAGAGCTTCAAACATATCTAGAACAATATGGGATTCCTATGGAAACGGTAGATTCATACGAGCCTTGGTTTGTTTATATGCTGCTAGATAGCTTACGAATTTTAAAATTTGGCTATAATGCGGAACTTGGAATTGATCAACACTTTCTGGAAGCAGCAGTAGAAACAGAAAAAGAAATTATTGAACTAGAAAGTGTAGAATTTCAAATGAGCATGTTTGACAGCTTTCCGATAGAAGTTCAGCAATATTTAGTAGAATCCTCTTTAGATGAAGCTAGTAACGCCAAAGACGAAATGGATAAAATGCTAACATTATGGAAAAATGGTGAGGAAGAAGCATTAGAAGAAATGATTCTCGCCACGGATAATCAAACAGAGGAAGAAAAGATTTTTACAACAGCGCTTTTAGATGACCGTAACGTAGGCATGACAGATAAAATTGAAGGGTTTTTAAATGGTGAAGGAAACGAACAATACTTTGTAATTGTCGGAGCAGCCCATTATTTTGGTGAAAAAGGCATTCTTCAACTATTAGAAGATCGTGGTTATACAGTAGAAAAAGAATTGTAAGAGATCAAATAAGACCCTATACTTTCGGCTATTTTTCAGAAAGCGTAGGGTCTTACTTTTTTGCTAAGTTTTGTATGCTGATCAATTATCGTATCCTCCATTCAAGATTATTTTGTACATCGAATAGGTCATAGGATTAGTGTAAGTTGGATTACTTTTTACGATTATCGATCATAACTTCCATTTCAAAAATGTTCATTTCATGTCCACCTCATTTCCATTAGATTTTTACTTACCTTACTTCGGTCGGCGTTCTTGGATTATTTGTTCCATTTCAAAATGATTCAAGCCGATCACCTCTCTTTTTCTTTTGTTAGTTATAGTATATCCATGACGGACTCTCACAATAACGGTAGCAAGCATGAACTTTATTCGGTCTAAAGGCTGATTTTGTTGTCAGACTAGGGTGTAGAGGTGTTTCTGTGGTGAATGGTGTCCGTGTGAGGTGGATTTTAATGAGTCTAGATTGAATGATGGAGAGAAAGAAACGTGAAAAGAAAAATCCCCTCCTCATAAAGAGAAGGGGATTATCTATGGTAATAAATTTAACATACAGAAAAAGTGAACGGTCGATCCCGCCAGAACAAATAAATGCCATACTGCATGATGATGTTTAAAACCTCTCCATACATAAAAGATAGAACCTACCGTATAGATAACACCACCGATTATGAGGAGTATCAGACTCGTTGCATCAATTTTAGTAACGAGTGGCTCCCAAGCAAAAACAATCATCCAGCCCATCACGACATAAAGGACTGTCGACGTAACCAAATACTTTTTCACAAAAAAGATTTTAAAAACAGTTCCACCAATTGCAAGACCCCACACAATGCCGAACAAGGTCCATCCTAACCAACCCTGTACAACGAGCAGCATAATCGGTGTATACGACCCTGCTATAAACAGATATATGGAGGAATGATCAAAAATTTCTAAAATATCCTTCGCCTTCCCAGCGGGCAGAGCATGTAGTAACGTTGAAGAAAAATACAAAATGACCATACTAACACCAAAAATAGTCAAACTAACAAGATGCCAAACTGTTCCTTCTGAAGCGGAAAAAACCACTAATAAGACTAGTGCCGCAATACTTAAAACTGCTCCAATTCCGTGGGTAATAGAGTTTGAAATTTCTTCCGCCTTCGTAAATGTATGTGTTGTTGCCATTAAAGTCCACTTCCTTTGCAATAAAAAAACATAACCTCATTATAGAGATTATGTGGGGAGAATACTATATTACAAATGTCATTTATTTTATGAGTTTAGATGTGTATGTACCGTATTCTGAGGTATTATCACCGATTTCTCCAGGTGTGACGAGTTGAATAAATTCACCTTCTATTGCATGACCAGAATATTCACCGGTAATTTTAAACGCTGCAAATCCAATGACTTTTACTAATTTATTTTCATCATCAATAGGCTCCACAACAGGGACATAGACAATTTGACCTTCCCTAAATTCAACAGCTTTTTGGACATTATTACTAACACTTCCCTCTCCTTCTTGGACATGGAGGGTGTCGCCAATTTCTATAGGTGAAGGGGAACCTTCTATTATATAATCGGCTAATGCACTATTACCACTATTAGGTGGGGTTGGATCAATGTGAGAAAAATCTAAGAAATTGTACCATCCATTTACACCAGATCCAGGCTGGTCATTAAGTTCCCAAGTGGAACCATATGTAAGTTCTTGGTTTAACTCAATACCAATTGGGACAACTAAACCTTCACCAACTCTATTTAATTGACCTATTTTTGCTTGTGCCTCTGCCTTGACGGTAGATAAATCCAATCCAAGTATAGACATTAGTAGGAGAGAAACCTTTTCTTCACCGTCAACTTTTATGACATTACTTTCATCAGGAAAAGTAGCAAGATATGATATTTTACTATTTGTATAATTCGTATGTGCTAATTTTTCGGCTTTGTCTTTAGATCCAGAGTAATTGTATGTGTTATTTGTAGTCATTCCCTCAACCATCATATCTGCTCCCGCAAGTGCTCCTGCATCTACTGCTTTTTGGAGCTGGGACTTTGCCAAATAGAGTCTTCCTCCATCAATAACTAAACCAGCCAAGCCTACTAACACCACAAGCATAATAACAACAAGAACGATTGATTGACCCTTTTCGTTCGAAAAGAATTTCTGCATGCACGTTTTCCCCCTATTTATTTAAGAATATTTTAAAAATGTATATCTAAAAAATTCCAAATTTATGATATAGTATATGGGTACGTTATAGAGAACGTTTTTGTGGGGGGATTTTATGGTTAAGTGGTTTATGATTTTATTTCCTTTTATGATTTTTCCTTTCGCTTCTGAAGAATTTACGGATGTTCCAAAGTTAATTTACCTTATATTGTTTGTTTGTATTGTTTGGGCATTATTAGGCAAAAAAAGAGAATGGTGGACTCAAAATATACAAGTGCCGATTACAAGAGTGGATTTTTTGATTGCCTTATTTTTCTTACTAATTTTTATTTCTACAATAACTTCAGTAAATCCGTTTATCGCTGTGTTTGGAATGGTTGATCGTTTTGAAGGAATGATCGCTTGGATTATTTATTTAAGTATTTTTATTTTTTCCTTTCGATTAGTCAAAGTGAATGAAGTAGAGAAACTGATGAAGGGAATAGTAGTTGTTGGAATACTTGTAGGGATATATGCGATATTTCAGCATTATGGATTAGACTTATTAGCAACAGAGAAAAAGGTGTACCCAGTAAGAAGTGCAGGGCTATTTAAAAATCCGAATTTTTTTGGTTCTTATCTTGTGATTGTTACTATGTTTGTAGTGCCCTTTTATTTAAGTGCTAACAACATAAAAAATCGGACATATTACCTTACTGCAATTTCTCTACTTACAATTGCGGCTCTCTTTTCCATGACACGTAGTTCTTGGATCGGTATTTTTTTAGGAATAGCTTTTTTAACTTTGTTCTTGATTATGAAAAGAAAGCATTTGTGGAAAAGATGGACATTATTAGTTGGCGTGTTAATAGTAACTGTTCTAATAGTCGATAAAATGGAGAACGGAACAATCTTAAGTAGAGCTGGTCATACGTTACAGGAATCACAAAATTTACTTACTGGTGAAGGGGACGGCAGTGAGGGAACGCATCGCTTTTTTATATGGGAAAAAACATTACCTTTTGTAAAAGAATATTTTTGGTTAGGTTCTGGACCTGATACGTTGTATTATTCCGTTTTTTTACCAGAGCAAGAGGATTTTGAAGTCGTCTTTGGGACAGAACAATACGTCGATAAAGCACATAATGAATACTTACATATGGCTGTTACTATGGGTGTTCCGGCACTAATTATGTATTTATTAATTGTATTTACTGTATTGTTTCAGGCGTTTAAATCTTTAAAACATGTTAATGGAAGGGAGCTATTTCTACATTATGGTTTGATAGCAGCAATCATCGGCTATATCATTCAAGCTTTCTTTAATATAAGTGTCATATCAGTTGCCCCATTTTTCTGGTGTTTGCTTGGCATAACATATGGCTTATCTTTTCGTTACATAGTAAAAGGTGACAAACCCCCTATTTCTTAAAATAGGGGGTTTGTTTGTGGTTACATAAAATTCAAACGTTGCCCTTTATCAATTTTGTATTTTTGGATGGATCCAACCGGTAATTCAAGTGTAGAATAGGCCTCTTTAACAGGTGGGATGATCCTCCATGGTTTTACGTCTGCTTTTATAAAGACGACTTCTTTGTTCTTATCTAACATCACGACGTCTATCGGAAATTTCATAAAACACATATGAATAGAATTGCAAGGCTCAATATGAAGTCCCTCTCCAACTAACTCTTTCTTAAACATTAACCCGCGAACTCGCTTAAAGAACGTATCAGCAATATCTATTCTTAGTTGTGTTTGAAGTTGATTATTAATCATTTTTAGATCCCCCTTTTGTTCATTATATAAGACAATAAAATTCTTTATAAAAAACGAAATTGTAAGAAAAAAGGAGTTATTAGCAGAAAATGAAGGAAAATAGTTCTTTTTTACGAACAAATGAACAAATTTGAAGGTTTTAATTTCTATATAACTAACATAAAATAACGATAAGTTCTTTATATAGAACAAAATAAAAATTAGGTTACATAGGAGGAATGGGAAATGTTAAGAGTTTTTAAGAGGTTGTGGAAGGAAGAGGAAGGGCAGGCGTTGACGGAGTATGGTTTGATTATTGCATTAGTTGCTTTAGTTGTAATAGGACTCTTATATGCTTTAGGGGGACAGATCGGTACAATCTTCACTGAAATTAAAGATGGTCTAGCAAATAAAAATGGAACAACAAGCCCTTCTGGTGGTTGATTCTTTTATACCTTACCCTGCTTTCTTAATGGGAAGCAGGGTTTTTCATAAGGAGATAGGATATTATGGATTATATTATTTTAATAATTTTGGTTCTTTGTGTTGCTACAGATATTAAGTACAGAAAAATATTGAACATAGTAACTATTCCAGCTTTAGTACTAGGATTAACATTTCATGTGGTTATAGGTGGTCTTGATGGTCTTTTTTTTAGTTTAAAAGGTTTACTTGTAGGATTTGGGGTTTTTTTCATTCCTTTTGCAATGGGAGGAATAGGTGCTGGAGATGTAAAGTTAATGACAGCTATTGGATCAATTAAAGGAGCAGCATTTACATTTAGTACCTTTTTATACGCTGCAGCAATAGGGGGGTTAATAGCGCTTTTTATCATTATGAAAAGAAAACACTTTTTTCAGTTTTTAAATAGATTCTTTTTATCTTTTATGTTTTTAAAAGGAAACAGAGGTAGTATTCAGTTCGTTGATAAGTCAGATCTGGCTCCAGGGTTTCCTTATGGAGTAGCTATTGCTGCCGGTGTTTTATGTACATATATATGGGGTGGAATACTATGAAATCAGAAAAGGGGCAATCGCTTGTTGAAACAGCGTTGGTGTTGCCTGTTTTGCTATTAATTTTATTTGGTATAACGGACTTTGGTCGGATTTTTCATGTATATTTAACACTTGATCATGCTGGAAGAGAGGCAGCAAGAGTAGCTACTATAGGTTACAACGAAGATGACATCGAAGATAGAGCTGTGGAAGTGGCTGCAGCAAACAGTATTACTTTAGACCCAAGCACAAATATCAATATTACTCCTGAAGATGAAGCTATTGGTTTAGTTAGTGGCTCTAATGTAACAATAACCCTTTCGTATTCAGTTGATTTTCTTACCCCAATCATAGGGGATATATTAAATGACTTAACGTTAAAAAATACGACGGTTATGAGGGTGGAGTAAGATGAAGTTGTTTAAAAGGCTATTAAAAGAACAAGAGGGGAATGCGTTAGTTCTAGTGGCAGTTGCTCTTGTTATGCTGTTAGGGTTCACTGCTATAGTAGTAGACGGAGGAAGGTTATACATAGAGAAAAGTCAATTGCAGAAATCACTTGACGCTGCCGTATTAGGTGCTGCTCAAGAACTTAATAAATCGGAAGCAGAAGTTAAGACTGCGGCAATAAATATAGCCAAGAAGAATGGATATACCTTACCAGGTGGAGATATAACTGTTGATTTTGCAGAAAACTATGTAAAGGCAAGTCTTACGGTTAACAAAGAAATGACTTTTGCAAAGGTTATTAATTTTGACAATGCAGATGTTTATGCATCCGCTAAGGCACAATTAATCGATTTGGGATATGGGGATAGTATAGTCCCTATAATCTTACCGAGAGTTATTGCAAAAGCAGAAGATGAAGATGATACTATACATTTTGGTCATGTTGCAATGAATACATATCAATTTAATCATGGTCCGGGTAATGGGAAATCGGGAAACTATGGGTATTTAGATACAAAGAAACTACCTGGTAAAGGAGCAAAGGAAGTAAAAGATGGAATTATGTATGGAACTACTGTTGAAGTTGGAAAAGAATACTCTTCAAAAACAGGAGTAGCATCAGGGCCTATAATTGGAAATAGTGATGAAACAGGAGCATTTAATTATCGAATAAACTTAGATAAAGGTAAAACCAAATGTAACAGTGCGACAACTGCAGAATTAAATGATTGTGCAAGAGTAGTTGTTGTTCCAATCATTCAAACACTAGATGATCTTAAAGGATCCTCTGTTGATGTAAAAATCCTAGGTTTATTACCATTTTGGATTGACTATGTTGATGAGGATGCGAAAATTACACATGGTGTTTATGTACCACATGTATTAATTACACAACCTGGAGAAATGTGTAGTACATGTAAAGTCAAGCTAGTCGAATAGAAGAGGTGATACTTATGAAAACAAAACGTATATGGATATGGTCCTTAGTTTTTGGGATCCTTGCAACATTAGCACTCTATTTATTTATTAATTCTAATTATGCCAACAATCAAGTGGCACCAGCGTCAACGGAAGGTACGGAGACACAGCAAGGTCAGGATGAAAAAGAACAGGAAAATGTTGTAGAAACAGCAAGCACAAATGCTAGTGGGGAAGAAGAAGAGTTCAAAAATGAGCTTTTACCTATTGAAGATGGGAAAAGAGCCATGTCTATTAATATAGCAGGGGATGCGCAAGGTGTATCTGGTTTTATTACACCTGGTTCTTATGTTGATGTTGTAGCGAATATGGACGTTCCAGAAGATGCGCAGGAAGGGCAACACGCCTCTACAGTTGTTATTTTGCAAAATCTTAAAGTTTTAGCTATTGCGCACGCGGCCGACACAGCCGAAGAAATGAAGCGCTATGCTCTTGCAACCCTAGAGGTTTCCCCAGAAGAAGGCTTAGCACTAGGGTTCGCAACGAAATATGACTTGTACCTCATGCTTCGTAAAGAAGGGGACAATGAGTTAGTCGAGGATCATTTGCATATTCATGAGGACGAACTTCATTCGGGAGTGTGGATAAAATGAAGCAAAATTGGTTAGGTATATCAGATCGGTTTCCATTAACGGAAAAGATAGATTCGGTTCTTCAATATACGGACATTTCGGTTCAGTGGCAAAGAGCAAAGGAAGATTTACATAAAAAACTGCAGAAGCAGGAAGCGTCTGTTGCTGTAGTGGCAATTGATGATGATAGTGTGTATGAGCTTTGTCAGAAGTTAACGGTTGCCTATCCTGATGTCTCGTTTATGATTGTAACGTCTGAAAGTTACTTTGATATTCGAAGAGCAATGCGGGCAGGTGCATCTGATATTATTTTAGCTGCCGCTTCAGAAGAGGACTTTCTCGAAACGTTTAAAGCGGCAGGACAGCGAGAATACCAAAAAAACCAAGCGAAGCTAGTTTCCCCTAATCGTTTTAAGGAACCGGGGCAAATCATGACGATTGCAAGTACAAAAGGTGGCATTGGGAAAACAACCTTAGCTGTCAATCTAGCTGCAGCGTACACAAAGGACATGAAGCGTGTTGCCATTGTTGATGCAAATCTACAGTTTGGGGATGTTGCGCTTTTCCTAGATTGCAAGCCTCGTAAAACGATCTACGACTGGGTGAAGGAAGAATATCACAAAACGGTTCGTAAAGTAGATCAGCATATGTATCACTATGATGATTATCTCCATATCATTGCAGCACCGCAACGCCCAGAGTTTGCGGAGGTCATTACAGGCGATCATATTCGTGCCTTATTACAAACGTTGAAGCAGGAATATGACATTATCATCGTAGATACCCAATCTTATTTAGAAGAGAACGGCCTGGTAGCTTTAGAGCAAGCAAACCACATATTGCTTATGACATACTTGGATTTGCCGACATTAAAAAATGGAAAAATGTTAATCAATACACTTGACTCGTTAGGATTAAAACATAAAGTGAATATGGTATTAAGCCGTGCTGTGAAAAGGAATAAAGGGGTAACAGATGAAGCGGCGGAAGAAGTTTTAGGAATGCCTTTACTTGGCAGAATAGCGGATATGAAAAATATTGTGCTTGCTTCTGTCAATGAAGGAAAACCGTTTGTTTACACGCATCCTAGAACGAAAATTGCGAAGGATACGTTTAATTTAATTAAAAGTGTACTGCAGCAGAGAGAGGAAAGACCAAAGGAGCAAACTCCGAAAAACACTCGTAAACTACTAAAGGTAGGAGGCGGGAAATAATGTCTTTGTTAAAAAGATTAGGAAATAATGATCCATTAATCGATAAACCTCAGTCATCAACGAAAATTTTAAAGACGTATCAGCCACAAAAAAGGACTGGTAATGATTTAGAATCAAGGCTGCATAATTACGTAATTGAAGAAATTCAGAAGAAAAATCAAAATGAAGAAAATATTGACCAGAAAATCTACGAACTAGCAGAAAGTTTCTTAGATGAGCAGTCTGTTGCCGTTTCGTTTGAGGAAAAGCGGGAACTGGTAGGGGCTGTTAAAAATGAGCTTGTCGGTTTTGGCCCAATCACTCCGCTATTACATGACCCTGCTGTAACGGAAATTATGGTCAATGGACCCAATGATGTGTACGTGGAGAAAAAAGGGAAACTAATCAAAACGGATGTCCAATTTAAAGATAATGGACATATTACTCGTATTATCGAAAAGATAGTAACCCCATTAGGACGTCGTATAGATGAGAGTTCCCCTATGGTTGATGCGCGTTTACCGGATGGATCTCGTGTGAATGCGATCATTCCACCACTTGCGATTAATGGCCCAACGATTACGATTCGTAAATTTTCGGAGACACCTTTTACAATTCAGGACTTTATTCGTTTTGGCACGTTAACTGATGAAATGGCAGAATTTTTAAAAGCGTGTGTTAGCTCTAAATTAAACATTTTAGTCAGTGGTAACACGGGTTCTGGTAAAACGAGTATGCTGAACGTACTTTCTTCTTTTATTCCTAGTGATGAACGTATCGTTACGATTGAGGATGCTGCCGAGCTTCAATTGTCCCAGCCTCATTTGGTGACATTGGAATCGAGACCTCCTAACATCGAAGGAGAAGGGGAAATTACGATTCGTGACTTAGTAAGAAATGCTTTACGTATGCGTCCTGACCGAATTATTGTTGGGGAGGTTCGTAGCAGTGAGGCGTTAGATATGCTTCAAGCAATGAATACTGGTCATGATGGGAGTTTAAGTACTGGGCATGCGAACTCCCCAAGGGATTTGTTATCTCGTTTGGAAACGATGGTGTTAATGGCTGGATTTGATTTACCAGTAAAAGCAATTCGGGAACAAATTGCAGGGGCAGTAGACCTTATTATTCATCAATCTCGTTTGAAGGATGGGACAAGAAAAGTAACACATATTACAGAAGTTTTAGGATTAGAGGGAGACATTGTCGTTCTACAAGATCTGTTCTTATTTAAAGAAACAGGTGTTGGCTATGACGGTCACGTGTTAGGAAGATTTTCTCCTACTGGTATTCGACCAAAATTTGCTGACTTACTAGAGTCAAAAGGTATTAAGCTTTCTTCGGCCTTGTTCCAAGGAGAGTGGTAGGCAATGGGTAGTATATATATTAGTATTTTCCTTATTTCCGTTATCTGTCTATTGCTACTCATGCTTATTCCGTTAAATAAGCAGAGAAAAGTAGAGCAAAGAATGAAGAAATACGTGCAAGCTTCACAAGAAGACGAAGTTGAAAAAGAAGAAGAGGAAAAACGTCCGTTAACTGCGCTTGTCCAATGGCTAGGGAAACAACTGGAGGGCATTACGTTCGCCAAAAAGTGGAGGGACCTGCTCGTCCATGCAGGCTCTACATTAACACCAAGCGAATTTTTTGCCGTTCGATTTTTGACGGCATTGGTTATGGTTGTCATAGCGGGATTGTACAATTTACATATTTTATTTTTGATCCCGATCGCTTTTATTGGCTATATGCTTCCAAGTATTCATATGAAGAGAAAAATTCGTAAACGTTTAATTCGTTGTTCAACCCAATTGTCTGAAGCATTGGGTACGATGGCTAATGCTATGCGTGCTGGCTTTAGCTTTATGCAATCGATGAAACTAGTATCAGAGGAGTTTCCGGAGCCAATTGGGGAGGAATTCGCCAAAACGTTACGTGATATTCAATTAGGGGTTTCGGTGGAAGAGGCCTTTGAAAAAATGTTAAAACGATTGCCACATAAGGACTTAGAACTAACGGTGAAAGCTTTGCTGATTCAACGTACAAGTGGTGGGAATTTATCGGTTTTATTGGAAACGATTCAGGATACGATTCGAGGTCGGATTAGTGTAAATGATGAGCTTAATACACTCACGTCTCAAGGGAAAATGTCATCCGTGATTATTACGCTCTTGCCGATTGCGTTGGCAGGATATTTGAAGCTCGTCAATCCGGAATATTTTAACGTATTGTTCACTCATCCAATTGGCTGGCTAATGGTTATCATGGCCTGTGTCAATATCGTCATTGGATGGATATTCATTCGTAAAATTGTTCAAATCGAGGTGTAAACCAGATGCAGCTAATTTTTGTTTTATTTACTACCTTTATGTTTTTTATGCTCATTACTGCAGGCGTGTTAAATTTTCTTTATAAACGGGAACTTATAATGGAAAAGAGACTTGCTTTAGTAAATGGGGGAGCGTTAGAAGGCGCTGGAAAACAGAGAAAAGGAAATTCTATCGGGATTAATGACAAAATGAAACCAATGATTCATAAGCTTCATCAGTCAACGGAGAAAAAAATGTCTAAAGCTGTGAAAATGGATTTAGAAAAAAAGCTCCGGGAAGCGGGAAATCCATTCGGTTGGACCCCAATTGAGTTTCGTGTCACTCAGTTGTTGGCTGGGCTATTTGCCTTTTCCTTTGCCTTTTTACTGTTTATTCAAGCGAGTCCAGATAAGTTTTTTAGCATTTTGTTTTTATCCTTAACCTTTGCGGCGTTAGGGTTATACATCCCACAATTTTATTTAAGTGTAAGAAAACGAAAAAGAGTAGAACAAATTCAAAAGGATATGCCTGACTTTTTCGATATGGTGAACTTGTCCATTGAGGCTGGCCTTGGTGTAGACTCTGCAGTGTTAAAGGTATGTCATCAAAATAAAGGGCCACTTAGTGATGAATTCATGCGCGCTTTAGAGGACATGAAGCTTGGTAAGCTACGAAAAGTTGCCTATTCCAATGTGCGTGACCGCGTGCCACTAGACTCGTTCCAAAGTGTCATGACCTCCTTAATTCAAGCAGATCAGCTTGGGCTAGGAATGGGGAAAGTAATTCGTCAATTAACACACCAAATTCGGGAAAAGCAACGCCAGTTAGCTCGGGAAAAGGCGATGAAAGCACCGGTGAAAATGATTTTCCCTATGCTTTTATTCATTTTTCCAGCGATGTTCATCGTGTTGTTAGGCCCACTTGTTATCCAGCTAATCCAAGGTGTTCTATCGATGTAAAAACAAGAGCAGCAATCACAATTTCGTGATTGCTGCTCTTTTTCTTGCTTAAAATATGAAGGAACCAATAAAAACTAGACCAATCGTCCCTAGTGCTAGTCCTAAAAAGAGTGTGCTTAGACCATAACTCATGCTTTTGTCTCCTTTTTTGTATGTAGATGTATAGTTTACTATATTTTATGGGGAGAGGGAGGAGATTGTGGCTTGACGGGTCTTATTTATCAGTTCTGGAAAAGTTTTTAAAGCTTTAACTGGAATAATTGAAGGTTGAGGTAGATTTATTAAAGGTTCAGACTGATTTATCAAAGGTTTGGACTAAATTATTGCAATTTCTGAGCAGTTATTGAAGCTTTACCGGAAATAATCAAAAGTTCCCCTTTCATCAAATTTCCCGCAAATACAAAAGCCAGCCAGGCACGTGCCTAAAATCAATCCAGCTCCAACGTCGCGATCACAGGCAAATGATCAGAAGCACTGG
The DNA here is from genome assembly GCF_014207435.1 of Salirhabdus euzebyi. Lineage (GTDB taxonomy): Bacteria > Bacillota > Bacilli > Bacillales > Alkalibacillaceae > Salirhabdus > Salirhabdus euzebyi. The sequence continues at coordinate 311,897 of NZ_JACHGH010000004.1, forward strand.
GATCAGTACTTACCACTTTCGTTTCTAATACGCGAAAAGCAGAGCTCGCAAATATATAATCTAACCGCATTCTTGGTCTGTTTGCAGAGTAGGTGTGCCCACTTCCTTTTCCAGCTACATACCAGGTGTCTTGCAGCTCTTCTGTTACTCTCCGCCAGCCTCTTGATCCTGGCCTCATGTTCCAGTCCCCCATTAATAGAGAGGAATGTTCACTATTGGATAATGTCTTCATGATAGATTCCGTTTGTTTGCGATGTAAAAACGGGTTCAAGCTAAGGTGAGTAACAAAAACTTGGATGTGTTTTTCATTAGTTTTGATTGTTGTTTCTAGCATGGATCGGCCTTCGACTAATCCACGAACAAAGTCAAATGCATGCAGTTTTTTATTCACAATTGGAAAACGAGATAGAAGTCCATTTCCATATTGTCTTTCTTCAGCATTGGCAGACTTCAATCGAATGGATGGACTAAAGGCATGATACATATTAAGTTTCTCAGCGAGCATACCTGCTTGGTCCTCGAAATGGCTACGTTTTCCGTAGCGTTTATCTACTTCGTTCAATGCGACAATATCTGCTCTGCCATTTTTGATGACGTTTGCTATACGATCCAGGTTTATTTGTTTATCGTTTCCTTTCCCGTGATGTATGTTAAATGTCATTACTTTTATTTGCAAAATATCTTCTCCTTCTTCTGTAATAAAGGTGTATAGTATGTCATCTATAATGGCACTATATACGTGCAGTCTTTCATTTAAAAAAAAAGGATGAAAAAAGGATGAAAAAATTGATGTACATACTACTTATTATTCTCATTGTTACTGGAATTATTTTATTTTTTAAAGGTCGACAACCGGCAAATCAGTCACTGGATGAGAAAAAAGTAAATCCAGTACAGAAGCCAGTTGTTTTACTTATGGTGGATTCATTAATGGAGAAGCCTCTACTACAAGTAATTAATGAAGGGCGTGCACCAGCTCTTCAGTTTTTAATGGAGAAAGGGCATCTTTATCCTGATGTTGTGAGTAGTTATCCGACAATGTCTGTATCGATCGATAGTACGTTGTTAACTGGTGTTTATCCTGAACATCATCGTGTTCCTGGGCTTGTTTGGTTTGATGAGAAGAATAAAGAACTCATTAACTATGGTAGTGCTAGGGAGGAAATTTTAAAGTTAGGTTATAAAAATGTAATTGAAAATAGTTTGTTTCATTTGAATCACACCCATTTAAGTCGGGAGGTAAAGACGATTCATGAAGAATTAGCTTTGCAAGGATTTCAATCAAGTACAATTAATGCACTAATTTACCGGGGGCCGGAAAAAACGACGATTACATTTCCAGAAGCTTTATCTAATGTTGACGTTTTGCCAGAAGGGTATGATATTGAAACACCAGAACTTTTTTCTTATGGTGCTTTTGCTCAATTTAGTCCTGTAAATAAAAATAATAATCAAATTTGGGAAGCTTACGGTTTTAATGATAAATTTTCTACGCAAGAGTTAAAGTACTTAATGGAAAATAATAAGTTACCCGCGTTTACTCTTGCGTACTTTTCAGATTTAGATAAAGAAGTGCATAAAAGTGGAGCAGAAAAGCATTTAAATGCGATTGAAAAAGTTGATATACAGCTTCAGGAACTATTAAATACGTATGAATCTTGGGAAGAAGCAATAAAAGATAAGGTTTGGATTGTCATGGGTGATAGTGGACAGGCAGATGTTCATGAAGCGAAAGAAGAGGGATTAATTAATTTGCATGAAATATTTCATTCCTTTACCATCCATAGAATTGCAGAACCGATTAAAGATGAGGATCAGCTTGTGTTGGCGCTTAATGAGCGAATGGCTTTTATTCATCGGTTAGATTCAACGATTCAAATAGAAGAACTAGTGGGTAAGTTGCAACAGGATGAGCGGATTGGGTTTATTGCTTGGAAAAATAACGAAGGACAAAATGTAGTGGCTGGAAATAATGAAGAAAGACTTGTGTTCCAGCCGAATGGACCAACGATAGATCCGTATGAGAAATCATGGACAGTGGAAGGTAACCTTGCTTTGTTAGATATTTCCGTTAATGACAACACCATTACATACGGAAATTACCCAGATGCCCTTGCGAGGCTCCATAGTTCCCTGCGTTCCCATCAAGGGAATTATTTAGTGGTTGATGCAAAACCAGGCTATGAGTTTGTGGCAGAGGGGACACCAACACATCCAGGTGGTGGTTCCCATGGATCCTTGCATAAACAAGATGCAATGGTACCGATGATTGTAACGGGGACTGATACGAAACCACTACATATGAGAATGGTGGATTTGAAGCAATGGATATTGCAAATCATAAATAGCAAATAGGACCGAACGCAATTTCGCAATGACAAGGATGTGTCTTCTTGCTTTTAGAAATTGGAAAACTAGTAGTAGTTTATTTGTTTTTTGTCATAAGTATTCGACTCCTGGGGAAAACGGCTTTAGCTCAGCTCACACCACATGATTTTGGGGCGTTATTTTTTCTAGCATATATTGCATTTGGTGCGATTAATTTAGAGAATTTTTCGCAAGCAATTGCTGGGATTGGTGCGATCATTGCCACACATCTATTGTTATCAAGGCTAACGCTTATTAATAAAATGAACAAATTTATTGTTGGGGCACCGCTTATTTTAATTAAACATGGCAAACTATATCCAGAACATTTAAAGAAAAGTAGGTATCCTTTAGTAGAATTGTTATCTTCCCTTCGTCTTGCGGGATATCCACGGATTGAAAGTATTGAATACGCTATTTTAGAACCGAACGGTGAAATAAGTGTCCTACCAAAAACGGAGAATGCTCCTGTTAGGATTGGAGATTTAAATATACAAGCCGAATCCAATAGGCTGCCTTTGTCTGTCGTGGTAGAAGGGAAAGTGCAGAAGAATAATTTGGAAGAAATTGAAAAGGATGAGGATTGGCTTCAGAAGGAATTAGAGCAAAAGGGATATACAAATGTAAAGAACATATTCTTCGCCACAGTTACAACTGGAAGTAAGAATGTTCTTCATGTTTATGATAAGTAAACAAGCCTTACCATTCATTATTGGTAAGGCTTGATCATATTACTCTTCCTCTAGCTCTGGTGCTAAATCAACAAAACTTGCTAGGGCCATAAACACATCTGTCTGTCCGCCGCCTTTATTTCCATAATAAGAATGCATTAATGGAAGTGCGACGAAATAGATTTCATCCCCAATTTGGAAATCGGTTTCATCTAAGTAGAATAATTGGTAGTGGTAACCGCTCCAATCTTTTACAAAAATGTAGGAGACTATAATATTTTCACCCATAAAGCCTTTCCACTCTACTTCATAATAGTCATAAATTGTGCCTATATGATTGAATAGACGATCTGTTTCTCGGTTAAGATTTCGTTCTAAGTCTTCTCCACTAAGATTGTCATTCATATTATCATCCGTAAACGTATAGCTTGCAGTTGGGAAAAGCTCAGAATGTTCATTTATAAAAGTAAAAGAGGCTTCCGTGATTTCTTTTCCTTTTTCATCAGTTTGTTCCTCATGAATTTGTGTAATGAAATTATTTACATAGGATGCTTTTGAATCATCTACGAAAATAACGATCGCAGCCACACAAGCTATTACAAGCCCCACAACAATGGCAAGGCCAATTAATATCTTTTTCATCATCTGTAATGTCTCTCCCTTCGAAAGTCCTAAAAATTATACGCTAGGTAGACTTAAGAAGATAGAGGAAGTTTATAGTAATTGCTCAACTAATTAATAGAGCGGTAATTCCATCCGCTTACTTTTTTCAGTTAATCCTAGCGACTCGTAAAATTTAACCGCATTCACATTAAAGGAAGAAACGTCTAATTCCACAGCATCTGCCTTTATTTCTTTCGCAAGTTGTTTGGTGTAGTCAAATAGTAATCGGCCAATTCCTTTTCCACGATAGGTATCATCCACACACAATATGTTCATATACAAAATTTTTCTTGGTACTAGTACAGGAATGTCAGGTGTATGTTCTTCTCGTAAAAACGTATGTCCAATTAATTTATTCTTGTCTGTATCCACTGCGACATATAAATAGGTAGTTTCTCCTTCTAAAAAATTCATAAAGTATTCCCATTCAATCGGATTATTCGTAATTGCATATAAATCAGATCGATTAGTTGAATGAAGCTCGTGTAACTGTGCACCTAATCTATTAATTTGTTCAAAATCGTTTTTTGTAGCTTTTCTCACGATATAGCCCATACAATCACCACTTTCTTAATAACAGTTAGTATTTATTTTATACGATAAGGTAAAAAGGGGAATAAAAAGAACTCTGACCTTTGATTAACAGCAAGTGTCAGAGTCTTTTTTTCTAGAAGGTCTAAAAATACAGCATAGCTCTTCAGAAAGAATATGATTAATAGTTTCTTCCTTGATTTTGTAATAGCTCCATGTACCTTTTGTCGTACGAGTGATAAGGTCCGCATCAAGTAGAATTTTTAAATGGTAGCTAAGTTTCGATTGCGTCATGTCGATCTTTGGTTGCAAATCACAAACACAGGATTCCCCGTCTGTTGTTAATAAATGGAGAATTTCTAGTCTTTTCTCATCTGCTAATGCCTTAAACTTGTTTTTATAATCTTTAAACAGTTCTTGTTTATTAAGGTCAATGAGTGGGATTTCAATCATTACGTTTCACCTCATACATCAACTTATTTTGATTTTATTATACCATAATATATTCAATTTGGCTTCATCTTAGCCGCTTCTTATTTATGACAGAAAAATAATCACAAACAATCACATGCATTTTTAGAAAACGCTTTATTTTTCTATTGACAGCGTTTTCTTAGTCAAATATAATCATAATTAATCACAAATAATCATCAACACATTCATTTTACTTATTATTCGTTCAAAATCGACCAAATCTATCGAAAGGTGATTCGGTTTGGTAGAAAAACTAGTTTTACTAGCAATTATCTAGGTTATTCAGTTATTCAATTATAGGGGAGGTTTTTAGCATGGCTAAAAAGATTTTAGCAGTAACAGCATGCCCAACTGGAATTGCACATACGTACATGGCTGCTGAAGCATTACAAAAAGCGGCGAAGGAAAAAGGGGTAGAAATCAAGGTAGAAACACGTGGCAGTGTAGGGGTGGAAAATGGTTTAACAGAAGCGGATATTCGAGATGCACATGCGATTATCGTTGCTGCTGACACAGATGCGGATGTTAGTCGTTTTGCTGGGAAACCAGTTGTAAACGCTTCCGTTGGGGAAGCAATCAAAAACGCAGTTTCGTTAGTAGAAAAAGCACTTGCAAAAGAAGCAACATCAGGGGAAGCATATATGGACCAAGTTGCACAGGCGAAAAAAGAACGAGGAGAGCAGCGCTCAGGCCCTTATAAACATTTAATGAACGGTGTATCCTTCATGATTCCACTAGTTGTTGCCGGTGGTATTATGATTGCGTTAGCATTTCTATTTGGTGGTATCAATGCAGAAGGAACATTTGCAGCTGCGTTGATGGAAATTGGTGGTGCTTCAGCATTCGCATTAATGGTTCCTGTTCTTTCTGGTTTTATTGCTTATTCTATCGCTGATAAACCAGGTTTAGCTCCAGGCTTAATTGGTGGTATGTTGGCAGCATCAGGTGATTCTGGGTTTTTAGGTGGTATCATTTCAGGTTTTCTAGCAGGTTATACAGCGAAATGGTTAAAGGACAATATTAAGTTACCTCGTAATTTAGAGGGATTAAAACCAGTTCTTATCATTCCGGTTATTTCTGCTTTTGTAGTTGGTATGTTAATGATTTTCGTGATTGGTAAGCCAGTAGGTTCTCTAATGAATGGTTTAGAAAACTGGTTAACAGGTTTGACGGGTACAAATGCTTTATTACTAGGAATCATTTTAGGTGCAATGATGGCCTTTGATATGGGAGGACCTGTAAACAAAGCAGCTTATGCTTTTGCAACAGGCCTTATTGCGAGTCAAATTTATGGACCAATGGCAGCTGTAATGGCAGCTGGTATGACACCGCCACTTGGTTTATGGTTAGCAACTATGATTGCAAAAAAGAAATTTAATACGGAAGAAAGAGAAGCTGGAAAAGCAGCAGGTGTACTTGGCATTTCCTTTATCACGGAAGGGGCTATCCCATTTGCAGCAGCAGATCCGTTTCGTGTCATTCCATCTTTAATGGCAGGTTCTGCAGTAGCTGGGGCGTTAACCATGCTATTTGAAGCTCAATTACGCGCTCCACATGGTGGTGTTTTCGTATTAGGTATTCCGAACGCGGTTTCTAACTTACTTCTTTATATTGTTGCAATCGCAGCGGGTATGGTTGTTACAGCTATTATGGTATCAGTATTAAAGAAAAATGTAGTCAACCAATAACCGATAAACGACCGTCATTCTTATAAAGGAATGGCGGTTTTTTTAATCCTTTCAGAAAGTTTAACTTTGTTAAAGGATTAAAGTATAAGAAAAACGAAGGCTTTCGCCATAAGGACTTGGCAACAAGCCTTCGTTTTTCTAATGAGAAAGTAAACATGATGGTGACATAGATCTATTAGGAAGAAAAACTACTAAATAGTGGTTGATTGTTTTAGATGTTTTCACTATAATAAAATAAACTGACCAGTCGTTTTTATTTATCTGAGGAGGGTTGAAATGGGAGAAATTAAAAAAATACCGACAGTAGATATAATGAATATGGTGGAAATCGTCAATAATGCGTACCCCGCTTTTCCATTTAATACGGAAGAGGAAAAGAAGAAGATTCACGAAAAACTTATGAAAAATCAAGAAGAGAATGATTTTGTTAACTTTTATGGTTATTACGAAGACGGAGAAATGAGAGGGTCAATGCGTCTTCATGATTACACAATGAATATGCTCTCAAACGAAGTAAAGGTTGGGGGGATTGGTTTAGTTGCAGTTGATTTGTTACATAAAAAGAAAAAGATTGCAAAAAGGATGTTGGAATTTTACCTTGATCATTACAAAAAAAGAGGTACCAATCTGGTTATGTTATATCCGTTTCGACCGGATTTTTATAAAAAGATGGGCTTTGGTTTCGGAACCAAAATGGAGCAATACAAGTTATTGCCAAAGGAATTCCCAAATCGAGGATCAAAAGACCATATCGTATACGTAACGAATGAGGATAAACAAAGGTTACATACATGCTATGAACAGTTCGTCCGACAGCATCATGGGATGTTATATAAAACACCTTTTGAATTAGATTCTATTTTTAACAAGCCAGAAAATAAAATAATTGCCTTTAAAAAAGACGGCAAAATAGAAGGTTACGTTATATTTACGTTCAAACGTGCCAATGAGAGCAATTTTGGTATAAACGACATACATGTTCATGAATTCGTTTATTTACATAGTGAAGCGTTAGGAGAGCTGTTAACCTTCTTCCATTCCCAAGCAGACCAAATAAATAGAATTGTGATCAATACGCAAGATGAACATTTTCACTTTTTATTTGATGATGCACGTAATGGAACAGACGTGATGATTCCCCCTGTCTATCATGAAACGAACATTGCTGGTGTTGGAATCATGTATCGAGTTATAGATGTGGAAGGAATTTTCCTCGATTTACAAAATCATACTTTTGGAAAAGAGACGTGCACGGTGAAATTTACGATAGAAGATACCTTTTTTCCAAGTAACAATCAGGAAACAGTGGTTCATTTTGCTAATGGTAAACCAACTGTCCATCGTGACCATGATGAGTTTGATGTGGAACTAAAGATGGATATTTCGTATTTTTCTTCCCTATTAATGGGAAGTATGACTTTTGACAAATTAGTTACGTACGGATTAGCTGATATATCAGACCAGCGCTATACCTCTACAATCAATCAGCTATTTCTTACTAATAAAAAACCTATTTGTATGAGTTTATTTTAAAGGGAGGAATTTAAATGGAAACGACAGTAAAAATGTTGGAGGATTTAACCCAAGCCATTGGTGTTCCAGGGAACGAGAAAGAAGCACGAGATGTAATGAAAAAGTACATTGAGCCGTATGCGGATGATGTGTATTATGACCATTTAGGTAGTTTGATTGCAGAAAGAAAGGGGAAGGAAGCAGGACCAAAAGTCATGATCGCCGGCCATTTGGACGAAGTTGGTTTTATGGTTACTCAAATTACAGAGGATGGTTATTTACGTTTTGAAACGCTAGGTGGATGGTGGAGTCAAGTAATGTTAGCACAACGGGTTACCATTGCTACTAAAAATGGAAATATTTCTGGTGTGATTGGATCCAAGCCACCTCACGTGTTAGCTCCAGAAGAAAGAAAGAAAACAGTAGAAATAAAAGATATGTTTATTGATATTGGTGCGAGGGATAAAGCGCATGTAGAAGAGATTGGGGTTAGGCTCGGGGATTCTGTAGTCCCAGTTTGTCCACTGACGAAACTAGCAGATCCTAAATTGTTAATGGCAAAAGCTTGGGATAATCGTATAGGCTGTGCGATTACAATTGAAGTAATGAAGCGATTAGCAAAGGAAGATCATCCAAATACACTGTATGGTGTTGGAAATGTTCAAGAGGAAGTTGGTCTTCGTGGTTCCAGAACTTCTACACAAATGGTTCAGCCAGATATTATGTTTGCATTAGATACGGGTGTTGCTGGGGATACACCTGGTATTAGCGACAAAGATGCAACTGCTAAAATAGGAAAGGGTCCACAATTATTTCTATTTGATCGTTCCATGATTCCACATAAAGGATTACGAGATTTTGTTATTGAAATTGCAAAAGAAAACGACATTCCTTTCCAATATGAAGTTATGCCTGCTGGGGGTACAGACGCAGGTGCAGCTCATACAGTTGGAAAAGGTGTGCCGAGCTTGGCGCTAGCTATTCCGACACGATATATTCATACGAGTTCATCGATTATCCATTATGATGACTTTGAACATACTGTAAATCTAGTCATTTCCATTATAAAAAAGCTAGATTCACAGGCACTGAAAACTATTTTGGAAAACAGCTAATACTTGTTGTATGGAGCTAGTAAAGTATAATAAAAAGAAGAGAAAGTAGGGAGTTGCGCGATGGAAGAGTATGTTTTTCCAATCGATATAGAAGAACTTACCAAAACTCGAAGCGAAGGTAATTAACCCGAGTCCTTTCAACCTTAGCTTTTAAGGTCTCGTTTAGTCTGGTATGAGGAAGTTGTACAGAAAAAGGCTTTCACTTTGGAATACTTAGGTCAAGTTTTCCAAAGTGAAAGGTGGGGGATAACGTTATGCCAAAAGTCACAGAAGAATATAAACAACAAAAGCGCAATCTTATATTAGATTGCGCGATGGAATGCTTTGCAGTGAACGGTTATCAGGAGTCTACCATTGATGATATTGTAGCAAAATCAGGGATGAGTAAAGGTGCAGTTTATAACTATTTTAAAAGCAAAGATGATATTTACTTAACTTTACTAGACCGTAACACGGAGAAGACCTTTGATTATTTAAGCAAAGGCTTCGATAATTTTACAACTGCAACCGAAAAGATAAAGCATATGTTGAAAATATATTTTCAAATAACGTATAAAGAGGATGACCTTTGGCTTGGTAAGCAGCGGGTTCATTTAGAATTTTGGATTAACGCCTCTCAAAACGAAGAATTACGGAAAGCAATGGAAGAGCATGCTGAAAAGTTTATAACTTTTTTAGAAAAGATGATCGATGAAGGAAAAGCGAACGGAGAATTCCGTCAAGATATCGACTCAAGAATAACATCAGAGGCTTTTTGGGCACTAAATGACGGCGTCCGCCTCCATTTACTTGTTGCCAAAGAAAAGTTTCCTTTTTCAAAAGTCTACGAACATATTGACCGTTTGTATATGAACTTTTTAAAAGGAATAACGACGTAAATAGTTATAATTAAATCACTATCCTCATCAAGGGTAGTGATTTTTTTTGCAAACTAGATACGATTTATATAGACTTATAGAATATAGTTCTAGGAGGGAAAAGCAATGACCATAATTGGAATTGTTCGGCATGGGATGACAGATTGGAACAAGGCGCGAAGATTACAGGGACAAACAAATGTCCCACTTAATGAAATCGGCAGGCAGCAAGCAAAGGCAGTCGCCAAACGGCTATTAGAAGAAGATTGGGATATTGTTATTTCTAGTCATTTAAGTAGAGCGTATGATACGGGAAATGCAATAGCTCAAACACTAAATATCCCGTTATTGGTAGATGAAAGACTACAAGAAAAAGGCTTCGGTGATTGTGAAGGAACAACGGAAGAAGATCGTCTTAAACAGTTTGGGCCTTCTTGGAAGGAATTGAATTTAGGCATTGAAAGTGATGCGGAAATAAGAAATAGAAGTGTCACATGCATTGAAGAATATTGTGCTCTTCATCCTGATAAGAAGATTTTGTTTGTTAGCCATGGCGCAACGATTAACCAAGTCGTTAAGGTTTTACTACAAGACGAATCCTTTGATCAAAGTTTTCGAAACACCTCGTTATCCATCTTTGAAAAAGAAAACGAAAACTGGGATTGTCAGTTAATGAATTGTGCAAAACATTTAGATGGGGAACGGGTATAATACATTTTTGCAAATCACACTCGAAAAAAGTTCCATTCGGGTGTTTTTTTAATACATCAAAAAAATCATCACTTCACTCAGTCTATTAATCCACTCTATTATCGTTTGTTTTCATATCGTAGTAATGTAAGAAATTTAATAGAAGGAGTGAAGTTGAATGGTAGATGTGTGTAACAGTTGTGAATGCGTGCCATATCAAAATATATGTGCATGCCCACCAATCCAAGGGATTTCTGTAGTCCAGCCACAGTGTCAAACACTTCCGACAGGTACTATTTCCCAAAATCCTTGTTTTGACGAAGAAGCAGATGTTTCTTATTGGACGTATAAGTTTTTAACGGATTCAACTCCAGGTCAATTAGTTAGTGGAATTAGCAATTTTGTTATTCCTATTTGTGAAACTATTACGGAAGAAGACATTAATGTATTGGAAAAAATTGATGGTTGTGGTGAATTTACGGAGGTAGCATTCACATTAGACGACACCGACCCAAATTTCGGTCCCGCACCAGAAGGATTTAATTGGTTAAAGGTTGAAACAGATGACCGTTATGATAAAGGTGTTTGTGTAGAATATCGACTTGAAATTGAAGGCAACTTTCCAGCATGTGCTCAACCTATAGGTGTGAAAGCTGGTCCAAATGATTTCTTCTTTGATTGTGAGGACTGTTATTTAGTTCCTTGCTGTGGTGCAGCTGAATTAACTGTAGATAAGACATGTGAATTAGAAGGAAATGTTGCGACGTTTAAGGTGTCCGTTTGCAACACAGGTGATACGACATTGGAAAATATTGAATTGTTAGATGTTGTCACCTTCCCAGAAAATTTACCGTATACCGAAATAACGGTGTCACCAAACCAACTTGAAGTGGATGAAATGGATGGACTAATTGAATTTTTCGGGAATATTGGCTCATTGGAACCAGGTGAGTGTACAAATCGTGAAATTCAAATTACTTTCGCTCCTACAGAGCCAGGTGAGTATGCAATTGAAAATACAGCAACTGCTGAAGCAGAGGATGGCACGTTAGGAACAGATACTTGTGACCTTGTTCTGGCAGTCGTTCAAGTGAGCGGGGATAAGTGCTGTATAGTGAATGGAAATAACATTCAATTTGTTCTGTCTGTGACAAATCAACCAGATTCACCTGCAACGAATGTCACCTTATTTGATACAATTTGTATCCCTGAAGGATTGACGGTAGAATTTGACTCATTTGGAACAGATTGTACAGCTTTTATATCTGAAACGGATACGCCAGTAGAGACAGGAGAAGAACTAGAAGGTCCATTATGCATTGACATTGTTTGTGAAACAGAACTTCCAGCTGATGGAGAAGTAGAAAAAGTTATTGAATTAACGATTGTTCAATCTACAACGTTTGGTCCTACTCCAATCACGAACGTCCTAAGTGATATCTTTATCACAGAAGACGATCAAGTAGAGTTAGAGCCAATAAATATACCAGCTGAAGCGGATGCTACGTTCACAGCGATGGTAGAGTGTGATACACCTTGTGAAAATGGCAATGGCACAGTCGAATCAACAGAATCAACGAGAAATGGAGCAGAAAATGGTCCAAATGCGATTGCAAGTATAAGACAATTCTTACGAGCAAATCGAAATAACAACAACTAAATCACAGTAATAATTAGGGGAATGACTCCATCTAGAGCCATTCCTCTTTTTCTACTCTTTTTGCTCTTTTAACGTTGGAGGTAAAAGCATTCTTTTAAAACAATGAAAAGCAAGGTAAAATGAAACAATAGAAAAAATCATGGAAAGGACAAGCTTATGTTACATGAATTTACTATCAAAATTCCCTATGGACAAGCAGATGAAATAACAGAAAAACTAAACGTTGTCGGCATATACAATGTATACTATGAGGCACCTATAGAAGTAGTGGTGATACCAAATGGCTATGATTTTGAGGAACAATCAGAAGAAAAGATAGACTTTAAAATATATGCCAGTGATGTAGAGGTGGAAAACCTACCTGCATCTTATTTTCAATTAATTGAAGAAAGCCTACATATGAAACAAAAGGACGTAAGCTATCAGTTTTTAACAAAGGTGGAATCCGACTTTTCCCTAGAGGATATCGATTTAGGAAATGGTTGGGTGATAAGTTATCCTGACTATAAAACGTATGAAAACAAATGTGTTTTAAAATTCGATCCCCAAGCAGCTTTTGGAACAGGACTTCATGAAACGACACAAGATTGTTTACGAATCATTTTAGAAAAGGATTTTGTTAGTCAATCTGTTTTAGATTTAGGGTCTGGGTCAGGTATTTTAACGACTGCAGCTGCCTTGAAAAATGCTAGGAAGTTAAAAGCGGTGGATTTTGAACCAGTAAGAAGAGAATTAGTACATAATTTTAAATTGAATGATTTACATAACGAATTAACGATAGAACAAGCAGATTTACTAGCTGGTGAATATAAAGTGAAAGATATCTACGACTGGACATTCATCAATATTGGGGCTGATGAAGCATTAGAGATTATCCAACGACACAGCTTACTGGATAAAAGCAAACATTTTATACTATCTGGCCTTGTTGAATGGAACATAGAAGGCGTATTGGAAACATTTTTAAGCGCTGGCTTTACCATTCAACAAAGACTACAGTCAGCCGAATGGGTAACACTACATTTTGATAAAAAAGGATAAAGGAAAGAGGAATGCAACATGAAAATGCAATATCGTTTTTACCTTATGTTATTTGTTTTACTTTTAACTGGATGTAATGACAGTGATAGCAGTATAAGTAGTCTAGTTAAGAAAGAAGACATTAGAGAATCGAACTGGGGTGCTACCCTAGACGATGTGTTAGAAGTAGAAAAAGAGAGATTTCAAAATATGGAACCTTTCATTATGAGGGAGGCTGATCGTCATAAGAATGCAGAATTTAAAAATGTCGATGTCATATTAGATGATGTGAAGTTTACGGATATAGAGGAGGAAAGAGTGTCCTTAGCTTATCACTTTTTTGCCCATCGATTTTATTCTGTTATGCAAGACGGGGAAGGTGGGGCACTAAAAATAATGAAGGAGCAAGATGCTAATTTAGAGGAACCGATTTTACTAAAGGCTTCTTATTCTTTTGATGTTGAGCCAACTCCACTTATTACTTATCAAGAAAGAAAAAAAGAATTCGGTGATAAATTAGTGAAAGAGTTAAAGAAAAAATATGGGGAACCTAATGTCATTGAAAACTTATACATATGGGAAACAGATAGAACTATCATTCGTTATTATTTATTTAACCTTGAATTGGAGGCTAAATATAAAGCAGTCGCTGATATAGCTGAATTCATGCAAGTCCCTCCTGCAGATTAAGCCAAATACCAGTGTAACTGATCTGGATTTTCTAACCGGGCAAATGCCTATTTTTAATTTTTTCGCCTCCAAACCCATACAAAATGACCTGATGTTTCATAAGGTATTGATGTAAGATATAAATTTGAATGAGGAGGTTTCCGTATGAGTGCTGTAGGCGGATATGGATATGGCGGCGGATTCGCGCTGTTAGTAGTATTGTTTATCTTGTTAATTATTATTGGTGCTTCTTGGGGCGGATATGGCGCATACTAAGCCCTCTTATGGAGCTTAACCAACACGAAACAATAGGGCTCTCTCCCAATGGAGGGAGTCTTTCCATTTTTAAAAAATCCATCTTTTACCAAGTCATTCCATGTATGGTTTTTTCATGAAAGTAAAATCTAAACAATGACTCTTGAAAAAATACATAAGAGGTGGATAAGATGGATATGCAGGAAAATCAGCTTGAAAATTACTTTGATCAATCCATTTTGGAGTTTAAGGAAGGTAGTGCAAGAATAAAAGAAAGACTTCCTGAAATGACGAAAGGCTTTTTTGATTTTACGGATGCATGCTTCAAAGAGGGTGAAATAAGTGCAAAACAGAAGCAACTTATGGCACTTGCTATAAGTATTTATTCCCAGGATGAATATTGCATTATGTACCATACAAAAGGTGCAGTGGAGCACGATGCGTCAGAAGAAGAGATTATGGAAACAATTGCAATTGCGGCAGCATTAGGTGGAGGAGCTGCCTTTTCGCAAGGTGTAACCCTTGCTGTAGATACTTATGATTATTATCAAATGAAGCATTAAGAATGAAGCCGTCACGGGTAAGTTAAATACCACGTGACGGCTTTTATGTTATTTTCCTATCAATGAATTACGGTAAGCTTCTACTTTTTGTTGAAGTTTTTTTGTTAAGGGTGCTAGCCAATCCGGTTGGTCTCCTGCTTCCTTAATATCTAAAGTGCGTAAAAGCCTACTAAACTGAATTAATTGATGCATTCTTGAAAAAAGCTGTAAATCTTTTAGCAGAGCCATATCTACTGTTAACTCTGTTTCATATCCTTTTATAAAAGTAGCCATCAAAGGATCATCTAAGGTTATTCCTCTGTCTAATAAATCTCTTAATGCAAATGCAATATCTGCTACAAACCAATAATTCGCAGATTCATCAAAATCAATCATACCGATTTCATTGTTTTCCCATCTTAAGTTATCGAGCTCAAAATCGTAATGAATTAAACCAAAATTATCGGAAGTGATAGGAAGCAGATCAGCCCATGTTTGGATTAATTCTAATTCTTGTAGGGCTTCCGTTTCTTCTTTCGGTAACATTTTTTTCACCTTTAAAAGTTGTTCTTTCCAGTTACTTCGCGCTGTTTTTAGTTCAACAGGTGCATCTTTGAAAGCTTGATGAAGTTGACCTAACGCCTTTCCCCAAATAAAATAATCTTTTTCATTCAGTTCTTCTACTTCTAATTGCTTCCCAGTAAAACCTTCAAATAAGACAGCGCAAAATGTCCCTATTTCTGTTTCAACAACTTCCATATAATTATTTGTTTTTGATAAAATAGGTTGTGCCGCTTTTACTTGCTTGCTTTTTAAATAATGTAAAATATTTAGTTCAGATTGAGTCGTTTGGAAATCGCGCTCTGATAGATCATTGAAACGTAAAAATCTTACCTTGCCATTTTGCTTACAAACAAAAATAAAATTGGCAGATGCACGAATGTAATAAACCGAACCCTCATCATATCCCCATCTGTCTAATATTTGCTCGGCTAGGGGACTTCTCCAGTTGTGATCAACTGTTGCAACTACTTTTTTCATCGTACTTAATTTCATCATACATTTTCATCCTCCAAATTTATAGAAGGTCACCTTAGAAAAAAATGGAGGGGGACTACGAGAGCATAAAAAAACACAGAATTACTTTTTCTAACCCTGTGCTGTGATTTCATACCAAAAAAGCCCACAACCTATGTAGGCTCTCAACTTTTGCGATATTTACAAAGTGAATAGACCGCTAGAGTGAGAGGCAATACATTTAGTTCCCAAGGTTAACTTCACTAATTTAAGCATTGCAATACCTCACTCCCTTCTTTAGAATTAAGGAAATTATACCAAATAACACCAAATTTGGTCAATTAGGTAATGAAGTTTCCTCTTGTAATGACTTTTGAATATGATTGGAAAAATGAGTTAGTTTCTCCATATCTGAAACATCCTCTTCAAATAGAGGAACCTTGATAAACGTTTGCTTTCTAAATGATTGTTTAATTTTATGCAGATAATTCTTCTCTTGTAGTCTTCGTTTTTGTAAGAAAACCCCATCAGCATGATCTGGAAGTACTTTATTAACGATAAGGGTACGCACGTGAAGATGGTACTTGTCCAATTGTTGGATTGCTTTTTCTGTTTCTAAAATTGGCAACCTCTCTGGTATTAACACAAAAGTAAACCCTGTCTTGATCGGATCTAGAATGATTTTCCGGACAGCAGCAAATTTATCTTTTCGTTGTTGAAGAACGTCATAAATTGGATCCTCCAGCGGCTCTCCATCATTTAATAGCTGTGTATAGTTATCGTTAATTTTTTTTCGTCTGTCCATCATCCCGTCTATCCAAACACTCATTAATTCTGGAAGGGTAAGTAACCGTATCGTATGCCCCGTAGGTGCTGTATCAAAAATGATTTTATCGTAATTTTCTTTTTCCTCTATAATAATTGAGACGATACGATCAAATAAAGCTGCTTCATCTGCCCCAGGAGAAGCGCTAGCCATATCAATTTGACGGTGAACCTCCTCTACCATACGGGATTTGACTAAACCCTTTAAGTTATCTTTCACCGATTCGATATATCTTTTCGCCTCCAACTCCGGATTAATCTCAATTCCCCAAAGATTGTTGGCTAACTTTGTTTTCCTATTGCCGACCTTTTGATGAAAAATATCCCCTAAATTATGAGCTGGATCAGTGGAAACGATTAATGTTTTCTCATTTCCTTGTGAGAAGGCTAAGGCAAGTGCAGCAGAAGAGGTTGATTTCCCAACACCGCCTTTTCCTCCTACGAAAATAATTTGCTTATTTTGTAATGTATTCAACATTAGTACCTCCTTTGTTCTATCAACTGTTGGTAAGCTATGCTAATTAACAACAACGAATTCCGTCCAATGGGGATTTTTCGATACCCATGCGCAAGTGCCAATCGTGAAACTTTTCGATTATATACGGATAAAGCTCTAGGGTGTAATAAAAGGCCGGATTCGGTATTCCGAGCATGTCGGAGTACAGGAGAAGTAAAAATAAATCATCCTCATCCCGCAGTTCCCGTGCTACCTCCGTTTTGTGGGGAAGGCTTAAAATTTCATCATATAATTGGAATAATTTTTTTAACGAACCTCTTTTTGACATCTTGTTCCATCCCCCCTTTATGCTACTAATATGTAAAAAAAGAAAAGGACAGACCCCATTGTGATAAAAACTTTGGAGTCTGACCCAATGTATTAGCTTTTAGGAAACGTGGTCATCCTTTTTTGATAGAGCAGAAATGGCAGTAAGCAAAATCCAAAGAGCAAATACTAATATAATAGCTCCGAAGATAAAGAGGAGCATATTTGCTTCTTCACCTCTAGCCCCAGACCAAACGAAGACGACTTGATTAATCATAGCCCACATGGTCATAAAGAGCAGGAACACCATCGGAATAAAGGCAGGCATATAGTTTCTGCCTTGGCGCTTTAGCCAAATTGCAATAAGCAATAAACTAATACCCGCAAGAAGCTGATTGGATGTTCCGAATAACGGCCATAATAGGTATCCACCAGAACCAAAGCCATTCGGTCCTTCTGGCAGTAATGTAAGCGCAGCACTTGACACAACTGCAATAGTAGTAGCAACATGTGTTTTTGTCATTGGTTTAATGTTGTATTCTAATCCAAGCTCTGCAATAATATAGCGCATTAGTCGAACGGATGAATCAAGCGTTGTTGCCGCAAAGCTCACTACAATTACGGAAACAATCGTAGAAGCAACTACTGCTGGGATTCCAAGACCAGTTGCTAGTTGGCCAGCACCTTGAATGAAAGTACCTAATCCAGCACCGTTTGCAGCCGTAAATCCGCTGTATGTTGCGGTAAATTCATCAATAGAAGGGAAGAAGGTTACTACCGCAATAATCGCGATAAGAGCTAGGGCTCCCTCACCAATAGCCCCTAAATAACCTACAAAACGTGCATCTGTCTCCTTGTCTAGCTGTTTAGAGGTTGTGCCTGAGGACACTAAGCCATGGAAACCGGAAATGGCACCACAGGCAATGGTAATAAAGAGTAATGGAAACCAAGAAGTGTCTGCGTTTGAATTCGTAACTGGTGCAGTAATTTCTGGATTTGTAAAAAGTAACCCTAAATATAAAATACCAAGACCTACAACTAATTGATGAGAGTTAATGTAATCCCTTGGTTGTAAAAGCTTCCATACAGGTAAAGTGGAAGCGATATAAACGTAGATCATTAAAATGATGATCCAAATAAAGAATGCCGAAGCGGTTGTGGATAGGCCGAATAAACCAGTACCATTTTCCCCGCCCATGTATTGAACGAAATCGATTTGTAAAGCTGGTACGTAGCTGGCAATAATAGCAGCAAGATACATAATAACTAAGGCAATTACGGAAGGAAGTAGCATTCCACCTTTGCGTTTATATACGCGATAGCCAATCCAAATAGCAAGAGGTATTTGAATAAACACAGCAATCACGCTTGCAGGGAAAGAAATAAATAACTTAGCAATAACCCAGGCGAACACAGCGTTTACCATTAAAACAAGTAATAAGATTATAAATAGGAATAAAATTTTTGCCTTTTGCCCAATTAATTTGTTTGCTAGCGTTCCGACAGACTGCCCTTTATTCCGCACCGAAAGAACAATGGTTCCGAAATCATGTACACCGGCTGCAAATACAGTACCGAGCACAACCCATAGTAATGCAGGTAGCCAACCCCAGTAAACCGCAATAGCTGGACCAACGATTGGAGCTGCCCCTGCAACGGATGTAAAGTGGTGCCCCCATAATACTAATTTATTGGTTGGAACGTAATCCACTCCATCGTTATAGCGATTTGCTGGAGTTACATAGTTTGGATCTAATTTATAAATCCTTTCGGCTAAAAATTTGGAATAAAAGCGATAACCAAAGAAGAAGATGATACCACCAAATACGGCTAACCAAATAGCACTCATTTTTATGTCCTCCTCTACAAAAATAGTAAGTGGAAAATTTGAAATCGCTTCCAAATCTCCTACTTACTACTTGTATATATTAAAAGGTGGGACAAATAATGCCTTATTTTTTAAATTTAATAGCCTAGGGCATGAAATTGATAGCCTCATATAGACTAATTGAGTTGATTGAGCAGTGGAAAAAGAAATGGTTCCGTAAAAACAACGAACATAAAAAATAGTAAACCGATGGAGCGTAGACATGTCTAGTTCACAATAATGGGAGAAAAAAAGTGGGTTTTCTACGTTAAATTTTAGGTCATGCCGCATAACATAGACTAAAGGTGGGATATAAATGACAAAAGATATTTTTGGCGTACCTGAAGTGATGGAAGGCGAGGCCACTGGCCGATTAAAGTTTATGTATGAGGACATCAAATTCATTTTAAAGGTTCCTATAGTAAACTTTATGTTTCGAACATTAGCATTGTATGAACAATTTTTAGTGCTAGGCTGGAATCAGATTCGACTTAATATGATAACGATCAATATGGAAAGGGCTGCACAAAAAATACGCTATCCTTCCATCGATGTACAAGTTCCTAAAGAAAATTGGAATCTTTATTACGATAAAGCCACTATTGAGAGAATAAAAAGAGTCATTTTTACATTTAACTATGTGAACACGAAGTTATTACTCATTGCTTCTGCTTGGGAAGAAAGTTTAGCGAACCGTCCAATAAAGGGTGGAGGAGATGTGGAAGGATATATTCAACCAGGGGTTATTCACCAGCTTCCAAACATTGAACTTATTTCTATACAACAGACTACTCCTCAAGTAAGAAGGCTCCTTTTAGATATCATGAACAAGCATCGTTCCTTTGATATAGCAAGCGATTTCCGCGCATTAGCAAAATATCCGATATTCTTAGAAAAGAGTTGGGAGGGATTAGACACATATGTAGGATCAGATCACTATCTTTTATTATCAAAAAAGATAAAAGAACAATCCATTACATTAGCCCATCAAATGCCCTTCTCGGTTACAATAAATCGCCCTCAATTAACACCTTTTTACTCCAATCGTGACATCGCTGGAATAATGGGAGTTGTTGCTATGTTTCAGGATTTCCTACCCGGGCTCATTATTGATGGTGAATATTTTAGAAGAATGATTTTATGAACATGTCAACCCCCTCCTTTTTAAACAACTGATTTTCATATGCAAATTTTAAAATTTAAGCGTCCATTTTTTCAAAATTCAGCTACAAACCCAAACATTATAAGTCCACTGTACATAGTGTGATTAGTGTAAGATATAAAAATGTTAAAAGGAGGATTTGATTATGGGCTTCGGATATGGCGGTTATGGATATGGCGCTTATGGAGCACCAGTTGCGGGAGCAGGCTATGGCGCAGGCTATGGTGCCGGCGGTGGCTTTGCGTTGATCGTAGTATTGTTTATCTTGTTAATCATCGTTGGTGCAACTTGGGCATACTAAGCCCATCATAAAATGAGCTACAAGTAAAAATAAGCTCCTCTGTGCATAAGCATGGAGGAGCTTTATCTTGTTCTAATAAGTTTGACTATTTCCAGGGCAATAACTTATGTTAAAACATATTGTTGGATGACCATTCTGCATAGGATCCACTACCATTACACCCTTGGCATTCAAAAGGTGCAGCATAGTACATTTCACTATGAGTGATATGGTGGAACCCTTTTCCAGCACAATCAGGACAAATTCCTAAGCTTTCCATTTCAGAAAGTTTTTTCTCGCGTCTGTTCTCACGCCATTCATTAACAGAACTCAAAAATCCCATTTTTTTCACCTCGTGGCAAATTTTTAATTTTAGGATGTGAAGAAATTGGAATTTTATACTTTACATTTGTTGGTCTTTAAAGATATTTCGTTTTTTCCTTAAACTCCGAAGTAACTATAGGTTTGTGTTATGATGAGTGCTATACGACGCTTCGGCAGAATACTTCGCTTTCCACGGGCACGGCCTCAGCCTCCTCGCGGAAAACCACCGCTGCGGGGTCTTCAGACACGTGCTATCCCGTAGGAGTCTGCGTATTCTGCCTACGCTAAGATTGATTTTCTAATTCAAGGATAGTGGTAAACCATATAGGCATGTTAGATTAATTCTTCTTTATCAATACGACTATATTATTAACTTTCCTTTTCCCAGCTCATCCGTACATTAAAGATAAGCACATGCTTAGCGAAGGAAATACACGTAGACTCCTACGGGACAGCGAAGACGTTGAGACCCCACAGCGAGCGTTCTGTGCGAGTGAGGAGGCTCAGCGCGAGCCCGTGGAAAGCGTAGTGTATTTCCGTAGCGGTTGGATTTGCACACATTTAGTTACGTCGCATTTACCATCAAAAGTTAGTAATATTTATTATGAAAAAATTTAAATAAATGTTTTACTAATAATGAGTACTTTGGAAAGATATGTAATAATAGATTATGAATTTAATAGTAAGTTACAAAGTGCATTTAAATTGGATGAGGTATGATGCTAGAAAAAGAGAGAGTATTTCCCGGTATTTCGGTTAGAAGTTTGATAATGTAACAGCAGCTATACTTAAAAAATTGGAGGAAAAGCTTTGCTATTTGAAAACAATAATTTATCCGTTCGATTACTAGAGGAAAAAGATAAAACTTGGTTAGTTAAATGGCTTTCCGACCCAAAAGTACTTCAATATTACGAGGGAAGAGATCGTCCCTTTGATTTAGCGTTAGTGGGAGAAAAGTTTTTCAGTAATAATCAAGCTGTGAACCGTTGTATTGTTTTATATGATGGGAAACCAATAGGTTACATTCAGTTCTACTTAGTAGAAGGAAAAGAAAGAGAGGAATATGGTTATCTCTCTCAAAGTGAAATTATTTACGGCACGGATCAATTTATTGGGGAAGTGGATTTTTGGAACCGAGGGATAGGGAAACTTCTCGTATCTTCAATAGTAGATTTTTTAACGAAGGATAGGAAGGCACACAAAATTGTGATGGATCCTCAGACTTGGAACGAGAGAGCTATAGCTTGTTATGAAAAATGTGGTTTTCAAAAAGTTAAGCTACTGCCTTTAAGAGAGTATCATGAAGGGACATATAGAGATTGTTGGTTAATGGAATATGATGCAAAATAGTTTTGTACATAAATTAAATAACGAATGATTGAGACTAGGACAATAAAAGTGTGCAGTAATGAAAAGGAAGGTGTAATACGATGAAAAAGTGGACGAAATCTATTCAAATTAATGCGCCGATTGAGAAGGTATGGGAATTATTTAATCAATCCTCTCTGGATAATATGCAAAAGCTTATGCCGAAAGTAGTAAGTCATAAACCGGTTAAGGAGACGGAACAGGTAGTAGGAAGTATATATAAGCAACAATATCAAGAAGGAAAGCGAATAGAGGAATACGATGTGGAAACTTTAGACTATGTTGATGAGTCATCCAACAAAAAGTTAAAAATTGGTTTCACACTTGCAAATCTTTTTAATATTACTGCAACCTATGAATTAATTAAAATTGATGATGAAAAAACGCTTTTTACGTATACAACTACGAACCAGGCATTAAAGTGGTATGTTAAAATCATGCTTTTCTTTGCCAATGATAAAGTAGTTAAAAAATTTATAAAAAGGGTAAAAAAGCTAGCAGAAGAATAAAAAGATCGCTAGCCAATTTCAATCTCTTTTGGAAGTTCATTTGGTGCATCTGGTACCTTTCTCGGTTTGTAATAAATGACTTCGGATGAATGAATAGTAATAGATAGTGTTCCTCCAACCACTTTTGCTTGGATCAAAAGTGGTTGATTATGAATATTTTTAAAAACAAAATCAGGTCCATACCAACTAACCGTTGCGTCTCTACCTGGAGGGACATATTGTACACTTTTACTATGCGAATACCGTTGAACAATTTTTGCTCCTGCTTGATCCACTGCATTATATAGAGTGGAGGAAACTTGACAAATACCTCCACCAATTCCTTCTGTTAATTCTCCCTTTACAATAACAGGGGCAGGAAGATAGCCTTTTTCTTCCGTCCTTTTTCCAACAACTTCATTAAAAGAAAAGGTTTCTTTCGGAAAAATAACGTGATTGTTAATCGCCTTTGTTGCGAGTTTCATGTTATGTGTGCGTTCTTCATTATGTTTATTAAAATACGTTTCGTACCGACCGATTTGTTGGGTCCGTATGCTTGCTAATAATTCACTATCTACTTTCGGATAAATGACTTTTCTTGGAACCTCTAACTCTGTTTTTCCACCAGTAAAATATAATTGGTAAAATTCTGCTCGGAAAAGTTCTTCGTCTAACTCATATCCAACTTCTCCTTGAACAATTTTCCCCTGTTTATTGATGGTTGCATTTTTTGGTTTTTCAAATACTTTTTTGTTTATTGACTGTACAAGCTCTTCGTATGTTTCGTGATTTAGAAAAGAATCCCCAAGAGCAGGGAAGGAATATGCAGATTGATCCAAGGTCATTATTTTTTGATTTTTATGTGTAATGAATTTATCAGTATTGTTTGCAAGTGTCGGATCAGTACTTAATAAGAAAAGTAGGGTAAGCAATGTGTGTGAAATCAACTAAATCAACCCCTAGTTATGTATTAATTTTAGCTTGTACAATAATTGGGAAAAGATGTTTGTGAAATTTGTTCATAAAGTAATCAAGGGGCCAAAATTTTGATATCTATTTACATGTTTTTCTTATAAAATAACATTGATACATCATGAAGAGAGGTTAGAAGTGATGTATCTGTCGATAGCTCAGTCTATGTTTATAATGAAGGAGGACAAGAAAATAAGTATTTCCTAATTATGTGCAGAATATAACAGTATAGATACTTGGCCAAAAAATGGAGTGTGTATATGGACAATTGGTTAATTAACATCATGAATGAATTTGGTTATATGGGAATCTTATTTTTAATTGCTTTAGAAAACGTATTTCCTCCTGTGCCATCTGAAGTTATTTTAACTTTTGGCGGATTTATTACTACTACGTCAAATTTGACTGTAATGGGAGTAGTAATTTCAGCAACTGCTGGCTCTGTAATTGGTGCGATGATTTTATACGGCATAGGCCTACAGTTATCCGTTGAAAGATTAGAGAAAATTGTGGAGCGCTGGGGACATATTCTTCGTTTAACGAAAAAAGATGTTAGAAAAGCAGACGCTTGGTTTGATAAGTATGGACCTTGGACAGTGTTTTTCTGTCGATTTATTCCTATTATTAGAAGTCTCATTTCGGTTCCAGCTGGTATGTCTAATATGAATTTGCCTTTATTTCTCTCTCTGACTACGTTGGGCACCTTCATTTGGAATATAGTTCTCGTTAACCTTGGTGCATCAGTTGGAGATTCTTGGGAAGAAATTGTGCATTACATGGAACTTTATTCGAAAGTGATTTATGTAGCTGTGGCTGTACTCTTTGTCCTATTCATCACTTTATTTATTCGAAAAAGAAAAACAAAACGAATATAATTGTAGGGAAAGGACTGGTTCATAGTCCTTTTTCCTATTTAAAACAGAATTTTCAAATAAAAGGAAAGGAAAGGGGATTTTTATCCTATATACAAATTGTTAGATTACCTCTATATTTATATTATAATGACGAACAAAGTCAATTTTATAGGCGTTGTTCTCATTTGAAAAAGGCAAATCTATTGAAAAATAGAGACGCAAAGTCACAGACCTAAGGTGGATATCACTATGGTGGCTGGATTGCTGAAGAATGAAGAATAAATGCTAACGGTATAGCTTTATTATTCTATTCTTCCAATTCAAATATTTACATTTGATTAGGAGGTTTTTTTATGGGGAAAAAGTGGTTTAAGTTTTTGGGATTAAGTATTACTGGATTTGTACTTGCTCTCACTATTGGTGGACAAGCTGTATTTGCGGAAGAAAGTGAAAATCAGGGTACGGAAGAAGACGAAGTAGTGGAGCCTGTTGAAAATGTTGAAGAAACAGAGGATGAAGTTAGCGAATCAGAGGAAACTGTCCTCTTGCCAACGAATTTCTTTTATTTCTTCAAAACGTATAGTGAAAATCTTCAATTAGCCTTGAACTATGACAACGTAAAAGAAGCAGAGTTATTGGCAACATTTGCGGAAGAAAGAATGAAAGAAGTCGAGGCACTTCTTGCTAACGGAGAAACGGAGTTGGCTGAACAAGTACTTCAGCAAGCAATTGAACAACAAGAAGCAGCTTTAGATGTCTATGATACAGAAGACGGTACAGACGAAGCAGTAGGGGATATTGTAGAAGAAGGTTCTGAAGATGGATCATCTGATGTTTCAGATGAAGGAACTGAAGAAGAGGAAACAGAGGAGCCTGTCCTTTCAGAAGAAGAGCTACGCGCTCAATTAGAGGAGAGGTTTTCGAAAAATATTGTTGCAATGTCACTAGCTTTAGAAAAAGTAGGAAGTGAACAAGCGAAAGCAGCACTTCAAAAAAATATTGCCAAGGCACAAGCTAAATTAGAAACAAAAATTAACAAGAAATTAGCTGAATTAGCTTCTAGTGAAGTAGACGCAGAAGAATTAGAGGAAGAACTAGAAGAGCTTGAAGAAGAAGTAGCTGAGGAAAGTGAAGAGCTAGTTGATGATGTACAAGAAGAGGTAGAGAATGAACGAGAAGACGAAGAGGAGTCTAGAGAAGAAGCTAAAGAAGCAAAAGAAATAGCTAAACAAAAACAAGAAGAAGCGAAAAAGTTAGCAGAGCAAAAACGTGAAGAAGCAAAGAAAAAAGCTGAAGAAAACCGAAATAAGAATAATAAAGGTAAAGGTAAAGATAAAGACGAAGATGACGATGATAGTGAAGAAAAAGATATAGATGAAGAAGAAAAGGAAGATGAGGAAAACGAGGAGGACTAATCCCCCTCGTTTTTTTGTGCTTTAAGAAAGTTTAACTTTGTTAAAGGATTTAAGTATAAGACAAACTAAGGCTTTCGCCATAAGGACTTGGAGACAAGCCAAGTTTTTCTAATGAAGTACAGATAAAAAAGTTCGTATATTTATCCTATTGGATGTTTATCATTAAGATGACCCCTTAAATTTTATAAATAGGGGATTTAACATCCGAAGGGAGAGCAATTAGGTGCATAACACATTATTTATTAAAGAGGCTCAAGATCACGATAACATTCAAAAATTAGAGTCTTTTTTGATGGGTGTTACTGGAGTAGAACGAGTACTTATTGATACTGATGATGGTGAAATTAAGGTTGAATATGATGAGCAAATGCTTGACCTGGTGGAGATCACCAAGTTAATTAATGATCAAGGTTTTCATATACAATAAGCATAAAAAAACTCAAAACATATAGTTGTTTTGAGTTTTTTTGTTTATTGGTTTCATTAATTAAAAATATGGAGCAAATGAATCACTGAAAAAGATTAATAACTAAAAGTCATCACCTTGGTTGTTGCCATTTATACCAACTTAACTAGTTGGGGAATTGGGGAATTAATTATATGTTTACACTAATTTTGCTGTTCGACTACATCGTAAATCCATTTCTTGTATTGGTATGTTAGACAAATCATACATGCATGAATAGAATTGTTGAGTAGGAAGCTTTGGAAATTTTGTTTCACAATCCGTCTAGAAGTAATGCACCAATCTACAATCTTTACAAAAACGAAAGATTTAATAAACCCATTTATACCTCCATTTTTAAAGACCATCCATGCTGTAAATAACGATAAGGAGATGGAATAGAGTGGAGCAACGATAAAATGTTCTTTCCAGGAATGAAATCGTCCTCGACCAAATCGGAATTTTCGAGCAACTGCCATAACATATAAAAGGTTTGCACCTGTCACCATCGTCATGAAAAACAAGGATAAAAACATAACAGACTCTTTTCCTTTTTTTAACTGACGATGCCATAAGTCACTTATAAGAAAGAAAATAGTTATTAATAGGAATGTATAAATGGATTTCCACCAATACGTTTTATATATCTTTAAACGTATAAATAATTTTTCAATAGCTAAAAAGTAGAAACTAATGAGTATTCTTTTAAGCCAATTCATTTTAAAAACAGTTAAATAAACAGCCGTAAATGGGACAAATATTGTTTGAGATAACATCGCCCCAAATATGTTGTCTAAATAAGGTTTGGATATTATTTTAGGTTTGTATTTATAAGCTTGAAAAATATTTAGTACAATATATTCAAATAAATAAGCCATTCCAATATTGGACATCAATAATACAAAAATTGGCTTTCTAGGTTTCTTTTTATAAAACGTATAAAAGAGTAACCCAGTATGAATGACAAATAAAATAAAAAAAGGATAGCTATTCTTGTGTAGTTTTCGTTTCATATTCATGGCCCATTTCACATTTTTCTACGTGTTTAGTATGTCAAAGTTTGTTTATCGCATTCACAAATAATTACTAGTCTTCTCCCTTTTTCCATGGTGGGTCCGCGTGCTTGTGTATGAATTGATTTACTTTAAAAATAGTGTAAGGGATTAAAAATGATAATAGGGTACACGTAAAAATAAGCCCTGATGGGAGTCTTCCAAACATATCACCCCACATGATTTAGCCCCCTTATTTATAGGATTTTAGAATATTTTCTGACCTTCGTATTCGAATGTTTACTTTGGGCTTAAGTGTACTTTGTGAAAAGTAGTTTTCCCCTTGTTCCCAGTCTTTTTTTATTTCTTGCCACTTTTGGTAGTGTTGTTGCTCTAAGTAGTTGCCAAATCCAAATATATCTACTTTAAATTCCTCTTGCACTTTTTCAAAGGTGTTCATTACTTTGTCCTTTATTTCTTGTTCTATTTGTTGTTCTATTGATTCAATTACTTTTGGATCTTCAAAATTTAATGGTAATAGTGCTTCCCCTATGGAACCTTCAGATTGGATTTTAACTTCAATTGTTACATTGTTTTGATTATCGATTATCGTTTTTACTTTGTGATTGGTTGTTTTCATGTCATAAACGATATCTTGTCCTTTATATTTTGTTTTAATAATTCCACCTTGAATTTCCCCTGTAAGAAAGTTCATGCCCTCAGTGCCTTCTGCTTCGAGAAAACCTATGAGGGAATTTGTTTTCCCTTCTATCACTGCATTGCCAACTACTTTTACGGTCTCTTCACCTTTCTCCACCTTTTGAATCGTATAGCTATTTTCGTTAAGTAACTGTTCATGTAAGTCCCCTATTCGGGATACAGGTACCATTCGGGAGTTTTTAAAGTTGTTAACGGAAATAGAATCTATATATATTGCTGGTAATCTTTCGTTTTTTGGTTCCACTTCCAGAATTTCCTTTGCTGATCCTTTTGCTATCATTACTTTTGTTGCACGTCTCATTTCATGATAGCGGATGAAATGATCAAGGATGTGAGGTAAATTGTTTTCTTCCTCTGCCAACTCACTGGAAATAATAACAAGTTTAAAGTGTTCATAAAAGGGAGAACGACTTGTTTCTGCAGCAACCTCCCGAATAATTTCAAACATCGTTTCCCCTTGCCTCGTAATATTTAAATAGGCATCGCCACTTCCCCCGCTAGCAGAGTCAGGTCCAAACTTTCCTGGAACAACTATTTGTTGCGTTAGCTCAAATCCTTCCCCGTTTTCAGCTTTATCGAGTCCTACAGCTATTACAAATCCCCTTTCTTCAATTTCTACACGATCCCAGCATCCTGCTAGTATCAATAAAAAAATACAAATTAGGGGGTATGATATCCATTTATTCATTTTCCCTTCACTCCTTTGATTTTACTTACGATGATTATCAAAAAAGGGATAGAAAATAATCCAACACCAACATAACTAGTCGATTGACTAAAGGAAGTAATAGCTGTAAAATCCTGTGGCATCATGCTTATTAAATAAATAATCGGAGCGAGGGCGAATACTAACTTTTTTTTGTGTAGCTTAGGAAAAATAGAAGTTAGTCCGTAAACAGACACATCCAAGGCCATCGCTGTCGTATTAAATATCGTCATAATCCAAATGGTAAAGAAAATCGATTCAAAGCGTTCAAAAAATTGACCAGGGATTTCGACTTCCTTTGCCATTTCAATAGTGGGGTAGACAATATTTTGGGTAACAATGTTTGAAAAAACCCCTATAGCAAATAAATAAATGACAATATACACAACCATTGGTATGGTAACACCAACGACAGCTGCTTTAGCTGCCGATTTTGGTTTTTTCATCAATATGGTATAAAATAAGACAATTTCAAAACCTAAGAAAGCAAAAATAGACTCTTTGCCCCCCGAAAGTATGTTGGACCAATTAGTAATAAACATCGGACGAATATTTGTCATGTCAAACAATTTTATATTAAAAACTTGTATGACTACTACGATAAAGATAATGATCGGGATAAACATTAAATTCAGTCGAAATAAAGCAATACGTGACCCACTTACTGCATAAATGACAACGAGTAAAAAGAAAAGTGATATGACTTCAATAGGGGTTCTTTCTAACATGTACACCTTAGATATACCAGATATAACTCTCGTTGAAATGGCCGCAATACAAATAAAATAAGCAATATACGTAAAGGAAATAAGAATCGAAACAGGCTTAGTTAAAACGGATGATGTATACTCATAGAAAGTTTGTTTCGGAAATTTGGAAGCAGTCTTTGCCATTACCCAGGCTATTGCTGCACAAAATGTTCCTCCAATTAATATGGAAATCCACCCGTCAGATGAATTGGTTAGCTGTGCTAAGTTTCTAGGGAGAGAAAGAACACCTATTCCTAAAATAATAGATGTAATGCCGAGTATGAATTCTCTTGTACTTATTTTTTCATCGGCATAATCTAATTGTTTCATTTTTTAGCTCCTTTACCAATTCTATTCGTATCCTGGGGTTTCGTCATTTTTGGTCTATCTTTAAGGGCACTTTCCGGCAACTTGAACACCATATCCTTCCAATCTTTTTTGAAGAAAGGTCCAAATGGAGCAGAATAAGGAACACCTATACTTTTTAAGTTTGTAATATGAATGTTTATCATAATATAAACGAGGATGATCCCGAATAACCCAAACATTGCTGCTGCGAACATCGAACCAAATTTAAGCATTCGTAGGGTCAATGTCATCCCGTAAGAAGGTAAAATAAAGGATGCTACTGCTGTCGATGCAACGATAATAACCATTATGGGACTCACGATACCTGCTGATACAGCAGCCTCTCCGATGATTAGACCACCTACAATTCCGATTGTTTGGCCAATTGGTTTTGGTAGTCGGATACCTGCCTCCCGCAGTAGTTCCATCATTGATTCCATTAAGAAGGCTTCTACAAAGGCAGGAAAGGGAACACCTTCTCTCGTTCCAGCTATGGAAAAGGCGAGCTTCGAAGGAATCATTCCAGGATGGTAGGATAATAACGCAATATATAAGGCTGGTAAAAATACCGCAATAAAAGCGGCAACATATCGTAACAGACGAACAAAGGTTTGAATTGGGAATCGTTGATAATAATCTTCTGGTGATTGAAAGAATTGACCGAAAGTTGCTGGTGCAAGAAGTACGAAAGGAGTACCGTCTAGAAATATAGCAACTCTACCTTCTAACAATGCAGCAGAAACCTTGTCAGGTCTTTCTGTTGAATGCATTTGTGGAAAAGGCGACAAATAGCTGTCTTCAATTAGTTGTTCCACAATCCCTGTTTCCGGTACATCATCTACATCAATAGATTTAATTCTACGTTTTGCTTCTTCGACGATCTTAGGATTAACAATACCATCAATATAGCTTAGGATAAGCGTATTTTTCGATCGTCTACCAACTTTGAAAGTTTCATATCTTAAATTTGGGTCTCGTAATCGACGTCTTACGTGGGCAGTATTGGTGCGAATATTTTCCGTAAATCCATCCCTTGGACCACGAATGACTGCTTCCGTAACTGGTTCTTCAACTCCACGTTCTTCCCATTTCCTTGTACCGATAATTAATACTTCTTCAAGTCCGTCAACATATAAAGCAGTATCTCCAGAATGAATACCTAAGGAAACATCATCTAAAGTGCTTGCCCAATTAACACTTTGGCTAGACAAGATATGTGCAGTTAAGTCTTCTTTAAATTTTTTTACATCAACAGACTTTTCATTTTTATCGAGCTTTGCATGTTGAATCGTTTCAATAATTTTTTTTGTGACACTTTCAGAATCAACCAACCCATCAATACAGACAACTGCACATGCTTGATTTGTTTCCCCGATTGAAAACTTACGAATGATTAAGTCGTCTGGTTTATCTAACATTTCTTCTATGTTTAATAGATCTTCACTTAAGTTTTTGGACAGTTCAATGTTAAAATCTTCTTGGTTTGAGTGCTCCACCTTGTTGTTTTGGCTATTATTCTTTTTCTTTTTCTTTTTTAAGAACTTTTTTAAGGATGAGAACATGAATCAATACCCCATTTATGTATATAGCTTCATTAACATATGTTTTGTATTTAAAGGTAATTTATACATCTATGCCTTTAAAAAAGAATAAAAACCAATTGACATATTAAGAAAAGATACATATGATATGTATAGAATTTAACATTCTATTTATATAGAAAGTTGGTAAAATGAAAATGAAAAGTGTAGATAACATTCAGTTTGTTGCTTCTCCAGTATTTGAATTACTTGCATCTATGTTTCGTTTAAACGTCCATGAAAAATTATTGGATCACTTGCATGAATCTAGTCCTACTTATGCTCAACTTGACCAGTGGGTTCGTCAGACACGAAAAACTCTTACGCCTTCTCTAAGAGAAGAATTAGATGTTTTTTTTCACTACGAAAGCTTTATCGGTTTAAGCCTTGTGAGTAAATCGTTCAAAGAAAATGCCTATCATACATTTGATGAATTTATTGCTTTTTTGGAGGATTTACCTGCTTACGATCTGTTTTACAGCTTTCTTCAGACAGGGTTTACACCAAAAGAAATCAATAATATTAAAGATAGGGAAGAAGTTTTAGACTATATTAAAAATAGCAATTTGCCTCAAGTAGAAAAATGGAAGCTTACCTACCTGTATTTAGATGTGGATAACACAAAGGACCGATTTATTCATCTTGTACAAAAATGTTGGAATGTTTATTTTGCAGATGAATTGGAGGACATTCAAAAAAAGCAGCAAGAAAGTATAGACCAGTTAATAAGGGAGTATGGGGTAAAGAATAGAGAAAGTCTATATCGCGTTTTTCCTTTTTTAAATCGTGATCATGCAATTCCAGAGGATACGGTGATTATTTCTGCCCCATCTGTTTTTTACTATATTAGTTCCTTAACCTCTAGCTCAGACACTGATAACATGTTCTTACATTTATTTGGCACCGAACAACCAGCCTTCAATATGAAAGGAAACATGAATGAGGGGGAGTTGTTGGAATCCTTTAAAAAACTAGCTGATGAGAAGCGGTTAAAAATGATACGAATTCTTAGCATTCGGCCATCTTACGGTCACGAATTAGCACAAAAACTTGAAGTGTCCAATTCAACTGTATCCCACCATTTGTCAACTTTATCGTCAATGGGGATAGTGAAAGCTACAAGAAAAGATAGTCGGGTGTATTACGAAGTAAACAAGATGAAATTAAAGGAACTTATGGCTAAAATTACGGATGCTCTAATTGATTAAATGGAAAAGAATCCTTTTCCATTTTTTTGAAAGTAGACATTCGATATATATAGAAAGTTAAATGTCATAAAGAGTGAAAGGGAGATAAAAATGAATAAATTTGAAATACTGAAAAACAAAAATTTTCTACTTTTGTGGCTTGGGCAAAGTGTATCTACTCTAGGAAGCCGATTTTATATGATTGCGATTATGTGGTACGTTATTGAAAAAACAGGATCCTCAATGAACCTCGGGTTAACGGTACTATGTTTCACATTACCAGCCGTGCTAATTATGCCCTTAGCGGGAATTATCGCTGATCATAATTATAAAAAGACCATTCTCATAACCTCAGACCTAATAAATGGGGTATTAGTCAGTGTTATGGCAATATTCATGTACTATCAAGCATTACCTTCATTAGTGCTATATACCATTATCATCACCGTTTCTGCTTCTTCTGCATTTTTTAGTCCTGCTATTTCAGCTTCTATCCCGCTTATAGCTGGGAAAGAACAACTCTCAAAGGCTAACTCGCTTAATCAATTTACGAACAGAATGTCTAATATAGTTGGTCCAGCAATGGCGGGGGTACTTATTGCTGTAACAGATATATGGTTGCTGTTACTACTGAACGGTTTATCCTTTATCATTTCTGCTATATCTGAATGTTTCATTAAGATTCCAGATGTAGAAGTAAGTAAAGATAAGAAGAAATTCAAGGAACAATTTTTTGAAGGATTACAGTATGTAAGAAAGGTAAAAGAGCTTATGGCTTTAATTTTTGTTGGGGGCGTTATTATTAATTTCTTTTTAGCTCCACTAACTGTTTTCATTACTGTTATTTGCAATCAAATTTTGGAGGTTGGTTCGGAAGGCTTCGGTCTTGTGGAAGCATGTATATCAGTTGGAGCGTTAGTAGGAAGTGTCTTTTCCTTTTTTAACATCATCAAAAATCAAATTAAATTAGGAATAATCGGTTTAGTATTAGAAGGAGTGGCCTTGTTGGTGGGTGGGATTTTCTTATCTTTCCCTTCAATGATTATTTTCGCCATTCTTCTGGGGCTAGGTGTAAGTATGGCTAGTATAGGTATTACGACTATGCTTCAGCTTCTCGTGCCCGAAAATATGATGGGTAGAGTAGGAAGTATTTTATCTTCACTATCTACTATTACTGTTCCAATAGGTATATTGGTAGGATCATATGTCATTAACGTATACTCCATAGAACTTATTTTTATCGTATCTGGTGTTATAGTCCTATTATCTGGTTTAACGCTGGTCGTTCCATTTGCCAGTGAGTTTAAAAGAAAGCCAGAGGTTGCAGTGGAAATATAATGAAAAGATAATTGACTATCCTTTCAATATAGATTATTATGTGGGTAACTTATACAAGTGGAGGGTCTTTTTTGCTGATTGTTCTTTCTTTTATTCAGTAATTTAATATTGGTTTGTTACACTTTTTCTTGAAGGCATCATGATGCTTTTATTTAGCATGGGAAAATTTGTAGCACACCATGAATAATAAAGAACAACGGTATAAATACCCTTCCAATTCGATTCACTTGAAGACCATAAGTTGAACCGTGCTCTTTTGAGTACGGTTTTTATTTTACTTTAAGAAGTTTAACTTTGTTAAAGGATTAAAGTATAAGAAAAACTAAGGCTTTTGCCATAAGGAATTGGTGACAAGTCAAGTTTTTCTAATGGTTTCTTACTTTTACGTAAGAACTTTCGTGTTTATTGGCAGGTAAAGAACAAACCGTTCTTTACCTGCCTTTTTTAGTGAGTAGAGTTGTGAGGGAAATTTGAAGAAAATAGGAGTGTCAAAATTGACTATTACAGAAAACATGTTATTTGATGAATTTGGAAAAGTGAAGGAAATGATAGCAACATATGCATTATCCGCTTTAGCAAAGGAAGAGGTAGTTAGTAAAAAACCGTCAACTAATCCTATGCAAATTAAGCAGTGGTTAAAAGAAATTACAGAGGCTAAACGTATATTAAATATAAGTTCAAGTGTACCCCTTCATCATTTAAATGGAATAGACCTAATTATGAAAGGGCTCCATAAAGGAGTGGTTTTTCGGCCTGATCAACTAAACAAGCTTTATGACTTTATAGATACAGTTAGAAAACTTAAACGATTCATGAATGATAAAGAAAGTGTCGCTCCACAAGTAAGTAGTTATGCTTTTTCCATGTTTGACTTAACAGACTTAAGTAGAGAAATTATAAGGTGTATTAAAAACGGAAGAGTGGATGATTACGCTAGTAGAGAACTATTGAAGATCCGTAAACAGATAACAATATTAGAGGATAGATTAAAAGAAAGAATTAACCAGTTTATTAAATCAGCTAAATATGCTAAATACATTCAAGAAAATATAATTGGTAATCGGGATGGAAGATATGTCATAGCCGTAAAAAGTGAATATAAAAGAATGATTAACGGTGCTATTTTGGACACCTCGGCATCAGGTGCAACAGTCTATATAGAGCCAGCGGAGGTAGCGTCTATTCAGCAGGATATTTATTATCTGAAGGCAGATCAAGAAATAGAAGAACAAAAAATATTGCAGTATTTAACGGGGTTAGTAGAAAGTTATGCATATGAAATAAATCTTAATATAGACGCAATGGTCCATTATGATGTGTTATTTGCAAAGGCAAAGCACAGTCAAGAATTTGATTGTAAGGAAGTAGCAGTTAATGAAGATGCATATATTTGTTTAAAGAATGCAAAACATCCCTTGCTATATAATGAAGCAGTCCCAATTGATGTTGAATTGGGGAAAGGTTTTAAAGCATTAGTAATTACAGGACCAAACACAGGTGGAAAAACTGTCACCCTTAAAACAGTAGGTCTCATTCACTTAATGATTCAGTCTGGGTTTCATGCTCCAGTTGGAATGAATAGTGAAATTGCAGTATTTAAAAGTATATTAGTTGATATTGGTGACGGGCAAAGTATAGAGGAGTCGTTAAGTACGTTTTCCTCTAGGATAAAAAACATAATTGAAATACTAAAGGAGACTAATTCTAGATCGTTAGTACTTATCGATGAATTGGGAACAGGCACTGATCCTAGTGAAGGAATGGGGTTGGCAACATCTATTTTAGAAGAGCTCTACAAAATGGGGGCCACCATTCTCGCAACCACACATTTTAGTGAAATTAAGCAATTTGCAAGCGAAACAAAAGGATTTGAAAATGCCTCTATGGAGTTTGACCTTCAAACCTTAAAACCTACCTACCGTTTAATTATTGGTAAGGGTGGAGAAAGCCAAGCGTTTTCTATTGCCTTACAACTAGGGATGCATCCAAAAATTATAGAAAGAGCGTATTACGTAACCTATAAGAAAAAAGAATCTTTTGATCTTGCTAATAATAATTTTCACTATGAGCAACAGTTGGCAGTAAATAAAAAGCATTACGAGAAGAAAGAAAAACTCCATGCTTGGAAAAAAACGAGTAGTAACATTGTAAACTATTGTGTAGGTGATAACGTGAAAATCCCACATTTAAATGAATATGGCATTATAAAGGAGACTGTTAATGAGAATGGGGATGTCCATGTTTTGGTTAAAGGCGAAATATTAAAGATGAACTATAAAAGAGTCTCTCTCTACGTAAAAGCAGAAGACCTTTATCCGGAAGGCTATGATTTGTCCCAAATTTTTGATTCTAAGGAAGTGAGAAAAAAGCGTAATGTAATGAAGAAGAAACACGTAGATGGTTTAACTATCGATCATACAAATGATTGTCATAACAACAAGAAGTAAGTAAGCAAAAATCACTCCAGAGGTATTGATGGAGTGATTTTTTTAGTGGTTCACACTCATAAAGAAAAATTCATTTATACACATTGTATAAAAATGGGTCGTCTTTTTATTTGGTTTGGTCGAATAGCATAGGCTTTTTTATTATAATAAAATTAAGATATTAAATTTTCTTTATAATTAAAATATTCAAAAAACATTAACTTGAAGACAAGCAAATAATTCCTAGGCTTAATATGTCAATCAAATGAATAGTATTAAAGGAGGCATAGAAGCTTTTAACAAATTACTTGAAATATGTTCATTAGTAAAAATAAAGGGGGAGAAAAAATGATGAAAAAGATTAAAGTGCTATTAATGGCTATGTTATTCATTTTGATATTAGCCGCTTGTGGAACAGAGGAAGATGCGAACAGTAATAGTGGTGATGGAGGTAGTGATTCCGATTTTGATCTAGTGGAAGATGGGAAGCTTACGTTTGCATCATCTGGAGAATTTAAACCATTTAGTTATATGGATGGAAGCGATATGATTGGGTTTGATATTGCTGTAGGTAAGGCAATTGCAGAGAAATTAGGTTTAGAAGCAAATCCAGTTAAAGCCAAGTTTTCTGGGATCGTAACAGGAGTAACGGAAGGTCGTTATGATATTGCAGTAGCAAGTCATACGATTACAGAGGAGAGACTTGAACAAGTTAATTTTGCTATTCCTTATTATTATTCTGGTCCAGTTGTTTATACAAGGCCAGATAGCGATATTAAGAGTGCTGACGATTTAAATGGAAAAGAAATCTCTGTTGCAAGAGGAACAACCTATATTGAAATGGCAGAAAAGTACACAGACGAAATTCCACAAGTAGATAGTGACGTTGTTGCTCTACAGTCTTTAGCAAAAGGTCGTCATGATGCAGTTATTACAGACGATATTACTGGGATGACTGCAATTGAAAGTGGTTTAGAGGTAGAAGGTCGACTTCAGTTAGGTGTCAGTGAGCAAGCTATTGCAGTAAATAAAGAAAACAAAGCATTGCTTGATGCTATAAACGAAGCACTGCAGGAAATGAAGGATAGTGGAGAGCTACAGGCACTCGCAGAAGAGTGGATAGGTGTAGATATTACGAAGGAGCCTGAAAATATCCAAGATTAATAGGTGACAAATCAAAACATAAAAATGTGCGCGAGCCCTTGCGCACATTTTCTCATAATCGGAGTGGAAAGGGGTTGGGAAAGATACTACACTTTTTTGATGTTTTCATTAACAGTATTGATATTTTCGTAGAAGGATTATGGATCACACTTAAGTTATCGGTAGTTTCTTTATTGATTGCTATTGTAATTGGTTTGTTTTTTGCTATTCTTAAGATTTCTAATATTAAAGTTTTAAAATGGATAGCTGATGCATACATTTGGCTCGTCCGTGGAACCCCTCTTGTCGTACAAATATTTATTCTCTTTTATGGACTTACAGATATTTTGCTTATCCCAATGTTCTGGGCTGGTGTAGCAGGTCTTGCCTTTCATAGTGGGGCATATATCGCTGAAATTATTCGAGGTGCTATCCAATCGATTGATAAAGGGCAAGCTGAGGCTGCAAGGTCACTAGGAATGACGAAAGGCTTATCGATGCGTAGAATCATTTTACCTCAAGCGTTTCGAAGAGCGGTTCCAGCATTAGGGAACCAATTTATTATAGGAATTAAGGATTCTTCTCTCGTATCTTTTATCGGCATGCAAGAGCTTTTCGGTGTTGCAAGTACAATGGGATCAAACACTTTTGATTTCCTTCCGTATTATATTACGGTAGCTGTTTATTACTTATTGATAGTATTGGTTCTAACATTTGCAGTCAATAAACTTGAAAAAAGATTAGCGGCAAGTGATTAAGGGAGGAGGTAGTCTATGAACGAAAAAAGAGAAATGATACGAGTGGAAAAACTAAATAAATCATTTGGAGATTTACATGTTTTAAAAGACATTGATCTAGAAGTAAAAGAAAGTGACGTGGTCGTGCTAATTGGAGCTAGTGGTTCTGGTAAAAGTACACTTTTGCGCTGTTTAAACTTCTTGGAGATAAAAGATAATGGAACGGTTATATTAGAAGGTGAGAAAATCGAAAAAGAAACACATAACTTGAATAAAGTTCGTGAAAAAGTAGGGATGGTATTTCAACATTTTAACCTTTTCCCTCATAAAACAGTTTTAGGTAATGTTATTGAAGCTCCGACTCAAGTGAAAGGAGTGGAAAAAAAGAAAGCTATTGAAGAAGGGAAGTCACTACTTGATAAAGTAGGACTAAGTGATAAATATGATGTTTATCCTTCAAAGTTATCAGGTGGACAAAAGCAACGTGTTGCCATTGCACGAGCACTTGCGATGAAACCAGATGTTATGTTATTTGATGAACCTACCTCTGCACTTGATCCCGAATTAGTAGGGGAAGTGTTGTTAACGATGAAGGAGTTAGCAAAAGAAGGAATGACAATGGTTGTGGTTACGCACGAAATGGGATTTGCTAAAGAAGTAGCTGACTGGGTTGTTTATATGCATGATGGGAAAATTGTTGAATATGGACACCCGTCCGAAATGTTTGAAAACCCAAAAGAAGAGAGAACGAAAGCCTTCTTAAACTCTGTGCTATAGCTTTCTTCTTACTTAGAATTGCAATCCATTAGATGTTGTCTTTAAATACAATAGCTTTAAAATTTTTCAACTATGTGAATTCAACCGCTACGGAAATACACGAAGCTTTCCGCGGGCTCGGGCTGAGCCTCCTCACTCGCAAAGAACGCGATTGTGGTGGAATCTCAACTTCTCCACTGTCCCTTAGGGAATTTTCGTGTATTTCCTTTGCTATTTAGGTTCTAACATCCTTCTCTAGGTGGGTTAACAATTTATACGCTTTGATTGCTAAATGTATTTGCATTCTTTTGTCGGCAGATTGAAATTGTAAGCCTGTTTTTGCTTCTATTTGCTCGAGTCGATATTTTAGTGTGTGTCGGTGGATAAATAATTCAGAAGCAGTTGTTGTCATGTTTTGGTTATTTTTTAAATAAACGTCCAAAGTTTCTAGTAAATCTAGACCTTGTTTACTTTGCTCGATTAGTTTACCTATATTATCTTTATAAAAGGCTTCTAAATTAATACCTGAATCCTTCATGTTAATAAGTAGTTCATACATTCCTAAATCATTGAAATGAATGATAGAATCTGTTGGGGTTATTAGGTTTGATAAAGTAATAGCTAGCTTTGCTTCCGATGCACTCTTGTAAAGTTTTGTCATGTCTTCATAGCACTTACCAATCCCAATAATAATGGGATGATCAGAAAAGAAATAGTTCCATTGCTTTACGATCTCTTCCGCAATAGCAAAGCTGTTTTTCTGCCTCTCTTCATCATTTTGTCCGGAAACACTCGTCAATAACATTAAAGAATCTAATCTAGAACGAACGAGGAATCCTTTGTTTTTCTGGTTAAATAATTCTGTCAACGTTTGAAATAGTTTTTTTAGTAAAACCTGTAATTCTTTTTCTTCCTCTTGAAGATGTTTAAATGTCAAGTAGTAGAATACTTGTGGCAATGAAAAATCGTAACCAATTTTTGCTCCCTGACTCAAAATGAGAGATTCATTGGTTCCATTTCCATGTATGATTTCCTCCTCCAGGAAGTCACCTTGAAAGCGTAATTTTGTTTCCTCAACAGCCTCATTTTTCAATAGTTCTATAGCATATACCGTAGAGGCATGTTCAATTGCTATATCATCCATTTCATTCCACGTGTCAGAGAGCTTAATCGATACAATGGATCCATAAAAATGGTTGTTTGCGATAATGGGATAAACTGCAATTTTATAACCGTGCAATATTCTTTGCAGACTAGCTTTATTTCGCTCGCAATCTTCTAATAGATTCCATATTGGAAGTTCGTGTTCCATTATTTTTACAATGGATGAGTTTTGTACAGTAAGATCCTTGTTTTGGTTCACAAATAACTTCATAGATTTCATCTCGTTGGTAATAAGTATAGTAGAGGAAGTAAGGGTCGATAGTGTATTCGTTATTTCGTTCAGGTCTTTATTTTCCAGAACCATTTTTGTTAATTGTTTATGTACGTGTAAGGAGTATTCTAATAATTGCATTTGATTATAAACAATTTGTTCTAAAATAGCTCTAGTGATCATGGAGAAATTAATTTCTGATGGTATTTCGATGATAGGTAGATTGTTTTTGTTTGCAGCATCTATAAATGCCTCTGGTATTTCCTCTAAATAAAAATCTTTATAAATTGCTACTCCTGAAAGCTTTTCAATCGATAATAATTTGGTGAAAGTGTCTTGTTTTTCTTGATTTTCTACAAGGCCAAAACCAGTTGTTATAAGAAATTCCCCTTGCTGGAGCCGGTTAATATCCTCTAATACTTCTACAATGGTGACCCATTTAATTTCCTTAGCTAATCCTTTATGGCCAGCAATTAGCGTTGTTTTTTGCATGATAGGTAGTTGTAGAGCTTCTTGTACGGTAATAGCCATTAGAGTACAGTCCTTTCCCGGTAAAATTTTTCACTGTCCTTTCAATTCCAGCAGTGAACCTCTAATTATCAGCTCGTATCCAGAAATTGATCATAAAATACATAAAATTGGAACATTGTACCAATAGTTTACCATAATTTTTTATACATCTTGTATAAAAATGGGCAAAAAAATTATATGGTTTGGTCGAATACAATACTCCCATTCCTTTATATAAAATGGGGTTAAACCTTTTATTCTGACTAATTTGAATTTTAAGAATTATATTAATGCCATTAGTCCATTATTGGTATGGGGGGTAGGACATGAAGAACAGAAGCTATCTGATAAAACCGGAATTAGAGAAGGAATATCCATCTGTTTCCTATGGGTCAGGTGTTTATTTATACGATTGTAACAATAAAAAATACTTAGACGGATCCTCTGGAGCTGTTACTGCAAGCATTGGGCACGGTATTCCAGAAATTTTGGAAGCGATGAATGAACAAGCAAAAAAGGTTTCCTTTGTTTATCGGTCCCAATTTACAAGTGAACCAGCAGAAGCACTTGCTCAAAAACTGAGTAATATTTTCCCGGGAGACTTAAATTGGTCTTTCTTTGTAAATAGCGGTTCAGAGGCAACAGAAACAGCAATGAAGATTGCGATTCAATACTGGCAAGAACGAGGAATCTATACAAAAAATAAAGTCATTTCCAGGTGGATGAGCTACCATGGCATAACGATGGGAGCCTTGTCCATGTCAGGTCACGTCAAAAGAAGGGAACGTTTTGTCCCCTTGCTCAATGATTTTCCCACTGTTTCTGCCCCTTATTGCTATCGTTGTCCTTTTTGGGAAAATCATATGGAGTGTTCGAGTTTGTTCGCTCAAGAACTGGAGCGAGCCATACTTCGAATAGGACAAGAAAATATTGCAGCTTTTATTGCTGAACCTATCATTGGTGCTGCTGGTGGCGCAATCGTTCCACCTGATAATTACTATCGTGAAATGAAAGCTGTTTGTGAGAAATATCATATTTTATTTATTGCGGATGAAGTAATGACAGGTGTGGGGAGAACAGGAGCAATGCTAGCCATGGAACATTGGGGTGTTATCCCAGATATCGTTTCTTTAGGAAAGGGAATGAGTGCAGGTTATACACCGATGGCCGCTACAATTGTTAGTGACCGGATTATGGAACCCATTTTACTTGGATCCAAATCAATAATGGCAGGGCACACGTATAGTGCAAACCCTCAGTCTGCTGCAATTTCACTAGCTGTTATCGAATATATAGAGAAATATAATTTAGTAGAAAATGCGAAAAAAATGGGGAATTATCTAAATGATAAATTACGTGAATTGTCCAAGGAATTTGGTTTTGTTGGGGATGTTAGAGGCAAAGGGCTGTTAATAGGGATAGAATTTGTCTCCAATAAACAAACGAAAAAGCCTTTCGATCGGGAAATTAATTTTACAAACCTGGTAATTGAACGAGCAAAGGAAGAGGGATTACTAATATATCCGGCTAGCGCTGGTGTAGAAGGAGTTAACGGTGATGCTGTGATTATTGCTCCACCCTTAACCATTTCCAAAGACGAGGTCGATGAATTAGTAGAAAGATTCAAAGAAACTCTTTCAAGATTAACGTTAGACTTATTGCGTATTCATTTTGTACCGACAAAAGAAGCGGTAAATGAAGGTGGCATACAGTCTTAATTTATGTGCAAAGTGATTCTATTAAATAACTCACACTATGGTAGGTGAAGCTTATGAAAGTTAGTAGTCTAGATAAAGCGTTAGAATATTTTAACGATGGAATCACCATTATGTATGGCGGATTTGGTGGTATTGGAAATCCACCAACATTAATTAATGGAATAATTGAAAAAGGGGTAACGGACTTACACTTGATTGGAAATGATGTAGCCTTTCCAGACATTGGAATAGGCCGTCTTATTCAATTGGAACGGGCAAAAAGCTTAATTGTATCCCATATTGGTTCCAATCCAATAGCTGGTCAGCAAATGACAGAAGGGAAATTAAAAGTTGAATTTTCCCCTCAAGGAACTTTAGCAGAGCGGATTCGAGCAGGTGGAATGGGACTTGGTGGCATTTTGACAGACACTGGGATAGATAGTATTTTGGCAGAAAATAAAAAGCGAATTGATATGAATGGAATAACGTATTTAATTGAGCCAGCTCTAACGGCAGACGTCTCCATTGTTTATGCAAAAAAAGCAGATACATTCGGAAATTTAATATTTGATATGAGTGCGAGAAATACAAATCCATTAGTTGCTCAAGCTGGGAATATAACAATAGTAGAAGCGGATGAAATAGTACAAGAAGGAGAACTCAATCCAGAAGAAATTGTTACTTCGGGGGTTTTTGTAGATATGGTGATTCAAAGTCAGGGGGTCGACTGGAAATGGGTATGGGAATAAGTGTGAGAAACCAAATTGCAAAACGTGCTGCCCAAGAAATTAAAACTGGTATGACAGTGAATTTGGGGATAGGCATCCCAACCCTCGTTGCAAATTATGTACCTGATTCGATGAAGGTTATGTTCCACGCGGAAAACGGTATACTTGGAACTGGTCCTAGCCCAGTCGAAGGAACGGAAAATGCTAATTTGTGTAATGCTGGGGGCTACCCTGTAACGGTAGTTCCAGGTGCATCCTTCTTCGACAGTACCACTGCGTTTGGGATGATTAGAAAAGGATTAATCGATATTACCATTTTAGGGGCTTTTGAAGTTAGTGAAGAAGGGGATCTAGCTAACTGGATTATACCAGGAAAGAAAGTACCTGGGGTTGGCGGAGCGTTAGAGTTAGCACAGAAGTCTAAAAAGGTAATTGTATTAATGAACCAGGTAAATAAAAATGGGACCTCGAAAATTGTGAAGTCATGTAGCCTGCCTTTAACTGCTAAAAATTGTGTAGACATGATTATTACTGAAATGGCAGTTTTTCAAATTCAATCAGGTAAATTGACACTGATGGAGGTTATGGAGCCCTATAGCTTTGACGACATCAAAGCGGGTACAGATGCAGACTTTTTACTAGCGGAATCATTACACTCTTAACTACAAACGAACTAATAGTGAATAGAACCTAGTTTACTAGGAGGTATAAAA
Source organism: Salirhabdus euzebyi (assembly GCF_014207435.1). Classification (GTDB taxonomy): domain Bacteria; phylum Bacillota; class Bacilli; order Bacillales; family Alkalibacillaceae; genus Salirhabdus; species Salirhabdus euzebyi. Next base: position 356,096 of record NZ_JACHGH010000004.1, read on the forward strand.
TGAATGAGGTTGTCATCGTAGGTGGGGTTCGAACTGCATCAGGAAGGTTTGGAAAATCATTAAAGGACGTGCCAGCTACCGAATTGGGAAAGCAAGTGTTAGAAAGTTTAATGAGTAAAATACCATTAGAAAAAAAGGATATAGATGAGATTGTTTTCGGCCACGGTTATGTGCATGGGGTTGGGCTTAATGTTGCTAGAGTTGCTTCCCAGTTAGCACATTTTCCGCAGGATGTACCCGCTTACATCGTAATGAAAGCTTGTGGATCTAGCTTAAAGGCAATTACTACAGCAGCTTCAACGATTGCAGCAGGTCAGGAAGAAACTATGATTGTCGGTGGTGTAGAAAGTATGAGTAATGTCCCGTACCTTTTGAAAAATCGATGGGGACAAAAATTTGGTCATACCACTGCTGAGGATGCCTTATTTTCGGACGGTCTTGAGTGCTCCATTATACAGGAGCATATGGGTATAACAGCAGAGCGTTTAGCTACTAGATATGGAATTACTAGAGAGGAACAAGACAGATTTGCTTTTGAAAGTCATATGAAAGCAAAAAGAGCGTTAGCCAATAGGAAATTTGAAGAGGAGATATGTCCAATTGAGCTAACAACAAATAAAGGATCTTTTATCTTTCAAAAGGATGAGTCCATTCGAACAGATGCATCGTTGGATCAATTACGAGAATTGGAGTCCGTATTTAAACAAAACGGTACGGTAACTGCAGGTAATGCTTGTCCGATGAGCGATGGTGCGGCAGCTTTATTAATGATGTCATCGGAAAAGGCAAAGCAACTATCCCTAAACCCCCTTGTGAAAGTGAAAGCTTATGCTAGTGCGGGCGTGGATCCAAAAATAATGGGTATTGGTCCTGTTCCTGCGACAAGAAAAGCTTTGAAGAAAGCAGGTCTTTCACTTCATGATATTGGAAGAATTGAAATAAATGAGGCCTTTGCAGCCCAGGCTTTGTCTGTTATGAAGGATCTTGATCTTAATCCTAACATCGTGAACGTTAACGGTGGAGCAATAGCTTTAGGGCATCCAGTCGGTGCGACAGGTGCGAAATTAACAACTACATTAATCCATGAAATGATTCGTGAAAACATTACATATGGTATGGTAACTCTTTGTATGGCAGGCGGGATGGGGTTAACGGTAATTTATGAAAATATGACTAATTAGGAGTGAGTAATATGAAAGATTATAAGGCAAGCATCCATACCTGGCTAAAAGAAAACCGGGAGTCAGCCATCCAGTTTCTCCAACAGCTCATTCAAGAGCAAAGCACACAAGGAAATGAAGAGACAGTGCAAAGCATTGTTGCTGAAAAATTGAAACAAATGGGTATGGAAGTTGAATGGTGGGAACTAAATGGTGAAGAGTTGAAAAAAAGCCCATATTTTTACTCCTCACGAGAGGAGTTCCAAGGGAGCCCTAACGTTGTGGGTGTATGGAGAGGCTCAGGTGGTGGACGAACGATTGTATTAAATGGCCATGTCGATATCGTTCCAGCAGGTGATCTTACACAATGGAATATTTCTCCTTTCAAAGGAGAAATTATGGATGGGAAAATGTATGGTCGGGGAACAACAGATATGAAAGGTGGCAATCTTTCCCTCTATTTAGCAGTTGAGGCGATAAAGGCTTCAGGAATAGAGTTAAAAGGTGACGTCATTCTCCACAGTGTCGTAGAAGAGGAAAGTGGTGGTGCTGGTACATTGGCTGCAGTAATGAAGGGATTTAAAGCAGATGCTGCTATTATTCCAGAACCTACTAATATGAAGATTTTTCCGAAACAACAAGGCTCAAAATGGTTTAGAATTCATGTGAAAGGTCGTTCTGCACATGGAGGAATGCGATATCTTGGAGTAAGTGCTATTGAAAAAAGCTCTGTAGTTGTGGAACATATAAAAGTACTTGAAAATCTACGTAATGATCGTATTGATGATCCTCTTTATGCAAATATCCCAATTCCTGTACCAATCAATATTGGTAGGATTGAAGGAGGAGACTGGCCGTCATCTGTTGCAGATGCTGTCATTATGGAAGGCAGAATTGGAATTTCTCCAGAAGAAACGATGGAAGATGGACAAAAAGAATTAGAAGATTGGTTAGCAAAATTAGCTGACATTGATCCCTGGTTTAAAGAAAACCCAGTTACATTAGAATGGTATGGTGCACGCTGGTTACCAGGATCAATTGATAATGACCATCCGCTAATGGATATTTTGTCTGAGAAATATAAATCAGTTATTGGTACCCAGCCTGTCATTGAAGCATCCCCTTGGGGAACAGATGGTGGATTACTATCGCAAGTAGGTAATACTCCTTCAATCATTTTTGGACCGGGTACTTCCAATATGGCTCATTTTCCAAATGAATATATTGAGATTGATAAAATTTTTGAAGTGGCCGAAATCCTTGCACTCACGGTTATGGAATGGTGCTGTATACAGGAGTCAAGTTACTAGGAAATAGTATGAAAGCAGCTAACAAAGCTGCTTTTTTCTATGTCCCTTTTATTGATTGACACTTTCTCCTTATTTATGATAAATTATCTTTAATTAAATATATTCCATTTCGAGATATTTGATGTTTTGCATTTTTATAGTAACAATAAATAAAAAACCATATATTCAATGGTTCATGGAGGTTAATAAATGAACGGTTTAAAAGGAATCCATCACGTAACTGCCATTACGAGCAGTGCAGAAAAAAACTACGAGTTTTTTACGTATGTATTAGGAATGCGTTTAGTGAAAAAAACAGTGAATCAAGACGATATTCAAACGTATCATCTATTTTTTGCAGATGATGAAGGTAGCCCCGGGACAGATATGACCTTTTTTGATTTTCCGGGGATTCCGAAGGGTGTACATGGAACAAATGAAATTTCTAAAACCTCATTCCGTGTACCTAGTGATGAAGCCCTAGATTATTGGGTAAAACGTTTTGATCGTTTAGAAGTTAAACATAGCGGAATCAAAGAACAGTTTGGTAAAAAAACACTATCCTTTGTTGATTTTGATGACCAAAATTATCAACTTATTTCCGATGAACACAATGAGGGAGTAAAAGCTGGTACACCGTGGCAAAAAGGACCTATTCCCCTAGAGTATGCTATTTCAGGACTTGGGCCACTATTTGTTCGTGTTGATAATATTAAATATTTTAAAGATATGATGGAAAAGGTTTTGAAGTTTACGGAAATTGGGAAGGAAGGGTCTTTCTATCTATTTGAAGTAGGGGAAGGTGGAAATGGTGCACAAGTTATCGCAGAGTATAATACAATTCTCCCACAAGCACGTCAAGGCTTTGGAACTGTTCACCATGCGGCTTTCCGTGTAGATGATCGCTCTGTTTTAGAGGAATGGGATAAACATCTACGTACATTTGGTTTCCAAACATCTGGTTTTGTGGATCGGTTCTTCTTCGGATCTTTATACTCTAGAGTAGCTCCACAAATATTATTTGAATTTGCAACAGACGGACCTGGTTTCATGGGGGATGAACCATATGAAACGCTTGGTGAGAAATTATCTTTACCTCCGTTCCTAGAATCAAAGCGAGAAGAAATTGAAAATTATGTCCGTCCAATTGATACGGTAAGAAGCACGATTGCCTTTAAGAAGGAATATGAGGATTAACTGTTAGTAGTTCAAGTGATTAACACTTGGACTATTTTTTTTATAGAGAAATTGATTATTTTTTTAGCCTATATTGAATCTTTGAAAGCCTGTGTTCGTATAAGTAAGTAAAGAAAGGGGAGATGATCATTCAAAAAAAACTAGTAGTAGGTGTTGTTGGGTTACTATTATTGGTTATCATCACGAATGTTGCACTAAATAGCCCTGACTTAGAAAGCAAAACAAACGAGGATATAATAAAGCACAATTATACTTTTGTTGGGGAAAGTGAAAACTGGACAGCGGAGTATCGGGTAAAAGGGAAGGATGTTTTTTACAAGGAAGATGGAACAGTTAAAGTGGATAGTGAAGCGCAAAAAAGCTTTGTGCTTAAATTTAAAGGAACAATAGAGGAGCTATCTACACTAAAAACATTAAAGTACTCCTATGATGCACCAGGTGGAGGAGGCAGTACAGTGACAACTTTTGACCGGCCACCTACGAATAAAATTTTTACAGATAGATCAGGAGGAACTGGAGTGGTATGGGCAGATGAAAACTCCATTATTCAAGTTTCTGTAGAATGGGATAATAAAAGAGAGGACTTTGAATTAACAAATGAATGAATTCTTTAAAGAAGGAAAGGCAGGGGTCGTATGCAATTTATCGTTAATTTGATTGAATATGTTTTCTCAAGTAAAAAAACATCGATTTACGTGACATACAGTTTAAAAGATTATTATAACGTCAATTCCTTATTGAAGGCAGCAAATATTGATTTTCGCGTTGCAACAATTTCTGATTTATCGTCACCTGGTAGCACGTATAGTGACGTGAGGAATGAGTATAAATTTTATGTGAGAGAAAAGGATAAAGGTCTGGCGTTAAAGGCTTTACACAGAAACTAACACCATCATCATCTACAACTATTGTCGTATAAAAAATTGTACCTTTTGCCGAGTTTTTTTACGTTCTTTTCTAGTAAAATAGTGAAAAAAGGAAGATAAGTAGGTGTTGGTCATTAGTATACTATTTCATTATCATTGGTGGACGGATAAAGTGAAAGAAATGGAGTCCTTTTATAAGGATTTAGGCTTTCAAGTCGTGCTTAGACTAGGGAAACTTAATGGAGAGATGCAAGCTTTTCATCCCCCATTAGAGTGGGAGGACTTTGGTGAAAAAGAAATAGCATTTCGAATAATTGAGATGAGAAAAGGGAAGACGAACCTGACTTTTGGTCATGGGAAAAGAGATATGTTTGACCATCTTGGCTTGCTCGTAAATGTTGCCGAGTATAAAGCAATTTTAAAAAGAGTTGCACTATTAGGTTGGAGGGTGTCAGAAGGGGAAAGAAGAACATTTATTTCAACTCCTTGGAAGTTCAGAATTGAACTCCAAACAAGAAAAGAAGTTATCCAGGAAGAAGAGGAAATGATCATCCAATCCATGCAGATTCAAGCACCTTTTAAAGAAAGCCCTGTTCATCTAGCTAAGCTATTGAATATAGAGGTAATAAAAGAAACAAGAAACGAAGTAATAATAGGCAATCGAGACTGGAATTTAGTTTTCACTAGGCAAGATAATGTGCGATTAGAAACGATTACTTTTAAAGGGAGTTCTCCACTTTTTATAACTGACCCAATGAATACAACATTAATGTAAAAAAAACGAGCTTAAGAGGTGCTCCTAGCTCGTATGTGTCTTTTTATTTTCGGGCTATTAATAAATACCTCTTTGCGTTTGTACGTATTCCTTTTTCGGTTTGATTATTGTTAATGAATTGATCTAATAGTTTATAATCATCTTTTTGTTCACCAAAATGAGGAATAATGGGTGTGTGCTTTAGTAAGAAAAGAAGGTCTTCGGGTCTTGCATAATATTCCGTTGCATTATAATCAAAAACTTCAACTTTAGAAAAACCAGCTTCCTTTAATTGCTTTATGTAACGCTCTTTTGCTGATCCATCTATCTCCCCATAAGATTGGCCTCTTTCAAATGTTTGTTTTATATTCCATTTATCTCCTTCACTAACTTGTTGTGTTAAAAACAATCCTCCATCTGCAACTACTCTTGCTACCTCTTTAGCTTGAAAAGGAGCATGTCGACTTGAAACAACATTAAAAAATTCATTAGGAAATTGTATTTGCTCAGACGACATTTGTAAAAAACGGGCATTTTTTATTTTTGACTTCATTAAATTTGTTTGAGCAGATTGGATCATTTGTGCAGATAAATCAATCCCTATCAAGAAAAGAAAGGAAGGAGCAATGGACATCACATTTTCGCCACCACCAGTACCAATATCGAGTAATATATCTGAAGACTTACACCTTTTTTTCACTTCTGTATAAAAGTCCCAGTTTACCCCTTCTGTTGTATATATTAAATGACTGAAATCCCATCCATTTATTTTTCCAACCTTATTATAAAAATCCTCATATTCCTGTTCATTCATCACTAAATCAACCTTTCCACCCGAGCGCTTTTTCATCTTCAACTATACGTCTACTGTAATTTAGGTACAACATATTTTTACATAAATGCAAAAATATACTTGACTGTTAGTGTACTAACAATTAGTATACTAACTATGAAGAATTCATCGATTTCTATAAACTGTCTATTATTTCAATTAGGTTTATCACGAAAAAAGGTACAAAAATGGTACGAATCATTTTTATCCAATTATGGTCTTAACTCCTCTTACGTATATGTAATGGAGGTAATTAAAGATACTGGACCATGTAGTTTAACATCGATTGCAAATTATTTAGAGTTAGAAAGGGCGACTGTGAGTCCATTGCTCACAAGGATGGAGAGAGATGGTTTTATTAAAAGATTACCTGGGAAAGAGAGGAGGACTATGGAAGTTCACTTATCAGAAAAGGGAAAGGGAATTATTGAAGAGGCGCTGGTTCAATTAAAGGAAGCAGATAAACAGTTAAATGATAAGTTAGAAGGGGAATTACAGACGATAAAATCTGCTATAGAAAAAATAAATAATAAAATGTGAGGATTTTTAATGAAAAAATTTGTTGTTCATCTTACTAATAAACAAAGGCAGTTCATGACAGAAGCATTGATTTTAGACCATGTAGCTTATTTAAGAAATTTAAAGGAGGAAGGAGTCCTTCCATTTTGTGGGCCATGTGTAGATGGAACCGCATTGATGATTTTAGACGCTCCAACAGAAGAAATTGCTAAGGAGTATGTAGAGGGAGATCCTTTTTCAAAGGTTAATTATTACATGGAAAGAAATATAGTAGAAATAGAAGAGGCGAATATTGAAAATAATTTTCTACTAGGAGATGTTTTAAAATACTTAAGTAAATAGAAAAAGGTGTCCTTTATCGGACACCCTATTTCTAAAACTCGGAACTAGTCTTTGGTGAAATATCAAAATAAGCATCAATAATCATTTGTATGGTAGTTTTAGACATACTTAAGTGATGTATGGGAGAATTGGAAATTAATTTTTGCGTATTATCATCTTTAAACGTAATATTTCTGGATAGGTACACTTTGAAAACATCTACCATTCCATTTAATTTTTCTTCCTCCACACTTAGCTCATAAATTGTATCGTTATTTACAATAGAAAGTTGTTCAAATTTTAATGCATGTTTTAACATACTTAAAAGCTCCAAGTTAGATGGAGGATTTGGATTTGTAATGTTATATATTTTGTTCGGTTCTGCCTTATCAATCGCCATTGCTAGAACATCAGATACATAATCAACAGGGACAAAATTAGACGTCCCGGTATTATTAGCTATGACACGATAGTGTTTGTTTTCGTTGCCTTTTTTACGCATCGTTTTTCGTTTGAAAATATCTAAGGCTCTCATAAATCCATACAGTGTGAATTCAGAATCTGCCTCACCAGTCTTGGAATCTCCTACTATAATCGACGGCCTAAAAATGGATACTTCCATATCATTTGCATAGGTAAAGACTAAATGTTCTGACTGGACTTTGCTTTCTTCATAAGGATTGTTGTATGTGTCGGTCGGACTATATAGTTGTTCTGTCCCCACTAATTTTTGTCCAACTGTATAGGCTGTACTTATATAGAAAAATTTCTCGACACGTAACATTTTAGCGAGCTCAAGGGCGTTTTTTGTCCCATCATAATTAATAGAAAATAGCTCATTCTTTAAATGAAGATCAAACTTTACTAGAGCAGCAGCATGATAAAAACAATTAACTTTTCCTTCAAGCTCGTTGATATCGTTATCATTCAATCCACAATTTGAAAGGGTTATGTCACCTATATATATGTGTATTCTTTCTTGTTGGTTGTTAGGAAAACTATTTTTTAACTGTTCTGCCTTCTGTTTGTTTCTAGCAAGTACATAAACGTGGTGGGTTGTTCCATGTAATAGATTTTTAAGAAGTTTCCCACCTAGAAATCCTGTGCAGCCTGTTAGAAAAATATTCAAAAAGAATCACCCCTCTGTTGTTTAGTAGCTGTGTGAGTTAAGAAAAACTATGAAATTTGGCGTACAATATTTTTGTTTGTGTTTAAAAAAGCAATAGTTAACTGGTTAAATAATTCATAACCCTCTATGTTGCATACATGTCCGCAATTTTCGATAATCTTCATCGAGGCATCTTTATCTTTTAATATATCCTTTTGTAATGATGTAAGAAAAAGATGGTCTTCTCTTCCAGAAACATACAGTTTAGGGATCCCTTTTGCTTTTAAAGGAACTCCTACATAGCTGCGTTTAAGATATTTCATCGTATTAAACCATCCGATAAAGTCTTTTCTATTCATTTTTTTAGCTTCTCTTATAAATATAGAACGTGATTTTTTATGGTTAGTCTTTGGCATGATAATATAGGCAAAAAGAGTGTATATCCAAAGATGAGGTACAATAGTTTTAACTAAGTTACCTATCGAATACAAAAGAGAAGAAAATGGATTGAATTTTGTCATGGCTCCAGCTAAAATTGCGCTTTTCACTCTATTTGGACTTTCTTTTAAAATCCAATGAATGATAATCGAACCAAGGGAAACGCCGATAAAGTGTGCTTTTTTTATTTTTAAAACATCTAACGTTTTCACTACTTCCTGAGCAACAAGAGAATGGGAAAAGCCCTTGTATGTGTGAACACTTGGAGAGTTTCCGTGTCCGGGTAAGTGAATAGTAATAACGTTAAAATATTTCTTATATAGTTCTATTTGTTTATAAAAAATACTAGAATTTCCTCCAAAACCGTGAAGAAGAATGATGTATTCGTTGCCAGCTATTTTGCTGTGAATCTCATGTTCTAACACTGATTTCCTCCTATCATCTTCTGAATGCGATTCCAAAAATATTAATAGACTTCTAAAAAGAGTGGAAAAGCCCATCTTTCTATAATAAATGATAGAGTTCTATATTACATCCTTAAATATGACTATTGTGTGAATGTATTATTTTCCATCCCATAGCAACTGCATTTCCTTACAATGAGAAAGTAAATAATCTAGCTTACCTTTTCCTATTATTTTTCCTTCCTTTAATACAATGATAGTATCTGCACGCTTTAGCACTTCTTGGCATTTGGTAACGGCAACGATGGAGGAATATCTTTTACTGTTTAATAACCTATCCCACACTTTTGCTTCTGTGTCTATATCTAATGCACTTGATAAATCGTCGACAATTAATAGATTTGCTTTACGATACATGGCCCGAGCTGTAGCAACTCTTTGTTTTTGTCCACCTGATAATTTAGCTCCTTGCGTCCCGACATGTTTATGGGATTGATCAAGACTGTTCCTTAAATCTTCCTCTAACAATGTTATGTGTAATACTTCAGCAAACTCCTTTTCATCAAATGAGTTCCCTAACAAAATATTGTTGTGAATAGAATCTGAGAACAAGTATGGTTTTTGAGGTATATAACTGCACATGGGAGGTGCAAAATGTTGCTGTATGTCTTTAACTTTCTCTTGATTCCAATAAATTTCTCCCTTTTGAATTGGCAGTACACCTATAAGCATTTGTAGTAAGGTTGTTTTTCCGGAGCCAACTTTTCCGGTAATAACAGTAAGTGTTTGTGGGTCAATTTGTATGTCTATGTCATGAATACCATTTAAGGATTTCGGATAAACATAAGTTCCATTTTTAATTTTTAATCCATCAAACTTTTTCTGTATACAATGTTTTCCCTCAGGCATAGGTTCTTTAAACAAAGAAGGAATGTGTGTAACTGTTGCTTGTGGTGAACCTGTTAATCGATTTAGCCGGGCTAACGATACGTTTAGTCGATTATAGTTTGCTGTCAATGAACCAAATCGAACAATCATTGTCGTGATCCACGTTAAAAAATAGGTGAATAGGGCAAAATTCCCAACCGTGAACTCTCCTTTGCTCATGGCATGAGCTGCCAGCAGAAGGACCATTCCAGTACCTATTTGAACAATATTCGTGTAAGTAGAAGTAATAATTGACCCAAATAAGGCCTCATCTACATTCGTTTTTGTACGTTTCTCATTCCACTTTTCCAGTTCCGCTTCCACTCGAGTTTCTGCATTTGACAGTTTAATTGTCTGGATATTTCGGAAAACTTCATTCATAAAACCAGTAGTTTTCTCTGTTACTTCACGATTTTTTGTTCTTAGTTGATCCACTCTTTTTTTAGCACGATGAGCAATGATTGTTACCCCTAGCAAGGGGATAAAAACAGTAAGAGTTATCATCGCATTAATGTTTACCATAATCACGGTTGCAACGATAGCGAATATGGCACTGCCGATAACATCTAATAGCTGAATAAAACTTAGAAAATAACCAACTTCATCGACATCATCTTTTATTTTGTTAACGATTTGACCGCTGGAAGCACCGTAAATAGTAGTGGGTTTTTCATAAAGTTTATGAAAAATATTATTCCTAATAAGGGCACCGATACTTTGGGTGTAGGTTACATCAACAAATCGATTAATCAGAAAGATGATGATACGAAAAATATGGCCCCCAGCAAATAATATAAGTAATCCCCAAATCCCTAAAAAGTGATTGGAATGGCCAGATAATTCATCAAAAAAGTGTTTGCTCATATAGGCTGGGATTAAAAACAATAGCCATCCTAAGGTAGCTAATAAGAAATTAGCAGCATATAAAAGGGGTCTGAATTTAATTAACACCCATAATTGATTAAAGGTAATCATGCCAACTGCTCCTCCATCCCTTTGCTTAAAAGCTGATTGTAATGAGAAAGGGGATTTTTCTCTAAGTTTTCTCGTAAACCTTGTTCTAGTAACTTACCTTCTTCCAACATCATAATAGAATCAGCATAATATAAGGTTTTAAGTCGGTGGGCGATGATGAATGCTGTTCGACCGTTAAGTAATTTTTTTAAAGCCTCCATTACCAACTTTTCCGTTGCAATGTCTAAGTTTGCTGTTGCTTCGTCTAAAATAATAACTTGTGGCTTTTTTAGGAACACTCTTGTTAATCCAATGAGCTGTGCTTCACCTGCAGACAATGTGTTTTTGTCCAAGGGAGTGTCTAAACCTTTTGGTTGCCTCTCAAACCATTCCCAAATTGTTAATTGCTTAAATGCAGTTTTAATCTGTTCATCGGTAATCTTTTCATCCCATAAGGCAATATTTTCTCTAATTGTTCCATGTATTAATTCAAGCTCCTGGGTAACGTAAGCGACATTATTCCTAATAGAAGCAATCGAGTACGACTGAATTTTATTGCCGTTTATGAAGATGTCACCTTGTTGGTGTTCAAATAGGCGAGTCAACAAACGAGCAATGGTACTTTTTCCACATCCTGTTCTTCCGATAATTGCTAATACTTCTCCTGATTTCACTTTAAAGGAAAGATTATGTAAAATATTTTGATTCTGTTCATATGCGAATGTAATATTTTTGAATTCAATAGTCGGTGCCTGATGACAGAAATTCGATTTTTCACCTTTAGTTGTTTCTGTTTTTGTTGAAAGAAGGGAAATGATTCGCTCCATACTTGCACTCGATCTTTGTAAGTCCTCAAATTGTAACGATATTTGTTCGATTGGAACTCTTAGCATTTGGGAATACGTGTAAATTAGATAAATAGACCCAATGGTAATTGTCCCTTTCATAAATAAATAGGTTCCCATTCCTAATGCTAGGACAGTGCCTAATGAGAAGGTGAGCATCGTTATCGAATGGGAAGCGGTTGCTGTCATCAATGCTTTTCGTTCGGTTAATAACTTGTTTTTCAGCAAGACATTCAACTTGTTCATCATATGGGCTGTTGCTCCGCTTTTTTGAATACTAATGAGGCCATTAATTTTTTCTTCTGTAAAACCATACGTTTCTTCAGCAATCTTCCTCGCTTTCATAAAATGGGGGGCAGCATACCCTCTAAACTTATTAATAATGAGAAAAACAGCAAAAGTGAACGCAGTAAATAGAACACCAATCTTCCAATCCTCAACATAAAACACAATTAAAATCCCCAATAATATTAATACGTTATTCAAAATCGTAACAAAAAAATTAGAAAAAAAGTTTGAAAGTGCAGTTACATCCCCGTCAATTCTTTCTGTTAAATCTCCTGGATTTTGTTTGTGGTGGTCCTGTATTTTTAATTTGAGACAGTGGGAGACTAAATCTGTTCTTAGTATATTAGTAGACTTCCAACTAACTTTTTTCCCTACAAAAGTACTGCAAATAGTAAATAACTGTGTAAAGAGAGCGATGGTAAAAAATAACACGGCTGCTTGTAATAACTTACTAAAAGCTCCGCCTCCTACTGCAGTATCTATAAAGAATTTAACGATATGTGGATTGATTAAGCTCAAGATAGAATGAGCAATAACAAAAAAGGCTAGAAAACTGAGGGACTTCCAATAAGGAAGTGCATATTTCTGAAACAAATGAATCGGTTTTTGAATCAACATATTATCACCCTTATCGAGAACTTTATTTACTTTAAAGAGTAACATTAATTACTTCATAACACAACAATCAATTACTTCGTAAGGTAACTATAATTTCGTTTTGGTTTTGTCCGAAATAAAAGACTTAGAGAGTAGATCTCTAAGTCTTTAAAAAGTGACTATTTTTTTGTACTGTGATGGTGTCATACCATAATATTTTTGAAAGGCTCTTTCGAACGTACTTATACTGCCAAAACCACTTTCAAAGGCGATTTCTGTTAAAGTAAATTGTTTTCCCTTCATTAATTGTTCTGCTTTTTTTGTCCGAATATGATTGATGTAGTCACTTATGGATTTGCCTAACTCCTGACGGAACAGACGGTTTAGGTGGGTTTTACTAATACCAGTAGCTGTCGATAATATTTGCAGGGTGAGCGGCTTATCATAATGGTCATGAATGAATTCTAGTACTAGTTTTATAATAGGTTGCTGTATGGAAATATGATCCCTATCCCACTTAGAGGAGTGGGATCCCTTTTGTATCGTTAAAATCTTTTCTGCTATAGAATGTTCAAAATCTTCTAATTCCACTTCCTCTACAGGGGAAAGAAGAGTTCGCTTGAAAAATTGATCTACTTGCTTTATTATTCCTTCTCCATTTGCATGTCCCCAAGGCATGAACTCTATTAGCTTTTTTTCACCAGTTATTTCGGAAAAGACAGTGTTAAAAAATGCTTGATCCACTGAAACAAGCATGAGGCGTATTTTCTCCTTATCAGCAAAGTTTCTATGTTGATCGCCCGGAGAAACGACCGTTACATCATATTTCATTAAGTTTTTATGCTGATCATTAAATTGCATATGCGGGTTTCCGTAAACAGGAATCGATACTTGATACATAGACCCATGTCCATGCATGTCATCAGCCGTTTTATTTCCTAATTCATATATCCCTAAAACCATATTTTTAAGTCTTGATTCCATTATAATCACGCCGACAACTCCTAACTCCGCAAAATGGACCATAAATTTAAGGGTCAATTTGCTTATCCATCATTTCATTTTCTATATAAACTCAATGTAAAAAAGAAGGATTGAGTAATATGAATTTTAGCTTATTTAAAAATAAAAATTTCACTTTACATGCTATAAGTCAAGGGACCGGTTTATTTGGAACGCTTTGTTTACAAATTGCATTTTCCTTATATATTTTGGACTTAACCGGATCTGCTGGTATGTTTGCTAATGCACTTGTGTTGTCTTTATTACCAAATCTCTTATTTGGATTATTCGCAGGTGTTTATGTTGACCGGATTAATCGTAAAAAATTAATTGTTTGTTTAGATGTAATGAGAGCACTAGTTTTGCTTATTTATCTCTTCGTAGATATTTTTTATACTATAAGTCCAACGCATGTCTATATCTTAATTTTCTTTTTAGGTATTTGTTCAACCTTTTTTACCCCTGCTTTTGTTTCTATTTTACCAAATATTGTAGAAAAAGAAGAGTTAATTGATGCAAATGCTGTGGAGAGACCTTTAATGGAATCGATTAGAGTTATTGCTCCAGTTCTTGGAGCGTTATTTTATGGGATAGGTGGATTGACGATAAACTTAAGTATCAATATTGTAGCGTTTTTTATTTCTGCTTTCACAATTAGTTTCATTCATTTCGGGATAAAAGATGAAATAATGCAAAAAAAAGAATCGATGATAAAAAGTGTTAAAGAGGGTTTTGGAGTATTCAAAGGGGATGTACAATTAACCTCCTTAGTTATAAATGGGTTTTTAACACATTTCTTTTTGTTTTCTATCGTCTTAGTTGGGTTTCCTTTTATTATTAAAGAAATTTTTCATGGAACAGATTTGGATGTTGGTATTGTAGAAAGTGCAGCAGCCATTGGCTCCTTATCTAGTATATTTATCGTGATGTATTTGAAGAAGAGGAAAACAACAATGACAAAGGGGATATTTATTGGGGTAATTGGTATGTCTGTTTCGGTTTTACCACTATTAGTCGTTGCTCTTCCTTTTGTCGCAACCTTTCTAGCTAATTCAAAAATTGCGATGATTTTATTTTTCAGTCTCATTACGCTCGTCATATTTTGGATGTTTGGCAATTACGGCGTTTATTTTGTTTCCTTTTATCAAATTAGGGTTCCTAATCATTTAATCGGACGCTACTCAGCTATCATGTTATTAATTTTTTCGTTCGGTAGATTTATTGGATTTAAGTTTTTTGGTTATGTACTTGATCAATATCCATTGTTGTTAACCTTTATTATTTTAGCTGTTGGAATGATATTAAAGATAATTGTGCATATCCCATTTATGAGAGTAGAACAGAAGGAAACACCTCCTTCACTTACGATACCAGTAAATGGATAGGTGGGGGGATTAGTCCCCCTCCTTTTAGAGTACTTTATTTACAATAGGTATCTTTCGAATAAGATAGGTCAGTAAAAAACTTCCGATTATCCCGAAAAGAGTAACAAGTAAGAAGGTAGACATGGCATTAAGCCCAATATCTTTTAAACTATATTGAAAAGCAACAACAATTGGGACATGCAGAATATATACCCCAAAAGCATTTCTCGAAAGTAACTGTAAAAGCTTATTAGATTTGTTCATAAATTCTTTAAAGAAATAAACGATGCCAATACATAATCCTGTACATAAAAAAGTCTCATAAAATGCATAAATAATGCTACTGATACTTGTTCCACCCCCAGCATAAAAGGAAAGGTCCGTGACATAGCGGAAAATAGCTAGCCCTAAACCAATGGTTAGCCATGTAATACCCACCCGATGGGATAATTGGTTAAACCAATTATTGGTGTAAGCTAAAAGTCCAAGTAGAAAAAAAGAGACATACTGAGGTACGTGTGCATATTCTGTTTGGATAAATCCAAGAAACCCGACCCATTGGTCAATTGGGTTTTCTATCCTGACGAAAAAGGTTATGAGAGCAACAATAATGGTGAAACCAAGTAAGTGATAGTTTGTCAACGAATGAATAGTTAATCGAACAAAAAGATTTAACTTAATGAATAAATATCGAAAGGCTGTAAAAATGATAGCATAAACGAGTAAATGTTCAATAAACCAAAGATGGGCAAACTGCATGTCTGGCCAACTAGGTCCACTCCAGTCGATAGGGTGAGCACCTATTCCTCCAAAGTAAATATGTTGATAATAGGTAAGAAAAGAAATGGTATCGTAGTTTCTAAAATTAATATAGTAGAAATACATAATAATTGGAATGAGTAAAAAGAAACCTATGATTAAAGGTATTCCCAGTCGAATAAAGCGTTCTTTTAAAAACTTTTTGTTCCCTTTGCGGACAATTGAGCCAGGGAGAAAATAAGCTGAAATCATAAAAAATAAACTCATAAAAAAGGCTGCATTAACGGAAAAAAACTTTCCTAAGTTAGTAGCTAAATCTGTTTCAAAATACCAAAATCCATTAGATCCACCGTAGGGTTGTCCTGCGTGATGAGCAACAACTAGCATGATTAGAAAAACCTTAACATTATCTAAGTAATAAAGACGATTGTTTAACTCTTTCATTCTTCCTTCTCCTTATCCAATAAACAGGGTAACCCATTCGGTTACCCTGTTATCATTTAGCCTTCTATTGAATTTGATATTACTTTTTTATTACTTTTAGAAAATATTTTTTTGAACCCTCGAGCAATATCATTAAAAATCATGTATACAGAAGGTACTAAAACAAGCGTGATAAAGGTACCAAACAATAGACCCGAAATAATAACGATTGCTAGGGGTGACTGGAAATTCCCAGCAGTACCAGAAGCTAGGGCAAGTGGAAGCATTCCGCCTGCTGTTGTAAACGTAGTTAAAAAGATTGGTCGTAATCTATTTTTTCCAGCCTCTACAAGCGCATCTCCAATTGACTGTCCATCGTTCCGTAGCTGTTTCGTCCGATCAAGTAGTAATATGGCATTGTTTAAAATGATTCCGATTAACATAATTACTCCTACGCCGGACATTATATTTAGTTCTTGCTGTGTAACTAATAATCCTAAAATAGCACCCACAAAGGTCATCGGTATAACAGACATGACTACAATTGGGTGAGCTAAATGATTAAACTGCACTGCCATTACAACGTAAACTAGGAAAATGGCTGTAAGAAGAACTAAGACCATTTCATTCATTGCTTGTTGTTGGTCCTCTAACTGACCAGCAAGTGACAACGTGTAATTTGTTGGCAAATTGAATTGCTCGATGACTTGTTGTACATCTCGGTTGACGGCGCCTAAATCCCGATTTTCTATATCAGCTCTTATGACAATGACGCGTTCTGTATCATGGTGAACGATTTGATTTGGTGCTGATATCGTTTCAAGTGAAATATATTTTGAAAGTTTCTCTGTTCCATTTAACGTTTTTATTTCCTTATTCAATAGTTGAACTTCTGTTGCTAAAGGTTCACCTAATGACATGGTGATAGGAGCGTATTCTTCATTTATCTGCATTTCCCCAACAGGCATTGATAGGGAAAAATTTTCAATCATTTGTTTGATTTGAAGCGAAGCTATTCCGTCCTCTTCTAATGCACTTTCATTCAGCATAACCTTTTTTGCTTCTGATTGATTCTCATTCGAATGATTTGCTCCAACTATGCCGTCAATTTTGTTTAGCTCTGTTATAAAGTTACTCGCTAATCTATTTAATTTATCGAAATCTTGACCTTTGAGTAAAACATGGACCGGATAACCTCCGCCGCCGCCCATCATTCCAGCAACGCTCTCTATCGGATAATTGTCAGTCATTCCTCGTAAAGAACTCATGATATCTTCATTAACATCTTTTTGCTCTCTTGTAATTTTTTCATCTTTTGTCATATTGACCAAAACAATTAAGGAATTAGCATCCTTGATCACATAATTTGTCTCAACATCTTCTATAGCAGAAAGTCTATTACCCATTTCTGTAATGGTTTCATTTGCCTTTTCCTCTGATAACCCAGCCTCCATTGTCACGATTAGTTCTGCATAGCGATTATATATGTCTGGCATAACGTTCATCGGGATTTTAGAAAGTAGAGAAATAGATCCGATAAAAATGGCGATGAACAGAAGAATCACAATTAAGCGATGCCATAATTTTTTTGTAATCCAGCGAACAATGGAACCGTAAAATGTGATGAAAGGTTTTACTTGAGTCTTTTTCTTCGTCACCTCAACCTTTAAAAACTTCTCTGCTAAAGTAGGTATTAAGGTGAAAGAAACAACAACGGAGCTAATAATTGTAATCGCCACGATGATAGCTAAAACAGATACAATTAGCCCGATTTCTCCTTCTACAAAACCTATTGGTACGAACACGACTATCGTTGTTAACATTGATGCGACTACTGCTGATGCCACTTCCTTTGTTCCTTGAATAACGGCGTCAAAGTTTGATAGACCTTGTTCTTTTTTCTGGTAAATAGATTCTAAAATAACGATAGAAGAATCTACCATCATACCAATTCCAAGTCCAAGAGCAATTAACGTTACCATATTAAAGCTCTGATCAAACAACCACATGGCAGTGAAAGTCAGTAGGATGGATGATGGAATGGCAAATCCTATTATAATGGTTGCACGGATATTTCTTAGGAATAGTAGTAACATGACAAGGGCAATAATTCCACCAATCAAAACATTTCCTTGAACCCCATCAATGGAGCTTTCTACGTAATCAGATTGGGCAACTATTTCGTTTAAGTGAAACCCTTTTACTAGATTCTCATTCCTTATTTCTTCCACTTCAGCTCTAACTGCTTTTGCCATTTCAATTTGCGTCACATCTGAAACACGACCAATTTCTACTAAAATGAGGTCTGTTTCTCCTTCCTTCCAAATCGTTGATACTTTAGAAACTGGCTCTAGAGTAATATCGGCAATTTCGTCAAGGTTGACGTTCCCGTTTATTGTGGGTATTGGTAGGTGTTTAAGATCTTCAATATTTGAGTATGTAGTGTCCCATCTTAGGAGTGGAGTGTTTTCTTCTTCCGTAAATTCACCTAAAGAGGTTGTTGTATTAGAGTTTTGAATGAGGTTGAATATTTGCGTAGGGTTGACATCATGTTCATTCAATTTTTCTTGATCAAGTTGTACATTTACTTCATATTCTTTCAGTCCAGTTAAAGCAACTTCTCTCACTTCAGGCAAAGCTTCTAATTTCGTTTTTAACACATTTTTAGCAAAGCTAGTCATTTCATCTAAATCCCCATTTGAAATTTCCATGAAAAACTCGAATGGCTGATCAGATGACATCTGGAATGTATAGTAATCTTGTAATCCATTTAATTGAGGACTAAGGGAATTTAGAATAGACTGAATTTCTTCATGTCCTTTTTCGCCTTTACCCTCTTCAAAATAAACCCTAGTGCTGGAGATGCCTAAATTAATAGTAGACTCCATTTCTTCAAATCCATCAATGTCTTTAAAACGCTGCTCTAATGGAGTGACTATTTGTTCCTCGATGTTCAAGGCTTCTAAATTTCCAGCAACTAATTGAACAACTACCCCATCCATTGTTTGTGTAGGAAGTAGTTTCTTTCCGATTTTGTCAGTGGAAATTATTCCAGCAACAACAATAAACGCAAATATAAGCCCTATTAATATTTTGCGTTTCACGATAAATTGTAACAACTTCATTCATATCCCCCTAATGTAAAAAATGTATATATAGTAAAATAGTACCACCAAATATTAAACCTTTTATATTGGTCTGACAAGTGAATGTGAAAAGATTTACCTATTCTTAATTTTGTAATAATTCAGCTAGGTTATGCTAATTCTACCTTTTTGTTATTTCTAAATTTGTACCACATGAAGAGGTTTGTTTTTTTCCTCCTGTATATACCAGTTAATTGTATCTTTAATAGCTTCCTGAAGAGGTGTCAACTCCATTTGGAAGGCAGATTTAAATTTATCATCATTCATTACAAATGGTTTGTTAAACTGATAAAAAATTTCTTTGTATTCTTTCATATTAGCGTTAAATAAGCTAAGGACATGAATGAGGAAACGATTAGCAATACGATATTTAACTTCTATATTCAGATAATCGCTCGCAATATGTATTAGCTCTCTCATAGTTCTTGTTTGAAGAGTAGGAAGGTGCCATGATTCGCCTAATGCTTCTTCCGTCCTACCTAATAAAATTAATGCTTTAGCAACATCTTTTATATAGGTAACAGTGTGTGGGACATCGATGGATCCGAGTATATCTACTGGTTTATTCTGAATAAGATGCTCGAAAACTTGTGTACCTAATATGGATGACGTAACACCCGGACCGAAAAAGTCTGCACTTCTGCCAATGACCGCTTTTATCTTCCCATGTTTATGTGCGGACGTTACCATTTCAGCAAGGTCAGCGCGAATTTTTGTTTTTGTTCCTATCGGTTTATATGGATTCGATTCTTTGATATCCCCCTGAACAGGTCCATATGCGTAAAGATTGTCAGCGTATACGAAGGTAGCATTTGTTTGGCCTACTCCATTTAAAAGTCCCTTCATAATTGTAGGGAATTCGTTCCATTGGTTGTAGGGTAAACCGATACAGTTATATACGACTTTGGCATCTTGGCAAATTTCTGCAACTTTTATTTGATTCGCTGCATCACAAGCTATTGTTTCTACATTTGGTGGTACGGCGGTGTTACCATTTCCACTTCTGCTTACTAATTTCACGTGTTCGCCTTGCATGACTAACTCATTCACAACAGCGGCGCCTAGTGCTCCGGCCCCAAAAACTACATGTACACTATTGTTCATTTTTTCATTCCTCCATTTGTTAACAGTGTTAACTTTTTAGTAAAAAAATATATTCATAAATCCTGTTTTCTAATATATTGTTGGTTTCTTTCCTTAAACTACGACATAACTATAGCTTTGCATTTTGATGAGTGCATACGACCGCTTCGGCAGAATACTTCGCTTTCCACGGGCACGGCCTCA
>NZ_JACHGH010000005.1 GCF_014207435.1 Salirhabdus euzebyi
AGGTCAAAAAAAATAAAAGGGGAAGAAACAATCCCCCTGAATAAATATAGTTGAAACATTGTGATTCAATTTTACACAATAACGTGGACTTGACTATTTTTCTCCTCCTAACACCCGTAATTGAAACAATTAATAGCAGTTATACATAAAAAGCCTCGGTACATGAAGTACCAAGGCTTTACCAGTTTACCCTAAATTATTTTTCAACTCATCAACTTTATCTGTTTTTTCCCAAGGGAATTCAATATCCGTACGACCGAAGTGCCCATACGCCGCTGTATCTTTGTAAATTGGACGTCTTAGGTCTAACATTTTAATAATCCCTGCTGGACGTAGGTCAAATGTTTTTCTAATTGCATTCACCATATCTTCTTCAGATACTTGACCTGTTCCAAACGTGTTAACGGAAATAGATACTGGTTGCGCTACCCCAATTGCATACGCCAGCTGAACTTCACAAGAATCAGCTAGACCAGCAGCTACAATATTCTTTGCTACGTAACGAGCAGCATAAGCGGCAGAACGGTCCACTTTTGTAGGATCTTTACCACTAAATGCTCCCCCGCCATGACGGGCAAATCCGCCATATGTATCCACGATGATTTTTCGGCCAGTTAAACCTGCATCACCTTGTGGACCACCAATGACGAAACGACCTGTTGGATTTATAAAGTATTTTGTATCTTCATCAATTAGTTCTGAAGGCACTACTTCATTAATAACATGTTTTTTCAAATCCCCTTGAATCTGTTCTAAGGTTATCTCAGGGGCATGTTGAGTAGATATAACGATAGTGTCAACACGAACTGGCTTGTCATTCTCATCATATTCGACAGTTACTTGTGTTTTCCCATCTGGACGTAAATATTCAAGTGTATCATCTTTACGTACATCCGCCAGTCTTTTGGCAAGTTTATGAGATAAAGAAATTGGTAATGGCATTAATTCAGGAGTTTCATTCGTTGCAAACCCAAACATCAAACCTTGATCACCTGCACCAATCGATTCAAGCTCTCTATCTGACATTTGACCCTCTCGTGCTTCTAATGCTTGGTTTACCCCTTGAGCAATATCGGCAGATTGTTCATCGATTGCCGTTAGTACAGCACAAGTTTCTGAATCGAATCCGAATTTAGCACGTGTATATCCAATTTCCTTAATCGTGTTACGTACAATAGATTGAATATCAACATATGCTGTTGTCGAAATCTCTCCTGCAACTAAAACTAAACCAGTTGTTACTGTCGTTTCACAAGCTACGCGAGCATTTGGATCTTTTTCTAAAATGGCATCTAAAATAGAATCTGATATTTGATCACTGATTTTATCTGGATGCCCTTCTGTTACGGATTCTGAAGTAAATAGCCGACGCTTTACAGCCATTCTTTTTGTTTCCTCCTTTTATTACGAACACATATTTTTCTATCGGATGATATCCGGTTTTTTATCTTTATGAACAAAGAAGATATTATGTTCTAATAACGATTTATGTGGACATCACACACTATCTTTACTTAATTTAACCGAAAATGACGGAATATAAAACGAATAAACTTACCTTTTTTAAAAAGAAAAGCGTAATCGATTAGATAGTCCTACCATATATAAGCCAGAAATTTGTAATAAGGGATTGACTTAGCACCCAGTGGACTATACGCTTGAGCTAGACGATGAGGAAAAGGTAGGTTTATAGTGTTGTTTATCATGCTACATCTATGTAATCATTATACGGTATTTTAATGGATACCTTATGTTAAATAACAGGGTACCCATTCGCGAATTATCATATCGTTTACAAAATAGATTGTCAAACAAACACAATTATATGCACAAATTTTCCATCGTTTCTATATATATACGAAAACAGTCATTATTCCCTAAAAATATCTTTAACATTTCTTATTTAATTTTCATCAATTAGTATGGACTATATTTTTTAATGTGTTATACTATTAGCAAATAAAGGTACTTTTTTGGAAATTATATAAAAAGGATGATGCTTTAAATGAATAATGTAAGCCATAAACCTATAAGTGAAGTGTTACAAGAATTAGATAATAAAAAAAATAATTTATCTACTCCTGATTTAGTAGAGAAAATTTTAGCACGTAAAGAAGGAATTTTAACTGCTACTGGTGCTGTTCGTGCCGTAACAGGTAAATATACTGGGCGTTCACCGAAAGACAAATTTATCGTAAAAGATTCTGTAAGTGAGAACAAAGTGGAATGGGGCTCTGTCAACCAACCTATCTCTTCTGATGTATTTGTGCGTTTGTATGAGAAGGTGATTCAACATTTAAAAGGAAAAAGTGAAATTTTTTCTTTTAAAGGTTTTGCAGGAGCAGATAAAAATTATCGTTTACCCATTCAAGTAGTGAATGAGTTTGCTTGGCATAATCTGTTTGCTAGTCAACTGTTTATCAGGCCGACAGAGGAAGAGCTAGCTGAACATAAAACAGAATTTACTGTTTTATCTGCTCCAACGTTTAAAGCAAATCCAGAAGTTGATGGCACAAATTCTGAAGCATTTGTCATTATTTCCTTTGAGCATAAAATTGTATTAATAGGTGGAACAGAATACGCGGGAGAAATTAAAAAATCTATTTTTTCTGTTATGAACTATTTGTTACCACAAAAGGACGTACTTCCAATGCACTGTTCAGCCAACGTTGGTGTAGAGGGCGATGTTTCCTTATTTTTTGGTTTATCTGGTACAGGTAAAACAACACTATCCGCAGATCCTAATAGAAAATTAATAGGTGATGATGAACACGCATGGTCAAACAGTGGTGTCTTTAATATTGAAGGTGGATGCTACGCAAAATGTATTAACCTATCTGAAGAAAAGGAACCACAAATATACAACGCTATACGTTTCGGTACAGTACTAGAAAATGTAGTATTAGATGAGACTACAAGAATGCCGGACTATGATGATACTTCCTTAACAGAGAATACTCGTGCAGCTTATGCAATTGAAAATATTGATAATATTATTTTACCTAGTATTGCTGGCCATCCACGGACAATTATCTTTTTAACGGCTGATGCATTTGGTGTACTGCCGCCGATTAGTAAATTAACAAAAGAACAGGCGATGTATCATTTCCTTAGTGGTTATACAAGTAAGCTTGCTGGTACGGAAAGAGGAGTAACTTCTCCTCAAGCAACGTTCTCCACTTGCTTTGGTTCTCCATTCTTACCATTACCTGCAGCAACTTATGCAGAAATGCTTGGGGAAAAAATTGACCAATTTAAGGTGAATGTGTTTTTAGTTAATACTGGTTGGACTGGTGGTTCTTATGGTGAAGGAGAACGAATGGACCTCTCTCATACTAGAGCTATGGTGCGTGCAGCATTAGAAGGTGAATTGAACAAAACAGAAACTGTAAAAGATCCTCTTTTCGGTTTAGAAATCCCTGTTCATTGTCCAGGTGTTCCTAACAAAGTACTAATTCCAAGGAAAACATGGAAAGATCCGAACCAATACGATGAAAAAGCAAAACAGCTTGCTACACAATTCCATGAGAACTTTAAAAAGTTTCCGAATGTATCAGATGAAATCGCTCAAGCAGGTCCTTTGTATCTGCGCAAATAATTATCGCTCTCTCATATCCTATATATATATTTCTTTCGCTGCTTGCCAATATGTGCAAGCAGCTTTTTTTTATAGAGAAGATTAACTAGTTACTCTACACATTTTCTTATGGGCTATCACACATTTTACCCAACAGCATAATATATTTTTAGCTTCATCATTTTACTTAAGAATAAGGAGGATGACATAAATAATGAAAAACGTCCGAAGATTTATGAGTATTGTTTTTTCATTGATATTGATTTTTGTAATGAGCGCTTGTTCAAATAGTGATTCTTCAAATAAAACCTCTTTAAGTGTTGCAGAGGTTACACGTTCTGTATTCTATGCCCCTCAATATGTAGCAATTGAAAAAGGTTTCTTTGAAGAAGAAGGCTTAGAAATTGATTTAAAGACGACATGGGGTGGAGATAAAACAATGACTACCTTAGTGTCTGATGGAGCCGATATCGCACTAGTAGGTTCAGAAACATCCATTTACGTCCATGCAAGAGGAGCAAATGACCCTATTATTAACTTTGCTCAGTTAACACAAAAAGATGGTACATTTCTTGTTTCAAAAGAACCTAAACCTAACTTTAAGTGGGAAGATTTAAGAGGCAGTAAATTCCTAGGCCAACGTAAAGGTGGCATGCCACAGATGGTTGGAGAGTACGTACTGAAACAAAAGGGAATTGATCCTCAATCGGATTTAGAGCTGTCTCAAAATGTTGACTTTGCAAATATTCCAAATGCATTCCAAACTGGTGATTACGAGTATGTCCAATTGTTTGAACCAACAGCAAGTGTTTTTGAGAAGGAAGGCAACGGTCATGTAATTGCATCGTTTGGAGAGGCATCTGGTAAAGTACCTTATACGGTTTTTATGGCTAAGCAATCTTTCTTGGAAGATAACAAAGAAACTACTGAAAAATTCACAAGAGCGATTTATAAAGCACAGCAATGGGTGGAAAAAACAGATGCTACAGAAGTTGCTGAAGTAATCAGCCCCTATTTCGAAGACACAGATGTAGACATCATTGCATCTTCTGTAGAGAGATATAAATCTGCAGGGGCATTCGCGACTGACCCTATCTTAGATGAAGAAGAATGGAATAACTTAAAAGCAATTATGGATGAAGCTGGAGAATTACCTGAAGATGTGGATCACGGTACACTCGTGAACACACAAATTGCAGAAAAAATTATAAGTGAGTAGAGGTGAACATCATTGGCATTCCTAACAGTAAAGGATATCTCCCATCTATATTTGTCTGAAAAAAACTATACGAAAGCACTAGAAGATATATCTTTTGAAGTCAAAAAAGGGAGTTTTGTGTCCTTGATTGGCCCTAGTGGTTGTGGAAAAACAACCCTGCTATCCATAATAGCGGGGTTGATTGAACCGACTGATGGGGAAGTTTTATTAGAAGGAAAGCCACTTAAGACACAGGATTCTAATATTGGTTATATGCTGCAGCAAGATTATTTATTTCCTTGGAAAACAATAATCGATAATGTATTAATCGGACCTCACATTCAAAAGAACTTAACGCAATCTGTAAAAGACAAAGCAATGGAACTACTTGATGAAATCGGAATTGGCCAAACAAAGGATTCTTACCCTGACCAGCTTTCAGGTGGTATGAGACAGCGTGTTGCACTCGCAAGAACGCTTATTACAGACCCAAAACTTCTATTATTGGATGAACCATTTTCTGCTTTAGATTATCAAACAAAACTAAAATTAGAGAACTTAATATTAGAAATTCTCCGTAATTATGAACAAACTTCTGTTCTTGTCACTCATGATATAGGTGAAGCTATCGCCATGAGCGATAGAATCATTCTTTTAGATACAGCACCAGGAAAAATCGCAAAAATATTTGATGTTCCAAAAGAAATTGTAGAGCTCTCACCATTTGACGCTAGACAGGATCCTGTTTACTCAGAATTCTTCCAAACGGTATGGAAGGAGTTGGATAGCCTTGAGCAAAAATAATGATCAACTCCTTTTTGAACAATATAAACGTCAAAAAAGGAAAGAAAAAAGAGCAGTATACACTTGGCAAGGCATTATCTTTGTCTTGTTCTTTGGACTTTGGGAGTTATTTAGTCAATTAAGATGGATAGACCCTCTTATCTTCAGTTCCCCATCAAAAATTTGGGATCTTTTTCTAAAAAAAGCTGGAGATGGTTCTATTTGGATTCACCTACAAATTACCGGATTAGAGACAATAGCAGGTTTTTTACTTGGTACACTAATAGGTATCATCTTTGCCACGATTCTATGGTGGTCACCGAAACTGTCAAAGATCTTAGACCCCTATATTGTCGTGTTAAATGCAATGCCTAAAGTTGCATTAGGACCTATTATCATAGTAGCTCTTGGTCCCACTTATACGTCCATCATTGCAATGGGTATTATGGTTTCTG
This sequence comes from Salirhabdus euzebyi, assembly GCF_014207435.1. GTDB lineage: Bacteria > Bacillota > Bacilli > Bacillales > Alkalibacillaceae > Salirhabdus > Salirhabdus euzebyi. Next base: position 6,014 of record NZ_JACHGH010000005.1, read on the forward strand.
TTATTATTACAACCATCAACGTCTATACCTCGTTTAAAGAAGTAGATAAGAACTATATAAAAGTGTTAAAAAGCTTTAAAGCAAACCGCCGACAAATTTTTAAAGAAGCCATTTTACCAGCTTCTGTTCCAACAATGATATCCACGTTAAAAATTAATGTTGGACTCTCCTGGGTAGGTATTATTGTTGGTGAGTTTTTAACATCAGAGCAAGGGTTAGGCTATTTAATAATTTACGGATTCCAAGTGTTTGATTTAACACTTGTCTTACTCAGCTTATTATTGATTGCAATATTTGCTGCTATTATGTACCAAATAGTTGAAGGCATAGAAAGAAAGTTAATAAAAAATAGATAACTTGAATGAAGCCCAGCTACTGAATTAGCTGGGCTTTTTCAAGGAATTGAAGACTATTTACTAGTACTCCATCCTTCATCATGAAACTAAAGGAAGGAATATCTGTTAGGTTTTGCGGAAGATCAGAAAGTAAAACAGGTCCTTCTGTTTCATAGTAATTTCGCTGTTTCACTAATTGATTTACTTTAGCAAAATAAACATTTTTAATAACCGCTCCGCCTTTACCGTCTACATAATATTGTCCTAAATAGGTTAAGTCTTCTACAATTCCACCAGTTTCTTCAAACACTTCTCGTTCGGCAGCCTCCTCAGGTGTTTCACCTTCTTCTACCTTACCACCGGGGAATTCCATCCCTCTGTCCTTATGCTTTGTTAACAACCATTTATCTGCAAACTTTGTAATAACCCAAACATGTTTTGGATCTGCGGAAAATGGATTTTTTGTAAAGGAAAGCGTTACTTCATTATGATAAAAGTCTTTAAATTTAATCATTTTTTTCACTACCTTTTATATAGCTGCATTTATTCCTTTGGATAATTGACATCTTCTATTGTCCAACCCTTATCATCAATATATTTAAATTGCATTTTAATTTTGTAGTTACCATATAGATCACTACTGTTAGTTTGTACAATTTCTATATGATTTTTACTAATTTCTGTTTTCGTATAAGGTTGATCATGAACAAACCATGGTGGTGTCTCCGTAGGAATAATATATAATTTATTGTCATGTTCTTTATAATATAAATCCACGATTTTTTTTGCAAGTGAAAGGCTAGAAAAGGAGGAAAAACTATTCGCTAATTCTTCCTTGCTTCGATAGTTTACTACTTGGTAATTGTTATCCACCTCCTGAACAAGGTGGTCCATAAATTTATCCGTAATGGCAACAATAGTTTCTTCTGTTAAGGATGGTTGTCCCTCGTTAGTTATAGAGTGAATGGAATTAATGTTTATTTTATTTTCATGAATAATGGGCTGATTAAGATTAGAATTTGCTTGAGTTGGAAAACTGGTAAGATAAAAGATGGTTAGTCCAATAATAAAATGCTTGGAATTGAGGAAATGCATGTTCTTCCTCCTCTAACTATTTATTTATTTACATATCCGTTATTTCATATATATAAACTTTTTAGACTTTCTTTCATTAAAACGGAAATTAATTTATACTTTTTTTAACAATATATGTTTAAAAACGATTGGGAGGTTTCATTTTGTTAAAAAAACTTTTACTTACCTTAATTTTAATTTTTACTTTAAGTGCGTGTTCGAATATTGACAATTCCGCAAAAGAAATTTATGAAAAGACAATGGAAGCAAGTCAAAATTTAGAAAGTTTTCAAATGGAAATGGACATGAATCAAGAAGTTTCCATTCCAGAAATGGAACAAGCTTTCTCAGTTGAAATGAAATCTATTGCTAAAATCCATGTAGAACCTCAAGCTTTTTATCAGCAGATGGAATTTTTAGATCAAAAGGCGGAAATGTACTTCACCGATGAAGGCTTTTTTATTCAACAAGGTGGGGATCAAGGGTGGATAAAGGCACCTGCTGAAATGGTTGATCAACTAAATGCCATGCAAGACCAACAATCTCCAAGCCAGCAGTTAGTACAACTAGAAAACTATATAGAAGATTTTGAATTGGAAGAGCACCCTGACTATTATGAAGTATCTTTGTATTCAAAAGGAGATAAAATGCTTGATTTGATAAAGGAACAACTTGAACAAAACAATATTACTGGAACAGAGTTAGATACAGAGATGTTGAACAACGTTAAAATCAATCATGTAGATATCATATTTAGTGTTGATAAGGAAAACTATTATCCGCTAACATTTAATATGAGTATTGAAATAGAAGATACACAAAACGGACAATCTTCGGTTGCAAAAATAGATGTGAACGGTGTTTACAGTAACTTTAACGAGGTTGAAGAAATTAAAGTTCCAGAAGAAATTGTTAACTCTGCACAAGAAATGACCCCATAAAACGACTCTAGATGTCCTTGGAGAAAAACTAAATATTTTTATTATAAATAAACCTCGCTAAATTTTTGCGAGGTTTATTTGTTTTATACATCTTTTAGGATACCCATTGATTCGATATGCTTTTTCGTTTTTTCGTCACCTAGTTTGTACAACATCTCATAAACTCGGTACATTCCTTCGTCATATTGATCATTTGTCTTATCATTATGGTATTCCATAATAGGGATGTGAGCGCGAATCCATGTTCCCAGTTCGGAATTATACATTTCATCCATTACTTCTCGAAGTAGCATTATTTCTTCAGGAGTGCCGTAAATTACAAAATGATTGTTATTATAAGCCTGTAATCTAGATATTTCATGGGTCCCTATATCAACATAGAACTTTTCTTTTTCCATCACTTTAACCTCCTTCACCTATTTTTCACTCTTTTTTATTTATTATGAGTGTCTGGCATGAAACAATTCATCTTATGGGAAAAGGGTTCAGTACCAAAGCTTTTAAAACTAAGCACGACTTTTCATATCTCCACAAGTGAAAAAATACAAATTATTAAACATATTAAAAAAACTTGGCTAGTCGCCAAGTCCTTATGGTTTTTCTTATACTTTAATCCTTTAACAAAGTTAAACTTTCTTAAAGTACAAAAAATCCCGCTAGTCAGCGGGATTTATGTAACTATATTATCGTGTCCGTTACTGTAACACTTTTATACTTTTTTGAATTTCTTCTTTGATTAAACAACGACCTTTACCGTGTGGTATACACATCGGTGTTCCAAACAAAGGATCAAGTGTAACATCACAATTCATTTTAAAAACGCTATGGACTAAATCACAAGTAATAATTTCTTCTGGCTTACCTTGTGACCAAATCTGTTTATCCTTAATTGCTACGATATGGTCAGCATAACGACATGCTAAATTGAGATCGTGTAGGACCATAACAATCGTACGATTACTTTCTTCATTTAATTCAAATAGCAGATCTAAAATTTCTATTTGATGAGTTAAATCTAAATACGTAGTTGGCTCATCCAGCAATATTGTCTCTGTGTCCTGTGCTAGGGTCATGGCAATCCAAGCGCGTTGCCTTTGTCCACCAGATAAGGAATCTACAGGACGATCTTTTAAATCCATCATATTTGTTGAAGAAAGAGCTTCTTCTACTGCTAAATCATCGTCTTTGGACCATTTTTTCATAAACCCTTGATAAGGATATCTACCTAGCCTGACAAGTTGGGATACTGTTAGTCCTTCAGGAGTAGCTGAGCTTTGGGGTAAAATAGACATCTCCCTTGCAACCTCTTTTGTTTTCAGCTTTGCAATATTCGAACCATTAAGTACGACATGCCCAGATTTAGGATTCAACAGTCTAGCTAAAGAACGTAACAAGGTGGACTTTCCACACCCATTACTACCAATAAAGGCAGTTACTTTCCCTTTAGGTACTTCAATATTTAATGCATCTATAATAACATCGTCACCATATGCTAATGTTAAATTATTGGCTGCAAGTGATTTCATAGAAAATCTCCCCTTTGCCTTCTGAAAACTACTGTAGTTTTATGTATAAACCTACAGTTAGTGATTATGATAATTATTCTCAATCTCTACTTTAGTTGAAAATGATTATCATTTCAAGTACTCATTATAAATTTTTTAAAAAAATTACTTGTCTCAACACAAAAAGTTGCAAAAATTTTGTTTGACAAAACGTCAATGATGATCAAAAATCACCTGTACCCCCTTTAGTTATGCTTATAAAAAATGGTTACTTTCCATGCTAGTAGAAATAAAAAAGACCCTACAGTACTTTAACTGTGGGTCAGCCACTTTCCCTCACATTTTTATAAAAGCTTGACGTTTTGTAAGTGACTCGATATATTCCTTATCTATGTCAAAGCCAATACCTGGACCTAAGGGTACTTTTACTTCACCATTTTCTACTTTTATTTCTGGAAAAACTATATCCCTTTTCCAATAACGTTTTGATTCAGAAATGTCGCCAGGAAAAGAGAAACCTGGTAAAGAAGCTAAGGCGATGTTATGAGCACGGCCAATTCCGGTATCTAGCATTCCTCCACACCATAACCTGATGTTATGACTCATACTATAGTCATGAATCTTTAATGCTTCTGTTAATCCCCCAACACGGTTCATTTTCACATTGATAATGGAACAGCTTTTAAATTCTTTTGCCTGAATAGTATCTGTTATCGTCTCCACACTTTCATCTAAACAAATAGGCGTACTTATTTGACTTTGTAGTTTCGAATGCAAGTAAAAGTCGCGCTGTTCAAAAGGTTGTTCTATCATCAAAATGTGAAGAGAATCTAACGAGCGCAGATGATCAAAGTCTTTCTCCTTATACATTCCATTTCCATCAAACATAACAGGAACATCAGGTGCTACCTTTCTAAACTGTTGGATTTGCTCTCTTTCTTTATACTTGTCTACTTTAAGTTTATAACGTTTATACCCTGCCGCCTTATATTCAGCTACCTTCTCCTCGAAATCATCTTCTAAACTTAGTACAACACCTGCTTCAACCTGCTCTTTCGTACCTTTTATCATTTTAGACAAACTCATGGAATTCTGTTTCCCATACAAATCCCACAAAGCTGCTTCTAATCCTGCTTTAGCCATAAAATGACCTTTATAAGATGAGAGAAGTTCATTTACGTCGCTTGGCTGTGTTATCGTCCCTTTATTCAATGCAGGAACAAAGAGGTTGGTTAACATATGCCATGCTGTGTCTATTGTCTCTGCCGTATAAAAAGGAGTAGTAAAAGGTACACAATCACCCCATCCACTTGTCCCATTTTGATCGACCGCTTCTACAATAATTGCTTCCCGTTCTGATACGGACCCAGCATGGGTGACAAATGGTGTACGAAGGTTCATACCTATGTGAAAAAGGTTAATTTGGCTAAGATTCATGTTAATCCTCTTCTCTTTTTACCCATTCCAGTAGTTCTCTTCTTAGAAGCTTTTTGGACGCGTTACGCGGAAGTTCATCGACAAAAAAGAACTTTTTTGGAATTTTGTATTTCGCCAGACGGTCTTTGCAAAAGGTTTTTAATTGGTTTATGTCTTGGGAATGCTTACTACCAGCCTGAACAATAAAAGCGACAGGAACTTGTCCCCATTTTTTATCTGTTATACCAACTACACCCGCATCTTTCACACTATCCAATTCTTTTAATACAGATTCAATTTCAGCTGGGTACACATTTTCACCACCTGAAACAATTAAATCCTTACGTCGATCGACAACATATAAATACCCATCCTCATCAAGATACCCTAAGTCCCCCGTATGAAGCCACCCATTTTGAAAGGCTTCCTTGTTCGCTTCTTCTCTTTTATAATAACCTCTTGTTACCATTGGACCTTTCACCATGATTTCCCCAATGTCATTGGGCTCAAGCTTTTTTCCTTCTTTAACGATCTTTACTTGAGCAGTGAATAATGCTTTGCCAGCAGAACCAAGCTTATGAAGAGCATCCTCGTGACTTAAAGTAACAATTTGTGAAGACGTCTCAGTCATTCCATATGTTTGAAACACGGGTACTCCTTTTTTCTTACATTTTTCTAATAATGGCCTTGGAACCGGCCCCCCACCTAACAACATACAGCGCATAGAAGACGGATAATTTTGCTCCCCAAGCTCACCCAAGAGCTCTTCTAACATGACTGTTACAACAGAAACAATTGTTATTCCTTGGTCCATTATGTCACGGTGGATAGCTTGCTTGGAATATTTCGTATGTAAATGAACTGGAATCCCATATACAGTACTTCTAATTAAAATCGATAGTCCACCTACATGAAATAAAGGTAAAGTTGCTAACCATCTATCTTGTTTATGTAAACCTAAATTAAGTGCAGAGGAAACTGCACTCCAAAAGTGATTACCGTATGTTAATTGTACTCCCTTAGGAAATCCAGTTGTTCCGGAAGTATATAAAATAGTAAAAATCTGCTCTAAGTCCATTTCTGTTGGAATATTGAAGCTTGTTTCCTTTTGCTTTTCAATAGCCGTTAAAGAATATGTATCCCTACTGCTTACCGTTAAGTTTTTAATGTCCGCTTCGTATATATCTTCATACAATAAATAAGTACAAGCTGCATCATCATATTGAAATTGCCATTCAGTACCCGATAGCCTCGTATTGAGCAATACTACGGAACAATTTATATATGTCATAGCATGAATTGCCACAACCATTTGGTAAGAGTTGCTGGAAAGTAATGCGATGCGATCTCCACATTTTACACCACAGCCTATAAGTTTTCCTGCAAACGTTACTGCATCCTGACGAAGATTAGCAAACGATATAGTTGTCCCGTCTGTTAATTGGATGGCTGTTTGATTAGGTGATAAAAAAGCTCGTTTTTCAAGCCAATGTGGAATTTCCATTTTTATTACATCCTTTCCTATTAAGTAAAAATAGTAGTAAACGAAGAAAAGTGCCTTAAAAAAGACCCCTATCGATATTATACGATAAGGGTCCTTGAAGAAAAAACAATAGATGTTATGGTATTAAGGAAAACGCGGAAATTGTTTAAAGTCAGGCTTTCTTTTTTCTTTAAAAGCATCGCGACCTTCTTTTGCTTCATCCGTTGTGTAGTAAAGTAGTGTCGCGTCTCCGCCCATTTGCTGAAGTCCAGCTAATCCGTCTGTATCTGCATTAAATGATGCTTTTAAGAAACGAAGAGCAGTAGGTGATTTCTCCAATATCTCCTCACACCACTGAACTGTTTCTTCTTCTAGCTTGTCCAATGGTACGACTGTATTAACCATTCCCATTTCATACGCATCCTGTGCAGAATACTGACGACATAAGAACCAAATTTCACGAGCTCTTTTATGTCCAACCATACGAGCAAGTAAACCTGCACCATAGCCAGCGTCAAAGCTACCCACTTTAGGTCCTGTTTGTCCAAAAATAGCATTGTCAGCAGCGATTGTTAAATCACAAACTACATGTAATACATGACCTCCACCAATTGCATATCCGGATACCATTGCAATAACAGGCTTTGGTATAACACGAATCAATCTTTGTAAATCTAATACATTTAAGCGAGGGATTTCGTCATCTCCCACATAACCACCATGTCCACGAACTTTTTGATCCCCACCTGCACAAAAAGCATCATCACCTTCTCCAGCTAACACAATTACACCTACTGACGAATTGTCTCTAGCACGTGAAAAAGCATCAATTAATTCCGTAACTGTTAAGGGACGAAAAGCATTTCTTACTTCTGGGCGATTAATAGTAATTTTCGCAATCCCATTATACGTTTCATACTTAATATCTTCGTAATCTCTTTCTTTTGTCCATTCAATTGCCATTGTATATCCTCCTTTTTCATAACGCTTACATATTAGGACTATTCATTATGTAAAATGAAGTCACTTACTATTTTACCAAAAAATTTCGGTTGTTCCACATGAACAGCATGTCCCGCATCCATTATCACTTTATGAATCGCATTAGGCAACAGCTTTTGCATATCGTTATTAATTTCCACAAACTTTTGATCGTAGCTTCCAGTAATGAAAAGAGTTGGTATTTGGATGTATGAAAGCTTGTCCCACAAGGAAGGCTGCTTTCCTGTTCCCATGTAACGTAATGAATCTGCGAGCCCTTTTCCCTTTTGTGAAAGTCGCTCTTTTTTTATCTTCTCTTGTACAGCTTTCGGCAAACGTTTTTGAGAAGCGAATAAGGGTATATGTGCCCAATACTCCACAAAATGTTGCAAACCCTCTTCTTCGATCATAGTAGCTAACATCTCATCATTTTTTATTCGTAGTTCTTGCTCTTCTTGCGTTTTTAATCCTGGAGAACCACTTTCCACTATTAATGTTTTAACCATTTCCGGGTACATATTAACAAATGATATAGCTGTTCGGCCACCTAATGAGTAGCCAAGTATATGGACGTGATCATATTCAAGTGTTTTTAAAAGATGAAAAATGGCAGCACAAGTAGTTTGCATAGAATAAGGGGGATGAACCTCTGTTTGACCGTGCCCCGGCAAATCGATTGTAATTACTTGGAATTTGTTTTGCCACTGGCTTCGCAACGTTTCCCAAGTATGAACGGTTCCTGTGAAACCGTGAAGAAGGACAAGTGGAATACCTTCTCCCTCAATCGTTACCCAGTAACGGTCCCCATTATGTTCGATAAACATTAGTGATTTCCTACTATACGCAAAAGCATTTTCTCAACATCCTGCCACAGTTCTCTATGCCAACTAACATTTTCATCCCTGTTCGTTACTATTTCTAGCATTTTTATTCCATTCGATTGATAGGCTTTTTCTAGTTCATCTTCAAAATGACTCCAAGATTCAATTCTTGCATAGTAGCCTTCGTACAAATGAGCTATTTTTTGAAAGGATAGATCTAGAGGAGTTCCGAACAAAACTTCAAAATGCTTTGGTTCTTGAGCTTGAGGTAAAAAGGAAAAGATTCCTCCACCATTGTTATTTATTAATACAATCGTTAAATCTATGTTACATTGCTTCGCAGCTAAAAGACCATTCATATCATGATAAAAAGACAAGTCACCAATTAACAAGGTTACCTTTTTCCCATGGGCAGCAGCACCAATAGCAGAAGAAACAATCCCATCAATACCGTTCGCTCCTCTGTTGCCAATGATCTTCACTTCTGCACTAGTTCCCATAAAAAACGTATCTACATCCCGTATAGGCATACTGTTACCCACATATAAAATATGATTATCACCTAAACATTTTTGTATAGTCGTAACAGCATGTCCTTCTGTTAAAACCTCTGAATCTTCTTTCCATTTTCTTTTAACCGTATTATTTAATTCTATCCAACGATTAGTAAACTCTGCATCATTCTCTAAATTGACTTCTGCACATGCTAAACAGAAGGCATGAGGATCTGCATATACATATTGCGTATTTAGTAATGCAGGCTCTCGATATCCTTCTGTTGACTCAACAACATAATGAGGAATGTCTCTATTTTCTTTCACAAAGAACAAATATGGTTTGGAAACAGGCATTGCTCCGAACCGAATAATATAATCTGGTTTTAGTTTTGCTCTTATATCGCTACTCTTTAAGATGGTATCGTACGCCTCAATTAAGAGACCTTTCTCATTTTTACCTGCTCTTAGCTGAGATAAAGGATCTGCTAGCACAGGCACATTCCATTTCATCGCTAATTTAAATATCGCTTCTCTAAATTCCATGTCCATCTGGGGTCCACAAACAATTAATCCTTTTGCTTTATCTTTTATGTGGGAAACAATACCTTCCAGTTGTCTTTCACTAAGTTCTTTTTTACCAGAAAAATGTGTGAAGAATGGGGCAGAACTCTCACTTTTCCCCCATAGATTTGGAAGAAAGAAATTAGGAATTAATGGTTCACGCAATGGAACATTAAGATGAACTGGCCCTGCATTGTCTTGTTCAGCAGTCGAGACAGCTCTCGAAGCAATACTTCGAACGTAATGTAACATATTGTTTTCTATTTCTGGAAGAGCCATTTCGTGAAACCATTTCACATAGTCTCCGTACATTTTCACCTGATCTATCGCTTGCGGAGCACCGACATCACGTAGTTCATGTGGTCGATCTGCAGTGACGACAATAAGCGGTACACGGCTGTAGTATGCCTCCACAATAGCAGGCAAATAATTAGCAGCTGCGGTGCCTGATGTACAGAGTAAAACAACTGGTTTATTTATTTCCTTTGCCATACCTAAGGCAAAAAAGGAGGCAGATCGCTCATCCAAATTTACCCAATGTTTCATTTTAGGATGTTCCGCAAACATCAGGGCTAATGGGGTGGATCTTGAACCAGGAGAAATAACCACATCCGTTACACCACTTTTTGATAATTCATCTACGAAATGAGCTACGAAATAAGAAAGATTTTCTGTATGATTCATTGTTATCCTCCCAAAGCTGCCAACATTGGTTGAAATTTTATTTCTGTCTCTTGGTACTCTTTCTCTGGACTCGAGTCCTTGACAATGCCACAACCAGCAAATAAAGAAGCTTCATTTGCTTTTACTAGACCTGATCGAATAGCAACAGCAAATTCTCCATTTCCACTTGCATCCATCCAGCCAATTGGAGCAGAATACCATCCTCTTTCTAAATCTTCATCTTCACGGATAAATTGTAATGCTTTCTCCCTCGGTACACCGCCCATAGCAGGCGTAGGGTGTAATCGTTTCACAACCTCTAAAAGAGAGTACTCCTTTTTTAAAGTTGCTCTAACAGGTGTATATAAATGCTGTAGGTTTTTTAACGGCAAAAGTACAGGACTCGTTGGTACTTCTATTTCATCACAACAAGCTTCAACTGCCATTTTTATCATGTCTACTACAAAGGCATGCTCTTGAAGGTTTTTCTCGTCCTCTAACAACTTTTGACCAATTACTTCATCCTCGGCCATCGTTTCCCCTCTAGGGGCAGTACCGGCCAAGCATGTAGATAATAATTCGTTTGCTTCTACTTTTACTAATCTTTCCGGAGTGGCACCGATAAAACAATCATCTTCACTTTCCATTGCAAATACATAACTATTTTTTTGCTGCTCTAATAAATTATTTAATACATTTGGAATAGAAATAATTTCTCCAAATTTCACCTTTAATTCTCTAGCCAATACGACCTTGTCCAAACTCCCTAACTCGATTTGCTTGGTTGCCTTCACAATTGTATTTTTCCATTTATCCCCTAATACATCTTCTGCTTCTATTAGGCGATTGGAAGAGACAGAAGAATGATTTTTGCTCCCTAAAAAATGGGCTTTCTGTTCCTGTAAGTAATGGGCTATCTTCTCCGGAGAAGATTCTTCATTAATCAATACATTGTAGGTTAAATAACTAACCCCTTTATAAGTTGTTACTAAAAATTCAGGAATGACCATCTTGTTAGACTGAAAATTTTTCCACAGGTCACTTTCTTCTGTTTCATCAAAAGAAAATCCACCCATTAAAATAGGCCCAGTTCCTGGTAATTGGTAGGAATTATCAATAATTGCCTTTTCGATTAGATCGTTCCATTGGCGATCTATTTCGTTAAATCGATTTTGCTCAGCATGTAACATAGATGTGGAGCCAAAGCCAATTAAAACCAATTGGTTATCCGGGCTTGTCCAAAACATCCTTGTACCCTTATACATTTCAGCACTAGCATATAAGGCTACTGAATCAATGGAATTAATTTTCTCTGTGTAGCTATATAAATTGTTCTTACTTTTATATCGCAAAGCCTCTATAGCATTATCTAATGAATCAATTAATTTCTCCTGTGTTGTATCAATCATGCAAATTCCTCCGTTAAAAGGGGTTTAAAAAAATATATATTAGACCAGTTCTTATTTTATCTACTCAGTATAATATTGTAACATTTATTTCATATAAATGGGTTATTATCCTATTGGACAATCTGATATGGTAAAATTTATTTAGTTTCCTATCTATTTTATTCTGTTTAAGTGGAATGCTCAAGAAAGGTGCTACTATCCTTAACATGCTCTTACATAGAAATATCCATTACTATTTTATTCGGGGGTGAATCATTTGAATATGTCATTTGCTAATACGTTAATGGAGGCTTTACATATAGAACCGGTGGAATTACATCCAGAAAAAGTAGTCTTATCAATGCCAGTAGGTCCTAGAACACATCAACCGTTAGGGTTTTTACACGGTGGTGCTAGTGTTGCTCTTGCTGAAAGCGCTGCTAGTATTGGCGGATTTCTAAACATTGATCCAAACAAACACACGGTTTTTGGAATCGAAATCAATGCCAATCATATTAAAAGTAAACGAACTGGTGTCGTAAAAGGCATTGCTGTTCCTATTCATATTGGCAAAAACACAATGGTTTGGGAAATTAAAATAGTTGATGAAGAAGAAAATATGATTTCTATTTCTAGATGTACATTAGGTGTCGTTCCATTGAAAAAATAATGCTGCAGTTTGATGAGTGCTGTACGACCGCTTCGGCAGAATACTTCGCTTAGATTGATTTTCTGATTCAAGGATAGTGGTAAACCATATAGGATGTTAGAAAATTCTTCCTTATCAATACGACTATTTTTTCAACTTTCTTTTCCCCAATTCATCCGTACAGTAAAGATAAGCACATGCTTAGCAAAGGAAATACACGTAGACTCCTACGGGACAGCGAAGACGTTGAGATTGCGAGTGAGGAGGCTCAGCGCGCGAGGCCTAAGGTGCGCGTAGTGTATTTCCGTAGCGGCTGTGTTTCATGCATAATGTTACGTCGCAATTTCTATCAAATGTGATACAAATGACAATATGAAAAGGGCCAAAAATGAAGATATAACATAAAAACGTCTACGATTTTATTCGTAGACGTCTTTTTTTAAGTGATATATTTTTACGTATTATAAACAAGTTGCCGCTTTTCAATCCACGGTTTCATCTTCATGAACAACGGGACGAACAACATAGCAACAACTAATCCTTTCAAAGTATTAAACGGTAATATAGCTACCACTATTGTCGATAATTTAACTCCGTGGGACATATTTTCCCATCCCATAATCCAAGAATATGCTGGTAAGAAGAGAAAATAGTTTAAAATAGACATGCCAATTGCCATGATCATTGTACTCATGACAATACCAGAAATTACACTTTTTACGGTTTTATATTTGTGATAAAAGATGGCAACAGGTAATACAAACAACGTACCTGCTACAAAATTTGCTACAATCCCAACTGGATCTCCTGCTCCTGCATATAAAAAGTAAAGTCCATTCTTTAATCCTTCAACTAAAACCCCTGCAATTGGTGAAAAAATAAAGGCAGCCATAATGGCAGGTACATCACTAAAATCAACCTTCAAATAGCTAGGTAGTAAAGGTAAAGGAAAGTCCAGTAGCATGAGTAACATCGCCACAGTTGATAAAATAGATAAAACAATGAGCTTTAATAACTTTGGTGATTTTGACATAAATATTCTCCTCCATCATTTTCCTCCGATTCAAATCCCAGATGAAGGGGAGCGCATAAATCCTGATAAAAAACCCTTTAAGCTGGGCTTAAAGGGTTTTAGGCATAGGCAAATAAAGGTACAGGTGTACCAATATACGCTCCACATCTTCTCCCATCCAGACTTTCACTGTCGGTCCTGGATTTCCACCAGGTCCACCGTTTGGTATATAACCTTACGGGTCACGGACTTAGAACTGAACAGTTCATCACCGTCGGTCGGGAATTACACCCTGCCCCGAAGATAGAATCGATATTTTTTACACCCCTATTATAATATGAAATTGTCAGTATTGATAGAAAAATGAATTAATCCTCTAACGGATTTAATGATTCATTTCCTGTTAAGTTTTCAATCATATGAACAAGTAATGTAATCTCTTCTTGGATATCTTTTAAACTTGCTGTTTCCACTGGTGAATGCATATAACGTAATGGAAGAGAAACCAAGGAAACAGGGACACCTGGACCCGTGTAGCGCATACGGTCAGCATCGGTGCCGGTAGTGCGAGGTGTTAATTCATATTGCAAATTCATATTTAATTGTTGTGCTGATTTCTCCAGCAATTTATTAGCCTTTATGTTAATAGGTGCTCCTTTTGCTAAAACAGGACCATTATCTAATTTTATATCTCCATGTTTTGCTGTATTAACACCTGGATAATCGGTAGCAAATGTTACATCACAAGCAATTGCTAACGTAGGATTAACACCTGCAGCTGCAAAATAAGCTCCTCCTAGATTTGTTTCTTCATTCACTGTACTTGCAGCATAGACTCCGACCTTAATCTTTTTCTCGGACAGAATCCTTAGAACTTCCGCCACAATAAAAGCACCTGTCTTGTTATCTAATCCTCGACCTGTAATGTATCGATCCATTAACATTTCTGGCTCCCTTTTATAAACAGCTAAGTCACCAATTTTTATCGCAGAAGCCAATTCGTCTTTCGATTTTGCACCACAATCTATATAAAGGTCTTCAAACTCTAAATTTTCCTTTACCCCACCATGATGTTCTGCATTTGCCCCTATTACTCCAGTAAATGTTTTACTTTCTCCCATTACTAAAACCTTCATGCCGATAGCTACTTTAGGGCTTATCCCCCCCAATTTGCTAAAACGCAAAAAACCATTATCTTCAATCTTTGTAATAACAAATCCTATTTCATCACAGTGTCCAGCAAGTAAGATTTTAAAATCAGCTTCCGGATTAATGATTCCAATCACATTTCCCGCATTATCCGTTCTTACTTCATGAGCGAACTCCTTAACATATTTCATCCACTTTTTCTGAATCGCCATTTCCATACTTGATGGAGATGGTGTATTTAATAATTCCATTAAAAAATCATTTTTTAGTTCCATATCTTACCTCCTATATGTATGTAATGTTCATTATCGTATCAAACTTATAATAATGCAAAGTAAGAAATAATGGTAAGATTATTTCTTTCAAAATACATTTAACTTGAGGAGAAAGATAATGCGTTTACAGATGGTATGGAGATGGTATTTTCAAATTCCAATCTATTTACGGTTACTATTAACTGTTATGTTTTTTATGTTCTTATTTGGTATAGTTATTCATTTAGTTGAACCAGATCATTTCCCGACTTTATTTGAAGGATTATGGTGGGCGTTTGTAACAGGTTCTACTGTGGGTTATGGGGATTACGTCCCTGTGTCAACAACTGGAAGAATAGTAGGAATACTGATGATTTTAGCTGGCGGAGGTATTGTCACATATTATATGGTTGCTGTATCAACTGGTGTGATGAAACAAGAAAAAGAATTGTCAAAAGGGCATATTGCATACAGGGGAAAAAATCATGTTATTGTAATTGGTTGGAACGAACGCTCCAGACAATTACTAAAAATGATAAAGGAATTTGTACCAGCTGAGGATATTGTATTAGTGGATAGTACCCTAGAGCTTTCACCAAATCATAATTTTCATTTTCAATTTATTAAAGGGGATCCATCCCTTGATGAAACATTAAAGAGAGCAAATATAGAGGAAGCAAGATTTGTTATTATTACTTCTGACCAATCAAAAGAAGAAAAACAAGCAGACCAATTATCTATATTAATTACAGTAGCTGTTAGAGGTCTACACTCAAATGTTTCAATTATTACAGAAATACTGACAAAAGAGCAAATAGCAAATGCCAAACGTGCTGGTGCAAATACTGTCATCCGATCAAATGATTTTATGAGTACGCTTTTCTACCATGAAATATATAGGGAAGAACCTGTTAAGCCTTTTGATTTAATTTTAGAACAGCTATCTAGTCAACAATATAAAGAATATAAAATACCTAATCATTTAATTGGTGAAAGTTTCTTAACATGTTCGAATGAATTCGTCATAAAAGACGAGCTTTTAATTGGGATCATAAGAAAAGGAGAGTTTAATTTAAACCCTCCTTTTCAAATGACACTTGAAGATAATGACCAATTAATTACATTGGCTAACCTAAGATAACAAGTTCTGCTCCACTTTTTTTATTATTTCTGTACCTTGTTCTGCATATTGATCTGGTACTTCGGTATCAGCATCTACAGGGGGCTGGAACTGGTTAAAAGATGCAGTAAAGTTACCTATTATTGCATCTTCGTCAATTCCATCTGCATATTGATGTCCTAAAATAAATGGGGCTCCTATTCTCACTTGTACCCCTGGCTCATCTAATTGGCCTATTTCGGCATTAAAAGGTACTCGGACAAAGTAATACCTTCCTTCATTTGTCATTTGATAATCAAAATAACCATGGTCATATTCCCAATTGCTACCTATTACAAAGCCAATTGGCTTTAATTTATTTTCTAAATCCTCTAAAGAGAAGACTTGATTTTCAATTGCTGATTCTAAAGCTAACATAAAACTCACCTTTTCTTCTGTTTTATGTTTAGTATACCCGGACATTTCTTTTGCATAGAAAAAAGGCTCTGCCACTTTATGACAAAGCCTTTTTATATGCTTAGGTCGTTGTTTGTTCACAAAAACCTTAAATTGCGACGTAACTATACCTTTGTATTTTGGTCAGTGCTATATGACCGCTTCGGCAGAATACTTCGCTTTCCACGGGCACGGCCTCAGCCTCCTCGCGGAAAACCACCGCTGCGGGGGTTTCAGACACGTGCGGTCCCGCAGGAGTCTTCGTATTCTGCCTACGCTAATCATATCTTTCAGTTGTGATAGCCCTTAATGACATTTGTATGAGAATTCTCTCTTCAACTGGTAAGAAAGAGAGCACATATTAGCGAAGGAAATACACGTAGACTCCTACGGGACAGCGAAGACGTTGAGACCCCACAGCGAGCGATCTTTGCGAGTGAGGAGGCTCAGCGCGAGCCCTAAGGTACGCGTAGTGTATTTCCGTAGCGGTTGGATTTGCATACATCAATTTACGTCGCACTTTCTATTAATAATAACTTTATTTAAATCGTTTTTCTAATTCCGCTTTTTGTTGCTCGAATCCTGGTTTACCTAATAGGGCAAACATATTTTTCTTATATGCTTCCACTCCCGGTTGATCGAACGGATTAACACCTAATAAGTAGCCACTAATAGCGCAAGCTTTCTCAAAGAAATAAACAAGGTATCCAAATGTATATGCATCCATAGAAGGAATACTTATGATGAAATTAGGTACCTGACCGTCCGTATGTGCTAATAATGTCCCTTCAAATGCTTTTTTATTTACATCATCGAACGTTTTACCAAGCAAATAATTTAGTCCGTCTAAGTCTTGAGCATCTTCCGGTATTTCCATATCACGATGTGGATTTTCTACTTTCAGTACTGTTTCAAATATTTGCTTGTACCCATCTTGGATATATTGTCCTAATGAGTGTAAATCCGTTGAGAAGTTAGCAGAAGAAGGATAAATACCTTTTTGGTCTTTCCCTTCACTTTCTCCAAAAAGTTGTTTCCACCATTCTGAAAAATATTGTAAGGCTGGCTCATAATTAATCAACAGCTCAACTGTTTTCCCTTTACGATAAAGAATATTTCTGCAAGCAGCATACTGGTATGCAGGATTTTCAAATAGATTTTCACTGGATAAATCCTGAGAAGCATCCTGCGCCCCCTTCATAATTTGCTCAATGTCTACACCCGTTACTGCTATTGGTAATAATCCTACTGCTGTAAGAACGGAGAATCGTCCGCCAACATCATCTGGGATAACAAAAGATTCATACCCTTCGTCTGTTGCTAATTGCTTAAGAGCACCTTTTTCTTGATCAGTTGTTGCATATATTCTGTTTTTCGCTTCTTCTTTTCCATATTTGTCTTCTAAATACTTACGGAAAACACGAAAGGCCATAGCTGGTTCTGTTGTTGTCCCACTTTTTGAAATGACATTTACCGAAACGTCTTTTCCATCAAGTGCATCAAACAAATCCTTAATATAAGGTCCACTAATGTTGTTTCCTACAAATAATACTTGCGGGAATTTTCTTTTATCCTTGGATAAAATGTTATAGAACGTATGGTTCAACATATCAATAGCAGCTTTTGCACCTAAATATGAACCGCCAATTCCGATAACAACAAGTACATCAGAATCGTTTTGAATTTTCTGTGCAGCTTTTTGTATACGACTGAATTCTTCTTTATTGTAATCACTTGGTAAGTCTACCCAACCTAAAAAATCATTTCCTGCTCCTGTTTTATTATGTAAAGAATGATGGGCTGTTTGAACAGCTTCCTCTAAATATTTTAATTCATGCTCTTGAAAAAAATCACTTGCATAGTCATAGCGAAAAGTAACGTGTGTCTTCATTATGAATCTCCTTTCATAAATATCCTCTTTTTAGTATGAATTAATTTACTAAAACCATTACATATTTCTTCATCCGTTTTTCATTTTAGCATAAAAAGGAAGCAGTAATATAAAAAAACCGACACAGAATTGTGTCGGTTTCCGTTTAAAGAGAGTTTTTTAAAATAGCTACAACATCCTCTTTGTTTAATGCATTGAAATTACCGAATGGTCCTCTAACCATAGCGCGCTCTGCCATTAAATCGACTTTTTCATCATTAATATTATAATCAGAAAGTCGATTAGGCGCTCCAAGTGAATCCCAAAATTCACGTAGTTTAGATATCCCTTCTAAAGCAATTTCTCTATCTGACTTTCCTGATTCTTCAACTTGAAAAACATTAGTAGCCAATTTTTTAAACCTACTTACATCGACATCCAAGTTATGTTTCATCCAGTTTGGGAACAGTATAGCAAGACCACCCGCATGTGGAATATCATATACGGCTGAAACAGCATGCTCAATGTTATGAGATGCCCAATCCCCGCGATAGCCCATTTGCAGCATTCCATTTAAAGCAATCGTACCAGCGTATAAAATAGTTTCTCGGTGCTCATAAGACTCTAAATCATTTAGCAGCTTTGGTGCTGTTTCTATAATCGTTCTTAGTACTCCTTCACACATTTGATCCTGTACAGGTGAGCTACTCGATTCATGAAAATACTGTTCGAAAATGTGTGTCATCATATCAACAATGCCATATATTGTTTGATCTTTCGGAACTGATATCGTATGAGCAGGGTCTAATATAGAGAATTGAGGAAAAAGGAGTGGGCCTCCCCAGCCGTATTTCTCATTTGTCTCCCAATTCGTAATAACAGCTCCAGCATTCATTTCAGAACCAGTAGCCGCAAGTGTAAGTACTGACGCAAGGGGAAGAGCTTCTTTTGGAATAGCCTTTCTTGTTACCAAGTCCCATGGATCACCATCATATTTTGCAGCAGCTGCAATTGTTTTTGTGCAATCTATCACACTTCCACCACCAACAGCAAGGAGAAAATCTATTCTATTCTGTTTACATAGTTCTCCACCTTTTCTTACTGTTGAAATTCGTGGGTTAGGCTCTACACCCTTAAGTTCAAAAACGTTAAGTGCACGTTTGTTTAGTTGTTTTAGAACCCTATCATAAATACCATTTTTCTTGATACTCCCGCCACCGTAGACAATTAGTACATTTTCCACGTGACTAGGAATAAGTTCAGGTAATTGTTCCAATTGATCTTTTCCAAATACTAATTTTGTTGGATTATAAAATGTGAAGTTTTCCATAGTTGTTCTCCTTTCATTACGTCAATCCTTATTATTATCATTTTTCTCGTATTAAATTTCAAAACAACTGCTCTGAAATCATTTTGCCAACTGAATAAAGATAGCTTTTTTTACAAAAAATACGGAAAATGAAGGAGGTTTGTAAAATGAATGGTTTTCATAAATTTTGCCTTTTCATTGCTATTGTTGGAGCAATTAATTGGGGACTAATCGGTTTCTTTCAATATGACCTAGTTGCTTCTTTACTTGGTGGTGGAGAACAAGATGCAATCATCCCAAGAATTGTATATGCGGTTGTAGGTCTTTGTGGACTTGCATTAATCCCATTATTGTTTAAGGGAGAAGAGCATTAAATATCTTAATATGAAAAAGAGGTGTTCCAACATGTGGAACACCTCTTTTTGTAATGAAATTAATTTTTATACGTTTCTTCACGTTCTTTCGATTGTTGAATCCACTCTTCAAGCTTATCTTTAAGTGTGTTAAATCCAGCTGAAGCTGCAGATTCCTGTTCTTGCTTTTGCTGATTTGGACGAGCCGTTTTCTTAGGTTTAGCTGCCTCTTGCTTAGGAGCTTCTTCTGTAGCTCGGATAGATAGTGAATATTTACCTGCGTTCTCATCTATATTAAGAACCTTTACCTTCACTTCATCTCCAACCTTTAAATGGTCATTAATATCTTTTACGTAGCCATGTGTCACTTCAGAAATATGCACAAGACCTTGTGTTTCTTCATTTAACGAAACAAATGCTCCATAAGGTTGAATTCCTGTTACTTTACCTTCTAAAACTTCACCAACTTCAATTTTATCTGCCATGATGAACAACTCCCGATTAATTTTTCTCTTATCTTTTGACGCATTAAATGATTTTAACACAAAGAAGATACACAAGCAAAACATAACCAAAAAGTTATCCATTTTTATACGTGAAATTACATCGTGACACCATATAAAATTCCCTTTAAGTTTTTTAAAAAAACATGTTTAAAAATTAACAAGAACGGTAATATTATGTAAGGTAAGACTTTCTCGTATTCCCCCTGTGTGGCAAAGCGTTCTTTAGCGCTTTGCTTTTTTTTTGCACATTTGAACTTTTAATGGGGATAAATATACTCTTTCTCAACCTAGAGGTTCGGTATGAGCAGTTTTACTATCCTTTTTATTTCTATTTTATCGATTGTTTTTGTAAGATAAGACTATCTACGGTTTGAAGGGGGCAACATCTATGGGGGATTTCCAAAAGAAAGTAGATCGTATAAACACAAGATCCGTTAAATGGGATTTAACGGAAAAAATTTTTAAGGATAAAGAAGTTTTACCTATGTGGGTTGCCGATATGGACTTTCCTGCACCTAAAGAAGTTCAGCAAGCAATTATCAATCGAGCACAACATAACTTATATGGGTATACGATTACGGATAACACATTAAATGAAGCTATTACATATTGGATGCAAAAAAGACATAATTGGAAGATAGCTCCAGAATGGATTACTTATAGTCCTGGTGTGGTTACTTCCTTGCATATGATTGTTCAAGCATTAACGAAGGAAGCGGATAAAATATTAATTCAAACCCCTATTTATCCACCCTTTTATGCTGCTGTTGAAAATCATGGCCGAAAAGTCGTCAAAAACCCATTACTTCTAAATGGGGATAAATATGAAATTGATTTTACTGATTTTGAACAAAAAATAAAAGACAAAGACCTAACGATGTTTATTTTATGTAACCCACATAATCCAGTTGGAAGAGTATGGACAAGAGAAGAATTAACAAAAATGGCGCAAATTTGCATGCGACATAATGTTTTAATCGTTTCAGACGAAATTCATAGTGATCTAATTTTCTCCTCTCATAAACATATACCGATAGCAACAATTTCGGATCAAATTGGCGAAAATGTTATCACTTGTCACTCCCCATCTAAAACTTTTAATTTAGCAGGGCTACAAGCATCCTATATTATTACAACCGATAGAAGAAAAAAATTAAAGATTGATAATCAATTGATGAACCAAGGCTTTCATTTACTAAATACATTCGGTATTACTGCAATGGAAGCCGCCTATAAACACGGAGAAAAGTGGCTGCATCGTCTAATTGAAATATTAGAAGAGAACAAACGGTACGTCATCGAAACAATACATTCACATACTAGAAAAATAAAGGTTTTTGATTCGGAAGGAACATACCTTCTATGGATCGATTGTCGAGAACTTGGTCTTGAACCACAAGAGCTAAAACAATTTTTTCGCACAAAAGCAAAAATTGGCCTAAATGATGGATATACTTTTGGAAAAGAAGGAGAAGGCTTTATGAGGATAAATATTGCCTGTCCAAAGGAAATAGTAGTAGAAGGCGTCAACAGAATCTTAGGTGCTCTCTAAGTAAAGGAGCTGGTGTATGGAATCCACCAGCTCCTCTTTTTTGCTATACAGTTGCGACTTGTTTTTTAATTTTTCTATTTTTGTTCGTTGGGTTATGTTCGCGAAGGAAAGGTATAACCCATCTGTCTAGGCCGTAGCGACCTGCGTTGAAGCCTGCTACTAGTAAAAATACTGTTAGTAATACCATTTGTGGATTCGTGCTCACTGTTCCACTTAATAGGAATGCGAAGTTCATGGTGATTCCCATTAAAGCTGCAAAATTTGTAAAGATACCTACGATTAATGCTAATCCTACTAAAACTTCACCCCACGCTACTAAGAAGCTAAAGAAGTTTGCATTTGGTAGTGCGACACTTTCAAGGAATGCTGCCCACCAGCCTTGCACTGCTGGGTGGTCTCCCGTTGCTTTGCCAATGGCTCCTTGTAGAAATCCACTTGCATCAAATCCACCTGTTACTTTTCCAATACCTGCTGTGAACCATTGATAACCAATATATATTCGGATGAATGCTAAAACTCCTGCTACGATTTTGTTATTACGAAGAACATCAACAAACATGACATTCAACCCCTTTTTCTTATTATTTTTAGTTTAGTTTGCTCACCATTTCACAAATGCATTTTCAAGAATTCTTGTGTGTTTGTTTCTTACTACACTCTTACTATATCATGATTTTTTTTATTTAAAATAAGTTTGTGAAACAGTTCACAATTTGGTAAT
The DNA here is from genome assembly GCF_014207435.1 of Salirhabdus euzebyi. Taxonomy (GTDB): domain Bacteria; phylum Bacillota; class Bacilli; order Bacillales; family Alkalibacillaceae; genus Salirhabdus; species Salirhabdus euzebyi. The sequence continues at coordinate 28,609 of NZ_JACHGH010000005.1, forward strand.
AAAGTTATGGCGGAGTTGTGACTTACGACCTCATATGTAACAAAAGAGACCGACCATTCTTCTATATAGTGAAGGCATGGTCGGTCTCTTTTTGTCCAAACAAGATTAAAATTATTGCTTATTTCTCCTCTTCTTCTGGTCCTGTTTCAGCAGGATTAGTTGGAGATTGATCTTTATCATCTTCCGCTAATGTAATTTTTCCACAAGCTACTCTGGCACCGGCATCCCCAGCAGGTTGGCTCATCCCATTATCCTGGCTCTCGTGAATGACCAAGGATGTACCTTCCCCTTTTAAAAGGGAATACTTGTCGTCTGCTAAAGTTGCTTTTTCTACCGTTACTTCTCCATCAATCTTCCCGTCCTCTGCAGCCTCTACATTCGGCATATCTCCTACGTGAGCTCCTTCTGGATGCATTAATCCATGGAGCTTTGAGTCAGGATTAAAGTGATTACCTGCAGATTTGAAATCAGGTCCTTCACATTTTGGAAACTCATGTATGTGAATGGCATGAAATCCTGGCTCTAAGCCAGTTATATTTAATTTAATTTTTACACCTTCTGCTTGCTCTGATAAAGTTGCTGTTCCTAAAGAGTCACCTTCTGGATTGTAAATGTCTATTTCTAATGGTGATCGACTTTTATCATTACAAGATGACAGGATAACGAGTAAAACGAGAAAGAAAGAACTTACATACCTTATCATACTACAACTTCCTCTCTATACCTTTTCCACTCGTAGTTTTGCCAATTCCCTAATAAAGTAAACTCTTGTGTACCGAAAACTTGATAAATGGCCAATTATAAGCTAACAACAAAAAGAAAAGCCTTTCAATTTTTTAATTGAAAGGCCAATATCCCATGTTAGTGGTCATTTTGTTTATCGTTAAAAATCATTTTATCTGCATATTGCTCGTCAACCTTCTGTTGTTCACGTCGAGATAATTTCATTAAAAATCTTGTAAAAAAAACTGCTGCTATAAGAAAAATCATTAACATCAAAATGGATGGCAAATATTCCGTCTTATCTTGAGGGAAATACAAAAATTCCATCATTTTTCATCACGCCTTTCCCTTTATCCTAATAATTATAGCATGAACATTACATGTTTAATACGAACGAAGGTAATGGTTAATAAACACCGGGAACCTTCAAGTTTTTCTTTTTCTTTTTCGGTTTCCCATAAATTTTATTCGTTATTGCAGGCGCTTGCTGAAATAATACCATGCCAATAAATGCAGCTAAAATGATGTATACTCCTGCAAAAACCTTAATTACTCCTGTTGCTAGACTTGCTATTACAACTGAAAACTCTCCTCTTGCACAAATGGATAATCCTGCTCTAAACGATACTCTATTAGATAATCCATACATTCGGCCACCTATAACTCCGACTAAGATTTTAGCTACAACTGACCATATAAGTAAGACTACTAGAAAAGAAACCATTGGTACTCCCTCACCAAATTCGACGGTAGTACCGAAATAGATGAAAAAGGTAGGTAAAAATAAATTTTTCACTGGATGTACAGTATGTTCTACTTTTTCAATTTTACTCATTTCCGCAAGCATCATTCCAGCTAGGAATGCCCCTAACACTTCAGATAACCCTAAATATAGCGCTAGTCCACCATAGGCTAGTGCAATTCCGACAAGTAGTGCAATTTTGAAATCCTCATCACTTATCTTATCCAGAAAAGCTTCAAATTTCTTAAACAAGGTTTTACTTAAAAGAATTGCTCCTACTGTTAGAGCTATTATTTTACCAAATAAAATGAGGAAGTCTATAGAAGTAAAGTCTCCTCCAGTCGTAATTCCCATCAGAACCGCTACTACTATGGGAGCTACTAAATCTTCAAAAATTAGAATCCCTAAAATATATTCTGCTTCCCTATTCGCCATCCGACCAGTATCATCTAACAATTTAGCTGTGATAGATGAACTCGTTGCATAAGCCACTCCACCTATTAGAAAGGAAGTAAATAGGTCTAAGTCAAAGAAATAACAAATAACCATCACTATTCCGAGGTTCAATGCAACATCTAAAAGACCAGCAGGCCATATTTTTCTCGCTATTCCACTTAAACGACTGATGTTAAATTCCAATCCTAAAAGAAAAAAGAGTAGAACAATTCCTATTTCACTAGCAAAATGGAGTAATTCATTATGATGTAAAGCACCAGCAAGAATGATACCAAATATAATATATAAGATGACATTTGGAAATTTAATCTTTATACTTAGAAAGCCCAAGCTAAATATTCCTAATAATATTAAGCCTGCAGCTAATAAACTAGGTATTTCCATATGCACAAGTATCATTCCTCTCCTTTACAAAATGCTTCTAAAAAGGAAACTTGATCCTTTTTCCCAAAAATCATGAGAACATCGCCTGCTTGAAGAACTGTCTCAGGACCGGGAGCAGCAACAATTTCGTCACCCTTTACAACGCCCATTACAGTTGCCCCTGTTTTGTTACGTATTTCTGATTCTTCTAGAGTTTTATTGACAAGCGGGGAATCTTCTTTTATTTTCACCCAATCCATCACAATTTGATTTTTAAACATTTGAAGCTTATCTGCGTCAACTGGCTGATAGGTTGCTCCTAACAATTGAGCACCAAGTTCCCTTGTTTCGTCCCCTGTTAAATCCATTGCAAAATCCGCTTCATCACTATCAACGTCTTCAAAAAAATACAATTCTCTCTTCCCTGTATGATGAACAATTAAAACAAGCATGCTATCTCCCGCTGTTTTAAAAGTAATCTTTTGTCCTATACCAGGTAATTGTGAAACAGAAACATTCATCCCAAGTACTCCTTCCATTCTATTAGTTTGTACTTATTTTAAGATATTCTATCTAGTTCGGTGAACGTGAAACCTTTTTAAAAATTCATGTCCTATACTACCAACCAAATGATAACACAATTCAACTTTGCACTCCATGCTGCACATATCTATACTTGATTTGTGTTTAGCCATTGGATATGATACTTTTATTTTACATTGTGCTCAAGGAGGTAAAAATATGAGTGTACATATAGGAGCTAATCAAGGAGATATTGCCGATAAAATTCTTTTACCAGGCGATCCACTTCGCGCTAAATATATTGCTGACACCTACTTAGAAAACGTTACTTGTTACAACGAAGTACGCGGGATGTACGGCTTTACTGGTACATATAAAGGAGAAAAGGTCTCCGTACAGGGAACAGGTATGGGCGTGCCGTCTATTTCCATTTATGTGAATGAGCTTATTCAAGAATATAATGTACAAAAATTGATTAGAGTTGGTTCTTGTGGAGCATTACAAAAAGACGTAAAAGTAAGAGATGTTATTCTGGCAACAACATCTTCCACAGACTCCCAAATGAACCGAATGACTTTTGGGGGTATTGACTATTCCCCTACAGCTGATTTCCAATTACTAAAAAATGCTTATGATGCTGGAAGTAATAAAGGTTTAGAATTAAAAGTTGGGAATGTGTTTACAAGTGATAGCTTTTATCGGGACAATGCTAAGGAGCTATTTGATTTATTAGCCAAATATAATGTTCTAGCAGTAGAAATGGAAACGACTGCTCTTTATACCTTAGCAGCTAAATATGACAGACAAGCGCTATCTATTTTAACTGTAAGCGATCACGTCATTACTGGAGAAGAAACAACCGCCCAAGAAAGACAAACCACTTTTAACGATATGATGGAAGTTGCTTTGGACGCAATTATTAAATAACAACACTAATGAAAACGAGACTTCCTCTAGAGAGTAAGTCTCGTTTTTTGTTTTTTCAGAGGGATTGGAACGTCCATTACGCTTACTAACATCCCTTAACACTGAAGGTAAAAAATGATAAGCAATATGGACAGTATTATCTGTTTAATTAAATAATCACCAACACACTCCCTCTTCATAAACTGAAGGGAAGGAGGTTTTCATGATGTGTCACTATTTTTTGCCCCCGCTTTACTATGTTCCTTATTATCATAATCATCGGCAACCACCCTATCCAGAGGTCAATCCATCGCAGTTTACCGATTCAGCATATAGTTTTCAAGCTCTTTTAGTCGATGCGCAAAAAATTATAGCTAAGCTTTCTGACTCAAAGGAATTTGCAAAACAAGTAATGGACAATGCTCAAAAATCGAATCAAGCTGAAGTGATTAAGCTTGTGAAAGAAACAGGAATCACTCATCCAGTAGATGTATCTTTTACCCCCGATAATATAAAAATTATATTAACAGCTGTAAATGGGGGATCAGTGTGCTGTAAATTAGTCATGGATTTATATTGGTAAACCCATTTGTAAACCGCATAATGTTTTTGGTTGACAATACTCCTTTTCAAATTTATTATGAAATGGAAAAGGGGGATTTTTAATGACACAATCGAAACGTAATTTTCGTACAATTGATCTTACAATTGGAGCACTTTTTGTTGGACTAATGGCTATTGGAGCAAATATTGCTATTTGGATGCCTTTTCTAAAAGTATCTATTGGTAGTGCAACAGTTCCTATATCGTTGCAAACTTTCTTTGCAACATTAGCAGGTTTACTTCTTGGAAAAAGGTTAGGTGCCTTTTCTATGTTTGTTTACATATGTGTAGGGTGTGTTGGTGTACCTGTCTTTGCGGAAATGACTGGTGGAATTGGACAATTGGCAAGCCCAACTGGAGGATTTATCATATCATTTATTTTTGTTGCTTGGGCAGCTGGATATATCGTTGAAAAACAGCAATCCTCATCTTACCTTACCTATGCAATAGCCGCTTTAGCTGGACTTATGATGAATTATATTATCGGAACAAACTTTTTATATATTGCATTGAATACATGGATGGAACTTTCTATTTCGTATTCGGCAGCTTGGCAATCAATGATACCTTTCTTCATCAAGGATTTTGCGCTTGCGTTTTTTGTTGCATCTTTAGCAAAAGTACTTGTGACTCGTGTCCAATTGTCAAAAGCATCTTATATAGCATAAAAAAAGAAGCGATCCCTCAGGAAAAAAAACCTTTGGGATTGCTCTTTTATAACGTATTCTTACTCTATTATAAGTTTTGCTAATGTACGTGCCATTATTCCAGTTGGCCCTTTTGGTCCTAAGTCATAATTAGTACTTGAAACAGCAGTTCCTGCAATGTCCAAGTGAACCCAAGGAGTGTCCTCAGCAAACTCAGCTACAAAGGATCCTGCCAATACAGCATGTCCCTTTCTTCCCGGAGAATTATTTAAATCGGCAACTTCACTATTTCTTACCTGTTTTTTATAAACATCTAAATACGGTAGCTGCCAAATTGGCTCATTTACATAGGAGGCAGCTTGCTTAACTTCTTCTAAAAAGGTTTGGTCGTTCGTCATTACCCCTGTTACCTGATCACCGAGAGCAACAATGACACCTCCTGTTAAGGTAGCAACATCTACAATTCTGCTCACGTTATATCGTTTAGCATAAGTGATGGCGTCTGCTAAAGCCAATCTGCCCTCTGCATCTGTATTTCTAACCTCAATCGTTTTTCCACTTAAAGACGTAATAACATCATCTGGTTTAAAAGCTCCCCCACTAATCATGTTGTCCGTAGCTGGGATTACTGCTATTACATTTTTCTTTGGCTTCAAACGTCCAATTGTATCCATTGCTCCTAGTACAGCTGCGGATCCACCCATATCTGTTTTCATTCCCATTAAACCATCTTTCGTTTTAATGGAATATCCACCTGTGTCAAAGGTAATCCCTTTTCCAACTAATGCTACTGCGTCTTTCCAATCTTGTTTTCCTTTATACTTTAAAACGATTAACTTCGGTGGTTCATCTGATCCTTGATTTACCGCAAGAAGTGCTCCCATTCCTAGCTCTTCCATATCTTTTTTATCTAAAATTTCATATTCCATCTCATACTCATTAGCAAGCTCCACTGCATATTCTGCAAGCTTTGTTGCCGTTAATACATTTCCAGGAAGCTGAACTAAACTTCTAGCTAGGTTTGTGCCACGACCGTAAGCTAGTCCTTTATCTAATGAACGAGCAATAAATCCCTCTTCATGCTTGGTGATAATTTGGATGGTAGGTAAAAACGTATTTGGTTTGTCTCCCGTTGTCTTATAATGATCAAATTGAAACGGTGCCATCATTAATGCTTCCATTACATTTTCTGCTACTACATTGCTTTCTAATTCATCTGTAACAAAGCTATCAAAAGCAAAAGCGACATCACCTATTTTGTCTTTTTGTAGCAGTTGGAATAGCTTCCCAAAGGTATTCCTTACTTTTTCTGAAGTAATATCGTTCTTATCTCCTAGTCCTACTATGTATAAGCGTTTTGGTGAAATAAGATTTAATGTGAATATTTTTGCAATATGCTTATATTCAAATGAAAGGTCACCCGCTTCTAAGTAAGAATCTATAACTCCTCCGAGTGATTGATTTAATTCCTTCACTAACCCTTGAGAAGTCTTGTCCTCTTGAAACAAACCTATTACTAATGCATCTGTATCTACACTCGTTAAATCTTGTTGCAATATTTTATACATGATTAAAACACCTCCACCTTAATTATAACGAAACTCGAAATAAATTGCATGTTGAACAATTTCTATATTATCGAAGCATTAGAAAAACTTGGCTTCTCTCCAAGTGCTTATGGCGAAAGCCATAGTTTTTCTTATACTTTAATCCTTTAACAAAGTTAAACTTTCTTAAAGTAAAAAAAAAGGCCCTTAACAGGCCATATTTCTAGCGTTCTAATATTTTTTCACGAAATACTTGCATCGATTCTGTTTCATTTAAAGTAGTAAGTTGATCTGCTGTAAGTGAACCATCACCTTGTTTCACAACATAAACCTCTACTTCTCTTTTACCCCAATGATTATAAACATCTTCTACAGTTTCATAATATAAGTCTATTTTATTTCCTGTAATAGCGCCGCCCTTATCAGCAACCACACCATACCCATAGCCAGGGATATATAGAATTGTACCGATAGGAAACTTATTCAAATCAGCTGCAATCGTAGAATACAAATCCCTTGTTACTTTTACACCAGAAAAGGTTACACCATATAAATGGTGCCCTGGGCTTTTACCTGTAGATTCTGGCCCCGCTGTATAACCTGTTGCAATAACGGTTTCAGTAGGATACTGTGAGAAATCTATGGCCTCTTCTAATGTTTGTGGTGCTGAAATTTCTTGACTAGATACGTATCTCTTACTAGGTAATAGTTTATTTAAATCTTTTTTTGTTATTTCTGTTTTCTTAACTTGATGTTCAACATCAGATGAAGAAGCCTCTATTGTTTCCCCTTGTTTGAACCAAGAGTTTAGGTCATCTGCAGTCACATTCGCTATGGAGGAATATGTTACAAATAAAGCACCTAATACCAACATAACCATGAAAATCCCTTTTGAGATTTTTAATTTCATCGATAACACCTCTCTGAGTGTCATCGTGCCCATTATTTTAAATGTTTATACATTTTTTGATTTTTCTAATATTATCCAGTCGAATATAATACCTCGTTAGTAGTGACTCTGCCTAATAAAATAAACGCTGCTACTTTTATAAGTAACAGCGTTTTTATTAAAACATTTGATAGCCTCTTGACCGTAACGTTTTAATGATAATACCCGATACAATCGTTCCAACAAATCCCATTGTCAGAAAAACAATATCAATCATTTTTAAATGAATAAGCTTCATCCCCAATTCACTTAAAGCCCAACCGGTCTCTGTAAAATATTTACTAAACGGAAAATCATCTACAATTAATATAACAATAATAGGATAGACAATTGCCATGATCCACGTTTTACGTAATAACATGTTTAGCAAGAATGAAATCCCAAAAAATAAAACAAAAAATAATAGAGAACCTACGAACAAATGTAATATATTCATATCCAAGGAAAGTTCCTCCTTATTCCATGTGGGTACCACAACACGTCTACATTACCACATTAAAATGGCAAAGGCTTTGCATCATGCCTTTGCCACTTATTACGTTTATTTAAAGATGTTGAATTTACCTTTTTTCAATAGTAATCCAATTCCGCCTAGTTTTAGTAGGTAACGGTTATCAATAATTTTCTTCATTACAGATGCCATCCATCCGAATAATTTACGGGTTCCAAAAACGACTCCTATTGCATCGCCTTCTCCTAATGAAGCAACTGTACCTAGAATATTTGGTGTAAATTCTTTAAATTCAGATCCACCTCTAACCATTACTTTTACGTTATGTGCTGCAACATCAGCCATTTGTATAGCAATTTGTGCAGTTGGAGGATATGGGCGACCTGTTTCCTCATTCATAATAACAGCACAATCTCCTACTACGATAACATCATCATAATCAGGAGTACGGAGGTCAGGACGAATTTGCACACGGCCACGGTTTACTTCAAATCCGGATTTTTCAACAATGGAGTTACCACGAACCCCAGCAGCCCATACAAAGTTTTTCGTTTTAATTTCTTCTTGTACACCATCTTTTTCAACCACAATCCCGTCAGCAGTTGCTTCCTTAATTGCAGTACCAATTTTGAATTCAACGCCTTTAGCTTCAAGACGGTTCATCGCATATTCCACAAGTTCAGGATCAAAACCTGCTAAAGCAGAAGGACCAGCTTCAACGGTAACTAAACGTACCTTAGAAGGGTCAATGTCATACTCATGGCAAAGTTCAGGAAGACGGTTAGCCACTTCCCCTACAAATTCTATTCCAGTAAATCCAGCTCCACCAACTACGATTGTAATTAGTTCTGGTCTTTCTTCTTCCTCATTGTTGTAAAGAGAGAAGTTATATTCAATCGTATCACGAATGAGACGAGAGGAATTTACGTTATTAATTGTGTAAGCATGCTCTTCAATGCCTTTAATTCCAAATGTAGCTGATTCAAAACCTAAACCGATTACAAGGTAATCATATTCAAGCTCACCATCTTCAAGAATTACCTTTTTAGCCTTTGGATCAATAGAAATTACTGTATCTTGCACAAAATTCACTTTATTAAAGTCCACCACATCTTTAATTGGAATTCTCGTTCTGTCATGGTGAAGTGTGCCTGCAGAGCTTTCATGTAACCATGTTGTTTGATAATGATAATCGTGCTTGTTCACCAACGTTAGATCGACTTCGTTTGTTCCAATCATTTTCTGCAATTTAACGGTCGTCATTATACCGCCATACCCTGCTCCTAACACAACTACTTTAGGTTTCTTCATCATCATCACTTCCATCTGTATTTTTTAAATAGCCCAGTTACAAAGTTTGTGACATTATTCACTTACCTGGATATTAGAAAAATTGGCTTATGTATGGATGAAGAAGCCAAATCTTTCTAAAGCCCAAAAAGTAGATTTTTAAACTAAATATAATATTTGAAATAATAAGTTCGAATGGAAAATTGTCACAAATTCGTAATATTTATATCTACACTACATCATAGAACTTTTTATTTTTATTTTCAACCCTTAAGCAGTAATTCATTCGTTTCTGATTTTTCAGATTTTTTTAATAATATTCAGAAATTAGAGGCTTGGGAAAAGATAAAAGAAGGCGTATATGTTAAAATAAAGGAAACTCACCTATTAGCGTTTACTGGTTACAATGCCTTTATCCATCTTCTTAATCGTGTTATATCATTTAGGTATTCTTCAAGCTAACACGGTATACTTGTTAATATGGTAAGATATTATAATGAAGTAACTACATTAGAATTGGGGGAAATAAATGTGACAGATAAAGTATATGACATTACAATAATCGGCGCTGGCCCGGTAGGATTATTTACAGCATTTTATGGTGGAATGAGACAAGCTAGCGTGAAAATCATTGAAAGCTTACCGCATATTGGCGGTCAATTGTCTGCATTATATCCGGAAAAATATATATATGATGTTGCTGGTTTTCCTAAGGTTCGAGCTCAGGAACTTGTCGATAATTTAATGGAGCAAGCAGGCCAGTTTGATCCTGAAATCGTGGTGGATCAATCAGTTGAAAGCATTGAAAAACAAGAAGATGGTACCTTTAAATTAAGTACAAATAAAGAAGTTCATTACACAAAAGCAGTTATTATTACAGCAGGTAACGGAGCCTTCCAACCTCGTCGTCTACGATTAGACGATACAGAGAAGTATGAAGCAACGAATCTCCATTACCATGTATCAAATATGAATGCTTTTGCTGATAAAAATGTGTTAATTTGTGGTGGTGGAGATTCAGCTGTTGATTGGTCTCTCATGCTTGAGCCAATTGCTAAAAAGGTGACATTAGTTCACCGCCGAGACAGCTTCCGTGCCCATGAACATAGCGTAGAAAGACTGAAAAATTCATCCGTTGATATTAAGACTCCATTTAACCCAATTGAGTTAATTGGAGAAGAGCGTGTGGAAAAGGTCGTTTTACAAGAAGTAAAGGGTGAAAATACGGAAACTATTGATGTGGATTCACTAATTGTAAACTATGGCTTTGTTTCCTCATTAGGCCCAATTAAAAATTGGGGACTAGAATTAGACAAGAATAGTATTGTTGTTAACTCTAAAATGGAAACAAATATACCTGGCATATACGCTGCTGGTGATATTTGTACATATCCTGGAAAGGTCAACCTTATTGCTTCAGGCTTTGGGGAAGGACCAACCGCAGTGAATAACGCCAAGGCATATATTGATCCAGATGCAAAAGTTCAACCTAAACACTCTACAAGTCTGTTTGATAATTAATACTCATCCTCCTTGTTAAGAACAAGGAGGGTTTTTTGTATGTCTATCAAATAGTTGTCTTTTGGAAATGACAGTGACTATATTTCAACTCTCTTCTACTCTTATTTATGGATCCTCATATTTCCGTAGCGGTTGGGACTCACACATTAAGTTATCGTTAATATATCTTTCACATGAAAAAGACCGTAATAAAAAAGGTTCTGACTTCAAACAGAAGCCAAAACCCTTCATATCATATTTAACAGTTTTCCGGTGTGCCTGTGTTCGTAGCAGTCTTAAAAGACGTTCCACATCCACAAGAAACGATAGCGTTCGGATTATCAATTGTAAATCCGCCACCCATCATGTTTTGTTTAAAATCAATTTTAGTCCCTTTTATAATGGGGATATCCTCTTTATTAACTACAATAGGGATTCCATTTAATTCGTACGTTTCATCTTTATCAGTTATGTCATAATCGAAGCCCATTGAGTATGATAAGCCGCTACAGCCTCCACCCTTTACACCAAAACGAAGATGTACTGTTGCCTGGTCCTCGTCCTGCATCATTTCTTTTATTTGTAAGCTTGCATTATCTGTAATGGTTAAAGCCATAATACTCACCCTCCTTCTCTTCCAGTATACTACCAATAATTTGTTGGTTCAATTTTTAAGACTCCCAAATAAAGACACCTTTAGCAACTGTTTCTGCAGGCCCTCGCATCCATACTCGGTTATCGATAGACCATGTAATCCAAAGATCTCCACCACTTAAATGAACACAAATTTCATCCTCTTTATTACTATAACCATTTAACACAGCAGCAACTACTGCAGCACAAGCACCAGTCCCACAAGCCTCCGTAACACCAGACCCTCTTTCCCACACACGAAAGTTAATTTCTGTAGGATTCATTATTTCAATAAATTCAACATTTACCCCCTCTGGGAATCGATCATCTGTTGAGATAATAGGACCTAATTCATATAGCGGGGCTTGATTTATGTCATCGACAAAAAATACAGCATGTGGGTTCCCCATGGAAACAGCTGTCACTTGTAGTTTTGTATTATTAGCTATAAACGTTTCTTTGATCACTTCACTTTTATCTTCTCCAAGCATTGGAATTTCTTTTCTAGAAAGAATTGGTTCCCCCATATCCACTGTTATAGAGATTACTTTTCCATCCTCAACTTGGACATGAGCCTCCACAATTCCTGCTTTTGTTTCTATATGAAAACTTTTACCTTTAACTAATTGATGGTCATAAGCATACTTTGCTACACAGCGAAGTCCATTGCCACAGTTTTTTCCTTCTGATCCATCTTTATTAAAAATTCTCATACCAATTTCAGCCTTATCGGAAGGGGTAATTAGTATCAGACCGTCTGAACCTATTCCTGTATGGACATTCGAAACTGATTTAGCAATTGCTCCTAAATGCTCTTCTTGTAACGGTTCTTCAAACGTGTTGACGTATATATAGTTATTACCTAGTCCGTGCATTTTTGTAAATGAAATTTCCATTTCTAGTCACCCCACTAAATTTTAAAATAAAGGGTTTTCCTCTAAGTGCTTATAAACATTTTCCACTAATTCTTCTGCAGTATCAGCTGTTACACATTCTCCATTTACAATAGCAAACAGAGACATCGAACATATCCCACAGTGGCTTGTACATCCATATTCTATAACATCAAGGTCTGGGTCCCTATCAAGCTCTTCTAACGCCTTTTGAGAACCACTTGCCAAGTTGTTTACACAAAATTCTATGATAGGATTCATCCCGTTCACTCCTCGCTTATCCATGTTGATGAATCATTTTTTAATTTGGCTGTTTTCTAATAGATTGTCGTTTTTCATAATAGATGGAAAATGCGGAGTAACTTATGATTAGCTCCTAATAAACATAGAGGAACAGCGAATAAACTAACAAGAAATCCTGATACACTGTAACTTACTCCTAATAACTCCATCTTAACTCCTAAAAAAAGCCCAGAACTTACGAAAATTTACAATGAACTCCTAATAAACAGGAGTGGAACATCGGCACCAGGGAAAAACAACAACAATCTTTAGGAAAAGAGTCTCATTTATTATTCGACTTGGTTAATCCCTTTTTGTTCAAGTAACTGATAAATTGTTTTTAGCTTTGGATTCCCTTCCCCTGCTACTTCATCATCTACTAAAACAACCGGGTAAAAAAATTCTTCCTCTACAACACGCTGTGCAAATTCTTGATTTTTTTTATTATTTGGTGGAGAAAATATATCTATATAAGCATATTCTATCCCATCATTTCCATATTTACGTGAGATAGCAGCTTGTAGCCATTCATACGTGTCCTTGGAACTTGGTAAATTTACACAACTTGGGCACAGTTGATCGGCCCCATAAACTGTAATTTCCACAGTCTTTCCCATGAAAAGACCCCCTACTTAAGTTAATACTGACTTAAACATTATATTGTTATTTTACAAAAGGTTGAAATAAAGATAAAATAAAAAAGCTTTTGAAACATCATAACATATGCATATTCTATATTATCTCCCAAACAAAATAATTGAAAAACAAGTTGTCCAGAATAGATTTTTTTATAAAAAGGTTTTATAATAGACATAGAGTGAGAAAGGAGAAGATGGTCGATGTTTGAACAAGTTAATGAAGTTATAGGCAAACTGCGTCCATTCTTACTGCGTGACGGTGGGGATGTTGAATTAGTAGATGTAGAAGATGGCATTGTTCGCCTTCGTCTCATGGGTGCTTGTGGAAGCTGCCCAAGCTCAACCATAACACTAAAAGCTGGAATTGAGCGTGCATTGGTTGCAGAAGTTCCAGGAGTTCGCGAAGTTGAACAAGTATTTTAATTATATATAAAAGAGCTGGTGTATAAATCACCAGCTCTTTTTTTAATGTGTTTTTTGTGCAGAAGAAACATTTACTTCGACCTTCATCCCCTCTTCTTCCACATTTAATATTTTCCATCTTATATTTGGATACTTCTCTTTCCAACCTTCCAAAAGTAATTTTGACTCATGTTTTTTAAAAATACTAATCATAGTCGGTCCTGCTCCACTTAGGAAAGTGCCATAAGCACCCTCCGCCCTCATATATCCTACCAGTTCATCAAAGTGTGGGATAAACTGTTTTCTAAAGGGCTGATGGAATAAATCCATTTCCATTATCTCTCCTAACATAGCATAATCCTCTTGTATGATAGCTGCAGTACACATATTTGCTATTGCGCTCCCTTCAATACTATTCAAAAAGGATAATGTTTTCGGTAGAGCTTCTCTCGCCATTTTGGTCTTTAGTTCAAAGTTAGGAATAGCAGAAACAAAGTCGACAGTATTCATTTGGTTCTTTTTCACGTAATACAAATCTTTTCTATTATAATAAGCTACTACACATCCACCTAGAAAAGAGGGAACAACATTATCAGGATGTCCTTCAAGCTCTGATGCAATAAGAAGTTTGCTTTTCATTGGTAAATCTAGGTCTAAAATTTGGTTAGCTAATTCAACTCCAGCTACCGTTACAGCACCACTGCTTCCTAAGCCCCTAGCAATAGGTATGTCACTAAAAACATCACAATGATACGGTGGCAACGAAGTAAACCCAAATTTATGTGCTACAAACAAAGCAGTTTGATAAATGAGATTGTCTTTCCCTTCAGGCATATGCCTGTTGTTGTCATCTTTTTGAATAAAACACCATTGTTCTCCAGGAGAACATTCTATAGTGAAAAAAAGATTAAGGGCAATCCCAATAGAATCAAAACCGGGACCAATGTTTGAAGTGCTGGCAGGAACCTTTATCCGAAAGCATTTTTGATTCATATAAATACACTCTTTCTTATCTCATTCCTAATCACTTCATAGTCATTCGGTAAAATAACGGGTTTAATTTCACTAGAATCCACCGCTACAACAGGATCCTTTAAACCATTACCAGTTAAAACAGAAACAATTACCTTGCCACTAGGTAGCTTTCCTGCTTTCTTTGTTTTCATTAACCCTGCAATAGAAGCACAAGAACCAGGCTCTGCAAACACACCTTCATTTTTTGCTAACCATTTATATGCATCGATTATTTCATCGTCGGTAACTTCATTAATTTCTCCAACTGATTGCTGTGCTGCTTCAACAGCTGATTTCCAACTTGCAGGATTTCCAATTCTAATTGCAGTCGCTATTGTTTCAGGATTAGGTATCATTTCGTTTCTCACTATAGCAGCAGCTCCACTTGCTTCAAAACCCATCATATGTGGCAAACGATAACCATACGCTTCATGGTATTCTTTAAATCCTTTCCAATAAGCTGTTATATTGCCAGCATTACCGACAGGGATAAATAAATAATCTGGTGCCTTACCTAATTGGTCACACACTTCAAACGCAGCTGTTTTTTGGCCTTCAATACGATAAGGGTTTATCGAATTAACTAACGTAACTGCTTCTTGCTCACTAACTTCCTTGACTATTTTTAACGCATCATCAAAATTCCCTTGAATAGAGAAGATTTCTGCCCCATACATAACAGCTTGCGCTAATTTACCTTGGGCAATTTTTCCCTCTGGAATAACGATAATACATCTTAGTCCAGCCTTGGCAGCAAAGGCTGCTGCTGATGCAGACGTATTTCCCGTTGAAGCACAAATAACAGCTTCCGAACCTTCTTCCATTGCCTTTGCAATAGCCAATACCATCCCTCTATCCTTAAAGGAACCAGTTGGATTATGGCCTTCTACTTTCACATACACTTCAGATTCTAAGAGCGCTGAAAGCTTATCTAGCTTCAAAAGCGGTGTATTCCCTTCATGAAGCGTGAGAGAAGGGGTTTCCTTATTAATTGGTAACCAATTTTTATAATAATCGATAAGACCGTTCCATTTAAGCATATTTTCTCCTCCTAAAGCACAACTAATTGTATCCCAATAGCGCACAATTGTATTTATGTGGTAGACATTATATCGCGAATTTTAAAAAGTATCAACCTTATTTCAAGAAGTATAAAGGATTTTTTTATTCTCGACTTTCTTTTTGTGTGGAAAAGCATAAATCGTGAAAGTAATTGTCGAAATATTAAAGTAAATGTACAATAGAGGAAAGTTACACACTATTTGGAGGTGGGTTGATGAAAAGATTAAAGCTTAAAATGTATAGTTCTTTTTTTCTTTTTTTTACAATTATGCTGATAGGTTGTTTAGCCGTTTTTTTTATAAAAAACAAGGTTGTTTTGTATACGAGTTTTACCGTATTACTAGTTCTATTGGGGTTAATTGCCTACATAACAACTCAAACTATTTTGAAACCGCTTTCCGAAATAGTAAAAGCTACTAGTCAAATGGCGAGTGCACAGCTAAAGACGAAAGATAGTAAGCCTTTTGATGACATCGAATCAATTGCTAACTCCTTCGACGACTTTTCCAAGAAAATAAACGACTTAATTAGTAAAACGATACATTTATCAGATGAGGTTGCTTTATCCTCTGACGAACTTTCTCTTAGCGTAAAAGAAATTAGAGATACTTCTGATCATACAGCTGATGCCATTCAGCAAATAAGTAAGGGGTCTTCTGAACAAACGAGCAAAGCAAAAAGTAGTTTGCACGCTATGGAGAATATGAAGGGAACCATTGACCAAGTGCAAAAAACGATAGAAAGTCTGTCCCTTGTTACAGCAACTGCTTCTAAAGAGGCGGAAGAAGGAAAAGATTATATTGAAGAAAACATAAAACAAATGAAAAATATCAATCAATCTGTCCAAAACCTATCGTCATTTATTGAAAAATTAAATGAGCACACTTCAGAAATTGATAGCATTATTGAGGTCATTACCTCCATATCAAGTCAAATTAATTTATTAGCTCTAAACGCTAGTATTGAAGCAAGCAGAGCAGGTGAACATGGAAGAGGTTTTATGGTAGTAGCAGCAGAAGTTAAAAAGCTTGCCGTTGAATCAGGTAATAGCGCTAGTCAGATTTCCACTATTATTAATGAAGTAAGTAAAAATGCTCTCCAAGCTGTAGAATATACCGATGTGGTTGAAAAGGAAACAGAAAAAGGAACAGCTGTCGCAGATGACACGAGTAAAAAGTTTTTAAATATTTTAGACTCCATCCAAAATGTATCAAGTGAATTCAATTCATTAGCCGACCTTTCACAAAAAATCTCTAATAATTCTAGTGACGTATCTATGCTAATGCAGGAAACAAGTGTGATTTCAGAAAGCAATATGAAACAGGTTGAAAAAGTAGCCTTTGCATCAGAAGAGAATCTACTTTCTATGAAGCAAATTCAGGACATGTCAGAGCGCTTAAACAAACATGCAAAAGATTTACGAATATACATAAGTCAGTTTGATACGTCAAAAGAATTTAAATTAGGTGTGTCCTTACCTACTGCTTATCATGGTTGGATGGGTGCATTAGTAGCAAACACAAAGGCAGAAGCCTTTAACCATGACAACATAGACACATTGTTACTAACTTCTAATGATGCTTCACAACAAAAAAAGGATTTATCTACTTTTATCCATCATAAGGTGAATGCAATTCTGCTACTTCCACATGATGACTCTGTTTCCCAACTAGTAGAACAAGCTACCGCACAAGGTATCAAAGTTTTAATTTTAGATAGAGAAATAAATACAGACCGTTATTTTGCCTACATAGGTGGCGATAACGAAGAAACTGGAAAGGGATGTGCAGAAGTTCTTTTGCAAACGTTGGAAAAAGAAAAAGGTCAATACAAAGCAAATATCATAGAAATAAAAGGAGTAAACGCTCCAATATCGGATATTAGACGAAAGGGCTTTGTGGAGAAAATCAACCAATATCCAGGAATTAAAATAGTAGCAAGTGAATTTGGAGAATTTGATCGAGAAAAAGCTTATAAACGAACGAAAAAATTATTACAACAACACGATAATATCGAATTTATTTACTCCCAAGATGATGATATGACGATAGGGATTGTAAAAGCCGTTCGAGATTTAGGCAAAGAAAAAGATATCCGTATATTAAGTTGTGCTGGAATGAAAGAAGTATATGAAATGATCCAACGAAAGGAATTCCCTAGAATCCTTGTTTCTGTAACGTATTCTCCAAACATGGGTGCTACAGCAGTTGATTTTATTTCAAAATCCTTAAATGATGTACCACTTAAAGGAAACTGGACAAAAGTCTCAAACAAAAAATACATCATCCCAGGTATTAAAGTGACAGAATCCAATGTAAGAACATTTTATAAACCAGATTCTAAGTTTTAATTTCTAAAAGTTTGTTACTTTTTAAGTTGTTATTCCTTCGCAGTTGATAGAAAATGCGACGTAACCATTGAACTTTAATTCCAGCCGCTACGGAAATACACTACGCGCACCTTAGGGCTCGCGCTGAGCCTCCTCACTCGCACAGAACGCTCGCTGTGGGGTCTCAACGTCTTCGCTGTCCCGTAGGAGTCTACGTGTATTTCCTTCGCTAAGCATGTGCTTATCTTTAATGTACGGATGAATTGGGAAAAGGAAAGTTAATAATATAGTCGTATTAATAAAGAAGAATTAATCTAACATGCCTATATGGTTTACCACTATCCTTGAATCAGAAAATCAATCTTAGCGTAGGCAGAATACGCAGACTCCCTCCAGAAAAGTTGATGTACCAATGTTTAGGATTCTCTTTTGGTCTTTTTTAAAAAAATTAGTTTGTATTATATAGGATTAATAATCCATTTATTACAATAAAAGTAAAATAAGAGTACGCTTCGCTAGAGTTTTTTGTAAATATTTACCTACTAGTAGTCAATGCACTTTATAACTCTGCTCCTACGGGATAGCACGTGTCTGAAGACCCCGCAGCGGTGGTTTTCCGCGAGGAGGCTGAGGCCGTGCCCGTGGAAAGCGAAGTATTCTGCCGAAGCGGTCGTATAGCACTGACCAAATTACAAAGTTACTTCGCAGTTTAAGGATATTGTGTAAAACAGAAAATACAGCCTAAATATAAAAGAGTTGGTACATAAGCGGTTAAAACAAACTTAGAATGCATTCACACTCCTTCATACGATGGAACGAAAAGAGCCTATTTAAAAGCGTATAGAGAAACCTCTATACGCTTTGTTTAGTTAACAGGTGTTTTGGGTTTTTTCCCCTTGAGAACTAAGTCTATATTTTCTAAACTCAATTGAGCCATTGCTGTACGTGTTTCCATTGTTGCCGAACCGATATGGGGTAATGCTGTAACATTCTCTAACTGCAAAAGTGGATGTTTTTCATTAATCGGTTCATTTTTAAAAACATCTAATCCTGCTCCAGCTATTTCTCCATTCTGAAGAGCCTCGTATAAATCCTTTTCCTTCACAACGCCCCCTCTAGAAGTATTGATAAAGATGGCTGATTTCTTCATCTTTTTAAATACAGCTTCATTAAACATATCTTTCGTATGTTCATTCAATGGGGTCATACTCACTACGAAGTCTGCTTTTTCAACTAACCGATCAAAAGAAACGTAGTGAGCACCTAATTCAGATTCAGCCTTATCTTTACGATTCCTATTATGGTATAAGATGTCCATGTTAAACCCTTTTGCTCTTCTGGCAACAGCTTCACCTATTCTTCCCATCCCTACTATTCCGATTGTTTTTTGATGTACATCTGTTCCAGCCCATAAAAAAGGAGACCAGTTTTTCCATTGTCCATCTATTATATATCGATTAGCTTGTACGAATTTTCTTGCCGTTGCCAATACTAAAAGGAATGTCAAATCAGCCGTTGTCTCGGTTAAAATATCAGGGGTATTTGTAACGACTATTCCTTTTTCTCTCGCATAATCTACATCAATATTGTCATAGCCTACTGCCATATTTGCTATGATTCTTAGTTGCTTTGCATGATCAATGACCTCTTTATCAATCTTATCCGTCAGCATCGACAATAGGGCATCTGCCTTTGAAACATCCTTCAATAAAGAAGACCGCTCCATCACTTTATCCTCATCAGGCCACATCGTGATCATGTAAGTGTTCACATAAGGAGAAATAATTGTTTCTGGCAACTTTCTACTTATCACAATACGTTTATCCATTCGTACCAATCCTTTATACCTTTTAACTAAATAGTAGCACATTTCCTAGCCATCAATTATAAATCCACTCAACCTCCGGAAGTTTTTCCTGTCCATATTGATCACGCTCTCTAAATAATGCCTTTAAACAGTACTCATATTCTGCTTGATAGCTAAGAAAATCTTTAAAATCCTTATAGTTAATATCTGTGCCCCCGTCCGTGCGTAAGACCATATCTGTATAATCGGTGAAATGAATAGGAAATAAGAGCCTTGCAAATAATAAACGCCAGCCGAACAAGCTAAAATTTCGTTCCTGCTCATATTGGTGTAAAAAGTTAGAAATTACTGATATACCATTCCTACCTTCTTTTAAAATGGTATGTCTTATCCATTCTGCAATGTCCCTTGATGGATGATCATGAACAATCCTATTAGCGACAATGACATTGTTATGGGGGAGTGGGTTAATTCTTTCAAAGGTAAATACGGGTTGGTCAAATTGATTATAGTTTTTGCTTTCGCTCTCCTGTAAAAACTGAATAGCGTTTTCACCCATGCCGATAAAGTAGAAACAACTTTCAATCCATAACCTTTCCCAATTTGTAATGGTAGCTTTCTCCATCAAGCTTTGCCTAAGGAAATCCATTTGGTCTACTATTTGTTCCCAATTTGTTTTCCATTGTCCGTAACGATTCGAATAAACAGGGGTATATGGAAAACGATGACCAGCATAATGAAATTCCTTCAAAAAGGAATTAAGATCCTGATGATGCTTACCAGAGGAAAGTGACTTGACATGACACAAATAAACAGAATACTCTCCATCAATAGGAACTATATAGGTTCCACTATTCGAGTTAATTGGAGTTGTTACATTTGTAAAACCAGAATCCTGGAGAAAGTTAGCGATAACTTGTTGCTCTGCAATATAGTTTTCATCCACATAATCGGCAGGAAAAACGAGCACCCATCCATCTAACTCTTGATAAGCCTTATATCCTGCTATGTTTGTTTCATGATGAAATTGATAGGAAAAATACCTTTTTAATATTTCTTTCATGAACTTGATGCCCCTTTCTTATCATTGGTATTAAATATATGCGTGTAATTAAATCTGAATGTGTAAAGGTGGGAGAAAAAATGAAGAAAAAGACAATTAGTCCGATTGAACAAAAGGCCAAGGATTGGTTATATGAAAGAGGAGTAACGATTAAAGATATAGGTGAATTAGTTTATTATTTACAATCACCATATCATGACGAATTAAAAATGGAGGATTGTGAGTACCATGTAGAAAAGGTTCTGGAAAAAAGAGAAGTACAAAATGCCATCATCACGGGTATTCAGCTTGATATTCTTGCGGAACAAAATAAATTAGAAGAGCCTTTACAGGAAATTATTGCAAAAGACGAAAGCTTATATGGAGTTGATGAAATCATTGCTTTATCGATCATTAATGTGTATGGATCTATCGGTTTCACCAATTATGGCTATATCGACAAACAAAAACCAGGAATTTTGAAAAAATTGAATGATAAAAGTTCAGGGGAATGTCATACTTTTTTAGATGATATTGTAGGAGCTATAGCAGCAGCTGCTTCCAGTCGACTTGCTCATAGCGCAGAAGATGTAGAATAAAAAAAATAGTAGCCTAAATATTAAAAAAATTGTAAAATCATAAGGTATTGCCAATTATTGTTTTTTCAGGGAGAGGAGAAAAACATGCAGAACGTTAGGCAGAAATTATTCTGGTTAATACCTTTAATCATCATTGTAGTCGGACTTGCCATTTTGTACTTTACCAATTTACAACGGTTTACAGAACCCCCTTCAGAAAATTGGAGTCGGGAAATAAATGTAGGAACGGCCGATAAATTTACAAAACCTATTATTCATGTTACTGCAGATAATATCGAAATAGCTCTAGTAGAAGATGGAGTCATTCAAAAGAAAACGTATGATAATACATATGAATTGCTTGATACACAAGCTATTACGCCACCCTTCACTTCTTGGACTGATTATTACTTAAAGGGTGATAACATTTACTTTTTTAAGGATGGCACGATTATAAATGGAAATAACGAAGAAGTTGTTACTGAAGCAGAACTTTTTGTACCTGTAGCTAATGAGAGCAAAATACTTTACACAAAAGAGCAAACGATTTTTGAATTAAACATGGAAACAAATAAAACAAAAGAGATAATGACAACTACACATCCTATTAAGGAATTGTTGAGCTACGAAAACTATATTATGGCTTACACCAATGATTTACAAGCAGCATCAGTAAGCATTTATCATGTGGAAAAAGGACCTATACTTAGTGAAGACATTGAATTGGGCTTAAGTGAAGATATCCAAAAAATCTTGTTTGCTACAGATAACG
Source organism: Salirhabdus euzebyi (assembly GCF_014207435.1). Taxonomy (GTDB): domain Bacteria; phylum Bacillota; class Bacilli; order Bacillales; family Alkalibacillaceae; genus Salirhabdus; species Salirhabdus euzebyi. The sequence goes on from NZ_JACHGH010000005.1 coordinate 50,760, forward strand.
AAAATCTTTATGTAGGTATCCATTCCGAAACACAAGGAAATAAAAACAAACAAACTTTCCTTTACATGAGTCAATCTGTATTATCGGATCCGAAACTAAATTTCAGTAGAATATCTCCATATGATCCTGTCACAAAAGGTGCACTTAGTGGGCTAGATCAATTCCAACTAAGATCCAATAATGGAAGTGTTGAGTTGTTGTTCAGAGCTGTAGGTTTTACATTTAAGGAAACAAAAGAAAACCAAGCTTTAAATATTTATTTAATGAGTCTTAATGGTAACCACATAACGACTGAACGTCTTAGCAATACTTACAAGGTATCAAATAATCCCTTTTTTATTAATGAAAATAGTATAGGATGGAGTCAGAAAGAAGATGCACTAAGCCCATATATTTACGTAACATCCAGCAATCCTGATGCTATTAAAAAAGCAGACACTATTTCATCAGAAGAATACTTGATTGCATTAGGTATGTGTGTGGCAATGTTATCTACTTCAGTATTTATTTTATATATTCTGATCATTTGGCTCACTGTTCCTATCATTTATTTACTGATCATTTCTGTATTAAAGCGCAAAGGTGATATAAACTTCCTTGATAGGCCATCTGTGTTTTATGGTGGTGTTCTTGCATACTTAATCGGTGCATATTTGTTTAGACATCATTTATTTCATGGAAGATATAATTACGCTCCTTCTTTCTTAACTTTTGAAGGAAGTGACATCGTTTATATTATTGGCTCTGCTTTACTTGCGTTTATAAGTGTTCTACTTATTAAACGAGACTGGGGCACAGTAGGAAAATATACGTATTTTATTAGTTTGCAAATGATTATTTATTTACTGCTTTTTGGTCCATATTATTTCTAAAGCTACGGAAACCATTACCATTGTTGGTAATGGTTTTTCTTTGTTATAAAAGTCGCAATTTTCCCAATATAATGGAATCGTTTAATTTGTGATAGAATTATTTTGGCATAATAAACACATATTCTTTTTACTAGAGAGGTTGACAAAATGAAAACACTAAGAGAGAAATTATTTTGGATTATTCCTTTAATGATAACGCTTATCGGCTTAAGTATTTTATATTTTACAAACTTATATAGATTTACGGAACCGCCTTCTGAGAATTGGAGTCGTGAAATACAAGTTGGTACGATGGATGCGTATTTATCTCCTATCATCCATTCTATAGAGGATAAAACAGAAATCATTCTCGTTGAGGAAGGAAGGATTTTAAGAAAGACATATGATGCAAACTATCAGTTATTGAATGAAGAGACAATCCCAAGTCCTATGAAAAAATGGGATGCCTATTATATTGAAAACGACAATCAATTCTTTTTTATAAACAACACCATCATTAATGGGAACACGAATCAAATCATTGATGAAGCCGACTTATTTGTCCCTGCTTCTAAAGGTAAACACATTTTTTATACGAAGGGACAAACTATCTTTGAACTTACAGTCGAAACAGGTGAAACAAAAGAGGTAGCAACAACAAGTTATCCAATTAAGTTTCTTAAAAATGATGCTGATTATATTATGGCGTATACAAAGAGACTGGAGTCTGGTGAATTAACTATTTTTCGTATGAAAAGTGATAAATACGAAGAAATACATTATGAAAATATTGAATTAGGAATAAGTGAACAAATACAAAATATTTTGTTTACCGTTCATGATGAAAAGTTGTTTATAGGATTACATTCAGAAACACAAAGTCTGCAAAACAAAAAAACGTTTTTATATGTATCGGAAACAGATCTTTCGAATCCAAATATAGTGTTGTCCAGGATTTATCCACATGATCCAATAACAAATGCACCTTTAAGAGGAATCGATCACTTTCAGCTTAGAACAATAGATGGAAAGTTAGAGTTTCTGTTTAGGGGTATAGGTTTTACCTACAAAGAGACAAATGAAAATCAAGCCTTTAACATTTATTCCATGCTTATAGAAGGGGAAGATATACAGACTGAACGTTTAAGCAATACCTACCATATGTCAGGTAACCCCTTTTTCATTGGCAAAAATAGTATTGGATGGAAGCAGTTAGAAAGTGATAGCAAGAATAGTATTTTTATTGCCTCTAATAATCCCAATGTGATTGAAAAGGCGGATAAAACAACGCTTGAAGAGTATTTAGTGGCCTTTGGGATGTGTATAGGAATGCTATCCACCTCTATTTTTGTTTTATATTTACTTATAATGTGGATCATTTTCCCAATCATTTATCTTGCTATCATTGCTTTACTACAAAAACAAAGTAACGCATCTATTGAGAAACCTATCTATTTCTATGGGGGAGTAGTAGTCTATATTGCAGGCGCTTTATTATTTAAAAATCATCTTTTCCCTGACAGAGGGGCTTACGTACACGCTCCATCCTTTTTAAAATTTGATGGAAATGATATTTTCTTTATTTTAAGCTTTGCCATAATCGCCCTTCTCAGTGTAAAACTCATTAACCGAGAATGGAGTAGTAGCGGTAAATATATTTACTTTATAGGATTACAATTTCTTTTATATACAATGATTTTAGGACCCTATTACTTGTAAAAGGAAAAGCACCATCATTGGGATTAGCATCCTTATGATGGTGCTTTTTTAAATATTTGGTATCCATTCATTTAATGTTTTTGCTGTATAAGTAGGCTGCGGGTTAAATTGTTTTAAATCTTTTTCAGAGGTTATCCCCGTATGGACAAGAAGGGTATCCATTCCCGCACCAATTCCCGCCATAATATCCGTTTTATAATTATCCCCTACCATTAGTGCCTCTTCCTTTTTTAATCCTAATTCCTGTAAGGCTAATTCCATAATGATAGGCTCAGGCTTTCCAATATAAAGTGGTTTTTCACCTGTGGACACTTCTAAGACAGAAGTTAAAGACCCATTCCCTGGGAGGAACCCTCTCTCTGTTGGTATTGCTATATCTCCATTTGTTGATAAGAAGGTTGCACCACTTCGAATATTTAAACACCCTTTGGCAAGCTTTTCATAAGTAATATCTCGGTCAATACCGATAACAACATAATCAGCTTTTTCATCTACTAATTCAATATTCACATCAGAAAGGGCATCGATTAAGCCTACTTCCCCTATCGCATAAACTTTTGCTTTTGAATGTTGTCCTACAATATAAGAAGCTGTTGCCATACTAGTAGTAAATATTTGTTTTTCCGTTGCTGGAATGTTCATATTAAGTAAATGATTTACGATTTGATCAGGACGTTTAGAAGAATTATTCGTCACAAACAAATGGGGGATATCTTGTTCCTTTAATGCTTCAATAAATTCCTTTGCATAAGGTATTGGTTCTGGACCAAGATACATTGTACCGTCTAAATCAATTAAGTACCCTTTATAACTTTTCAATTTCTTACCCTCTCTTCATTCCATTACTTATTTTTCCTCTTCTAGTTCCGTATTAGAGAAAGCAGAGACAGGTCCTAGCTCTTCTTTTAAATATTTCCTAATCCTTGTGCTGAACATTTCTAATGATGAATCATTTCTTTTTAACGTCTCTAAAAGTTGGTCATGATTCACATCCATATATTGTTGAACAAGCATCTTTCTTAGTTGGAAAATCTCTTTATATCCATTACTTTCTTCATTAGGTAAAACTTTTTCATCCACTAAAATATCGATAATGTCCTCATAGCTTCCCGGATCACGCATAATAAATCCATCAATCATCATATTACCGACATCAATCATTGATTCAACAATCACTTGTGCCATTCTTTCCAATCCCATTTTTTCAATTAATGTTTCAAATTGGTGATGTTGTACTTGTTGGAGTATACCATCCATGTATAGTAAATATTGCTCAAGTTTGTTTCGATCTATAAAATACATTTTATTCCTCCATTCCGTAATCAGGCAGATGGGTATGTTGATAATATAGTATCATAACTTACCTTACACAGGAAAAAACAATACACATTTTAATTAATTGGTTATTTTTGCTATCATAGATGTAATAGAATTAGACCATGACAGGAATGGAGTTGATAACATGGAAGAAATCCGTCACTTTTTATATGATGATAAAGAAAATGCAGAAATTCGCTTTGTTAGTTTTATGGGTGACTCAAAACGATACGACCTAGCAATTATAACTACAAATAAATATTATGGAAAAAAAGTCGTACTGAATCTGCTTGGCAACAGATTTGCCATTTTAGGTCCTGACGATTTAGAAGACCATCACTACTTAGCCCATGCTTATAACCTTACGGAAATTGAAGCTGATGAACTCAGAGATTTTTTAATTGAAGTCGTTTGATATAAAAGCAGACTAGCACCACGCCAAGGGCAATAACGATAGAACTAAAAATCTTTCGTGTGTGAAATACCTCTCTTTTGCTCATACTATTGTGTAAAGGAGGGGTTTTTCGTGGTTGATCAAAACAATAAATATGATAAAAAATTTGATCATGACAAGCTTGAATTCGATGATTTCGCTCCGGTAGAAGTACAACGTAAATATGCAGTGCCAGAGGAATTACCAGAAGGGCCTTATGGATCGCCAATTAATGAATTCGATAAAGTTGAAAATAAGGAAGCTGTTGAAGGTCAAAGACACTATACAGGATTTAATTACGAGAATAAGTCTTTACATGAAGATCTACCAAGACAATTCCCTCAAGCTCATCCTACACACGATGAGCCAGATGAAGATATAAAACCTCCAGAAGATAATCAATAGAACACATAACAAAAGCTCCATAGAAGGTCTATGGAGCTTTAATTATTGGTCGAAGCGCTTCATTACGAAATATGCGCAACCAAAATTACAGTATTCGTATAAGTAATCGTCTAATGTAGAAATTTTTGTATCAAAAGTTGCCTTTGGATTTTGATCATCGTAAAAGCCTCGGAGCCTGAGTTGACCGTAACCCCAATCACCGACAATAAAATCATACTTACTTAAAATATCACTAAATCGCTCTTTTACAACTTCCTCTTGAAACCCATCCCTATAATTGTCAATCACTTCATAATTTTTTCCGAAAAATTCTATCATGTTTATCACCTGCTTTTAGTGTATCATATTTTTCATTTTACAATAGAACGTATTTTTTAGCATGAAGATATTTTTTTGACGCAAACTATTCGTAAAAGACGTAAGAGGAGGATCAAAATGTTTACAATGAAAAAAAGCCTTTTATTTATAGGGTTATGTATATTTACCATTATACTTCAAGGATGTGCAAATCAAAAAGGGTTAGGTGATGAAACAGACACACTACACGGAACAACACCTGACAATATGAATACTCGAATAACGGAAGAAAAAGAAGATACACAATACGGTTATGTTCGTTACAACGAAAATCAACTTGATATGGAACGAGAAAAGAATTTCGCTCCAAAAATTGATCGTGAAAAAATGGCAAATATGATTACAAAGACTTTGTTAACTTTAGATGACATTGAAGAGGCAGCTACACTAGTAACAGATAGCCACACACTTGTAGCATACACACCAGCAGACGGCGTAGAAAGGGAAAGAGCTGCTGAAGATGTGAAAAAAACAACGTTATCATTTCTACCACGTTGGTATCACGTCTATATTTCTGACCAATCTACTGCCTATACAGATCTACAAAGCCTTAGCAATAACACCACAACAGAGACCGGCACAATTCTGGCCATTGAAAGTGTTATTGAGCGTTTTACCGAGCAATCCCCTCAAGGTGGAGAGTACAGTGAGGAAGACCACAGAATGAATTACCGTGACTAATGGATTTCACCCTTGCCTAGATAGGCAAGGGTGAATTATTCAAAACAATTATTACAAATATTTTCTATTCATTATTTTGACGAACTTTCAAAAAATAGGGTTATCAATTGTTTCTTGAGGTGAAATTACATGAAGGTCTTTATTCAGTTATTGATTGTAATGTGCATCTTAAGTACATTACAAAAAAATATTGTGGCTGAAAATGAATCAAATGAAGATAAGCTTCAAATGCGTTATGCTTTGTATAAAAAGACAGAGGCGTTAACTCAAATTCCATGGTATTATTTCGCTGCTATTGATCAATACGAAAGAAATATTCACAAAGAAACTGCTTCAAAATCGGGACTTATCGGAATCACTATTCCTTCTGATAAATGGAACGGAAGGTTAAATCCTAACGAATCTAACAGACAACATATAGGCATTATCGAGTTATTCAATGGATTTGGAAAAGATGGTGATGGGGATAATTATGCAGATAGTACAAATGATGAAGACATTCTTCATGCCATGGCAGAATACCTTTTAAGCTATGGAAAAACGAAACAAGATGTCAAAATCGCAATATGGAATTACTATCAACGTGAATTATCCGTACAAACCATTATGAATATGGCAAAAGTTTATAAAACATTTGAAACACTAGAATTAGAAGATAATGTTTTTCCTGTGCCCATTCACGCTAACTACAGTTATCGTAACACTTGGGGCGATCCAAGAGGCTTCGGAGGTAGAAGAATTCATGAGGGTACAGATATTTTTGCGAATTATGGGGTTCCAGTTCGTTCTACTACTTATGGAGTGATTGAAATGAAAGGCTGGAATCGCTATGGTGGTTGGCGCATTGGGATACGGGATACGAGAAATATTTACCACTACTATGCTCATTTAAATGGTTTTGAGAAAAACGTTAAAGTTGGGCAAGTCGTAAAACCTGGAGATATTGTCGGGTATGTCGGAGCTTCAGGTTATGGGCCAAAAGGCACATCTGGTAAATTCCCACCACATTTGCATTATGGTATGTACAGAGACAATGGGAATACGGAATGGTCGTTTGATCCTTATCCATATTTAAGGAAATGGGAAAGAGCTTCCAGAACACATTAAAATGAAAAAGGATTGGGTAGAGTGCAAATCTACCCAATCCTTTATTTTATTCTTTCGAGGATTTTACAGCATTATAGATGCTTGCACCTAAGCCTCCCCAAATCAAAACCATACTTAGCAACATCATCACAATAGCCATCCCTGACATTATCCACTAACCTCCTTATCTGCGTTAACGGACTCGGACTCAACTAATCCAGGCTTCCACTTGAAAGCGGTGAAAATTAATGCAAGTACGATTACAAGTCCAAGTGCACCCATTCCCCAAGGTCCAATAAGAGAAAGTGGATACCCATCAACATATGGAGCAGTAAAGTCATCAATTAATTGCTGAACGATCATATAACCGAGTAAAACTGGTGTAATAACCGTTAAACAAATTGTCCACCAAGAACCTAATTTAATTTGTGATAAACCATCAGCATGTTCTTTGAAATCTTTAACCTTACGAAGTGCCCAAGCAAGAACAAGTACTTGTATTAGTCCACCAAGTCCTACACCAACTGTTAATACATAACGGTCAACTGCAGTCAGGAAGTGAACCCCACCTTCTGTTGCATAGATTAAGGAAATAAGAGCTGATAATCCTCCACCTACCGCAACTGCTTTTCCACGTGTAATATTAAACTTCTCTTGAAACGCTGCAATAAAAGTCTCACATATTGAAATCAAAGAGGTGATACCTGCTAATACTAATGAAGCAAAGAATAAGAAACCAAACACTCCATTTAGGAATGGCATTTCATTAATGATTTGTGGAAATACAGCAAACGCCAAACCTACACCATCAGCAGCATAATTACCTACTGCACTTTCTGTTGCATAAGCAATAAATCCAATAGCACTAAATACTCCAATACCAGCTAGTAATTCAAAACCAGAGTTCCCTAAACCAGTAATGAATGCATTATTTGTAATATCAGATTTCTTCGGTAAGTAACTAGAATAAGTAATCATAATCGCGAAACAGATAGATAAACTAAAGAATATTTGCGTATATGCTGCAGTCCAAACTTTTGCATTCCCTAGCTGTGACCAATCTGGAGTAAATAAAGCATCTAAACCATCTCCAGCACCTGGTAATGTAACTGCTCGAATAACAATAATTAAAAATAATACCACAAGTGTCGGAATGAAAATTCTATTTGCAACTTCAATACCTTTTTTAACACCTTTAAATAAAAAGGCAAGTACTACTGCCCAAACAACTAGTAATGGGATTAATACACTAGGAACGAAACTACCTACAGCTCCTACATCACCAGCTTTTAAATATTCTCCCATTAAAAAGCCACCAGTGTCATCGCCCCAAGATAAATTAAAGGCGTAAAAAGAATAAGCTAAAGCCCAACCAATAATAACAGCATAATAAGTAGAAATACCAAATGAAACAAAAACTTGGAACCAACCAACCGCTTCGGACTTTTTGTGAATTCTAGAGAAGGTTAAAGGAGCAGATCCCCTATATTTATGCCCCATCGTAAATTCCATAATTAAAATCGGAATACCTGCTGTAAATAGAGCAATTAAATAAGGCACGATAAATGCCCCACCGCCGTTGTCATAGGCAACGTAAGGGAAACGCCAAATGTTACCCAGGCCAATTGCAGAACCAACAGCCGCCAATATAAATCCGGCACGGGTACCCCATTGAGAACGTTCCATAAAAATACCTCCTTTTTGTTTTATCCCCTGCAATAAAAATATATGACAAAATAGCAAAGGGAATGTTTTTAAATTTTTAATCTTTTCAGATTATTTAAACTTGTCTGTATTATACAGACATATTGTCCTAGTGTCAAAGAGTTTTTGTAATATTCTATTAATGGTAAAAGTACCATTTCCTTGCCAATTTAGTTTTGATTTTTATAATAAAAAAACAAAAAAGTCCTTCATATGAAGGACTTTATCTAAGTAAAGTTAATTAATATGTCTTCTGCATGTATTTCAGTACGATAGCAACGACAACAACCATAATAATAGAAGTAAATAGGGATAAAACAATTTCACCTGTAAACCCTAGGATAATGTACCCAATAATGGAACCTATCGCAACGAGGATGGCATAAGGTAGTTGTGTCTGGACGTGATCAATATGATTAGATCCGGCACCTGTAGAAGATAAAATTGTCGTATCTGATATTGGTGAACAATGATCACCAAAAACAGAACCAGCAAGTACAGCGGCTAGTGCAGGTAAAAACAGTTGTACGTCCGTATTTACTGCTATTTCACCTGCTATAGGAAGCATGATTCCGAAAGTTCCCCACGAAGTGCCTGTTGCAAACGCCATTAACCCACACATTACAAAAATGATAGCTGGAAGAAAGGATGCATTTATTTTAGCTTCCTCTACAACAATTGCCAAGTATTCACCCGTTTGTAAAACATCAATAATGGAACCAAGCATCCAAGCTAATAGTAAAATATAGATAGCAGGGAGCATTGATTTAATTCCTTGAGCAAATACGTTCAAAATGGAACTCTTTACCCCTTTTTGCAAGACATAAAGTAGAAATGAAACGCCAATACTTGATAAGCCACCTAGAAACAACGAAAAGTTCACTTCTGTATTACTAAAAATAGTTATTAATGATAAGTCTTCTTCTTTACTGTTTTGTATTCCTGTCCAAACCATTGCACCAACAGTCGCAATTATTAAAGTAACAATTGGAATAGCCAGATAAATTATCCGTCCAGTTTTAACAGATAGAAATTCATCCGTTAAGTTTCCAGGTATATCTTTTCTATTTGGATCTACTAGTTCTCCCGTTTGTTCCGCTCTCCATTCATGTGTTCTCATTGCTCCTATATTAAGATTAGTACTCGATACGACAAAAACTAATACAACAGCAGTTATGGCGTAAAAGTTCATCGGTATCATTGTCAAAAAAGATTCTAATGGTTGGTAAGCTCCTAATTGATTTGCAGTAATGATACCACCAATAGTACCTATGATATAAGCTCCCCAACTAGAAATTGGGGCCAAAACAGCAACTGGTGCGGAAGTGGAATCAATAATATAGGCTAATTTTGCTCTAGAAACTCGATGTCGGTCAGTAAGAGGTCTCGCAATTTGTCCAACAGCGAGACTATTAAAGTAATCATCAATAAAAATTACAATTCCTAGTGTTGATGGAAGTAACTGAGCACCTCTTTTGGTTTTTATTTTTGTAATTGCCCATTCTCCAAAAGCTTTTGTTCCTCCTGAAGCAGTCATAAAAGCAGTTACAATTCCTAGGAATAGTAAAAAGGTAATTAAATATATACTTCCTAATGCAATAGCACCTTCGTCTATGAATAGCCCTTTCAAAGCATTTACGATTTCTTGATAGGAATTCATTATATGGAAGTCATGAATAACTAATGCCCCAGCAACAATTCCTGCACCAAGTGACAATAGAACTTTTCTTGTTAATAAGACAAGAAGGATCATGAGTAATGGGGGAAAGAGGGAATAAATGGTCGGTTCCATCACAAAGCTCCTTTCACAAAAAAAAGGTAATGATATAGTTTAATACCTATCATTACCTTTGGTTGAATTACTATCCATCATATATAGATTTTCTCATGCTAAGGTAAAGAATCATATGGGACAGTAACTTGAGGGCCCCTATCGTTTCCTCCTCCACCATAAAAGTCTGGAACTTCTCCCATAATTACTCTAGAATCATAAAATATATTTTGGCTAACTTCCTCTTCCTCCGTGGAAAAAGGTACAACAATTCGCACAGTTACTTTTAAATCAATCGATAGATCTACTAATGCACCATTAATACCATATTCTCTAACTTCTATCTTCTTATCTGTTTGCACGTCGCCAATTACAGTAAAACGAATAGGTATTTTGGGACCTAAGTTAGCTAATAAGGCATTATTTGTTGCTTGACCTAACGGTATTTCTGTATAGGCCGGAAGTTGATTTAAACTTTCTGCTTCTAGCCCACCGTTGTCCTCCCCTTCTATATCAAGCGATGTTTCTGGATTAGCTATGCCTCGTTCTACATTGTTTAGATAGTTTCTTACCCTGTATGTAGCATTCCTTTGTACTCTATTTATGACAACGGGATTCCAACCCAGGGTTGTGATGTTACCGTCATTGTCTGTTTCAATATCGATCACTTCATCGGACTGTAAATCTTCTGTCATTTTTTTACTCATTGCTTGGTTAATAGCATCCCTTGCTACTTGTCTGATTTCTGTTTCAGCTATTTCCATTAACGTTGGTTTTAGTCCTTTATCAATTAACCATAAACTAAAAAAAATCATTACCAAAAAGACAATCAACGTTATGGCAAAAACATGACCCACGGGAGGCGGTCCACTTCTTCGTTGTTTACTAAATTTTCTTCTCACAAAAAAACCCCCTCTGTAAAAAATCTATGCTCAGAATACAGAAGGGTTGACCAAAGTATTAAATTTTTTTTACAAATCACTCGTTATAGATTTTTTGTACGACTAGATTAAGATGTTTGGACAAATCTATTTCATATGTTTCTTTCACTGCTTTTCCTTGTTCTTCTAAAATGGTCAGTATAGGTCGATCAGAAACTTCATTATTTTGCTTTATGACAATCCCTTTTCGGCCATCATTTAAAACAATTTTCATTCCGTTTGGATAAACGGCTACGTTCTGCCTAAATAATTCTATGTATTTTTGTTCAAACAACGTTCCACTACCAGTATATAAAATTTCTAATGCCTCATGGGGTAGTCTTTTATCCTGATACACACGTTCTGTCGTCATTGCATCAAACGTATCTGCAACTCCAATAATTTTGGAGAAAATATGTAGTTTGTCACTAGATAAGCCTTCCGGATAACCTGTTCCATTTAAACGCTCATGATGTTCCTTCACACAACGCAGTACCGATTGCGGTATATTTGGAATTAATTTAATCATATCATAGCCGTAAACAGTATGATGCTTAACGATTTCATATTCCTCTTTTGATAATCTATCTGGTTTTAGTAATATCTCTTTTGGAATTTTTAATTTCCCGATATCATGCAGCAATGCTCCTAAACCGAGTTCCTCAAGTTCTTGTTTTGTAAAAGGTAATTCTCTGGCAATCGTTAAAGTATAAATAGTTACATTTAATGAATGGGTAAAGATGGAGTCATCAAAGACAAATACATCCGAGAGTAATGAAACTATATCGTTATTTTGCTTTACAAGCTTGTTCATATCACCGACTACTTGTTTTAATCCCTCTGCAGCTTGTTCAACGATAAATGTGTTTCCATTAATTGGATGATTATATATTGTGTGAAAAGATTCTCTTATGTATTGAACTACCTTATTCTTATGATCTTTCTCTATAAAAGTTTTAGAATCTAAATTTATAGATATATCTTTTGTGATGTAAGCGTGTTCAATTTCATATTTCATTAACCGATCTAGTAGTTGATTTGTTAAAATTGTCTCTTGATGAAGTAAAAATTGTCCACTAGTACTAAAAAGGGGCCTAGCAAGCTTATCACCTGGTTTTAACGCTTCTAACGGAACTATTTTCATTACATTCACCTATTCATGGAAAATAATTTTTGTAATTATTATACATTACTTTCTGAATATTTTACATATATAAACAAATTTTGAATATATTATGTCGAAAAACATATAGAAGACCTGCTCTTATAGAGACAGGCCTTTATGTTACTCGTATTTTTCTGTGTATTAAAGGCGTAAAAGAGCGTCCTTACAACTCATGCCTTCTTCCCAACCATATTTTTCTTTTGATGTGGTAGTAACCTTATCAAGAGGCGCTTCCAGAAGGTCTTCAATTGTTTTAACACCTACAGCTCTTCCTGCAACAATTTGTCTTTCATATAGTTTATCACTTAATAAATCCACATCAAGAGCACCACACATTATATAACCAACTTCATTGGACACCACCATTAAATTTGTTTTCGGTAGCTTTACCTGAACTGCAGTGAAAGGCTTATCGTTAATCCATAAAGGTTCTACTGTAACCACTTCTTCACGCTCCCTTCCATACAATGTATGAGTAAGAGAGCAAAACGTTAACCTAATTTACTTAATTTTTTTACGGTTTCAGACAACACATCCCGTATAAACTCAGGCATGAAATATTCTTTTTCCTTAGAAGCAGCAATTCCAGGAAGTAACTTTCCGAACGTAAACATATCTGCTGTTGCAACCTCATATTCCTTGTCTTCATCTACTGGCTTTCCATTTATCCATACCTCTTTCACAAATACATGGTTGTCTTCACCATAATGAACATGAACATCAATATTTGAAAATATCATTTTCCCAATTTGCTTTCCTCTAAATCCAAAACCCTTTAACTCGAATTCAGTAAATCGTTTGGAAAGGCCCATTCTTATTGCTTCTAAAATTAACTCTCCTGATATTCTCACCTTACAAGGATTAATTGGATGAGGACATATTCGGTGCAAATCCCCTTTTGAAACAACACCGGCTTTTAATCCATCTAGCAATATCCCCGCATTAAGCATGGCACAATCAGCTTTTGTCCATGTCTGTAAGGTTTGGACTAAGGTTTTCATTAATACTGTTTCTTCAAACGAGTCCACTTCATAATCTTTTTTCAGTGTACCAACTGGTTCATTAAGTAACTCCGTTGCTTTATCGTTATAATCATCTAATAATTTTACTGTATGAAGATGATCGGAATCATCTGCCAGTTCATCGGCAACAGCAACCTTCCTAATTAACCTTTTTAAATGGTGGTCCCACGTTAGCTGAATTTTCCCAACATGAAATCCATACTTCCCAACAGCTGTGAGTAACGTATTGTTAATTACATTTCCTTCTTTAAATAGATGGTGTGTATGACCACCGATTATCACATCAATTCCAGCGTAATGATTACTAATATATTCATCATCGTTGATACCTAAATGAGATAGGAGCAACACGATATCACTTTTCTCTTTCAGTTCCGGTAGTAATTGATCCAATATGGTGTAAGGTGATTCAGCTTTCCATCCAAGTTGTTCATAAAATAAGTGAAAAGGAGCAGTCAATCCTATTACACCTATCTTAATCCCACTCCTTGTCGTTATAATTGTATACGGCTTAAGCCATGATGGAGCGACTTTATCCTTAGTTCCAATATTTCCACAGACTACCTCAAAATTTGCTTTATCATAGAGTTCATACAAATTATCTGGTGGTAAGGTAATACCTTCATTATTTCCCACAGTAACAACATCATATTTAGCTTCATTTAGAAAATCTATATTCACTTTACCTAAATAAGCCTCTGTAATTGGATGCACACGATCTAAATGATCCCCATTATCAATTAAGTAGTATTGGTCGCCTTCTTGCTTATGGATAGCTGATTTTTTTTCTAAATAATTAGCAATTTTAGGCCAGTTTTCAAAATGACTATGTAAATCACTCGTAAAGTAAAGAAAAATATTTTCCTTCATGTAATCGATTCTCCTTAGAACAAGCCTTCCAAAATTAATTGAATGCCAATCAGTATAATTAGGATTCGTAAAACTAATTCAATCGTTCCACTTTTTAGTTTTTGACTTACCTTTGCTCCAATTGTCCCACCTATCCAAGCAGCAGGTATGAAATATAATGCATACTCCCAATGAATATGACCTAATCCAATATGAGCTACCGAGCTAAAACTACTCGATACAAAAATCATAAACATAGAAGTTGGAGCAGCTATGTGTGGTGGAAAACCAAACAATAAAATCATTGCTGGTACCATAAGGGAACCACCACCTATACCGAACAATCCTGAACATGTCCCAACGACAAATGCAATGGATAAAGCGATGGGGACAGAAAAAGTATAGTGGTGCACTTCTCCTCTAAACGCAAAGGTTCTCTTGAATCCTCTTTCATTTTTGATTAATTTACTTGAAGAAATTCTTTTTCGAACAAAAAACATCGCGCTAATAAAAAGCATTAACATACCAAAGTATAATTGGAACCCCTCTGTTTCTACAAACTTATTCATCCATACTCCGATTAAAGAACCAGGGATACTCCCAATTAAAAAAATACTACCGCTTTTTACATCAATTCGTTTATATTTTAAGTAAGCAAAAGTTGATGATAAACCTGTGAAAATCATGACTAACAGCGACATTCCTACAATTGCCTGGGGCGTTGCCCATTCAAAGCCAAGCATATTATGTTGCAAAAGCAAAATACTTGGGACAAAAATGATGCCTCCACCAAGTCCTGCTATACTTCCAAGAAATGCAGAAGAAAATCCGATTATAATCATTAATATAAAAATCATTGCAGCTCAACTATCTTTCTTTTTTTATATTTCTTATATTATTTCACATTTACTATGGAAAATTAAAGTAAACATTCTCAACATGCCATACTTTCTTAGTGAGCATTTCTTCCATCACCCTTAAAATAAACGTTAGGGCACATAATGAACGCATGAAAGATATTTATTCGTTACGTTGAGGCTCCTACCTTTAGGACAACCATCTTTTAAAAATAGACAAAAAAAACCCGTTTCTTTACCAGAAACGGGTTCCTCTTTATTATCCGATTGAACCTTCCATTTCGAACTTGATTAGTCGGTTCATTTCAACAGCATATTCCATTGGTAATTCTTTTGTAAATGGTTCAATAAAGCCCATAACGATCATTTCT
The DNA here is from genome assembly GCF_014207435.1 of Salirhabdus euzebyi. Classification (GTDB taxonomy): domain Bacteria; phylum Bacillota; class Bacilli; order Bacillales; family Alkalibacillaceae; genus Salirhabdus; species Salirhabdus euzebyi. The sequence continues at coordinate 66,268 of NZ_JACHGH010000005.1, forward strand.
GTTGCTTCTTCCTCAGAAATACCACGACTCATTAAATAGAACAATTGCTCTTCAGATACTTTAGAAACTTTTGCTTCATGTTCTAAAGAAATGTTATCGTTTAATATTTCATTGTAAGGAATCGTATCAGATGTAGACTCATTATCCATAATTAATGTGTCACACTCGATATTAGCACGAGCGCCTGATGCCTTTTTACCAAAGTGTACAATACCACGGTATGTTACTTTACCACCATGTTTAGAAATAGATTTTGAAACGATAGTGGAAGAAGTGTTAGGTGCTAAATGCAACATTTTTGCACCAGCATCCTGATGTTGTCCTTTACCAGCTAGTGCGATAGACAATGTCATTCCACGTGCGCCTTCCCCTTTAAGGAAGATTGCAGGATATTTCATTGTTAATTTTGAACCGATATTTCCATCAATCCATTCCATTGTGGCATTTTCATGGCACTCCGCACGTTTTGTCACTAGGTTATAAACATTGTTCGCCCAGTTTTGAATGGTTGTGTATCGACAGTAGCCATCTTTCTTTACAAAGATTTCTACAACCGCACTGTGCAGAGAGTTAGTTGTATATACTGGAGCTGTACAACCTTCCACATAGTGTACAGATGCACCTTCATCAACAATAATAAGTGTACGTTCAAACTGTCCCATATTCTCTGAATTAATACGGAAATACGCTTGAAGTGGTGTATCTACTTTTACACCTTTTGGTACGTATATAAATGATCCACCAGACCATACTGCAGAGTTTAACGCAGAAAATTTATTATCAGATGGTGGAATCAATTTACCGAAATATTCCTTGAAGAGATCTTCGTTTTCCTTAAGTGCTGTGTCGGTATCTTTAAACACAATTCCCATTTCCTGAAGATCTTCTTTCATGTTGTGGTAAACTACTTCAGATTCATACTGAGCAGATACACCTGCTAAATATTTCTGTTCCGCTTCAGGAATACCTAATTTATCAAAAGTACGTTTGATTTCTTCAGGTACTTCATCCCAAGAGCGCTCAGACTTTTCAGATGGTTTTACGTAGTACGTAATATCATCGAAATTTAATTCAGCTAAATCGCCACCCCACTGTGGCATTGGTTTTTTATAAAATTGCTCGAGTGATTTTAAACGGAACTCAAGCATCCATTCTGGTTCTTCTTTCATTTTAGAAATTTCTCTAACGATATTTTCCGTTAAACCACGTTCTGTACGGAAAATGGAAATATCACGGTCAGAGAAACCATACTTGTAATCACCAATTTCCGGTGCTTTCTTAGCCATTTAAATACCTCCTTTTGATTAAAAGCAAAAATCTGCACATAGCGTAAGAGAAAAATTAAATTACACTTTTTCTTCTCCTACACCTTTCTCCATTGCCTTCCATGCAAGAGTTGCGCATTTAATACGTGCTGGAAATTTTGAAACACCTTGTAGTGCTTGAATATCCCCTATATCTAAATCTTCCGTTTCCATATCTTTACCTTGAATCATATTTGAAAAGTATTCGGAAAGTTTTAAAGCTTCCTCTACTGGTTTTCCTTTGATTGCTTGTGTCATCATGGAAGCTGATGACATGCTTATAGAACAACCTTCGCCGTCAAACTTAGCATCTTTAACAGTTCCATTCTCTACCTGTAGCTGTAAATGAATTCTATCTCCACAGGTTGGATTATTCATCTCAATTGTAAGATGATCATCACCTGAGAATTCCCCTTTATTTCTAGGGTTTTTATAGTGATCCATAATTACTTGTCGGTAAAGCGTGTCAAGGTTATCAAAAGACATCACCGAAAAACTCCTTTGTTTTTTCAAGTCCTACTACTAGTTTATCAATTTCTTCCCTAGTATTGTAAAGGTAAAAACTGGCTCTCGCTGTAGCCGATACCTTTAGCCACTTCATGAGAGGCTGAGCACAATGATGTCCCGCTCGAACAGCAATACCTTGTTGATCAAGAGCAGTAGCTAAGTCATGAGGATGTACCCCATCTAAATTAAAGGTTACAAGCCCAGCCCTTTTTTCAGGACCATATATTTCTATTCCTTCTATAGTACGAAGACGTTGCATGGCATATGCGGCTAAATCCTTCTCGTGTGCTTCAATATTTTCTATTCCAATTTCTTCAATAAAATCAATCGCTGCACCAAGGCCTATTGCACCAGCAATGATTGGTGTTCCTCCTTCAAACTTCCAAGGTAGTTCCTTCCAGGTTGATTCATATAAATCAACAAAGTCAATCATTTCTCCACCAAATTCAACAGGCTCCATTTTCTCAAGAAGTTCTTGCTTACCATATAATACGCCCACACCACTAGGTCCACACATCTTATGCGCAGAAAAAGTGAAAAAGTCACAATCCAATTCTTGAACATCTACCCGCATATGTGGTGTGCTTTGTGCTCCATCGACTAGTAAGATCGCACCATTTTTATGTGCGATGGTGGCTACTTCTTTAATTGGATTAATTGTACCTAATACATTAGATACGTGTACCATTGCAACTACTTTTGTTTTATTCGTTATCGTTTTTTCTACATCTTCTAATGTAATCGTTCCATCTGGCTGTAAAGGAATATACTTTAAGTCAGCACCTGTAGCTTTTGCTGCTTGCTGCCAAGGAATAATATTACTGTGATGTTCCATTGGGGTAATGACGATTTCATCACCCTTTTTCAAATTCGCTCTAGCATAACTATAAGCAACTTTATTAATAGCTGTTGTCGTTCCTCGCGTAAAAATAATTTCCTTTGTGCTATTAGCATTAATGAAATTTCTTACTTTTTCACGAGCACCTTCATAGCCTTCTGTTGCTCTGTTACCTAAAGTATGAACACCACGATGAACATTAGAATTATGCGAACGATAATATTCATCAAGCTTTTGTAAAACAGCTTTCGGCTTTTGAGAAGTAGCCGCACTATCTAAATAAACTAAAGGATGACCGTTAACTTCCTGATCTAAGATAGGAAACTCTTTTCGGATTTGGTTAACATCCATTAATTAACTTTCCTTTCAATCACATTTGTTAGTTGTTTTCTAACAGCTTCGATTGGGATTTGATTAACAACAGGTGCTAAGAAACCATGGATTACTAATCGCTCAGCTTCTTTTTTCGAAATTCCTCGACTCATCAAATAGAACAATTGAAGTGGATCTACTCGGCCAACTGATGCTGCGTGACCAGCAGTAACATCATCTTCATCAATTAATAGGATTGGGTTCGCGTCTCCACGTGCACCTTCACTTAACATCAAAACTCGTGATTCTTGTTCAGCATTTGATTTTGAAGCACCGTGTTCAATTTTTCCTATTCCACTAAAAATGGAGGATGCTTTATCTTTCATCACACCGTGCGACAAAATATATCCTTCTGAACCTTTACCAAAGTGAGTAATATTAGCAACAAAATTTTGGCTTTGATTACCACGTCCTACTGTTACCGCTTTGGCTTCTGCATGCGAGTTATCACCCATTAAATTTGTTGTGTTCTCTGAAATAGTATTTCCATCATTCATTTGTCCAATTGCCCATTCAATCTTAGCATCACGATATGCAACACCTCTACGGTTTACATATGTTGTCGTTCCTTGAGCAAAGTTGTCAACAGCACCATAAGATACACGTGCTTGATCAAGAGCAATTACTTCTGTCACTATATTTGCCACTGAAGGTTTTTCATCATTATGTGATACGTAGTTTTCTACGTAAGTCACTTCACTACCTTGGTCAGCAACAATTAGAACATGATTATATAAGGCAGCCTCTTCATCTTCTTGCCAAAAAATCGTTTGAAGTGGTTCATCAATTACAACATTTTTCGGTACGTAAATGAAAACACCACCGTTTAGTAACGCTGCATGCAAAGCAGTTAAACGATTTTCGTCTACACTCAATGTATCACGCATGTAATATTTTTTAACAAGATCACTATGTTCCTTAACGGCAGTGAAAATGTCAGTAAAGATAACCCCTTTATCTTTTAACGAATCTGCTAAAGAAGCATATGCTACAGTGTGATTACGTTGAATAAGTACATTTTCATTTTTTGACTCTAAATCAAAAAATACTTTTAATTGCTCAGGTAGCTCTTCCAAATTAGAAATTTCAGCACCAGTAACTTCATGGTTGAATTCCGTAAAGTTCCAAGTATCGATTCTTGTCTTTTCTGGCTTCGGCATTGGCAAATTCTCTGATTGCTCCAAAGCTTGTAATCGAAATTCTTTCATCCAATTTGGCTCGCCACGTTTTTCTGAAAATTGGCTAACATACTGTTTATCGTATGGTAATTTAGTTTCTACGGCCATGATACCCCTCCTAATCGATTACGCTTCTTGACCTACAGTCTCGTCTTCAATTCCTAATTCTTCTTTAATCCACTCGTAACCTTCTGCTTCTAAGCGTTCTGCTAATTCAGGTCCACCTGATTTTACAACGCGACCTTGCATCATAACATGTACTTTGTCTGGAGTAATGTATTCAAGTAGGCGTTGATAGTGCGTAATGATTAAGCAACCAAAACCGTCGTTACGCATTTTGTTAATACCTTTTGATACAACTTTTAATGCATCAATATCAAGTCCAGAGTCAATTTCATCTAGAATACCAATAGCTGGTTTTAATAGCATAAGTTGTAAAATTTCATTACGTTTCTTTTCCCCACCAGAGAAACCTTCATTTAAATAACGTTGTGCCATGTTTTTATCCATTTCAAGATAATCCATCGCAGCATCCATTTCTTTAATGAATTGCATTAAAGGAATTTCATTACCTTCACCACGTAATGCATTAATAGAAGAGCGAAGGAAATCTGAATTTGTCACACCACTAATTTCACTCGGGTATTGCATAGCAAGGAACAAACCTGCTTGCGCACGTTCGTCAACTTCCATTTCCAATACATCTTCCCCATTTAAAAGGACTGAACCTTTTGTTATTTCATATTTAGGGTGACCCATGATTGCAGAAGCTAACGTAGATTTACCAGTTCCGTTCGGTCCCATAACTGCATGGAATTCACCAGTGTTAATAGTAAGATTAACACCTTTTAATATTTCTTTACCTTCAATTTCGACATGAAGATCTTTGATTACTAATGTTGATGCTGCCATTAAAGATACCTCCAATAATTTAATAAATTTAATTTATAGTTTAATTAAAACTATTCTCATTCTATTCTCATTACAATCTTATAACATTTAGTATCTATAATCAACAAATACCCCTTGATTTAAGAACGTGTAATCATAGTGTTGCCTAATAAAATTGTGTAATTAAATTTTATCACTTTTCTACTGAGTTTTTTCCTAAAAAAACAGAAAGGTGACTGCAAAAAATACAGTCACCTTTCTGTTCTATAGATCATTATTTAAACAACTGTCTATCAACTTCTGCAGTTATTTGTCGACTTTTCTGATATTCTTTTTCTCTACGTTTTTCCACTTCTAAACGTTTTTCTAATTTACGGCTATACTCTTTATAGCCAATTCCATGTGATTGTTGCATAGCTTTTTCCATTTCACCCGTATAGTTTAAAGCCAAATGGTCAGAAATGACGAAATCATCCTTTCTTTATTACTACGATATATATTGTAGCATCGTTATTAAGTTTTCGACAAAAGCTATATGTTGATACATGTAAACAATAAAAGGGATCTAACCGGAATGAAGTCGGTTAAATCCCTTTTATTTATTAATAATACGATTTACTTCTTATTTCTTTACATTACTATATATTTAAAAAATTGGGGGCTTATTCATTAACTGGCACAATTGCACCGCTATACTCTTCTTCCATAAATGTTTGAATTTCCTCAGAACGAAGAACTTCCAATAATGCTAACAACGCTTCATTATTTTCGTTTCCTGTTTTTGTAACAAGTAGGTTTGCATATGGTGATTCAGGACCTTCTAAGATTAGAGCATCTTCAGTTGGAAGTAATCCTGCTTCAATTGCATAATTTGTATTAATGGCTACTAAAGTGTCTTCTTCACGGTTGTAGTATTCCGGTAAAAAGCCTGGATCATAGCTAGGATCGAACTCTAGGTTTTTTGGATTTTCTACAATATCATCTAATAGAGCTTCCGTCGGCTCAACACCATCAGCAATTGTAATAAGACCTTCACGCTCAAACAGCGCTAAAATACGACCGTGATCCGGTTCTGAGTTACTTAAAAGAACAGCAGTACCATCTGGAATTTCATCTACACTCGTAATGTTTTTAGAATAAATTCCGATAGGCTCAATGTGAACACCACCTAAGCTAACAAAATCATAACCGAAGTCTGCTACTTGTTGATTTAAGTAAGGTGTATGCTGGAAATAGTTTGCATCTAAACGATCTTCATTCAAATCTTGGTTAGGTAAAATATAGTCTTGGTAAACTTCAATTTGTAATTCAATTCCTTGCTCAGCTAAAATAGGTTTTGCTTTCTCTAAAACTTCAGAATGAGGAACTGCAGTAGACCCAACAACGATTGTAGTTGCCTCTGTGTTCTCTTCAGCAGCTTCATTATCTTGAGCTTCTCCAGCATTTGTATCCGTATCCTTTTGTGTGTCCTCTTCAGCTGTACCACATGCAGCTAATGCGAAAATGAATAGTGCAGTAAATAATAAAGTTAGAATTTTTTTCATTACGTAAACACTCCTTATGTTTTTTATCTTTTATCCATTTTTCTTGAAGTAAAATCACCAATAAACTGAAAAATAAATACAATGAAAACAATTAATATCGTACAGGCAAATACAACATCAAAATCCCATCTTTGAAACCCTTTTCGATAAGCTAAATCACCTAAACCACCTGCACCTATCGCACCTGCCATCGCAGTGAAACTAATTAAGGAAATAGCTGTTACAGTTATCCCTGAAATGAGAGCTGGCATGGACTCTGGCAATAAAACTTTCATTATTACATGAGAAGTTTTAGCTCCCATTGCCTTTGCTGCTTCTAATACTCCTTTATCCACCTCCTTTAAAGCTATTTCAACCATACGAGCATAAAATGGAGAAGCCCCAATAATTAAGGCTGGAAGTGCTGCTTTTGGACCACGAATGGTTCCCATAATAAAATCTGTAAAGGGAAACAAAAGAAAAATTAGTATGATAAAAGGAATGGCACGAAACACATTAACTACAGTTGCTATCACAAAGTTTGTTGCTTTATTTTCCCAAATATTCCCACGATCTGTTAAAAACAATAGCAACCCCAAAATAATTCCAAAAATTAAAGTCCCTAATACAGAAATTCCTGTCATATACAATGTTTCTTCTGTTGCTGTCCAAAGTTCTTCCATTCGAACATTAGGAAAAAGATTACTCAGCATAGGACTGTACCTCCACTTCAACAGACGTCTTGGAAATAAAGTTAATGGCTTTTTCTATTTCTTCATTAGTCCCATCTAAATGTACAAATAATGTTCCGTAAGCACCTTCCTGCGTTTGGGTTATATTACCTTGAAGAATATTTATATTTATATCGAAGGTTTTCGACAATTCACTTATTAAAGCTTGATTTGTTGACTCTCCTACAAAATGTAAACGAACAACCTTTCCTGATTCATAACTTTTAATAAGGGACTCTATAAATGCTTGATCTTGCTCTGGACCCATTACTTGTTGCACAAAACGCTTTGTTGTTTTTTCTTTCGGATGCATAAAGACATCAAGCGCATCCCCCTGCTCAATTACTTTTCCTCCTTCCATGACTGCTACACGGTGGCAAATCTTTTGAATAACGTGCATTTCATGGGTAATAAGAATAATCGTTAAACCCAATTTATTATTAATATCTACGAGTAGGTCTAAAATATCATCTGTTGTTTGAGGATCAAGTGCAGATGTTGCTTCATCACAGAGTAGCACATCTGGATCATTTGCAAGTGCTCTAGCGATACCAACCCTTTGTTTTTGACCACCACTTAATTGCGAAGGATAATAATTTTCTCTACCACTCAAGCCCACAAGCTTAATAAGCTCTAAGACTTTCTTTTTTCTTTCATCTCTTGGAACACCAGCTATTTCGAGTGGAAATGAGATATTTTCCAAGACTGTTCTTGACCATAAAAGGTTAAAGTGTTGAAAAATCATACCTATTTTTTGTCGCTCTTTACGAAGTGAGCGGCTCCCAAGCTTCGTAATATCCTTACCATTAATCGTTATTTCTCCTTCTGTAGGTTCTTCTAGACGATTGAGCAAACGAATAAAAGTACTTTTTCCGGCACCACTATATCCAATCACACCGAAAATTTCACCATTTTTTATGTTTAGATTTAAGTGATCAACAGCTTTCACTTCATTATGTTTTGATTTATATATTTTGGATAAGCTTTTTATGGAAATCATTTTTTAACCTCCCTCACTATGAACACTTATCATACATTTTGCTACATACACTCGTAGTATTACTTTCTTTGTTCAGTTTATTAGTTCTAATTCTTCTTCAATAAGAAACAAAAAGCCTTTCTGTCCACAGGAGAACAGAAAGGCTCACGAAAATACCTCTGTTCTCTCATCTGCCAAAGCTTTTTAAGCTTCGCAGGAATTGGCACCTGTTCAAACAATTTAATGTTTGATGGTTGCCGGGCTTCATAGGGCCAGTCCCTCCACCTCTCTTGATAAGAGATTCATATATTCACTATATTAAATTAACGAATTAACGCATTATCACTTTATCACATTTAAGCACAAGGGTAATTCTAACATCGCAAAAAAAGAGTGTCAACACTTAAGTTTATTTTAATGTTTGATTTTAGAGTAAATCGAGTTTGACCAATTAAAAAATCCCACTTCAAAAGAAGAGGGAAATAATAAAACATTCACTCTTCTCATCTCCCAAAGCAAAGCTTTGTTGGAATTGGCACCGTTCAAACAATTTAATGTTTGATGGTTGCCGGGCTTCATAGGGCCAGTCCCTCCACCTCTCTTGATAAGAACGCAAGATTAAGTATTCAATTTAAATTAGTGTTTATGTTAGCATATAGAAAAAAACACGTCAATATAAAAAATGGAGGTTTTGATATGCATGCTCCAACGTTTTCGTTACCTTACTTAACAGATTCACAAAAAGTATATCATCTATCTGAAGATCTAGCGAAAAAGGTCATTATTTTAACATTTTGGGTTTCATGGTGTCCGGATTGCGCGATAGACCTTCCTAAAAAGGAACACCTTTTTGATAACCTTCCTCAAGATAAAATCAGTTTAAAAACCATCAATGTTTCAGGTAGAGAAAAAACAACGGAGGAAGCTATTCTATTTTCAGAAAAGTTTTTAAAGCAGCCAGTTTTAAAAGATAATGACAGAGAAGTGTATAACATGTATGGGTGTAAAGGGGTCCCTACTACTGTCTTAATCGACAAAAACGGAAAAATCACAAATGTATTTGATGATAAAGCCGATTTTTTGGACATCATATCAGCTTTAGGAAATATAACATAAGAATTGTAATTTCCCGGGAAATGTTGAAAGAATTTGTCTAATTACACGAGATGGTTCTATAGATACTGTTTTATTTTTTCATATACATTGGGTATCGATTGAAAGGCGTAAATACTTTCCATCAATGCTCCTTTCCGCACTATTGCCAAGCAAGGCACACTTTTCACTTCAAACTGCCGCATATAGTCAGGAAAAAGAAAAGCATTCATTGCATGTATATTTGGTACGTTTGGAATATTCTCCATTGTTTCGAGCATTTTCTTAGCCAGTTTGCACGTACCACAAAGCGGAGTATGAATAAATATAAATTGATAATAAGGACTATTCCACACTACTGGAAACTCAACACGATTAAGTTCAATCATTTTATTCAAACTGCCCTTTTAAAAAGTGCGGATGAATAGAAATGTTTGCCGACACCAAGACAGAAGCCAGTATGTTATTAGGTGTTGTTGCAACTTCACGATAAGATTTATCCACAAATAAATTTTGAGCGTGAGGTAATTCTTTATTTAATTGTTTTCTCAATTTAATTCCGGATTCATCTTCATCTACCAAAATGTATATATCTTTATCATCCAACTCATATTGTTCTATTAGCTCTTCCAGTTTTTCTATACCGAGTGTACCATTAGTACAAATAATTTCTAATTGTTCGTTAATAAGATGTTCTACCTTTTTTCGATCTGATCGACCTTCCACAATAATCACTTTTTCCAACTCTAACATAATTATCACCTTTGTCTCTTATTTTCCGTAACACCGCAAATTGGAAAAAGGCAGCTATTACACTGCCTTTGATTTATCTTCTATTATTCTTCGTCTATCATTTTTTGATACTCTTCCGCTGTCATTAACGCATCCAGCTGAGACATATCTGTTGGTTCAATGACAATCATCCAAGCCTTTTCGTATGGTGATTCATTAACGAATTCAGGACTGTCTTCTAAATCTTCATTAATTTCAACAATTTTACCACTTAGAGGTGCATATAATTCAGAAACTGTTTTTACTGATTCTACACTTCCAAATGGCTCATCTACCTCTATTTCTTCACCTACTTCAGGTAATTCAACAAAAACAATGTCTCCTAGCTCAGATTGTGCAAAGTCTGTAATACCAATTCGAACTTTGTCACCTTCTACTTTAACCCACTCATGCTCTTCTGAATAGCGTAATTCCTTCGGTAAACTCATTTTATTTCCCTCCATAATTTCTACTGTTATATATTTATGATTGATTTCTTCTTAACATTATTTCCATGTTTGCTCAAATGTCTCTTCTTTAAAACCTACTGTTACATTTTCTCCATCCGTTACAATTGGCCTTTTAATTAACATACCATCTGAACTTAACCATTCTAGCATTTGATCTTCAGAGGCATCTTTCAGCTTTTCTTTTAACCCTAACTCCCTATACTTCATACCACTTGTATTAAAAAACTTTTTAATCGGAAGGCCGCTCTTTTCCACTAACTTAGCCAGCTCTTCTTTAGAAGGTGGTTCTTCTACAATATGTATAGCATGATACGCTATTCCTTTATTGTCTAGCCATTTTATAGCATTTCTGCATGTTCCACATTTTGGATACTGATAAACTGTTAACGTCATGTAATACCCCCTTCTTTACTGTAAATACCATCAAGACATATTTTAGCAGATTTTAGAAAGAAAATAAAAACACTTTCATTTTTAATTATGGTCCTTCTCACAGTAAATGAAAAATAGGACGTAATTTTTATTTTCTTGAAGTAGGTACTAGCTCGCCGCTTCGGCAGAATACTTCGCTAATAAAGATTTTCTGATTTATGAACAGAAATGACACATGATATTATCGTTTTGATTTTAGGAATACTGGCTTTCTATTACAGACCACTAACCTAAGCAGCGGAAACATGCGAGACTCCTATGGAGAGCAAGAGTCTGAAGACCCCCGAGACGAGCGCTCTTTGCTCGCGAGGAGGCTGAGGTCTTGCCCATGGAAAGCGAGTATTTTTCCGCGGCGCCGGACTACCACTCATCTTGTACAGGAGGGGCTTCACACATATTGTTATGGAGCAGTTTAAGGAAAATAGCAACAATCTTGCGAAAAAATGTTTTTCAAAAGGAAACCCTTGCCAAAAAATTGACAAGGGTTTTGATCAAGCTTTTTGTTAAACTACATACTTTTCTTCTTCGATAATTGTTGCAGCAATTTCACGTTTCTTCGCAATAACATTGATAGGATCATGTCTAGTAAGCTTTCTAAGAGCTCCAAGCATCATGCGAAGAGTATCACCAGTTTCACTAGCGATTAAAGTTTCTTTTGCATCTGCTTCAATACGGTTGAATGCTTCTTGTACGTAAACTTGTGTATAAAGAAGCTTTTGCTTGTTTTTCTCTTCACCAGTTTTGTTGATTGCTTTTTCCGTACGAAGAATTGCTGATTCCATGTTATAGATTTCTGCAGCCATGTCAGCAATGTTAACTAGAATTTCTTGTTCTTTTTCTAGTTTCTGACCAAATTTTTGTGCCGCTAATCCTGCAGCTAACAAACCAATTTTCTTCGCATTTTTAAGCAAATATTTTTCTTGCTCTAAAGTTTCGTCACCAACTTGCTCTGGCATCATCATCATCAATTCTTCTTGAAGTGCCATTGCTTTTTGGAACAAAGGTAGTTCGCCCTTCATTGCTTTTTTAATTAATGTTCCTGGAACAATTAAACGGTTAATTTCATTCGTTCCCTCGAAAATACGGTTAATTCTAGAATCACGGTACGCACGCTCAACTTCATATTCTTGCATAAATCCATAACCACCGTGGATTTGAACCGCTTCGTCTACAACATAATCAAGCAATTCTGTTGCAGTATATTTGTTCATGGAGCACTCGATTGCATATTCCGCAATTCCGTTTGCCACTTCACTACCGTTATTTAACTCCTCTTGACTTAAACCACCAAGCCGTTGTTCAAATAGACCAACCGTACGATACACAGCACTTTCGTTTGCATATATATCTGTAGCCATTTTAGCCAATTTTTCTTGTGTTAGCGCAAAACCAGAAATTGGTGTTTTAAATTGCTTACGTTGGTTAGCATATTTAACAGCTACCTCAAGAGCACGCTTAGATCCACCTACACCACCAATTGCTAATTTATAACGTCCAACATTCAGGATATTAAAGGCAATTACGTGACCTCTACCGATTTCACCTAAAACGTTCTCAACAGGTACTTCTGCATCTTCTAAAATTAACGTTCTAGTAGAAGATGACTTAATACCCATTTTCTTTTCCTCTGGGCCCGTTGATACTCCTGGATATTCTCTTTCTACGATAAATGCAGTAAATTGCTCTCCGTCTATTTTTGCGTAAACAACGAATACGTCAGCGAAAGCGGAGTTAGTAATCCATTGCTTTTCCCCGTTAAGAATATAGTGAGTTCCTGCTTCATTTAACTTAGCAGTAGTTTTAGCTCCTAAAGCATCAGATCCAGAACCTGGCTCTGTTAATGCGTAAGCTGCTAATAACTCACCTGTAGCAAGCTTTGGCAAGTATTTTTTCTTTTGCTCTTCATTTCCGAAAAATACGATTGGAAGAGATCCAATCCCTACGTGTGCACCATGAGAGATAGAGAAGCCACCAGCGCGAGACATTTTTTCCGTAATTAATGATGAACTGATTTTATCTAATCCCAGTCCACCATACTCCTCAGGTACATCTGCTCCTAGCAAACCAAGCTCACCAGCTTGCTTTAATAACTCTACAGAAATATCAAATTCATGGTTTTCCAATTGTTCCAATTTAGGAACAACTTCTCCTTCAACATAATCTTCCGTAGTTTTAGCGATCATTAAATGCTCATCTGTAAAATCTTCGGGAGTAATAATATCCTCCGCAGTTAAATCTTCAACAAGAAAAGCTCCACCTTTAAACACTTTATCTTTTGTTTCACTCATTGAGTTTTCCCCCTTTTATAAAAGTTCGAATACGCCAGCAGCACCCATTCCGCCACCAATACACATTGTCACAACACCAAATTGCTCATTTCTACGCTTCATTTCGTGTATTAAAGAAAGTGTTAATTTCGTTCCAGTACACCCAAGAGGATGACCTAATGCGATAGCTCCACCGTTTACATTTACTTTATCCATATCCAAACCTAATTCTTGAATTACACGTAAGGATTGGGAAGCAAATGCTTCATTTAATTCAAATAAACCAATATCAGATAAGCTTAGTCCTGCAATTTCAAGTGCTTTTGGAACCGCTTTTATTGGACCTACACCCATAATTTCTGGTTCGACACCAGCTACTGCAAAGGAACGGAATCGAGCAAGTGGTTTTAACCCTTCCGACCTTGCTTTATCGTGATCCATGATTAAAACGCTTGCAGCACCATCACTCATTTGTGATGAATTACCTGCCGTTACAGATCCCGTTATAGAAAATGCTGGTCTTAATTTCCCTAATACATCAATTGTTGTTCCTGCTCTTACTCCTTCATCTTGTGAAAAAGTAAATGTTTTTTCTTTTACTTTATTGTCTGAACCAAGCTCACGTACGGTAACATCAACAGGAACGATTTCATCATTGAATTTTCCTTCCTGAAGTGCTTTTGCAGCTCGTTCATGACTAGCCACTGCAAAAGCGTCTTGATCAGCTCGCGAAATGCCAAAACGGTTAGCAACTTCTTCTGCTGTGTGACCCATTGACATATAGTAACCTGGAGCATTTTCTACCAATTGTAAGTTAGGCTTAATGACGTGCCCACCCATTGGAATCAAACTCATAGATTCTGCTCCACCTGCAATGATTGTGTCACTATGCCCAAGCATAATTCGCTCTGCTGCATAAGCAATACTTTGCAGACCTGATGAACAATAGCGGTTAATCGTAATACCAGGAGTATCAATTGGTAAACCAGCTAATCCGGCAATATTTCTTGCCATATTCATCCCTTGCTCTGCTTCTGGCATCGCACAACCGATTACGACGTCATCAATATTTCCGTTATATCCACCTGCACGTTTCAACGTTTCTTTAATTGTTAATGCAGCCAAATCATCAGGACGTGTATTTGCTAGAGATCCTTTTTTTGCTTTTCCGACAGGTGTTCTTGCACCTGAGACGATAACAGCTTCCTTCACGGTTCTTCCCCCTATTCGTTTTGGAATATTAATTACGAAGTGGCTTTCCTTTTACAAGCATGTGTTGCATTCTTGCTTGTGTTTTAGGTTCACCTATTAAACTCAAAAATGCTTCACGCTCAAGATCTAGTAAATATTGTTCATCTACTAGTGTTCCTTCTTTTAACTTTCCACCAGCCAGAACAAAAGCAAGCTTCTCAGCTATTTTCAAGTCATGCTCAGATGCGTACCCTCCAAGCACTAGTCCTTTTGCACCTAATAACATCGTTGCATATCCTGCTTCACCAACAACAGGTACTTTATTTCTCTTTGGAGCAGCATATCCTGCTTGTGATAAAGAAAGTACCTTTTGTTTCGCATCATAGATTAAGTGGTCCCCATTAACACTAATTGCATCATGGTTATTTAATAAACCATTTTCACGAGCTTCAGCCGCAGATGTGGAAACTTTAGCCATGGCAATCTTTTCAAAAGTATCAATGGCAACCTTTTGAATGTCTAAATCGATTCCAGCTGGTAGTCCTTGAAGTTGCTTAATGTAGTATTCTTTGTTACCACCGCCACCTGGGATAAGTCCAACTCCGAATTCAACAAGTCCCATGTAAGATTCTTGTGATGCTTGTATGGAACTAGCAGGAAGACAAATTTCCGTTCCTCCACCTAGTGTCATACCGAACGGAGCTGCTACTACCGGTTTTTCACTGTATTTTATTTTCATCATTGCTTGTTGGAATTGATTAACGATCATACCAATTTCCATAAAGTTGTAGTCTTGTGCTTCCATAAGCATCATTGCAAGATTAGCACCAACACAGAAGTTTTTCCCTTGGTTCCCGATGACAAGACCTCTATAATTTGAACCAACTTCTTCTATGGATTTGTTTATCATTTGAATGATATCTAATCCAATAGCATTATTTTGCGAATGGAATTCTAGTAAGGCAACATCGTCACCAATATCTATTAAACTACCACCTGAATTCTTAAAAATAACGCCATTTACTTCTTTATGAAGCTTCAAGTTTATTTCTTTTTTATTAACGACTTTTTCCTTGTATTCGCCTTTATCATAGTAATAAATTTTTCCGTTTTCTTTTTTATAGAAACTTTCAAATTCATTTCCTATCATTTCTTCAATCCATGCAGGTACTGCTAGGCCTTCTTCTTTCATACGTTCAACTGAATTAGTTAATCCGATTCCATCCCACATTTCAAATGGACCTAACTGCCAGCCGAATCCCCAGCGCATCGCTTCATCAATTGCAACAATATCATCAGCAATTTCGCCCACTAACTCAGCAGAATAAACGAGTGCTGACTTAGAAATGGACCAAATCAAATCACCAGCCCGGTCACCTTTCGCTGATACAAGCGCTTTCACTTTTCTGCCAGCACCTTTTTCCTGTTTAGCAAGTTCTGTAGCTGCTGTTTTTAGTTTCTTGCTTTCTTCATATTCAAGTGTTTCAGGGTTTAATTCATAAATAACGCTACCGTTTTCCCCTTTTTTCTTTAAGAAGAATCCTTGGCCAGATTTAGCGCCTAACCAGCCGTTTTCTAGCATTTTTTTCATGAATTCAGGAACTTCAAAAACTTCCTTTTCTTCACCCTCAACTTTGTCGTATACATTCTTTGCTACGTGAGCAAATGTATCTAGACCAACTACGTCTAAAGTACGGAAGGTTGCACTCTTCGGACGACCTATTAATGGACCCGTTACCGAATCAACCTCTCCCACACTGTAACCGCCTTTTAACATTTCACGCACCGTTACAAGCAATCCATACGTACCAATTCTGTTTGCTATAAAGTTAGGTGTGTCCTTCGCTTCCACTACACCTTTCCCTAATACATCTTCCCCAAATTGCTTAACAAAAGCTAGAACACTTGGATCTGTATGTTTTGTCGGAATAACTTCTAGTAACTTTAAATAGCGAGGTGGATTGAAAAAGTGAGTTCCTAAAAAGTGCTTTTTAAAATCATCGGAACGTCCCTCAACCATATCCTCTACAGAAATCCCTGAAGTGTTTGAGCTTACGATGGAACCTTCTTTGCGATATTTATCCACATTAGCAAATACCTTTTGTTTAATATCCAAATTTTCTACTACCACTTCAATGATCCAATCAACCTCTTGAAGTCGTTCCATATGATCATCCATATTTCCAACTTCAATTAAGTCCAAGCTTTTCTTACTTGTAATTGGTGATGGCTTTTGCTTAAGTAGTTTTTGTTTGCTTATAGCACTAATACGATTACGTACAACAGCATCCTCAAGAGTTAATCCTTTTTTTTGCTCGTCATCTGTTACATCACGAGGCACGATGTCAAGCATTAAAGTAGGAATACCAATGTTAGCCAAATGTGCAGCAATTCCAGCACCCATTACACCTGAACCCAATACTGCTGCGCGCTTGATTTTACGATCCATTCTAGTTCCCCCTATTCCTTGAATGAATACTCATTCATTTTATTACGAAAAAAATTTAGATAGTTTCCTATCCAAGTCTATAACCTTACTATAAAATATATTCTGACATTTCGCAATCTTTTTCCTAACTTTCATTTTAAAAAATTAACCGAAACAAAAAGGAACCCTACATCTCTTAGGATCCCTGCTTGCTTTAAATGTTAATGGTATTCCTAAACTATTATTATTTACAATTTCTTATTGCCTTCGGACAAGTGGAACAAAAACTCTTTTCCTCGTTTGCCTCATAATAAAAGCAACATGTTTTTCTAATTCTAATTTCTGCATTAGACGCATTCGTTTCACATTCATTCCCATAGAATTTCAGAAAAGGATTTACTGCTTCTCCGAAAATATTAGCTGGGATCTTCTGTAGTAGATATTGAAAATCATCCTGTATGTGTGTTTTCTCATTTTCCACATCGGTTTCTAACCTTTTTTCATATAACCAATAGATGTAAATAGCGACGTTTTCCCATAAGATAGGCTTTGGTACCTTACCAACACAGGATACAGCATCTAACAATTGTTTCACGTTTTCCACAATTTGAATAAAGTGCTTCTGTCTCGCTTCATCCCGATCTAACCCCATTAGTTCTTTAGTTATTGAGTCAGAAAGGAAAAGCTGTGGAAGCCATATATTATCTACATCTCTCGGTACTAAATAGTAGTTTTTAAAGGAAACATCCAACTGTTTGTTAAACATAGACATGGAATATAAAAATGGTATCGTTATAATAAAACCAAGTCGTTTCACAAATTGTGAAGATGCAGCTAATAACGATTCAGCACCCAAGCGATCCTTTAAATCTAATAAATATTGGTGTAAAAATTGGTGATTAAGGAATGACTCTAAAGGTATAACTTCTTGCCCATTTTTTTCAAATACTAGCCGAAAATTATCGTTTAAAATGTTCTTTTCCTCTGTTACTAGTCGACTAGTCATTTTTACGTTCCCCTTTAAGCTTTCTCCCTTTTCCATACGGAACACATAATGGTGTCCCAGAAAAAGGATCAAATGTTACTTTACAATGGAGACCAAAAACTTTCCATATTAATTCTTCTGTTATGATATTTTCTGGCTTTCCTTGTTCAAAAACCTTTTTATCTTTAATAGCAATAATATGGTCTGCATACCGACAAGCTAAATTCAAATCATGTAACACCATCACAATGGTTCTTTGTTCAAGTTGATTCAAATCATATAATAGATCCAATATTTCTATTTGGTGGGTCATGTCTAAAAAAGTAGTTGGTTCATCTAACAATAATATGTCAGTTTGTTGAGCAAGAGTCATGGCAATCCAAACGCGCTGCCGTTGTCCACCGGAAAGCGATTCTACCTTCCGTTCAGCTAAATCATAAACTCTAGTTGCGTGTAGTGCAGCATCAACCGCTCTCTCGTCTTCTTCCGTCCATTGTTTTATCCACGACTGATAAGGATATCTTCCTTGCTTTACTAATTGCAAAACCGTTAATCCTTCTGGTGCATGGGTCGATTGAGGTAAAATAGATAAGTTTTTAGCAACTTCGTTTGTAGGCATCTTCTCTATTTCCGTTTCATGTAAAAGGACAGAACCGCTTTTTGGTGGTAATAACCTTGCCATAGCCCGAAGTAAAGTTGATTTTCCACATCCATTGCTACCTATTAAAATTGTGATTTTCCCTTTTGGAATGGTTAAGCTTATGTCATCAATTATTGTGCTGTCATCATATCCCAAAGTTAGTGATTTTACTGATAGAGCATCCATCTTTCCCATCCCTTTCTTACATGTTTCTACTCTTATACATTAAGTAAATGAAATAAGGTGCACCTATTGCAGAGGTAAGAACCCCAGCTGGTAACTCTAAAGGAGCAAAAGCTACACGAGCAATTAAATCAGCTATTAATACAATAATTCCACCCATTAGAGCTGACACTGGTAAAAGTGCACCAAAGGAAGACCCTACTAACTTTCTCGCTATATGCGGGGCCATTAATCCAACAAAACCAATGCCACCTGCAAAAGCTACAGCTCCACCTGCTAGAGCAGTACTTAAGAACAGTAAGACAAAACGATCTTTTTGCACTTTCTGACCAGCATTAACTGCTAATTCTTCACCTAATTCTTGCATATTTAATCGTCTTGCATATACGAATGTAATAATTGTAAGGAGCAAAATCCACGGAACAATGATCGCAATTTCATTCCAATTTGTACCGTTTACACTTCCAGTAATCCAAATATTTGCTCTTGAAGCAGTAAACACTGGACCTAAAATCATCATCATTGTTGTAAATGCTTGCATAGCTGCTGCTAGCCCAATACCTATTAGAACTAGTCTAATAGGTGTGATACCACCCTTTTTCCAGGCAAGAGCATAAACGAGAAACCCCATACATACAGCACCAATGAAAGAAGCTAGCGGTAACCAATGTATACTAACTGTTAATGTATTACTACGATCACTAAATAACGCTAAAAAACCAACTGTCGTAAAAGCAGCTCCACCAGTGATACCAATAATGTCAGGTGATGCTAGCGGGTTACGGATAATCCCTTGTAGAATAGCACCGGATATAGCCAAAGCTGCGCCAGCAACAACAGCTAACAATATACGTGGCATTCGGAAGGAGAACACGACTAATTCTTCCATTGAACTGCCTGTACCAAAAATTACTTTTAATACATTCAACGGGGAAATGTTCATTTGCCCTATACCTAAACTAATTATCATTATGAGTAACATGAGAAAAAGAAAGCCAATTGTCACAACCAATGACTTTTTATCTAACAGTAAAGAGACTTTCCACATGCGAAAAGGTACATATTTTTTCATCGATCAAACCCCCTTCTTGCTATATAAATAAAGAAGGGTGCACCAATCAATGCAGTCATTACGCCTACTGGTACCTCTGCTGGCATAATAATATACCTTGCGCCTATATCGGCTAATAGCAGAAGAGTTGCGCCCAATAGACCACTATAAGGGATAACCCATTTATAATCGATCCCAACGAGCCATCTTGAGATATGGGGAATAATAATTCCAATAAAACCAATTGGCCCTGCAATGGCAACGGAACCACCAGCTAACAACACGACAATAATAGCCCCAAATATTTTTACGATAATTGTTTTTTGGCCCAAGCCCTTCGCTACATCTTCTCCCATTGATAAAATATTCATTTGTTTTCCAATAAATGTGGCAAAAATCCATCCAACTATTAAATAAGGAAGAACTGAAATTAATATTTGAAGATCTCTTCCTTGTACCGAACCAGCTAACCAAAACAATACTTGATCCAAAGCCCGTTCATTCATTGTCAGAATGCCTTGTGTAAAGGATGAAAATAAAGCTGCCATTGCTGCTCCAGCTAACGTTAATTTTACTGGTGTCATACCGTCGCGTCCCATTGACCCTAAAACGTATACAAGAACTGCCGCTAAAGCAGCACCGGCAAAAGCAAACCATGACAAAGTAGCAAGCGAAGAAATTCCTAACGTACTAATACCAAATACGACAAAAAAACTAGCTCCTGCATTCACCCCAAAAATACTTGGTGATGCAAGCGGATTATTTGTTAGCCCTTGCATAATTGTTCCTGCTATCGCTAAATTAGCACCGACAGCAGCAGCAATTAAGGCACGTGGTATTCTTACATCTTTAATGATGATATGCTCATTTGATCCATTAAAATTACTAAAAGCGTCTATTACCATTTGTGGAGTGATTTTTGTAAGTCCAAAAATAACGCTACTCCACATTAATAGGAGAACGAGTATGATCCCTATGAAAATCCCCACTAATTTCGTAACGTTACTTTTTAACATAGCTGATAACCTTCCCCTACTACTCTATATCTATATCTAATTAAAAAAAGCATTTTATTTCTTTATCACATAATATTTCTCCTAAAAGTCTAATGCAATTGATAATCATTGTCAATGAGCATAAAAGTGCTTACCTACTAACCTACTAGAAGTTACATGCCAATAAATAAAACGATAAAATGTATATTGACAATCTAACTGATAACGATTATCATCAAGTTGGTAATGAAAATCATTATCAATTAAAAATATCCTACATAGGAGGTAGCATACATGTTTAAGAAATTCGGTATTTCCATTACTTTGTTATTATTCGTTTTATTCTTAGGAGCTTGTGGTCAAACGGAAGATGAAACAACAGGTGAAGCAGGTTTTGAAGTAGAACATGCTATGGGTACATCAACTGTCCCAGAAAATCCAGAAAGAATTGTTGTTTTAACTAACCATGGTACAGAAGCACTTTTATCATTAGGTGTAAAACCAGTTGGTGCAGTTCAATCCTGGACAGGTGATCCTTGGTATGAGCATATTGCAAGTGAGATGGAGGGCGTAGAAGTAGTTGGTTTGGAAAGTGATATTAACTTAGAAGCTATTGCTGCTTTAGAGCCTGATTTAATTTTAGGAAACAAAATGAGACAAGAAGAGCATTATCAAGCATTAAGTGATATCGCTCCAACAGTTTTTGAAGAAACACTTCGTGGTGATTGGAAAGTTAACTATGAGCTAATAGCTGAAGCGGTTAATAAAGCTGAAAAAGGGCAAGAAGTTTTAGATACTTACAATGACCGAGTAGCAACATTAGCTGAAAACTTAGGTGATAAAATTAATACAGAAGTGTCCATGGTTCGTTTTATGCCAGACGATGTACGTATCTATCATAAAGATTCGTTCTCTGGTATTATCCTAAGCGAAATCGGTTTAAAACGTCCTGAAGCACAAGATGTTGATGATTTTGCTGCAAAAGGTGTGACGAAAGAAAGAATTAATGAAATGGATGGAGACGTTATTTTCTACTTCACATATGAAAATGAAAAAGGTGAAGGACAACAAGCAGAAGATCAATGGATTAACGATCCACTATGGAATAACTTAGAAGCGGTTAAAGCTGGTAAAGCTTATGAAGTTAGCGACACAATATGGAATACAGCTGGTGGCGTTATGGCTGCTAACTTAATGTTAACTGATTTAGAAAACAAATTACTTAGTGAATAAAGAATAACGAAAAGCTCCCTTATCAATTTTGCGATAAGGGAGCTTTTTTATTCTATCTAAAATGTGGTTACTTTTTTCCTTAAACTGCGAAGTAACTTTGTAATTTGGTCAGTGCTTATACGACCGCTTCGGCATAATACTTCGCTTTCCACGGGCACGGCCTCAGCCTCCTCGCGGAAAACCACCGCTCCGGGGTCTTCAGACACGTGCTATCCCGTAGGAGTCTGCGTATTCTGCCTACGCTAAGATTGATTTTCTGATTCAAGGATAGTGGTAAACCATATAGGCATGTTAGATTAATTCTTCTTTATCAATACGACTATATTATTAACTTTCCTTTTCCCAATTCATCCGTACATTAAAGATAAGCACATGCTTAGCGAAGGAAATACACGTAGACTCCTACGGGACAGCGAAGACGTTGAGACCCCACAGCGAGCGTTCTGTGCGAGTGAGGAGGCTCAGCGCGAGCCCGTGGAAAGCGTAGTGTATTTCCGTAGCGGCTGGAATTAAAGTTCAATGGTTACGTCGCATTTTCCATCAAATGAGATACAAGAATTTCTACGGAAAGAGCTGTTATCTAATAGAAGTCATAGGCATATTTACACCTCGATTAGACATCCTAAAAAAAGGAGAAATATTTTAAAGGAGGAAGCAGAATGCCACAACCAAATAATCAGAATCCACCACAACCATCCCCACCTAATATGATAAGTACAAAGGATCAATCATACTTAACGGATATGCTTTCATGGAACTTACTAGCAAGTAAAAAAGCTCACTTTTTTGCTCAACAGTGTCATGATCAAGAAGTAAAATCGGCTCTCGATCAAGCAGGACAAATGCACCAACAACATTATCAAAAACTTTTACAGTATCTAAGTCATAATCCAAGTCCACAGGTTAGTAATTAAGGAGGGATAAAGGTGACAAACGAACAACAATTACAACAAGATGCCCAAAGAAACATGGCAATTATGCAACAAATGGAGAGCAAAAAAGTATCCAATCCTGAAACAAAGGTGCCTAAGACCCCTGAAATGAATGAACGTGATTTTGTTAATGACATGCTAGCAACAGAGAAATATATGACAGATGCCTATAGTACCGCGATGAATGAAGTAAGTCATCAAACTCTATATGGTGATTTAGCGACTATTTTTAAGGAATCCCAAGATTGCCAACGTCAGCTTTTTAACTTAATGTTCGAAAAAGGTTGGTATTCACTTGAAGTAGCTGACCAGAAAAAAATGCAACAAGCCTATCAGCAATACTCCGGTTATTCTAACCAACTGCCATACTTGCAATAAATTACAATTAATACGCTTAATTTTAGAAAAACTTGGCTTGTCGTCAAGTCCTTATGGCGAAAGCCTTAGTTTTTCTTATACTTTAATCCTTTAACAAAGTTAAACTTTCTTAAAGTACAAAAAAGGTTGCCATGTCGGCAACCTTTTCGTATTTATGCTACATCATAACCTTGTTCTTCAACAGCTTCTTTCATTTCTGCTTCAGTTACTTTTCCTTCTTCATACTGGACATCTACTTTTCCAGTCGCAAGGTTTACGTCTACGTTTTGTACCCCATCAAGGTCTTTTAATGCTCCTTTAACAGAAGCTTCACAATGTCCACAAGTCATTCCACTCACATTTAAAGTTATAGTCATTTTAAAATCTTCCTCCTAAATAATGTTATATTTTCACTCTTTTAAGTCTTAAAGCATTCAACACAACACTCACAGAACTAAATGCCATTGCAGCTCCTGCTACCCATGGAGCTAATAATCCCAATGCAGCAATTGGGATTCCTGCAGAATTATAGGCAAGTGCCCAAAAAAGGTTTTGTCTAATATTTTTAATCGTCTTTTGGCTAAGCTTAATGGCTTTCGGTATGAGCAATAACTCTCCACCTAGTATCGTTACATCTGCAGCTTCAATCGCTACATCGGTCCCTGTTCCTATTGCAATACCTACATCGGCTATTGCTAAGGCAGGTGCATCATTGATCCCATCTCCTACCATTGCTACATATTTCCCTTCTTTTTGCAGGCGTTGAACGACAGAGGCTTTCTGCTCTGGCAACACTTCAGCTATTACTTGATCAATTCCAACTTGGTTGGCGATAGATTTAGCAGTACGCTCATTATCACCTGTTAACATAACTAATTCAATGCCTAACTTTTTCAAGTCGCTTAACGCTTTTTTGGCTGTTTCTTTTACTGTGTCAGCTACCGCAATTAAGCCCTTACTTTGCCCATTAACCGCAATGAGCATAGCTGTTTTTCCTTCTGTTTCAAGCTGCTCCATCCTTTGATCAAACACCTCATAAGAAACCCCGTTATTACTTAATAACTTCCTTGTTCCAATTAAAATATTTTCCCCTTCAATAGTAGCCTTTATCCCATGACCAGGAACTGCTTCAAAGGCTTCGGTTTGTTTTAACTCCACTCCATTTGTCTTAGCATATTTTACAATTGCATCTGCTAGAGGATGCTCAGAAGAATTTTCAGCAGTTGCCACATAGGCTAATAGATCAAGATCTCCTTCATAATCTGTTACTTCTGGTTGACCTTTTGTAATCGTTCCTGTTTTGTCAAAAACAATTGTATTAATTTTATGTGTACTTTCTAGATGCTCGCCACCTTTATATAAAATTCCATTTTCAGCACCTTTACCTGTTCCTACCATAATAGAAGTTGGAGTTGCTAATCCTAAAGCACAAGGACAAGCAATTACTAAAACGGCTATCGCTGCAGAAAGGGCCTGAGGTAAATCCCCGGGTGCTACAAGTGACATCCAAATAATAAAGGTGAGAACCGCAATTATCACAACTATAGGAACAAAATATCCTGAAATGACATCCGCCATCCTTTGAATTGGTGCCTTAGAGCCTTGAGCTTCTTCCACTACTTTCACAATACTGGAAAGGGCTGTATCTTTCCCAACCTTCGTTGCTTTCATATGAATTGTACCGTTCTTATTAATTGTTGCTCCAATTAGGGTATCCCCAACTACCTTCTCAATAGGAATGGATTCTCCCGTAATCATCGACTCATCGATAGAGGTAGTACCTTTTATTACTTCTCCATCCACAGGAATTTTTTCACCAGGTCGAACAAGTAAAATGTCATCAACTACTACTTCTTCTATTTTAACTTTTACTTCTTCATTTTCTCTAATGACTGTTGCTTCTTTTGCCTGTAAATCTAATAACTTGGAAATAGCAATTGTCGTTCTACCTTTAGCAACAGATTCGAAATATTTCCCTAATAGTACTAATGTGATTAAAATGGCACTTGTTTCAAAATAAAGATGAGGCATCATCCCTGGGTGAATAGTTACTTCAATTGCTTGAGCCAAGCTATAGAAATACGCTGCACTAGTACCAAGAGCAATTAACACATCCATATTTGCCGTCTTGTTTCGTAAATTTTTATATGCTCCTACATAAAATTGCCAACCAATAACAAATTGGACAGGAGTCGCTAATAAAAATTGAAACCATGGGTTCATCAGTAAAGGTGGAACGTAAAGATTAAATAAATGCTCTAACATCGTGTATAACAAAGGTAAGGAAAGGGCCGCAGATATGTAGAGCTTCATTCGTTTCTGCTTTAGCTCTTCCTCTTTATCCAATTCCTTCTCTTTTTGATCTGCTCGTTGCTTTGTGTCGTACCCTAGCTTTTGAATTCGATGAATAATGTCGTCAACTTGGACAGTACTTGCTTCATATTCAATTAAGGCTGTCTCATTAGCTAAATTTACTGTTGCCTTTTCAATCCCATCCATCTTATTTAAAACTTTCTCAATCCTCGTGGAACAGGCAGCACATGTCATACCAAATACATCAAGCTCGACTTTTTCCTTTTTCACACCATAACCAAGCTTATTAATTTTAGCTTGAATGACATCCATGTTTACTTGATTAGGATCATAAGAAATGGATGCTTTTTCAAGTGTCAAATTCACATTCGCATTTACGCCGTCCATCTTATTGAGGACTTTTTCAATTCTTGATGAACAGGCAGCACATGTCATGCCTGTTATACCTATTTGGACTTGCTTTTGTTCACTCATCGTTCATCTCTCCTTTACGACTTAGAGAACTGCTGAAAAACTTTCATCAATTCATCGATAGCCTCTTCTCCATTTCCCGATTTTACTGCAGAACTTACACAATGATGTGAGTGGGTCTCCAACAAACTAAACCCCACTTTTTTTAAAGCAGCATTAATGGCCGAAACTTGCACTAAAATATCTACGCAGTATCTATCCTCTTCGACCATTTTTTGAATACCTCTCACTTGTCCTTCTATTCGTTTTAGTCTATTTATTATTTGTTGTTTTTCATCATGTGATTTAGACTTTACTGGTTTTTTACCACTGTTTTCTGGTAATTTTTCCATTTTATCACTTCCTTCAAATAATACTATACCCCCCTATAGTATTTATGTCAATAAAAAGATTAAAAAGCTTTTCATCCACATCATTATCTTTCCCATTAGGAAAACTTGGCTTGCCAATTCCTTAAAAAAGTTAACTATCTTAAAGGTACAAAAGCGCAAGCGCCTTGCTCACCCCCGACAGGCATAAGACAAGACCTGCCGTGGAGGTTTTTGCCACAGAAGGGATTGACTTATGTCCCGAGGGGGTAGGTGCTGGAGCTAGACGTGGCTCCCCCGTGCAACTAACTTATCCACAAGTCCGAAATTTTATAATCTCCTAAGCAGTAAAAAAAGCAATTACCTCAATCGGTAATTGCTTTCAAGTTATTCAGGCATTGGAGTTGGTGTTGATTCAACACCAAGACTTGCATACTTTTGATCTATCGTGTCACGAATCGTTTTCAAATCCTTACCTTCTTCATTCATTTTCATAGCCTCACGGGCTATGTCTACACAAATGCCTCAGCCAAAGCCCATGGAATCTAAATAAACAATTTCATTATCTCTGCTATCAACAAAACAATCATGGTTACTTGTATGGCCATCTTCCCCGCAACCACAATAACACGGCATCATACTAAGTAGTTCTGGATGGTGTATCGCTATTTCATAAGCTTCCTTCACATCATGGTTTGCTTCATCTTGAAAAAAAGTAGCTACATCTGGAGGCCACTCATCTGTTTCTATATTATAGGAAAGAGCTGTTGAGGTATTTTTTTCTTGATGAGCATGTCCTGTCTCTGTTTTTGTTTCATTGGAACAAGCCGTTAAAGCGACAATTAAAATTCCTAACACAAGAAAATAGCGCTTCATTTAGTAAGTCTCCTCTTTCTATTAAAAATTATATGTACAAGCATAACACATAAATAAATAACATGATGTGGCAAAAATATGAATACTATTTTGTACATACAATTGTTAAATCGTAATCATTTCTATTTACAAATATATTTCATTCAGATAAAATAACCTTGTTTTAGGGTAAAATCAAATATTATTGTAATAATGATTAATAATGGAATTTTAATAGGTTATTTATTCTTCTATATAGATGATCGGTGAGATGGCAAAAAAGGGGGAAAAAACGTGGAAACACCAGTGTTACGCATTAATAGCTTAAATTATAAATATGATCAACAAAATGTATTAGAGAATATAGACATGGATATTAAACCAGGCGCATTTGCTGGATTAGTAGGTCCAAATGGATCAGGAAAGACCACTTTAATTAAACTAATTCTAGGTTTACACCGCATACAATCGGGAAATATTGAATTATTTGGTACGCCGATACAGAAATTCAAAGATTGGCACAAAATTAGCTTCGTTTCTCAAAAAGCTAACACGTTTAATAGAGGTTTCCCAGCTACTGTATTTGAGGTTGTAGCCATGGGGTTATTTGGAAAAATGGGCTACTTTCGATTTCTAAATAAGCAGCATAAGCAAAAAATTGAACAAGCTCTTGAAAGTGTTGGTATGTTGCCTTATAAAAATCGTAATATTGGGGATCTTTCAGGAGGTCAACAGCAACGTGTATTTATTGCTCGTTCACTAGTTAGCGATCCTGAATTTCTTATTTTAGATGAACCAACTGTTGGTGTTGATACAGAGAATGTCGATCGGTTTTATCACATGCTTTCTAGTCTAAATAAAGAACGTGGAATTACATTACTACTCGTTTCCCATGATATTGGCACGATTACTTCATATGTTACGGACTTGTTATGCTTAAATAAAACGCTCCACTACCACGGTGATCCGGGTGAGTTCCACCAAAAATCAGATAAAGAGCTATCAGAGTTTTATGGCCATTCCATGCACTCGATATCCCACAATCATTAACAGGAGGTAAGTTATGCTTGAAACATTTTTACAGTTTGAATTTCTACGTAATACGCTATTTACTGGCTTACTTGTAGGCTTAATAGCTCCTTTACTAGGCACTTTTATTGTAGTTAGACGCCTCTCGTTAATTGCTGATGGGTTAGCTCACGTAACTTTATCTGGAATTGCCTTTGGTTTGTTAGTTCAAAAAAAATTCTTTCTAGCTTTCTCTCCTTTTTACACAGGAATTGTTTTTTCTATAATTGGTGCAATTATCATTGAATATTTGCGTAGTGTTTATAAATCTTTTCAAGAAATCGCTATCCCTATTATTTTATCTGTAGGTGTTGGACTAAGTGTCATTTTTATTTCTTTGGCAGATGGCCTTAATACAGATATATTTGCCTATTTGTTCGGATCTGTTGCAGCAGTTAGTCGTAGTAATTTTTATCTTATATTGGTCATTTCCATCTTTATTGTATTGGCTGTTGTATTTTTCTATAAGGAGTTATTTGCATTATCCTTTGATGAAGAACATGCCAAAGTATCCGGAATCCATGCAAAACTTATCCATATGCTATTTATTATATTAACTGCTCTAGCTATCTCAGCATCCATTCGCATTGTCGGAGTATTATTAGTCTCTGCATTAATGACCTTGCCTGTCGCTGCGAGTATCCGTATAGCAAAGAGTTTTAAGCAGGCCATATTTATCAGTATCATCTTTGGAGAAATTTCTGTTTTAACTGGAATTATAAGTGGATACTACTTTGAAATACCCCCTGGGGGAACTATTGTCGTTTCATCTGCGCTAATTTTAGTTGTCACATTATTTTTAAAGAAAAATAAATAAAACAAAATGAGGGCTGATACAAAAGAAAAAATTCCTTTTGTATCAGCCTCTTTTATAGAATGCTGTTTAAATGTTTTACTCTCGCATTGAAAGAAGGTAAATTAAGCAGTAACAATCCCTTCCTAAAAATATCTTCGCCATCAGGTTTTACCGATAGCGAAGTACTGATATTAAACCTTTAATTGATAATACTGTTCCATAATTTCCTGAGCAGGAATAGCTTTATTGTATAAAAATCCTTGCCCTATTCGACAACCTTGATTTACCAAGTAGTTACTTTGCTCTTCTGTCTCAATTCCTTCCCCTATTACATTCATGCCACTTGCACAGCTATATGGATAATAAAATCAACCATGCTCATATTATTTTCTAATATCTTTCTAATAAAAGCCTTATCAATTTTCACGTAATCAATAGGAAGTTCTTGCAAATATTTTAAAGAACTATATCCTGTTCCAAAATCATCTATACTAATTTTAATACCATGCTGTTTTAAAACATGGAATTTATCCATACTATTTTCAATATCCATCACAACGGATTCGGTAATTTCTAAATGGATGATATCTTTTGGAATATGGTAATGGTTTAAGATGTCTATAAGCTTTATAGCAAAATCCTTTTTGAAAAATTGTTTAGCAGATATATTAATAGCTATTGCTGGCATATCAAAGCCATTCTTCTTCCAAAGTAAATAATCTTGGCATACTCGATGAATAACAAAACTTGTTAAAGGAGCAATAAGGCCTGACTCCTCTGCAATAGGAATAAAAATATTTGGTGGAATATTCCCATTCTCTCCATGCTCCCACCTTACTAGAGCCTCTACTCCAAACAACTCATTTGTCTTTAAATCAATTTGAGGTTGATAATGTACGTTAAGCTCATTCTTTTTTAATGCTTTGTGTAATTCATTTTCATAATAAAAATGGTTTGAATCATCATGCATTGACGCGTCATATAACTTATATACATTCCGTTCTCTTTTTGCCCTAGAAAGAGCTAAACTAGCAGCCTTTGAAATTTGGTCAAAGTTGAAACCGTCATTTGGGTACATGCCAATACCAATAGATAAAGTGATGTGAACAGGCTGGCCATCTACAATTAAAGGGTCATACAAGCTTGTGAATATTGCTTTTGCCAAATCTAAAGCTTCCTGTTTATTATTAAGGTCCAGAAAAACGCCAAACTCGTCTCCCTTTAACTTAGAAACAATACCTTGTGATCCAACTACTTGATGAATTTTCTTCCCGACCTCTTCTATTGCTTTATCCCCAAAACGGTTACCGAACTTCTTGTTGATCACACCAAAACGATCAACGTCCATCAACATAACTGCTTTTTCTTGTTCCGGTTTTTCTTCTATTTGGTTACTTATGTATTGATAAAAATAATCATAATTATAAAGACCAGTATTGCGATCAAATTTCTTTAAATATTCAATATGTCTTTCTGCTTCCATAAAGTCGGTGATATCCGTAAAGGTCATCTGAAATCCACTAAGTTCATTATCTTGCTTATGTAATGGAGTGCATGTTAATTGCAATGTTTTTTCTTCCCCATTTGCAGAATACGTATTAATGATATTTTGATCCTTTTTATATGCAGTAATGAGTTCTTGATGATGAGAATATTGACAAGCAAAATGAGGTAGTACATTGCTGATCGATTGATTAATAACATTCTCCCTTTGATGTTTTAAAATTTTCTCCGCCTGTCTATTCCAAAATTCCACATTACCATTCAAATCACACACAATAATACCTAATGGAGAATCTTCAAAAATTGCTTGCAGTCTATTGTTGGTATCCCACAATGCTTTTTCTTTTTCTTTAATTTCCTTTAATTCAACAAAAATACCAAAATAGTAAATTACCTTTCCTAACTCATTTAAAACCTGGTAAATTGTCAAATATTCTGGTACGACTTGACCATCTTCTCGTTTGTTCAAAATTTCCCCTTGCCATTTCCCATTTTTTTGAACAATCCTAATAATGTCTTTAAAAAATTCCTGTGGATATAAAAAATGCTTTAAGTGAACAAAATTTGATCCTATCAGTTCATGTTCCTTGTGTCCTGTCATATCAGCGAACGCCTTATTTACTTTTAACAACGTACCGCGATAATCCGTAATCGCAATTCCTTGTTTTATATTTTGTAACACTTCATTAGCTAAAAAATCTTCCATTCTATTTTCTTTGAAAGTGAATTTTTTCTTTAAAGGTAGAACTTTTTCAACAATCAAATAAAGTATGAATGTTGCCAGAATAAGAGAAAGAATGACAGTAACAATGCGAATATAAGGATAATATAAAGAGTTTTCCAGATAGAACAGCACAAAAAAATCAGCAATAAGCGCTAACATGATACTGAATGAAAGGAAAAGGAATGTTATAATAAATCGAAAAATTGCGGAATCTCTTGCTATGAACTTTAGAAGTTTTGCTTTCATTGCTGTCCTCCTATGAGTGATTAAAAAATCCTAGGTTATCATTTATACTACCATTATACATTAAATTCTAAAAAATCTAAAAATTCTTTAAAGGATGTGTAGAATGTTGTCTAAATTAACCGTTTTCTTCATTTTCATAGCCGGTGGAATTGGGGCCATTTTACGCTATGGCTTGTCCATTTACATAGATAATGGGGATGGATTCCCTTTAGCTACCTTAACAGCTAACCTAGTAGGGTGCTTTCTACTGCCGATTGTCTTTTTTATACCAAAGTTAAATCCAACAGGGAAACTTATTTTAGGTACAGGAATTATTGGTTCCTTTACAACATTTTCTACCTTTTCCGTAGAGAGCATAAAATTGTTGCAAAATAATCAGTTTTTCCTCTTTCTCGTATATATTGGTACAACAATAGTAGGTGGATTACTTATTAGTATATTGAGTTATTCGTACATGGGAAGGAGAGTGGCGAATAAATGATATGGATTTTTGTTGGAGGGGGTATCGGTGCTCTAAGTAGAATAATGCTCAGTCAAATGCTGAATCATTCATTCTTCCCTTATGGAACATGGTTAGCCAATATAATTGGTTCTTGCTTGTTAGGAATAGTGGTTAAAATTGGTGTGAATGACACTGTTTTTCTGTTATTAGGAATAGGATTTTGTGGGGCTTTCACCACTTTTTCCACCTTTAGCTTGGAAACCATTAAACTACTAGAGGAGAAAAAATGGTTGAAAGCCGGAATTTATGTATCAAGCTCTATTGTTGTTAGCTTAGTAATTGTACTTGTCATTTTCCTCATGTAGTAATTTACTTAAAATTCAATGCTTTTTGATGGGGATCAAGGTCATGCGGATTAATTTGTTTCGTCCGACTTGCCTCACCTTGAATGGATTGATTACAGTTCGTGCAAATGTATAGCTTCGTTAGCCCACGTTTAAGCTTTGTGTACTGAGGATCTTTTGAATCAATTGTGTAAGCTTTCTGACATGTCATACAAATAACATCCATAAAAACACCCCATTTTCTATTATTCAAAGCTATATTTCACTTTCATTTTAACAGATTTAGATTTACAACACATCAAAAAAAGGAGAACAATGGTGTTCTCCTCTTCCTTCATTCTTTTTCCGTCTCTGAACGTTCCTTAATAAAATGACGTAATAAAGTTAATTCTTTCTTCAAGTGCTCCATTTCAAATTGGGACAAACGTTCTTCTCCATACCTAACTTTTTGGTAAAGGTCTACGTTTTTTACTGGAAAGCTTAATCTAGTAAACCACTCTTCTATTGTTTCCGAATACGATCTCCCATACCCTTTTTTATGTGCGAACTTTTCAAAATCGAAAAATAATTTTCTAGCCGGTTCCTCCGACTTAGCAGAAAAGATGTCTAAAAATTTCTGAAAAGGATTTTTCTTTTTACCTTTATCACCTGACATGGGATTACTTGAATGAATAACGTTGCCTATATGATTATTACTTTCATACCGATTGATTTTCTTCTTGTATAGAATGAAAATAATAACAAGAGCAACAATCGCTCCGATAACAATGCCTGTCCATGAAATGGCTTCGATAATTTCTTCCCTATTCTGAGTTGCCCAAGACTTCTGACGTTCTACTTCTTCCTTTCTTGTAAAATCCATATCAAACAAGGAACCTTTATCTAACTTTAATGCATTCAGAAGCTCTGTCATATCAATTCCAGTAAGGCCTAGTACCTTCACCATAATCGTGAGTAAGCCTATAAACATGCTATGGATAACACTATATAGAAAAGAGGCAATCCTAACAATTACATCAAAGAATAGTAAAAGAAACGCACTGATAAATAGAAATATAAACATAAGAAAGGCTGGTCCACTAGCCAAGTTCAATTTACTAAATTTATTACCCTCATTCATTTCAGCCATTGCTAAATACTGCTTTACTAAATGGTTAAGTAATAAAAGGATGAATTGGGTTATCCCTATCCAAATAAAAACATCACTCTTAAAAATAAGCGCTTCGGAAATAGCAAGTACAAAACTAATAATTAAGATTAGCCTCTCGTTTTCCCCACTTGATCCATCTAATTGTTTTATAAATCTCCAGCTAAAAATAATTGCTAAAAGAACTGCTACAACGGCAGGATACGCAAATAAATAGTAGATTATAAAGGCCATCAGTGGTGTGACGATCAGGAAAGGGCTATAGGTTGAGGTAAACCTGCCTATTCCCCAAAAAACAGCAGCACTTAGGAACACAACAAGCAAATAGCTTACATAGGGAAAAGGAAACTTCAAATAGAAAAAAACTGGGGCGATAAAGAAATAAATAAAGATGACTTCATTTATAAAAGATAATGTTCTTATGGCCATCTTATTGTATATGTTCAAGGCCATCCCCCACTTTCGAAGTGCTTTCTATTGTTGCACCATTTTCATGTTCTACTACACGAAACACATTTAATCCTTTCCTTGTCCATTTTGCCGTATAGATTCTTGCCTCATCCGGTAGTTCACCAAACAAAATAACCGTTTGCTGTCTATTTATTTGATGGTCAATTTTATACAATAAATGTTGGAACGGAACCAATGTATTTTGATTACTTACTTTAGCCAATAATTCTAGTGCACTTTTGAGATGTTCTTTTCCTTGTCCACTAAAAAGTTTTTTTCCTCTTTGGGTATTCAAGTGAATTTCAAAAGGAATACCCATTTTGGTTGCAAAATGACATACAAAGGTTACATAAGATAAAAGATTTTCGATGTTGTTTGTAAAGTAAGTATTGCCTAATCGACTACTAGCTGAAATATTAATAATAAAAATCCACGTATTATCTCTCGTTTTTTCCAAAACCTTCGTTTGTAAAGACTGTTTTCTTACGGAAGCCTTCCAATGAATCCGATGAAAAGGATCAGATGAAGTATAATCCCTTGTTCCAATTGGGTTTAATATATCTTCATATGGTGATATGTTCGTTCGTTGGTCACCTATTGTATTGAAGTAGGTTTCTTGCAACCCTTTTACAGGAATAGGTTTTGGATAAACGATAATTTCTGTTTGATAGTACCGTCTATAATATAATCCAATCGTTCGAAAATTTATAAAATGAGGGAATACATATTGTATCGCTTTAACTCTAGCTACTCCCCTTTTTATTGCCTTAACTGACAAGGATAATTCCGTTTCCCCTTTACCAATAATAGATAAAGGTACGTAATATTTTTTTTCTCCCTGGACTAATACCCCTTCGTAATTGTCTAACTGAACATTATCTTCCAATTTAAAAGATAGCTCGCCATTTATAATAGGAAGAAAAGATTCATTTTGAAACCGGATGGATATTTTTTCTTCGTTATTCGGAAATAACCTTACAGATGTTCTTTCATTCCTGATATATAACTTTTTACCCACTCGCTTGTCATACATTTTACTCGCAGCTACAAAAGTAAAAATAACCCCAGCAAAAAGCAAAAATAGAGGACGTTGCGTTAGTAAGCTACCTAAGACAGCAAATGCAGCAAATATGTTAAACCATTCATAATACTTGCTATCCTGCGCGCCTAAGTCCTTCTTCCAATCCATTTATTTCACATCCTCAAACTCAACAGGCACTTGAATCTCCTTTAAAATTTCCGCGATCACCTGTCTAGAAGTCTTTTGCAGAGAAGCTTCCATTGACAAAATAATTCTGTGTTCAAATGCATAGTATGCTAACTCTTTTACATCCTCTGGGGTAATATATTCTCGACCCTTTATGAATGCTCTAGCCTGGCTTGCTCGCATTAAAGCAAGTGTTCCTCTTGTACTAATACCAAGTTCAATATCAGCATGATTTCTCGTTTCATGAACAAGAGCAAGTAAGTAATCTAAGACGACATCAGAGACTTTTACTTTCTTTACTTCCTCTTGAAGGGCTACAATTTCTTCCTTAGATAGAACACTAGCTATTTTTTCAAGCGGTTCCTCCAATTGATAGCTTTTTAATATTTTTTTTTCTGTTGCAAGTGCAGGATAAAGCATATTCACTTTAAAAAGGAACCGATCTAATTGCGCCTCTGGCAATGGAAATGTTCCTTGATTTGATTCGATTGGATTTTGTGTTGCCAACACAATAAACGGAGCTTGTATTTTAATTGTCTCCCCATCAATTGTTGTTTGATGTTCTTCCATTACTTCTAATAAACTAGATTGTGTTTTTGGCGTTGCTCTATTTATTTCATCTGCCAATAAAATGTTCGTCATAACAGGACCATATCTTAATTCAAAGGACTGCGTTTTTGGATTAAAAAATTGAATACCAGTCACATCACTCGGCAATACATCTGGAGTAAATTGAACTCTACTAAACTTACCTTCTATTACTTTAGCAAAGGTTTTCGCCAGCTGTGTTTTACCTGATCCGGGAACACTTTCTAATAGTACATGACCTTTTGCAAGAAGAGCTGTGAACAAAAGCTCAATAACCTCTTCATTTCCATATATAACTTGACTGATTGCTTCTTTTGCTTCTGTGATTTTCTGATTGTTCGGTGCCATAATACTCCTCCTTCAATACCATTCATTTTATCACAAAGATTGTATAAAACTTCTAACAGTTTATTCTATTTTCATAATAAAACGACTAGTCAGTTTATTTTAATTATAAAAAAAGAAAAAAGAACAATCAACCAAATTCTAGTTATTCGTTGATTTATGATTCTAAATTTCCAACCGTCCATAATCGTATGCTTAAATCAATTAAAAAGATTTCATCTGGGTCTTCTAAGGAACAATCGGTTAAAGATTCAATTTTACGTAATCTATACATTAAGGATTGTCTGTGTAAATTTAATTCTCTTGCTGTTTGACTTACATTCCCCCGATTTCGACTATATGATATAAACGTATTAACAAGGTCAATTCCTCTTTCACGATCATACTGCAGTAATGCGCCTATTGTTTGATCCGTAATATTTTTTAATTCTTTATTCTGTTCGAGGCTCATTAAAGCTCGGTCTATTCTAGTATCCGAGTACATATGTTGATAGCCTGGGCCTTTTTGTCTTCTTCCAATTTCTAATGCTTTTTGAGCTTCCTGATAGCTGTCATAAAAACAACGTAGGCCTGCCGTCTTACTTATCCCCCAAGATAAAATTAACTCTGGTAGCAGTTGTTTAAGCCTCTTATTCAAATAATCAAAAAAGGAAAAGACCGTCTCATTAACACTATTAAAATTTACTTCTAAGAAAATAATAAATTGATCCCGTTGATGCGTAGTCATCGTCTGACAGTTCAGCGTTTTTCCTGTGTAATAAATTTCATCCTCAATTCTTCTCGAAATGTTCTGATTCCAGTGTTCATAAGAGGAGTGATCTAAATTTTTCTTAAAAACCTCTGAAAAGTTTTCTGGTTGCCCAATTAAACAGACATAAGGTAAATTGACGTTGTAATTTAGCGACTTAGCCC
This sequence comes from Salirhabdus euzebyi, assembly GCF_014207435.1. Lineage (GTDB taxonomy): Bacteria > Bacillota > Bacilli > Bacillales > Alkalibacillaceae > Salirhabdus > Salirhabdus euzebyi. The sequence goes on from NZ_JACHGH010000005.1 coordinate 103,337, forward strand.
TGGATAAGACTTGATCCCATGAATTCATTTTTTCCTTCGCTAAACTCCAAACGAAGTCATCTCTTAATTTTAGTTCTGTTTCCAAAATAGTGTTTTCTTTTAAAAAACACAAAGCTATTGCAGTTGCTGCATGTTCTAACAAATGCACTGTTTTTTGCCCGAGTAACGTATCAAGCTCTTTATCCGTTAGTCCTTCTACAATTAAATACCCTTGTATTTCGCTCGCTGTTTGAATCGTAAATTGCAAGACATTTTTACCATTAATAGAAATCACTTTTGTATTAGGAAAAGTAGAGTAATGATTCGTATCAAATGAAGTTAAAAAGACATCATATTCTTCTGACTGCAAATATTTGTTCCACTTCTCCTCTAACTTCGAAGAATCTTTACTTTTCCCTTTTATATATCCACGTTTATTCGTAATAATAACTGGCTTGTGTAACGTTCGATCTATATAGGTGGCAATTTCTGATAAGCCACCGTTGTTTAAAATAATATTTAGTAATTCTTGTTGAATTTCTTCATTTCTTTCTACGATTTTGCTTTCTTCATTTTTCAATGCTTGAAAAATAACTTGAATGACCTCAGCAAAACGTACCTCCCAAGGAAGCATAATAATCGGAAATTTATGCTCATTCGCTAGATCGATTATGGACTTTGGCAGTTCATTGACATACCTGCCTATAGCAATAGCAAGTCCCGAGGCTTCTGATTGAATGACTTCTCTTACAAATTCATAGAGTAAATCATTGTCATGCCCACAGCCAATTCCCGTAGTTAATACAAATTCATTTCTGCGCACAAAATTTTCTACAGGCGTTTCAATAACGGAAACCCATTCAATAATCGCTTCTTGTAAGTGATCCTTTCCAGCAGCAATTTCTCCGTTATTTAACAAATCCAAGCTTGCTACATCTTCCACTGTTAAATGCATATCGGGTTCCTCCCCTCTTTATTGTCCTTTTTTGATGGATGTTTCACAAAACTGACAAAAGGTGTATGAAAAATTTCTTACAATTTTACGAATATTCAATTTACTGCATTTATCATATCATGGGAACTACACATACAAAAATGAAAGCTTCTACTAATTAGTTACTCATTTATGCTTTATGTATTTGATTTATTTTACTTTTGTAAAGGAGTGGTTATGTTGACAAATTTCCGCGAAGTAACTAGAGCAACGAAAACAGTCTGGTCAGGAGAAAGAGAATATTTAGCACACGGCGCAACCCAAGTACCGGTCGTACACAGTGTTTCGTTTGGATATGAAGATGTAGATGAATGGTATGAAGTAGCTATTGGTAATAAAGATGGCCATATCTATGGGAGAAATACCAATCCTACCGTTCAAGCATTTGAGGATAAAGTAAAAGCACTAGAAGGAGCAGAAAGTGCGACAAGTTTTTCTACTGGTATGGCTGCCATTAGTAATTCGTTATCTACTTTTCTAAAGCCAGGTGATCGGGTTGTATCGATAAAAGATACGTATGGAGGCACAAACAAAATATTCACAGAATTCCTCCCTCGCTTAGATGTAGAAGTGGTTTTATGCGAAACGGCTGACCATGAACAATTAGAAGCAGAAGTTGCAAAAGGCTGCAATATTCTTTATTTAGAGTCGCCAACGAACCCAACTGTTAAAATTACGGATATTGAACGAATGGTAAAAGCAGCTAAGAAAGTTAATGCACTCGTGTTTGTTGATAATACTTTTGCTACACCAATGAACCAAAACCCGATAGATCTTGGAGCAGATTTAGTCATTCATAGTGCGACAAAATTTTTAGGAGGGCATGCGGATGCATTAGGTGGTGTAGTTTGCGGTAAGCCAGACTTAGTGGATACAATTTATCACTATCGTGAAATTAATGGGGCAACAATGGACCCAATGTCAGCTTATCTACTACTCCGCGGAATGAAGACTTTAGATTTACGAAATGAAAGACAATGTGAGAGCGCAATGAAAATAGCTACCTATTTACAGAATCATGATGCAATAGAGTATGTTTTTTATCCAGGTCTTGAAAATCACCATAATCATGATATTGCTAAAAAGCAAATGAGAAATTTTGGTGGGATGTTAAGCTTTTCCTTAAAAGGTGGCTTAGATGCCGTCCGAGAATTTTTACCAAAACTAGAATATGCTAATCGTGCTGCAAATTTAGGATCAGTGGAAACAGTTGTTGGGCCAGCTAGGACTACAAGCCACGTTGAATGTACCCCAGAAGAACGAAAAGCAATGGGGATTCCAGAAGGTCTTGTTCGTTATTCCGTTGGGATTGAAGACGTAAATGATCTTATTGATGACTTGGAGCAAGCACTTTCCAACATCAAATCTTCTTAATGAACAGCATTTTTCAAAGGGGGTGATCGTTTGTCTTCCACTCTTCACCAAGCAATAAAAATGAAACAAAAGCTTCAAGACACGAGAAGGCAACTACATCAATATCCTGAGCTTAGCTTCCAGGAATATAAAACAACGAAATATATACAGCATTATTTAGAACAGATTGATGGGATGGAAGTGGTAACAGGTACGGAGAATATTGGTTTACCTACCGGGGTGGTAGGAACCATTTCTTCCGGTAGTGGACCTAATATAGCAATCCGTTCAGATATCGATGCATTACCAATATATGAAGAAAATGAACATGAATATGTGTCAAAAAATAAAGGAATTATGCATGCATGTGGTCATGATGCCCATACAACCATTGCTTTAGGGGTTGCTTCCCTTCTCTCTGAAAAAATGAATGCAGGTGAAATAAAAGGGACCGTGAAATTTATTTTTCAGCCTGCGGAAGAAGATATGGATGAAGAAGGATTAACTGGTTCTCCCTATTTAATTAACGCTGGTGTGTTAGAGGGAGTGGACGCTATTCTTGCTTTACACGTGAACCCTGAACAGCCGGTAGGAGAAATTCAACTAAATGAAGGATATAGCATGGCAAGTATCGATACTTTTGATGCCTGTATTAAAGGGAGTGGTGGTCATGCGGCATATCCTCATTTAAGTACAGATCCCATATCAATGTTACCGTCTGTACTGGAAAATATACAAGGAATTATTTCAAGAAGAACCTCCCCCCTAGAACCCGCAGTTATTAGTGTAACGAGTATAGAAACGGTCCCCTCCTACAATGTCATACCAAGTGAAGTGAAACTCCAAGGAACGATTCGAAGTTATAACCCTGAACGGAGAAATATGTTAAAAAAAGAACTGCAAAACACGCTTGAACTAGTTAAAACATTAGGAGGAGAGTATGAATTAACCATTCATGACGGGGAGCCTGCTTTAAATAATCATCCTACTATTACAAAATGGTTTGAGCAAACAACAAAAGATCTATTGCCTGATTTCCACATCCATCATGGACCATTTGGTTTAGGAGGAGAGGATTTTAGTCATATGACGGAAATTGTCCCTGGGGCGGTGTTTTTCCTAGGAGCAAAGGTTGACAACCAAAAAGATAGAGGACTTCACATGCCGAAATTTGATATCAATGAAGATGCCCTTCCTTATGGGGTTACACTTCTTTCCGAAACAGCAATTCGTTATATAAAAGGTTTATATACTTTGTAAGTCGGCAATCGAACTATAAATAGGCAAAAGCAAAGGGGGATGAATGAAATGACTCAAAAAGTTGCCTTAATTGGATTCGGTGGAGTAGGTCAAGGGTTAGTAAACATTTTACGTACAAGAAAAGAAAAATTACGAAGTACACTCGGGACAAATATTGAAATTGTATCCATATCCGATTTGAAGAAAGGATCGATACATCATCCGGACGGTTTAGATTTAGAACAAGTCGACCAAATAATGAAAGAATCTGGAAACTTAGAGGATTATCCAAATGTAGACGGTGCTGTAAAAGGTTGGGATAGTTTTGAAACCATCGAAAAAACAAATGCAGATACAATTGTTGAAATCACCTATACAGATGTTCATACCGGACAGCCAGCAATTGACCACTGTAAAGCAGCTATTCGTAACGGTAAAAACGTCGTGATGAGCAATAAAGGTCCTGTTGCTCTTGCATACCAAGAGTTATCGGAGCTTGCTAAAGCTCACAATGTAAGTTTAGGTTTTGAAGGAACAGTAATGAGTGGTACACCAGCCATAAGATTACCGATTGTGTCTCTTGCCGGAAATGAAATCAATGAAATCAAAGGAATTTTAAATGGAACAACAAATTACATTTTGACAGAAATGGAGAAAGGTATTCCATATGAAGATGCCTTAACAAAAGCACAAGAGCTTGGTTACGCTGAGGCAGATCCTACAAGTGATGTAGAAGGATACGATGCCCTTTACAAAGTTGTCATTTTAGCCAATGTCATTATGGGTGTTCCGTTAAAGAAAGAAGATGTTTATTGTAAAGGAATTTCTCATTTAACCTTACAGGATATAGAAGAAGCTGAACAAGAGAAGAAAAAGTGGAAATTACTCGGTCGAATAAATTGGAACGGTCAACGAGTAGAAGCATCTGTAATGCCTGAGAAAATCGAAATCACCGATCCACTTGCAGCCGTTCAGGGTGCAACAAATGCCGTCACTTATGAATGTGACTTATCTGGTCCAATTACGTTGCTAGGAGCCGGTGCTGGAATTGTGGAAACTGGTTATTCTTTATTAATTGACCTTATTAACTTAGAAAGAAAAATAATAGACACGCCAAAATAACTTTCCCTGTGACCTATCAAAAATAGGTAAATATGTATATGGAGAGGAGAGTATTCTCATGAAAGCACAAGTAGAACAGCTTAAAATGTGTATCGGTGGAAATTGGGTTAATCGAGAAGCAAAAATCGATGTGTATAACCCACAAAATAATGAGCTGATTGCAAGTGTCCCTTCGGCTAGTAAAGATGACATGCTCGAAGCAATAAAAATGGCCGAAGAGGGAGTTAAAATAGCCGCAAATATGCCAGTCCATGAACGAGCATCCATTTTGTATCGTGCTGCTAGTCTACTAGAGGAAAGAAAAGAAGAGTTTGCGAAAACAATAGCCGAGGAAGGAAGTAAAACGATACGAGAAGCAACAGGCGAAGTACAACGAACAATTGAAACATTGACGATAAGTGCAGAAGAAACGAGGAGAATTAATGGAGAAACGTTAGCATTTGATCAAAGACCTGGAAGTGAAAATAGAGTTGGGTATTATTATCGATTCCCAATAGGTCTAATTGCAGCTATCACTCCTTTTAATGATCCATTAAATCTAGTAGCTCATAAAATAGGGCCTGCAATAGCTAGTGGAAATGCTATTATCATTAAGCCCGCTTCCGTAACACCATTAAGTGCACTAAAGTTAGCTGGTTTATTGGAAGAAGCAGGTCTCCCAAGAAAAGTGCTTAGTGTTGTTACGGGTAAAGGAAGCGAAGTTGGTGACGTCCTCACCCAACATGAAGCCGTGCAAATGGTATCATTCACTGGTGGTTATGAAACAGGAAAACAAATATCGGCTAAAGCTGGTGTGAAAAAGCTTGGCATGGAATTAGGTTCCAACTCACCAGTTATTGTGTTAAAAGATGCTGATTTATCAAAGGCTGTTGATTCCACTGTTTCTGGATCATTTTCAGCAGCAGGTCAAAATTGTATTGGTGTTCAACGGGTTTATGTTGAGCAAGAAATCTATGAAGTCTTTCAACAACAGTTTGTTGATAAGAGTAAAAAGTTTATAGTCGGCGATAAACTTTCTGAACAAACAGATATGGGACCTCTTATTACAGAGGGAGAAGCAAAACGTGTTGAATCTTGGGTAAAGGAAGCGATTGACAAAGGGGCTAAGCTATTATGTGGTGGCAACCGAAATGGCGCATTTTACGAACCTACCGTATTGGCCAATTTGCCAAACAATTGTACTTTAGCTAGAGAAGAAGTCTTTGGGCCAGTCGTTATTTTATATGAAGTGGATACTTTAGATGATGCAATCAATCGTTCAAACGATGTAGATTATGGGCTGCAAGCTGGTATTTTTACACAAAATATAGAACATGCTTTTCGAGCGATTCATAATATTAAAGTAGGAGGAATTATCGTAAACGATAGCAGTGATTACCGTATCGATGCAATGCCATTTGGTGGAGTGAAAAATTCAGGACTTGGCCGTGAAGGAATTCAGTATGCAATTAATCAAATGACAGATCCAAAAGTTGTGTGTTTTAATCTATCAAATTAGTATACGCTCACCTTACTCACCAAACCTAAAATTCTACACGTTCACCTCCAGGGAGAAAGGATGTGATCAACGGTGTTTTCTATAGAAGAATATAGGGAAAGAATGAGAAAAACAAAACAAAAAATGAATGAACAAGGAATGGAAGTTTTAATTCTCGTCAACCCTTCCAATATGTATTATTTAAGTGGTTATGATGCATGGTCATTTTACGTTCATCAAATGCTTGTAGTGATGATTGATGAGGAACAACCGATATGGATTGGAAGAGAGATGGATGCGAATAGTGCTAAAATTTCTACATGGATGCACAATGATAATGTTATTCCGTACCCTGATGACTATGTCCAGAATGATGTGAAGCATCCAATGGAATTTGCTGCTAACATTCTAAAGGAAATTGGGCAGGCAAATAGAGTGATAGGTGTAGAAATGGAAACCCACTACTTTTCAGCCTTATCTTATCAAAAGCTTGTCAAGAGTTTACCAAATGCGACGATAATAGATGCTGGACAGCTAGTAAATTGGGTAAGAGTTATTAAATCCCCACAAGAAATAAATTATATGAAAAAGGCGGGAAAGATTGCAGAATTAGCTATGCAAAGAGCCTATGAGACAATAGATGAAGGTGTTCGAGAATGTGACGTTGCAGCTAATATTTATCAAGCTCAAGTTAGTGGAACTGCTGAATATGGAGGAGATTACCCCGCAATTGTACCGATGATACCTTCCGGACGAAAGACCTCGGCACCGCATTTTACGTGGACGGATGATCGCTACGATAGGAACGACCCAGCAATTATTGAGTTAGCTGGTTGCTATAAACGATACCACTCTCCGTTAGCTCGGACAATGGTAATTGGGCAACCGTCACAACAAATGGAGGAAACAGCAAAAGTCGTGACGGAGGGATTAAACGAGACGCTTGAAGTGATAAAGCCAGGAATAACAAGTGAAGAAATTGAAGCGGTATGGCGAAAAACAATAGGCCAGTATGGATATGAAAAAACATCTCGTTTAGGCTACTCTGTTGGTCTAAGCTATCCACCGGATTGGGGAGAACACACGATTAGTGTTCGTAAAGGAGATCGAACCATTATTCAACCAAATATGACGTTGCACTTAATACCTGGCCTATGGTTCGAAAATTATGGTGTTGAAATTAGTGAAGCTATTCGGATTACAGATAACGGTTATGAAACACTTGCTAATTTCCCAAGAGACTTATATATGAAGCAACCGTCACCGTCTTTATTTGTAAATGGCAACTTGTTATCAAGAGAAAATTATTAACTTGAAGAAACCCAGTCTATATGAGACTGGGTTTCACGTGTTATATAGGTCTTTATACCCAATTGGCGCGATCATTTACGAAAATGGCACAAAATCCATCTATTTTGGCACAATTATGGACAAAAGTGACACAATAAACTTCCACTTCGGCACGATTATAAACATAATTGGCACAAAATAACTCTGATGCCAAACTACTAAACTTTTGGTATCAGCACCAACAAAGTAGGGAGAGACTAATTCTTCTCCTGATCCCTATCTTCTTTTTCTACCAGGAAATCATTTATCCAATCAACATATGGCTGTTTATCATAACTTTTATAGAGAGCACTAGAAAGTCTGATTGGATCGCCAAAAAAGAATCGCTCATATAATGTCTGCCTTGTGCCAAATGCACTCATACTTAAATCCCAAGCAAGTCGAAAAACTTTTAAGCGCTCCTCTGCATCTTTGGTTGCTCCTTGTAAATATAGTTCTAAATCTTTCTTCCGCTTTGATTTAAAGTCCTTTTCCGTTGGGATGGATACCATTCCACTTGCTCCAAGCAATTGAATGATTTCCGAAAAACGTGGGTATATACGAGGAAAGTAATGGTTTGCCACTTGTAACGACTTTATATCTGGACTCATTAACCCAAAGCGATCAATGCCTGCTTCCGCTTCAGCCCTAGTCAATAACGCCTTCATGATTTCTAAAGCTTCAATTACTTCGGCAACCTTTGCTTGAACATGCTGATATTCACCAATATTAATTGTTTCTACGATGGACTCAACGATTCCTAACACAAACTCTATTTTGACAATTTGTCTTGAAACTACCTGATGTAAAGCAAATGATCGAAATGCACTTTCCATTAAAAATTTATTAGAAAGCTCTAAGTTTTCGTAGAAGAATACTCTTTCCCACGGAACTAATACATTATCAAATACGATAATAGAATCCATCTCTTCAAAACGTGAACTTAAAGGATAATCAAAGGAGGAATCTTTATAGGCAAAAGACTCCCGACATATAAATTTTAATCCCTTCGTATTACTTGGAATTGAAAAAGAATAGGCATAAGCAGGATCTACACATCCCCCAGCTGAAAACACCATAACTTCATCTGTAATTCCGCCTTGTGTTGCAAGAAGCCTAGCCCCTTGAATAACAATCCCATCATCATTTTTGTCTACAATTTTAGCTGCAATTACTTCATCAGAGTCTTCAAAATATAGTTCGGAGCGGTTTACTTGAGGAGTAATAAATGTGTGTGTTAAAGAATAATCGTTTTCCCTTGCTTCCTCATAAAAGGATTGTAAGTTTTCGGGAAATGCATTTTCTTCTCCTTCTAACAGACCTTTAGAAGCTGCAAATGCCATAAGTGCCGTGTTCATATAGTCAGGACTTCTGCCCATCATGCCCCCACTTTTTCTAGCCCATTCCTGAGTAGTTTTCCTCCGTTGAATTAATTGTTCTAGCGTTTTTGGGGGCATAAACGAAGTACCAACTGGATTTCCACTTACAGGTGAGGGATATGTCATATGTTCTACTTGATGTTGTGTATCATAAAGAATGGCTTGAGTTGCCAATACCCCTTTAAATGCGGGATGGTCTGAAATCTTATTTTCTACTCTTTCCCCCTCAATCCATACATTATTATTCATTTTATCGATTCGGTCGATGTACGCTTTACCAGTAATCGCTGACATCCTCACACCCCTAATTAATGTTTTAGATTAATCATTACCATTACATCTTATTGAAGAGAAAGAGCAGTTGTTACTCTCATTGGTTGACTAAATTCATCTAAAATCATGATGGATACACTTTTGGGCAAACGATTAAATCCTATCTTATACAAAAAAACTCCCTCACCTATTTCAGATGAGGGAAGTTGCTTTATTGTTGATTGTTTTCTAATGCTCTACCTGCTAACATTTGAATGACCATATCTTCCATTGGTGGATTGTGAATACCTGCCCTGACATCTCGGTAATATTGCTCAAAGGAATAATCTTTAGACAATCCTCTTCCACCTACTATTCTCATCGCCAAATCCACTACTTTCAATGCTGCATTAGTGGCAGAAACTTTTACTGCAGCTAATTCTGGTCCTAGTAAGTTTCTCTCTTCTGGGTTTTCATCCCATTTTTTTGCGATTGCATACATAAAATGGCGAGCTTGCAATAACTCAAAATCCATTTCACCAATCTTTTGTTTCACATGTGGAACCTCAGAAATAGTTGTTTTTAAACTGTTAGGCTGATAGTTTTTAGCAAATTGTATCGCATCGTTTCTTGCAGCAATAGCAATGCCTAAGTAACAAGCAGGTATATGCAGTAACCATCCTTTTGGCACTCTCTTGGGGGATTGTATTTCTACTAAAGCTTCCTGAGGCAGTTTTACATTAGTTAACACAAGGTCATCACTACCGGTTCCACGCATTCCTAAAGTGTCCCACGTCTGTTCTACTGTTAGCCCAGATACATCATTGGGAATTAAAAACCAGCCGACTGCCTTTTTATTCTCGACGTATGCGGAAACAATAAAATAGTCTAATACGTTTGCCATTGTAGTAAAAGATTTTCTTCCATTTATAACATAGTGATCTCCTTCCAATGTGGCGCTTGTTTCTGGTCTGCCACCTCTAGTCGGGCTCCCTGTAGCTGGCTCTGTTGCCGCTCGATTCACTATTTTTTTCTTTTCACTAATTTCTATTGCCAAACGATGAAAGTCGTCAGCGGACCATGTTTGATCGTCAGCTAATTCCTTCACTACACCTAAGTGCCAGCCAATGGATAAAGCGGTTGAACCGTCACCAACAGCTAATTGTTCTTGGACTAATAAAAGCTCGTATAACGAAATGTTTTTGCCGTTATACTTCTCAGGAAGCGTAAGTGTTACATAATCAGCTTCCTTTAAATCACGTAACATTTCTTCTGAAAAAGATGCTTGTTGATCAACTTCTGTTCGCCTACTTTTCGCCCGAACGGATAACGAATGTGCTAAATTCCACAAGTCTCTTTGTCGTTCATTATGAATAAAGGGAGAAAATATATTAGCCATGAAACCACCCCACTATTTTCACTTTGTATTTGACCAGCTTTTTATATGCTAAAAGCATACTAAAATTATCGGATTTTATCCAATGATGAATATCAAGGGATTATGCGGATAAGCTTATCATCTTCAGGTCTCGGGTTTCCTCTTCCGTCTCGATTATTCGTTATCGTATACAAATAACCACCCTCCCAAATAATATCCCGCATTCTACTTCCCTCATTGTATATAACAGACGTTACTTGGTCATTTATGTCATAACTCATTACTCTAGATCCTCTTAACGTAGCTATATATAATTTACCATTATGATAAGTGAGTCCGGACGGTGCCCACGTATCCGTACCCGTATGAAATACAGGTGCTTCCATATTGGAAGCCGTCTCATCACCCTCCATTACCGGCCAGCCATAATTATTCCCTGGTTTAATCAAATTAATTTCATCATGCGCACTTTGTCCATGTTCAGAACTATATAAATTTCCTTCCTCATCCCAGGCAAGCCCTTGAGGGTTTCGATGGCCATAAGAATAAATATAAGACCCCGAAAACGGGTTATCTGAAGGAATCGTACCGTCCAAGTTTAACCTTAAAATTTTACCAGCCAAACTACTTGTCTCTTGTGCTAATTCCCGAATCCCTGCATCCCCTGTAGTAGCATAAAGTTTACCATCTGGTCCAATCTTAATTCTGCCTCCATTGTGAATAGTTCCACCTGGTATTCCTTCCAATAGTACCGCAATTTCATTCCACGCTTTTCCATCCCGTTTCAAGGTGATGATTCGATTTAATATTTCTCCATTTTCTTCATATGTATAATAAGCATATGCATGCTGAGTCTCCTCGAAATCTGGCGCTAAAATGAAGCCTAAAAATCCTCCTTCGCCTACGTGGTTAATTTCTTTCGTTACATGGATTTTTTGCTCCTGCACATTACCTTCCTCCACCATTAAAATTGTTCCTCCCCGCTGGCTAAGATAAAAAACATTTCCATATTTATTAATTGTCCAAGGAATGTTTAAATTTGTTGCTAGAATTTCGATTTCTTCTGACTGCAACACCTCTTCAGCTTCTTGGCTTTTTTCCTCAGGAGTACTTTCCCCAATATCATTAGAACATCCGATAAGAAAGATTAGTAAAAGAGAAAAGTAATACTTTTTCATGCAAATCACCTCATATTTCTTGGATTACATCCTTTTTAAGAAAAGATCCATTAACATGTTTATCGATTTCAGATTACAGTCAATAACGAAAATCAACCTATCATTTAACAGTGTTTAAGAAAAAAACTACCGTTTACTCGGTAGCTTCTTAGTAGTATCATCCTATCGTTTTATATGACAAAAATCTTGTTAACTGGTTCTGCTTGGGGCTTTCCGATGTAGTAGCCTTGTGCTAAATCCATATCTATAGAACGACAGTAATCTAATTCTTCCTTTCTTTCTATCCCTTCGCCTAATATTTTAATTCCCATTCCCTTTGCTATATTCATAACTTCCTGTAAAAAAGATTGCTTTTCTACATTTTGATCACAATAAGAGATAAATTGTCGATCTACTTTCACATAATCAGGGGATAGCTTTTTCAGCATTTCCAAAGTCGCATATCCAGCACCAACATCATCAAGGGCAACCTTCATTCCTGATTCTTTATATGTATTAAAGATATCGACCAGAAAATTAACATCCGTTATTTTTTCTGTTTCTACTACCTCGAAAACTAAGTCCTCAGGCTCTACATTATATTTTTCTACAATGGAGAAAGTATGCTGCAAACAAAATTTTGGGTTATATATAGTCGATGGCAAGAAATTAATAAAACTTTTAACCCCACTGCCAATTTTATTAACCCTAGATTTCACTGCCGTTTCTCTTGCTCTTTGATCAAGAAGAGAGTGCAAGCCTGTTTGTTGAGCAACTTGAAATAGTTCTCCAGGATTAATCTGGATGTTAGTATCACTAGATCGAAGTAAGGACTCATAGCCATAAATAGAAAAATCCTGTAACTGAACAATTGGTTGAAAGTGGCTTACTAAGTTCCCTTTTGCAATAAAATCCACAATTGGCTCCGTTTTTATTCTTTCATATAGGGTTTCTATTGAAATCATTGGTTGTACAATTTTATCCTTTTTCTGACCTGTATATGCAAACAAATTCTTTATTTTTAATCGTAAAAGGCTGTCTATTATTTTTTTTAGTGTCTCCTTCTCTTCATATGGAAAAAGGATAGTGTTGTCTTTTTGTATAAACGGAAACGAGAAGCTTCGAAAAGATTCCACTAGTAATGGTTGACTATAAATATACAAAAAACCCTTCTCTTGTATAGGAAAAGGTAATCCACATTCTACACAGCTTCTTCTTATCATATTCCCCATCCTTTTAGCAAACGCCTATTATTAAGATCATACTAATTATAACAAATATCTACCTAATCACTTACCATTCTGTTTTTGGTATAGGCAAACAACTTTGTTTTATTTGAATATAGTACATATGAATTCATCTTTTTTAACTTTAAATGAAAGGAAGTCATACAAAATGTACTGGAACGACAGACAAAAAGATATCTATTCACAAGAAGGAGGTTTTCCGCCCCAACATCAACCCCGTCAGCCAGGCGTAGAAACGCTTATGGTACCAAAACCCATAGTAGAAGACCCTGATTATACGGGTTCAGCAAAGCTAGAAGGCAAAGTTGCTATTATTACGGGAGGTGATAGTGGTATTGGGGCTGCAACAGCCATTGCTTTTGCAAAAGAAGGAGCAAATGTGGTTATCGCCTATTATGACGAATATGAAAATGTCGATGCATATCGGACAAAAATGAGAATGGAACAGCTTGGCCGTAACTGTCTACTTATTCCTGGGGACTTAAAATCAGAATCCCACTGTAAAAATGTAGTTGATCTCACTATAAAATATTTTGGGAGACTAGATATTTTGGTGAACAATCATGCCGTTCAGTACCCTCAAGATAGTTTATTGGACATCACATCAGAGCAATGGGACTTTACGTTCAAGACGAACATCTATCCTTTCTTTTACACAACAAAAGCAGCATTGCCATACCTAAAAGAAGGTAGTTCCATTATTAATACAGCTTCCATTGTTGCATATGAAGGTAATGAGAAGTTAATAGATTACACAGCTACAAAGGGGGCAATAGTTGGTTTCACTCGTGCACTCTCTCAAAACTTTATTTCAAAAGGCATTAGAGTAAATGCCGTAGCACCAGGTCCAATATGGACTCCCTTGATCCCATCTAGTTTTTCTGCAGCTTATGTGGCAAATAAATTTGGTCAAGACGTACCGATGAAACGAGCAGGCCAGCCGTTTGAATTGGCTCCAGCATATGTATATTTAGCCTCTTCGGATTCCTCTTATGTTTCAGGCCAAGTAATTCATGTGAATGGTGGAAAGATGGTGAGTTCATAGTATTGAAAAACCCCTCTAACAATTATTGTTAGAGGGGTTCACTTAATGATTCGGATTTAACACGCTTTTTGCTGATTCTAATACTTCCTCTAATGATTTCCCCATACCTGATTCTACTGCACCAACATAGGATCCTTCTAATAAAGGAACATCAGCTATTTTAATATTATCGTATTCCGATAGTTCAATAGCTACCTCAGCATTCATCCTCGCACTTCCTAAGTCAAAAAAGAGAAGAACTCCCTTTTCACTGTAAGCACGTTCAATAGCACCTTGAACTTTTTCAACACTAGTGCCGATATCATTGTCATCCGTTCCACCAGCTACTTCCACTGGAACATCATGAACAACTTGGCGAATAATATCTTTAATCCCTTCAACAACCTTAGAACTATGGGAGATTAAAACGATTCCTACATGTGACATCTAATTATTCCCCTTCCTTAAGCACTTCAGCAAGTGATGCAAATAAATAGTAAGAAGAAACAGATCCAGGGTCAAGATGTCCAATAGAACGTTCTTTCAAGTAAGCAGCACGCCCTTTTATTGCCATTACATCTTTCGTTGATTCCATCGCACTCTTCGCTGTGTTTTCTAGAGAGTCTGCTTCAAAATCACTTTGCTCTTGTAACATGCGTAAAACAGGAGTCCAAACATCAAGAAGTGTTTTGTCTCCTTCTTTTGCTTTTCCTCTTTGAATAATTCCGTTGATTGCTTCTTCTACACCTTTTGTAAACCGTTCATGGCTGACGGAATCCTCACCCTTAACTGCCATGGACATTTTTAAAAAAGCAGTTCCATAAAGGGGACCTGAAGCACCACCAACCTTAGACATTAATGTCATCGCTACATCCTTAAAAATGTCCGATACACTCGTATAGGATGAAGAAGTTGTCTTGCCTACTGCTTCTTGAAAGCCTCGAGCCATATTAAGACCGTGATCACCGTCTCCTATTGCTCGATCTAAAGCACTTAGATAGTCTTTATTTGTTTGTATTTTTTCATTCGTTTTTTCTATCCAGTTTAAAGCGTGCTGAACTTGTAATTCCACATTAATTCCCCCCTGTCCTACTAGCTGCGAAATGCTGGAGCTTTTGATTCTGCATCAAGTAACTCTTTTAATTCCTCATCTAATTTAAGTAGAGAAACAGAGCATCCTGCCATTTCTAAGGATGTCATATATTCACCAACAAATGTTTTGTACACTTTTATACCACGATCTGCTAACATTGCGTGAACCTTTTTATTTACAATGAATAGCTCCATTTCTGGAGTTGAGCCTAAACCGTTTACCATGACCGCAACTTCATCACCACTGTTAAACTCAATATCATCTAATACTTTTTGTGTCAATTCTTGTGCGATTTCATCTGCAGTAGCAATTTCTTTACGGGCAATACCTGGTTCACCGTGGATTCCCATACCTACTTCCATTTCATTATCAGCAAGCACAAAGCTAGGTTCACCAGCAGCTGGTACTGTACATGGGCTTAATGCCATACCCATCGAACGAACATTTGCCACTACTTTTTCTGCTACAGCTTTTACTTCTTCAAGGGATCCACCAGCTTCCGCTTTCGCACCAGCAATCTTATGTACGAAAACTGTACCAGCAATACCACGACGTCCTGTTGTGAAAGAGCTGTCCTCTACCGCAACATCATCATTTACTACTACTTGCTCTACATTAATTCCTTCAGCAGCTGCCATTTCTGCAGCCATTTCGAAGTTCATTACGTCACCAGTGTAGTTTTTAATAACTAAAAATACACCTGCACCACCGTCTACAGCTTTAATAGCTTCATAGACTTGGTCTGGAGTCGGAGATGTAAATACTTCACCTGCAACAGCAGCATCAAGCATTCCTTGTCCAACATACCCAGCGTGTGCTGGCTCGTGACCACTACCACCACCACTAACTAATCCTACCTTGTTGGATACAGGAGCATCCTTACGTGCTACTACAGTAGTGTTAGGTACTACTTTTAAATCGTTTGGAAATGCTGCCACCATACCTGCTAACATGTCCTGTACTACTAAATTAGGGTCATTAATAATCTTTTTCATCTTCATCCTCCTCAGGATATGTAGGTGCTAACACATTTTCACACCTAAAAGATTGGTAAAATCACCCTACCGCGTACTTCTATTGTATTACAATAATTCAGAAAATACTATTCATTACATCTAGTACTCATGAATTTTTTATGACAGGATTTTATTGAAAAGAGAAGACTTTTCTGTCCAGGTCAAAATGGTCGTTAATATAAATCACATAAATCATCTAAAAAAATCAATCTTTTTAATTGAGAATCATTATCAATTGTTGTATATTAGATTGTAAAGATACATATAAACGAGTAAGGAGAATGCAACATGCAAATTTACTGGACTAAAATAAATAAGATTATTGAGGAAACGCCGGAGGTTAAAACGTATCTGTTGGATTGTCCGGAAGGCTTTACGTGGGAAGAAGGTTCCCACACCCACTTCGCACTGGAGGGTTTCAATGCCGGAGATAAACCAAACCGAAGCTTGATTCGCCATATGTCAATTTCCACTTTACCGCACGAAAATGCAATCGGTATTACAACACGTATCAGAGAGCAGTGCTCTGAGTTTAAAACGATTTTAAGGAATCTTGAAGTCGGCAAAGAAGTTGCAATATTTAAAACCCATTCGAATGTACCACTTAAAAGAGAAGATAAAAATGTTTACCTGTTGTCATCAGGTGTCGGCCTAGCAACTTACAGACCGCTTGTACTTGACTATTTCGAGCGCCCGGACAACGTCAAACAAATTTATTCCTTGAACATAGATTCATCAAAGGATTTTCTATTCACTAACATGTTTGAGTCCGCACCGGACAAGAAGTTCACAGCACAGTTTGTTGATAACCGTAAAGACTACTATGAAAATGTGAAAAAGCTAGCCGCAGACAAGGAGGGTCTCTTCTATATCGTTGGTAGCGACGACTTCCTCGTGCAAAACATTGAAGTACTTCGCGAGCAGAACATCAAGCCAGAACAGATTATGCTCGATAAGCATGAACAGCAACTGCCTAAGTTTTTATCATATGATTTGTCAGTTTAAACGAGACAACATATTTTCATGGTAAGTACCATGACGGGATTTAAATCGAATAAAATACTACAAAAGAAACGCTCAGAGATTAAAGAAATCTGAGCGTTTGCTATGCCAAATTATTTTATAATTTTACTTGTATTTCGGTTACTAAGTCTATTGCACTTCAATCCTCTACTTATAAATGTGTACTCCAAAAGTTAGCCTTTAAAGCTATCTTTTACACTATATACGAATATCGATTTCACTATTTTCCTTCAACTCTTCTACTAATTTCGCAATTTGTTCTCCTTGTTTTTCACGTTGAAGTTCAGCTACAATCTGGTCCCTTACCTCTTCTAGTTCAGGTGCTTCATCTTGTGCCATCTCTTTATATTGATCATAATAGGTTTGAATTTCCTCTTCACTTACCTCACCTACATTAACCTCTTCCTCAATATAGTTATTCGTTTTAATTTGATCTGCTAATTGAGCTCTTAATTCATCTTCTGTTATATTACTCTGTTCTAAAAGCTCTTGATATTGCTCTTGATCATCAAACTGTGATTTTACCATATCTATTTGTTCATTTATTTCCTCTTCGGATGCTTCATAACCCTTTTTTTCAGCATCTTGAGCAATTAACTCTTGTCCGATAAGTTCATTAAGAATCGTTTGTTTAAGTTGAACTGCCATTTCATCACTAGAAACATCTTGTCCTTGCTGCTGATAAAATGATAATACTTGTTGATAAAATGCATTATAGTCAATTCCCTTGATTTCTTTACCATTTACAACCGCTACAACAACATCATCTTCAACTGCTTTTTGTGTCTCAGCATTGTCCCCCGTTTCTGGTGATTGATCATTTTCAGTTTGGGTTTGTTCATTTTCAGAATCTGTTGCTTGTTCGTTTTCTTCCGCCTCATCCCCACATGCAGCCATTACAATTGTCAAAATGGATACAAGGAAGAACAATTTTAGTTTATTTAACAAAATATATTCACTCCTCCTTTTTAAGTATGCTTTTCCCATTCAACCATTTTTTATAAGTAGAATCAAGTATTTAATTATCAAACATATTGCCAATATACCTTGTCCATAGTAGTTAGAGATCTTTTATAAAATTAAGTAAAAAACATGTTTTGTACGTCCCATATCCATCAAAAATAACAAGAACAAAAGCGCAAGCGCCTTGCTCACCCCCGACAGGCATAAGACAAGACCTGCCGTGGCGTTTTTGCCACAGAAGGGATTGACTTATGTCCCGAGGGGTTAGGTGCTGGAGCTAGACGTGGCTTCCCAGTGTAACTAACTTATCCACAAGTCCGAAATTTTATAATTTCCTAAGCAATAATGAAAATAGGATGCCATTTTCATGACATCCCATTTACAATTATTCTAAGCTATCTTTAATATCTTTCACCTTATGCACTCAACACGCCATTCTCATTTACTTATTTGTAATAGCCTTTTAATAATAATCCAAGAAAATCCACCTGCAACTATGGCACCGATCCAATAGGAGAGAACATTTATTCCCCCTGTAAAGCCAAAACTAATCATGGTCGTCATCAACAAACCACCTGCTAACGCCGAGCTGATTAATATACCGAAAGCAAAAATTGGGTGCAGTGAGCGGAAAACTAAAAACTCTCCACTATGCTCAGCAGGTGCTTTTTCAAACAATAACATTCCTACAATAAAGAAGATAACTCCTCCAATTATAGGATAAATAAGGTCGGCTATTGCTATATTCATACTTGTTAAATAGGTTGGCCAAAAGATGTCCTGTAGAAATGGTGGTAGTACATAATCAAAATAGATTAATCCATGTGTAGCTAAAAAGTGTAAAAGGATAATACTAAATCCTTGTGCAAAGAATAAAAAGATAAAGCTTAAGGTTACTTGTGACCTCATATCACCTGCTATTGTACCAATTAACATAGCCAGTGAAAAAATGACAAAATAGGCTGCTAAAGGTGCGAAAAAGATTGTGGTAACATCCAATTCTGTAAGTACATACCCATATTCCGAACGCAAAAGAACTAAATAACCTAACCAAAAACTTACGGTGTATGAAAACAATATAGTGGCAAACCCTAAGACCCATTTAGTCAAGAACATGGATCTTTTTGAAAACGGAAGAGCTAGGGAAAAATCGTGACGTTTTGAACTTCTTTCTAGGCCAATTAATATTCCTGCTAAAACAATAATTAATACTACAGCGAAAACAGTAAACACACTGGCTGTAAAGGAATATTCCATTTGATGTATTAGGAAGTTATTCCATTCCCAATCTAGCACATAATGCTCCCGTTCTTCCTTCCATTCTTCTATTTTCATACTTGCTTTAAAAGGATACTCTAGTAAAAAAATAATCAATATCCCCCATGCGATTAAGGAAACATGTTTCCATTCTTTTTTCCATAACGCTTTAGGAAGCATAACTGTCACCTCCAAGCTTTGCCACAAAAATATCTTCTAGTGATAAAGGTAACTCTTCATATAACAACGGATTACTTTTTTGAAGAAGATCGATCGTTTCCTCATCATCAGAAGGAACCAATATAATATATACTCGACCTGAATTATGCAATATATCGAGATGCTTTTTCAATCCGTCCGGAAGATGGTTTTCATAAGCAACTTGTAGTTTTCGATATTTTTGTTTAAGTGATTCCATATCTAAATGGGAATCAACTATGCCATCTTTTAAAACAATGATATGATCTGCTAAAGCCTCTAACTCGTCTAAGCGATGAGAAGAAATTACAACTGATACATCACGTTCTGCTACTTCCCCAGCAATAAATCGTAAAATTTCCTTTTTTATAATGACATCTAATCCATCTGTTGGCTCATCTAGTAGTAGAAATTTCGCATTTGTTGAAAAAGCTAATATGAGAGAGAATAATGCTTTTTGTCCTTTTGAAAAATATCTTATCTTCCCTGTTTCCTTCATCGAAAACCGTCTTAATAAACTGTAAAAATATTCGCTGTCAAAGTTGCTGTATATTAACCCATAAAGGCTGACAATTTCTTTTATGCTATATTGTTTTAAAGCATCTGTTGTATCCGGTACAAAGACGATATTCTGTTTAACCTCTGGAAATGCATAAACACTTTTACCATCAAACGTTACATTTCCTTTCGTAGGATTAATAATTCCAGCAATAGTACGTAATAAAGTTGTTTTACCTGCTCCATTTCGACCGACTATTCCTGTAATACTCCCTTGTTGGACCGTAATATCTATCCCTTTTAAAACCTTTTGACGACGAATTGTTTTAACAAGGTTTTCTACTACTATCATTCTTTGTCCCTCCTCAACTCTATGTAATATTCTTCAATAATGGAGATTAACTCTTTTCCATCAATACCTGCATATATACTATCAACTACTAGCCTTTTGGCTCTTTCCTGCACCTTCTGTTTTTCTGCATTATTTTTCAAATCTTTTACATCTTCATTAATAAACGTTCCCTTGCCCCTTAACGTAACAAAAATACCAGATCGTTCTAGTTCCTTATATGCCTTACTCACTGTATTGGGATTGACCATAAGTTCTGCTGATAGCTCTCTAATGGATGGGACTTTATCCCCTGGCTTCACAATGCCTTGAATAATTCGTTCCCTGACTTCCCTTACAATTTGTTCATAAATAGGGACATTGCTTTTCGGATTAAGCAATACATACATCGTTTCATCACCCCTTAACTACTGTATGAAGTGTATTGGTTCATATAGTACACTAAACAAAAATAATGTACCATAATTTATATTTTTTTACCATATATTCTTCTCCTATCACACTTAAATGGAAGTATGATGCCACATTTGTTAAAATGAATAGCAATAGAATTAGAAATAATAGGAGGATAATTGTGAAAATCATATCGATTGAACCAACTCCAAGTCCACATTCGATGAAAATTAACCTAAGTGAATCATTACCAGATGGACAAAATCGAAACTATAAGAACGATGATTCCTTACAAGGTGCACCATCATACATACGTGCACTTTTTCAAATAGAAGGGGTCAAAAGTATATATCATGTTGCTGATTTTATTGCTCTTGATCGCAACCCACGTACTCCTTGGGAAGCCATTCTACCTGAAGTGAGAAAAGTGTTTGGTTCTTATGAGGATACGAAAGTGGAAAAGAATAAAGTGGAAGATCATGTCATAAATGACCATTTTGGTGAAGTGAAAGTATTCATTCAAATGTTTCGAGGAATTCCGATGCAAGTAAAATTAAATGACGGTAATGAAGAAAAACGAGTTGCTCTTCCAGAAATGTTTATGAATGCAGCAATGAAAGCTTCCGTTGCTTCGACCAATATCGTCATGGAACGAAAATGGATCGAACAGAATCCGCGGTACGGATCGACTGAAGAAATTGAAAACGAAATTGTAGAAGAACTAATAGCAAGCTATGATGAGGACCGAATCCAGCAACTAGTGGAACAAGCTTTACAAGACAAGCCTAGTACAACTAACCAGCAACCGAACAAAATTGCAACCCTTGAGACATTAAATAATCCTGATTGGAAAGTAAGATATGCGGCCTTAGAGAGAATGGATCCATCCTTTGAGGACTTACCTGTATTAGCAAAGGCACTTGACGATGAAAAGACTTCGATCAGAAGATTAGCAACTGCCTATTTCGGTATGATTGAAGAACCGGAAGTCCTTCCTTATCTGTATAAAGCATTGAAGGATAACGTCGTTACAGTGAGGAGAACAGCTGGGGACTGCATTTCTGATTTAGGTTTTAAAGAAGCCATGCCAGAAATGATTGCCTCCTTAAAGGATCCAAGTAGACTTGTTCGTTGGAGAGCAGCAATGTTTTTATACGAACTCGGGGATGAATCAGCTTTACCAGCATTAGAGGAAGCACTTGATGATCCAGAGTTCGAAGTGAGAATGCAAGTGAAAATGGCTTTACAAAGAATAGAAGGTGGCGAAGAAGCTAAAGGTTCTGTCTGGCATCAAATGACCCAAGCGACAAAACAAAAAGAACAAGACTAGCCGACAACGCTAATACGAATAAAAAACCTGATTCCATCTGGAATCAGGTTTTTATATTTAGTACACTCTCACTTGTCTCGGCTTACTCACATTTCCTGCACGATCTTTTGCCGTTATCGATAAATATACGCGTTTCTTTTGGGGCTTCACTTTTATCGAGTACTGACCTTTTGCATTGGCTCTGGCAGTTCCAATAATAGTGCTGCCTCTTTTGATTGTCACATAAGAATAAGCTTCTGCCTTGCCTTTTACATAGTAATGCCAGGAATAGACCTTGTTTACTGTTGGAATAGCAGGTGGTATTTTGTCAACAACTGTTTTCTTGACGATAGAGCTTGTATTCCTTGCTTTATCTGTCGCATAAATACTTAAAACAGTTCCTGGCTTTTGAACAGGAATAGTAATCGAAAATACACCTTTATAGTTAGCTGTAGCTGTGCCAATGATTGTTGTACCCCGCTTCACTCTTACCACAGCATACTTCTCTGTTGTCCCTGTCACTGCTTTTGTATGATTAGCTATTACATTGACTTTTGGTGTAGCTGGCGGTGTCTTATCAATCACGGTAATTTTTGTATACCCACTTTTATTTCCAGCCTTATCCGTAGCATAAGCTGATAAAACAGTACCAGCCACTTGCTTCGGTATCGTTAATTTATAGGCCCCGGTTGAAGTAGCTATACCTGTTGCCAGAACTGTAGTACCTTTCACTATTCTTACAGTTGCGCCTTTCTCAGCAGTCCCCGAAACAATTGTCGCACCGTCTGTAATAGTATTTATATTAGGTATACTTGGTGCAGTTTTATCTACGACTGTTATAAGGGTAGGAAGACTCGTATTACCAGATTGATCCTTTGCTAAAATCTTCAATACAGTACCAGCCTGTTGCTTTGGAAGGTTAATAGAAAATAACCCATTCACATCCGTTGAACCGTTAGCAATTATTCTATCATTAGCTAAAATTTCAATTTGTGTTAGAGCATTGCTTCTCCCTTTCATGACAGTAGCATTGTCCCCAACAATGTCTACTCTAGGAGCATCTGGCGGAATATTAAGATACACTTTACGATCAACGATAGATTCATGACCAGATTGATCAACAGCTTTCAAACGTAGGGTATAGAGCCCTTTAGCTAATCCATTCGTGTTCCAGTTAAATAGAAGGTCATTTGTATTAGAGTTAGAGCTTGTAATCGTCTCCCAAGTTGTTGGTGCTGACCCTTCCCCTAGCATTAATGTAAATTCTTTAAGTTGATAATCGGTAACGAATCCTTTCACTGGTATTATACCGTGTATGCGTTGGTGCTCATTAGGATAACTAATGCCAATCTCAGGTTTATTTAAATCAGCAAATGTTAACGTCGCTTGAATGGAATCCCCAAACTCACCACCATTTGGTTCGTACATTCTCCAAACAATCGGAAGTTCTCCAATGGTTTTTTCCCCAGTCAAATAAAAAGAAAAGGTTTTTTCTTCACCAGAACGAACAACTTCTCCTACTTCTAGTGGAACGGAAAAGGATAGTTCCTTAGATCTTAACTCGTATCCCTTGTCGTAAGTCCAATCCTCGGCTCCCTCATTTTTGACAACTACCTTTATATAAGGGTTGGATTCTACGTTAAGGACCCACCCTGGCATTGAATAAGAGGAAAAAATGGAATCCTTTTGTAATCTTGCTGTTGCAATAATTTCGTTACTAAATAAGGAATAATTTTTGCTATTATCCCGAGCTAAGACAGAAATTTTATAAGCAGAACGAATACTTAAACGATCTGTTGGAATTTTAACCTCATTTTTATCAGTATTTGTTCGGAATACGACAGTTCCTGAATTTGTCGTAACTTCAACATCATATGAAACAGCTGAATGCTTATCATAAGAATCATCCCACGTAATCGTAAAATCATTAAAAAGCTCTTGAGAAACGCTCACATTTTGCGGAATGGTTGGTCCTGTTCGGTCAGGTATACGGACCGCTATTTCGTCTGATACTGTTTGACTATATTCGTTATATGCTACTATTCGGAAATAGTATAAAGATGGATTTTTATCGGTTCCCCCATTTTGTTCATAGAAAGCACTTGGATCATCCGCAAGCTCAGTACCTGATCCATCTAGTCTGAAAGAAGTTGGTGCGTTTTCAAATTGTTCTTCTGTTGGCCATAAGTTTTTTTGAAGTGTTGACCAAGATGTTTGCTTACCAATATCTATTTCTTCATACGTAGAACCATTATAAAAGAGTACTTTATAACCCGTTGCCCCAGTAACACTATGCCACTGTATATTAATTATCCCTTTTGAGGTATTCACATCTAATCCATTTCCGATTCCTGTTAGTCCACTCGGAGGCTCAGAATAGGTGATTTGTAAAACTGGAACAACGTTTAAATTAGCGTCACTTTTGTAAAAACTTTTTTGTGTTCCTGTCTTATTTCCTTTCATCATCACACCATGATATGTGCTCGGATCTTTATACCACTCGGTTACTAACTCTGTTACATCCCAAGAATGCTGAGGACCATTTTCATACATCCAATCTGATTGTTGAACAAATAAATCCCCTTTTACACTCGGTTGATTTTCCCAACTAATGTTCTCTGCTTGCCATTCAGACTCCACACTATAAATCTCATAATTAACATTCTTATAAGAAGGTGAATAATAGTCAGGTGTAAACGTATTGTTTAACTCATATAATTTGATTTTTGCATGTAAAATCATTTTATTATCTAGTTGAGGAAGAACATCACCGAATTTCATAAACGTTCGATATTCAACCCCATTTTCATCTGTTCCCATTATAATTTGGTTTTCAGCAGATAGATTACTAGTAGGATCACTGGAAGCTACATACGTAATCTTATTAGAAGTAAATGTTATATGTTGTTCCCACTTTAAGGATTCAGCATTTAGATTAAAAACGGAATAAGGAAAAACATCTATCGTTTGTGTCAAATCCGTATTTCGAAAAACTCGTGTATCCTCACTTCTTTCATTTACTATCTCCACTACTCTTGTTGCAGCACTAGTAGTGGAGATAGTTGGTATATAGGAACCTATAAAAAGAATGAAAATAATGATTATTTTAAAGCATCTACTTTTTAGCAGCTGATGTACCATTTCTCTATCCCCTAATTGTCATTTTGCTAAGAAGATAATACTGGATAGTTCTCTTCTAGTAAACAACTATTTTTTAGGATATTACTCCCATTTAACCTTCCATAAAAAAGGTAGCTTTTTTCCAATGCATCACTAAGGTTATAATGGGTAAAGAATGCTTAAACGAGGTGTAAAAAAATGATCGTCATCATAGATAATTATGATTCCTTTACCTTTAATCTAGTCCAGTATTTTAAAAAAATAGATACGAAAGTTCAAGTTTATCGAAATACCGATATTACGATGGAAGAATTGAAGCAGATAAATCCAGATCTGATTGTTTTTTCTCCAGGACCAGGTACTCCGGCTGATTCTGGAATTTGCAAAGATATACTACACACGTTCCAACGAAGTATCCCCATTTTAGGAGTGTGTTTAGGCCATCAAACAATAGTAGAATTTTTTGGTGGGAAAATAAAAAAAGGAAAGCAGCCGATGCATGGAAAGGTGACAACGATTGAACACAATGGAGTTGGACTTTTTAGAGGTATTCCTAGTCCTTCCAAAGTAACTCGTTATCACTCTTTAATTGCTACTGAACTCCCAAAAGAACTAGAAACGACGGCATTATCAGAGGATGGAGCAGTAATGGCGATTACCCATCGTACCTTACCTATTTACGGGATTCAATTTCATCCGGAATCCATATTGACGGAGTTTGGATATGAAATGCTTGTTAATTGCTATCAGCTAGCAATAAACTGGCAAGAAGGAAAGAGGAGGAATGAAGACATTTATGAAACCTCATCTAATATTTGACTTTGCTAACGAGGACGGTCAGGAACAATCGTTATCTTTTGCTGATCCCATTCACATTTTGCAAACAGACAAAGTAGAAGAAATTCCTGACATTTTCAAACAGGTAGAAAAAGCATTAAATAATAACTTCCATGTTGCTGGTTATGTATCTTACGAAGCAGCCCCAGCTTTTGACCCTGCCTTTCAAGTGAATAATAAAACCGCGATTCCACTAGTGTGGTTCGGGATCTTTGACCATCCAAGTCACACTTCTAAAACAACGACAGAAGATAAATACGAAATATCCAATTGGAAGTCTGAAACGAATATCAAGAACTATGAACAAAGTTTGAAAAAAATAAAAGAAGCTATTGAAGAAGGCTTCACATACCAGGTTAACTTTACGTCCCGTCTTCACGCTCATTTTTCAGGTAACGATCGGTTATTTTATGAACAACTCAAACAAAACCAGGCTTCTTCTTATAGTGCCTATTTAAACACAGGAAGATTTCGTATTTTATCGGCATCTCCTGAATTATTTTTCCGAGTTAAGGACGGAAGAATTACGACAAAACCGATGAAAGGAACAGCACAAAGAGGCTTCACATTACAAAGTGATAATGAATTAGCAAATCGATTGCAACTATCGGAAAAAGAACGCGCAGAAAACTTAATGATTGTTGACCTCCTTCGTAATGATATTGGAAGAATTGCGAAGACTGGTACAGTTCAGGTTCCAAAGCTATTTGAAGTCGAAACATATCCGACAGTTCATCAAATGACTTCGACTATTGAAGCCGATCTGGAAGATAATCTCTCTGTCTATGATTGGTTTCAAGCACTGTTTCCATGTGGTTCGATTACTGGTGCCCCCAAAATTAGTACGATGAAGTATATCGCTAATTTAGAATCGTCAGCCAGAAATGTATATTGTGGGGCAATAGGTTATATAAAACCTAATCGAGAGGCTGTTTTTAATGTCCCCATTCGAACCGTTTTAATTGATACAGAAACAAACCAAGCAGTCTACGGAGTTGGTGGTGGTATAACGTGGGACTCAACAGTAGAAGGAGAATATGAAGAGCTATTGACGAAAGCGAAATTACTTACTGCAAACCGCCCTGTATTTCAATTACTAGAATCCCTTCGATTAGAGAATGGAAAATATCCTTTACTTGCCTATCATCTGAAACGACTTGAAGATTCAGCGAAATATTTTCAGTTTCCGTTAAAGATTGAAAAAGTAAAAGTTCAATTGGAAACATTCGCTAATCAGAATGCACATAAATTATATAAAATAAGATTATTAGTGAGTGAATCTGGGGAACTGATGTTGGAATCACAAGACGTAAAACAAGCGGAAAAGACTGTTGTTTGCACTATTTCTAAAATTCCAGTAGATATGCAAAATCCTTTTCTATATCATAAAACAACCTACAGAGAATTTTATAATAAGCATATGGAAGGTATGCCCTCTAATGCTTATTCCGCCTTATTATGGAATGAACGCGAGGAACTTACAGAATTTATAACTGGGAATCTCGTTGTAGCAATAGATGGAAAACTGTACACTCCTCCAGTAAAAAGTGGATTATTAGCAGGAACCTTCCGTCAGTCCCTGTTGGATAAAAAAATAATTCAAGAGAAAATACTGTTAAAAAAGGATCTTCCTAAATTCGATCAAATTTGGTTTGTTAATAGTGTTCGAGGCTGGATTGAAGTAGAACACATTATTTAAACGAACCATTTCAGAGTGGTAGCAGGCACCACATAACTAGTGAAGGAAAATGAGAAGATCCTACTACCTAAAAAGCTGGACAAAAGGGTTTCTCTTGTCCAGCTTTCTCATTAAAGTGCTTTTACTAGTCCACCATCAATTACAATAGATTGTCCAGTCAAATAAGTGTTGGCCCCAGAAGCAAGAAAGACAACCGTTTTAGCAAATTCCCCAGGCTCTCCGTATCTACCTATTGGAATAGACCTTTCAGCTTGGGCCCTTACCTCATCTACTGTTGTCCCTAATTTGCCTGCTCGTATTTCATCTAATTCTGCTACTCGATCAGTAGCAATTCGTCCGGGTCCCACTGTATTAATGAGAATATTGTGTTCAGCCAGTTCTTGAGAAAGACTTTTCGATAAACCTACAATACCTGCTCGAAATGTGTTGGATAAAATAAGATTATCTAATGTTTGCTTGATAGACGAAGAAGCAAAATTAACTATTCGACCCCTATTTTGTTTTTTCATATGTGGTAATGCCTCTCTAATCGTTCGAATAAAACTTAATAAATTTAATTCAAAAGCACGTTGCCAATCTTCATCTCCAAATTTTTCAAAATTTCCTGTAGGTGGTCCACCAGCATTATTTATTAAAACATCAATTGTTCCATTCCAACTCACTGCGTGCTCCATAAGCTTCTTAATATGATCTGGCTTCATCATGTCACAAACAACATATTGAATATGTTCATTTCCAGTAACCTCTTGAATTTCTGCTTTTACTTTCTTTAACTCTTCCTCATTTCTGCTTGATAGAAGAACATGGGCACCTTCCTGTGCAAATTCTAAAGCAGTTGCTTTCCCCAACCCTTTACTCCCTGCAGTTATAACAATTGATTTCCCTCTAAGTTCTAAGTCCATTTCCTTCATTCCTCTCTGGCAAAGTTTAAATTTTTTACCTTATTTATTAACGGGTGTAAAACTACCCAATTAAATATTATGTTAGCAAATCTTACTATATCTTTCCCTTAAAAGGAAAATAGGAGCCTATTCAAAGGCTTACTAAAGTAATATTACTCACTGTAGCTCCTTTAAATACACTCCCATCTTCATTTAGTTCGTTGTAATCGATGGTCCTTCTGATATTTCCTCTTTCTTTCGCCAATTTGTAACTAATAAGAGGATAAACACGGAAGCACCAATTAAATCTGTAATCAAGCCTGGATAGATTAAGAGTAAAGCAGCAGCTCCAGAAACAATTCTTAACCAACCAGGAACTTTTTGAAATAAATAACCTTCTGTCATAACGGATAACAATAGGACACCTACAATAGAGGTAATTGTTATAACAAGAATATTTAATATTGTTGCATCTATCATTAACATTTCGTGTGAAAACACAAACATAAATGGAACTATAAACCCTGCTATCGCTAATTTCATTGCTTGGAAACCAGTTTTATTCGGATTTCCACCTGCAATTCCGGCTCCCGCAAAGGCAGCCAGTGCTACAGGAGGTGTAATATTGGCAAATATACCAAAATAGAAAACAAACATATGAGCAACAAAAATAGCTACTTCTGTTGATCCAGCAAGTTCAGTGAACAACGGAAGTTGAAGTAATATAGGTGCAGCCATTGTACTCGTAATAATATAAGTTGGAATACTAGGTAGACCCATTCCAAGAATAATAGATGTAATCATCGTTAAGAAAAGTGTGATGATTAGCTGAATGAGATCACTTTCTACTAAACCACCAATACTAACGATACTACTTGCTATTTCTAGTGCTACCCCTGTCAGAGAGGCAATCCCCACTACAATTCCAACAGCACCACAGGCAATTGCTACTGGAACTGTTGTTTTCGCACCGTCTTCTAACGCGTTTAAGCAATCCTTAATATCCATCTCTTCTGCTTCTATTTTTAATTTCTTCCTCCACAAATTAATTCCAAGTGGAATGGCAACAATTAATAGAAGCTCCCACCAGTCACTTCTTACAGCAGGCATTGCTTCTCCTGAAATAAGAGCTGTCACTTGTGGTTGAAAAATCAAAAATAGGGATAAAGCAGTCATAATTGGTAGAATACGCTTAGCACCAGAAATCATCACTGTTGCCATAATGGACCAAAACGCTGCATAAAATGGTGTTTTTCCCGAAAACAACAAGTATAACAAAAACAACATTGGGAGCATTAAATGCCCACGTTCAACAAGCACTTGCCTTAAAGATGGCAACTCGCTTTTAGGTAATCCTTCTAATCCTCGTTTGGAAGCACGAAAATGTACTTGCAATAAAATACCAATATAAAAAAGTAAAGCAGGAATAATACCAGCTAAAATAATCTTCGTATACGGAACAGCTAGGTTTTCAGCCATAATGAAGGCCGCAGCCCCCATAATTGGAGGTAGAATTTGTCCCCCAACACTTGCGGCTGACTCTACTGCACCAGCAAAGTCTTTTTTATAGCCAATTTTTTTCATGAGTGGAATCGTAAATGCACCTGTTGTAACAACGTTGGCAATTGCAGAACCATTAATAGAGCCTAAGAATCCACTTGCAATAACAGCTACCTTTGCTGGGCCACCTTTCGTATGACCAGCAACCGCTAAAGCTAAATCATTAAAAAGCTGTCCCATCCCCGAGCGACTTAAAAATGCTCCGAACAGAATGAACAGAATAATATAGCTTGCGGAAACACCGATTGCTGTACCTAGGACTCCTTCTGTTATAAATACAAGTTGAGAAACAATTTGCTTGGATACATTCATCAAAATAGGCGATGTTAAATCTGGATAAATCGATAGCTTGACATAAAAACCATATAATAAAAAGCCTAAGCCTAAGGTGGCTAATCCCCAGCCTGTTACCCGCCGTGTAATATCAAATAACAATAGAATGACCAGAATACCTACATAAAAATCTGTATCATTTATTTGGCCACCTGATTCTATAATTCTTTCAGCAGTAACGAGCATATAAATTCCTACAAACAAAGATAACCCTGCTGTTATATAATCATAGATTGGAATTCCCTGTTTCGAGCTTTTTCTCAAAAAGGGATAGAGTAAAAACCCTAGCGTCATTAATGTATATAAATGAATACTTCTTTGCTGTATATCAACTAACGAGCCCGCGTAGGATGTATATAAATGAAATAAAGATAACCCAATTGCTAACACGGAAATGAATAGAGAAACATACTTAGGAATTCCAAATCGCACATTGCTTTCTCTGTCATAATCAGCCTCTGCATGTTTATTTGGTTTCATTTGTTCACCTCTTTCTAGTTGTTTGTATAAGTTTTAAATGTAAAAATCATTGCCTTTATAAAAGGCAGCCTCATAGGTTGAATATGAAAGGCCGCTTCTTGTTCATCAAGTTCTACTTCCTTTTCACCAAGGATAAAGCGGTGTTTCGTTTCCTTTCCAGTACGAACCACAAACACTTCCCCAATACTTCGATTAATATCTACCATGTATACCCAACCATCTTTAATGTAGGAGTCTTCTCCTACATTATTTGGAACCCCTGCACCAAAGGTTTTAAATCTTGTAGACTGAATAAATATTTCATCATCATTAACGTAAAAAAATTCCTCCCACTCCTCTTTTTCAACGGAGTGAACCCATCGAATAGAAAAGGTCTCATTTTTTTGGAGAAAATCAAGAGAATATTCTTTTCCATCCACTGTCATTGTCAGCACATTTACAGGTATGAACAGTAGGAATCCCAAACCAATTATGGTTAAAATTATTAATAATTTTGTTTTCATTTTTAAAAGAAAGGGTACCGAGGTTGGTACCCTTTATCCTTTTATTATTCTAGTATTCCTTGTTCTTCATAAAACTTCTTAGCCCCTGGATGAAGCGGAGCTATTAAACCTTTGGCTATTTCATCCCTTGCTAGCTGTGTTAGAGCTGATACTGCTACAGCATCAGTTCCTAAATAATCGTAATAACGTTTCGTTAAGTCATATACTAGATCTTCACTTAAATCAGCAGAAACAATGATCATGTTTTGAATACCAACTGTTTGTACTTCTTGTTCTAAATTGTATTTAGCTTCATCACCAGCTGGAATCGTAAATGGCTTATAGAATGGATACATCTCCATTAACTTATCCGCAACATCCCCTTTGATTTCTACAAAAACAACATCATTTTGTTGCATCAAGTCTGTTATGTTGCTATTTGGGACACCTGATGTAAAGAAGGCTGCATCTAAGTTACCATTTTTCATTTCTTGCACACTATCAGCATAACCAGTATGTGTTACTTTTTCTAAATCGTCATAAGTAAGTCCAACAGATTCAAGTACTTTCTTCGCACTTTGCTCAACACCAGACCCTACTTTACCTACTCCAACCTTTTTACCTGCTAAATCTTCTACCGAAGTTATGCCACTACTTTCAAGCGCAACTACCTGTACGACGTTTTGATACATTCCTGCTAATGCTTGAACGTCAACTTTCCCATCCTCAAATTGTCCTGTTGCATTTACTGCATCATAAGCTACATCACTCATAACAATTGCTAATTGATTCAGACCATCTTCTATGTTTTGAATGTTCGCAACCGAAGCACCTGTTGATTCAACAGTGACATTTCCAACACTTTCACTTTCTTCAAAAATCGGCTTAAGTGCACCACCGATTGGATAGTAAGTACCAGAAGTACCACCCGTTCCAAATACTAGTGATGTAGAATCTCCTTCACCTGAACCCCCAGAACCTTCTCCTCCTGCTTCATTACCTCCACAAGCAGCTAAAATCATCATGAAAGCTAGCATCAAAACAAACCATAAACGTTTCGTCATATATATCCCCCTATTATTATAGTTTAAATATTCTTACTATTGATGATGTTAACGCTTTCAGACAATTTTGAAAACATTTTGAACATATTGGACATTTTGGTCTTTTTGGTCAAGTAAGATCGAAAGCATAAATAGTAGATATCATATTGGAAGAGGGTGCATCATTCAATACACGTAAATGAACAAATTTTCAATACCATAGTCTTATCTAAACAAAAAACATATGAGATTAAAAGAGACCCAAATCATAAGAGAAGTGGGTCGTTACATTATATTTGTTAGGAAGATTTGTCGGAAATGATATATCTATTTATTGGTCTACCTACTCCGCCATATTGAATATCCATATCAACTTTTCCTGTTTTTTGCAAAAAATCTAAGTATCTTCTTGCTGTTACACGTGCAATTCCTATTCCTCCTGCTGTTTCTTCTGCAGATACAGAGCCTTCCTGCTGAATTAAAAATAGGACGATCTGTTTCAAAGTTTGTTCATTTAACCCTTTCGGAAGGGCATTTATTTCCTGTTGATTGTCTATCTTGATATTGGATGATAAGGATGGGATAAGGGCATCGATGTGCTGTTGTTCTAACTCACCTTCACCTTTAAAATTATTTCGATAGGTATAATAATGCTGGAGTGCCTGTTGCAGTCTTTCAAATTGAAATGGTTTAACGATGTAGTCAAGAGCCCCATTTTGGAGCATCGTTTTAATTGTAGCTTTATCATTGGCAGCCGTTATGACAATGATATCTACATCTAATTGCTCCGCTCGCACAGCTTTTAATGTATCAATACCATCTTGCTCTGGCATAAAGATATCGAGAATGATTAAATCCGGTTTTTGCTCTTTCGCTTTTTGTAAGCCTTCCATTCCGTTTTTCGCTGTGTCTATAATTTGAAAACCTTCTACTCGCTCGATAAATTGACGATTTACTTCTAATACCATAGGATCGTCTTCGATTAAAAGCACTTTAATCTTATGCATCCCCATACTCCCTCATTTCATGAGTCATTGGAAAGGTTATGATAAAGCTTGTCCCTTCTCCATAATAGGAGATAACTTCTACTTCTCCCATGCCTTTTTCGATTACTTTATTTACTAGATAAAGACCAATACCAGATCCTTTTTCTCCCTTTGTTGTAAATCCTTTTTCAAATATTCTTTTTTTCTCATCCTCTTTTAATCCAATACCGTTGTCCTCTACTATAACCTTGCAGTAGGTATTATTTTGTTCGATTAAAATATCGATCCATTTTTCCTCACGTTCGACTTGATCAAAGGAATCAAACGCATTTTCTATTAAGTTTCCTAATAGTAAAACAAAGTCATGCTGATCCAACAGCATTGGGTATTGCTTGAGCTGGCTATATTCGTCTATACTTACCTCTATTCCAAGCTCTCTTCCACGGCTAATCTTACTTATTAATAAGCCTGCAATACTATAATCTCTCATTCCTTTACCTAAAAATTTCAATAACTCCTCTTGTCTCTCAGTAGTTTCAAACACAAAATTTAGCGCTTTTTTATTCTGATTTAATTGTATTAAACCTGCTATTGTATGAAGTTTATTCATATGCTCGTGATTTTGGACACGTAAAGCGTCAACAAACGCTTTAACGCCTGTTAGTTCTTCAGCCATTTGGGTAACTTCTGTTCGATCTTGAAAAACTACTACTGCCCCAATTACCTCTTGGTCCACTAAAATAGGCACTCGGCTACTCATGATGAGCTTATCACCTATTCTTATTTCTTCATTATAAACCTCTCTTCCTTTTTCAATCACAAAAGAGAGCTCTATTTCCTTCACTATTGTATTTGCATCTATTCCAATTATATTTCCTTCTACTCCTAATATCTTCTTTGCTTTCTCATTAAAAATAATGATTTTATTATCCCGATCAACTGCAATGATTCCTTCATTCATGGCTTGGAAAATAGCCGTTCGTTCCACTAATAATTGAACAATTTCATGCGGCTCAAGCTGATACGTCTGTTCTTTTATATGATGAGCCAATAACCAAGAACCTATTATGCCAAATACTATTGTTAGAAATAATATAAGGAATATTTCTTCTTTTGTATCTAAAAGGATGTCGGTGGGTGAGGGTAGCACATTTCCAACAATGACTACTCCAATTTGCTCGTGTTTTTCATCCATAATTGGAACAAATGCTCTTACAACCTTTCCAAGTTCACCTTTAGCTGTTGTCACATAGCTATGCTCAGCAAATGCAGGACCTTCATCTCTACCGGAAGAAATCGTTCCAAGCATTTTGTCATTTGGATGGGAAAAGCGGATTCGATTCATGTTTAACACGACGATATAATTTGCGTTATTAACCGTCCTGATCCTTTCCACTATAGGATTAATCGTATTCCATCCTTCTGATAGACTAATATTTTGTATAATGCCCGGAAGATTTGCGACCGTTCGACCAGTAATCATCGCATGATCACTCAGCTCTTCCTTTTTGGATTCAATCGTGTTTCCAATATAAATTATCATAATAACTAATATAGAAAATAACACAACTCCAGATGATAGAATGGTAATCTTCCATCGAATAGGCATACGCTTTAGCGACATGCAAATCGTCCTTCCCGTTCCAGTTAAGCCTATTGTACCATTAGTTAATCTTCTATGTTACACTATTGAAAACGTTCCTGTTACTGGAGGGGAAATCCTTGAAAACTGTTACGACTATAACTCTATTTATCTTAACAGGTATCGTTACAGCAATTTTTTTTGGATTTGATATAAGTGAAATGGTTAGATCCTATGAATATGATGATGAACAAGAGGGCATTAAAGATGAAATCGTCATTAAATTTAGTCACGTCGTTGCAGAGAACACTCCAAAAGGAATGGCAGCACATCGCTTTGCTAGAATGGTGGAGGAGCGGACAGACGGAAAAGTAAAAGTAGAAATTCATTCTAATGGAGTCCTATATAATGATAATGATGAGTGGGAAGCAATTAATAAAGGAAATGTACAAATGATTGCACCTGCTACTTCAAAGCTTTCTGCCTATTATCCGAAATGGCAGGTACTTGATCTTCCTTTCGCCTTCCCCTCCTATCAGGCAGTCCAGGATGCTTACGAGGGTCCAATTGGTCATTCTCTATTGAAGGAACTAAAAGGCTCCAATGTGACTGGATTAGCATTTTGGTACAACGGATATAAACAAATAACAAATAATGCTCATCCTATCAAATATCCTTCTGACTTTAGTCGATTACATTTTAGAATTATGCCAAGCCCAGTTATTGATGCACAGTTTGAGGCGTTTGAAGCAAGTACTAGTACCCTACCATTTAATAAAACATATAAGAATCTTGAAGTTAATTTTATAAACGGACAAGAAAATACATTATCAAACATATATACGAAAAAGTTTTATCAAAAACAAAAATACTTAACAATGAGTAATCATGGTTATCTTGGATATGTGGTGCTTATTAATACAGAGTTTTGGGAAGGACTACAACCTGAAATTCAGGAAGTCATTAAGAAATCATTACAAGAAACGACAGAATGGGTAAGTCGTCATTCTATTGAAATGAATGACCAACATAGTAGAAATCTAAAACAGCTAAAAAGTATAGAAATTCATACGCTAAATCAAGAGCAAAAAAGACTATGGCGTGAGGCAATAAAACCTGTATATGAGGATGCTGCACCTGTAGTTGGGTATGAATTAATGAAGGAACTTTATAAAATACAACTTAAATACGGAGAACCAATAATGAAGGGGCTGTCGGAAAAGTCTAGTTAACTTTTTCGACACCCCCTATTTTTGTATACAGGAATGAACTTGTTCCTTTAAATCTTATTTTAATGAAACTGCGACATAACTTAGGCCTCATACAATATGCGACTATCTCGACGCTTCTATAGAGTACTATCTAATTTTTCATCTTTGGATCAAGTGCATCCCTTAACCCATCCCCAATTAAGTTAAAGCCAAGAACCACTAACATAATAGCAACTCCTGGTACAATTAGTGTCCAAGGGGCTAATTGGATGAAATCTCTTGCATCTGCTAGCATTTTCCCCCACTCCGGATCAGGTGGTTGAGCCCCTAATCCTAAAAAGCCTAATGCAGCTGCTTCCAAAATAGCCGTACCAAAACCTAATGTTGCTTGAACAATAATCGGGGCTGTACTGTTCGGTAAAATGTGATGTAATATGATTCGTCCATTTTTCATTCCTTGTGCTTTGGCGGCCATTATATACTCTTCTTCCCGTAAGCTAATTACTTTCGAACGTACGAGACGCCCAAATATTGGTATATTAATAATCGCAATTGCTATTAATGCATTTTCCAAAGAAGCCCCTAAAATAGCAACGACTGCGATAGCTAGTAATATACTCGGAAAAGCTAATAATATATCAAAAATACGGGAAATGAGCATATCAATCCAACGACCAAAATAACCTGCAACAATCCCTAAAATCGACCCTACGACTAATGCGCCTGTTACCGCAAAAAATCCTACTTGTAGTGATATCCTGGCTCCATAAGCAATTCTAGTGAAAATATCTCTTCCTAAGTGATCCGTTCCTAACCAATGTTCTGCAGAAGGTGGTTGTAATCGATTAATAATATCTTGTTCATCAAAAGCAAAAGGAGTTAGCAAAGGAGCAACTAGGCCAAGCAAAATAAAAAACACAATTATGACAAACCCAGCAAGTGCAAAATGATTTTTTCGTAGTTGCCTCATTGCATCTCTCCAAGGTGAGATCGCCTTTACTTCTTCCGAATTAGGTTTAGGGCTGTTCGGGGAAGGGTTTGTTAATTTCTTATTTGAAAATTGCTTTTTGTTTTCTACATTCACCACTCATCCCCCCTAGTATTTTATCCTTGGATCTATTGCTGAGTACAACAAATCAACAATTAAGTTAATAATGACAAAAATAAACGCAATGATTAATATTCCAGATTGAATAACAGGATAATCTCGGAAACTTATCGCATCAAAAACATATCGACCAATACCTGGCCAACTAAATATAGTCTCCGTTAAAATTGCTCCACCTAATAAAACTCCTGTTTGAAGACCAATAACTGTTATTACTGGAATTAATGCATTTCGTAATGCGTGCTTATAAACAACTAAAAATTGCCCTGCACCTTTCGCTCTTACCGTTCTAATGTAATCAGATTTCATAACCTCCAGCATACTGGAGCGGGTCATCCTTGCAATAATGGCCATCGGTATTGTTCCAAGTGCAATGCTTGGTAAAACTAAATGCTTTAACGACGTAATTACCCGAGGAAAATCTAAATGAATGAAGGAATCTAGGACATAAAAGTGTGTAATGGCAGCAATTGGGTCTTTACTGTCCTGTCTTCCGTAAGCAGGAAACCAACCTAATTCTTGAGCAAACAACCATTGCTCCATTAATGCTAACCAAAAGATTGGCATAGAAACCCCAACTAATGCAAACAGCATGGCCAAAAAATCAAACCAAGAATTTTGCCTCCAAGCACTAATAATCCCAGCATTCACCCCAATGAAAACTGCAAAGAGCATCGCAAAAAAGGTGAGCTCAAAAGTGGCGGCTATATAAGGCCATATTTCACTTGAAATTTCTGATTTGGTTTTTAAGGATGTGCCTAAATCTCCTTGTAAAAGATCTTTAACATAAAGCCCATATTGTACGATATATGGTTCATTTAATCCCATTGATTCTTCAAGCGCCTCCACTTGCTCTTCTGTGGCATTTTCTCCTAAAATAACTTGAGCTGGATTTCCTGGAATTAAATGAACGATAGAAAAGGTAATAATCGTCATCCCGATTAAGACTGGGATAAGCATTAAAATTCTTCTAATCGTATAGGCAAACATGTTTTCACCTCACTTCCTTTGTTTGGAGCCACTCTACTATTTTTAGACAACGTAAACTAGTTAAAGTAAAAAAGAAGGTAGTAGAGGTAAATCTCTACTACCCTCTAAGGTGATTTTTAATTACTTAATTCCACTTCAGCTAGAGATTCACTTGTAGATGGATGTGGAACATAATTTTTAACTGTATTTCTAGCTGCTAGAACTGGTGTAGAGTGAACTAATGTAACCATTGGCGAATCTTCCAAAATTAATCGTTGTGCTTCTTTATAAAGCTCCGCACGTTCCTCTTGATCAATGGAGACCTTTGCTTGATCTAACAATTCGTTTACTTGATCATTGCTATAGAAAGAGCGGTTTCCTCCACCAATGGAATCCCCATGTAACAGACTTCCTAGGAAGTAGTCTGGATCACCATTTGTACCTGACCAACCTAGCATAAATAGTTCTTGTTCACCATTTGCTGTCTTCTCTAAGTATGGAGCCCATTCTTCTCGAACAATGTTTGCAGTTATACCAACTTGAGCTAAGTCATTTTGGATAATTTCCGCTACTGTTTCTGGATCTGGCATATAAGGTCTTGCTACAGGCATTGTCCATAAGTCAATTTCAAGTCCACCCTCATAACCTGCCTCAGCTAACAATTCTTTTGCACGATCTGGATCATATTCATAACCTTCCAATTCATCATTGTATCCAAGATATCCAGGAGGTAGTGGGTTTGTTGCTGGAATAGCGTAACCCGCATATAAGGCCTCCGCAATTGCCTCTCTGTTAACAGCATGGTTAATTGCTTGTCGAACTAACTTATTATCTAATGGTGCCTTTGATACGTTCATGCCTAGGTAACCAAAATTGTTCGCTGCACGAGTATATAAATCTAAGTTTTCATCAGATTCAACACCAGCTGCATCATCTGGATTCAAGCCATCCATGATATCGATATCGCCTGAGCGAAGCGCAATTAAACGAGCAGCATTGTCAGGTATTACCTGGAAAATAACTTGATCAAGTTTTGGTAACCCTTCAATACGATAATCCTCAAACTTTTCTAAAACAATAGAATCGTCTTTACTCCAGCTAACAAATTTGAATGGACCAGTTCCAACCGGATTTTCATTAATGGTTGGCCCGTATTCCTCTAATGCTGCCGGAGATGTAATCGCAAAGTATTGCATTCCCATGTTTTGTAGGAAATAACCTAATGGACGATTTAGAACAAATTCAACCGTATGCTCGTCAATCACATTAACTTCCTCAATGACATGACCCTCGTCGCCTTTATATCCACCAAACAACGTGCCATAAATCGGATACGTATAGCCCTCTTCTGTGAAAGCATATTTATGCTCTGGGTCTGCCCAACGTTCAAAATTAATTTTTACTGCTTCCGCATTAAAAGGAGTCCCATCATGGAATGTGACGCCCTCTTCTAAATAGAACGTATATACAGTACCTTCATCGTTTGATTCCCAATCATGAGCGAGTCCTGGCGTAAGTTCAAAAGACTCTTTATCAAAATTTAGTAAACTCTCAAAAATTTGCTTCGTTACCCGAGAAGATTCGCCGTCTGTTGTACTAGGGTTATCTAAACTTTCTGAGTCACCACCACGAGCAAATACTAGAATTTGCTCCTCATCACTAGCATCATCTTCCCCTTCATCTGTTGTATCATCTGTGTTATCATCCTCTGTTTGGTCTTGATCCTCTCCATCATCAGGATTTGCTGAACCGTCACCACTACATGCAGCTAAAACTAAAATGAAGGCTAACATGAGTGTGAGTAAAAACGAAAACTTTAAATTAAGCTTCATACCTTTTCCCCCTATTTTTTTAAAATTATATGATAATCATCCTAATCGCTCGTTTCTCTATTCATATAAATGACAAGCGACAAAATGATTATTTTCCTGTTCTTCAAACTTCGGTCTAACCTCTTTACAAATATCCATGGCTCGAGGACAACGGGTATGGAAAGCACAGCCACTCGGTGGATTAGAAGGACTTGGGACATCACCTTCTAGAATGATTCTATCTTTCTCTGCATCTGGATCAGGCACTGGGACCGCTGATAAAAGAGCTTGGGTATAAGGATGTTTTGGGTTATCATAAAGTTCATCCTTATTAGCCATTTCAACCATACGCCCTAAATACATAACGCCAACGCGGTCACTTATATGCTTAACAACACTTAAGTCATGAGCAATAAACACGTATGTAAGGTTAAACCGATCTCGTAAATCCTGCATTAAATTTAGGATTTGTGATTGTACAGAAACATCTAATGCTGAAACAGGTTCATCACAAATGATTAGTTTTGGATTGTTGGCAAGTGCTCTTGCAATTCCTATTCTTTGTCTTTGTCCACCACTGAATTGATGAGGATATCTAGAAGCATGATAGGGACTTAATCCAACCACTTCCAGAAGCTCCTTAATTCGTTTTTTTCTTTCTTCCTTACTTTTTACACCGTGCACCAATAAAGGTTCACCTATTATTTTTTCCACCGTATGCCTTGGATTAAGGGAAGCATATGGATCTTGAAAGATGATTTGCATATCTCTTCTTAACTTTCGCATTTCCTCTGTATTTAGGTTGGTAATGTCTTTATCTTCAAATTTCACTTCTCCAGCAGTTGGTTCTATGAGGCGTAATATCGATTTTCCTGTTGTCGATTTCCCACAACCTGATTCTCCAACGATGCCTAATATCTCCCCTTCCATTACCGTAAAGGAAACATCATCAACAGCTTTCACCTCTCCTACCTTCCGCCCAAACACTCCACCTTTAAGATCAAAATATTTTTTTAGTCCATTTACTTCAAGAATTGGATTTGGCATGGTCGTTCTCACTCCCTACGTTTTCTTCATAAAGAAAACATCGTGTATATCTCTCATTTCCAATGGAGAGAAGCTTTGGATCTTCTTGAAAACAGCGGTCAAAAGCATATTCACAACGCGGAGCAAATCGGCATCCAATTTTTCCTTTGCCAGGCTTTGGGACAGTTCCTGGTATGGAATATAGCTTTTGTTCCTTTTCATGTATTTTAGGCAGGGATCGAATGAGGCCTTGCGTGTAGGGGTGTTTTGGGTCCTTTAAAATTTCTTTAGCTGTTCCTTCTTCCACTACCTTTCCTGCATACATTACAACTACGCGTTCGCAAATTTCCGCAACAACACCTAAGTCATGCGTTATTAATAGAATCGCGGTTTCCTTTTCTTTATTTAGATTTCGCATTAAATCTAAAATTTGAGCCTGAATCGTCACGTCCAAAGCGGTAGTAGGTTCGTCTGCAATAAGTAGTTCTGGATCACAAGCCATCGCCATTGCAATCATCACTCTTTGTCTCATACCTCCAGATAGCTGATGTGGATATTCGTCTACTACTGCTTCTGCTCTTGGAATTCCTACAAGCTTCAATAGATTTATAGATTTTTGTCTTGCTTCTTTTTTATTTACCTTTTCATGAAGTAAAATGGCTTCTCCTATCTGGTTGCCTATCGAATAAAGGGGATTTAACGAGGTCATAGGTTCTTGAAAAATCATCGCTATTTCATTTCCTCTAATTTTTCTCATTTGCTTCTTAGAGGCTTTCGCTATGTTCTCACCTTTAAAATTAATTTCACCATCTACAATTTTTCCAGGAGGACTAGGAATTAACTGCATAATAGATAATGAGGTTACACTTTTACCACAGCCAGATTCACCGACTATTCCTACCACTTCGCCTTTTCGGACATGAAAGCTCACGCCATCAACTGCCGGAATTTCCCCATCGTCTGTAAAAAAGTGTGTGTGAAGATTATTCAGTTCTAATAACACATCTGACAAGTTTCTCCCCCCTAATGTTTCCTTTTTATTACCTAAACGTTACAACAATATATTTCAGACATTTACCATTTATTACTCTTCTTATATTTTTTTAGTAGAAAAGTTTTTTCTATATCTCATAGAGTAGATTTGATTTGATATCAAAAAAAAGAGTTTAACTTAAAAGAATAGCCAGAAACATGCAATCTGGTTTTTACTTTTAAGCAAACTCTTTTATCTGCATTTTATAATCTTTTCATTGCTTTTTATTCATTTCCTGTTGTGCCATTTTTATCATTTCTCGAACCATGTTACCACCAATATTTCCACCAATTTTCCCTGCATCCTTTGCCCTAATATTTCCATTGTATCCGTCATTTAATGGAATTCCTTGCTCATCAGCAACTTCGTATTTGGCATTTTCAGGACTTTGGGAATTAGTGACCTTCGCTTTTAATTGGTCTAAACCTTCTCTTGCTTCTGGTACGAGTATTTTATTTCTTCTACCCATGAGATACCTCTTTTCTTTTCGATATCTTTATCAGAAGTCATACTTCTATATGCATAGTTTTAACGATTCGGAAAAAAATATGTATTAGATCATTATTTAGAGTGAATGGGTAAAATTCGAAAACGATACAAGCGAATGATTAGTTCCATAAGAAATTTTGGGTATTTTTTAGGGAAGTATTTTAATTGATAGTAGTGAAGATAGGCATTTTTTAAGTCTCTCCATTGGTAACAAGTCTTATCTTGAGTAAAACGAACCACATCTATTATTTTTATTTCATTACTTTCCGTTAAAATGATATTTCTCAAGTGTATGTCAGAAGGATTTAAACCTTTTGATTTGGCAAACTCTAACGCATGGTCAACCTCTTCAATCATCCTTGGCGTTATTTCAATTCCTTTATTTAAGCATTCATATAAGGTTAAGCCCGTAAATAATTCCATCACAAAATAACTAGGACCTACTTCAAAAATTTCAGGATAATAAGCGGAGCTATTTAGGCATTGATAAATAGCCACTTCTTTTTCAGCCAAATGCTTAAAAGAAGGATAGAAAACCTTTACGGCTTTTTGTTGGGAACCTAATTGAAATACTGCAGCACTTCTTCCTTTTCCAATCAAGTGTAATTCTGCTGGATATTTAACTAATTTTGTATCCGTAAATTTAATGTCATTAACAAGCTCCACTACACTTCTCATCCATAATCCCCTCTTAGTTCTTTTAGTTCATGCATATTCAAGTAAGATTAGAAAAAGGACAAAACAATGAAACGATTCATTTTGCCCTTTTTTCTCCATTATTTATGCTTTTTCAACTAAATGATCTTTTAGTTGCTCTCTTAAGCTTCGTTTCAAAAACTTCCCGACAGAAGTTTTCGGAATTTCATCCAGAAAAACAATATCATCTGGAATCCACCATTTCGGAAATTGCGTGCCAAGGTAGGTGAGTAATTCTTCTCTCGTTACACTATTTTTATAATCCGCTTTAAGGACAACACACCCAACAGGTCGCTCTACCCATTTTGGATGAGGAACAGCTATTACTGCCGCTTCAAAAACACCCTCATGTGCCATTAAAAAGTTTTCTAAATCAACAGAAGAAATCCATTCGCCGCCACTTTTAACTAAATCCTTTGTTCGATCAACTAGTTTAATGTTCCCTTCTGTATCTATCGTCGCAATATCACCCGTGTGTAACCAACCATCACGGAACGCATCCTTACTTCGCTCATCTTTATAATATTCATTGGCAATCCAAGGGCCTCTAACGAGTAATTCACCCATTTCCTGACCATCGGGTTTCACTTCTCCGGAATCATTGATGACTTTTACTTCTAGTCCAGGAACAACTATACCTTGCTTCGAGCGAATATCTAGTCTCTCTTCCTCTGGCAGATCCATTTGATAACTTTTTAGTCTTGCTGCCGTCACAACCGGAGTCGTCTCCGTCAATCCGTAAGCATGAAGGAATGGGATATTATACTTCGATTCGAAAGCACGAATTAAACCTCTTGGAGCTGCTGAACCTCCACATACAATTCCTCTCAGTGTACTAGTGTCGTATTCATTTTGCTCAAACTCATTCATTAAGCCCAACCAAATAGTCGGGACACCAGCTGTTAACGTTACTTTTTCCGATTCAATTAACTCCGCTAAAAGTTTAGGGGTAAACATAGGTCCAGGTAGTACTTGGGTCGTTCCAAACCACGTGCAAGCAAAAGGAAGTCCCCAAGCATTTACGTGAAACATCG
Organism: Salirhabdus euzebyi; assembly: GCF_014207435.1. Taxonomy (GTDB): domain Bacteria; phylum Bacillota; class Bacilli; order Bacillales; family Alkalibacillaceae; genus Salirhabdus; species Salirhabdus euzebyi. The sequence continues at coordinate 147,746 of NZ_JACHGH010000005.1, forward strand.
GGACAACTGGCATGAGAACATCTGATTCAGATAAACCTAACGTATCACTTAAGCCAAGGGCCATACTATGAAGAACGAGTCCACGATGTGTATACACAACACCTTTTGGTTTTCCGGTAGTAGCTGATGTGTAACACATTGCAGCAGGTTGATTCTCGTCAAATTGATCTTCATATTGATAGTTCGGATCACCTTTCATTACAATATCCTCATAAGAATATACAGGGGATAAGGTAGTTTCCGGTAGCTCTTTGGCGTCGGTCATGACAACATATGCCTCTACCGTTTCTAGTTGGTCTTGAATCTGCTCTACAATTGGTACGATACTATCATCTATTAACAACACTTTATCTTCTGCATGATTTAGAATATAAACAAGATGTTCAGCAGATAATCGGAAATTCGCCATATGTAAAACAGCACCCATACAAGGTACAGCAAAATACGCTTCTAAATGGCGATGATGATTCCAAGCAAGTGTTGCAACACGGTCACCTTTTTGCACACCCAGCCTTGCTAAACCACTAGATAATGCTCGTGTTCTTTTTCCAACATCCTTATACGTTAGTCGGTGGATTTTTTCGCCTGTTCTAGAAATAACTTGTTTCCTTGAAAAATACTTCTCAGCACGCTCAAGCTTTTGAATTAACGTCAGTGGTGTATTCATCATTTTTACATTTCCCCTTCCGTTTTTTAAATATTCAGATAAGCATTCATAGAAGGAAGCTCTGATAATAACATCACGCCAATTTAAGTGTAAACAATTGTGGGAGGGTGGGTTGAAAACTATCAAGTTTTAGAAGTATGATGGAATGGAAACAATGGTAGGTTTTAATCAGAATTCCTTCGTTACCAATTATTGTATGCGCTTACATATATAAATACAATAGATTTTTCGGAATAGAAAAAAACATTCCAATCTATCAATGATTGGAATGTTAGCTACTTAGTTTAAGGCTTTTTCTATAAAAGCTGTAACACGTTGTTCAAATTCCTCTTTTGCAACCGTATATGCTTTCGTATGACCTGCATCTGGTACAATCCACAGCTCTTTTTCCCCACTTGCGGCCTCAAATATTTCATGCCCCATCTCTGTTGGCACCAGTTCATCGGCATCACCATGAATAATGAATAAAGGTCTCGTATTCTTTTTTACTTGTTCGATTGCTGATGCTTCTTCAAACGTATAGCCAGCTCTAAAGTTCGTAATCATACTTGTAATTTCCATAAGCGGGAATGCTGGCAATCCGTACAAATGCTTCAGTTGATAAGTTAGCTCTTCTTTAACCGATGTGTATCCACTATCTGCAATAATACCCTTCACTTCTTGTGGCAAATCTTCTCCACTCGTCATTAAAACTAATGCTGCCCCCATAGAGTTACCATGCAAAAAGATGCTCTTCGCACCCTTCTCATCTATTAAAAGTTGTATCCAATCTTGGTAATCCTTTCGATCATGCCACCCATAACCAATATAATCTCCTTCGCTTTCCCCATGTCCACGAGCATCAGGAATAAAAACATCAAAACCTAATTCATAATAAAATTTTACGTATTCGTCCATCTGTTCTTTATGTCCTCGATAGCCATGTGCAAGAATAACCGCTTTTTCATTCGGTTGTTCGTTCGCTATAAAGTCCCCTACTAAAGTAAGTCCGTCATAAGAGGTTAATTCTAGCGTTTCAAAAGTCTGATTTTTGTACCATTCCTTCGCCTCTGTAATGGCCGGGTCTTCGTCAGAAACAACAGTATTTGCTTCTTCTGATCCCCTATATAATTCTACTTCTTGTCCCCTTTTTACACTTTCTCCATAAAAATAATTACCAGCAAAAAGTAGTCCTACTAATAAAATCCCTATTAGACTGCCACCTATTATCCATAACTTTTTCTTCATCTGTCCCAGCCCCCAAGTAAAATGCCTTTTTAACTATTATAAAGGATTAAATAAATGAGTGGGGAATTTCTTCAATTGTTCCAAAATCTAGTTTTTGCACGATATTCATATTCCTTTATTAGTGTTAGAATAGATTCTGGTTTTATATTTTTTGAGAAAGGAAGTTTCATAAATGACCAAAAAAATGAAGCTTCAGCACCTTACGCCCACCTTTGATCCATGGGAAGCCTATATGGACGTAGAGGATTTTGGAAAAATGACTTTATCTAATGTAGAGTTTACTACTACTACTCTTTGCAATATGCGCTGTGCACATTGTGCTGTTGGGTATACTTTGCAAACAAAGGATCCCCAAGCTTTGCCAATGGATCTTATTATTAAACGATTAGATGACATTCCAAATTTACGCACGTTAAGTATTACTGGTGGAGAACCGATGATGTCTAAAAAGTCGGTACAAGAATACGTTGTTCCTCTTCTCCAGTACGCTCATGAACGAGGAGTAAGAACACAAATAAATTCAAACTTGACCCTCCCATATAGCCGTTATGAATTAATCATCCCATTCCTAGATGTTCTGCATATATCACATAACTGGGGTACTGTGGCAGATTTCGTGGAAACAGGATTTGCTCGAATGAACCGAAAACCTACCGAGGAAAATAGGAAAAAACTATTTGAGCGGATGGTAGAAAATTCGCAGTTCCTAGCAAAAGAAGGTGTTATGGTATCAGCAGAAACCATGCTTAATAAACGAACCTTTCCCTACCTAGAAAGCATACATGATCACGTATTAGAAATGGGATGTGCGAGGCATGAAATACATCCTATGTACCCAGTTGATTTTGCAAGCAACTTAGAAACCCTTTCGCTGCAGGAAATTCGCGAAGCAATCACCCGTCTGTTGGACCATCGTAATCAGGATACATGGATGTTATTTGGCACCTTACCTTTTTATGCTTGTAGCTCTAATGAACGAGAACTAGCATTCATTCAGCGATTATATAACGAAAAGAATGTCACTGTCCGTAATGACCCTGATGGACGTTCTCGTTTAAACGTAAATATTTTTAATGGCGATATCATCGTGACAGACTTTGGTGATGAACCGACATTAGGAAATATACAAACAACAAGCTTACCTGAAGCATATGACCGTTGGATGGAAACAAAAACAGCGAAAAGCTTAAATTGCCATTGTCCAGCAGTTAAATGCTTAGGTCCAAATGTATTAGTAAAAAATACGTATTATGAAGGCGTAGATTTTCAAGAACGAGCAGCAAAAATTAGCTTATAAGCTTTGAAGTAAACCTAAGCACAGACTGTGTTTAGGTTTTTCATATGAATAAACAACTAATTGTCCGTTCCTATCTAGCGGAATACCTCGTTACACTCGATATAAATTGTTCAAAAGACGGAGACATAAAACGATTCTTCCGATAAATTAACTGTATGTATTTAATTGGGAAATCTATCTGATCAATATCCATACACGTCACTTTCCTATTCCTTACATACTCCTTATTTTCTGTTAATGGTAGGAATGACGCCCCCATTCCCTCTTCTACCATTTTCACCATAATTTCAAGATGATCAGCCTCAACAGTAGACTTTATTTCAACACCATGTTGACCTAAGTAGTCAATTAAAAAGTTCATGTAGTTAGAAGATTGTTTAAACGTAATAAAAGGTAATTCAGTAAGTAACTCCTTTGATATGTTGGTGCTCTTTGTATATGGGTGTCCTTCTGGCACTACCAAGAAAATTTTTGTTCCTAATCCTAAATCAATATGTTCTATCATTTCCCTTTCCTTTGTTGTTGTAATGAAACCAAAATCTATTTCGTACTGCTCTACCAGTTTATAAATCTCTTCAGATGTTCCTATCTGTAAACCATATGTGACATTAGGAAATTCCTTATGAAAATCATGTAAGAATGGGGGTAAAATACTGTTCAATACAGGAAAACCTCCACCAATTCGAATGTGACCATGATTAGGATTATTATGTTGCCGAATGTCTTGAATCAAGTCATCGTATGCTAAATATAAACTTTTCGCCTGGTTAAATGTTTTCTTACCAATTTCATTTAAAATGAGCTTCTTTCCTTCTCGGTCAAATAACGAAACACCTAGGTGATGCTCAAGTTTTTGTATTCTCACTGTAATGTTCGGCTGATTAGTGTGTAATATGCGTGCAGCTTCTGACAAGGAGCCACTCTCCACAACTTTAATGAATGTTTGGAACAACTCTATCATTTCTTTTCTCCTTATGCGTTTTTTTTATATTATATATAATTTATATATATTTTACATATATACTGCTATTAACTAAAATGAAAATAAAATAGTGAGCAAGGAGAAATAGCATGATTCCAATACAGAAAATTGTTCATCAACTTGATCAAACATTTGCTATTCAAACATTCGGACCAGATTCTGCTTTTAGTCGTTTTATTCCTGAGGTGTATGATTCCATTAACTACGATTGGAAATCAAACTTTGATACTAGATTTACGGAACTGTTTAATGGGCTAATGATAAGAGGAGCAGACAATGTTCAACAAGTCTTCTTAGCTGTTTTTCCTACTGAAGATGTCCTGAATAAATTTATATCTCAAAGTGTGGAAGGGGATTTATTATTTATGCATCACCCACTAGTGATGGAATGTGGGGATCCTCGAGGAAACTGGGGAAAAGGGTTTGTCCCTATTCCACCTGACAAAATAGCAAAAATAAAAGAAAAGAACCTTTCCGTTTATACTTGCCATGTCCCAATGGATTATCATAAACAACTAGGAACAAGTATTGCCATTGCCACAGCATTAAGCAATAGAGTAATAGACCGATTTATTCAATCAGGGGAAAAAGGTCATCTAGGTCTTATTATTGAAATAGATTCTCAGAGTACAGAGGATTTAATTGCGGAATTAAAAAATATCTTTGCTATCCCCTATGTTGATTTTGAAGGCAAACATGTGAAAAACATTACGAAAGTTGCAATTGTAGCAGGCTGCGGTGATAAAGTAAATTGGATGCAAGAAGCTGAGAAAAAAGGTGTACAAGCTTATATTACTGGTGAAATTCATTGTCATATTGATAATGACTATGGGAGGAAAAAATATAGCCAGATGGTTGATTATGCAAAAGAAACGTCCATGTCTCTGATAGGTGTTTCCCATGCTGCCTCGGAATATTTAGTAAAGAAAACACGAATGACAAATTGGTTTCAAAAAGAGTGCAACTTAAACACGATTCTACTTCCACAAGAAAAGTGGTGGGTATAAGAATGGAGAAGTACGTTGTTCTGTCCCGCAGGAATAAGCCAAGTACGGTAGGGACAGTCTTTTTGCCACGTAGGAACTTTACTTATGTCACATTGGAATCTGAAACTCATATGTATACCTTATTACCTTATAATAAAGGACTCCACGGATTGTGGAGTCCTTTATTAGGTAACTTTTTCAAACAATTGTTTGAAAAATTGCATTGGTCTTAAAGAATGTTCATAAAGTTCACTAGTCATTACAGTAACTATTTTTAATGTCGGAATCACAATGATGTATTGTCCACCATGCCCTAGAGCAAAATACATCTCCTCTTCATCACCCAAGACCTGAATTTTTGTTGCCCACCAATGCATACCATACGAGCCGATGTGAGGATAGGTAACCAAATTTCCCTTTGTGGAAGCTCTAACCCAGTCCTTTGAAATAAGCTGTTTTTGATTCCACTTTCCTTCCTGTAAATATAACTGGCCGAATTTAACCAGATCGGCAACCGTTATTGTAAGGCCATCGGCTCCACGGTTAATATTTTGGCGATCACTATGCCAGTGAACATCGAAAATTCCCATTGGTCCAAATAAGTATTTTTTTGCAAATTCTAAAGCAGTCATACTAGTAGCCTTTTGTAAAATGGCTGTCAGAACGTGCGAGCATCCAGAATTATAGTTCATCTTTTCACCAGGGCTGTATTCAAGAGGACGGTCCAGAACGAATTTTACTATATCTGAACTATAGATCATTGGAGCAAAGGCATTCCATTCCCCCCACTCGGGAAAATTCAATCCATCTGACATTGTTAATAAGTGGTACAATGTTAAATTTCTTTTTCGTTTATCCTCTTGCTCATGGATGAGGTCTGGGAAATAATTCGAAACGAGCACTTCCACACTCTCGATGTAACCCTTATCAATGGCAATACCAATGAGTGCAGATAAAAAACTTTTCGTACAAGAATTTATTTTTTGTTGTTTTTTCGCCTTCTTCGCATTTTTAAAGTACTCCAAAATAGTAGTACCATCTTTTACGATTATACAGCTTGAAATCTTATCTTTTTTTATGTTGCGATTAAATTCCTCCCATACTTGATTTTCACAGTATGGATGGAGCTTATTGTATGATTTCTCTATTAACATCTTTCATCACCACTATATTTCTATATAATATCGTACTTCTTCATTATCAACTTCAAAACCACACGCTTTATATAAGGATAGTGCCGTCTCATTTTCCGTTAGCACTTCGAGGCAGGCGGTTGTTAGACCGTTATTTTTTAAGTAGTTCAATCCTTTCATGATGAGCGACTTAGCAATTCCTTTTCCTCTATTTGCTTCACGGACAAATAAATCTTCCAGTACACCCTCTCCCTCTTGTTCTTTCCAAGCCATCACACTACCAACTATGTCATTGTTTTTAAAGGCAGTAATAGCAGTCCAAAGAGGGTAACTCTTATATTCCTTTAATCTCTCCGGTAATAGAGAAGCATGTGGCCAAATTTCTTTGTCGGCTTTTAAATATAGTTGTTCTTCTACTTGGCCCTCCATCTTCCAGTACCGGATGTCTATATTTGAATCGGTAGTTGGGATGAATAGCTCGTCCCTTATATCTCTTTTCATCAAAAATTGACTCGAAAAATAGATGAAATTCCTTTTTTCAAAAAATACATTGTTCCATCTTTCTGTAGAAAAGTTCCCGACACAAAGGCGTGTTTTATACTTTGCTGATAACCCCTCTTTAATATGTAACGCCTTTTCATATACCTTTTTATATAAGGCGTTTTTTATTTCTACATCTTCATCCCAATTTGGTGAAACCTTTATATTGATGTAAATAGCATGGTAGTTGTTTTCCTCATCTGCTTTGTTTATAAGTTGCACTTGTCCTTTTCCGATTAATTCACCGTTTCGGAAAAAACCATAGCTAGAAGGATCCGTAGACAATTCATAATTCGGAAACCAAAATACGACGTTCCCATTTGTGCTTTTCGTAGAATGATAGAGTTTCCATACTGCTTCCTTATCCTCTGGTGTTAGTGTTCTTATTTTATCTTTCATATCTATCCCCTTAGGCAAAATTATTTCACCTATATTTTACCACTATCCACAGATAGGAAATAGACTAATTATTCATACCTAATATGGGACAAGAATAAGCTTAAAAGGACAGGTTGTCTTATCTATAAATAGTAGGGACGTTTTTTTATGAATGATTTACTACAGAAGGTTTGCTTTATATTTGCAGGAGGGGCTATACAAGGATTTGGAATGGGTGTATTTTTATTTCCAAATGATATTCCATCTGGAGGTGCAGGTGGATTAGCCGTGCTCTTCCACTTTTTAACGGCTATTGATGTTGGCATGGCTTTATGGATTGTGAACTTTTCATTATTATTAGTGGGTATGAAATACTTAGGAAATAAAAGCGCGGCTGGAACACTTTTTGCTATTACCATCACTTCTATTTCCATTTCTTTCTTTGAAGAGGCCATTCACATTCCAGTCAGAATATTGTGGTTCGATTTACTAGCTGGCTCCATATTTTTAGGCCTTGGAATTGGTATTTTACTTCGCCAAGGGGTATCTAACGGTGGTATCGGGGTTATTGCGTTAATTATTTCCTATAAACAACACATTCTTCCCGGTAAACCCTTATTTTGGATCAACTGCAGTATATTCATGATAACTTCCTTTGTAATAAGCTGGCAAATTTTTATCTTTGCCTTAATTAGTCAATGGATATCCACTAGGATTGTGGATATCGTTTGCAGCCTAAATGTTTACTACACGTACACCCTGGATTGGAAAAGAAAATAGTTAAATGTAGTTGTATCGGAAGGCAACCTTGTTCTCTCCTTTGCCATCTTTCCCTTTTACATGTATCAAAAATAAAGCGAGTAATCCAACAATTAAAGTAAAAACAGCTAGGGAAATAAACATCCCGGTTCTTGACCAATCCATCAATCGTGTAAAGACTGGAGGTCCTATAGCGACACCTAAAAAGCGTACAGACCCATATAAAGAAGTAACAAACCCTCTTCTTTCTTTTCCTACAGATCCTGTAATTAAGCTATTGATACAAGGCAGGACTAAGCCTGTCCCCACGCTACTAATTACTAATACGAGTAAAAACGGAACTAAGCTTTTGAAAAAGACTAACAAACCATAGGATAGCGTCATTAACATAAAACCCAAAACCGTTAGTCTTTTCATCACGACAAGATTTTTCCCTATTTTACTTCCTGTAATATAAGACGTAATTCCCATAACGAGTAATGGAATTGCTAATATTAAACCTTTCTTTACCCCATCTATGTTATGTTCTTTTTCTAATATGTCAGATAAGTAAAATAAAATACCAAATAGTGTAAATAAACAAGTAGCTCCAGCAAGATAAGTGGTGAGCAACCATCTTCCCTCATATTTAAATACACTGAGTAAACCTCTCATATACTTCTTAAAAGGTGGCGGAACTTGCCGATTCTTCTTTTCCTTGATAAAAATCCAAACAAGTATTACGGAAACAAAACATATGGCAGGAAAAGCGAAAAACACGGCATACCAAGCTAATAGACCTAATAAAGAACCTAAAATTGGAGACATAACTTTTCCAAGCCCATTGGAGGCTTCTACAATTCCTAAGACTCTACTTCTTTCCCCGCCTTTAAATAAATCACCCGTTAAGGCCATTGCAATTGGAGCTGTCCCTGCTGCACCAATCCCTTGTAAAATACGACCAACAATAATCCACAAGTAAGGATTAGAAAAACTAGTTGCTGCAAAACCAGCTAATAATCCCCCAATCCCATACATGATTAACGCAGGAAGAATGATGATTTTTCTAGAAAAACGATCAGATAAATAGCCAAAAATCGGGATAAAAATTGCTGCAGCTATAGAAAAAACAGTTATCGTCAAACTTACTTGCATTTGAGAAATGTCTAACTTAGACTTCATTGCAGGTAATATAGGTATTAGCATCGAGTTTCCGAGTGTCATAATAAGTGGAATAGACCCAATGGCTAAAATTAATAATCCTTTTTTCTGAGATGCCAAAACGCTACACTTCCTTTTCTGTATGTTCCAAATTACTTCAGCATTAATGGAGGTGGGACTAACCATCCCTTATCTTTCGTTATTTTTAAAAGCTTTTCTTCATACTCCGTTCTTTGTTGATGAAATTCCCCATACATTTCTGCAATGTCTTCTCTTATGGAAATTCCCATAATATAGCTAAATTGCATTTTCTCCGTAGCTATCTCCTTTTGCACGAGTAAAGCAATTTCCGGATCATTAAAGCGTGCGCCAGCCGGAATATCTTTCACCTCCACATTTGGTCGTGCAGGGGGTGCAGGCGGAAGTCGTATGCCATTAGCTGTTAAAATTGCTTCAGTCTGCTGCTCTTCTTGCTTGATGCAATTTTCCATCAAATCCTCTAAAAGAGCTTTTAAATCCTTGTCCCCCGTATGATTAATAAAAATTTGTAAAGTTACTAAATAACTTTTTGTTGCAAACAAATGGTTCCAAAGATTAAAAATCTCTCCTGAATGTAATGGTTCTTCTTCTGGTTTTCCACTCAAAATCCCCATCAAAAATTTCACCCTTTCTAAAAATTTTCATAATCCATCATAGTGTTTCTTTCGCTCTGATTTTTATGCTTATCCCGAAATGATAAGACTTTGAATAGCATGTTTAATTTCGCACAAAATAAACAATAAAGGAGGGATATTGTGGAGCATATAAAAGCTTTAGCAATAAAATTAGTATCCTGCTTTGTTCTCCTTTGGTTAGTTCTTGGTGGTATCTACGGACTAGACTTTGGAGATATTGTTACGATTTCACTTGTACTTGGAATTGCAGCATATATCCTGGGAGATTTAATCATATTACCTTTAACGAATAACACAATTGCAACCATTTCTGACTTTGGTTTAGCTTTGGCTGTAATTTGGATGATGAGCTCTAACTTAACACCATTAGATAATTTGTTTACAGCATCACTTATTGCAGCTATTGGAGTGGGAATTTTTGAATTTATTTTCCACAAATATATGGCTAGAACTGTTTTAGATAAGGGTGATGAAAGAAGAGAAGAGCCTGGACTAAGATACCAAACAGAAGCTTCTGAAGAATTAACAGATATACGAATTGATGAAGACGATTTAAAATAAAGCGCAAGCGCCTTGCTCACCCCCGACAAGCATACCGTGGCAGTTTTTTCTATAGAGGGGACTTATTTCCCGTGGGGGTAGGTGCTGGAGCTAGACATGGCTCCCCCGTGCAACTAACTTATCCAAAAGTCTAAAATTTTAAAATTTCCGAGCAAAAAGAAAAGGGTGATCCAGCATATTGGATCACCCTTTTTATGTCTAACTAGTTTTCGATAGCTGGGAATAAATCTTCTGAAAAGCTTGAACTTGGTCAGTCATTCCTTTTTGCTGATACATCTTAATCATTTTCCAGACAGGCTTAGGGTCATCCGGAAAAAGTTCCATTTCCCATGAAAAGCATTCAATTGCTTTATCATATTGTTGGAATTCTTCAAAGTAATTTCCTAATTCCATCATGCTATCTAAATCCTGTGACATTTTGACCATTTTATCTACTTTATTAAGAACAAGTGACTTAACCATTTTCTTTTTTAATGGAAGCAATTTTTCCTGTACTTCCTCCACTTCACTTTCTTGGAGCATTTGAACAACTAAACGATGCAACAACTGTTCTAGACTTTTTTCGTTTTGCTCAAATACATGAGGTATCACTTGAATACACTTCTCTATATGCGAGACTAAAAAAGAGGAACTTACATTCGACCAAATATCTGATACAAAAGGTTTATAAGAATTAGGTAACTCATGTTGATGGGGAAGTATCATCATTGCTGCTTTTTCATATTCTTGTTTTTGAGTTAGTACTTTGATAAAACTCTTCGCTTCAGGCATGGCTTGGAAAGGATTCATGCGTAGCTTATTAAGGATATTTATCCATTGTTCGAGCGTAAATATTTTTAGTGCCACCGAGTTATACTGATCAACGGTTTCTTGCATCACAGCTTTTTCACACGACTCTATCCACAATATTAAAAGGGCAATGGAATTCTCTTTCTCCCTTAAAATATTTTGAAGTATTTCACGATTTTCAGAAATAAAACGATTAGAGAAGCATTGTAACTCTACATAAAAAGGGTCTTTTTTATGAATAGCTAAAAGATCAGAGGAATGATAGTACTTGTGGTAGTTTTTGTATTCTAATGATCGGAGTGATTCATTGGCTATTTTTAAGTGGGGTGCAAATTCATGGAGCAACAATAGGATTTGATAAGATTTAAGGAGATTTCCACTGCGTCGATAATGAAAGAATATATCACTTATGACAGTATCTAATTCTTCTTTTTCAAAAAAATCATGAAGTGTAATAGCGATATAGGTGATTTCCTGCAGTGAATACTGTGAATGAAGCTTTTCAAATAACTTATTTTTATGTTGAATAGCTACAGAATTTTTTGGAATTAAATTAGACAACATCGGATGCGGGGATTCAAAAACAATTCCAGTCTGAAAAGAATTTTGGATGAAAGAATGTTCCTTAAAATTACGTAGTTTTTCACCGTGTACGAACACATCCTTGTAATACACCAAGTAAAAGGACTCGCCACCTGCGTCTATTTCTACAATTTTACTCCTAAAAAAAAGTGCTATTCGCTTCACTTCACCTTCCAAAACTTGCTTTTTTTCTTTTACGGACATACGAACTTTATTTTCTAGCTCATTCATTTATTCGTCACCCCTTACAGTATTGGATTTCACTAATCAAAGCTACTCTACATTGTGGTGTTAGTATACCATACAACTGTAAAAAACAGGAATAAAGGAAAGCTAAGCTTAGCATACCCTTATTCCTGTTGAACCTTAAAGGCCTAGATTTTCAATTTGATTCATCAAATTTGTTGCATCATTTATTGTTGAAAATATCGGGGAATTTTCTATTTTGTCTACAGCTACTTGACCGTTTTCCAAAACATTATTAATCTCTGTCAAAATCAACTCATTCTTTTCCACAAGATTTTGATGAATGTCCTCGGCTAATGCAGGTGCATCCAAAATATTAAATGCCATAATTTCCGCCTTTAGTTCATTAAATTTATCAACTAAATTATCCATTACTACGGCGTCTGTAGCTGCTTGTTGAATCATCTGTGGTGTTTCCTCTGCAAAATTATTTAAATAGGTTAAATAGTCTGTTGCTTCACCTACATAGTTTACGGAATTATTCACTTCCCCAAGTATAGAACATCCACTAAGTATAAAAATCATGCTAAGCAAGGCAATCATCTTTTTCATGGTCGCACTTTCCTTTCACCGTTTTATTATTATACGAGAATTTCTAATAAAAAGTTTCATAAATATTTTCTCTTCATTATAAGAAAATAATGCAATTATAGATTATCTATTTCTATTATGTTACTCTATTTGTATATGTATTTGGGAGAAAGGGATTAGGTAAACTTTATGCCAACAACGACTTTGTAATGAAATCAAATTGAATCATACTTACCTTGGAAAACAGTGATGTTTTTCTCCTTAGGACAAGTATGTCTATTTCTCTTACAAAGTGTGGAACCTAAATTAATCTCTTTACGGATAAAACGTAAGGAGCACTACTACTTTGTGGTGCTTCTTTTTTGTGCTTGAAACTTGTAAGTAAAGACATAAACCCAAATAAGTGACGGTATCCACCTTAAACAAAGGCTTTTTCTAATAGATGTTGTTTTACACACTAGATAGAAACTACGACGTAACTTTTATTTTCTTGAAGTGGGTGCTAGCTCGCCGCTTCGGCAGAATACTTCGCTTTCCACGGGTTCCCAGTGAGCCTCCTCGACTTCGTCTCCGGGGTCTCACTTAGGTCACAGGTCCCGTAGGAGTCTACGTATTCTGCCTACGCTAATATAGATTTTCTGATTTAGTGTAGTGATGACACAGGAATCATTTTGTTTTGAAATGTCTTCTCGTTTGTACAAACCACCTAACTCAGCAGTGGAAACATGCGAGACTCCTCGAAAATGAAAGGCAATTTTCTTCGTGCGATGTAATGCTGCCGAAGCGTTCCTTGTCCTATGGGAGAGCAAGAGTCTGAAGACCCCCGAGACGAGCGCTCTTTGCTCGCGAGGAGGCTGAGGCCATGCCCATGGAAAGCGAGTATTTTTCCGCGGCGACGGACTCCCACTCATCTTGAACAGAATGGGTTTCATACACTTTAAGTTACGTCGCAGTTTAAGGAAACTACCAAAAATAACAACAATCTTTACGAAAAGAGCCTAAACAAAAATGAGGTGTTTGTATATGTTAAATATTAAAAAGTTAGAAGAAAAAGCAAATGATTTACTAAATAAAGCTCCTGGAGTTAGCGTCTCCATCTTTACTAACGATGACGTACTACTTCAAAAAGGATTTGGGACTACCAACGCTGAAGAACAAGGTGAATCTGTGACTCCTTCTACCCTATTTCGAATTGGGTCTGTTAGCAAGACCATAACAGCTACCCTTATGATGAGGCTGGTGGAAGCGGGAAAAGTAGATTTGGATGTTCCAATTATTACCTATCTACCTGAATTAAAATTAAAAGATAAACAAGCGACGGAAACAATTACTTTGCGGATGCTGCTCAGTCATACTGCAGGATTACCAGATGGTGGAGATCTTTTTGGGGATCGTTCAAAGAATGCTCTTAAGAATTATGTTAATAACGATCTTCCAAATCTAGACTTTGTTGCACCACCAACAGTTCATTACTCTTATGGAAATCACGCCATAAACCTTGCTGGATATGTTACAGAACGCGTTACGGGAAAGCTTTTTGCTGATTTAATTCAGGAAGAGGTTTTCGAACCGTTATCGATGAGTAGGAGTATGTATGATCCTTTAAAAGCATTTACCTATCCTACAGCGCTACAACATGAAAGAAAAGAAGATGGAAGCTATCATGTTATGCACTCCTTTCCAGAAAATGTCGCTTGTCACCCGTCCTCCATGGCTATATCAAATGCTGAAGATATGACAAAGTTTGGGCAAATGTATTTAAATAATGGAATCATAAACGATAGCACTTATCTTTCAACAGAATCGCTTAATCAAATGTTTGCTGTAGAAGCAAAGCGCTACACGATACCACCATGCACAGTCGGTATTTGCTGGCTGAAAGAGGAGGAAAACGGAGTCGAATACGTCTGGCATAGCGGTGGTATTGGAACTTATCGTTCTTTTATGGTTTTATTTCCGAAACATAAAATAGGTATTTTTACAGTAGCTAATCAGGATACCGGATGGGAAATAGTTGAAGAAGTATTAAATCAGATTGGACAAAAGGAAGAACGAAGCTTTCAGTCCATAGAAAAAGGGAACATAGAAAACTATTTTGGAACGTATTTAAGTCCCAAAAGTGGTCTAATTACACTAGGAGAAGAATCCAACAACGTGTTTGCAAATCTAAATGGAAAAATATATTCTCTTCGTGCACTACAGGAGGACCATGTCGTTCTGCTAAATGAAGAAGAGGATGTAGTCGCATCCATTGGCTTATTAGACCAGGATGATTATATTATGGTTAATGGATCTGGATGCAAAAGTATAGTTGACGGTCTTCTGAAACATAGTATGGAATCATTCCAAACATATACTGGTACGTATAAGCATGGTGAGTTTGAAATCCAGTTTAAGCTAGAAAAAGAGAAAGCTTACTTAGAGGATGAAGATGGCAAAGTAGCGTGCAGTTATTTATTTGAATCGAAGTTTTATTGTCCTGGCTTCGGCTTAGTCGAATTTGAAAATGAAAAGATGATTATTCAAAGAGGATGGACATTTACAAAAACATAAAGAATATTGGGGCAGGGCTTGATCCCTGTCCCTTTTCTTGACTTACAATGCATATCAATACTACAATGCGAGAAAGTTTTATAAAATGAATGACATAACTATTATAAAAGAGGGTGTTTCATATGTCAGAATCTAAACCACTTGAAGTGAAAGCAGATGGCTCTTTTAAGAGACAAATAAATCGTTTTACTACACCTTTTGGAAACAGGCCCGACCATTTGCCAATTGAATCAGGACGTTATCGGCTCATTTGGTGCGCGGCATGTCCATGGGCTCATCGGTCTGTAATTGTCCGGAAGATACTAGGACTTGAGGAAACTATTAGTTTAGGTACTGTCAGCCCTATGCGTCCACAAATAGGCCATGTTGATTGGGAATTTTCACTGGATGAGGACAATGTTGATCCAGTATTAAAAATCCAGTATTTAAGTGACATTTACAAAAAAACAGACCCTAACTATGAAGGTAGACCGACTGTACCAGTTATGATTGATTTGAAGAAAAAGGAAGCCGTTAATAACGACTATTTCAAGCTTACCAATTACTTTGAAACAGTATGGAGCCCTTTTCATGAAGAAAATGCTCCTAACTTATACCCAGAGGAATTACGTGAAGAAATTGATGCGATGAATGAGGTTATTTTCCATGAAGTAAATAATGGCGTATATAAATGTGGTTTTGCACGTTCTCAAGAGGCTTATGAGGTGGCCTATGATACGTTATTTGAACGATTAGATAAACTAGAAAAGCATTTAGCAACGAGAAGATTTTTAATGGGTAGCTTTATCACAGATGCAGATGTTCGACTTTACACGACATTAGTTCGATTTGATGCAGCCTATTACACATCCTTTAATACAAATCGTACCCTTATACGGGAATTTTCTAACCTTTGGGGTTACGTTCGTGACCTATATCAGACACCTGGTTTTGGTGACACAACTGATTTTGATGCAATAAAAAGGCATTATCATTTGTCTATAACAATCGATCCAAATAAAGAAGAAGTAAAAATATTGCCGAAAGGGCCTGATTTAACAGGTTGGGATTCAGAGCATGGTCGTGAATCACTAAGTAAGCAAGAAGATAAATTTTTACGTATTGGGAGTTTGAAAAATGAAAATACGTAATGCCATACAATCCGAATTAGCATTCATAAGGGAACAAAGAATACAGGCCTATGAGGAACACGCAAAATCTATCCCTTTAGATCATTGGAATGCACTAAAAAAAGCAATATCCTCTGATGGCGATAGTCAACCTGGTGTAGATTTAATTGTCGCTGAACTAGAAGGATCAATAGTAGGGAGTGTCGTATTATTTCCAGCTAAATCCGATGCATATGAAGGCTACGTGGAAGCACTAGATTACCCCGAAATTAGAATGTTAGCTGTTGATCCTAATGCTAGAGGTAAAGGTGTTGCATCGGCATTAATTGATGAATGTATTAGTCGCACTAAAGCAAAGGGCTATGCAGCTATTGGTCTTCACACCGGGGAATTCATGAAAGGTGCTATGGCTTTATACGAAAGCAAAGGATTTAAGCGCCTTCCACAGTATGACTTTGAACCTGCTAATGATGGAATTATCGTGAAGGCATTTCAGCTTAAGTTCTAAAGCAAACTCGCTGCTTTTACCTCCCATGCAAAAATATACTACTTTTCTACAATTAAAAAAACAGATCCACATAATTGGTGGATCTGTTTCTTTATCAATGACCTATCCCTTTTCAATCCAAACATCCTTATAGTTAATCCAACCAAGACTGTTAAGGGTAACACCATGTAGAGACTGGTGGTGATATATTGCTTGTTTACTGTGGTATACAAAAAGTAATGCAAAACTCTCCTTTAATAAAGTTTCAAGTTGTTTTAATTTACTCATTCGATCAACTATATTATCTGCTTCCATCGATTCTGCTAACAAAGTATCTTTATGTTTAGTTAACTCATCATTTAATAAATTACTTATAAAGGAATCCTCTATTTTATACATATCCAAGAAAGCAAGATCGGTATGATTGCTGAAAACTTCCCCGGAAATAATAATATCCGCTTCCATCATCTTTTCTTTTTTCTTCAATTCGGTAATAGGTAAAATATGGACCTTAACCTTTATACCAATCTTCTCAGCTTGATTTTGAACCCATTTGGCATTTTCCTCATTGGTTTTCATTTCATACGTATACAAATGAAGAATTTCTTGATTATAATCACTTTCTTTTACCAATTTCTTCGCCTTATCTAAATCTATCGCATGAGCATAAGTAGAATTAGGTTTATCTAGTAAAAATCCACTAGCTGGCTTGTATCTCAAGCCACCTAATTCTTGGATCATTCTTTTACGATCCAGCGATAAATGTATCGCTTCTCTAATATTACGAATCTGTTGAGGTCCTTCTTTTGCTAGGTTAAAGACAATATAGTAACAACCCTTTTCAACATTTTCTTTTCGCTTAAAGGATAACTTTTCTTGGAAATCAATGGAGCTAATCGGCATGTATTTTATGTCAGATTCCTTTAATGGTATTAGCGCCTCTCCATTATAATCAGGCCAAATCCACACCTCAATTTGATCAAGGTAAGCTCTCTCCTTAAAGTAATCCTCATTTGCTACGATTGAAAAAATAGAGGCGTCATTACGTTCCACTTTAAATGGTCCTGAACCTATCGGTAGCCGACCAAATGAAGGATAGTTTGCTAGATTTTTTGGAACAATAGACATACGTTCTGTCGTTAAAAAGAGGTCAAACAACGCATTCGGTTCCTTTAAACTTATTTCTAAGGCATATTCATGTAAAATGCGTACTGTTTCTATCCCTTCCACCATCCACGAATGTAACGAACGTGTTTGTTTATTACGTAACCGTTCAAGAGTAAATTTAACATCCTCAGAAGTTAAATTGTTCCCATCATGAAAACGAATGCCTTTTTTTACATAAAATGTCCACGTTTGCTTATCGTTGTCACTCTTCCAATGATGACATAGGTGTGGCTCTATTTTTTCTGTTTTTTCATTGTAAATAACGAGTGTATCAAAAATTTGCTTAATCATATGGGCTTCTGTTCTACGATTTACATAAGCGGGATCTAATAAAGGTAAAGGGCGGTAAAACGGGAAGCGAAGAACATCACTTCTTTCTTCGTTCTTATTCTCCCGGTGAAAACCAAATTGTTCATCTAACCAACTCGAGAAAGCACTATAGTTCTCTTGTTTTATATGAAAAGTATGAAGTAGCTCATGAGCACTTTTTATATCCCCATCTTTCACTTTTTCCTGAGCACATGCCAGCAAAAGCTTATCTTTTTCGATTGTAAAAATTAACTTAGATACATGACCTCTTCCTCTTCCTGGTATCCAAGTAAGCCAATCCTTTTCTTCCATTTTACGTAAAAGAAAGTTAACATTACGGCGCGTACAATGTAGTACTTCACTTAACTGATCCAGTTTTAGCTCAACAGGCTCATTGTTTGGTATGTAGTAAAATTGTTCTCTTAATAAAAAGTAATGTTCTTCTAATAACATAGCTAACCGTTTTCCCCTTGCTCATAAAAGATGAAATATGTTGATTAAACTTTACACTTTTTTTCATCTTATTAAAAGATTAAATTAGGATTACTAGAATTACGGGAGGAACAACCATGTCAACAAAAGCATCCAATCTTAATGTAGGCATTACCGCTAAACAAACTATATGGGGAAATAAAAATTTTGTCATTTTATTACTTTCCGGTTTCATTATTTCTATTGGCAGTAAAATATATGAGCTTGCTTTGCCGCTCATTTTGTATGATTTAACGAAGTCATCTGTAATCATGTCTACCATGAAGGGCATTGAATTTTTGCCAAATCTATTTCTTGCAATTTTTATAGGTGTAATCGTTGACCGTGTTAATAAAAAGCGTTGGTCTCTATGGGCCATTGCGATTCAGTCCATCGTGCTCATCGGTCTTTATGTAATGATTAATTCCGGGTACACACATCCTGGTCTATTTTATATAACAGGCTTTATTCTGATGACATGCAGTTATGCTTACTTTAATGCTCGGATTAGTATCGCAAAACATGTACTACCTAAAGAATTATTGACATCTGCTAATGCCTCATTCTCGTTTATTTCCACCTTTATTGGAATCATGGGGCCTGCTATTACTGGCTTTATATTACTATTTTCTAACCTACAAGACGGCCTTTTACTAACAGCTATTTCATTTGTTATGGCATTCGGGGCGATGTGCTTATTAGACTCGAACGAAGAAAAAATAGAAAAAAAGGATTCAAATTTTTGGCAAGAGTTGAAAGATGGTTGGATTGAATTGCGTACTAATAGACCGTTATGGTTAATGACTATATTAGTTATTTTCACTAATGCTACTTCTGGTATGGTTATGACGATGATCATCTTTTTTGCAAAAGAAAATTTACGATTGGATAATGGGGAGCTCGGGTTAGTTCTCTCGTGCGCTGGACTTGGAGGATTAATTGGAAGTAGTTTAATCAGTTATTTACGCAAGAAAATTCCACTAGGGATATTACTAGGATTAAATATTATTTTGGTAGCTTTCGCCTACTTAATTCTGTCGCAAGCAGAAAATATATGGATTTTTGGCATTGGGATCTTTTTAGAAGCCTTATTCGGAATCATGGCTGCCATCCTTATTTGGACCTTCCGACTCGAATCCACACCAAACCATTTAATTGGAAGAATTACAGGACTAACTGGATCCATTTTTAAATTAGCCATGCCTTTTGCAATATTTGCTGCTGGGTATATGGCCGATTGGTTTAACCCGGCGTTCGTTTTTTCGCTAGCCGCCATCCTGAATGTTATCTTTTTTATCGTTTATATTAGAACTCCTTTGTGGAAGTTAAGCTAAAAAATAAAACAACTCAAATCACAGGGTAGTCTCTCATGTGATTTGAGTTTTAATTAGACTCTCTGAAAATTTTCTCTTAACCAACTTCTTTCACTGCACTTAAAAATGCCTAACCAGCTTTTTAATTTATGAGGGTCCTCCAGCTGATTTATTTTTTCAAATGCGGTAACAAACGTATCCTGTACAGCTTCTTCCGCATTTTGATGATCTTTCAACAATAAGTAAGCTGTCCGAATTAAATAATCCCCCTATTCATACCAAGCCATTTTAGGTCTAGAATTTGGATAACCATGTTTGGTTCGATACCATTTTCTTTTTTCTGTAAAATGAAACCACTGTACATCATCACTCGGATTATTTGCGTAATGAATAACACAGCGAATTTGATCCTCGACGCATGGATCAGTCCATACCCCAAGCTTCACTTCCAATTCATCTAGTAATTGAGCACCGTCTTTATCTTTTATATCCGTTAAGGAGTATAGGTTAAGTTTGTAAACTAACTTCTCTGCTAGTTTAAGCCCAATAGAAGGGACTGTTTGAAAAATAGCTAAACCTCTTAGCTCACTCGCACGTTGCAGCGAACTGTTTAACACATTTGACAACTCTGTCTCTTCCATATCTATTATTGTATTCAATTTTATTTTACTCTTTCTTAGGCTGCTTCTTTCTTCGTCTGTAAGGGGAAGTTTAGGGTTTGCCTTTTTCATTCTTTTGCACCTGCATTCATTTAACTTTGAGTTAAAAAAGAATCAATTATTTCTCTAAAAGCCGCTTCTTCTTCAAGAAACGGATAATGATTACTTCGCTCAAAAATATGTAAGGAAGAGTTAGGAATCTTTTCATTTATTTCAATAGAAAACGAAACGGGACATTGAACATCATGCCTTCCACACATAATGACAGTTTTCGTTGTAATTGCTTCCAACCGTCTAGTCACATCATAGATTAACACTTCCCGAGCAAAAAAGTTCATTCTACTAGCGGACATTTTTTTTGAAATGTTTTTTGAGAAAAGATTATTATAGTTTATCGGTTCATATAACGATAGTTTTGTTCTCTCTATAGACAGTTCCTTCTTTTCTTGCTCCGTTAAAGATGAACTTTTTAATTGCTCAATTAATTGTTGCATGCGCTGGTATTGTGAATGCCCGGGATTATAAATACATTCAGAAGAAGAGGAACCGTATTCTCTACCAGCTGAACCGACAATAATAAGAGAATGTAAAAACTTAGAAAAGTGAATTCCATACACTAAACCAAGCATCCCACCAGTAGAATGTCCCGCAAACGTCCAGGAGTCATGGCCAAAACTTTTTCTAATTTCCTCTAAATCCAAAGCAGTATCTATCATGGAAAGTTCATGTGCCTCATTTGCTTTATCTGTGTTACCAGCATTTTTTAAGTTAACTAAATAAACTTGATAGTGGTCTGTAAAAATATCAGCAAAGTAGTCACCAGTTTCATTAAATTCCGAGTAAAGATGTGTTACACAAATAGGTAATCCTTCTCCTTTTATAAATACCTCAAACGTACCACGGGATGTTGTGACCATTTTTCTTTTCCATTTAGCCATGTGTTTTCTCCTCTAAATTTCCAAATCATATATAAAATATTTTATATTACACTAGTTTCTTAAGGCAATAGTTCTGTTATTGATAAGAGATAAACAAAAATAGTTTAAGTAATTTTTTGTAATGGAACTATATATAACAAAAAAACTATAAACCCAAACTACATCAAAATTCATATACTTTAAACATAAAGAAGAAACAAGATGTATTTAATACGCTTAACAATATTCACACCTATTTAATGGTTGAAAAAGAAAAAACGAGCTCAATGGATACTTCAAAATTATAATTTAGTTACACCTAGAAATGGAAAATACACAGATATAAAATTATTAAAGAAGAGAGCTTTTGAGGATACTTTCTTTAAACTTTAATTATCAAAAACAAAAAATTTAGCTAATAGCTAGAGGCCAGAAAAAAGGCAATAAAAAATCCACCATATTATGTATGGTGGAGACGGTGGGACATGTGTTTCCATGCTTTCGTCATGGCACTGACTATATCTTGAACCTGGTTATCAGGTCCCCCGGCGTATTATGCGAAATATAAATTTACCGTTTTGGTAGGATTCCGCATCCTAGTACTACCATCGCTGGCAGCCTATAAGTCGATACACAGCTGTTGGATTACTCCACATACTGCTCGGCATTGCCTTATCGTCATGCAGACGACTTAGGTTTCACCGATTAAGCCGGATTTTCACTTATGTGTTACCACATAAGGCGACTAATTACTAATCGAACCCACGTCCAGAGATATCGGCACTTAGGCGTCTACGTGTGTAGTCGATATATTAGTATTTCGTCAACTCTTCGGCCTATCGACAGGCTTCCAAGTGACTAGTCTTATTGGTCTCTTCTGTCAGCCTAAGACGGCGACTGAACAGCGTAGCCCACTAAGTTTGAGACCCTTCAATCTACCACATGGGCGATGGTAGGAAGGATCCTTCAGCAGTGCTTACGCAGCTGCTAAAGAGTAATTGTTTTCTTTGCCAGTTATATTTAACTGAGTAACGTTTAACGAGTCGTAACCTCGACACGCAACCCAAGCTCGACCTATCCCTGTCGAATCCGTAACGTCCCCGGATTATAAGAAAAGCACTAATTAGTGAAATCTTAACAAGTAAATCAGAGGTGTCGTCTTGAGCGACATTCCTAGTATAACATACTTCCCCACATTTTTAAAACTGGGAAATATAGTTAACCTCTATCCTTCATTGCTCTTTCGATATCGCGTTTAGCTTGCTTTTGCTTTAAATCTTCACGCTTATCATATTTCTTTTTCCCTTTTCCAAGACCTATTAACAATTTTGCCACGCCATTTTTAATATACATTTTTAATGGGACTAAGGAATAGCCTTGCTGTTGAGTTAAGCCGATAAGCTTGTTAATTTCTTTTTTATGAAGCAATAGCTTACGCGTTCTAAGTGGATCATGATTGTAGCGATTCCCCTGTTCGTATGGGGATATATGCATGTTATGCACATACACCTCACCTTTATAAATGCGGGCAAAGGCATCTTTTAAATTTACTCGACTAGCACGAATTGATTTAATTTCGGTCCCTTGTAAAACAAGGCCCGCTTCGAATGTTTCTTCTATAAAAAAGTCATGATTTGCTTTTTTATTTTGCGCAATGACCTTTCCTTGACCTTTTGGCATAAAATTCCCTCCTCTTGCCGCGTACAGAATATTTTAACAGAAATTAACGAAGATGAAAACTGAGTGCATACCATTGTCTAATTTTGTGATAATTTTTCCAATCATTTTTATAGACATGAAACTTTTTCATATGAGAATATTAGGAATGGATTAGAAAACTTAGCCTGTCATTAGACCTTATGACGAAAGCATTAATTTCGCTTAAACCTCTAACTAACTTATCTTTTTTAAAGTAAAAACAAAACGAACAGGAGGCATCATCATGACAAACGGACTCCTACAAATGAGAAAACTAACAAAAGCTGACTATTCCAAACTAACAGCCATGGACACAGGAATTGAAGACGACTATGTTGTTCGTATTTTTGACAACCTATTAGAAAGTAAGGAGCACGCACTTTACGGCCTTTTCGATGATGAAAAAATGCTTACGATTGCAGGTTATTCCATTTTTGCAAACCATTTCGCAATGCTTGGTAGACTAAGGAGTGACCGTAGATATTTAGCTCGTGGTAATGCAACAACCCTACTGCTAAAAATGATAGAAGATTTAAAAGCAGACCCGAATATCTTTTGGATTGGTGCGAACACAGAAGTTCATAATGGACCTGCACGAAGAGTATTAACTAAAATAGGCTTACCAGCTGATCCACCTTCCTATCCGGTGAAGCTACAAGAGAGCATGAAAATACAAGGTAAGCCAGGCCCATTATGGCAAGCAATAAACGAGCGAGAAGAAAAACGCAAGCTATTACTTTCATTACAGGAAAATGCATTGCGAATGTTCCCATATGAATGTTATTATCCATTTCCTTTCCATGAAAGCTTATTTAGTAATGATTATTTAGATGAATCTACTTTTTATGCAAATGATGATAAGTCACGGTTTTTCATGATGAAAGAAGATCAAAAAGGGAATCTTTACGCACATATGGCCTATTTCTGGAATGATCATTTTGAGCAACCTGGTCTTTGGGATACAGTCAACCAAGCTTTAGAATCCTCATTTACAGAACATCAGCTATGGATTGATGTTTCAAAACAAGCTTATCCGGTTTTTGCCCAGCAGGAAGAAATCTTTGATATCCAGAAACCGTGGATGTTACATGGAATATGGGCTAAATAAATGTAGAGGAATAATGATATGATCCAAGCGATAGATTTAAATAATTTACAAGCAATTGAGCGTATAATACCTGTTCAAAAAGCTTCGTATCAAATAGAAGCTGACATCATAGGCTATGCTGATTTACCTCCGTTAAAGGATTCGGCAACAGATATTCAGCAAACCGGAGAATCCTTTTATGGTTATTACGAAAACAAAGAATTAGCCGGATTTGTCTCCTATGAATTAGAAAATGAGATACTAACTGTTTGTAGACTTGCCGTACACCCTAATCATTTTAAAAAAGGAATTGCAACAGCATTACTTCACCATCTTTTTCTTCATCAAACTGCAAGAAAAGTAGTCGTTACAACAGGAAAGGGTAATAATCCTGCAATATTGCTTTATAAAAAGTTCGGCTTTGAAATATGGGGAGAAATTCCTATTAATGAGCAATTATCCCTTATAAAATTAGTGCGAAAAGCATAAAAGTAAGGACAGATCTTAGTGGTCTGTCCTTACGTGCTTTTCCAACGATATAGCATATGGAGTAAACCCCATTTTTTCATACACCTGAATAGCTTTTTCGTTCCATGTGTATGCATGGAGTTTCATTTTTTTCACCTTTTTACTTTCAAGCCACTTGATTGCCTCATCCATTAGCTTTTTCCCAACTCCAAGTCCCCTTGTCTTTTCAAGGACAAATATTTCATCGATTAAGCCCATTTTTCCTGTTCCATTATCCGCAAAGGCTTGTTCGTTATAAGTCTCCGCTAATACATAACCAATTGCTTCACCATCTAAAATGGCTAACCGAAGGAACACGGATTGTGTATGACGTTGCAAAAACTTTTCTTTAGCACGTCTTTGAATTTCGGATATAACTAGCTCATAGTAATCATATTTATTTTGTTCCTTATGGTTTTGTCGATTAAACTCACTTAATTTTAAAACTAGCTTAAGAAATTGGTCCTCATCTTCATTTGTGGCAGATTTCAACTCAATCACTTTCATCTCTCCCGTGAAGAAAAAGCCTTAACTCGAAAAAATTCGAAGTTAAGGCTTTCTTCTTATCTTTTCTTTTTCTTTTTTGGGGCACCTTGATAAAATGGTTTTTTACTCCCATTTGATCCTGATTTCTTATTTCGGTTAGGTGCATTTTTACTCGTTGGCTTTCTAGGTTTTTTTTCTTTCGCTTTAATAATAGTAGGACGATCCTTCACAGGTCTTTCTTTACGAGGCTTCATCCCTACGATTTCAAAATCAATTACGCGTTCTTCTAAATTGACATTGACACATTTTACTGTAATTTCGTCGCCCATTCGGAATATATTTCCCGTACGTTCCCCAATCATAGCGAAATGCTGTTCATCGAAATGATAGTAGTCATCTGTCAAATAGCTAACATGAACGAGCCCTTCAATTGTGTTAGGGAGCTCTACGAACAAGCCAAAATTCGTAATTGAGCTTACTACACCGTCAAACTCTTCACCAATTTTACCTTTCATATATTCCGCTTTCTTTAGGTCATCGGTTTCTCTTTCCGCATCAACCGCACGTCTCTCCATCATGGAAGAATGTTGAGCAATTTCTGGTAGTTTATCCTTCCAGTGTCCAACCGTCTTCGGATCTAATTTTTTCTGTATAGCATATGTCCGAATAAGTCGGTGTACGATTAAGTCAGGATAACGACGGATTGGTGAAGTGAAGTGCGTGTAAAACTCCGTTGATAATCCAAAGTGACCCTTACTTTCTGGATCATATTTTGCCTGCTGCATAGAACGAAGCATTAATTTAGAAATCACCATATCCTCTTGGGTACCTTTAACTTCTTCTAGAACTTTTTGCAATGCTTTCGGATGAATTTCATTTGCGGTACCACGCACAATATAGCCTAAATTAGCAATAAATTCAAAGAACCGTTGTAGCTTTGCAGGGTCTGGATCTTCGTGAATTCGGTGCATAAACGGCACCTGCATCCAATGAAAATGTTCAGCAATCGTTTCGTTAGCTGCTAACATAAATTCTTCAATTAGCTTTTCGGCTACAGAACGTTCTCTAAGCACAACATCAGTTGCTTCACCTTGTTCATTCACTTCAACCTTTGCTTCCTTAAAGTCGAAATCAATTGCCCCTCTGCTCATCCGCTTTGAGCGAAGGATGGCTGCAAGATCCTCCATATCCTGAAGCATCGGAACAATGTGCTCATATTCTTGCATTAATTTTTCATCTTTGTCTTCTAAAATACGATTTACATCGTAATAAGTCATACGTTCAGTTGTTTTTATAACGCTGTCAAAAATTTCATGACTCACGACTTGCCCTTGATTATTAAATTCCATTTCACAGCCTAAGGTTAAGCGATCGACTTTTGGATTTAAAGAACAAATCCCATTCGACAAACGATGGGGAATCATTGGAATAACGCGGTCCGTTAAATAGACGCTCGTCCCACGCTCGGCTGCTTCTTTATCAATTGGCGAACCTTCTTCCACATAGTAGGTTACATCGGCAATGTAAACACCTAGCTTGTAGTTGCCATTATCTAATTTCTTTACGGTAACTGCGTCATCTAAGTCTTTTGCATCTGCACCATCAATGGTAATGATAACTTCATCACGTAAATCTCGGCGGTTTTTAATTTCATCCGGGTTAATTTCATCAGGAACTTGGTTTGCCTGCTCAATAACTTCTCCTGGGAAGTCAGATTTAATCCCATGCTTATGAATAATCGAAAGAATATCAATACCTGGATCATTTTTATGACCAAGTATTTCTACAACTTCCCCTTCTGCACTCATTCTATCTTCCGGATATTTCGTAATATTTACGATAACTTTATGACCATCAACGGCACCATTTGCTTTCTCTTTCGGAACAAATATATCATTAGGAATTCGTTTGTCATCGGCAACAACAAAACCGTATGCTCCATTATCCTGATACGTACCTACAATTTTTTGGGCACTTCGTTCTATAATTCGAACGACCGTACCTTCAGCTCTTTGACCATTTTCTCCACCAGAATCAATTCGAACTAAGACACGATCACCATTCATCGCTGAGTTTAAATCACGCTGTGGTAAAAAAACATCATCACGATCCGCATCTTCAGGGAGTAAAAAAGCAAACCCTTTTGCATGCATTTGAATTTTACCTCTGATTAAATTCATTTTTTCAGGTAAACCATATCGATTTTTCCTCGTACGGACAAGCTCTCCTTCTTGCTCTAGCTCATTTAACGCTTTCACTAACTGTGTAAAATCTTCAGCGCTATCTTCATCAATTGCCAAAATCTCTTCTATTTCATTTACAGATAACGGCTTTGATGCTGTTTCATTAAAATGCTGTAAAATTTTTTCTTTTAAAGAATTCAAAACAATATCACCTTCTCGGACTTCTTATTTTATAGTTAAAGTATTCCACATTATCGGTCTGACCAATCCAACGATTCTAAAAATTGATAAATATCTTCATGTAACTGGTCTTTTTCCTTATCAATGGTAATAACGTGCCCTGATTTCTCATACCATTTAATTTCCTTATGGTCAGACTCTACATGATCATAAATATATTGGGCACTATTTTTGTTAATCATTTTGTCTTGTTCCGCTTGTACTACAAAGGTTGGAGTATAAATATGATCAATATGATTATGAACCTCATTTATAAACTCACCAATTTTGTTAAATGTATGACTGGATTTGTTCATTAATTGATTTACTTCTTCTTCTATCTGATTGGATTCCTTTCTCTCCAATTGTTTATATTCCTTCGCAAATAATTTAAAGCCCTGTGTCAGCTGTGTTTCATTATCAAAAAACATTGGGGAACACATAGGGATTATCCCTTTTATTGGTTGTGTATAGGCAAGCTTTAATCCAAGAACTCCCCCAAGGGATAATCCTGCTATTGCTATTTCATTGTATCCTAGGTCTTGTAAGTGTTTTAAAGCCTGTTGGACGTCTTCCCACCAATCAGCAGGTTCATATTTAATAATTTCCTCAGGCGGTGCCCCGTGCCCTCTATATATCGGTGCATGGGATGTATAACCCTTGCTCTGTAGAAATCTACCAAGCATCCGCACATCAGCTGTATGTCCAGTAAATCCATGCAATAATAAAACCGCGCGATTTCCCTCTTCAAATGTAAACGGCTTCGGTGCTTTAATTTTCATCTACGTTCATCTCCTCTAGGCAAGTAATATTTATGAGCTCCGAAAAATAGAAAAATCTTGGCTAGTTGGTGAGCACTTAAATTTTCCTACTACTAGTTAAGTTCAAAGAAAGACGACTTTCTATTAGTATGAGCGAAAGTCGCGTTTTTTAGGTAATTCCACCATTTAGAAGGAATAAATTACCATATTATAAACGTACAAAAAAACAGCAAGTCGATACTTGCTGTTTTAGCCTTGTACTAAATAACCTAACGCAAAAGTGAAAATGAAAAAGAGTACTCCTGTTATAATCGTAGCACGATGTAAGAAGGCATCTACTCCACGTGCTTTTTGTTTTCCAAAAAGCTGTTCTGCTCCACCAGAAATGGCACCAGATAATCCTGCGCTTTTTCCAGACTGCAATAACACTAAAACAATCATGAATAATGCATCAATAACTAATAATGTAACTAGAGTTCCATACATGCTGTATTACACCTCCTAAATAAAAACGGACAAATCCATAAAAATAATGTAGCACAAAAATACACCTTGAGCAAGATAAACATAAGGAAGAAATAATGGTAAAAACCCGTTGTCACAGAAAAGACTGAGATATTATGATTATTTTTGGTTGTTTTTGATTGATTCTTAAAAAGTGTTGCGCTAATATTATGATTAAGAGCGTTTTCATTCTTATCTTATTTCTAAAACTCGAAGAAAGGAGATACTTATGCTAACTCCTGAACGTCATCAAATTATTTTAAAACTAATAAAAGAAAATCATACAGTAGCTATTCACACGCTCGTAGAAGCAACACAGTCTTCCGAGTCTACAATAAGACGTGACTTAGCTTATTTAGAAGAAGAAAATAAGTTAAAAAGAGTGCACGGCGGTGCAACTTATGTACGACCAAAAAGTGAAGAATTAAGCTTACACGCTAAGTCTACTATACATTTAGATAAGAAATTAGCCATAGCTGAATACGCTGCTAAGCTTGTCCAAAATGGAGATTGTATATATTTAGATGCAGGGACAACTACTTTACAAATGATTCCTTTCTTAAAGGATAAGCAAATTGTCGTTGTTACGAATAACTTAACGATCTTAGACTTGTTAATGGAACATCAAATTACTTCCTATGTAACAGGTGGTTTTATGAAAAGTACAACGAAAGCACTAGTTGGACAGCATGCCATTAATCAAATTAAACAATTCCGTTTTGATAAATGCTTTATCGGTGCAAATGGGATTCATCCTGACTACGGATATACAACACCAGACCCTGATGAAGCTGCGATGAAGCTAACAGCTTTAGAAATGTCTCAGAATAAATATATCGTAGCAGATGAAACTAAATTTAACGAAGTATCTTTTTCAAAAATTATAGACCTTCATGAAGCAATGTTAATTACGAATAACATACCGGTAGAAAACCAACATTTAACTGAAATGACAAACATAAAGGTTGTGACTCCATGATTTTTACTTGCACCTTAAGTCCTGCAATCGACTACACCGTTTATACGAAGGAATTTGAGGCTGGAAAATTAAACAGAGCAGATCAAGTACACTATTTCCCGGGTGGAAAAGGTATTAATGTTTCCCGAATTTTAACGAGACTTCATATAGAAAACACAGCGTTAGGTTTTCTAGGAGGATTTACAGGAAAGTTCATTAAAGACTTTCTAAAAAAAGAACAAGTAAAGCAACAATTTATTGAAGTGGAATCAATTACTCGAATGAATGTCAAAATTAAATCTAATGCGGAAACTGAAATTAATGGGAACGGACCTGTTATTACTACAGACCAACAAGATAAACTATTTACCCAAATTGAGCAATTAACGAGCGATGACATTCTTGTTCTTGCAGGCAGTATTCCGAACACACTCCCAAATAATTTTTATGAAAAAATTGCGAGTAGTTGTAAAGAAAGAGGAGCAAAACTAGTAGTAGATACTTCACAAGACGCCCTAAAGGAAATGATTCAATTTCAACCATTTCTCATTAAACCAAATCATCATGAACTAGGTGAGCTTTTCCAAACAAATATTGAAACAGCTCAAGATGCAGTGACGTATGCAAAAAAACTTGTGGATCAAGGTGTCCAAAATGTCATTGTATCAATGGGAGGAAAAGGTGCTATTTTCATCAATGAAAAGGATGTTTTTGAGGCAAATATTCCAAAAGGAACAGTTAAAAATACTGTAGGAGCAGGGGATTCTGTAGTCTCTGGTTTCCTAGCTTCCTATATTCAAAATGCGGACTATAAGGAAGCCTTTCAATATGGAGTCGCCGCAGGAACAGCTACAGCTTTTAGTGAAGATTTATGTACAAAAGAAGACCTAGAAGCCATTTTGAAAAACGTAACAATTTTAGAAAAGAATTTCTAGTACTTTTATTTTGACAAAAAAAGTTCAAAATGATTAACTTTTTACTTAGCAAGCCTTATGGCATAATAAACATAATAAAAACCAATTGGATATGGAGGAAATAAATAATGGTAGAACAAACATTCAAAATCACTTCTGCTGAGGGTGTTCACGCTCGTCCAGCAACACTTCTTGTACAAACTGCAGGGAAATTCAACGCTGATATTAACATGGAGTACAACGGTAAAAAAGTAAATTTAAAATCGATCATGGGTATTATGTCTTTAGGTATTCCAGCAGGATCCGAAGTAAAAATTACGGCTGAA
Organism: Salirhabdus euzebyi; assembly: GCF_014207435.1. Lineage (GTDB taxonomy): Bacteria > Bacillota > Bacilli > Bacillales > Alkalibacillaceae > Salirhabdus > Salirhabdus euzebyi. The sequence goes on from NZ_JACHGH010000005.1 coordinate 178,866, forward strand.
GGTTCTGATGAAAAAGAAGCACTTAACACACTAGCAGAAAAGATCAAATCAGAAAACCTGGGGGAATAATTTTATGCAACAATTAGCGGGGATAGCTGCTTCAAATGGCATAGCCATTGCAAAAGTTTACCTACTAGAAGCACCAGACTTAACATTTGAAAAAACAGACATCGACAATCCCGAGGCAGAAATAGCTCGTCTTGAAAAGGCAATAGAAGTGTCAAAAGGTGAGCTTGAAAAAATTAAAGCCCATACGAAACAAAAATTAGGCGATGAGCATGCAGAAATTTTCTCTGCTCATCTTCTTGTTTTAAGCGATCCAGAACTAATACAACCAATTAAAGATAAAATCAACAATGAAAAAGTAAATGCGGAATCTGCCTTAGAAGAAACAGCTACCATGTTCATTAACATGTTCAAAAGCATGGACAATGAATATATGCGTGAGCGTGCAGCAGATATAGATGACGTTACAAAACGTGTCATGGCGCATTTATTAAATGTTACTTTCCCTGACCCAGCTCTAATTAATGAGGAAGTAATTGTCGTCGCTGCTGATCTAACTCCTTCTGACACAGCTCAGTTAAACAAAGAGTTCGTTAAGGGCTTTACGACAGATATCGGTGGACGAACTTCCCACTCCGCTATTATGGCTCGTTCATTGGAAATCCCTGCAGTTGTTGGAACGAAAAACGTGACAACAACTGTGAAAGATGGCGACTTCCTAATAGTAGATGGTCTAGAAGGTAAAGTAATCCTCAATCCTTCTGATGAAGAACGTCAAGCATATGAACAAAAACAAGCTGAATACGAAACACAAAAAGAGCAATGGGCGAAATTAAAAGACCAACAAACAGTTACAGCTGATGGCGTGCATGTAGAGCTTGCAGCAAACATTGGTACACCAGAAGATGTAGATGGCGTTTTACGCAACGGTGGAGAAGGCGTTGGTCTGTACCGTACAGAGTTTTTATACATGGGTAAAAGTAGCTTACCAACAGAAGACGAACAGTATGAATCCTATAAAGCTGTTTTAGAAAACATGGGAGACAAGCCAGTTGTCGTTCGTACACTTGATATCGGTGGCGATAAAGAACTGGATTACCTTGAGCTTCCAAAAGAACTAAATCCATTTTTAGGATTCCGTGCGATCCGTTTCTGTTTAGAGCGTGATGATATTTTCCGTACACAATTGCGTGCATTACTACGTGCAAGCATACACGGTAATTTAAAAATCATGTTCCCAATGGTAGCAACACTTCAAGAATTCCGTGATGCGAAAGCACTTCTTTTAGAGGAGAAAGACAACCTATTAAGCGAAGGTGTTCAAGTAGCTGATGATATCGAAATTGGTATCATGGTGGAAATCCCATCTACAGCAGTTATCGCAAAACAATTCGCCAAAGAAGTGGACTTCTTCAGCATCGGAACAAATGACCTAATTCAATACACAATGGCAGCTGACCGTATGAATGAAAAGGTATCCTACCTATATCAACCATACCACCCAGCAATCTTAAACTTAGTTAATAACGTAATCGAAGCAGCCCACGCAGAAGGCAAATGGGCTGGAATGTGTGGCGAAATGGCTGGAGACCCAATCGCAATCCCTATTCTACTCGGATTAGGACTAGACGAATTCAGCATGAGCGCAACATCCATTTTACCTGCTCGTACCCAACTACTTAGCCTGTCTAAAGAGAGAATCGCTTCTTATAAGGATGAGATTTTATCTAAAGGCACTGCAGAGGAAGTCGTAGAGCTAGTTAAATCGATTACAGAATAAAAGATTTAGGAGACCGACAGCATTGGCTGTCGGTTTTTTTTGTGTGATTTAGTGGGGTTGGGTGATATTTTTCTAATTTGGTTGATATATGGGGTAAATCGGTTGATTTATTTTAATTTTGGACGATAAACCTCAAACTTGGATGATATATTTAATTTTGCTTCAATTTTTCAAACGTTAGAACCCATTGCATGTAAATTTAATGATATTAGCAACTTATTAACGACTGATGGGCTAGGAATCCCCAGAAATTCACGACAATCTTTGTTCGTAATCTTTGGGCCGAAAAGGAGTAGATAGTCAGATAAAGTATATAGTAAGCCATAGTCCCCTTCCTATTACAATCAGGACATATATAAGCGCCCCCTCTGTTCCTTGTCATTGGGATGTAGAAACAATCCGGACAGTGAACTCCCTTCATCACTTCATTTTTGTGAATATTGTATTGTCTCAATATATCAGGATTGTGAGGAGTATGATTTTTACATAACCGATTAGATATTTTCTTTAACTCCTTAAAATCTATACTTTGTTTACTATAATAACTATGTAATTGTTCTATCTTGTATGGAAGATTCTGAGCTCGAATCACTCTCTGGTAGATTTCTTTACTGGTTGGGTTTGTTTCAATAACAGAAGATGGATTGCTTATAACGACTAATGTTTCGACAGGAATTTCGGTGAATTTATTATTTAATAACCAGTTTGTAAACTGGTCCTTTTGGCGTTTAACCTGTAAAAGAGGATCATTAAAAGCTTCTTTTTCATCATGTAAAGTTCTGACTAATTGGTGAAATTCAATGTCAAAAAATAATGTACCAACAATATTTTTCACCTCTAAAATAAGTGCAAAATTCTCAAATAAGATCAGCGTATCAAGTTGGAAATAACGACCAACTGTATCCACCAATCTTAAATCGTGAAGGATAATATAGTCTTTTATAGATAAAAAAGATAATTGGTAATCAAGCGACTTTTCTCCATGAAAGCCCGCTCTCATCTTAGCTATTTCCTCTTTAATTATGCTTTTCTTTTCATAATTTATCGGCAACCTTCTATATAATGCCTCTAACTTACTTAATTTTAATGGTTTTTCATGTTCCTTTTTAATCAAAATGGTGCACTCCCCGCTATTAACCAGTAATATCAACCGCTTTATACATTTATCAACTAAATATTAAAAATATCATCCGCTTTGGTCAACTTATCAACCAAATTAATTCATTTATCAACCAAGCTATAAAATCCTAAAACACCCAACAAAAACGAAAAAACGGCGCCCAATCGGACGCCGTTTTTCCATTTACATATTTTATTTTTTCAAGTTATAAAATGCTTCGTCACCAGCGTAGATGGAAGTATCACCTAGGATATCTTCAATACGTAATAACTGGTTATATTTTGCAACGCGGTCTGTACGGGATGGTGCACCTGTTTTGATTTGACCAGCGTTTGTTGCTACAGCGATGTCAGCAATTGTAGCGTCTTCTGTTTCACCAGAGCGGTGAGAGATGACAGCTGTGTAGCCAGCCGTTTTTGCCATTTCAATTGCTTCGAAAGTCTCCGTCAACGTACCGATTTGGTTTACTTTGATTAGGATAGAGTTACCTACACCTTCATCAATACCACGGCCAAGGCGTACTGTGTTTGTAACGAATAAGTCATCACCAACTAGTTGTACGCGATCGCCAAGACGTTCCGTTAATAGCTTGTGGCCTTCCCAGTCGTTTTCATCTAAACCGTCTTCAATAGAAACGATTGGGTATTTGTTAACAAGCTCTTCGTACCAATTAACCATTTCTTCGGAAGTACGAACAACGCCTTCCCCTTTAAGGTTGTATTTTCCATCTTCATAAAACTCAGAAGATGCAACGTCCATTGCTAATTTAATTTGTTCGCCTGGCTTGTAACCAGCTTGTTGGATTGCTTCCATAATAGTTTCTAGCGCTTCTTCGTTGGAAGATAGGTTTGGTGCGAAACCACCTTCATCACCAACACCTGTATTTAAGCCTTTAGATTGTAATACTTTTTTCAAGTTATGGAAAATTTCTGCCCCCATACGTAGTGCTTCTTTAAAGCTTGGAGCACCTACAGGCATAATCATGAATTCTTGAATATCTACGTTGTTATCGGCATGCTCCCCACCATTTACAATGTTCATCATTGGAGTTGGAAGTACTTTAGAGTTAAATCCACCTAAGTATTGGTAGAGCGGAAGTCCTACAAAATCAGCTGCAGCATGTGCTACGGCCATGGAAACACCAAGAATAGCGTTTGCTCCTAGGTTGCCTTTGTTTTCTGTACCATCTAACTCGATCATCAACTCATCAATGTCAACTTGGCGTGTGACATCATAGCCAATTAGTTCTGGTGCGATGATTTCGTTTACGTTTGATACAGCGTTTGTTACACCTTTTCCTAAGTAACGGTCTTTGTCACCATCGCGAAGTTCAACAGCTTCATATTCTCCAGTGGAAGCGCCACTTGGTACTAATGCAGAACCGAATGCGCCAGATTCTGTGTAAACTTCTACCTCAATCGTTGGATTACCGCGAGAATCTAAAACTTCACGTGCATAAATATCAGTAATGTATGGCATGTTTGTTCTCTCCTTTATTCTTTAATAATTAATGATTTACCAGTCATTTCTATAGGTTGCCCAATATTTAATAAGTCAAGCAAAGTCGGAGATAAATCACCTAAAATTCCATCATCTCTTAACTTTAAACCATCCTTTGTAATGATTAACGGAACTGGATTTGTCGTATGTGCTGTCATTGGTTTACCTTCTAGCGTCAATACTTCATCCGAATTTCCGTGGTCTGCAGTGATGATAACATGACCGCCTTTTTCAATGATCTTATCAACGATCTTACCTAAGCACTCATCAACCACTTCAATCGCTTGAATGGTAGGCTCTAATTTGCCGGAGTGACCAACCATGTCCGGATTTGCAAAGTTCAATATTGTTACATTATGTTTTTCTTGATCAATATCCTCTAACAAAGCATCCGTAACTTCATAAGCACTCATTTCCGGCTGCAAATCATAGGTTGCTACCTTTGGTGAATCAATCAAAATACGATCTTCACCTGGAAATGGCTCTTGTCTACCACCATTTAAGAAATACGTAACATGAGGGTACTTTTCCGTTTCAGCAATACGTAATTGCGTAAGCTCATGACTAGATAATACTTCCCCAAGTGTATTTTTTAAATGATTGGGACCAAAAGCTGTGTTTGCCTCGATGTCATCACTATATTGTGTTAACATGACGAAACGGACATCCTTTGGAGGATTTTCTCCTAAATCAAAGTCCGCAAATGCAGGATTCGTGAACGTTCTTGTCATTTGAATGGCACGATCTGGTCTAAAATTGTAAAAGATAACAGCATCTTCATCTTGAATCGTGGCAACCGGCTCCCCGTTCTCACGCGTAATAACAGCCGGTATAACAAATTCATCAAAAACCTCTTCCTCGTAAGAATCCTCAACCACTTGGTGTGGGTTTGAAAACTTCGGGCCTTCTCCATAAGCCATAGCCTTATAAGCCATTTCAATACGTTCCCATCGCTTGTCACGGTCCATGGCATAATAACGGCCTGAAATCGTCGCAAATTCTCCAACACCGTATTCTTTCATCTTTTCTTCCGTCAAGTTAATGTAAGTAGACCCGGTTTGTGGTCCAACATCACGGCCATCAAGAAAAGCATGTAAGTATACCTTTTCAATCCCTTGATCTGCTGCCATTCTTAGCAATGCAAATAAATGCTCAATATGACTATGGACACCGCCGTCTGACAAAAGTCCTAAGATGTGTAACGCTTTGTCCTTGCTCTTGACGTGATGAACAACATCCTTAAACTGCTCATTTTCGTAAAAGCTCTCATCATTTATCGAAAGGTTGATACGGCTTAAGCTTTGATACACAATACGACCTGCACCAATATTTAAATGACCAACCTCTGAGTTCCCCATTTGACCATGAGGTAGTCCAACAGCTTCACCGGAAGCCTCAAGAGTCGTATGTGGATATTGGTTCCAATATCGATCAAAATTAGGCTTTTTCGCCTGGCTTACTGCATTACCTTTCTCCTCATCCCTCAACGCAAAACCATCTAGTATAATCAAAGCTGCTAACTTATCTTTACTCATTTTGCTCCTGCCTCCACAAGTTTCAAGAAAGAATCAGACTCTAAACTTGCTCCACCAACTAATGCGCCATCAATGTCTGATTGCGCAAGTAATTCGTCCACATTAGCAGGCTTCACGCTACCGCCATACTGAATACGAACAGCATTTGCCGCATCCTCAGAAACAGCTACACTTACTACTTGGCGAATGTGTGCACATACTTCGTTTGCATCCTCAGAGGAAGCTGTTTTACCTGTTCCAATAGCCCAAATTGGTTCATAAGCAATAACGACTTGTTTTACTTGATCATCTGATAAACCTTCTAACGCAGCTTTCACTTGTGTTTCCACATGTGTTTTCGTTTCGTTATTTTCACGTTGCTCTAACGTTTCCCCTACACATACGATAGGTATTAAGCCATGAGCAAATGCTGCTTTCGTTTTTTTGTTTACCGTTTCATCTGTTTCATTAAACATTTCACGGCGCTCAGAGTGACCAATTACAACATATTCCACACCTAAGTCCTTTAACATGACTGGACTTACTTCACCTGTAAAAGCTCCATTTTCTTCGTAGTGCATATTTTGAGCGGCAACTTTTACATTTGTACCTTTCGCCTGTTGCACAAGTGCTGGTAAAGCAATATAAGGTGCACAGATTACACTTTCTACTTGATTGGATGCAGGTACCTTATCTTTTACATCATGTAAAAATTGCTCCGCTTCCGAAACAACTTTATTCATCTTCCAATTTCCCGCAATAATTTTCGTGCGCATATTCTCACCTCTTTAAATATTTATCCAGATTAGACCGGTAAAAAACATTATTTATCGTTTAACGCAGCTACACCTGGAAGCTCTTTTCCTTCCATAAACTCTAGGGAAGCACCGCCACCTGTAGAGATGTGATCCATTTGTTCCGCATAGCCGAATTTTTCTACAGCAGAAGCAGAGTCACCACCACCAATAACTGTGTAGCCTTCTGTTGCTGCCATTGATTCCGCAACACCTTTTGTACCGTTCGCAAAAATTTCGTATTCGAAAACTCCCATTGGGCCGTTCCAAATCACTAACTTAGAAGCTTTAATGACTTCATCGTATTGCTTTCTCGTTTCTGGACCAATATCTAAACCTTCCCAATCAGCTGGAATTTCCTCAATCGGTACGATTTTTGTATTGGCCTCTCTAGAAAAGTCATCTGCAACGACAACATCAACAGGCATATAAAACTTTACACCTTTTTCTTCAGCTTTTTTCATAAATTCATTAGCTAAGTCGAGTTTATCTTCTTCTAGTAAAGACTTTCCGACCTCATACCCTTTTGCTTTTACGAATGTGTAGGCTAATCCACCACCGATAATGAGGTTATCCACTTTATCTAGTAGATGATTAATTACACCAATTTTATCCTTCACTTTTGCCCCACCAATAATTGCCGTAAATGGGCGTTCCGGTTGTTCTAATGCGCTTCCTAAAACTTGCAGCTCTTTTTCCATTAAGAATCCGGCTACAGCAGGGATATGTTTTGCAATTCCTTCTGTTGAAGCGTGTGCACGGTGAGCAGCACCAAATGCATCATTCACGTACAAGTCAGCAAGCTTTGCAAATTCCTTTGCTAGTGCCTCGTCATTTTTCTCTTCGCCTGGTTCAAAACGAACATTTTCCAGTAGTAAAACATCCCCGTCTTTCATTTCGGAAATGGCTTTTTCTACTTCTGGACCATAAACTTCATCTGTCTTTGTTACCGTTTGATCTAAATAATCGCTTAATTTCTGAGCTACTGGATCCAAACGAAGATCCTCTACTGCTTGCCCTTTTGGTCGTCCTAGGTGACTTGCAAGAATAACTTTTGCGCCTTCATTAACCAAATAATCGATCGTTGGCAACGCAGCTTTTATTCTCGTCTCATCCGAAATAACACCCTTGCTCATTGGGACATTAAAGTCAACTCTGCAAAACACCTTTTTACCTTTTACATCAACATCACGGATTGACTTTTTGTTCATAATCAGGTTCCTCCTTGTGTTAGGAATAAAGATGAAAGTGTAAGTTTTCATTACTGTGTGGCCTATATCCCTTATGTATCAAAAGGTAAATAAACACCATAAGGAGGAGGGGGCCGCCCTTCCTCCTTACTTGTTATATTTTTCCTTCAATTGTATTATAATCCTTTGTTAGCAATATATACAGCTAAGTCTACACAACGGTGTGAATAACCAGCTTCATTATCGTACCAAGAAATAACTTTTACTAGGTTATCTTCTAATACCATTGTTGACATACCATCAATAGTAGAAGAAGCTGGACTTCCATTGTAGTCACGAGAAACTAGTGGAAGCTCAGAGAACTCAAGAATTCCTTTTAGATCACCTTGTGCTGCTTCTTTAAGTACTGCATTCACTTCGTCTACCGTAACGTTTTTATCAAATTCAGCAACTAAGTCTACAAGAGAAACGTTAGGTGTAGGTACACGCATTGCCATACCATTCAATTTACCTTTTAACTCAGGTAGTACTAGAGATACTGCTTTTGCAGCACCAGTAGTTGTTGGAATGATGTTTTCAGCTGCTGCACGAGCACGACGATAATCTTTATGTGGTAGGTCTAGAATTTGTTGGTCATTTGTATACGAGTGAACAGTTGTCATCATACCACGTTTTAGACCAAAATTATCGTGAAGTACTTTTGCCATTGGTGCTAAACAGTTAGTTGTACAAGAAGCATTTGAAATAACATGGTGGCTTCCTGCATCATATTTATCTTCGTTAACACCCATTACCAATGTTACGTCTTCATCTTTAGCTGGTGCAGAAATGATTACTTTTTTAGCTCCTGCATCAAGGTGTTTTTTCGCATCTTCACGTTGAGTAAAGCGGCCAGTAGATTCAATGACGATATCTACTCCTAAATTACCCCACCCTAAGTTTGCTGGATCTCTTTCTGTTAAAACTTTAATTGTTTTTCCACCTACAACTAAATCAGAACCGTCTACGGAAACCTCTTGATCTAACGTTCCATGAACAGTGTCATATTTAAGAAGATGTGCTAACATTTCTGCATCTGTTAGATCGTTAATTGCAACAACCTCAACCTCACTATTTTTCAAAGCTGCACGGAAAACCATTCTTCCAATACGACCAAAACCATTAATACCAACTTTTACTGCCATTTATAATTCCTCCTTAAATAATAGTTAATTTTATCATTTATGTGAAAGGGTTATCCCTTTACTAACTTTATCGCTGCTGCCTCATCTGTAATAAGGACATTACTTTTTCCAAGCTTAAAATAAGACTCTATTGCATCTGCCTTGGAAGCTCCACCAGCAACTGTAATGACATGGGCAATGCTTTCTAAATCTTCAAGTTGTAGCCCAACAGTTCGAACCTTATGTACAATTTGACCACTTTTATCAAAATAATACCCAAATGCTTCGCCAACTCCATTAGACTTTTTAATTTGGTCTAATTGATTCTTGGACATTTTCCTCCGCTCAGCCATTGTCATTGCTTCACCAATACCATGAATGACAATATCAGCATTTTGAATGTACTCCGTCACTTCTTTTACCACAGGCTCCTTAATAATAGAACGATAGGAACTTTCGCTTATCGGGTCAGGTACATAGAGTAATCGATAATTACCTTTTGCTTTACGAGCCATTTCCACACAAATAGTATTCGCTTGATTTTCAACTTGCTCACCTAGCCCACCTCGTGAAGGAACAAACAAGCAATCTTTATTTTCCATTGGGATCATTTCATCTGCTATCGCAGACATGGTCGAACCACCTGTAACGGAAATAATCATATTATCTTTTATTATTCGCTTTAGGAAATGGACACATGCTTTTCCTAACTCTTGTTTTACCCCTAAATCGATATCACTATTACCTGGAACAACAATTACTTTACGCAAATTGAATTTTGTCTTCAATTTTTGTTCATACACTTCCAAACCAGAAAGTTCTTTCATAATGTTTGTCAGTTGATCCAATAATTTTGTTCCTTCAGACGTTAGTAGCATGCCCTTCGTCGTAATATCTACTAATCCCTCTTGCTGAAAAAATTCTACTTCTGTACGGATTAATCTTTCCGAGTAGTTTGTTTCCTCCGCAATACTTCGTCGACCAACAGGTTGCAGCAAGTGAATGATTTTCAATAACTGGAAACGTCGATCAATAATTTCCATTAGATCAGGGAACAATTTTTGTTGTACAGCAATTAACTCACGCATCGAATAACCCCTTTGTTTCATTCTTATCGGGATTACTTTCGTCCCGGCATGGCTTATTATGTCCCGGTGAGTCCAAAAAAATACTCGAACATGAATTTCATTTTTTTAAAAAACGGGACTATCGCCAGCCTTAATGGCGAAATCATTTGCTTTTTCTACTATAATCCCTTAACAGAGTTAGCATCCACCAAGTGAGAATAGTTTCATTCCTATTCGAGTTTATTTTAACAACCTTGTTTGAAATATGCAACGAATTAAACCATTTTGTCAAAAAGATTTCTTAATTCCATATAGTCTATTTCCGATCCATCTAGTTGAACCCCTTTATATTCTACAACTGGAATGGAAATTTGATACTTTTCAAGTAGTTCGTCATCTTTATATATGTCTTTTTCTACTATTTCAAAATGGTACGTATTTTGGAAAACCTGTAACAAAGCCCTTGCTTCATCACATAAGGGGCATTTTTCCTTCGTATATAATATAACTTCATTTGTCATGATTGGTATCTCCTTTTTCTTTGAGCTGAAGAAGGGATGAACAATTCCATTCGGTATTTTGCCACTGTTCTTCTAGATATGTGAATATCATAGTCTTGCTTTAACTGTTCGGCAATAATTTGGTCTGATAAAGGTTTCGCCTTACTTTCCTGCCCAACTAATTCCTTCATAATAACTTTAATGGAATGACTACTAACAGTACCTCCACTTTTTGTCGATATGCCCTGTTGAAGAAAAAACTTAACTGGATACACCCCATGCGGAGTCTGGATATATTTCCCTTTTATCGCTCTGCTAACCGTGGATACATGCAAATTCACTTCCTGAGCAATTTCCTTTAACGTTAAAGGTTGTACTATTTCAGGACCCTTCTCAAAAAATAAAACTTGGTTCTTCACAATAGTGGAAAATACTTTACCCATCGTTTCATACCGTTGATTTACTGCTTGTTTTAACCAATTACCACTTTTGATATAAGAAGATACAAACTGCTTATCTTTCTCTTCCATTCCTTCCACTTGAAGATAGTGTTCATTCACTGAAATTTTAGGACTATTCCATTTAGATAAATACACACGCCATAATCCTTGCTCCAATAGAACTTCCCCATCAGGTATAACATAATCAGATTTACTACTAGTCATCAGAAGACCTGGTCTTGGGTTACAAGATTGTATCTCCTGTAACACTTGTTCTATTTCTATAGAAGAAAGCTGATATTTCTTTTTTATCGCTTCTTTACGAAAATCTGCTACCCATTCTATATGATGAGTGATTAAATCAATCGCCACTTCATTTGGATTGGAGCTTGCCGATAATTGTAGCAACAAACACTCCTGTAATGATCTAGCTCCAACCCCAATTGGGTCAAGGCCTTGAATAATGTGAAGTGCCTGTTCCACATCGCCCTCCTCTTGTTGTACTGCCTCAGCCCATTCCGAAAGAGTTAACGTCAAATACCCATTGTCATCTAATGAATCAATACCAAACTCAACTATACCTTTCAATCCTTTTGGTAAATCTTTATTAATCAACTGATCCTTTAAATAAATTCTAATATTTTGTTCTTCATTTGTATAATAGCTTTCATCAAAATCACCCGCTCCACTTTGAGGGGGGTAATAGGAAGAGTGGACATTTGTTTCCACTTCTAAAAACGGGTTCTCCTTCACTTGCTCCTGCAAAAACTGATGCAGCTGTTGTCCATTATATTGTAAAAGTTCTATCGCCTGACCTAGTTGTTGTGTTAACTTCCACGTTAATTTCTGCTCTTGTGTCAGTTTTTGCTTCATATATGCCCCTCCCACACTCTTTATATGTCTATTCTAACAAAAAGTCAGCACAAAATTTGCAGGAAGTTTTATGGTAATAGCATTTATCAACCAAATTTGTCATATATCAACCGATTGTGGAAAATGTCGACCAATATGAAAATATATCAGCCAATTTTAAAACCTTATCAACCAACATCGCAAACACGAAAAAACCCTCCACTCGGGAGGGTTTTCTACTAAAAACTATTATTTAAAGATTAACACTTTACCAACTGTTCCATCTGCGCTCTCTCCAACGACACGGAATTTTAATCCTAATTCTGGAACATTACGTCCAGCATCTACTAGACCTGGATTACTCCAGTCAGCACTGTCATCGAACAACGGTGTACGTTGTGTGAAATTATCCTTCATTGTAAATTGTCCAGGATAATCCAGGAACATTTTTTCTGTTTTATTTAAGCTAAATGCTGCATCGTGTACTTGGTAACGAGTGGAACCTACTGCTCCATCACTCCAATATAGTGTATGCTGGTCAGCATCAACTACTCCAAGGTAACCGTCACCAGGATGATCCCCAGTCCAGTTATTGTCATACGCATTATCTACGTACCAAACAACAAGGCCCGGATCAAATGACATTAACGTAGTGCCACGACGAATGTTTGCAAGCCCTTCGTCGACACCATTATGGGATCTCCACTCTAATAAATAGTAATGCTCAGAGTAGAATTTACCTTCGTCCTTCTTGAATCCATCGAATGTAAATGCAGATTCACCTTCTGCATCGTCAGAAACTACTACACTACCATCTACAGTTACCACAACATCATCTACATAGAAACCAGGGTTTGCTACGTAACCGTCTGTCCAATAGTTAAATTCCACTTCTACTTCTTGGCCAGCGTAAGCACTTAAATCAAAAGTAGCTTCTACCCAATCTCCATTAGTAGAACCAGTAATACCATGACCAGGGTTTTGATCATAAGGATTTTCTGTTGTTGTGATATTCCCTTCAACAGACTCTCCATTCACTTTCACAGAAGCATAATCCCAATCTACTTCAATATCATACCAAGTTTGGAAAGTAAGCTCTGCACTTGTTGCATTTGATAAATCCACAGTAGTCGTCATAGAGTTATCAAGGTTATTTCCACTTCCACTAAAGTACTCATATGTTCCACTATAAGGTGTGTTCACACTATTCGCTTTATCTGGTAGATTGATACGAACAGCATCGTTGTTTACACCTTTCGTTACACCTTCATCTAGAAGTACTTCAACACCTTCACTTGTCACATCATCAGCATTGATAGTTGTACCTGTTAACCAGTTACCACCATGAGCTGCCTGTAAAAATTCTTTTGCATATGGGCTAAATCCGGTTGGCTCTGTTCCACCAATTTTTCCTGCCCAGCTACCACTTGACATGATAGACCAGTAGGAAACAGGTTCACCTGCACCAGTATATTGTGTATCATATTCATCTGGTAAACCTAAATCATGACCAAATTCGTGAATGAATACACCAGCTGCCCCATCTTCCGGTTCAATTGTGTAATCATAAGCACCTAGTAAACCACCAAAACGATCACTATTTGAAGTCCCACCTGGTACTGCTGTTAGTTGACCTAGGTTCCAACGGTGAGACCAAATTGCATCTCCACCTAATGATCCACCACCAGCTTCTTCACCAACACCTGCATGGATAACCATTAAGTGGTCAATGATTCCGTCTGGCTCATTATAAACGCCATCACCATCATAATCATCGCGATCCCAAACATCATATTCACTTAAGTTCACGTTAGGATCTTGTCCAGCCTTCTTAAGAGCTTCATAGACTAACTGACGTGGGCGTGCATCGTTACCATCTGGGGTTGGGTAGTTTCCACCGTAATAAGCTGCAGGATGATCAGCAGTGTACCAACCAGCTACCGTACCATCAACTGTATAGCTTCCACCAGATTGTTTTTCATAGTATTGTTTCATAGAAATGAAGTTTTCGCCGTTAGGACCTTCATATCCATTATCACCAAAAATCATATTTTGGAAATGTTCATGTGTATATTCATCATAATACATATCTGTTTCCTCTGGAGTAATAGAGCTTTTCGGATAATCAGGGAAATCAATCGCAAGTACTAAAACCTTATCTTTACGAACTTCTCCTTCATACGTTTCCTCAACTACAGAGTCGACAGTATTTTTCTTAGCTTGTCCAAGCTTATTGCCTTTTCCATTTTGTAACCCATTCACATTCACTTGTTTTTCTTTCAAAGGTTGTCCAAGGCCTTCCGGTAATTGATCCTTTGTTTTACTAGCATTAGATGCTTTCGCTTTTAGGAAAGTCTTTAGAGCCTGTTCTGCTTCAGCAGGTGAAGCATCCACTGCAACCTTCCCCTGATCCTTTAACATCTGAATGAGTCGCTCATCATTTGCAACCCCAAGATCAAACGGGCCTCCATGATTATGTACGTGCTTCGCATGCTCTACATGATCTTGAACAGATGAGAAATCTGATACAGATTTCTGTACAGCAAAGCTTGTTGTCGGACCAACCGCTAAAGCTAAAGCTAGTACGGAAGTTAACACTTTACTCTTTTTCTTCAAACCAATTCCTCCCCAAAATTTTTCTTGTTGCAACTTTTCGTCTTCGTTTCCTAGGAAAAAACGTTGTAATTATCACTATAGTAATAATTTTCAGAATCTTCAACATGAAATTGTTACCAACAGCAAAAATGAGCTGAAATGCTTATCGAATAAAGTGTGAAAATGATGAAAGCACTTCTAATTACGCGGGTATAAAGTTCTATTTTGTGTAAAAAGAAAAGAATATCCAGTATGTCAGAAAACAAAAAAAGCTCAAGAACATTAAATGTTCTTGAGCTTAATTTAATTAAAACTTCAACGAAAAAATAACGCCCTCGGAGGGAATCGAACCCCCATTACAAGAACCGGAATCTTGCGTGTTATCCTTTACACTACGAGGGCATATGTTAAGTAAAACGATACCTAGGCACTTTAAAACGGCATGTTTTATTATACTTATGTAATCAATAAAACGCAAGTATTCATCGGTTATTTTAAACGCAATAGTTTTTATCAGAAATCATTTAAATCAGTAGGTTTAACGGTATATACTATAAAAATTTAGGCTATCATATGGAGGTACATAAAGAGTGTTGTCAGATAGGTTCGTTTTTACATAGAAATACTGCACGTTTCTTACTTTCACTATTCGTTTGCTTAATCAACCATTACACACTAGTTTAACGATCCGATAACAAGGGAATAATGGCCATTACAACGAATATAGTAAAGTATGGAAAAGTAAGTTCTTTTGTTTGACCTTTATTGACCAACTATGTATGATAAGGTTATTAGAAGATATTTTATATTTTAAGGAGGAGTTTCCATGAATTTAATCCCAACTGTCATCGAACAAACGAATCGTGGCGAACGTGCTTATGATATTTACTCTAGACTACTAAAGGACCGCATCATTATGATTGGTAGCGGTATTGACGATAATGTAGCAAACTCTGTTGTTGCGCAAATGCTATTTTTAGCAGCAGAGGATCCTGAAAAAGACATATCTATTTACATTAACTCACCAGGTGGTTCCATTACAGCTGGTATGGCTATTTATGATACGATGCAATTCATTAAGCCTGATGTTTCTACTATTTGTATCGGTATGGCTGCTTCTATGGGGGCGTTCCTACTAGCTGCAGGCGCAAAAGGTAAGCGTTATGCACTTCCAAACAGTGAAGTGATGATCCACCAACCATTAGGTGGAACACAAGGTCAAGCATCAGACATTCAAATTCACGCAAAACGTATTATCGAAATGCGCGAAAAATTAAACCAAATTTTATCAGACCGCACAGGTCAACCACTTGATGTCATTGAGCGTGATACAGATCGTGATAATTTCATGTCCGCTCACAAAGCATTGGAGTATGGATTAATTGATAAAGTAATGGAACATAAAGCAGACTAATAATCTAACCAAAAAGGAGAAACCCTTATTATACTTGGGTTTCTCCTTTTCTTGTGTCAACATGCTCAATTGCTCACATTCAAAACCAAAAAAATTATTGCTCTTTTGATACGAAGGCAGTTAGTTCGCTAATAACGTCCTCTTCATCTGCTCCATCAGCAACTAATAGAATTTCTTCTCCAGTACCTACCGCAAGACTCATTAACCCCATAATACTCTTTGCATTTACTCGCTTATTGTCTTTTTCTAAAAACACATTTGATGAATAGCGATTTGCTTCTTGCACAAACTTCGCAGCTGGCCTAGCTTGTAATCCTGTAGTTAAGTTCACCGTAATCTTTCTCTCTATCAAGATAACTTCTCCTCTCTCAACTCATCTATTCTTTACAATAAGGACTGTAAATCTAGGCTATACCATATCCCTATTTACTATAGTATGAAAATAACGCTCTCTTATGAAAGCGTTTTTATAATTATCCGTATTATATCATGGAACGTTTTATAAGGAAACGACAAAACGTCCCATTTACAATAAATTTATACTGTTTCCCCGTTGCGAAGTTTTTCAGCAAACTCATCAATTTTACGCAATCGATGGTTAATACCAGATTTGCTAATTTTCCCAGCAGACACTAGTTCACCAAGCTCTTTTAACGTCACATCCTGATGATCTAACCGAAGCTGAGCTATTTCCTGTAGCTTACCTGGTAGTGCCTCTAGTCCAACCGTCTTTTTAATGAAACGGATGTTTTCCACCTGGCGGAATGCTGCCCCAATCGTCTTATTTAAATTGGCCGTTTCACAATTCACAAGGCGGTTTACAGAGTTTCTCATATCACGCATAATACGTACGTCCTCAAATTTAAGCAACGCTTGGTGAGCCCCAATATTAATAAGAAATTCCGTAATTTTTTCCGCTTCCTTAATATACGTAATGAAACCCTTCCTTCTTTCTAACGTTCTAGCATGTAAGTTAAAGTGATTCATTAATTTACATATGGAATCGTTATGCTCCTCGTAAAGAGTGAAAATTTCTAAGTGATAGGAAGAAGTTTCTGGATTATTAACAGAACCTCCTGCTAGAAATGCACCCCTTAAGTAAGAACGACGGCAACATTTTTTCTTTGTAAATTTCCCGGATATAGATCGATTAAATGTAAAAGGCTCTTCCAAAATATCAAGGTTAATTAAAAAATCCTTCACCTTTTCTTTAAGCCTTACAATATAAACATTATTTTTCTTTAATTTCATCTTTTTACGCACTAATAATTCAATAGGTTCTTGATATATTTTTTTTATTAAAGTGTATATGCGACGTGCAATGGCAGCATTTTCTGTTTGCACATCCAACACGTATTTTCGATTTGAAAAAGAAAGAGAACCATTCATGCGAATGAGAGCAGCTAATTCTGCCTCTGTACAGCATGTATCATTTTCCACTTTCGTTAATTCCTTTTTAATATCTGATGCAAATGACATTACCGCTCACCTCCACTCAAACCTAAACCAACTAAGAAAAGCACAAGCACTTTATTCAGGCGTAGAAAATTTCCATCCCTGATAAGGCACTTAGCCAGACAATAATTATAGGACAGTTCCAATCATTGCCCCAATAAAGAATAAAGTAATTTTGCCACTTTATTCGTATTATGACGTAAGGTTGTTTTGGAATGATCTATAATATCCGCTTCAATAATCTCTAAACCTAACCCAAGTAAACGCTCTGTATCATAAATAACAGGCGTAGAATTTTCTTCTTCATAAAGCTTTCTCACAAACTGCTCTATTTTTGCATTATGCACAACAATGGCATTGATAATATTTTTCCCAACATGATCATGGATTGTCTTCACATGGTCAGCGGCAGTATACCCTTGGGTCTCTCCGTATTGGGTCATTACATTACAAACATACACAACTTTACCCTTACTATTTTGCAAAGCCTCTCCAATTTCCGGCACAATAACATTTGGTAAAATACTCGTATATAAACTCCCTGGTGCGATCACAATTAAATCTGCTTTCAAAATAGCTTCTATCGCTTCTGGTAATGGTTCAATATGTTCTGGACTTAAAAATACGCGTTTGATTTTTTTATTGGCAGACGGTATTTTTGATTCGCCAGATATAATCGATCCATCGTCCATTTCCGCATGTAAAAACATGTTTTGATTCGCAATCGGATAAATACGTCCCTTCACGTTTAACACACGAGAAATTTCTTTTATACCACGGTAAAAATCACCTGTTATTGATGTCATTGCGGCTAAAAGTAAATTGCCTAGTGAATGACCAGATAAACTATTTCCGTTTTCAAATCGATGCTGAAACATTTTTAAGATCATCGGTTCTGCATCTGACATTGCTGCAATTACATTCCGTATATCCCCAGGAGCAGGAATTGCCATTTCACTTCGTAGGCGTCCTGAACTGCCTCCATCATCCGCAACTGTCACAATAGCGGACAAGGATACAGGGAAATTTTTAAGTCCACGAATGAGGACAGGCATTCCTGTTCCTCCCCCGATGACTACTACATTGGGCTTCCTCGTATCCTTCATAAAATGAATTATCCTTTCCTCTTTTCTATGTCCCTGTGTTTAATATATGTTACATAATCTTCCCCAAAATGCTTCGAAATTGTTTCCGCTATTGCTACAGAACGGTGTTGTCCACCTGTACATCCAATCGCAATAACAAGCTGGCTTTTACCTTCTCTTTTATATTGCGGCACCATAAACTGAAGCATGTCCAATAGCTTCTCCATAAATTTTTGGGTCTCTGCCCATTTAAAAACATAGGAGGACACTTCTTGATCTTTTCCAGTTAACGGTCTCATCGACTCTACATAGTGAGGATTCGGTAAAAATCGAACGTCAAACATTAAGTCTGCATCGATTGGTACACCATGCTTAAAGCCAAAGGACACAACATTAATCGAAAATACTTGCTGGGACTTTTCCTTATATGTTTCAATTAACTTTTCTCTGAGTTCACGAGGCTTTAATGAAGATGTGTTAATAATTTGCTGGGCACGACCCTTCAATTCATCTAACAAATCTCTCTCCTTATGGATACCTTCTAACGGTAGTCCTTCTGGAGCTAATGGATGGGATCTTCTCGTTTCCTTATATCGCGATACAAGCACTTCATCATCAGCATCTAAAAATAAAATTTGTTCAGATAGCCATTCTTCTTTTGCCAAACTATCAAGTGCACCAAATAAAGAGTCAAAAAACTCTCTTCCACGAAGGTCCATCACGACAGCTACATTTTGCGTTTTTTGATTATTTTCCTTCATTAACTCTAAAAATTTCGGTAACAATGCTGGTGGCAAATTGTCCACACAAAAATAACCTAAATCCTCAAAACTTTGAACCGCTACTGTTTTACCTGCTCCTGACATCCCTGTAATAATAACGAGTTGGATATTTTGTTCTGCCATCTTTTTTTCACCTCTATATTTATCTTGGATCTAGCGACGCTGCTAATAAATTGTAATCAGATGTATATGTAAATGTTCCATAAAGTATTTCATCACTTTTTATGGCGTGTTCAAATATTTTTCGGTCGCCCTCTGCCATCGGTTTAAGAACGGCCTCTTCAATAGAAACCCATTCCAGTTCCCCTTCTCGACAAAAGTCTAATTGCTTTCCTTCATAGTTTTCACAATAGAACGTAAAAAGCATCCATTCCTGCACTACTTTTTCCTCGTCTCGGATAATAAAGGTAAAAATACCGTTTATTTTTGGATCAATTAGCGTAAGTCCGGTCTCCTCTTTAAACTCACGTTTTACTGATTCCTTAATATGTTCACCTTGCTCCATCTTTCCACCAGGTGCCACATACCAATTCCTGCGAGGTTTCTTTAACATTAATATTTGTTGATCAACTACTAAAATACAATTTGTTACCCGTTGCAAAGCACATCACCTCTACTTACTTCCAAAAGGAAATGGGGTCATAACAAACAAACTATAAATATTATACTACGAATACTTTTCAAAACCAATGAGGGAACATTTAGGGAATAAGATTTTGAAGGCTATTAGGAAACGGTTATGGTAAAAAGTTACGAAGCAAACAAAAAAAGACGAAATCGCTTTAAATTCGGTAAGGAGACAAAATAAAAACACAGGCTAAATTATGTGCCTGTGCCGGAAAAGGATATATCTTATTAAAAGGGGGTCAATTTCGTTAAGACCATTGTACCTCATAATTATTGCAGGAGTATTACAACAGCATTAAAATGTAATTACGTTTATATAAAGCTAATCTTTACATTTCCTATCAAACTGTACTACTTATTTACTTTTAATTCTTCTAACAGTTCCTCAATATATACTTGGGCAGCCTGTGCCGCAATACTACCGTCACCTGTTGCTGTCACAATTTGTCGTAAATCTTTTTCACGGATGTCACCAGCAGCATAAATACCGGGTACATTCGTTTCCATCTTTTCATTTGTCGGAATATAGCCCTCTTCATTTGTGATGCCTAATGATTTAAATGGTTCACTTAGTGGGACCATACCGATATAAATGAAGACACCTTCAACTTCTTTATCATACTCTTCATTTGTCTTGTTGTTGACTAACGTCACACTTCCGACTTTGCCATCTTTGCCATTAATTGTTTTCACTTCTGTATCCCAAATAAAATCAATTTTTTCATTATCAAATGCACGTTGTTGCAAAATCTTTTGTGCACGTAGTTCATCACGACGGTGTACAATAGTAACTTTTTTAGCGAAGCGAGTTAAATACACGCCTTCTTCTACAGCAGAGTCTCCCCCACCTACTACTACTAATTCTTTATCTCTAAAGAATGCACCATCACACACGGCACAGTAGGAAACACCTCTACCGCTCAACTCTTCTTCACCAGGTACACCAATCTTTTTGTACTGTGCACCAGTAGCAATAATAACAGCACGAGCCTTATATTCTTTATTTCCAGCAACTACTGTTTTGTACTCTTTACCGTCTTTAATTTCTTTTATATCACCATAAGCATACTCCGCACCAAATTTCTTCGCATGCTCAAACATTTTAGTCGACAAATCCGGACCTAAAATATGCTCATAACCAGGATAGTTCTCTACATCCTCTGTGTTCGCCATTTGACCACCAGGTATACCTCGCTCAAGCATTAACGTTTCCAAATCTCCACGCGAAGTATAAACAGCAGCAGTCAATCCGGCTGGTCCAGCACCTGCAATTATCACATCATAAATATGATCTGAACTCATATTTTTTCATCCCTTCTACATATATTGCAACTTACTATTATCGTATTAGAGAGAAAGCATTTCGTCTATCATTTTGCTCATTTTTCTCATTTACTTAACATTCTCAATTTTGCCTATCTTCTGCAAAAACGGATGTCTTCTGCACCCTTCTTGCCATAACTGATCAGCAAGCTTACCCAATCCGAGTTGGTAAGCAGATTTACTGTACCATTTAAAGTAAGAAACATGATCCCGAAGATTTCCTTTGGATAAATATTGAAAACGTTCATATGCTAAATCATAATGACCCGTATAAGCTAAAGCGATGGCAATTTTTAACCGTTGTTGTTCATGAATAGGATAGACGTTTTTCAACGTTTCTATGTATCCTATTGACAACTCTTCTTTTCCCATTAAGTGATAAAAGATAGCTAAATTCACGATGCTATGGGTAGAATTTTGGTCATTTTCCTGCCACTCAAGTTCTAACTCAACAGCCGCTTCCCGATTACCAGCAAAAAACAACGCCCAAGCATAGTCATGTTTTGCAACTTTATATTCCGGATAAAGATCAATCATTTCCTCTAAGATTGGCAATGCTTCCTCCCACTCATGATTCTCCAAGTGGTAAAAAACCGTTTCTTGATAAATGAGTAGCTCATCTTCCTCATCAAAGAGCCAATCATCATCTTCGTAATCCTCTTCTTCTTCATCATTATATAACTCTAACATTTCTAAGAGCTGAGCAGCTTCTTCTGCAAACTCCCCTTGAGGTTCTTTTTTTAAATACATTTCTATATTTTTCTGCGCATCTTGAAAAAGGCCTAGATGGGCATAATTATTAGCAATAAGGTAGTAACAATCCGCGTATTCTTCCCCAAAATCGGCCAACACTTTTGTTAACAACTGATTAGCCTTATGGTACGATCTTATTTCTGTATATAAAACCGATAGCTGACATGGATAAAGGGGATTTTTCGGATTGAGTTCCATCGCCCTTTTAAACCATTTAATCGCTTTATTAAAATCACGCTTTTGAAAAGCCTTAACTGCAATAGAAAAATAAAAGTCCCCTTCGACCAAGAACGGGATAACTTTCAAATGCTCGTCATTTTTATCATTTGGATTATACATAAAAGCCTCCTACTCCTTAACAGCATTCGAATTAACGTACAAAGTATAACATATCTAAATGCCTAGTGACAGTACTTACAGCAAAGTATTGACAAACGTTTTTAACACCTATTTCCGTCGACAAATTTTTACATGAGAAGATAGGAATTCCTATCATCCTTCAGTTTTTCCACTACCAAATTGAAGAACTATTCTGATAAAATGAAAAGGATAGTTGGTAGGAAGAGGTGAAGCACGATGAAGAAAAATTGGCTAGCTCTTATTCTCCTTTTGGCTTTTTTTCTATTACTTACAGCATGTAAAAAGGAAGAAGAGGAAGAAGTAAAACCAGAAGATCGGTTCAATGAATTTGTGGAGTTATGGAAGGAACAAAAATTCGATGACATGTACGATGAATTCCTCTCCACTACTTCAAAAGAAGCTTTTTCCAAAGAAGAAATGGTTGAAAGGTATCATCATTTATACAACGATTTAGAAATAAACAACTTATCTATTACCTATGTCATTCCTGAAGTAAAAGAACCACAGGGAGAAGAGACAGAAGAAGTATCGGAAGTAACCTATCCTTTTCAAGTGGAAATGGACTCTCTCGCTGGCAAAATTACGTTTGATCAGGAAGCTACATTAGTAAAAGAAACGAAAAATCCCGAGGAAGAATCGGAAGAAAACTGGTACGTGAATTGGGATACAACGTTCATATTTCCTGAATTAGAACCAGGTGATAAGGTGGGCGTTAATACAACGAAGGGGCCACGGGGAGAAATTTTTGACCGTAATGGAAAAGGACTCGCAGTTAACGATACGTTATATGAAATAGGCATTGTTCCTGGGGACATGGAAGGCCAAGAGCAAGAAACGAAAGAAAAATTAGCAGAGTTATTGCATCTAGATGTCGCTTACATAGACCAACAGCTGAATCAAGGATGGGTACAGCCAGACTTATTCGTGCCAATTGGGATCATAAATCCAAATGATGAAGCATTGTACCGTAAGATTAGTGATCTTCCAGGTGTATGGAAGCAAAATACTGCAGGTCGTTCCTACCCACTTGGGGCAGCAGGTACCCACCTAATCGGATATACTGGGGAAATTACAGCCGAAGAACTGGAAACCTATAAAGATAAAGGATACAAACAGCACGACATAATCGGAAAACGAGGATTAGAATCTTTGTATGAGGAACAGTTAAAAGGCAAACCAGGTGTGGAAATTTACATCGAGAAAGAAAATGGCGACCAAGTTGTCATTGCGGAGCAGCGAGCAGAAAAAGGAAAAGACATTCACGTCACGATTAATGGAGAATTTCAAAAACTAGTCTATGAAAATATGGAAGGAAAACAAGGAACAGCTGCAGCCATCAATCCAACAACCGGAGAAACAATGGCTTTAGTAAGTTCTCCTTCCTTTGATCCAAACGGGTTAACATCTTACTATTACACAAAATTAATGGCAGATGAAGCAAACCCATTACTAAACCGATTTACTTCCCTCTATGCACCTGGTTCAACCTTTAAGCCGATAACCGCAGCAATTGCCTTAGAGCAAGGCACAGTTACTGCTGATGCAACGAAGGATATTACCGGTAAAACATGGGGGAAAGGAAACTCTTGGGGCGGATACGAAATTACACGAGTATCCGATCCTGGTCGACCAGTTAATTTAGAGGATGCACTCGTCTTTTCCGATAATATTTATTTCGGACAAACTGCTTTAGATGTCGGTGCAGATGCGATGGTCCAGGGACTAGAAAACTTCGGATTTACTACTGAAGTACCATACACATACCCGATTCCAAGCTCGTCCATTTCTAATAGCGGAAACTTAAACGATGAAATTTTATTAGCAGACACCGCATACGGTCAAGGCGAGCTTCAAGTAAGTATTTTACACTTAGCAACGATGTACTCCCCATTTACCAATGGTGGACATTTAGTTAAGCCTGTCCTACTTCAAGAAGAGGAAAAAGGCATGTGGAAGGAACAATTAGTATCACCAGAACATGCGGAGGAAATAAACGCAAGCTTACGCAAAGTCGTATCAAGTCCAAACGGTACAGCCCGAGGAGCTAACATGGAAAACATTCCACTAGCAGGGAAAACAGGGACAGCTGAATTAAAATCGAATAAAGATGAAAAAGGTGCAGAAAACGGTGTTTTCGTCGCCTATAACTCGGAACAAAAGGATCTCATTATCGCTATGTTAATGGAAAACGTTGAGGACGAAGGCAGTAGCGGATACGTCGTCCAAAGGGTAAAAAGTATATTTGAACAAATTTATTAATGATAAGTAACCGGAGCAGCGTGATTGCTCCGGTTTTTGCATTACTTCATTGTTTAATCAATCTCAAACATGTATTCAGTAGGCCATACGGTGCAATTCACTTGCTTGAACCTTCAATTATGCCGTTTAGTCTGCAATACATCGGAGTGAACTTCCAATCATCCGGCTGAACCTGCAATACACCGAGCGAACCTTCAATCATCACGCTGAACCCAATACTTCCGCATGAACCTCCAATCATCCGGCTAAACCTGCAATACACCAGAGCGAACCTTCAATCATCACGCTGAACCTCCAATACTTCCGCATGAACCTTCAATTTTTCCCGCTGAACCTGCAATACTTCCGCATGAACCCTCAATTATTCCCGCTGAACCTCCAATACTTCCGCATGAACCTGCAATTTTTCCCGCTGAACCTCCAAAACTTCCGCATGAACCTGCAATTTTCCCCCCAACCTTCAAATAACCTCCATAGCCTGCAAAATCACAACCCCAACGGTAATAGGATGTATAAGCTGACATCAAAAGAAAAAGCTCAGGAATCCTAAAATTCCTAAGCTTTTCCCCTTCTATATAGCAGAACCAACTAAATCTTCACTCAATACTTCATCTTTTTCAACTGGATGTGTTGCTTCATATAGCAATTGATCCAATTCCTTTGTATACGTATCAAGTTGTTCATCTGTCCAATTAAATGTCTTTGCCAAGTAGGCATTTACTGATTCTTTATGTGTTCTTACCCAATTGATATCAAAGAAAATAGCTCCTGTGCGGCGTATAAAGAAATCAACTGGTTTGTAGGCTAGCTCTTCTTGAATAGAGTAACGAATCATGGCGTAAACGACTGGATCAAGTCCTTCTACTTCTGCTTGTGCTTTTTCATTTTTATAAGTGTTGAAAACTTGGTCTACGTTAGAACCGTATCTTCTCGTTAACAATTCTGCTGTTTCTTTTGATAATCCCAAGTCTATGCCTTGTTGCGTTTTTTCTTTCAAAAATGTTTTAAAGCCTTCTGAGCCACTTACATCTCCACCAGACATTGGGAGATTTTTCGTTTGAGAACCAGGGTATTGAGCTCCTGTTTCTTCACCAAGTTGCTTCACTACTAAATTCACTACGCTTTCTGCCATTTTACGGTATCCCGTTAATTTACCACCAGCAATAGAAATCAGGCCTGAATCGGAAACAAAAATTTCATCTTTTCGAGAGATTTCGGAAGGATCTTTGCCCTCTTCGTGAATCAATGGGCGTAATCCAGCCCAGCTTGACTCTACATCATCCGCTGTTATTTTTACATCTGGGAACATATAGTCAATGGCATTCAAAACATAATCTCTATCCTCAACTGTCATTTTCGGGTTTGCAATGTCCCCCTTATAAACAGTATCTGTCGTACCAACATACGTTTTACCTTCACGTGGAATCGCAAACACCATGCGTCCATCAG
The DNA here is from genome assembly GCF_014207435.1 of Salirhabdus euzebyi. GTDB lineage: Bacteria > Bacillota > Bacilli > Bacillales > Alkalibacillaceae > Salirhabdus > Salirhabdus euzebyi. The sequence continues at coordinate 204,894 of NZ_JACHGH010000005.1, forward strand.
GTGTATCAAAATAGATTGCCTGCTTTAACGGGAATCTTTCTTCATCAAATACTAAGTGAATTCCTTTTGTCAGTTGAAGTGTTTTTCCTTTTTTCGAGTTGTCTTTTTCACGTAACGTATCAACCCATGGACCAGCTGCATTTACTACTTTGTTCGCTAAAATTTGATGAGTAGTACCGTCAATTTGGTCAACAACTTCTACACCAACTACTTTTCCATTCTCGTATGTTAAGGTATTTACTTTCGCATAGTTTATAGAAAGTGCACCTTTTTCAACTGCTTTTTTCATTACCTCTAGCGTTAGGCGTGCATCATCTGTTTTATATTCCACATAATAGCCTGCACCTTTTAAACCTTCATCCTTAAGCAAAGGTTCACGATCAATTGCTTCAATCGGACTAAACATTTTTCTTCTCTCGCTCTTTTTAACACCAGCCAGAAAATCATAAACGCGAAGACCAATATTCGTTGTAAACGGTCCAAAAGTTCCACCTTTATAAAATGGTAGCATCATCCATTCGGGTGTTGTTACGTGTGGACCATTTTCATAAACAATGGCACGTTCCTTCCCAACTTCTGCTACTACACCAATTTCAAACTGTTTTAAATAACGCAATCCACCATGTACTAGCTTTGTAGATCTTGAGGAAGTGCCTGCAGCAAAGTCTTGCATTTCTACAACCGCTACCTTCATTCCTCGCGTTGCAGCATCTAATGCAATCCCTGCACCGGTAATACCTCCACCGATCACAAGTAAGTCTAACGTTGAATCCTTCATTTGTTCGTATATATTACCTCTGTTTAAACTGGAAAACACCATAACTATCGCTCCTTTTTAATAGAATCGTAACGATGTATTCCTAATTCTCCAAGTTCTGATAAGGAAAACATTTCTTCCGATGAGAAATTTTCGCAATAGAAAAGAGACCACAAATCACCCCTATAGATTAATCTAGTAGAGTGCTGTGGTCTCTCCATTTCTCCGGCCAACTTATTAACTTATCAATAGTATAACACGATTATCCTTGTCTTGAAAAGGAAAACTGATTAGGGCGCGGTAGGTACCCACTACAAGATGTGTCAAGTGGGACTTAACTAACCAGCTTAACCCTTTCAACTTTAAGGATACTCATGCCATGTTACATTTAGTACTTCATGTAGCAGAGAATTATTATAGTCTAGTAGACTAGGATGCTATCTTATTTGTATACACGCGTAGCTTCAACAGCTTTTTGCCATCCAGCATAAAGCTCATCGCGTTTTTCAGTAGCAAGATCGTTCGTAAATGTACGCTCGTTTTGCCATTGTTTACCGATTTCTTCTTTGCTGCTCCAGTATCCTACTGCTAGACCAGCAAGGTAAGCTGCACCTAATGCAGTTGTTTCTTGTACAACTGGACGGTCAACTGGTACACCTAAAATATCGCTTTGGAATTGCATTAGGAAGTTGTTCTTAACTGCTCCACCATCAACACGTAGTGATTTAAGATCAATTCCAGAATCAGCTACCATTGCATCCAATACGTCTTTTGTTTGATATGCAAGTGACTCAAGAGTTGCACGAACGAAATGTTCTTTCGTTGTACCACGAGTTAAGCCAAATACTGCTCCACGTGCATCACTATCCCAGTAAGGCGTTCCAAGTCCAACAAATGCTGGAACTAGGTATACACCATCAGTAGAATCTACTGAAGTTGCTAATCCTTCTGTTTCTGGAGCACTATCAATAAGTTTTAATCCATCACGTAACCATTGAATAGCAGATCCTGCTACGAAAATACTACCTTCAAGAGCATATTCTACTTTTCCATCAACACCCCAAGCTAGAGTAGTTAATAGACCGTGCTTAGAAGGAACTCCTGCTTCCCCAGTGTTCATTAACATGAAGCAACCAGTTCCGTAAGTGTTTTTCGCCATACCTTTTTCAAAACATGCTTGACCGAATAACGCAGCTTGTTGGTCACCAGCAATACCAGCGATTGGTACTTCATGTCCGAAGAAATGATAATCTACTGTATGTGCATAAACTTCTGAAGATTGCTTAACTTCAGGAAGCATGCTCTTTGGTACTGTAAGGATTTCAAGTAATTCGTCATCCCACTTCAAGTCATAAATGTTAAACATTAAAGTACGAGAAGCATTTGAGTAATCTGTTACATGGGCTTTTCCACCAGAAAGTTTATAAACAAGCCATGTATCAATCGTACCAAATAGTAGATCGCCGTTTTCTGCTTTTTCTCTTGCACCCTCAACATTGTCAAGGATCCATTTTACTTTTGTACCAGAGAAGTAAGCGTCAATCAGTAAGCCTGTTTTTTCTCTGAAAAGATCACCGTGACCTTTTTCATTTAGATCTTTACAAATGTCAGCTGTTTGACGAGACTGCCAAACAATTGCTTTATAAACTGGTTTACCAGTGTTTTTATCCCACACTACAGTCGTTTCACGTTGGTTTGTAATACCAATACCCGCGATATCCGTTGGTTCTGCATCTGCTTTTCTTAATACTTCTGCAATACAAGCAAGAATAGAAGTCCAAATTTCATTCGCGTCATGCTCTACCCAACCTGGCTTTGGAAAGTGTTGCTCAAATTCCTTCTGTGCCGTTTCTACGATCTCACCTTGGTGATTAAACAAAATTGCACGAGAACTAGTTGTTCCTTGGTCAAGAGACAAAATAAATTTACTCAAAATGCTCTCCTCCTTAATATTTCTTCTTTATGATTGTTATCTAAAAGATGTATGGTAGAACCCGACTTAACCGCTTTCACAGTTAAGTCAAGTTTGTACATTAAGCTTGTTTTGTTGTTACACCAGCATCAACTGAAGGTACTTTTGATTTTTTCAACTCTGAGCTAGCTGCTGCTACTAGAATCAATGCTACAACTACAGTTACACCCCAGAATGCTGGAGAGAAATTGTTTGCAAAAATTGCTTGGTAGAACAATCCACCATAGATACCACCAATTACTGGACCAACTACTGGAATTAGAGCATAACCCCAATCAGAGCTTCCTTTACCTGCAATAGGTAGTAATGCGTGAGCAATACGAGGACCTAAGTCACGAGCTGGGTTAATTGCATAACCAGTCGTTCCACCTAATGACATACCGATTGCTACGATTAGTAAACCTACGATAAACGGATTTAAACCTTCTGTAAATTGGTTTGCACCGATAAACATTAATCCCATAACAAGAACAAATGTACCAATGATTTCACTTACTAGGTTAGAAAGTGGGCTACGAACAGCAGGATCAGTTGAGAATACTGCTAGTTTTGCACCTTGATCTTGAGTTTCTCTCCAGTGCGGTAAGTATTGGAAGTAAACAATAACTGCTCCGATAAAAGCACCTATCATTTGAGCTGTAATATACAAAGGAACCTTATCCCATGGGAATTCTCCTACAGAAGCAAAACCTAGCGTTACAGCTGGGTTTAAATGCGCGCCGGAAATACTACCAACCGCGTAAACACCCATTGTTACCGCTAGACCCCATCCAATCGTAATAACGATCCAGCCGGAGCCTTCTGCTTTAGATTTCTTTAATACTACGCCACCTACTACTCCACCACCAAAGATAATAAGAATCATGGTACCAATAATTTCAGCTAAAAATTCTGACATCATAAACACTCCCTCGTATAAGTTTATGAAACTAAAATTTCCAAGCTGAGAATGCGGATCCAATTGATAGAGAGCATAGAAAAAACCCACACTTCAAACACAGACTTCCCCTTGGAAGCAACGCTTGTAGTGTGGGTCTCCAAATCTCCATCACATTCTTAACTTGTTAATTACAATTTAAACTATATTGAAAACGCTGTCAACAACTTTTTTTATTTTCTGATATTTTTATTCTTTTACAATTTCCAGAGTTCATTGTTCGATGTTGTAACGGCACTTGCACCGCCTTTAAAGGCATTATCCACGTCTTCTGGCGTCCGGATTAAACCACCTGCAATGATTGGTAAACCTGTGTTCTCATGTACTTCTTTAATCATTTTTGGAATAATTCCTGGCAATATTTCAATGTAGTCAGGTTTCACATTTTCGACAATTTTCAAATTATGATTTAATGCATGACTATCAAGTAAAAATAGTCGCTGTATGGCAATTAAATTGTTTTTCTTCGCTAGCGAAATTACATTTCCCCTTGTAGAAATAATCCCATCCACATTGGTTTCACGAATGAGAAATTCAATCCCGAACTCGTCCCCTTTTAAGCCTTGAATTAAATCAGCATGAATCAACACTTTCTTATTTTCGCGTTTCGCATATTTGACCATACCGGCAAGTTGTGAGAGTCTCGTTTCTAAAAAAATAATGTATTCATGCTTACTTGTTAATAGCTTTTCAAAATCACGCAAATTTCGAACAGCAGGTAAAATACCTTGTAAATTACACATTCCCTATCACCTCATCTTTATAAAAATTTGTGTTAAACTTGGCTTTATTTATAAAAAGAAACAGCAGGTGGACGCCTGCTGCCTTATATTTCATTCAAGAAGTCATCTTCACTCATCCGCTTTTCCATTTCTTCTTTTGTATAAATAATCCGCATCGGATTCCCACCAACAAAACATCCTGCCGGAACATCCTTATGAACTAACGTTCCAGCTGACACAATTGCCCTATCTCCAATAGAAACACCGGGAAGAATAGTGGAGTTGGCGCCTATCATTACTTCATTGCCGATTTGGACTTCTCCAATACGATATTCTTTAATTAAATATTCGTGGGCCAATATAGTTGTATTATAACCAATAACTGTATTTTTCCCCACGGATATTTTTTCTGGAAACATGACATCTAACATGACCATCAATGCAAAGGAAGTTTTATCCCCTACATCCATGCGAAGTAGTTTCCGATACATCCAATTTTTAAAGGATAGAAAAGGGGTATATCTAGCTGTTTGAATAACGATAAAATTTTTCACCACTTTTAAAAATGGGACGGTTTTATACACGTGCCACAAAGAATTTGCCCCTTTAACACGATAACGCTTCGTCCGCCTCACGAGATCACTTCCCTACAATCTTCCACAAATCTGATATATGCTCTAGCATGTAGTCTGGATTTAATTTTTCTAAAGCTTCTCTTCCTTTGATTGTCCAAGCGACTCCTGCTGTTTTTACTCCTGCATTTTTCCCAGCTAAAATGTCATGGCTATTGTCTCCAACCATTAATGTTTCACTTGCTTTTCCGTTGAAAGCTTCTAGTGCTCTAATGATTGGCTCTGGATGAGGTTTTGCATGGGTTACATGATCTAACCCAATAATAACATCAAAATAGTCGGCTAAATTCGTTACAGCTAAACCTCTTTTTGCTGTTTCACTTATTTTCGTCGTAACAATAGCTATCTGATAGCCTTCTTCTTTTAATTGTTTCATTGTTTCAAAAACACCATCATAAGCCTTCACAAAAGAATCATGGTGATGTAAATTATGCTCTCGATAAACACCAATCATTTCCTCCACTTTATCAGGCAAAACCTTTTCAAAGCTATCCTTCAAAGGTGGCCCAATAAATTCAAGAATTTCTTCTCGACTGTATTTATCAGGAAAATATTGATTTAACGTATGCGTAAAAGAGGCGATTATTAATTCATTTGTATCAATTAATGTTCCGTCAAGATCAAAGAGAATCGTACGTATGCTCATGTTTTGCTCGTTCCTCTCTTTTGGATTTGGATTTTTCCATTCGACTCCAAACAAATGCTATGGTAGCCGTTAATACAATTGCTGTCGTTAATCGAATAACAAGCAACGGCCAGAGTGGTATCCCTAACGGCGCAAATACTAATGTATCTTCTACAACCGCATGACAGGAGACGAGGAAGATTAACACCAAGGTCATATCTTTTTTTGAAATACCATCTTCTTTAACCGCTTGAATCATTAACCCTGCTCCATAGGCTAAACCAATTGTTAATCCTGTAACTAGTGTCATAGATGTATTTTTATCTACGCCTAACACTTTCGTAAATGGGGCTAACCATCTAGAAAATACTTGAAAGTAGCCTTTTTCTCGAAGCCATTGCATGACGATCATTAGCGGAATAACGATTAAACCAAGCTGCAAAATCGCGATAGCAGCAGTTTTCATACCTAAAAAGGTAATGGCCCACCAAGTTTCAGGTGCTTCCTGTGCAGCAATTAGACCATATTGAGCCATTTCCTGGCCGCCATCCCAGAAAAGGTTGATCATAACGGCTGATAGTATCGCAAGACCCATTCGAATCCCTGAAATCAACCAAAAGTTAACGCCTACTTTAGAAGCTAAAGAGGATTCAATAAACAAGTTATGGGAAAAGGACAACATCATAGCCATAATAAACACTTCTTTAACAGTAAAGTCAAACGTCACAATTGCCCCTATACCAGCATACAAGTTTAAAAAGTTCCCAAGTACAATCGGAACAGCCGCTTCCCCAGGTAAACCGAGTAAATTCATTAACGGCTCAAGCCAGCCAATAACGATAGGGAAAATGGGAGTATGACTTAATATCGTAATCACTAACGTAACTGGAAAAATAATTTTCCCTAACGTCCACGTTAACGATAAGCCACTCCACAACCCTCGCTGTAAAATGCCCGACATCGTGTATTCCTCCTATCGCCTCATGTTGTTATTTTTTCTTTTTATTTACTTTTTTACCGTTGTAATGTTTATCCGCAAGCCCTGTTTTACGTCGATAGAACATTGCTATAACACTTCCTACAATAATCAAGACCGAAATAAGCATGGCAACTCTAATTGTCGTACCAAATAAATATAAACTGTCCGTACGCATTGCTTCAATAAAGTATCTTCCAATAGAGTACCAAATTAAATAGCTGAAGAAAATTTCTCCTCTACGTGGGTTCACTTTTCTTAAGTAAAGAAGGATAGCGATACCAATAAAGCTCCATACGGATTCATATAGGAACGTCGGATGATGCATGACACCATCTACACACATTTGATTCATAATGAAGTCCGGAACAAATCGCAAGAAATTATTATACGCTTCTTCGGACACCGGGCCACCATAAGCTTCTTGGTTCATAAAATTTCCCCAACGACCAATTGCTTGACCTAATAGTAAGCTAGGTGCCGCAATATCTGCTAATTGCCAGAATGAAATTTTACGAACTCGTGCATAAATCCATGCTGTTAAAACGGAACCAATAAGCGCACCGTGAATAGCGATGCCGCCTTCCCAAATGGCAAAAATGCCCCACCAAGGACCATCAGCATAACGATCCCACTCAAAGATGACATAATAAATTCTTGCAAAAATGATTGCTGCAGGAATCGCAAACACTAGTAAATCAACAAAAATATCTTTTTTAAGTCCTAATCGATCAGACTCTCTTGTTGCTAATAAGAGACCTAAAAAGGCACCTGTAGCAATAATTACTCCGTACCAATAAATTGGCCAATTTCCTATTTCGAGAAAGACCCTACTATAGGGCTGCGTCGTACACATCATAAACTCGTTCCCCCTCTTTATTTATGCCCTTGAAAAATTATTGATCGAATGGATCTGGATCACTTTCAATCATTTTCGTAAGCTTTTTAGAAAATTCTGCTGCTGTATTAATTCCCATGCGCTTTAAACGGAAGTTCATAGCAGCAACTTCAATAATAACAGCTAAGTTTCTTCCTGGGCGTACTGGTATTGTTGCCTTAGGCAAATCCACATCCATAATTTTCATCAATTCTTCATCTAAACCTAGTCGATCATATTGCTTATCTTTATCCCATAGTTCTAGATTAATAACTAATGAAATACGCTTGTAATTCCGAACGGCTCCTGCACCGAACAATGTCATGACATCAATAATACCCAATCCTCTTATTTCGAGTAAATGCTCGATTAAAGGTGGTGAATTCCCTATTAATGTGTCGAAGTCCTCTTGTCGAATTTCCACACTATCATCGGCCACGAGGCGATGTCCCCTTTTCACGAGTTCGAGTGCCGCTTCACTTTTACCGACACCACTTTGCCCAGTAATTAAGACACCTACCCCATAAATATCTACTAATACACCATGAATAGCGGTAAAAGGAGCAAATTTTGATTCTAAATAATTCGTAATCCGACTCATGACACTTGTCGTTTTATGAGGTGAACGCATAATCGGTACACCAGCGTTATTTGCAGCATCTATCACTTGCTGTGGAACTTCTAAACCACGTGTGATAATAATTCCAGGTGTTATGTCTGTACAAAGCTTTTCCATCCGATCCTGCTTCACATCATTCGCCAAATCATAAAAAAAGGATAGCTCTGTTTTCCCTAATAACTGAAGCCTTTCTTTCGGATAATGTTTAAAGTATCCGGCCATTTCCATTCCAGGCCTTGAAATATCACTTTTTATAATTTCACGATGAATGCCATCTTTCCCTGCAATTAGTTCCAATTCAAAACGTTCAATTATATCTTTTGTTCGTACTTTTGCCATATGTATAAGGACCTCCTAATCATTGGAAACTTGAATCATGGACATTCTATTTTCTTATCAATTCTTAGTTCGCACTTTCTAAAACATAACTGTTCCCTATTTTAGCACGTTTTAGAATTAATTTTACACTTTTACACTCCCAATTTGTATAGCTTGTCCTTTTTCTTGATTCCTTAAGCTCCATATCACTAGTGTAACCATATAGAAAAAGGATTCTCCACATATGATGACGTGTAGAGAATCCTTATAGGTAAGACATATTTCTACTTATTATTTGTCTCGGAATGTATCAACGACTAACTTTTGAAGTAGCAAGTTTAAAATAGATAAAATAACAGCTGCAAGAATTGCTGTTACAAATCCATCAATGACAAAAGCTTCTCCTATAATTGACTGCGTAATCATTAATGTTACTGCGTTGATAATGAATAAAAAGAGTCCGAGAGTAAGAAGCGTTATCGGTAATGTGAAAATAATCAAAATAGGTTTTACAATGACATTTAATATCGATAAGACAAAACTAGCTAACAAAGCTGTAACGAAATCCTCCACAAAAAAACTATCAATTAGCTCGGCTACAGCAATGATCGCTACTGCATTCACAACGATAGAAATTAACCAATTTTTTAGCATTACTATTCCTCCTTCTCCTATTCCTATTATTTACGAGATAGGTTTTACTTTTATACTACCAGTTTTTGTTTCTGCTTCAATAAAAAGTGTAGCATTCGCTTCTTTTTTCGTTTGAAAATGAAGCTGTTTTTTTAATACTTCACTATCAGAACGTATAATATAGTGCTCTGGCAAATCACAGTGAATGCTACCTATTGTCGTTTTGAGCTCTCCATCAATTGCTCGATGAGGAGGTAAGTTCAAGTCAATAGACCCTGTAGTAGTTTTAAAGAATCCTGTATGTCCTAATTCACCAAACCATTTACAATGGATACTCCCGTTTACCAGCTGTGCATCTAGTTTACCAAATTCTCCTTCTACTTGAATTGATCCTGTTAATGCCTCTACTTCACTATTCTTTACATTAACATCTACTAGACGAATATCGCTGTTAACAGCTTTTACTTCCCATTCATCTCCCTTCATTTTTTGAAGTTCGATGTCACCATTAGATGTTTTACAATTCAACGTATTTACGTAAAATCCTTTTAGGGAAATAGGACCATTGAAAAGACGGACCTTCCCTTCCTCATATGCTCTTCTCGGAACATAAAGGATCAAATCCGCTTTCATCTTTTTCGATTCTAGTTTTATTTTCAGATCTTTATTATCTAAATGCACTTCAAGCTGCTCCAACAACAGCTTTTTTGCTTGCTCAGCATCATTTACTTTATATACCTTTGCCTTACACTCTATACGGACATCCTCTTCATCCCATGCACGAACATCCACACTACCATTTTCTATTTCAAGTTGTAGCTGATTAAAAGTAGTAGCTTGGTAGAAAAACACATGAGAAACATCAATGGAAGGACCAAAGTTAAAGTCTAAATCTGCATTTTTAATTTTTTTCACCGTATTATTTAAAAAATCAAACACTTTCTTTTTCGTTGATTGCTTTTGTGGCTCCTCTTTTTCGAACTCTTCCCATTCTACATGTTCAGATAAAAAATTGGATTCCTCAACCTGCTCAAGCATTTTTTCTGCCTCTTCAACTGAAATGGCTCCACTTTCAAGCATTTTTAAAATACGCTTTCTCTCTTCACTCATTCCTGTTCCCCCTTGTCATTTCCTTCTTTTATATACGTTAAAAACTTACTAATCGTTTCACAATCATTGTCTCTTCCTTACACTAATAACCCTTTTTTACCGTCATAAAACTTTTAGTAAAATTCTCCCCATAAATGAACACAACTCTTTATATATGGTGAATTAACTATTATTATGTATTCTTTTTTAACTGAATCTTCTCCTTTAAATATAGAGGAAACCCTCTAAAATAAATGTTAATAAAAAAACGAACTTGGAGCCCCAAGTTCGTTTTTCTTTTATTCAAATTTCCAAGTGTAAAATTCTTCGTAATAGAATCTTTCCAATGCATCCTTGTTTTTTCCTAAGAACTCTGGACTTTGTTTGAATTTATTTAACATGCCTTCAAATTGAGAACGGTGAGATTCGATTGCTTTCATCTTTGTATCAAAAACATCTTGAACATCTCGAACGACATCGGGATTACCTAGCTTTTCGTATCTGTCATTCGTTATCGCCTGGGCCCACAAAACGGGTCTGTCTTCGGGATTCATTTTTCTAACTGCTTCTATCGCTGCAGCTCCCATTGCATCATGGTCAGGATGGACTGCTTCACCAGGATAGTGGGTAATAACGAGCGATGGTTTTATTTGTTCTAAATATGTTTTAATATGTTCGGCAATTTCATCACGTGATTCAAATTCTATCGTTTTATCCCGATAACCAAGCATTTCTACTTGAACGTCTAACACCGAACAGGCATCTAACAATTCCTGTTTACGAATTTCAGGTAGTGTTTCACGATTGGCAAAAAAAGGACTACCCATATTACGTCCCATTTCCCCTAGGGTTCCACATAAGTAGGTGACCGGGATACCTTCTTTACGAAACTGCGTAATTGTTCCAGAACATCCAAACGACTCATCATCAGGATGAGGATAGATGACAACTACATGCTTTTGCATGCTCATTCTCCTCTCTTTTCGTTAGTAACGGAACGGCTTGTCACTAATTTGTAGAGCAACCATTAATCTTCCTTGCGCATCATGACCGGCCAATAATAACTGTCCTTCATCATTTAGCTCCCAGTCTGATACACCTTCCGCATAAATCCAGCCCATTTCCATTTTCAAACCGATACGGTAAGTGCTCTCTGCACCAACAATCTTCGCTCTTGAAAAGGAAACTTTAGCATTTCGGATAAACGCTCCTACGTTATATGCGTTTTTATCAAAGTGCTTTGCATACGCACCGTTAGTCGTTTCCAAATGTACATAAACCTCTTTATTTGCAAAGCTATCTAAAGCTTGTTGCACTTCTTCCATTTGGATAGCTTTCATCTGCCAATCTCCTCTCACATAGAGTTACTTTATTTTACCTTACCGAATCGGCTTTATATCGTCAACGAAGTAGACCTAAGAGGAAACCTTTTCTTTAATCCGTTTTGTCATTCTTTCACGGTCTCGTTCTAAAACTGGTTTCAAATATTTCCCTGTATAGGAGCCTTCTTGCTCAGCCACTTCTTCTGGAGTTCCTGTAGCGACAATCGTCCCGCCACCTTCTCCACCTTCAGGACCCAAATCAATAAGGTAATCAGCTGTTTTAATGACATCTAAATTGTGCTCAATAATTAATACCGTATCGCCGTTTTCTACTAGACGTTGTAGTACAATCAGGAGTCGAGCAATATCATCTACATGCAAACCTGTTGTTGGCTCATCTAAAATGTACAAAGACTTACCTGTAGAGCGACGATGCAATTCACTGGCAAGCTTTACTCGCTGCGCCTCCCCACCAGACAACGTAGTGGCTGGCTGACCAAGCTTAATATAGCCTAAACCTACGTCAAAAATTGTTTGCAACTTACGCTTAATTTTAGGGATATTTTCGAAAAACGATAAAGCATCTTCAATACGCATATCTAATACATCTGCAATGTTTTTCCCTTTGTATTTAACGTCTAACGTTTCGCGGTTGTAACGTTTTCCATGACAAACTTCACAAGGAACATAAACATCAGGAAGAAAATGCATTTCAATTTTTATAATCCCATCTCCACGACAGGCCTCACAGCGACCACCTTTGACGTTAAAACTAAAACGCCCTTTTTTATAGCCTCTTATTTTCGCCTCATTCGTTTGGGCAAAAACATCACGAATATCATCAAACACACCAGTGTACGTAGCCGGGTTAGATCTAGGTGTTCGACCAATAGGTGATTGGTCGATATCAATTACTTTTTCTAATTGGTCAATACCTTTGATTTCTTTATGCTTCCCAGGTTTTGCTTTGCTTCGATTCAATTTTTGCGCAAGGGATTTATATAATATTTCGTTTATTAACGAGCTTTTCCCTGAACCAGAAACACCTGTAACGACTGTCATTATCCCTAAAGGAATGTCCACATTTACTTTCTTTAAGTTGTTTTCTTGTGCATCTATAATTTTTAAATATCGATGCAATCCAGTTCTTCTTTCCTTTGGTAGAGGAATAAATTTCTTTCCTGCTAAATATTGACCCGTTAAAGAGTTTTTGTTTTTCATCACTTCTTTCGGAGTACCACTAGCAACAATTTCCCCACCATGGGCACCTGCACCCGGTCCGATATCGATTAACCAGTCTGCTGCCATCATCGTATCTTCATCGTGCTCGACAACGACTAACGTATTATCTAAATCCCTCATCCGCTGCAACGTAGAAATTAAACGATCATTATCACGTTGGTGTAGTCCAATAGATGGCTCGTCTAATACGTATAACACCCCTGTTAAAGCAGCACCAATTTGAGTAGCAAGTCGAATACGCTGTGCTTCCCCACCTGATAAGGTTCCTGCAGAACGGGATAAAGTTAAATAATCAAGTCCAACATTAATAAGAAACGATAAACGATCTTCTATTTCCTTTAAAATCATTTTCGCGATTTGTTCTTCTTTTTCTGATAGCTGAATTTTTGTAAAGAAATCTCTCGCTTCTGTTACAGAAAACTCGGTAACATTCCCAATGTGGTGCTCATTAATAAGCACGGATAACGTTTCTTTTCTTAAACGATACCCCTTACAAGTAGGACAAGGTTTCTGGGCCATATATTTTTCCATTTGCTCACGGATATAATCGGAAGTCGTTTCCCGATAACGACGTGCGATGTTGGCATATACACCTTCAAAATAAATATAGTTACTTCTAACTTGACCACGTTCATTTTCATATTCAAAAAGAATCTTTTCTTTTCCACTACCTTGTAAAATTTTATCCATTTTTTCTTTCGCTATCAATTTAACCGGTACATCCATCGGAATATCAAAATGGTTACATACACTTTGTAATAGCTGGGGGTAATATTGAGAACTAATCGGCTCCCAAGGAACAATGGCTCCTTCACGTAATGTTAAATCCCAATCCGGAATAACGAGGTCAATATCTACTTCTAGTTTCGTCCCAAGACCATCACAGCTTTCACACGCTCCAAATGGACTGTTAAAAGAAAACATACGTGGCTCTAATTCATCAATTGAAAATCCACAAATAGGACAGGCATGCTTTTCACTAAAAAGAAGCTCCTCTTCCCCAATAACATCCACCATCACTTTGCCTTCACCGAGCTTTAAAGCCGTTTCTAGTGAATCACTAAGACGCGCAGCTACCCCATCTTTAACAATGATTCGGTCAATCACAACTTCAATCGAATGCTTTTTCGTTTTAGAAAGCTTAATATCCTCCGTAATTTCCATCATCTCTCCGTCGATGCGTAGACGAATGTACCCTTCTTTTTTCAGGTCTTCTAGTACTTTGACATGCTCACCTTTACGACCAGAAACGACAGGAGCTAAAATTTGTAGCTTCGTTCGTTCTGGATATTCCAAAATACGGTCCACCATCTGTTCTACCGTTTGGGAAGTAATTTCAATTCCATGCTCTGGACAGTACGGACGCCCAACACGTGCAAACAGCAAGCGTAAATAATCGTATATTTCAGTTACTGTACCAACGGTTGATCGTGGATTTCTACTTGTCGTCTTTTGGTCAATCGAAATCGCTGGGGAAAGACCTTCAATGGCATCCACATCTGGTTTATCCATTTGTCCTAAAAATTGTCTTGCATAAGCAGATAAGGACTCTACATATCTTCTTTGTCCTTCTGCGTATATCGTATCGAACGCCAAAGAAGACTTACCGGAGCCCGATAAGCCTGTCATGACGACCAGTTTATTTTTAGGGATTTCAACACTTACATTTTTTAAATTATGCGCACGTGCTCCTTGTACTTTAATTGACTTCATCGCCATCTATGATTCATCCTTCCGCTTTAAGTTCCAAAATGATATCCCTTAACTCAGCCGCACGTTCGAAGTTCAAATCCTTCGCAGCTTGCTTCATTTCTTTTTCCATTTCTTCTATCTTCTTTGCCTTTTGTGCTTTCGTTAATTTCGTAAGGGATTCTTTTTCAACATATTTTTCTTCATCTTCCGCTGCAACAGTTGCCCGAATCACATCTCGGACTTCTTTAATGATTGTTTGCGGGGTAATATCATGTTTTTCGTTATAAGCTATTTGCTTTTCACGTCTTCTATATGTTTCTTCAATTGCAATGTTCATCGAATCCGTCATCTTGTCCGCATACATAATTACTTGACCATTCTCGTTACGAGCAGCACGGCCAATTGTTTGGATCAAGGATCGCTGAGAACGCAAAAATCCTTCCTTATCCGCATCTAAAATCGCAACCAATGACACTTCTGGTATATCTAATCCTTCTCTTAACAAGTTAATACCAACAAGAACGTCATATTTTCCGATTCGCAGATCACGAATAATTTCAATACGTTCTAATGTTTTAATTTCCGAGTGCAAGTATGCAACTTTAAAACCGACATCCTTTAAGTATGCCGTTAAATCCTCCGACATTTTAATCGTTAACGTCGTTACTAACACTCTTTCATTTCGCTCTGTACGCTTCTTCACTTCCCCTATCAAATTATCAATTTGACCATGAATTGGCCTCACTTCAATTTGTGGGTCCAGTAAACCAGTTGGACGAATAATTTGTTCGACCATCTTAGGCGTATGTTCTATTTCATATGGTCCTGGTGTTGCAGAAACATAAATAGCTTGGTTCACATGCTTTTCGAACTCATCAAACTTTAATGGTCTATTATCTAAAGCTGACGGTAGTCGGAAGCCATGATCTACTAACGTCATTTTACGAGCTCTATCCCCATTATACATTCCTCTTACTTGAGGCAATGTCACGTGGGACTCATCGATAACTACTAAAAAGTCATCTGGAAAATAATCTAATAACGTATAAGGAGTTGATCCTTCTTCCCTTAATGTTAAATGTCTGGAATAGTTTTCAATCCCAGAGCAGAAGCCCATTTCTCTCATCATTTCTAAATCGTAGTTCGTGCGTTGCTCAAGACGCTGTGCTTCTAACAGCTTATTTTCAGCTCGCATTTTTTCGAGAGTTTCTGCGAGTTCTTTTTCAATTCGTTCAATCGCAACCTTCAACTTTTCCTCACGGGTTACGAAGTGGGATGCTGGGAAAATAGCGACATGCTCTCGATCACCAATGATTTCACCTGTTAGTGCATCAACCTCACGAATCCGATCAATTTCGTCTCCAAAAAATTCAATCCGTAAGCAATGCTCCTCACGAGAAGCAGGAATGATTTCAACAGAATCACCACGGACTCGGAAAGTACCACGTTGGAAATCAATATCATTACGGGAATACTGAATGTCCACCAAGTTACGTAATAGCTCGTCCCGGTCTTTTTCCATCCCCATTCGTAAAGAAAGAACTAATTCACGATATTCTTCCGGATTACCTAAACCGTATATGCAGGAGACGCTCGCAACAATAATAACGTCTCTTCGCTCAAATAAAGAAGAAGTTGCTGAGTGACGTAATTTATCTATTTCATCATTTATGCTCGCATCTTTTTCAATGTAGGTATCCGTTGAAGGTACATACGCTTCTGGTTGAAAGTAATCATAATAACTAACGAAATACTCCACTGCATTGTTAGGGAAAAAATCTTTAAATTCACTATATAACTGGCCAGCAAGAGTTTTATTATGGGCAATAACCAATGTTGGCTTGTTTACTTCCTTGATAACATTGGAAACAGTAAAGGTCTTCCCTGTACCTGTCGCACCTAGAAGTGTTTGATGTCGTTTGCCACTATTAATGCCCTTTACTAGCTCTTTTATTGCTTTTGGTTGATCCCCTTGAGGGCTATATTTTGATTGTAGTTCAAATTGATTCTCCACCCTTTGAACCTCCATTCGTCCGATTCACTAGTCTGTCCCTATTGTATCATACAAGCGAACAAACATTCTATTTTTTACTTCTCCATTTAACTCATTTTAACAAAATTGTTTTAACCCAAGCCCGCAGTTGACATACACTTCGCTTTCCGCGGGCTCGCGTTAAGCCTCCTCACTAGCAAAGAACGCTCTTTGCTGGGTCTTAACGTCTTCGCTGTCCCACAGGAGTCTACGTATATGTCAACTGCTTACAGCGTCCATCTGTAGCTAATTCTATACCTAAAAAACTAATATCTTTTGAAAAATAGACAAAATTTTCATCTAAACCATACCTCTACCTATAGGATATGTATTTCTCCTTCATATTGCAAAAAATCAGATGTGCCCTCTATATGAAAATAAAAATTCTCTAGTTAGCCATTATGCCCACTAGAGAATTTATCGATAACCAAGCTCATACAAAGCTTGTGCTATAACTTGATAGCCATATTTGTTTGGATGGTAGCCATCTATAGATAATAGTTGTTTTTTCTGTCCGTAGAATCGTTCATATATATTCGCAACCTTCACATAGTCAGTTTGCAGATGAGCAAGCTGATTATTGAAAGTATTCACGACCTGTTCTGCAATGGGGACTTTAACTGGATTATATAAATTTACTACTCTAACAATGTATGGTTTTCCTACTTTTTCTTTGATTACTTTTATTCGATTCAATATATCGGCAATATTTTTTGTCGTCGAAAAAAGTGCAGATCTTAACACATCGTAATTCTTGCTTTTAGTAAACACTTTCCACGCTCTTCGAAAATCATTTCCACCTAAAGTTAACGTTATAATATCTGCCTGTTCTATTTGCTGAATGACCGGGAGTGTTTCGATACTGTTTTTAAAGGCATAACTTGTAATCCCGTCCTTAGCAAATTTTTCACTCACAACTTGACGCTTTAAACTTTGCTCTGACCATTGTTGATAAAGTTGAACAAAATCCGCAGATGCTCGGGAGCCTCTCCCTATTGTTAATGAATCTCCTAATGCCAAATAAAATATAGGCCTTCTATTCATCAGCTTTCACCTCAGAATAGTATATGCCTTCCAGTTTCCTTCCGTTATCTATTTACTCTTCTAGTTTTTATTCTTAACAAAATCTAATAAACGTCGCACCAGTTGCGCTCTGTTTTTCACTTCTGCTTTTTTTAATAAACTACTCACATGCTTTTTAATCGTTATTTGACTAACTGATAGCTTTTCAGCTATTTCCGCATTTTTATAACCTTCCATAATGAGCTCGGCTACTTCAAATTCTCTCGGTGAAAATGGAAAAGCCTTTTTCGGTAGCTCCAGTCTCATTTTATTTTGTAGTTTATAAGCAAGGTGATCCAAATACCCTACTAATCGGGGTCCTCTTACATCTAATAGGTAAGTCGGTGAAGGTGTATTAGGCCCGTAATCAAAATGGGTAGAGCCTTTTACTCGTTCAAATCCGAACCTTTTCAGTAACTCTTGGTACATCTTAAGTGGGGTGGAACAAATAATCACTCCCCCTGATAAGAGTAATGGTAGTAGACTAAATAACATATAAGATCTTGTACTTGTCTCTTCTGGATTTTTGACATCTATCATCCGAATAAACCAGCCAGCTTTATTTTTGCCTTCCACACTATAATCTACTAATTCCTCTTCATTTAACCGAGTAAAATAACTTCTAGATACAGGCATTTCCTTTAAATAAGGAATTGTTTCCTTATTTATCGGGATGATAATCGATAAACCAATTATCTCCCCGCTGTCATCCTTTAATAGTTTGAAAATATCATAGCCTAGCGCTTTTAATGCCTTTACATCTATAAGCTCGTTTTCCTTTTTATTATGTACAGCAGATACTTGAAAAGCGTATTTCTCTTCGTCCTGCTTATGATAGTACTCTACCTCATATTCACTGACATGTTGTTTACGAGTTTCAAAGTAACGTTCCACTTTATGAAAATTCCTTGAATGCCCAGTTTCCATTTCATAGCTTTTGAGAGAGTATTGATCAAAAAATGATGCCGCAATCATGTTATCTCCAATATGATATATATATTCCGATATGTATAACTCTAAGTAGTTTGGGTGAGGGTCAGAAAAAATTTTGTGGCGATAGTAAGAGGCAGCTCGTTTGGAAATATCCTCGTATCGTTTAGGATTTCTTTCTCTAGCATATAAGTTCATAATAGTCCGCACAAATTCATCTAAATACCAGCCATTTTTCCCTTGCTTTACGAAAGAGAGCGAAATAACACGGTCAAATATTGGAGAAGGTATTTCACGTTCCCCGATATTAGCTACATTTTCTTCATTAAAATAATGCAAAACAGAAGCAATTTCCATACATTTACGTATCTGATCATCGTGTACATATTCACTGAAAAAAGTATCTACTAATTCTTGTATTACATCAAATTGTTCTTTTATATCGAATGACTGTTGTTGATGATCAAGCTTTGAGCATAGGAGAGAGAGCGCCAAAGGATGCCCTTTTGTAAAATTCCAAAGCTTGTAAATAAGAGAATGATGAATACCATGTTGCTCTAAATATAATTTTACATCATAATAAGTGAATTTCTTAATTTCTTGTCGTTTCATTTTCTTTTGTAACGATGGAGAAGCCGTCCATATTCTTCGGAGTGGCTTACGTCCAACAAAAATAAGGTATACATGGTCTGGAATTTCAATGAAAACGCGTTCCCGAATCCATGCTTCTATGTGGCTATTATCATCCATATGATCAAATGCAATGACAACAGGTTGAGCATATTCAGCGTCAAAATTTTGTTGGGTGTTTTCTATTATTTTTTCTACTAAAGAGGAGTGAATGAAGGTAGAGTCTTCTGCAAACCTTTTACAATCAACATAAAAGAATTTCCCTTTTTGATTAGTCAGTGTGTAATTGATTTTTTGGAGAAAGAACGTTTTGCCAGTACCTGCTAGACCATACAAATTGATAATCCGTGTAGGACTAGGATCTCCATATAAAATGCTATTCACAAATTGCAGTTCTTTGTTTCTCCCGATAAAAAAATGGAGATCATCATAATTACCGTTATTTGCTAGAAATAAACCATGTTGATTTTCTCCTTTATTCATCATAGAGAACCATCCACCTTTTGAAAAATTGGTTTTCATTATAACATGGATAGTATTTCAGAATGACAAAAGCGACAAAATCTTACATTTTTTTCTTTCCCGAATGAATGATTGCATTCAACTTTTACTAAAGGACAAAACAAAAAGCCTGTTGAGTTAATTCAACAAGCTTCGATTTATTCCTTATTCAGTTGGAACATATACTTGGAGAGTAGCTAATTGTTTTCCATCCTCATAATCTGGTGACAAGGTTATATTATAGCCACTAGCTTCATCACCTTTGGATACATACATCATGTAGGCTGAGTTTGATACAATTTCCTGATCTATTGTAAAACCATTACTGTTCGCATAGTCTTTATACTTTGTGAAAAGCTCTTCAATATTCTGTTGAAATTCATATTGAACGGTGTACATTTTTGCTCCTTCTTCATTATTCGTAATAGTAGTCGCGGTTAAAAGGACACCGTCATTAGGAACTGGAAAATCTGCTGGAAATCCATCAGGTAAGGAAACATTTGCACCACCCTGGGTAGTCATTTCTGATTTCCCATCACTAAATGTTGCTGAATCCCCATCTGATGTAATCGAGACATCCTCTCCATTGCTTCCCTCCATATTTACACTTATATTTCCATCCCCTGCGTCTTCTAAATTAATCTTCGTTTCTTCCCCATTTTCACCCTTTAAAGTAATCGACTTTTCTCCACACCCCACCAGTATAAAACCTATTGAAAGGCATAGAAAAAGAATAATAACGTTCTTTTTCATAGCAAACGATCCCTTCCATTTTTTCCATAACCTTACCATGAATAAGCTGGAGGGATAAATTATACTTTCGTATAGTTTTTTTATGAAAAGTTGCTTGCTTACCGTTCCTATAACGTTCAACATTAATTTTATCGCGAAAAAATTTTTTCAACATGAAAAAAGCTTGCCAATTGACAAGCTTTTGCAGTCCTTAATTAATTTCAGTCGGAAGATCTTGATAAAGTCTAAACCTAGGCTTTTCTTTTACGAATACTAAGCCTAATTCATAGTGGTCCCCTTGATACAAAGGACCTTGAACAAATCTTAATTCTCCCTCAATCGTCCTAACTTCAAGTTTACAGAAGGTTCGATTTTCCTGTAATGCATCGTAAAACTCCTGTTCATTCGTAACAGGATGCTGATGAACTTTTTCAATTCGTTCCCCTACGCGAAGTCCCATTTTTGCGGCAGGCGTATTCGGAATAACCGATAATATAATTAAACTATCACCAGGAGGCTTAAAAAGTCCTGGTTTTTCTAAGTCGATAAAACGTAGATAAAGCTGAATGGCAGCACGTCCAACAATTAAGATAATGGCACCAACAATGGAAAGGATTGGATAGTAAAAGCTTCCTGCAATCAGAAGTCCAAGTATCATACTAAGGCCAATTAAACTTGTCCCTAGCTTCTTCGCACCCTCATTCACAAACATACCGTGAAACGCCTGTTGAATACCAATCAGGAATGGCACGAGCATTAAACTATAGCCATTGTCTCCTAATGGAAATAAAGGCCACCAAGGCGCAAAGGATTCAATAGAGCCTGTCGGAATAGGAATAAGAAGTGGAATAACGGTTAGTCGTTTAACAACATGGTTCCCGATATACTTTCCCCTTTTTCCCTTAATTAGTTTAGGAAAGCCATCTTCCTTTTTAGTTGTAAAACATAAAATAGCTTCAATTACCAAAAAAGCAACAGCAATCAATAACAATACGGTTAAATTCCCTTGTCCCCATTCCACCATCAAATAATCAGGTATAAAGGGTACGTTTATTTGGTGAATAATCGATAGAAATAAAATCGTTAAACCAATATAATAGCCAGAAGATAATAAATGAAGTCTCCCGGATATTGTTAATAAAATAGTTAGAGCAGAAATAACAAGAATGACAGAAGGGAATAAAACTGCTCCAAGCCCAATGATGGCAACCGATAGAAGGAGAAAAGAAAACAAGCTAATGAGCCACGTTTTTTTCCATTCTGAACCGCTGGAAAAAATACTCGTCCCAAAATCAACCCGTTCTCTTTTTCTTCTAATATAAGAAGTAAGAATAGTTAAAAGTATTGTCCAGTATAATAACGGTTGTAAAAAGACCATTACAAACGCTTTTCCTAATTCTATTCCCCAAGCTTCTATCATGCTGTACCCTCCGTTTTTAAAACTTATCATTAGCCTATGGCTTGTTCTAACTATGTAAATATAGCAATAATAAACGTAAATGAAATTTATCTAATTACTATTAATTTCTACATATAAATGTTCATTCCTGCTTTTATCATATGAAAGATGTCGATTCTTCCTTACACAGAAAAAACCCGCGGCAATCCGCGGATTTTTTTAATACAAGATTTCTAATGCTTTTTTCATTTGCAAATCATTCTCTTCATCCCGTGCAGCTTCTAGGACTTGTTGTTGAAGCTTTTCAGCAGTTAGCTTATCGATTTCACCTGTAACGGTTAATCCATTTTCTTGTTGGAATGCTTTCACTGCTTCTTCGGTCTCTTTACTGAAGTATCCATCTGTTCGCCCTGTCTTGTACCCAATACCTTGGAGCATAATTTGAGCATTTGAAATTTGATCTTCAGCCATATTATATTTTAGCGGTTCCTCTACATTGATTGGAGTCGTGTAGAAGAAGTCCGGCTGTTTCGCCTCTACTGTCGGTGCAACCCCTTTTTCATCAATCCATTCCCCACTTGGAGTTAACCATTTATAAATCGTGATCTTGATGTTACTGCCATCATTCATCGGAATCGTCTTTTGAACCGTTCCTTTACCATAAGACTGCTCACCAATTACATCATACCCTGCTTCTTTCATAGCTGCAGCTAAAATTTCTGATGCGGAGGCACTACCGTTATTCGTTAACACTGCGATAGGATAGTCTTTCTTCTCTTTCGTTCCAGAAAAATAACGAATCTTTTCCCCATTTTTTTGTTCAATTAATACGTATGGTTGATCCTCGGGGATAAAGTTCTCTAATATTTCCTCAACGGATGTAAATAGTCCACCAGGATTTCCACGTACATCAATGATCAGTCCTTCAATATTATCAGCTTCTAGCTCTTGTAAAGCTTTATTGAAATCAGCAGCCGTGTCTTGAGAGAAGGAGGTAATTTGAATAACCCCAGTCTTCTTACCATCTACAGTTTTCGTGGAGGAATAGATCGTTTCAAGTGGAATATCATCCCTTACGACTTCTACAATCATCGTCTCCGACACACCAGGTCTTCGAATTTCCAAATCAACAACAGATCCTTTTTCGCCCCTGATTTTCGCTACAGCTTCATAAAGATCTAAACCTTCTAAGCTCTCTCCATCTACACTAAGAATTTGGTCTTTCGGCTTCAAACCAGCTTCCTCTGCTGGAGATCCTTTAATTGGAGCAACGATTGTGACAACGCCTTCCTCCATATTTACCTCAGCACCAATACCTTCAAAGGAAGATTCAATACTGTCATTAAATTGCTCAACTGTTTCTAAATCCATGTACACACTATGTGGATCATCTAACGAATTTAACATTCCTTGAATAGCACCTTCAATTAACTGTTGTTGATCCACGTCTTCCAGGTAATTTTCTTGAATAATCGTATAAGCTTGTTGAATTTTACTAAATTCGTTCTTGCCGAGAGTTGCTTCTAGTAAGGCTTTCTTTTCTTCATCTGTTGTTACAATAGGTTCTTTTGCTGTATCATCTTGTTTAACCTCATCCTCAGCTAATATTTCTATGCCGGCATAGGTTAAAATTGCACCAAAAACCATGGCAAGAAATAACAGGATGACAAGATAACTATTTTTCATCTTCATGTTTTCACCTCATTCACTACTCTTGCTAAACTGATGTATCTTTCTGTGCCAGTGACGCTATAACAAATTCATTTTGTTTTCTCATCATTGATTAAAAGCTGTTTTTTTAAGATTGTACTATTTTTCTGAAACTACGACGTAACTATAACTTTTAATTTTGGTGAGTGCTATACGACCGCTTCGGCAGAATACTTCGCTGAGAGTGATTTTCTGATTCAAGAATAGTGATTATCAATAAAGCCATCGTAAGAAAATTTATCACTTAGGCTATATTTCAACTATTTTCTGCTCCAATCACTAGTACTAATGAATTTAAATAAGTTAGTAGTACATGTTTAGCGAAGGAAATACACGTAGACTCCTGCGGGAAAGCGAAGACGTTGAGACCCCACAGCGAGCGTTCTGTGCGAGTGAGGAGGCTCAGCGCGAGCCCTAAGGTGCGCGTAGTGTATTTCCGTAGCGGCTGGCATTTAGACACATTAAGTTACGTCCTATTTTTTATCGACTACCACCAAAATAACAAAAAACTCTAAGAAAAGAGCCTAAATAAAACATCTTCCACAAGAAAGTACCAGCTATAAGTGTACACGAAACCGATAGGGAATCATAATACAAACTTCTTTATTAGCTATAGCTGTCATTACCTAAGATGAGAAACTATGTATTTCATTAGGTAAAAAGGCATCACACGATAGTAGTGAGATGCCTTTTATATTACTATATGTTTTAGCTTGAGTAAACATGTCCGATTAGAAGTTGATGTACCTTCTTGGATCAACAGAATTAGATTTCGCATAGTTCCATGACCCTACATGAATCTCAAAATGCAAATGGGGACCAGTGGAATCACCAGTGTTACCCATATAACCTAATGCTTGTCCCTTTTGTACATGCTGACCATTAGATACGAATCGGTTAGACATATGTGCATATACCGTCGTATATTGTTGACCATCAATGTAATGCGTTAAATAAACGACATTCCCATAAGAAGCAGAGTATTCAGAAATAAACACGATACCTTCTGCCGACGCTACGATAGGAACATCACCCGTTCTACCGTTTTTCCCAATATCAACGCCTGGATGCAAAGTTCCCCATCTTGGACCATAGCCAGATGTCACTGAACCAGTAGCTGGTCTCATGAACATTCCGTTAGTTATGGCTGGCGCATTGTTTGTTGGTTTCGGAGTCGTTAATGCTTTTAAATCCGATTGTTTTTGTTTAAGTAATTTAGCAAAAGCTGCTTCCTGATTACTTAAAATCTTTTGTTGTTCTTGAAGAGTCAATTTATGTTGATGTAATTTTTCCTCTTCTGCTTCTAACTGTGCCATTAAAGTAGACTTCTGACTACGCTGGTTACCTAAATCTGCTTTTAATGATTCAAGAGATGCTTTTTGGGCAACTAGCTCTTCCTTTTTCTTTTCCACTTCAATCTTATCATCTTCCAGCTGCTGCTTTTCCGTCTTCTGCTTGTCCATAATGGTTTTGTCTTGGTCCATTATTTTATTTACAGCAGAAGTACGGTCTAAGAAGTCACCGAAGTCTTTTGCTCCAAGAATTACTTCTAAGTAGCTAATATTGCCACCATTACGTTGCAACGTTTTTAAACGATTTTTTAACAGTTCATCTCTTTCCGCAATTCGTTGCTCTAAATCAGTAATGTTATCTAAAAGTCTAGTGATCTCTTTTTCAGTCTGAGTGAGCTCCTCTTGCTTCACACGGATACTTTCTTCCGTTTGTGTTACTTTCATATCAATTTCTCTAATTTGTGCATTAATACGTTCTTGCTCAGCTTGGTTCGCAGCAATTTCTTGCTCTGTTTCCGTTTGTTGGCCCTTCACATCTTCCTTTTGACCAGATACTTGATCCTGTTGTTCTTTTAAGTTATTAATCTCTTCACGCAATTCACTTGCTGACTTCGTTGCATACGTTATCGTACTATCCGAAAATGTCAGTGTAACTAAAACAAGTATAAAAGCGGTTAATAGTGATACATTTTTCTTATTCACTCGGATGACTCCTCCCCTTGAATCAGTAAAAATCTATTTATCTATTAAACCTTTAAAAACTTACGGACACTCATGACGCTTCCCCATATACCGATAAAAGCACCAATTACTAATAACAATAAGGCTAATTGCCATGCAAATGGATTAAATGGGAGCAGCTCGATAAACGATAGGGTTATTCTCCCTTGAAGATTATAATACAAGTAGTGGTAGCCAAAAAGGACAACTGCTATCGGAATGAGCGATCCTAATATTCCCATTAACAAACCTTCTACGAAAAATGGCCAACGAATAAATCCATTAGTAGCCCCTACTAATTTCATAATTCCTATTTCTTTACTTCTTGCCATAATCGTTATTTTAATCGTATTGGAAATGAGGAAGGCTGCTGTCAGAACAAGTGCAATGACTAAACCTAACCCAATATATCGAGAGTACTCGTTAAATTTAAATAATTTCTGTATAACATCTTCTGCATATTCGACATGTTCTACATTTTGAAAGCCTTCAATTGTCTTTGCCACATCGAACGTATCAAGTGGATCCTCTGTCTTCACGACAAATGCATGGTTTAGTGGATTGTCTTGTTGAACGAGGTCCCAAGCAGCTCCATCATCACCCATACTTTCCATCAGTTCTCTTAATTCGTCATCCTTCGAGGAGAACTGTATATACGATACTTCTTGAATGGTGTTAATTTGGGTTTCTAATCGATCAATAGCAGCTTGATCTGCACCTAAATCTATTAAGATTTTAATTTGAACGTCTTGTTCAATATTGTCTGCCATTTTATTTAAATTCAGCATTAATGCTAGAAAAACACCAACAAGTATTAACGTTGTTGTCACAGAGCCAACAGATGCAACTGTCATCCAACCGTTACGAAGAATATTTTTACTACCTTCTCTAAGGTGACGTCTTACTGTTCTAAGCTTCATAACCGTAGTCACCTCGCTGCTCATCACGGACAACTCGTCCATGCTCAATTGCTATTACTCGCTTTTTCATCGTATTAACAATGTCTTTACTGTGCGTTGCCATAATAATTGTCGTTCCTCTTGCATTAATCTCTTCAAATATCTTCATAATTTCCCATGATGTTTCAGGGTCTAAGTTTCCAGTAGGCTCATCAGCAATCATTAACTTCGGATTGTTCACAATTGCTCTAGCAATCGATACACGTTGTTGCTCTCCACCAGAAAGTTCATCCGGTTTAAAACGAGCTTTGTTTTTTAACTTCACCATATCTAGTACAT
Organism: Salirhabdus euzebyi; assembly: GCF_014207435.1. Taxonomy (GTDB): domain Bacteria; phylum Bacillota; class Bacilli; order Bacillales; family Alkalibacillaceae; genus Salirhabdus; species Salirhabdus euzebyi. The sequence goes on from NZ_JACHGH010000005.1 coordinate 231,553, forward strand.
CCATTACTCTTCGGCGAATTTTTTTAGGTGACTCTTCAATTACCTCTAAAGCAAAAGCTACATTTTCGTAAATTGTATATTTGGAGAGTAGTTTAAAATCCTGGAATACAACTCCTATATTTCTGCGCAAATGTGGAACTTGTCTATTTTTTATTTTCCCGATATCGTGTCCATTAATGAATACAGACCCACCTGAAGGTTTAACTTCTCTGTACATCATTTTAATAAAAGTTGATTTTCCAGCACCACTTGGCCCAACTACATACACAAATTCACCTTGATCGATGCTGATGTCGATCCCATGAAGAGCCGTAACACCGTTAGAGTAAGTTTTTTGTACTCCCTTCATTTCTATCATTCTATCAACCACCTATGCTTTCCTAGTTGTATTTTTGTACGTAGATGTCTATTGTATTATTTGTCGATATGTACGTGTGTTAACCGATGACCAACACGCTAAAATCGACATTGTTCTTTAATTTGTGTTGTATTTTAAATATATAAATTATTTTATCAGATATTGTAAAAAAGTTGGTCTTTTTTATTATATCATCATTTGACATTTTTTTTAGACTGAAAATTATTACAGTTGTATTTCAAGGTGAGGGACAAAAGACTTAGAAGGTAAAAAAGTGGGCTAAATATGGCAAAATAAAAAACCTGATATTAGAATATCCAACATCAGGTTAGAAGAAAAAACAATTATTTTTTTGTAGCCAACCATGCAGCAACTGTATTGGCATCTTCATCACTTATGTTAATTCCTTGCATGCCACCAATACCATTATGAATTATATCTACTAGCTGTTCTTGGTTGTATTTGGCACCAATTTCACGAAGATCTTTACCAGCTCCTCCGGAAAGATCTGCACCGTGACACATGGAGCAATTGTTTTGATAAATCTTTTCTGCTGCAGCCGTGTCTACTGCACCAGTGTCACCACCAGCATTTTCATCATCAGCTGGCTGTTCAGTACCTGTATCATTGTTACCAGTATCTGTGTCTTCACCAGCGTTGTCATCCCCACCACAAGCTGCAAGCACTAGAGCAGAACCAAAAAGTAAGGCTAATAATTTCATTTTCATCCTTACAAAATCCCCTTTTACATAGTATTTGCGTAGGTAGCTACTACACATCAAGCTTATTATATCCTACTTATTTCTTTTTAAAACCCTCACCTAATACCTCTGCAGCAGCCATTGCTATCACAAATGCCTTAGAATCAACTTTATTCACAGTTTTTGTCAATTTAGTGAATTCTTTCTGGTCCACCACACACATAATAATATTACGTGATTCCCTCGTGTACCCACCTTCTCCATTTAAAATGGTCACACCACGGTCTACCTCATCAAAAATAGCTTTTCGCATACTTTCTACGCAATCTGTAATAATCATGACGTTTTTAGACGTATTAAAACCTACTTGTATAATATCAATTGTTCGACTCGTAACAAACAATCCAATTAATGCATAAAGTGCCTGTTCCACACTAAAGACAAATGCAGATGTAAAAACAATCATGCCATCAATAATCGCAATACAGAGACCTAATGAAATACCTGAAAATTTATGCAATATTTGTGCTGCTACATCGATTCCACCTGTGGAAGCACGACCTTTGAAAACAATACCTAAACCCGTACCAACACCAATACCACCAAAAATCGAAGCAAGAAGCGCATTGTTCGTCGCAGGATCAAAATCTTTTGTTAAGTATACGAAAAATGGCAAAGCCAATGTACCAATAAATGATTTCAGACCGAAATTTACTCCTAATATTAAAACACCCGAAATAAAGAGAGGAACATTAAGAAATCCTTGCACGAATGCTGGCTCCCATCCAAATACCTCATCCGTAATCGTACTAATACCCGCTACCCCACCGGATGCAATGTCATTCGGTAATAAAAACAGGTTAAATGCAAATGCTATAAAAAATGCTCCTACTATGACGAAAAAATAATCAATAATAAGTTGCGTTTTATCCGATAAAGGTTGTCGTCTGCCGTTTTTTGTCATGTCAATTGCACCTCTTTGTTTTAGAAATAACCTATCAACCAATTATTATGCCGTTATGGAATATAACACACATATTTTAGGGTGTAAATGACAGCCCGCTAACGCTTTACAACGCTACTAAGACAAAGATTTGACCGCTGTTTTTTGATATATCATCCAGGAGTTTATTTTATCAACCGATTTGGGAAGGATATCAACCAAATGATCATTTTATCAGCCGATTTCAATTAGAAATCAACCGATAGCGTTCAAGCGAGAGGATATATTACCTTATCAAGTCAATATATAGTTCTACCTAATAAAAATAGCTCAAACGAAAAAAAGCAGAAGATGAAAACTCATCTCCTGCCCTGCTTATTAAAGGTTAGATCGTAAAAACGCATCTATAAACGGGTCAAGGTCTCCGTCCATTACCCCTTGTACGTTACCAACTTCCATATTTGTGCGGTGGTCCTTCACCATTGAGTAAGGATGGAAAACGTAAGACCGGATTTGGCTTCCCCATCCAATTTCCTTTTGCTCTCCACGAATTTCATTTAGTTCTTGTTGTTGCTTTTCAATTTCTGCTTGATATAGTTTCGCTTTAAGCATTTTCATCGCTTGTTCTCTGTTCTTAATTTGAGAGCGTTCTGATTGACAGGTTACAACTGTATTAGTCGGAACATGTGTAATCCGAACAGCAGAGTCCGTCGTGTTTACGTGCTGTCCACCTGCACCACTAGAGCGATACGTATCAATTTTTAAATCTTCTGTTCTTACTTCGATATCTACATCATTATCAAACTCAGGTGTAACATCACATGATACAAAGGATGTATGACGGCGGCCGGAAGAATCAAATGGAGAAATACGTACGAGACGATGAACCCCTTTTTCTGCCTTCAAATAACCGTAAGCATTATGCCCTTTAATAAGAAGCGTCACACTCTTTACGCCCGCTTCATCTCCTGGAAGATAATCTAATGTTTCCACTTTGAACCCTTTATCAGAAGCCCAACGGTTGTACATCCGTAATAGCATACTTGCCCAGTCTTGTGACTCTGTACCACCAGCACCAGGGTGCAACTCTAAAATGGCGTTATTTTTATCATAAGGCTCACTAAGTAACATTTGAAGCTCAAACGCGTTCAGTTTTCCTGTTAATTCCTTTACTTCGCTTTCTAATTCCTCACGAAGCTCTTCATCGTTTTCTTCCTTCACGAGCTCGTAGCTAACCTCTAAATTTTCTAAATCTTCTTCATGCTGCTCAAATGTATGAACTAGATCTTTCAATCCATTTACTTCATTAATTGTTTTTTGAGCAGTTTCTTGGCTGTCCCAAAATCCAGGTTCGGTCATTATTTGCTCAAGCTCTTCAATACGGGCCTTATTCTCTGTTAAGTCAAAGAGACCCCCTAAAGTCATTTAATTTTTTCGTCATCTTTTCTAATTCTTGTCTAATTTCTGCTAAATCCATATTGTTCACCTCAAGTTATTTTTCATGAAAAGACACTCCACTATCCATGGAGTGCCTTTCAACATTATATTAGTTGCCATGACAGTGCTTATATTTTTTACCACTACCACAAGGACAAGGATCATTACGTCCTGTCGTATCCTTTTTCACAAATGGCTTCGGCTTTTTCTTAGCCTCTCCACCACCAGATACAGCTGTTGCACCTTTCGCAACTTCTTCACGTTGTAGGTTTTCACGTATTTGTGCTTTCATAACGAATCGGGAAACCTCTTCGTTAATGGATGCGACCATTTGCTCAAACATCGCAAAGCCTTCCATTTGGTATTCACGCAGCGGATCTGTTTGTCCGTATGCTCGTAAGTGAATCCCTTGACGAAGCTGATCCATTTGGTCGATGTGGTCCATCCACTTCGAATCAACAGAGCGAAGAAGAATAACTTTTTCAAATTCACGCATTTGTTCAGGAGAAAGTTCTTGTTCTTTCTCATCGTACTTCTTATTAACAAGCGCCATAATATATTCCGTTATTTCTTCTGGTTCCTTGCCTTTAAGTTCATTTTCAGAAAGGACATCTGTATCTAAAAGATTTCCATTTACGTAAGCTACTAAACCTTCTAAATTCCAATCCTCTTGAACCTCTTCTTCTGTATGAGATGCTACAGCACGTTCAACTGTTGTTTGAAGCATACCTTCGACAATTGGACGTAAACTATCTGAATCAAGCACTTCAAAACGTTGCTCATAAATAATTTCACGTTGCTGACGAAGGACATCATCATAAGAAAGTAATTGTTTACGTGCATCAAAGTTGTTACCCTCTACACGTTTCTGTGCAGATTCTACAGCACGGGATACCATTTTACTTTCAATTGGTTGGGTATCATCCATACCGAGACGATCCATCATTGCTTTCATATTATCAGAGCCAAAGCGACGCATTAACTCATCTTCAAGTGATAAATAAAATTGTGAAATACCAGGGTCACCTTGACGTCCTGAACGCCCACGGAGCTGGTTATCAATACGGCGAGATTCGTGACGTTCCGTACCTACAACAGCAAGACCGCCAAGTTCTTTTACACCTTCACCAAGTTTAATGTCTGTACCACGACCAGCCATGTTGGTAGCAATTGTAACGGCACCCTTTTGACCAGCCTCTAAAATAATTTCTGCTTCTCTATAGTGGTTTTTCGCGTTTAATACGTTATGCGGAACTCCCACTTTCTTCAAAAACTTAGATATTAATTCAGAAGTCTCAACTGCAACTGTACCAACTAATACTGGTTGGCCTTTACGGTGTCGTTCTTTAATATCATCTACTACTGCACGGAATTTACCTTCCATTGTCTTGTAAATTAAGTCTGGACGGTCATCACGTCCAATTGGTTGGTTTGTAGGAATAACGACAACATCCATGTTATAAATGTTGCGGAATTCCTCTTCCTCTGTTTTCGCTGTACCAGTCATACCAGAAATCTTTTGGTACATACGGAACAAGTTTTGGAACGTAATCGTCGCAAGTGTCATGCTCTCCTTTTGGATTTGCATGCCTTCTTTTGCTTCTATAGATTGGTGTAATCCATCACTATAACGACGACCCTTCATTAAACGACCTGTGAACTGGTCAACGATAACAACTTCACCATCTTGTACAACGTAATCTGTATCACGTTTCATCACGACATGTGCTTTTAGCGCTTGGCTAATGTGGTGAGTCAAAGATACATTCGATAAATCATATAAATTTTCCACATTAAAGAAACGCTCTGCTTTATTAATACCTTCTTCTGTTAACTGAACATTTCTCGTTTTCTCATCATATGAGTAGTCCTCTTCATTTTTCAATGAACGGACAAACGTATTGGCCTGAATGTACATATTTTCTGACTTTTGTGCAGAACCAGAAATAATTAACGGTGTACGTGCCTCATCAATTAAGATAGAGTCAACCTCATCAATGATGGCATAGTTAAGCGGGCGTTGAACCATTTGCTCTTTGTACAGAACCATGTTGTCACGCAAATAGTCAAAACCAAACTCGTTATTCGTACCATAGGTGATATCAGCCACGTATGCTTCCCGTTTTTCATCCTTTGATAGACCGTTCACATTAAGTCCAACGGTTAATCCTAGGAATTCAAAAAGCTGACCCATTTCCTTTGCGTCACGATCTGCCAAGTATTCGTTTACAGTAACGATATGAACACCCTTACCTTCAAGTGCGTTCAAATAAGCAGGCATAGTGGAAGCTAATGTTTTACCTTCCCCTGTTTTCATTTCTGCAATATCGCCATTGTGTAAGGCAATAGCACCTAATAACTGAACATGGAAAGGACGCATTTTCAAAACACGCTTTGCTCCTTCACGCACAACAGCATAAGCCTCTACTAAAATATCATCTAACGTCTCTCCTGCTTCTAGACGTTGTTTGAAATCATTTGTCTTTTCTCTTAACTGATCGTCTGAAAGCTTTTCTATTTCAGGCTCTAGCGCCTCTATCTGAGCTGCTATTTCCTCAAGTTTTTTCAATTGACGTGTATTTCCATCACCGAAAACCTTCTTTAACAATCCTCGCATATAGTAAGCACCTCTATTTTATAAAATCAACTAAATAATAGAATAATCCAAAATCAATCATAACACTAACATAAGAGTTATGACAACTCAATGGAAGTTATTATCACGGATTTAAAAATTAACACGAATGTAATATCGGTAGATTATTTCTTGAAAGTAAAAAGGCAGCTATTTAAGCTGCGCATAAAGTTGGAGCCGTATTCAGATTGTGAGGGGAGGATAGAGCACTTTTTTGGAAAAAATGGGGAGCTGATTGATCAGCTATATTGCCGTTTTTCCAAATCCATCAGTTTCTTATTTGTCTTAGCGATGATTTCCACTAATTGCGCTATGTATTTTTCGTGCTGCTGGATTCGGTTTTCTAATCTTTGGCAGTGAGGGCACGCTTGTTGGATCATGAATACGCCTCCTTAACTTTACTAACTTAGTTATATCATAGGACGAAATAACTAGCGAATGACCAAAATGGCAAAATGGTGTTGTTTTGTCGGGAAAAGTAGTACTTTTTAGCAAAAAAGGGGACTTTTTTCGCAAAACGGAAGAAAGATTGAGAAATTTAGCAAAAAACAGTACTTTTTTTCGTTTAACGTGAAACAATAGAAAAGTCTGTTAGTTTTTGAACCAAAATAAAATCCTCTGCCCATTGAAGGCAAAGGATTTTACGGTAAGTATTAGCAGTGTGTTATTTTGTATTAGCTAGGCTCAATTAATCCGTAGCGTCCATCATTACGGCGATACACTACGTTTGTATCACCAGTATCGGCATTACGGAATACGAAGAAGCTATGTCCTAACATATCCATTTGTAGTGCCGCTTCTTCTGAATCCATAGGTTTTAGATCAAAACGCTTTGTACGAACAATTTCTAGTTCGCTCTCGTCCTCTAGTGCAGGTTCATCAATGATTTCTTTTTCCATTTGTGCAAATACATATTTAGGAGCCCCACCTTGACGGAACTTCCGATTTACCTTTGTTTTATATTTTCTAATTTGACGTTCTAGTTTATCAAGTACTGTATCAATAGCAGCATATAGGTCTCTATGTTGTTCCTCTGCTCTTAATAGGAGGTCCTGCATAGGAATCGTTACTTCAATTCGCTGTTGGTTATTGTAAACGCTTAAGTTTACATGTACCTCAGATGTTGGAGTAGTTTCAAAATACCTCTCCAATTTCCCAATTTTCTTTTCCACATACTCCTGAATTGCATTTGTAACTTCGAGATTCTCGCCTCTTATGTTATATTTCATAAGAAGTTCCTCCTTTCATCCTTATGTATTTTTATTCTACTATAACCGTTTAAATTCCTCTATAAACATAAAAGTATCTTTATGAACAATTTGTGTCGTCGTTTGTCGACAAAAAATAAAAAAACCGCTGCATCTGCACACGGTTTAATGGACGATATACGGCTGTATAAGCTGTTCCATCGAGCATTTCCATTCACGAAAAACTGGAATAACTTGATTCGACAATAATTCTCTTTTATCGATAAAATGATCGAACCACTTCGTCATCAATTCCACAAGATTTTCAAAAAGATGTAACTCCAAGTCATCAAAAATCAGCATCATTTGACGATGCCCCTCATGAAGCTGCTGGAACGCATGAACAAGATCCCCATACAGCGTATTGGCCATATCTGAATGCTCCAAATCAGGAATTTGCATTAAATAATCAAACCCCTCATTCATACTATCTAAAAGCTGAAAATACCTCTGTAAGAACTCAACCTGAGTCCCCTTTAACGTCTGCATGGGAGCACCTAATTTCTCTTATCAAAAAACATGCCATCTATATTTGATAGGTTTTTATATGGATTCATGTACTTTTGGGTATTACCCTTTTGGTTTTGTACTTGCTTCATGGAACCCTTCAATTTTAGTAAAAGGGTCTGTAAGGTTGCTTGTATTTCCTTGTCTAGTTGGACGAGCTCATTGCCAAGGACTTGTTCTTCCTCTGTGTATGGAGGTTTCACGCCTTTTATTAATGAATCACGTTGTTCTAAAAATGAGTTAATTTCTTCTAAAAGCTTGTCTGAGTCAATAGTAGAATCACTTATTTTATGTTTCATCTCGGCTGTTAATTGATGCATTTGTTTGACCGCACTCATTATGCGTTTCCACCTGTACCAAAGGTTTGCTGGCGGTTTAAGCGTAGTACTTCTTTCCAAGTATCACGAAAGTCAGTTACATAACCAGTTACTTCATCTAAGATAGCCACATCATTTTTTATATTCGCCTCAATTAACCGACGATTAATGTAGTCATATAACGGCATCAATTGCTTTGATATTTCCATTTCTGGATTTAGAGTAACCATTAACTCTTGAATAATCTTTTGTGCTTTTTGAATATTCGTGTTCTTCAATTCAATATTTTTTTCTTCCATGCCTTTTTGAGCTAACTTAATAAATTTTAAACATCCGTTGTACAGCATTAACGTTAATTCTCCAGGAGATGCTGTATTTATTGCATTATTTTGGTAGGCCTGCTGCTGTGCTGCATATGGGTTTGCCATAAATTCAAAACACTCCTTTTTATTACATTCCACCGCTGAATTGTTGCGATAGATACATAGACTGGCTATTCATACGGTTAATCGCCTGTTCCATTGCTGTGAATTGACGCCAGTAACGGTCTTCTACTTGTATCATTCGGTCCTCAAAACGAGTGATACGATCATTCATATCGTCTAAACGTCGTCCCATAGAATACTGTTGAAGAGTATGAGTAGATTTTCCAGCCTTTTCCTCAATACGTCCCATTGTGTCCTTAATAGAATCCCTTACTCGATTAAGAATGCCCCGACTGTCTCCAGTTGCACTATTACTAAACAACTTTTGAACAGCATCAGGACTATCGGACATGGCTTGACGGAGCTTACTTTCATTAATTTGTAGCTTCCCACCTTCTAAATAGTTAGAAGTAGTCGTTATTCCTATTTCAGATAGGTGTTTAAAATCATCATTTGTTTCTATCACACTATAAAAAGCACTTCGCATTCCAGAAATAGCAGAAGATAGTATAGAATCATTTCTTAATAGTCCACTTTTAGCTCGTTCTTCCCACAACTCTATTTCATTATCTGACATGTCCTTCTTTTGATCTTCCGTTAAAGGCTTGTAACTACGGTAGCGTTCTTCCCGTAACATACCATTCATTTTGTCGATTAATTCATTATACTTTTTAACAAAATCTTTAATATTTTCAACTGCTTTTTCTGTATCATTTTGAACACTTACAGATACTTTTGTACCCGCTGGGATATTCCCCTTTAACGTGTACGTAACACCACTGATAGTAAATGTATTTGAAGCTCTTGACGTAGTAAGCCCATCAATCGTAAAGGTAGCATTTGTACCACCAGTTTCGTTAGCTTCATCCAGATTTAAAACATCTGTTAAAAAGCTACCAGAAAACTGCATTTCTTTACCACTCGTGTTTAAATCACCAGTCTGTTTCCGTTGAAAACTTAGTTTATCAGAAAAAGTGTCATAAAAAGCAGAAACCCCTACTTTTGAATTACTAATTTGTGACATTAAATTATTTAATGTCGTAGTCCCGTCTATTTCAAAATCAAAACGGGAATTCGGATTGTCAGGATCGTCCTCAATCGGGTTACCGTTTGAATCATAGGTAGTGATACCAAAAGATAAATAATAATGTTCGTAGAGCTTGCCCTTAATGGAACTTCCCTCTGCTAAATTTTCACCAAACTTTAAGTCTCCAGTGTTTGCGTTAACATATACGTCATTTTCTGTGAGAGTCTGATTAGGATCAGTAACAATAGTATAAGCTTTTAGTAGATTACCATCACTATCATGAACTTCAATCGTTTCACCAGCAGTTACATTAAGAGCACCCTTTTGAAGCTTAAAAGTGTCCTTTTCCTGTGTTACTGCAATATCAGCATTAGTAAAAGTCTTCTTTTCCCAAATTCCACCTGTTTCTTCATTTGCAAACGCAGTGTTTCCAAAAAGAGCCCGTTGCTCGAAAAGACTTTTAGTTGGGTCTATTTTCGTAGCGCCAGAAATAGTACCACTTACATTAGAAGCAGCAGACGCCACAGTAGCGTTTTCAATCGTATGTACACCATTTGCAGCAGATGCTCCAGCTGAAATAGAAACAAGTCCCTCGTTTGAAGAACTTACCGACTTTGTTTTAAAAGTTTCTGTTAATGTTGAATTAAATGCTAATGAATCCAAGTCAAAAAGAAGAGCATTTGCTTCTCGATATGCATCACGTTGCCAAGTTAACCACATTTGGTCCTGTTGCAATTTTTGAAGAGGCATACGCTCTGCCTTCATTAAATCATTAACAAGCTGGTCTATATCCATTCCCGAAGCTAATCCACCAATTCGCATACTTGACATTAAATAACACCACCATTAAATCTTTTTGTCTACTATAAATCCCATAAACTCTGCCATTGCAGCATATATGTCTAATAGTTTTCTGGGGGGGATTTCTTTAATTATTTCTTTCGTATCTGGGTTTATTATCGACACATAGTATTCTTCTAGTTTCTCATGAAATTCAAAATGAAGCGAGGTTTTTGTCGAATCTAAAACATGATTTAAGCTTTTCGTCATCTGCTTAGCTTTTTCTTTACTTAATACACCCTGCTCATTACGTTGTGTTCCACCCTGGTTCCCCTCTGCATTGGCTCTTTCTCTAGGCGCTACCGACTCGATGTTTACGTTCCTTTGCAGGAGCTGGGATCCAGGAGAAATTTTCCCGATTTCCATTCCAATCCAACTCCTATATTCGTCTTTATAGTATTTATCGGTTTCTTTTTGATTTTTTTAATGAAAATGAAGGAAAAGTTAAACATTATAAAGAATACAAATAATAGGAACATACGTTCGAAATGGGGGTTGTTTCATGATAGCTAATAATCATATTTTTTTATCAAAGATAGCAGGTAAATTGTTAGGGGACGGATCTATCACTGTTCAGAAAGGGAGAAAACCAAGATTTCAGTTTACTCATTGTATAAAAGATAAAGGTTGGAGTATTCATTCATATATAGAATTAAAAGGATTAATCCCTCTATCTGAGCCAAGATACCGAAAAGTAATTGACCCTCGAACGAAAGCTGGTTATACAGAAGGTTATTATGTATTATCTAAAACGTCACCTATCATTACCCAGTTGGAATCAATATGGTATCACAACAGAATTAAAGTAGTCCCAATGGATTTTCTTGAAAAATATTTTAACAACTTAACTCTAGCATGGTGGTTTCAAGATGATGGACACTTAAAACTAGATAAACACACTATGAAGCCCCGAAAAATTATATTATCGACAGATTCCTTTACCAAACAAGAAAATAATCAATTAATTAACTTATTAAAAAGGAAATATACAATTACTTTTACATTAGATAAGCAAAATAGATTAATAATATACGATGCTACACAAATTTTATACTTTCTTCATCTTGTACAGCCTCACATTCATCACTCTATGTATAGAAAAACCATTCCTCTTTTACCGTTACATGATAAAGTTCCAATTAAGGCAAAACGCACAACAATATATTTACCAGAAGAAATAAAAATAACAAAACCAACCCAAGAACTTAATCAACATTTAGTTTTGCTAAGCAAAGTATTGAGAACTTATAAAAAAGGAGATTTTTATAATTATCTTTATCCTCTTTATATTAAAGAACTGAAGAATATAAATCGTACTAATTCTTATCAAATCTTAATTCAACCTAGAAATCTTTTACTGTTAAACCAATTGAAATCCTATACTGGGTTTACCTATAGTGAACTAGCAACATTATGCTTTTTAATAGCTTATAGAAAATAAAAAGAGGTTCTGCTTTAATAACAGAACCTCCTTAATTAAACTAATTATCTTAGAAGTTGAAGAACTCCTTGCGGCTGTTGGTTTGCTTGCGCCAACATCGCTTGAGAAGCTTGAGTTAAGATGTTGTTCTTTGTGAACTCCATCATTTCTTTCGCCATCGTGCGAACAATCACTTTCATGATTGACTAGACTATATCTTCACCCTTTGCATGAAGGGGTCGGGCACTTCGGATAGATAAGTTACTCAGGCTTACCTTTCCTACGGATTTCATCACCATTGCTATTTGCTTTAGGTGGTTTATCCTAGTCGTTGAACCTTCTCCATTCTTTCGAAACAGGAGCTTGGCTGCTGATTGCCCAATCTTTCTCCTTTTTAATCCTTCACGCCTGCTGTTTCCAGCTACGTTGTGGAGTTGAAAGTTTAAGGGGTTTCCAGCAATTCACCCGATCATAATCGCTAACCGTTACCAGTTAGGACGACTGTGACTGTTTTTGCTTACGCAGCAATTAAGTCATAATCAACGTCACGGATACGTGATTCCGCTGCTGTTAGGTTTTCTTGGGATGCACCTAAATTGTTAATTGTGTGTTCTAGACGGTTTTGGACTGCTCCTAATGCTGACCGTTGTGTAGACACTTGGTTTATAGCATCATCAATTGCTGTTAATTGGGTATCAAAATCATTAGTAGGTGTAGCATCATCAAATTGTCTTACGTCTATTCCTGCAATTTTCAACCCTGTACCAGTAGTTCCCAACGCAGCAACACTCATATCATCAATAGTGACCGTAAGTTGCTGACCTGCGTTTGCCCCAATTTGGAATGTAAGGCCAGTAGTAGCAAGGGATCCATCTAAAAGCTCTTTGCCGTTGAATTGCGTACGGTCTGATATACCTTTACTTCCACCTGTAACTCCACCAATTTCTTCTTTAAGGGCTTCAATTTCAGCATGAATAGCATCTAAATCCGTTCCTTGCTGAGTTCCAGTATTACCAGCTTGAACAGTTAATTCTCTCATACGTTGTAAAATTGAATGCGTTTCGTTTAATGCCCCCTCAGCAGTTTGAATAAGGGAAATACCGTCTTGGGCATTTTTCGAAGCCATTTCTAAACCACGAATTTGGCCACGCATTTTTTCTGAAATTGCTAGGCCTGCAGCGTCATCTCCAGCTTTGTTAATTCGTAAACCTGATGATAATTTCTCCATACTTTTTGATGCAGCATTTGTTCCATAGTTCAATTGACGATGGGTATTTAGTGCTGCAATGTTGTGATTAATTCTCACTTTTAATTCCTCCTTGAAATAATTATCTTTTATTCACATCCATGTGATTAATAATAAATAAATTACTAACGAAGTAATTGAAGTACTCCCTGAGGCTGTTGGTTTGCTTGCGCTAACATCGCTTGAGATGCTTGAGTTAAGATGTTGTTCTTTGTGAACTCCATCATTTCTTTCGCCATCGTGCGAACAATCACTTTCATGATTGACTAGACTATATCTTCACCCTTTGGATTAAGGGGTCGGGCACTTCGGATAGATAAGTTACTCACGCTTACCTTTCCTACGGATTTCATCACCATTGCGATTAGCTTTAGGCGGTTTATCCTAGTCGTTGAACCTTCTCCATTCTTTCGAAACAGGAGCTTGGCTGCTGATTGCCCAATCTTTCTCCTTTTTAATCCTTCACGCCTGCTGTTTCCAGCTACGTTGTGGAGTAGAAAGTTTAAGGGGTTTCCAGCAATTCACCCGATCATAATCGCTAACCGTTACCAGTTAGGACGACTGTGACTGTTTTTGCTTACGCAGCAATTAAGTCATAATCAACGTCACGGATACGTGATTCCGCTGCTGTTAGGTTTTCTTGGGATGCACCTAAATTGTTAATTGTGTGTTCTAGACGGTTTTGGACTGCTCCTAATGAAGAACGTTGTGTTGATACTTTTTCTATCGCAGTATCAATTTTGCCTAACATTGTATCAAAGGCAGCCGTGCTCCCTTCAAATGCAGTTACAACGAAATCATCATCAAAATCAGCTGCTACAACATTATCAGGATCTGTTGTAGTAACACCCAATAAAGTTGCAGCTGACATATCACCAATATTCACAGTAAGTTGTTGCTCTTTATTAGCACCTATTTGAAAAACTAAATCACCAGTTCCAGAAGCAAAAGCACCATTCAGTAGATTCTTTCCATTAAATTGAGTACGATCCGAAATACCTTTACTTCCATCAGTTACGCCACCCAATTCTTCAACTAATGAATCAATTTCTGCTTGAATTGCTTCTAAGTCTTTAGTCTGTTGTGTTCCAGTATTACCAGCTTGCACAGTTAGTTCCCGCATACGCTGGAGTATGGAATGTGATTCATTCAATGCACCTTCTGCAGTTTGAATTAAAGATATACCATCTTGAGCATTTTTCGAAGACATTTCCAGTCCTCTAATTTGACCACGCATTTTTTCAGAAATTGCTAAACCTGCAGCGTCGTCTCCCGCTTTGTTGATACGAAGACCTGAAGATAACTTTTCCATATTTTTTGATGCAGCATTTGTTCCAAAGTTTAATTGACGATGGGTATTTAATGCTGCAATATTATGATTAATTCTCACTTTTAATTCCTCCTTGAAATAATCTTAAACACATCCATGTGATTTATATAATTAAAAACTTAACGCAGTAATTGAAGAACTCCTTGCGGCTGTTGGTTTGCTTGCGCTAACATCGCTTGAGATGCTTGAGTTAAGATGTTGTTCTTTGTGAACTCCATCATTTCTTTCGCCATCGTGCGAACAATCACTTTCATGATTGACTAGACTATATCTTCACCCTTTGCATGAAGGGGTCGGGCACTTCGGATAGATAAGTTACTCACGCTTACCTTTCCTACGGATTTCATCACCATTGCGATTTGCTTTAGGCGGTTTATCCTAGTCGTTGAACCTTCTCCATTCTTTCGAAACAGGAGCTTGGCTGCTGATTGCCCAATCTTTCTCCTTTTTAATCCTTCACGCCTGCTGTTTCCAACTACGTTGTGGAGTAGAAAGCTTAAGGGGTTTCCAGCAATTCACCCGATCATTATCGCTAACCGTTACCAGTTAGGACGACTGTGACTATTATTGCTTATGCCGCAATTAAGTCATAATCAACGTCACGGATACGTGATTCCGCTGCCGTTAGGTTTTCTTGGGATGCACCTAAGTTGTTAATTGTGTGTTCTAGACGGTTTTGTACTGCTCCTAATGAAGAACGTTGTGTAGAAACAGTTTCAATAGCAGTATCAATTGCTTGTAATTGAGCATCAAAACCTACAGTTGCAGTATTAGCTGGGTTGGTTGCAAATTCAGTTACATCAATTCCATTCACTCCAAGTGCAGAAGCTGACATATTACCGATTTGCACACTTAGTTGTTGACTTTCGTTTGCACCAATTTGAAAAGTAATAGATTCTATATTTGTTGAGTCTACCGTAGTCCCAGCTGCATTAGTACCACCTAAACCAGCAAATGTTCCATCTAGTAAGTTTTTTCCATTAAATTGTGTTCTGTCAGAAATACCTTTACTTCCTGTTTCTCCACCTAATTCTTCTACTAGTGAAGAAATTTCGGCTTGGATAGCACTTAAATCTTTATCCTGTTGTGTTCCAGTATTACCTGCTTGAACTGTTAGTTCACGCATACGCTGGAGGATTGAATGTGTCTCGTTTAATGCGCCTTCTGCAGTTTGAATTAAAGATATACCGTCTTGAGCATTTTTGGAAGCCATTTCTAAACCACGTATTTGTCCACGCATTTTTTCAGAGATTGCTAGTCCAGCTGCGTCATCTCCTGCTTTGTTAATACGTAGCCCTGATGATAATTTTTCCATGTTTTTTGATGCAGCATTTGTTCCAAAGTTTAATTGACGATGGGTGTTCAAAGCGGCAATGTTGTGATTAATTCTCATTTTATATTCCTCCTTGAAATTTTATTGTGGCCACATCCTTGTGGCTCTATTTTCATACTATAGTCGGCCGCCTTTAGTATGAAATTACCTTACATTTTATTTATCGACATGATTCTTATATTTTTAACTATTTTTGTTGTTTTTCAAAAAATCTAGTACATCTTTAGATAATTGACTAGCATTTTTGTTTTCATCCTGTATCAATTGATATATTTCACTACGAAAAATATCTACATTTTTTGGTGCAGAAATCCCTAATTTAATTTGATCCCCATCAATACTTAACACCTTCACTTCTATTTCATCCCCAACATGTATCGACTCACCTGTTTTTCTTGTTAGCACTAGCATGAACTTTCGCCTCACTTTCAACACTTAATGGATGTCTTGTCATGTAAGGGCTATTATTCAAAACTAATTGTTTTGCTTTTTTATTTTTAATATTACAAACCACTGGCGCTTGTAGATTTAAAGTAGAGCTCTCAAAAGGGCTCTGCATTGTAACAATTGTCTTTACCAAAACATCCTCTGGTTTTTCCACTTCCAATAGTTCAATTGTTGTTTGATCTAGATCAAATTCATAATTGTTATAAAATAAATATGGATTCGTAACTACAAATGCTAGTTCCTCTGTTTCGATAGATTGCATAACTTGAAAGGTCGGATTCTCAGGTATATCTAACAAAACAAAATTCTTTTCCTTATTAAATCCTGGAATACCCTTTTCAAAAGTTAACAATTCTTCCTCTTTAACTTCTACTTCTCCAAAATACAATGTATTTATTTTCATAAGTCAACCCTTCTTTATCTCAATTTATTAAAACTATCGCTTCCAATTCACATGGGCATAATCAATTTCTATTTCTGCATACTGTTTCATACTAGTCTCAACTTTGCCCGGACTAAAATCAACAATAGGTTTTTGTGGTTGCACATTAACGATTGGTTTATTTTTGTTTACTTCTATATGTAACTTGGAAGCTTCGTAACTAGTTTTTACTGCAAAACTTGATGGTACCCACCTTATACCCAAAGTTTTTTCGGGTCTATATCCATTGGTAATCGCTTGATCAACTATCGGATTCCCACCATTCTCAATCCTCATTAATTGGTCACCTTGAATCGCTCGACGTGAAGTACCCTCTTGAACACCCGCTTTACCTAGTCGAGCATTTTCATAGCCAGATTCTATAGGTGTGAACAATCCCATGTCACGCCAAGCTTGTGATTGATCGATAGTTAACTTACTTGGAGTTCGTTTCATAGTTACTTCTGCAGAAGGTTGCTCAATGGTTTGAACTGCTTTTGGTTGTTCAATAGATTGAGTTCCATTAATAGTATTCATCTCAATTTTAGCCATTTGTGATTGCAATCTTATTTGTGGTAGTTTCATGGAAATACCTCACTTTACAGAAAAAGCTATCTGTTTTGGCAGATAGCTTATCTTAAGAAATCAATTAGCGTAGGTTGAATTATACGTGAGCCAGCAGATAGAGCTGCTCGGTGAACACTTTCTTGAGTTAATAAATCAGTAATAACTTTTTCGTAATCAATATCCTCATTTTCAGATAAAACTTTTGTTGCAACTATTTTTTGTGCACTTAAACGATCTTCCACCATTTCTAATCGGTTCGTACGAGCACCAAGGTTTGCTCGTTCATCTACTACATTATTAGCAAATTGATCTATTTTGCCAAGATAACCAGCTATATCATCCTCTGTACTAGCTGGATTTTCTAGAGCATCCGCGAAATTTTCTAACTCCGCAAAAAGTTCTTCCGAAAACACATTAGAAGGATTTATATTTGATTTTAGGGTAATGCCATCAGAAACGGCAATGTTTACGCCCTCATCATTAGGCGGATTAGCTATTAGCAAACCGTCTTTGTCAAAACGTGGATTAGTCGTATCTGTGCCGTTAAAAATGTACTTGTTGTTTACCTTTGTATTCGCTATCTCAACCATGTGATTACGAAGTTCTTTTACTTCTTCTGCAATATTAGCCCGTTGTCCAGCATCATACGTTCCATTACTAGCTTGAGTAGCTAATTCTCGTAAACGTTGTAATACTTTCGTAGACTTATCCAAAGCATCATCCGAATTATCCATCCAAGTCTGAATTTCCCCAAGATTACGCTGGTACTGTTCAATTTCTTTCAATTGTGTCCGATAGTTCATACCCTTCATCGCAACAACCGGATCATCTGATGGTCGATTAACTTTTTTCCCTGTTGTTAGTTGGTCTTGGTATTTTCCCATTCGTTCATAGCTTGTACTTAAGTTTCGTAAAAAGTTATTTGCTAGCATTGATTGCGTTACGCGCATTTAGCTCACCTACCTTCCAACTACTCCCATATTATTAATAATTCGATCAAGCATTTCATCGACTACTGTCATATTTCTTGCAGCAGCATTGTATGCGTGCTGGAATTTAATCATGTTAGTCATTTCTTCATCTAGGGAAACACCGCTTATGGATTGACGCCTTGATTCAACGGCGCCTTCAAGTGTTTTTGCACTTGCATGCATACTGTTTGCTTGTTGGGCTTGTACGGCCATGTTTCCGATAGTACCTTCAAAAAAGCTTGCTACAGAAGTATTGGTTCCAAAAATTGCCAGGTCACTATTTTTAACTTTTGCTAGCTCTTGGGCATTTTCTCCGTCTCCTTTAGGAGTGGTCCCATCAGCATTTAGTTTAGATGCCGCTGCAATTTTGGAAGGGTTATTTTGGATTGTATCGGAGACAGACATGCGGGATGCATATCCTATATAGTTAGCAGCAGTTGCCCCTTCTAAATCGAAAAATGCTTCTCCTTGCTCTCCGTTCAAATCATAGCCTTGCTGATGTACTCGATTGAATTCTTCCGCAAATGCATAGGCCATTTTATCGATATCTGCTAGCATTTTCGTGTATATTCCATCAGCTGTTCCAGTGTTTTCATAGCCGTGAGACTCAATTAAGCCTTTTAGTTTTCCTGGAGAAACAAAATCCGTTGGTGATAACGCAGCATGACCATCAACCGTTACTCCATTCACTACTCGTTGACCATTCAGATCGCCAAAGGAAACAGAGACGTTATGAACGGTATTCGTATCATCTAGTAATTGAATTGGAGTTGGATAAGGCTTCCCTTCACCATCCACTAATTCAATAGAAGCAATACCCATAGCAGATGCATCTGGGTTTCCTCCACTAGAATCATAGGTAACCTTTACATTTACTACCTCAGAAAGCTGATCAATTAATCGATCTCGCTCATCATATAGGTCGTTTGGTAAATATCCGTGAGGCTCCACTTCTTTAATTTGATCATTCACATTTTTAATT
This sequence comes from Salirhabdus euzebyi, assembly GCF_014207435.1. GTDB lineage: Bacteria > Bacillota > Bacilli > Bacillales > Alkalibacillaceae > Salirhabdus > Salirhabdus euzebyi. Next base: position 250,707 of record NZ_JACHGH010000005.1, read on the forward strand.
TGCGTTAAAAGAGAATTTAAATGAGTAGTTGTAACACCCATTTCCTCTCCGATATCCTTTTGAATTGCTTTTAAGGAATTAGAAACATAATTAAACGTATCAGCTAATGTGATTCCTCTTTCTTGAACAACAGAACGAGCTCCGGAGTCTTCAGCATTACCTGCTAGGTCGTTCAATGACTGCCAGAACAAATCCAAGTTGCTAGATAGCCCTGTATCATTCGTCTCGTTTAATATATTTTCCATTTGATTTAAAGAATTGGCACGAGCTTCCCAATATCCGAGTTTATTATGTTCTCCGCGAAACTGAATATCCAAAAACGTATCCCGAATACGCTGAATAGATCCCGCTTCAACCCCAGTTCCTAACTGCCCAGGAATTTCGGGGCGGTTACGTGCAGGAGTAGGAAAAGGACTTGTCGCCTGCAAATTCACTCGTTGTCTCGAATAGCCTGGTGTATTCGCATTTGCAATATTGTGACCTGTTGTATGTAAAGCACTTTGTTGCGCAAACAGTGCTTTTCTTGCTACTTCTAGTCCGCTGAAGGTTGACATAAAGGCAACTCCTCTCTATGCTTTGGAGTCAAACATGGAACGATTAAAAGCTTGTTCCCCTTGTTTCTTCTCTCCGTAATTCATATTTTTAATAGAAGGCTGTAATAATTCGAGTGATAACTCGACAAACTGCAACGATTGCTCGGTTAATTCCCGATTCAATTGTTCTTGCTGCTTTAACTCTGCTATCGTGATGACGAGTTGTTCGTATACCTTCATTAGTTGTTCTTTTTCGTTAGAATCGCTTATAAGAGAAAGCATTTCCGAAACGGTTTGATTGGCATCTTGCACACCCTGTTGTGTAAACCACTGTTTTGTCAAAGCCTGTCTTTTGTCTTCTAGCTGTCCTATTGCTTGTACATGTTTTCTTTCGTTTACGAACGTTGCCTGAAAAGCTGTTGTATCACCACTTTTTAAGTGGACCGTCTTTTCCTTAGAAATCGTCAGTAAACTTTCATGTAGCGAATGTAGCTTTGTCATCACAGTTATTATTTCTTGCGTTGCCATGATGCCGTCCTCCTTTTAGCCTCGGTTCGACCAAAAATCTATCATCTTTTTAGCAGTTTCTTGATAGTTTATTTGGTAGTCACCATTTTGTACTTCCTTCTTAATTTGTTCAACATGTTTTTGTCGAGCTTCTTGAATTTCATTTCCCTTCAGCATTTGTTGAGCTTGGTTGGAAATTTCTACTTTATCAGAAGCGTTTCCTTTTGAAACAGACGCTTGTTTATTCATCTGCTTTTGATAAGGATTAACATGTATGTGATTAGATCCATTAATTTTCACTTTCTTCACCTCTTTTTATAAAACCGTTCAAACATTCTTCTATTCTTTATATCGGCAACAACAATTGAATGTTTAACGTTTATCTTTACGATTAACCGAAAAATAGGTGATTTTACTTTCTCTATCTTGCTTCTCACGTATTGTTTCTATTTTCTCTTCCAGACTTAAATCTGCTCGAAGTTCATCTTTACAATTGTTGCATATTTTCCCTTCACCTATTGGTTCTCCACAACGCTCGCAACCATAAGTTAAGTTGGGAAAATGAGTAGTATGGAGCCTTCTCTCTTTAACAAACTTCATTATAAGTCTTTCTTCCACTCCAGTTGTTTCTGAAACCTCAGGAACAGTTGCTGTTCTATTTTCTTTTTTACGAATGTACCCGTGAACCGTTTCGAATGCTTTCTCTTCTTCTTTATAGCATTTTTGACAAACGGACTGTACACCTTTTACAAATAATGCGCCACATGTTGGGCAGTTTGCTAATTCTCCCATTTTTGACACTCCTCGATCATTCGTCATTTTCTCTATTATATCGACTTTCTAGCAAACGAACAAAATGTTTTTCTATAAAGTTAGCTTCGAATCAAAGTAAAGCTTTGAATTTTTGTCGAACCGCCCTTTTTTAATAGCTCTGCAGCCCAATGTAATGTCATACCCGTTGTGTAAATGTCATCTATTAAAATGATTTCTCCCTTCACTTCCTTCACGAGTTGAAAAGGATTTTCCGCCTCCATTCTTTCCTGTCTCGTTTTTTTCGATTGCTTTTCATCTTGTACTCTAGTAAGCACTGATTCTATCGGTCGCTTTAACAGCATGGCAATTGCCTTAGCTTGATTAAATCCTCTTTCTTTTTCGCGACTGGAACTAAGAGGGATAGGGACTAAGGTTGCTTTACTTTTGCCAAAAGCCTCCTTAAACTTTTTTCTCACGTCTTCCGAGAACATATGGATCAGTTCATAATCCCCTCTATACTTCCACTTTGCCATCATATCTTTCATTATTGGTGTATAAGAAAAAACGGAAACATTTCGCTCCAATGCACCTTGAAAAGCTTCACTGTTACTCCATCTTTGGCAGTCCCCACACACTTCTTCATTTTTAGACGGTCTGGAACACATCGGACAAACATGGTCTACAATGATTGGAAAACCCTCCTTGCAAGTGGTACAAATCTTTCCAGGCTCATAAAAGGGATTCCAGAAGTTTAACCATGTAATATCTGGCATAATGTCATCATGACACCATAAGCAGTTCATTTTACTCTCTCCTTTGCTAGATTGTTCATCATTTCAATCATCTTTACCGCTCCAACCATCGCATCTGATTTTCCTTGATGAAAAAAGGAAACATCACCGTAAGGATCCTTTGCGTTTCGACCAGCTCGTCCTGCAATTTGCACGAGAGCAGCAACGTCAAATACGTTGTGACCTGCATCTATCACTGCCACATCAATGGATGGAAACGTTACTCCACGTTCCAAAATAGTTGTAGTGATAAGAGCAGTAATTTCTCCTTTACGAAAGCATTCTACTTTTTCAATCCGATCAGGGTCATCAGCATGGACATATTCATATTTCGTTAATTTGGAAATTTGCTCTGCCATTTCAATGGAGGGTACAAACAACAGGAACCGACGATTGTTTCTTTCTTTTTCAGCAATCCAATCGTTTATTTTTGGGGGCAGTTTATCTTTTTGCAGGGATTTTTTTAGGGAGTAACAAGAGGGAAAAGTAGGTACTGGAAGAGGATGACCATGATAACGGGAAGGGACGAAAACAGTAGGAAGGAATCCACATGCCGATTGAAGCTTAATCCATTTTCGGGGAGTGGCCGTTAAAAAGATAAGACTGGAGGATTCTTTTCTAGCTTTTTTGGCAGCATAGACAAGGGATGCATCTGCATAAAACGGAAAAGCGTCCGCTTCATCTATAATCATGACATCAAAGGCGCGTTCATATCGAAATAACTGATGTGTTGTGGAAATAACAAATTGACAGCCATCATCCTTATCTGGTGAACCTCCATACAGAGCAGTGATGGAGACTTCAGGAAAAGCTTTTCTAAAACGCGGGACTAATTCTCGGACAACATCAGCTCTCGGGGTGGCAAGGCAAATTCGATCACCTCGACTAATAGCATCTGTTAGACCTCGAAAAAGCATTTCTGTTTTCCCTGCTCCGCATACTGCCCATGTCAAGAGCTTCGTTCGATTAGTCATTGCTTCATTAATTTTGTCCGAAGCAATTTTTTGATGAACAGTTAGTTGCCCTTCCCATGCACAAGGATTTTTTAGCCTATCCAATGGAAGCTCAGGACCTGCCCATTTATATAAAGGTTCAAAAGTACTTACTCTACCCATTTCAATGCAATTTCGGCAGTAAATCTGTTTTCCCGTCTTTGTCGGAATACGACCAATAAGGTACCTTTTTTGGTTGCCACACCTGACACAGCGATAACCAAAATTACTGTCTTCTATTCCACGGATTTCGTTTAAAAATTTTTGATTCAATAACATTTCTATTTCCGTTTCAGTGAAAGGAATTTCGTTTCGGAGAAGAATTTTGCCCGATAAGTGAGCGGCATAAACATTTGAAGGATTTTCAGTAGGATTTTTTATATTCAAGTGTAGAAACACTCCTTGACAAGTATATTTTTGGAGAAAATCGCACATAAGGTCTGGGATAGTTTTGATTCCTAGGGGAAAAATACGGTTTCAATGAAAATTTGTCGGAATTCCTGTAAAAATCAGGAGCAGAAAGCAGAATATTTGTAGTTTACTGTAATGTATCAGGAGTAAGCTGTTAAAAATGGGGAGCTCATAACATAATATCGAGAATACAAGAAAAGATATCAGGAGTTTGTAGAAAGTAATCAAGACTTCACGCAAAATTATTAAAAAGTAGGCCTGATATCTACAACCAGTCAAGCCCACTCCATTTTAATCCTTATTTCTCATACCAAGTCAAACCGATTGCGCCTTCCCCGAGGTGGGTACCGACAACCGGGCCAAAGTGACTAATGGCAACCGTAACGTTCGGATACTTTTCTTCTAAGTCTTTTTTCCATTGCTTTGCTTCTTCCAAGCGCTTTGCATGGATCACACATGCTTCTACTTGTACCCCTTTACTAGCTGTTTCATCAAACAGTTGACGTAAACGGTTAAGCGCTTTTTTACGTGTGCGGATCTTTTCAAACGGCTCGATTTTACCATCAACAAAATGTAGGATTGGTTTTACTTGTAGCAAACTTCCAATCATTGCTTGCGTGCCGCTAAGACGTCCACCTTTATGAAGGTTCGTTAGTTCATCGACCATGAAATAAGCATGATTTGTCTTCTTTATTTCATCCAATCGCTCGATAATTTTTTCTGGCCCTACGCCTTCTTTTGCCATTTTTGCAGCTTCTAGAACGTAAAACCCCTGAGCCATAGCACTAATTTCTGAATCATACGGATACACTTTTATGCCATCTACCATATCCGCGGCAGCTACCGATCCTTGATACGTGCCACTTACTCCACTTGATAAATGGATCGCCACAACTGCATCGTACTCTTTTGCTAGTTCTTCAAATTTTTCTGCAACATACCCAATCGAAGGCTGAGACGTTTTAGGTAGTTCTTCCGATGTCTTTAATTTGTCGTAAAACTCATCTGTATTAATATCAATTTCCTCACGATACGACTCATCACCAAAAATAACATTCAATGGAACCATATGTATATCAAGTTCTTCGCGTATGTCTTCAGGTATATAAGCTGTACTATCCGTTAAAACGGCTGTTTTCATTAATTTATTCTCTCCCTTTTAAAAATTTCATTAACTATAATATGTACGAGTTCTCTTGCTAATATTTTACACAATAATAAATGAAAAAGCATTAAGCAAAATATATTCAGAATTCCTTTACCCCTTTAACGTAAGTGGGGTCTGTCCCCATTTACAAACAAAAAAACAGACTCCAAATCGTTCAGAGCCTGCCCCTTCCAATCTATTATTCTTCTATTTATTTACTGTACTTCTACCCAACCATTTTTAATCGCTTGTACAACTGCTTGTGTCCGATCATTTGCATCCATCTTTTGTAGGATATTGGATACGTGGTTTTTCACTGTCTTTTCACTAATGTATAACGCTTCTGCTACGCCACGGTTACTTTTTCCGTCGGCTAAAAGCTGCAATACTTCACATTCTCTTCTTGTAAGTAGATGGAGTGGCTTACGGTATTCCACCTTTTTAAATGCACTGCTCGTATTTGTTCCGTTCGCGAGTCGGCGGTATTCCCGCACTAAATTATGTGTCACTTTAGGATGTAAGTAAGATCCGCCATTGTATACTACTTTTACTGCCTCGATCAGCTCATCCGTATCCATTTCCTTTAACAAGTAACCTTGAGCACCTGTTTTTAGTGCATGTGTTACATAGCTTTCATCATCGTGTATAGATAGAATAATTATTTTAACGTCTGGAAATTGTGTTACTAGATTTTTTGTTGCTTCCACACCGTTTATAGTTGGCATGTTAATGTCCATTAACACAACGTCAGGGTGATAGTTTCTGACTAGTTCAATTGCCTGGTTGCCATCATCACCTTCTGCTACTACTTCAAAGTCGTTCTCGAAGTCTAAAATGCGCTTGATTCCTTCTCGAAACAACTTATGATCATCGATTAATACAATTCTAGCCCCCATCTCCTCGACCTCCTGAAAATTTACTAAAACGCTCCGGACATTGTGTCATCAAATTAGTTAATTAGTGGTGTTTCTTACCAAAATTTTCTCTATTTTTCCCATTATACATTAGTACTTCATAATTCGCTATTTTTCCTTCCTACTTTAGTAATGGGACTTGTATCCTAATTTTCGTACCCTGTTGTATTTTTGATTGAATGTCGATCGTTCCGCTTAACATTTCTACTCTTTCTTTCATTCCAATTAACCCAAATGATGACTTTTTCTTATCTTCTAGATCAAACCCTTTTCCATTGTCCGTCACAATTATATTAATACTATTATAATTCCGCTCAAATTGAACACGCACTAAACTCGGCTCCGCGTGCTTCACTGCATTTTGCACAGCTTCCTGAACTAGTCTAAACAAAGCTGTTTCATATTTTGGATCTAACCTATTGTCTATTCCCCTTGGTAAAAACTCAATATGTATTTCATTATGTTCTTCAACCGTTTGCAAATATTTATTTAAAGTCGGAACAAGCCCTAAATCATCAAGTGCCATTGGACGTAAATCATAAATAATCCGGCGGACTTCATACAAGGCTGAACGCACCATTTGCTTCACTTGTTTTATTTCAACTAAAGCTTCAGCAACCCCACGCTCACGGAAAGTTCTTTCAATTAAATCTGAGCGAAGCATTACATTCGCCAACATTTGAGCAGGACCATCATGAATTTCTCTCGACAACCTTTTGCGCTCTTCTTCCTGGGCGTCGATAATTTTTAAACCGAAAGCCTCTTTTTCTTTTGCTGATTCTAGAGTTTGGTATACATCCTGTAGGTCATCGGTTAAATAATTTAAGATGACAGATATTTTGCCTAATAAATTTTCCGCTCTCTCTACTGTTTCGGAAAGATTCACAAGTCGACGCTCTAACTCACTTCTTCGCACACGTAATTGCTCTTCTTTTTCTCTGCGCAAAAACAATTCAGATTGTAATTGGTGGGTTTGATTATAAACTTCCTTCACTTCTTCTTCTGAATACTGATTAAAATTTTTACTCACTTCTGATAAACGTATTCGATAATACTTTACCTTTTTCTCCAGTATATCCCCTTCTTGAATAATACTAATAACTTGATCTTTTACTCGTTGCAGCTCTTGTTCTACTTGTTCACATTCAGCACGTGATTGCTCACCTATTTCAAAGATTTCATCTTTACTGTTTGTGACGACTGCTACCATCTCGTTAATTATTTTATTCAAGCCTTGTTTTTCTTGTTTTGAATTAGACATAAAACATTTCCTCCATCATTTTTACATCATTCGAGCACATCCGTCATTTTCTGGGGGTCTCTAGCGATTATTTTCTCCCTATAAGAAAAACTTATCGTGTTAGTAACGTAGTAAACACGATTAGATAACTGCAACTAATCCCTTTGTCTTTGTCTGAAGGCTCGACAATAGCTAGTTTTATTTACTAATCGTTTGCCGACTATGTATATATACTTTTATAATGAAGTGTCAGGAGGTTTGGCGCAAGATGTTAAATAAATATTTTACAATAAAAAATGAAGGATTTCATGAAATTATTATTCAAAAGTCCCGTTTTATCGGTTATGTGAAACGAACCGAAACCGAAGAAGAGGCTCAGCAATTCATACAGGAAATAAAGAAGAAACACAAAGATGCTAATCACAACTGTTCTGCTTATATGATTGGGGAACATAACCTTATACAAAAAGCCCATGATGACGGAGAGCCTAGCGGAACTGCAGGTGTCCCTATGCTGGAAGTATTAAAGAAAAAAGATTTAAAAGATACAACCGTTGTGGTGACACGTTATTTCGGTGGAATCAAGCTAGGTGCTGGTGGCTTAATTCGCGCTTATTCGAAAGCAACTTCAGAAGCGATTAACGCTATCGGTGTTGTGAAACGACAATTAATGAAAAGAATGAAAGTAAATGCCGATTATTCCTTATTAGGAAAATTAGAAAATGAGCTAAGAGGATCAGATTATATTTTAAAGGAAATTGAGTATTTAGAAAAAGTAACCTTGAATGTGTTCGTCGAGGCTGGGGTCGAAGAGGAATTTACAAACTGGATTGTGAATGTCACGAGTGATCAAGCAGAAGTTGTCGAAGCCGAAGAAACGTATATAGAATTAGATGTAACGTAACAAACAGTGACAACATTTCCCGGGAAATGACAAAGTTAGTAATAAGCTAAGAGAATTCGAATAATTTCAGGGCCCTTGTTAAAAACGAGGGTCTATTTTAATTCCTTCTATTCTGATCAATTTAGTGCATAATGTTTTCATAATATAATATTCTGTTGGAATAATATCCCATTATAAATGAACAAAAAAAGTGCTGTCCCTAAATTCGGGACAGCCAAAAGTAGCGTCTAGTTATTCCAAAAAAATGATCGAGGATATTTATATTGTAATACACGATTTGGACGAATTCAATGGTTTGGAGGTTGAGAAACTTTTGCAAATTTTGGCCATTCATTTGCGTTTTTTTCGCAAAGTTTCTCAACTTCTACTAAATTTTAGGAAAAAAGCATAAAATATGGTACCAAAAACGGCGCCAATTGTATCGATGATGATATCTCCAGCATATGGCGTTCGATTTGGTGTAAACCCTTGATGTATTTCATCCGTAATAGCATACAACACCGTGAAGACAAAAGATAAAACGCCAATTTTCCCATTTGAAAAAGCGGTTGATTTTCTAAATGCAAGAATGAAGAAAAGGAATAAAAGAAAGAATACCCCAAAATGTGCGCCTTTTCGAATAAAAAATTCAATAAAGCCATTAATCCCTAACGCTTCAACACTTACCTCGCTATTATGATACGTGAATACAATACTATCAACAAATGGTTCTAAAAAAGAAAAATTTAAATACTCACTAAAAAACGGTTTTAGATCCTGTTTTTCATAAGGTTGGCCGGAAGCATAAAAGATCACTCCCATCCAAGACAGCGGCAATAACCAAAAAAACCATTTTTTCATTTCTTATTCTCCGTTCTACCCATTTACTGGATTCAGTTTTATATTTTCCTGTTCAAAAGCTTCCTTTATATGTCTAGCAAAGTTAACTGCATGCTCTCCATCACCGTGTAAACAAATGGTATCTACATCAAGGTGAATTTGTTTTCCTGTAACAGAAGTAACCCGTTTATTTTTGATCATCCCAATAACTTGTGTAATGGCTACCTCTCGTTTTTCTATCAGAGCATTATTAATGTTTCTCGGTGTTAACGAACCATCATCTTGATAGGTTCTGTCCGCAAAAGCTTCCTGTCCTACCCGTAATCCCTTCCTTTTTGCAGCAGCTATTAACTCACTATTAGCTAAACCATATAAAATAAGGTTACTATCTAACTGATAAACTGCTTCTGCAATCGCCTCTGCGACTTCTCCCTTTTTAGCTGCCAAATTATACAAGGCTCCGTGTGGTTTCACATGATGTAATGTCGTACCATGTGCTCGAACAAATGCCTGTAATGCTCCAACTTGATACAAAATCATTTGATAAACCTCTTTCGGTGTCATGGACATTTCCCTTCTCCCAAACCCTTGGAGGTCTGGAAAACTAGGATGGGCACCAATAGTAACATGATGTTTCACAGCTAGCCTCACGGTTTCATCCATAACACGGAAATCCCCTCCATGAAAACCACAAGCTATATTTGCAGATGATATATAAGGGAACATTTTTTCATCTTGTCCGATTTGATAGGGTCCAAAACTTTCTCCCATGTCACAATTTAAGTCAATAGAATAACTCATGATTCCACCTCTAGTTTTTGATTAACTATCTTTTTCACTAATTTTATTTCTTTTTCTAGTAAAATTAACTGTTGATGAGCCTCTTTTAAGCTAACAGGTTGGAAATATATCATATCCTTTGGCTTCTTTTGAGCTAATACCCTTAGGTCTACAGTAATTACTTCCCCAATTTTCGGATATCCCCCTGTCGGCTGTCGATCTGCCATTAGAACGATTGGCTGGCCATTTTGGGGAATTTGAATAGTGCCGAAAACCGTTCCTTCTGTTAGAAGTTCTTTGTCGTTCTCCACTTTCAAAGACTGTTCCCCACAAAGGCGGTACCCCGTCCGATTTGAGTCAAGGGTAACAGTATATAGCTGAGAGGCAAATACGTTCTGTGAATTTTCTGTAAACCAACTATATTGCTTTCCTGCTACAAATCGAATGACGTTATTATTCTGGTAATGATTAAGTTTAGGTGATAGCCGCCAATTACTAGAAAGGTTTTTCATTAACGAAACCTCATTCCAGTAAATCGTATCCCCTTCTTGAAGTGCTCTTCCTTTAAACCCTCCAAATTCACCAAGACTATACGTACTTTTGCTACCGAAGACAGAACTTACATCGAACCCACCACGAATTGCTAAGTAGCACCTGCATCCTTTTTTCGATACTCCTAGACGTAGAACATCACCTTTTCTCACCAAAATTGGACAGCCCATCTGAATTGTTTCCCTATTAATGGTAGGAGACATTTCCGCGCCAAACAGACTAATCACACCATCCTGTTCAAATTCTAATACCGGACCAATCCAAGTTATTTCCATTACTGCTTCCTTTTCGTTGTTTCCTACTAAAATATTTGCCATCCGCATCGCATAAACATCCATTGCCCCACTTACCCCTACACCAAGTGCTTGTAATCCAATTCTACCTATATCTTGGATAGTCGAGTGCAGACCACTTTTTAGCACCTTAATTCCCATCTTCCTTCCCCCAATCCATAAACTGTTGCCGTGAAATCGGGTAAAAGCGGATATTGTCTCCTGGCTGTAATAGAGCGGGGGAATCTTGATTAATCGAAAATAACCGTAAAGGCGTTTGACCAATGATTTGCCATCCACCTGGACTTCCCAAAGGATATATCCCTGTTTGTCGCCCAGCAATACCTACTGATCCTTTAGGAATCGTCTTTCGAGGAGTTTCTTTTCGTGGTGTTTCAAGTTTAGGCAATAATCCACCTAAATAAGGGAAACCTGGTGAAAACCCTAAAAAATATACCGGATAAATAGGCTCCATATGTATAGCAATTACCTCTTGGACAGAAAGATTATGATAGGAAGCAACATAATCTAGATCGGGACCAAAATCCCCTCCGTAACACACAGGAATGTCCACTTGTCTACCAGCTAGGTCAGTATGAGCGGGTAATTTTTTTATTAATAAATCTACTTGCCGACAAACATATTCATATGGATCATCTTTGCCAATGAGGAGAGGATTGTAATGAATAGTTAATGTCGTATAGCTAGGCACTGCCTCCAAAAATCCGTCCAACTCGCTACCTTGAAGCATAGATGCTAGACTAACAATCTTTCCATGAATTTCAGAACTACTATCCCCATCGAAATGTACAATAATTGCTGAATCTCCTAACGGATGAAATGAGTGCACACTTAACCCTCCCCATTAAAAATATTACATTCCTATGACATTTCAAAATGTTCATATCACCTGTGTATATAGCCCTCCTTTGCTGTCGATAATGATGGGTATCTAAATGACGTAGAAATAGATAGTTTCACAAAAAACTCTTCAACATCAAACAGCAGGACGGTGGTATAGGTGATAAGAACGCTATTTTTAATCGTATTTCTCTTCATTTGTGGGGTTACCTTCTATTATGTGGACCCAATGAAAATGTTTACCCTTGCAGATGAAAAGCTAACCGATTTCTTAAATGCAGATTTTGATCTAGAACAAAAAGATGAAAACAAATTGGATCACGGAGAACCGAAAAACAGTATTTTGAATGAAGAAAATAATGCAGAAAAAAATGAACCTAACACGGATCAAAAGGAAACACAGTCTGTATCATCCATTGTAACAAAATATGAAGATTCTTTAACTAGTCTGAAGGAACAAGTAGAGGAAAAGTTAAATGTCCTTATGGAGCATGCCTTTGAGGAGTATGCAGCAGATAAGCAAGATGACGGTAATGTTAATTTACCAATGCTTTACTTAAAGTATAAAAAAGCAATTGATGATTTAGAAGAAAAAACAGATAGTTCCTTTCAAAAGATTTACGAACAATTAAAAGAAGAACTATCCTCACATGGTTATGATCCATCGGAAGCTAGTTCCATTAAGGAAGAGTTTGAGCAAATGAAAGAGCAAACTAAGTCTGTCATGATGGAAAAGGTTATGGATAAGTTCGAGGTTTAATAAAATAAAAAATAAAGGTTTCCACCAAAAGTTTGGTGGAAACCTTCATATTTATCTCTTATTATTATGCTCAACAATCATATTATGAACATTTTGACGCTCTTCATCCGGAACAATCAAGTACCAGTAAGGTCCAATATATTCTCCGTATCCTTGGACTTGATAGTTTGTATGATTTTTACGTGCATCACGGTAGTTTTTAAAAATATCTTTCATTTCATCAAATGACATATTCGTACTTACATTAGTACCTAATGCATCTAAAATATCATCGATACGAGTAACAGATCCTACACTCGCACCTTTATCAATAATGGCATTAATGACGAGACGTTGTCGTAGGTTACGACCAACATCCCCTTCCGGATCTTGCTTACGCATACGCGCAAAACCAAGCGCTTCTGGTCCGTTTAATTCAATTTCACCTTTTTTATAGTGGAACCCTTTTTCATAAGCAGCCCCGGATTCAACCCAATCAATTGGATTATCAACAGTAATTCCACCAACAGCATCTACTAAATCACTAAGACCCTCCATATTGATTTTTACATAATAGTCTAAATCAATATTTGCAAACTTCTCAACAGTAGCAACTGTCATATCCGCACCACCAAAAGTGAATGAGTGATTGATTTTATCTTCTGTTCCATGCCCTACAATTTCTGTGTACGTGTCACGAGGAATACTAATCATTTGCATACTATCTGTATTCGGATTTAAGGACAAGATGATTAAAGTATCCGCTCTTCCGGAATCACTTTCTCGCTCATCTACACCCATTAATAGAATGTTTAACGCTTCCGTACCATCTTTTACTTTACTCGGATCATTGTCTATACTGCCGACCTTTTCATGCATATCATCTTCTACAGTGCTCTTTACTTTATTATATACATATAACGCAAAAGCTCCTGCGATAATAAACAATATAGCTAATATGATTAAGAAGATTTTTAGACCTTTTTTCTTTTTCTTCTTTTCTTGTATTCTTTCGGTTCTTCTTCCCACTAAGGACACCTCATTTATAAGTTAAAAACATTTTCCCACATTATAAGACGAATAAACACTTTAATATGTTGCCATTTTTCATCAATTTAATCAAGATGTTTTTTATTTCATTTATATTACGTGCGTTTTGGGGACTGACCCCCACTACTGTACCACATTACCGCACTACTATGGAGGGGGTCTGACCCCAAAAAGGAATAAATGCGCATTTTGTCGTAATATATAAATGATAAAAGAAACGGAGGTGAATTGAAAATTGGCAAGAAAACATAGAATCCCATGGAAAACCGGTGAACACTATCATATTACAGCTCGAGGAAATCGAAAAGAAAGCCTGTTCTCGGACAAAAAAGATTATCAAAAATACTTACATTATTTGAAAGAAACTAAAACATCTCTCCCCTTCAACCTTCATGCATACTGCCTCATGCCCAACCACATTCATTTGCTTATAGAAATGCAGCACCATTCCATTAGCGACATCATAAAAAGAATTCACACAATATATGCAATGTATTATAACGTTCGGTATGATCTTGTAGGTCATTTGTTTCAAGGAAGATTTAAATCTGAAGTAGTAGATTCTAGTGATTATTTGCTAGAAGCCTCCCGGTACATCCACCTTAATCCAGTAAAAGCTGGTTTAACAAAAAGAGCAGAGGATTGGCCTTGGAGTAGTTACCAGGCTTATCTAAAAATAAGTGAAAACAGACTCTTATTGCCCCTTTCACCTCAAGACATTTCCACTACCAAAACATTAGCTCACTTTCCTGAACCATCCACTATTCATTATCAACATTTTATTAAAAGTAAAATGGATTCCAAATGAACCGAAACATAAGGAAAACTGGCGATTAGCGAATAATAGGATAGTTGCATTTACTTCGAACTTTTGACTAGATCGACTAATTTCCCTGCAAAATTTTTATACTTTTCTAACATGTAAAAAAAGCGGGCTTTATCACAAAAGGATAAAGTCCGCTTTTTCACTTTAACATATTATTGTAATGGGGGTCTGACCCCATAAACAACAACTAAGCCCACCACATTTCCCCAACGGACTCTTTAACCATAACAGGCTTCAGGTTTTCAACTGCTTTCGTAAAGCCTTCATCAATAGACATAAGTCCATCTTCATGTTCAATACTTACGACATAATCATATCCATATAAACGTAATGCACTAATCATGTCCGCCCATACCTTTGTATCATGACCAAATCCAACCGTCCGGAAATACCATGCACGGTCTTTCATATCTGTATATGGGGTCATATCGACTAACCCGTTACGGTTCACATTCCCTTGATCAATAATCGTATCTTTTGCATGGAAATGGTGGATAGCTCCCTCGCGACCTAATATTTTGATAGATTCGACAGGATCAATACCTTGCCACCACATATGACTTGGATCTAGGTTAGCTCCAATTGCGGGTCCACATGCTTCTCTTAAACGCAATAAGTTACCCGGTGTATGTACGGAGAATCCACCGTGTAGCTCTAAGCCAATTTTAATATTGTGTTTTTCAGCAAAAGCTGCTTTTTCTTTCCAATAAGGAATGATTTTCTCTTCCCATTGCCATTTTAAAATTTCTTGGAAATCATTTGGCCAAGCTGCAACTGGCCAGTTTGGATGCTTTGCATCTTCATGGTCTCCAGGACAACCAGAAAAAGTGTTAACAACTGGCACTCCTAATAGACTAGCTAGTTTAACAGTCTTTTCAAACAATTCATCCGCTTCCTTAGAAATATGCTTTTGTGGGTGTAAAGGATTTGCATGACAGCTAAGAGCACTAATGATTAGTCCTCTACTGCTGATTTTTTCAAGGAAATCTTCTCTTGCTTTTTCATCTGCTAACAATTCATCCACTTTACAATGGGCATCTCCTGGATAACCTCCAGTTCCTAGCTCCACCGCTTCAATACCTTTAGAAGCAACATGATCTAACATATCTTCTAAACTTTTATCTGAGAATAATACTGTGAAAACACCTAATTTCATATTAGGCCCCTCCCTTATAATGAAAACGCTTTAATGTAATCCATTACATACTAGCTTAAAGAAAAACATTCTTAAAATCAATGAAAAACTCTCGGTATTTTTAAATATATGCAAAAATAAAATAGTTATTGACAAAACAATTCTGATAATTATATGATGTAAATGTAATCGATTACATTATCTTTTCATTCTAACGAAATACATTATTTTGAAAGAAGGAAACGTCATGGCAAACATTCAACAGGTGGCTCAAAAAGCAGGTGTTTCCGTTGCAACGGTTTCGAGAGTCCTTAACAAAAATACAACTGTATCACCCAAAACTAAACTTAAAGTTGAGAACGCTATCAGGGAATTAAACTATGAACCTAGTATGCTAGGTCGTAATCTAAGAAACTCGGAAAGTCGCTTACTACTCGTTTTAATTCCTAGCATATCGAATCCCTTCTACACGGAAATCATTAACGGGATTGAAGATACTGCTGTTAGTAACAACTACAATATTTTATTGTGCGACACAGATTCCAATCCTCAGCGAGAAAACATTTATTTCAATTTAATCAAAAACAAACTTGCTGATGGCATTATATCGATGGATCCTGCAGTGAATATGCAGAAATTAAATGAACTAGCGGCAACTCATTCTATTATTCAATGTAGTGAGTATGATGAAAATGGTTGTATACCGTATGTCACGATTGATAACGAGTTAGCTGCATACCGAGCAGTTAAGCATCTTATACAATCTGGTCATAAAAAAATTGCCTTAATTAATTCTGATGAAAAATTCCTTTATGCTCGTCAACGTCGCCAAGGCTATGAAAAAGCGTTAAAGGAGTTCCACTTACCCATTTTTAATGAATGGATGATCACATCTCAGCAATTAGGCTTTGAAGATGGACAGCAAGCAATGCGAAAACTTTTACAACTTAATGAAAAACCGACAGCAGTGTTTGCCGTTTCGGACACACTTGCAATCGGAGCATTAAGAGAAATAAATGCAAACCAATTAAAGGCACCTAATGATATTGCAGTAGTTGGTTTTGATAACATTAGTTTTTCTAACATGACGAATCCAACCTTAACAACCATATCGCAGCCGATGTACAAAATGGGTTGTGTTGCTGCCAATATGCTAATTGACAAAATTAAAGGCAAAGATGTATCGAGTGTCATCTTAGATCACGAGTTAGTTATTCGCGAGTCTACGTTAGGATAACGTTACTGTTTGTGGGGTCAGTCCCCTCAAACAGTAACGCGTTAAAGCGACGGGGGTCTGACCCCATAAACAATGCTGAGACTAGCGAACCGGCATTAAAATACGTTTAATGTCGGTCAGTTAGCCTCAATAATGAAATCGTTTTCATTGTAGAGGGACTATTTTTTTGACAATTTAAAAGGGGTGAAAGGTCAAAATGAAGCGTTTATTTTCTTTATTTTTTGTAGTTTTACTTGCTGTAGGTATTGTAGGTTGTAGTGAAAGTTCCGGTGGAAGTGATGATGAAGTAGTACTAGGTATTGCTTTACCATCTGCAACTCACGGGTGGATGGGTGCACTTATTCAAAATGCTGAAGATCAAGCAAAAGCATTAGTAGAAGATGGAACAATTGATGATTATGTGTTCACAACTGCAGATAGTACTGCTGCACAAGCTAACAATGTGGAAGACTTAATTGCACAAGGTGTAGATGCAATTGTCATGCTTCCTATCGAATCAGAAGCATTATCTCCAGCTGGTCAAAAAATTGCGGATGAAGGCATTCCTTTAGTAATTCTTGACCGTGAGCTTACAAACGACGCTGCAACTGTTGTTGTAAAAGGTGACAATACTGGTATTGGTATCAACGCAGGTAAATTCTTCGTTGAACAATTAGGCGGAAGTGGTAAAGTAGTTGAAATAGCTGGACCTCCAAGCTCCGTTACAAATCAACGTAGTGAAGGATTCCGCGAATCAATTGAGGGATCTGATATTGAAATTCTTGCTTCACAAAATGGAGAGTTCTCAACAGAAACTTCTTTAAGTGTTATGCAAAACGTTTTAACTGCACATCCTGAAATCGATGCTGTTTATACACAAGATGATGGTATGGCTCTAGGTGTTATCCAAGCAATTAAAGAAGCTAACCGTACAGACATTAAGTTTGTAACTGGTGCGGGTGGAGCGAAAGATGTTTATGAAATCATTCAAGAAGATGGTTTAATTAAAGCTACTTTCCTATACTCTCCATTAATGTCTAAAGATGCAATCAAAGTTGGTGCAGATTTAGCAAATGGTAAGGACCCTGAAAGTGCAGAAATGGTTATCCCTGCAACTCCAGTTACAATTGACAACGTTGAAGATCATTACGATTCAGAAGCTGCATTTTAATAGTAACGATTAACAAATAGGATTAAATACGATAAATGCACTAGCATTTATCGTATTTCCTATTTTTACTCTATTCATAATCAAAGGGGGTAAGATTTATGGAACAAGACGCCATTTTAGAGATGAGTGGAATAAAGAAATCCTTTAATCAAGTAGAAGTTTTACATGGAGTTGATTTAACACTTCAAAAAGGTGAAATCCATGCTTTACTTGGGGAGAACGGTGCTGGCAAGTCGACCTTAATGAATATTCTTGGTGGTGTACACCAACCTGACGAAGGTCAAATCAAGTTAAATGGGCAAGCAATTAATATGGAAAACCCCCGCATCTCACAAGAAAGTGGAGTTAGTTTTATTCACCAGGAGCTTAATGTTGTAACAGATTTAACCATTTATGAAAATATGTTTTTAGGCTCAGAGCTTCGTAATAAATGGGGCATACTTAACGTTAAGGAAATGTGCAGGCAAACTAATGAAATTCTAGCTAAACTAGGCGTAAACATAAACCCGAAAACTTATGTAAGAGACTTAGAAACTTCTTATAAACAAATGATTGAAATTGCAAAGGCACTTTTACGAGATTCCAAAATTATTATTATGGATGAGCCGACTAGTTCCTTAACAGATAATGAAGTAGAAAGACTTTTTGAGCTCATGCGTTCATTGAAAAAATCTGGTGTATCTATCATTTATATTTCCCATAAACTGAAGGAAATTCAAGCAGTTTGTGATCGCTACACCATACTACGTGATGGCTATTTTGTCGGTAATGGTTATATGAAAGATACAGATTTAAGTAACATTACACAATTAATGGTAGGAAAATCTATTTCCACAGATGCCATGTACCATAAGAATGGTCCCGGTGAAACTGTACTGAATGTAAAAAACCTAACAAGTGAAGGAATTTTCCGTAACATAAACTTCTCTATCGCAAAAGGCGAAATAGTAGGATTTACAGGCCTTGCTGGGGATGGAAGAACGGAATTATTTGAAAGTATTTTTGGATTTCGAAAAAAATATGATGGCGTCATTGAAGTAAATGGTCGTCAAGTGAATATAAATCATCCTAGAAAAGCAGTAAAAGCAGGTATTGGATTAGTACCAAAAAACCGGAAAGAAAATGCAATCATTAAAGATTTAAGCGTTATTGAAAATATGAGTCTATCAACAATGGGGCATTTTGAAAAAAATGGCTTGATTAGTTCAAAAAATGAACGAGCAAAGTTTTATGAATATAAAAAGCAGCTCAACATTAAAGTTCACGATCCAAAAGTAACAATTGATTCCTTAAGTGGTGGTAACCAACAGAAAGTAGTTATCGCAAAATGGTTAGAAGTAAATAGTGATGTCATTATTTTTGATAACCCTACGCAAGGAATTGATGTTGGTGCGAAAAACGAGATTTACCAACACATTATGAATCTAGCGGATGAAGGAAAGGCGATAATCATTCTTTCCTCTGAAGCACCTGAAATACTTAGAATTTGTGACAGGATTAATATTATGTTCCAAGGCGAAATTACCGGTACATTTAACCGTGATGATTTAACGGAAGAAATAATTATGGAATATGCAACTGGCTCGAAAAGGGAGGCTGAAAGCATTGGCTAATGTAAAAATCAATGAAGAACAAACAACAAGTAGTAAAAAACTGAATTTATCCTGGATTTGGAGCGAATATAGTGTCATTATTGCCTTTATTATAATTTTCATTGCGGCAGCTCTTATGAACGATCGTTTCCTCTCTCTCCAAAATCAAATGAATATTCTACTACAAGTATCTACAATTGGGATTATTGCACTTGGGATGACCGTTGTTATGATTTCTGGTGGTATTGACCTATCTGTAGGTTCTGTACTTGCAATGGTCGGTGTTTTTTCCGTTATGGCATTAAATGCTTCCGAAAGCATATTCGTAGGTATCCTTACAGCACTTTTAGTTGGTGCATCTGTTGGGTTCATTAACGGAATTCTCGTAGCAAAGGGACGAATAGCCTCCTTCATTGCCACACTCGGTATGATGGCCGCAGCCCGATCTATTGCTTTATATACAGCAAATGGCGGTAGTAAATCTGCAGAAGTACAAGGGTTTTCCAGTATTGCGAATACAGAATTCGGTATTATCGATGTACCTGTCATCATTTTCCTTGTCCTAACACTAGCAGTTTATGTACTTATGCAAAAAACACGTTTTGGCCGTTACGTTTATGCAATGGGTAGTAACGAAAAAGCGACTTTGTTATCTGCTATTCGTGTTGACCGCATTAAAATCGGGGTATATACACTTTGTGGTTTCTTAGTAGGTATTGCTGCCTTAATTGAAACTAGCCGCTTGAACTCTATTTCTTCTTCAAGCTCTGGTAACCTTTATGAGCTTGATGCTATCGCTGCTGTAATTATTGGTGGAACAAGAATGACAGGTGGTAAAGGGAGAGTAATTGGTACTTTATTCGGTGTTCTTTTACTTGGTGTTCTAAACAATATGATGAACTTAATGAACATCTCCTCTCACCTTCAAGGGTTAGTAAAAGGTTTAATCATTATTGTCGCGGTATTTTTCCAAAAAAGAGATTAAGGAGGATTTTTCATGGAACAAATCAACGTGGGTATCATTGGGTGTGGTTCCATTACGAAATTCCGTCATGCCCCTGAATACAAGGCGAATCCTTATGTAAATGAAATCGTCTTTTTTGACCGGAATATGGAACGTTCTAAAGCGCTAGCAGAGGAATTTGGTGGTCGCGCTGTCGAAACAGTAGAAGAACTGTATAACGATCCTTCTATTATTGCGATTAGTGATTGTTCATCAAATGACACGCACCATATTTTCACAACAGATGCTCTGTTAAGTGGAAAGCATGTCTTATGTGAAAAGCCCCTGGCTGTAAGCATTGAATATGCAGAAAAAATGTTAGACGCACAACGTAAATCAGGCAAAAAGCTAATGGTTGATCACAATCAACGATTTACGAAGGCACACCAAAAGGCTAAGCAACTGATTGAAAGCAAAGAGCTTGGTGAAGTTCTTACCTTTAAAACATCCTTTGGGCACCAGGGTCCTGAGCATTGGAGTGTGAACAATTCAAATGCTACTTGGTTCTTTAAGAAAGAGCGTTCCCATTCCGGTGTAGCTGGAGACTTAGGTATTCATAAAATAGATTTAATCCATTATTTATTAGATGATGAAATTGTTGATGTCCATGCTTTTCATGGTGCTCTTGATAAAGTGGATGAGAATGGAAATCCGATTGAAGTTTGTGATAATGTGGTTGCTGCCTTAAAAACGAAAAAAGGACGCCTCGGTACAGCTTCCTTCTCATGGACTTATTATGGATCAGAGGATAATAGCACTAAAATCTATTGTCAAAAAGGTATGATGAAAATCTACCATGATCCAGAAAATCAATTAATTGTAGAAACGAAAGATGGCGAAGTAATTAAGTATCAATTAGAAGCAATTCAAACAAACGATAACCAAACGAGTACAGGAGTTATTGATGCATTTGTTGATGCGATTATAAATGATACAGATCCTATTGTGACTGGGCAAGACGCCATGTCCTCCTTAAAAGTAGTGGAAGCTATCCTTGGTAAGTAGTAGAAAAATCCCCATGTTTATGGGGATTTTTTCATTCAATAAAAGTACTGTCCTCTATGAACAAAAATCCTCTAGTAAAATTTAGTTTTAAAATAAATTTAAAAATATTATTATTTTTTTTTACTTTTTGAAGGAAATTGCTCATTCTTTGTCGAAATAAAGTATGTAAAAATTAGGATATTAAAATTGGTAAAGAATGATATGTCCTTTTAGGGGTGAGAAAATGAGCTTCCCAGCGCTAACGGATGATTTATTAATGGAGGCTTATGAGTCTGCGATTAGCTTACAGCTTGAAGATGACTTTGTTCACTTGTTGTGGAGAGAGATAACTAGGCGTGGATTGCGATTAGATTCTCGAACTAGTTACTTGGAAAATATAACTATTAACATTTCAAATTAAAGGGATAGGGTGCTCGTCACCTTATCCCTACTTTATTGCCTTTATATTTTTGCCAAGCCTCTTTAGTTAAAACATAGTAATGTTCCGTGAAATAATTGTTTTTCTTAGCAAAAAATTTCTCTTCTACTTTTGCTAACCTATAGCCTACACTCTCCATCGATTGGCAAGAATTTTCGTTATTACCCCAAGCAGTAGAGTGAAATTCTTCTATCCCTAACTCGTTAAAAGCAAAATCATAGATTAATTGACGAGCTTCCTTCGTATAGCCTTTTCTCCAAAATTGTTTCGCTATTCTCTGGGCATCCCCTGCAATTTGCTTACCATTTTCGTTAGATGGGCCAATCCAAAATGTTCCGATAAATGCTTCTGTCTGTTTGTCCGTTATGACCCATGAAATAAGAAAGTCTAAATCCCGATAAGCTTTCAATTGTTCATATGATTCCTGCTCATTATCTGGTACTCTATTCCCCGTCCATTCATGCAATATTGGCTCCAAAAACATTTGATGAAAAGGGACTTTATCTTTTTCTAAATCAATACTCCTTAACAATACTTTTTCCCCGACTAAAGTAGGTGCAACCTTATAATAATCCATAGCTCAACTCCTTCATCGTCTAAAGATTAGCGAATGATTTTAAAAATTATAGCATTTTTACTGCGGTCATCAAAGCACCTTTCACGCCAGCTTCATCCCCTAGTTCTGGTGACACGATATAACGGGAAATATTTTCGCGAGTTAGTTGAGGAAAATCTAAGTAGCCATTAAGCTTTTCAATTAATTCATCAAAAATTAAGGGGAAAAGCTGCTTTTGTTTCATGACTCCCCCACCTAAAACAATTTTCTCTGGACTAACAATTAAAATATAGTTCATAAGAGCTTGTGCTATATAATAAGCTTCTAACCTCCATGCTTCATGGTCAACGCCTAGCTCGTTCCCTTTTTTGTCCCATCTTTTTTCAATAGCCGGACCTGCGGCTAAACCTTCGAAGCAATCAGCTCCATGAAAAGGGCAAAAACCTGTAAAATCACTATCTTCTGGGTGCCTTTTTAACAAAATATGTCCCATTTCCGGATGAGACAGTCCACTTAACGTACTTCCTTCTACATAAAGCCCTGCTCCAATTCCTGTCCCAATCGTCATGTAAAGACAACTATTGACATCGCGACCGGCACCAAGTAATTTTTCCCCTACTGCGGCCACATTCACATCACTATCAAAAGCAAGAGGTACACCTAACAACTTTTTCAACTCACCTAACAGATTAAACTTTTGCCATTTTATTTTTGGTGTATTCATTATATAACCGTAAGTTGGACTTTCTTTGTTGACATCAATAGGGCCAAAAGAACCTACACCACAAGCTACAATGTCCTTTCCTAGATAGAAAGTTTTGATTTGTTCCAACGTCTTCTCTGGTGTAGTCGTATCAATTATAGCCTTTTCTAACAGCTCACCTTTTTCATTTCCAACAGCACAAACAAACTTTGTTCCACCAGCTTCTATGGCACCATAAAGCATTTGTTCACCTCTTCTTCTCTTTGAGAACCAACCCGTCTATTAGTTAAAACAAGTGAAAATTTTCATCAACTATTATAATGTTCTTGTTTCTTTATTTTTCATTATAATAGTGGATTAATCAAATAGAAATGCAATTTATTTAACACCTAGTAAAGGCTCATTGTTACAAAGGATTAAATAAATCTGTGCTATAGAACAAAAGCGCCAGCGCCTTGCTCAGCCTAAGGCAGGCATAAGACAAGACCTGCCGTGGAGGTTTATGCCACAGAAGAGGTCCCGAGGGGGTAGGTGCTGGAGCTAGACGTGGCTCTCCCGTGCAACTAACTTATCCACAAGTCCGAAATTTTATAATTTCCTAAGCAACAAAAAAGAAGCAAGAGAATTGCTCCCTTGCTCCTTCCAAAATTAAGCTCTTTGTCTACGTGTCATTACATCAAAGATAACCGCTAGTGCAAGTACTCCACCACGAATCATATACTGAGGTGCAATACCAACACCCATTAAGTTCATACCGCTTGTTAAAGTTGCCATAACAACAGCTCCGATAACAGCTCCAGTTACTTTACCTACACCACCCGCAGCAGATACACCACCAACGAACGCGGCGGCAATCGCATCAAGTTCGAACAATGTACCAGCAGTAGTCGTAGCTGATTGCAGACGAGAAGTAAACAAAATACCAGATAACGCGGAAAGCATACCCATGGAACCAAAAACGATGAATGTAATTTTCTTTACGTTAATTCCACTAAGATGTGCAGCTTCCGGGTTACTACCTACAGCATAAATGTGGCGTCCTAATACTGTCTTTGTAGTAACGAAATGGTACACAGCTACTACTAGCAGGATTATCATTACTGTCCAAGAGAAACCATTATAACCTGCTAAAAGCCACGTAATGTAAGCAATAATGGAAGAAACAAACACTAGTTGTAAAATAAAGATTGGTCTAGATACAACATCAAAATCATATTTTATTTTATTTCTACGATTAGAAATGGAACTATAAATGTAAAATATGATTCCTAAAGCCCCTACAAGTAAAGATAGTAAATGCAATCCACCTACTTGCATAATAGATGGAATATATCCATTACCTATTGCATTAAATGCATCATTTTCAACTACAATTGTTCCGGTTTTTTCTGTGGCCATTAAGATAGCGCCTCGATAAATAAGCCAACCTGCAAGTGTTGCAACGAAGGCCGGAATCCCAACTTTAGCAACAAGAAAACCTGTTACTCCACCAGCCAAAATACCTAATAAGAGAATAATTGGGATAACGATAAAAACTGGCATATTGTATTGCATAATTAAGATTGCTGCTATTGCTCCTAGAAAACCAGCTAAGAACCCAATAGATAAGTCAATATGACGGATAACAATAACGAGCATTACCCCTACAGCTAATACAGCAATATAACCAGCTGAATCTAATAGATTACTAATATTTCGAGAAGACATAAATAATCCATCTGTTAAAATAGTAAATGTAATCATAATAACTATTAATGCAATGTACATTCCATAATCGCGAATATTATGTTTAATTAAACTCTTTAATTCATTAAACAGTTTCATAAGTTTAACCTCCTATTGCGTTGCTAGTTGCATAATCTTTTCTTGACTGGCTTCCTCTGAGGACAACTCACCTTGGATTTCGCCTTCTGCCATGACGTAAACACGATCACTCATTCCTAGAACCTCACCAAGTTCAGACGAAATCATAATAATACTTAAACCTTTTTTAATCAGATCATTCATAACTGTATAAATTTCAAATTTTGCACCAACATCGATACCTCGTGTCGGTTCATCTAATATTAAAAGTTTTGGTCCTACAAAAAGCCATTTTCCTAAGGAAACTTTCTGTTGGTTACCACCACTTAAGTTTCCGACTAGTTGTTGTATGGATGGAGTTTTAATTCCTAATGAATCTTTATATTCATCTGCAACTTTAATTTCTTCGTTTACATTCACAATTCCATTAGAAGATATACCTTTTAAATTTCCAACTGAAATATTGTTTTTGATATCCTGTAATAAAAATAGCCCATCGCCTTTTCTGTCTTCTGTTACATAAGCAATACCTGCTTTTATCGCATCACTAGTATGTTTGAATTTTACAGGGATTCCATTAACAAATAAATCCCCTTGTAGCTTGTAATTTTTTGAATTCCCAAAAATACTTAACGCAAGTTCTGTTCTTCCAGAGCCCATCAATCCAGCAATTCCGATGATTTCGCCCTCTCTTACATGAAGATTAACATCTTTAGCAACATAACGACCTAACTGGGAGTCATATGCGGACCAGTTAGTCAATTCAAGAACCTTTTCCCCATATTCTTGGTCAGGTCTCTTTGGATAAATGTCTTGAATTTCTCTACCAACCATGTTTTTAATAATGTTTGCTTCTGTAATTTCCCCTTTAGAAGCATCTAATGTGCAAATAGTTTCCCCATCACGAATAACCGTTGCTTTATCCGAAATGGATATAACTTCTTTTAGCTTGTGAGAAATCATGATACAAGTGATTCCTTGTTTTTTTAATTCGCGTAAAAGGTTCAATAAATTTTCACTATCATTTTCGTTTAAAGCGGCAGTTGGCTCATCTAATATGAGTAACTTTACGTCCTTACTTAAGGCTTTAGCAATTTCCACTAACTGTTGTTTTCCAACGCCTAAATCTTTAATTAATGCTTCAGGGTTTACTTTCAATTTAACCTTGTCTAGCATTTTCTTTGACTCAACAATAGCTTTGTTCCAGTCTAAAACGCCACCATTTTGTATTTCATTACCTATGAATATATTTTCGTAGACAGATAAATCAGGGAAAAGTGCTAATTCTTGGTGAATGATAACGATACCTGCATCAACGCTATCATTTATTTTATTGAACTGCTTTGTATCCCCATTAAACACGATATCTCCTTCATATGTTCCATAAGGATAAACACCGCTAAGTACCTTCATAAGTGTAGATTTACCGGCACCATTTTCTCCAACTAGACAGTGGATTTCTCCTCTTTCAACTTTAAAATTGACATTAGAGAGCGCCTTTACTCCGGTAAACTCTTTTGATATCTGGTTCATTTCTAAAATATAATCGCTCATCAGTATGCCTCCTTAACCAGACAACTTTACAATGTGCAATAGTGTTAGATGGCTATCTAACACTATTGCGTAACATTCTACTATTTTATTATTCTAATCCACTAAACTCGCTTGCATCATAGTAACCAGAATCAATTAATGCACTCTTCACATTTTCTTGATCAACTACAATAACGTCTGTTTGTTTAGCTTTGATATCGATTACTCCGTTGTTATAACTTCCTGTAGTTTCTGGTGTATCACCATCTAGAATTGTTACAGCCATGCCCATTGCATCCGTAACAAGTGTACGAACATCCTTGAAAACTGTCATAGATTGTGTGCCATCAATGATGTACTGAACAGAAGCCTTTTCAGCATCTTGACCTGTTACAACATAACTAGTTACTTCAGAGTCAGTTCCAAATACGTCAGCGATTGAACGAGCTGTTCCATCATTAGGAGCTAGAATTGCAACATCACCTTTTAGATCAGCACTTGCTGCTGTAAGATGTGTTTGTGCTTTGTTTTTTGCTTCGTTAGGATCCCAGTTTGTTGTAACCTGACCTAAGATTTTACCCATTTCATCACGAGTAAGTTCCGCTTTATCTTGTAATGCTACTGCTTCACTAGAGTTAGCAATCACAAAAGTTCCATCAGCAATTTTAGGTTGAAGGACATTCCATGCACCTTCGAAGAATAAGAATGCGTTGTTATCAGAAGCAGCACCAGCATATAGATACAATGGAACACCAGTACCTTCTGCATTATCAACTAAGTATTGAGCTTGTGCTTCACCTACAGCAATACTGTCAAATGTAACATAGTAATCAACAGCATCTGTGTCTGTAATTAGACGATCGTATGCAATAACTGTAATTCCTTCTTCTTTAGCTGCTTCTACTGAAGAACCAGCAGCTGCACCATCATGTGGAGCAATAATTAAAACATCAATACCTTTACTGATTAATGTTTCTACGTTTTCTTTTTCTTTAGCAGATGATCCTTGGCTGAATAAAATTTCAGTAGTATAATCGGAATCTTCTAGAGCTGCTTTAAATCTTTCTTCATCTTGAACCCATCTAGGCTCATCTTTTGTAGGTAATACGATACCAACACTTACTTCACTACCTCCGCCGCTACATCCTGCTACAATAAAAATAGCCATAATTGCTACAAATAAAATAGGTACAAATTTCAACCTTCTCTTCATTATGAAACCCCTTTCAAAATAGGTTATTATTTATTTACAAGCTAAATATAACATCGAAGTCATAGGGTGAAAACGCTTTCTTATAGCACTATTTTGTTATTAACCTGTAATTTTTTAATATGAGGGATTTTTCATTTTTTTACATTAGATGAATAAAAGCAAGAGGGGGATTGATGTATTCCGGGGCTTCCATAGATTATCTGCATTTTAGAAAACACCCATAATAATTAAAACCACTAGGTGCGAATACACCTAGTGGTCTGTCAAATTATATACGTCTTCCCTTTTATGAAATCCGTCAGCAATAATCGTCTCATCTAAATTTGATTCTTCAACAGCAATCGGTGAGAGGAGAATCGAAGGCACTTCAACTTTTCCGTTGTTCACTTTCCGATCCTCTTGCACTTCCTCCTCTTTTGCAAGCTTTACGGCAATCTCCGCAGCTTTTTCTGCTAGTGCTTTAATCGGCTTATAAACTGTCATGGTTTGTGTCCCTTGAACGATTCGCTGAGCTGCAGCTAAATCAGCGTCCTGACCAGCAACTGGTATTTCACCAGCAAGACCGTGCTCCTCCAGTGCCTGAATCACTGCACCAGCCGTCGCATCATTAGCTGCAATAACCGCATCAATTTGATAATCGTTTGCTTCTAGAGCCATTTTCATATTCTCATAAGCATTCGTTGGTAACCAATCCTTTGTCCATTGGTCAAACACTACGGTAATTTCACCTTTATCAATCATTGGACGCAGTACCTTAAATACACCCTTTTTAAGTAATTGAGCATTATTGTCCGTTTCGGCACCACCAATATACACATATTTACCTCTAGGGACCAAACTTGTAATTGCCTTAGCTTGTAGTATCCCAACCTGTTCATTGTCATAAGAAATGTACGTATCAACATCCGAATTTTTTACTAACCGATCATAAGATACTACCTTTATCCCAGCTGAATGGGCTTTTTCCACGATAGATGCGGTTGCTTCTGCATTATGCGGTACGATAACGAGTAAATCAATTTCTTTGCTAATTAATGTTTCCGCTTGCCAAATCTGCAGAGCATCATTACCATTTGCTGCTAGGATTTCTACTTCAGCTCCAAGCTCTTCCACTGCTTTTTTGAACAGTTCTCTGTCCTTGAGCCATCGTTCCTCAAGCAATGTATCCATAGCAAAACCTATTTTAATCTGTTCATCATCAGTCAAATCTTCCACTGGCTTGTATGTTGCATTCTTTGATGGAGGTTCATTACTTTTATCTTCATCTTTTTCGCAAGCAGCCGTAATCAGAACGAATAGCATTACTATACTTATTTGGAAAAATAATCGTCTCATTCGCCTCGTTCCTTTCGTTACATACTCATTGTTCTTACCCTAACAGTTTTTTACGATACTCCGATGGCGATAGATTACACATTTTCTTAAATACCTTACTGAAATAGTTTGGATCATGATAACCGACCTCAAAAGTTATTTCCTTTAAACTTTTTTCAGGATCTTTCATCAATTTCTTTGCTTCCTCTATACGACACTCCGTTAAAAAGTGAATGTAATTGACACCTAGTTGCTCTTTAAAAATTTTACTAATATAAATAGGACTAAAGCCTACTTCCTTACCAATGGCATCTAAAGAAATATCTTCATGAGCATGTTGGATAATGTATTGTTTGATTTTTTGTATGGTATCCGCTTCAAGCTTATCATTATAATCGTAAAAAGCTTCCTGAATTCTTTCTAACAAGTGTTTCGTTTCTGCTCGAAGTTGCCTATAATCAGTAGCCTTAGAGGAATAATAATGTGTATCTGATTCTACGCCCATTTCGCTCATTACCCGTGAAGCAATCCAAAGAAGTTCAGCTAAACGTTGCTGCACTTGTAAAAGATTAGCACCTTCCTGCTCGTAATGATCGATTAAATCCGTAATGTTTTTATATATTTGTTCCCACTCACCACTACGTATCTGTTCAAAAAATTGCTGTTCATACTGTCTAGAAGTATGTTCATCAAAACCAGGGACAGTTGCAGGTAGATCAGAATAGAAACGGTATTTTACTGGAAGCTTCGTATCCTTTGTAGCAATTAAAGACTCTTGATAAGATTGGCGTATTTTATTTAGTGACTTATAAACATTACCGATTCCAATAAACCAGTTTTCATTGTCAGTTGTTTTGACGAGTGTAAGGATTTCTTTCGCTAACAATGTAGCCTGTGTACGAAATGTTTGATCTTGATTACGGAACACAATGATGGGTAATTGACGCCCATATAGAGCCCCAACCCATCCACTACCAATTTTCCTAATCTTTTCTTTTATAATAGAATAGTGGTCATCTGAGCCTAATGGGAGCAAAATGCTCATCACAAATTTTTCTTCGCTTGCCTCCATGTTGAGCAGCTCAACCAGCTCATCGAGATGCACTTCATGGACATGATCGAACAAGAGCTGAGTTACAACGTCCGTTTCAAACACAGACATCGCTTTTTTTAAGGTATCCTGCTGAAACTTACTCTTTTCTAACAATCTTTGTTCTGCTTCAATTTGTCCTAGTACTTTTCCAACTGTTTTCACAATATCAGATACCTTACTCGGTTTAACCAAATAATCTTTTACTCCAAGTTTCATTGCCAAATGCGCATAATCAAATGTTGCATAAGCAGTGACCATAATAAACTTAATGTGGGGATTGTCTGCGATGATCTTTTCTACTGCTTCAAAGCCTGACATGCCTGGCATTTGAATGTCCATAAAAACTAAATCTGGTTGAAAACTTGCCGCAATATCAACAGCAAGTTTACCATTCTTCGCTTGTTTGATTTTAAGATTAGAAAAGTTTCTCTCCAAAATTACTTGTAGTCCATCTCGCTCGATTTGCTCATCATCGACAATTAGGATCTTTATCATGCTTCGACACCCCTTTCTTTAAGAATATTAATAGTCACTTTTGTACCTTTACCTAAGCAACTTTCAATCATAATCACGTCTTCATAACCATTAAAAAGGCGTAGACGCTTTACTACATTGCTTAATCCAATTCCAGACCCTTGTCCTTTTGTTGTATCTACTTCTCCATCCATGATTTGCTTTCTCTTATCATCGGTCATTCCAGGTCCATTGTCCTCCACCTCAATGATCACACGGTCTCCACCATCTTTTACACGAAACCAGATGGTACCCCCGTCCTCAATTGGTTCGACAGCATGAATGACAGCGTTTTCTACAATCGGTTGTATAGTAAGACCAGGAATTTCAACAGGTAGGCATGATTCATCAATGTCCGTATAAAAGGTTAGCCGGTCCGTAAATCTCGCTTTTTGTATAAAAATATACTGTTTTAACACTTCTACTTCATCAAATAATGTCGTGGATTTATCTAAGTGCTTTAGATTATATCGTAATAGATCAGACACGCTAACGAGTAAATCACTAGTCTCTTCTGATCCTTCTAAATAAGCCTTTTTCGAAATAGTATTAAGTGTATTAAATAAAAAATGTGGATTGATTTGATTTTGTAAGCTACGTAACTGGCTTTCCCTTAAAAGAAGCTTACTCTGTTGAAGCTCTTTTTCCAATTGTGCCTTTTGATGAATTTCTGAAATTAAATTATTAATATTAACCCTCATATGATCAAACGCCTTAGCTAAAAAAGCAATTTCATCTTTGGAATCTACTTCGACTTTCCGATCAAATCTCCCTTTAGATAATTCGCTTGCTGCTTGTGTTAGTTTTTCCACAGGTTTTGTAATTCTTAATGAGAACCAATAAGTAAAAAGCAATAATAATAATGAAATTAAAAGTAGTAACCAAATCCCCAGTTGTTTTATTTCTTCTGATTGGTTAATAATACCTCGATAGAGACGATCATATGTCTTAAGCTCCGTATCAATTAAAGTGAGGGTCATCTCTGATATATAATTGGATATATTCGTTGCTTCTTTGAATGTTTTAATGGCATTTTCTGTTTCTGATTCTGGATGAAACATAATGGAACGATTAACGGCTTCCATTAAGCTATCAATTAAGTTTACATAGTTCGTCAATGCTAACTCGTTATCGGCATTTTTAAAATCAACGACCTTCTCTTTTAACTTTTCCATTTCCAGCTTACTCTGATCAATTTGTTCATAATTGTCAGATATAGGAGTATGCAAATAATTGTTTAACACGGTGACCATTTGCTGACTCGTACTTGTCACTTCGTTCATGACTAAATAGCGTTCGAGAATTTCATTATATTGATCTTGCATTTTTTGGTTATAGTAGATGAGTGATACCCAAATAGATGCCATGATCAGCAACACTACCATAGCTAAAGCCCATATCTTCTTTTGTATACTACTCATTGGATGTCCATCGCCTTTATCAATCGAATATCAGTGAGGTAGCCATGTAAATCAAGCGGAACAAGCTCGTGATTTAGCCACTTCATCATTAAATTAACGCTAAGCTCCCCCATCTTAAGTGGGGATTGTTCAATGATTCCGTCAAGCTTTCCTTTTTTTAATAAAGAAAACGCATCAGCATAATCATCAAAGGAATAAATATAATAAGGTTCTGCATTAGAACGTCTATCCATTTCCTCGATTATGTCTCCTGAGAAATTTGCATTAACAGCGATAAAAGCATCAACATTTGGGTATTTGTTCAATAAATCCTTTGTTGTTGCTATCACTTGCTCTCTTGTATCTTCTGTTTCGGATTCAATAATTTGGACGTTTGGATAGTCTTGTAAAATATCCCGAATACCCTCCAAACGCTGTTTCTGGTAATGCTCTTGCCTACTGTCGAGCATAAGAACTACCTCTCCTGAAGTCCCCATGTCCGTTAATAGTTGTCTGGCAATCATGATTCCAGCTAAATACTGATTGGAACCTACATACGTTCTGCGCAGACTTTCGGCCATAGGTACATCATTTGCGATAGTAATGATCGGGATTCCGTACGAAGAAGCTTTAACTTTCGTTAACTCCTTGAACTCTTCCGTATCCAGACCCTGTACAATGATTCCATCGACTTTAGAATAAATGGCTATTTCAATTTGTCTTAGAAAATCCTCTTGATTGTTTCCGTAGCTCCCCCATATCTCAAGCCTTGCTCCATCTTCCTCAGCTTGCTTACGCGCCCCCGCACTAACCTTGTCCCAAAAAGGGTTGTCTAACTCCCGGGTAATTAAAACTAAACGGTTGTTCGTATTTTCTTGTTTTGATTCCTCAGGCATTTGCCAATCCGCACGAAAAACCTTCAATGCGGTTTCAAAGGTAAAATAAAAGAGAATAATACAGATGATAGCGATTACAAAAGTAGCTATTTTTCGCATCAGGAAAGCTCCTTTTTCCTACTAGACTATAAAATTTATTATAGCAGAGAATATAAATTTGTTTTTGATTTGCCTATTTTGAATTTAAATGTAAATATTAACTTTTTTAAATTTTAGTTTACAGCTTAAACAAAAACAAGACAGGATATTTATCCTGTCTCGTTTTCATTTCCTATTAAGAGTGATCGTGTTCACTAAAATATCTAGTCAATCTTAGCGAATTCGCTCCTCCGTTTCTTTACTAAAGAAATGTACTTTATTCATATCGAACGCAAGGGTAATGTTATCTCCACCGTGAACATCCGTACGTGAATCCACACGTGCCGTAAATTCTTGGTCGCCTACTGTAGAATACAAGAATGTTTCTGCTCCCATTAGTTCCGCAACATCCACTAAAGCAGTTACCTTTGTTTCTGGGGAAGCCTCGATGAATACAGGCTCATCATGGATATCTTCTGGACGGATACCTAAAATTATTTCTTTTCCTACGTAATTTTGTTCTTTCAACATTTTTAGTTTACCTTCAGGAACCTTTACTTTTAGTTCATTAATAGTAAAGTAACCATCTTCCGTTAGGGTTCCAGTAAAAAAGTTCATTGCTGGTGATCCGATAAATCCACCAACGAATACGTTATTCGGGAGATCGTAAACCTCTTTAGGAGATCCAACCTGTTGAATAATACCATCCTTCATAACGACTAGTCTTGTTGCCATCGTCATCGCTTCTGTTTGGTCATGTGTTACATAAATAGTTGTTGTTTGAAGACGTTGGTGCAACTTTTGAATTTCTGCACGCATTTGTACACGAAGTTTTGCATCAAGGTTAGACAAAGGCTCATCCATTAAGAAAACCTTGGCATCACGTACGATAGCACGTCCAAGGGCAACACGTTGACGCTGACCACCAGATAATGCTTTTGGCTTACGCTTTAAGTAATCTTCCAATCCTAAAATTTTCGCTGCATTATTTACTTTTTCTTCGATAACTTTTTTGTCCATTTTACGAAGCTTTAATCCGAATGCCATGTTGTCATAAACATTCATATGTGGATATAGAGCGTAGTTTTGGAACACC
Source organism: Salirhabdus euzebyi (assembly GCF_014207435.1). GTDB lineage: Bacteria > Bacillota > Bacilli > Bacillales > Alkalibacillaceae > Salirhabdus > Salirhabdus euzebyi. The sequence goes on from NZ_JACHGH010000005.1 coordinate 284,536, forward strand.
ATTGCAATATCACGATCTTTCGGTGTTACATCGTTTACACGTTTTCCATCAATGATTAGATCACCTTTAGAAATTTCTTCAAGACCTGCAATCATACGAAGCGTTGTAGACTTACCACAACCAGATGGTCCTACAAATACGATGAATTCTTTATCTTTAATATCTAAATTAAAATCTTTAACAGCAGTTACGTCCCCATCATAAACTTTATATACATGTTCTAATTTAACGTCAGCCATTATCTTTCCTCCTAAATTGAAAGCGTTATATTCGATACATTTAGTGTAAACAATTAACCATAGAAATTATAGTGGACAAAGTGCACAAAACTCCATTTTCTTTTTGTGCACTTTATCATAAGAAATAAAATTCTGCATTCCTTTAAATGATGAAAGGGATATGACGTTTTGTGTCGAATAATTAACTTTGTCAAAAAACTATACATAATTAGACGAAGGAGAGACAAACATGAAAAAAGCAATCATAAGCCTAGGATTTTTTCTAATGCTAGCACTAGTTGGATGTAGCAATCCTGTCCAGGATGACCTACTATCGTATGTGAACGATGAATTGATCCCTATTTCCCAATTAGAAGTAGATGCAATGGACGCTTACGCATCTGTTACAGGAGTAAACTATACGGATGATTATACGTTATACGATGTGTTAGAGGTTACCGTGCTTCCGAATTACGAAGATTTTTATGAAAAGTTAAACCTCATTACGCCTAAGACAGAGGAAGTAAAAGAAATCCATGATATTTATGTGGAAGGTGTTGGCGAACAATACCAAGCACTGTTAACGTTACGAGTGGCCATTGAAACGCAAAGCTTAGATGAAGTAAATGCTGCTAATGAAAAACTAATGAGTGGAACACAAAAAATTAACGACTTCCGCTTCCAACTACAAAAGCTTGCTGGTGAAAATGACGTAGAGTTAGAGGATTTTTAAACATTGAATAGAGAAAAGAAAAATGCATCTACTTTCTCAAAAGAGAAAGTGATGCATTTTTCACAGCTTACCATTTATGAATATAATCTGCCTTATACTCCTTTAACTTACTAATTAATTGTTTAGGATCTTCGTCAATCAAAATCAAGTCTTTGTAGCGTTCTTTGACAAAGCCTTGGCCAATCATATGATCAAAAAGGGAAACAATTGGATCGTAATAGTTATTCACATTTAAAAAGCTACAAGGTTTTTGGTGATAGCCTAATTGTGCCCAAGTAAAGACTTCAAACCATTCCTCTAATGTACCAGTTCCCCCTGGCATCGCAATAAAACCATCTGCATAATCAGCCATTAATGCCTTTCTTTCATGCATCGTATCCACTACGTGAAGCTCGGTTAACGTTTGGTGAGAAATTTCTACATTTGCGAGCTTTTTGGGAATGACACCGATGACTTTTCCCCCACCTTCTAAAACAGCATCAGCAACAGCACCCATGCATCCAACTGTTGCTCCACCATAAACAAGGTCAATTCCTTCTTTTGCTAACAGCGTTCCAAGTGCTCTAGCTGCTTCCATATAAATCGGGTCATTTCCAGTACTGGACCCACAATAAACTGCCACAGTCTTCATTTTATTTTCCTCCATTTTGTAATAAGGACTCCTACTAAGAGGTTAGTCCATCATTTGCAGTGTAAGGTATGTAGTAACTGCTCCTTCAAAGGATTTAATATCAATCCCTGTTTGTTCAACAAATTTATCTATCCGGTACTGTAAGCTATTTCGGTGCATGTACATTCTTTTGGCAGCTTCGGTGACATTTGAGTTTGATTCTAAAAAAACACGAATCGTTTTTAACAATTCCTCATCCTCGACCGTATCCTTTAAAATGGCATCAACCATTTGTTGTTTTCGCTTATCCTCTACTTGTTGGATGAGTACTTGGGAAAGAGCGTCCTTAAGATAAACAACATTCTGTTTCGTTTCAGCGAAAACCATTGGCGAAATATGTTGAAGAAAGGAATACTGCTCCTGTGCATTTTCTAGCTTTTCATTCACTTCCCCAACAAACAACCTTATCTTTATGTATAAATCACTCATTAACACATCTATGACTTCTTCAAAAGGAACAGGAACTTGGTCATTAGATAAAAATTCTTCCACAATAAATCCCTGTGATCCACTCAACCAGATGACAGGCATTTGGAAGGGAAAAATCGCTTCAAATCCCTCTTCAAATAAAGCCACATCCTTAATGTGACTGTCCGCTTGAAAAAAAATAAACCGATAGCGTAATATGCCTGATTCAGCAAATGTGGTTTCTTGTTGAAAAAGAATGCGGCTCCACCATTTTTCTCGCTTCGTTAAAGGTCTTTTTGTAATGTTTGTTTTTCTCAAAAAGGCACTTAATAATTCGCTTTCATTACTAGACAGTTCTTCTTTTTTTATTCCAATTGTCTCGCCTTCCCCAGTTTCAAACCACGTGTATAGCTCAAAACTAATTTCTAGTTGGGGTTCTAATAAAACGAGGGAAGGATATATGGCCTGCAAATCCTTTATCATTCTTCTCACTTCCGTTTACTTCATGTATGGATTCATTTTACACTTCATACAATTCCAAAGGCAATCCATCTGGGTCTTGAAAAAACGTGAATTTCTTTCCTGTAATGTCATCTTCACGTATCACTTCACAAACTATTCCATGGCTAGCCAACTCAATGACGCCATCTTCTATATGATCTACCGCAAATGCTAAGTGTCTGAGCCCTTGTGCTTCTGGACGTGTTGGACGTTTCGGAGGATCCGGAAAAGAAAATAACTCGATAACATAATCGCCGTTTAAAGCTAAATCTAATTTATAGGATCCTCTTTCCTCCCGATATACTTCCCGAATGATTTCAAAACCAAGCTTTTTTGTATAAAAGTCCTTTGATATTTCGTAATCCGAACAAATTATTGCGATATGGTGTATCCCTTTTACGTTCATTTTACGTGCTCCTTTACTTAACAATCCACATTTAGCTTAACATAACTTTTTTAAAGAGTAGTAATTTGATTGAGGAGAATAGACTTTATCCTTTATGTTTTTTTTATTTTCCACTAACTTTATGTTTAATTTTCCCATAACCTTCTGCATGTGCTGTTCTACTATTCATGATAAAATAGCAGACAGACAAACAAAAACAATAGGTGGTTGCGATGATACATACAGCAAAACAAATTTTAAAAGAATCTTTTGGTTTTTCTTCTTTCCGAGAAGGGCAAGATGAAATCATTCAACGTATATTACATAAGAAAAATACACTTGGTATCATGCCTACAGGTGGTGGGAAATCCTTATGTTATCAAATTCCAGCAATGATTTTTCCTGGTGTTTCCATTATTATTTCCCCTCTTATTTCGCTAATGAAGGATCAGGTCGATGCACTCCATGCAGCGGGTGTTCCTGCTACGTATATTAATAGTAGTTTGACGACGAATGAATATAAAGAGCGCGTAGATAATATTCGGGCCGGTGAATATAAGATGGTATTTATTGCCCCTGAGCGATTGGAATCCCCTGCTTTTGCGAGTACCCTACGCACATTAGACATTTCATTAATTGCATTTGATGAGGCCCACTGTATTTCCCATTGGGGACATGATTTCCGTCCCAGCTACCGCTCTGTCGTTAACAACTTGTTTAACATCAGTCGCCAGGCCGTCGTTGTCGCTCTTACTGCAACAGCTACAGAAGAAGTTGCAGAAGACATTAGAGGTTTGCTGAACATATCTGAAGATAATACCGTTTTAACAACATTTGCAAGAAAAAATCTCTCTTTTCACGTTTTAAAAGGAGAAAATAAAAAGGATTTTACCTTAGATTATTTGACAAAGCATAAAAAAGATTCTGGGATCATCTACACATCTACAAGAAAAGACGCAGACCAGCTATATGAATACTTACAAAAGAAAAACCTATCCGTTGAAAAATATCATGCTGGCTTATCCGAAAAAGAACGGCAACGAGCACAAGAGGCTTTTATTTTAGATGATATTTCTGTGATGATTGCCACCAACGCCTTTGGGATGGGGATTGATAAATCAAACGTCAGATATGTGATTCACTATAATATGCCTAGAAATATTGAAGCTTATTATCAGGAGGCAGGAAGAGCAGGACGAGACGGTGAAGAAAGTGATTGCTATCTACTCTTTTCCCCACAGGACGTACAAATTCATAAGTTTTTAATAGAAGAAAGTCAGCTCGATGAGGCCCAACGAACAAAAGAATATAGCCGATTAAAACAAATGGTTGACTATTGCCATACCGAAAGCTGCCTTCATTCTCATTTTTTACATTATTTTAGTGACCAAACCAATTACTCGGACTGTGAAAAATGCAGTAACTGTAGTGATCAACGGGAGAAAGTAGCCATCACTACAGAAGCTCAAATGGTATTTTCCTGTATTAAACGTATGAGAGAAAGCTTTGGGACGACATTAGTCGCGCAAGTGTTAAAAGGATCAAACAATAAACGGGTAAAAGAACTACAATTCCATAAATTATCCACATACGGATTAATGAAAAAACAACGGGAAAAAGATATCGTAGACTTAATTCAATATTTAACGGCAGAAGGCTTTTTGGCCTTATCTGATGGTAAATTCCCTGTAGTCCGCTTAACAACAAAAGCCTATGATGTATTAACTGGGCAAGAACAAGTGTACAAAAAAATGAAGACAGTTGAAGAAGAAACTACTACCGAAGAAAATCAAGAGTTATTTGATTTATTACGAGCTTTACGTAAAGAACTGGCAGATACAGAATCTGTTCCTCCATATGTCGTATTCTCAGACGCATCGTTAAAAGAAATGGCAAGCAACTATCCTACTGATGAGCACAACTTTTTGAAAATTAGTGGAGTAGGACAAGCAAAATTGGAAAAATACGGTGCGAAGTTTTTGGAAACTATTCAATATTATGTGAACGAAAAGGAAGTAATCGCAAATCAATCCCAGACTACACCTAGCCCTATAAAAGCGAAACCTGTTAACACAATAGACTTAGAAGATAGATTTGAAGACATGCCAAGCCACCTCATTTCCTATCAACTATTTAGGGAAGGACTTACGATAGAAGAAATAGCACAATCAAGAGGCAACAAAACAATAACTGTTCAAGGGCACATCATTCGCAGTGTAAAAGAAGGTCAACCAATTAATTGGGAGGAAATATTCTCAGAAGACGTAGAACAACTAGTACTGGAAGCCAAAAACAACTGTGAAGAAGACCGATTAAAAACAATCAAAGAAGCACTACCCGAAAACATAGACTACTTCACCATCCAAGCAGTACTCTGTAAAAACGACGTGCCTGTAAAATGACGTGCCTGTCACCACCCGAAATTTGTCGAAATAAATCAAATTAGAAAAACTTGGCTTGTCACCAAGTCATTATGGCGAAAGCCTTAGTTTTTCTTATACTTTCATCCTTTACCAAAGTTAAACTTTCTTAAAATAAAAAAAACTCCTCCCCATTCATCAGAATGAGGAGGAGTTTGTTATTTATTGTGTAATTGTTTTCTTAACAATTTTCATATCTATATCTAATTCCTGTACTTTAGCTGCTAAGTCACTTATTCTCGCTCATGATTCAGTTGTTTTCAGCAACTTGTTTCATTAAAGTATCCTGCCCAGTTTTAAGTTCTATTTTCAGGTCGCCTACATCTGTTTTGAGACCTTTTATATTTTTTTTCATTTCATTCATATCAGATTGTAAAAAATCAATTTTCGAAATAATTTCACTTAACATTTTCTCCATGAGATAACCAACCACCTTTGGATTATTATATCATATTCAACTATTCACTTTACTAAGTAAAATCCTATTCAAAAGATCTTTGTCTCCATCAAAATTTTCTATGAAATCGTTATAACTACTAAACACATTTTGGTGAGAGTCAAATGTAGAGAGAAGCAAATCTACTTTCATGTAGTTCGGTATGATTGTCTTTCCTCTCAGTAGAAAATATGGATAACTACTCCACTGATAATCCCCTAAACGATTGACGATTTTGGCCTTTAGTGGGTTTAGGTGAATATACCGACTTACTTCCAACATGCCAATTTCAGTTTTAATCATGTCATCAAAATATCTTTTTTCAAATACATGTCCAGTCAAATTATATTTTGTGTTGTAATAGTTCGCGTAACGTTTGTTGATCAACGCCATAACTTTGGATATTGGTTGCTCTTTGGAGCGAAGCTGGAGGTGAAAGTGATTCGTCATTAAACAATAAGAAGCTATTTCAAAGGGGGTGTTTTCATGTACTTTTTGGAGAATGTATAAGAAAGTTTGGAAGTCATGAGTGTCTTTAAAAAGCGCATCACGCCGAATACCTCTACAAACAATGTGATAGAAATATTCTGGGATCCATGTGCGGAGTTTTCTTCCCATGTGAAACCTCTCTTTCTATTTTTGTTTTTTCTTACATGAAGATTATGAGGACTAGAACGAAGGGTTAAAAGAGGAACGTTTGTTCTCGTTTATTTTATCTTATTTTACCTATTTACACAACAGGCTATCCTTCGACAAATTTCGGGTGGTGACAGGCACGATATAAAAAAGAGGCTTAAACAATGTGTCCAAGCCTCTCTTACATCCTACCCTCCAAAAAAGATCCCTGGAGGTAATGGTACAGCAAATACAAATTTAAATAGAACGAAGAAAAATATACTCACACCAAATGCTGTAATTCCTGCATGAAGCATTTTGCTTTTATTGCTTTTCTCCTTCTCATCTCTTTGTAAATAGAAGCAGAAAGCCCAGATATAAATAATACTCGCAATGAGGAATCCAACTAAACCAATGACGATAAGGTAACCAATCATACCTAAGCTCATCACCATAACTTTTCGTTTATTAATATCATCAAAAGCCTTTTTATCTTCTTTTTTAATAATGCTTTTAATAAAGAAAATGATGCTACAGACTAATAGTATAATTCCTGCAGTTCTCGGGAACACATAACTCATCTCAGAGAGCCCGCGTGTCTCCCATAGAGCAAAAGCAGCAACAAAAATAAATATAATAGAAGAAACAATATCATGATTAACCCTTTGCATTACTTACTCTCCTTCCATTCGGCAAAATTCGGGTGGTGACAGGCACTTATCCCTGGATCTCTTCATCTATTTTTGACTTAGATCTGAAGATTGTGCTTAGTAGTGGTCCTACTATTGATAGGATACATAGTGCAATTAACACGACTGAAATTGGGCGTGTGAAGAACAATTCAAATGTGTTCCCAGATGCTTTTGCCATTAGCATAGATTGAGCTAATCCTCTTTCTGCGATTGGACCAAGAATTAATCCTAGTACAATCGGAGCTGGATTAAACCCTACTTTCTTCATCACATAAGCTAAAAGACCAAAACCAATCATCAAGGCTACATCTAAAAAGTTATTTCGAATTGCATACGAACCGACAATAGTTAAGAACACAATGGAAGGAGCTAAATAATAAACAGGAAGGGATATGACTTTCCCTACATATCTAGAGCCCATAAGACCAAATATCAACATGACAACATTGGCTACAATAAAGGCTACTAAGAAGGTATAAACGAGACCAGAGTGCTCCTCTAACAAATCAGGACCCGGTCGAATACCTTGCATCATCAATGCCCCTAAAATAATTGCAGCAGGTGGAGCTCCTGGAATACCTAATGAAAGTAAAGGAACTAAGGATCCGCCTACTTCCGCATTGTTAGAAGCTTCCGAAGCAACAACCCCGTCCACTTTTCCTTTACCAAATTCCTTTTTATCTTTTGAAAAACGAACAGCCGCATCATAAGATAATAAGGCCGCTACGTTTCCACCAGCACCGGGGATAATACCAGTAATAATACCGATGATAGAGGAACGAATAACTAATATTGGCCTTTTAATAATGTAGAAAAAAAGCTTTCTTGCGACTCCTCGTTCTTTTTTCACTTCTTTATTCTTCTTTTGTTTTATCTTACTCTCAATCATTCCTATGACTTCTGGTATACAGAAAAAGGCGATTAAAATAACGATTAATTCTAACCCTGCTTGTAGTGGCGAAAAACCGAAAGTATATCTCGACTCACCACCAACTGGGGAAATACCAATCGTACTAATGAGGAGACCAACCGCTCCACCCATTAAACCTTTTAACATAGAACCAGAAGATAACGTTGCAATCATCGTTAAACCTAACATGGCAATCCAGAAATACTCTGGAGGACCAAAACGTAATGCTAAAGTTGCTAACAGAGGTGTAAGGAATAGGAGAGCAAGACCCCCTATTACCCCCCCAATCCCGGAACTAACTGCCGCTGCAATTAATGCTTGGGTTGCCTTCCCTTTTTTGGTCATTGGATAACCATCGAAGGTCGTAGCAATGGCAGATGGTGTACCAGGTGTATTGATTAAAATGGCTGAAATACATCCACCATAGATCCCACCAATATACAAACCACCAAGTGTAATTAATGATGTATCTGCCTGCATCGTAAAGGTAAAAGGTAATAATAATGCCAGCGCCATCGTTGCCGTCAACCCTGGTAAGGCTCCAACGATAATACCCGCTATTACCCCTGCACACATGAGCAGTAAATTGATAGGATTTGTTAGTGAACTGATTATGTCAGGAAGAAACTCTAACACTCTCCCACCTCCCAATATATATTTCTATCTATCTTTTCTCTTTATCTTTTAATTGGAATGGACGCCCATCCCCAAACTTACTGGGGATTTGGACGTCTCTCCATATTAAAACCTTAGTTTCCTTTAACCTCTTCTAAAATTCTTGAGTATTGTTCTTTTTTCGTAGCAATGTACTCAACCGCTGCATCATGGCCCATTTTCTTCGGCTCAAAGCCTTCTGCATACATTTCATCCATGACACCAGGTTCATCTAAAATGTCTAAGAATGCTTTTTCTAGCTTAGCGATAATCGCTGGGTCTGTTCCAGGTGGTACAGCTACTCCACGGTCAATACCAGCAGTCATGTCGTAACCTTCTGCTTTAATTGTCGGTACGTCTGGAAGTGGCTTAAATGTTTCCTCAGAACCAATCGCAAGAATTTTCATATCTTTCGCATACTTCACGAGGTCACTGGAGTTCGCAAAAAGGACCTCTGTATTTCCACCTAAAAACGCTTGAACGGACGGTGCTGCACCATCAAACGGAATATATTGCATCTCAACTCCAGCTAAATCTTGTAGCTGCAAGAAAGCTAAGTGATGGCCAGAATAAGTACCTGATCCAGCTGCAGTAACAGAACCTGGATTAGCTTTCGCTTTTTCCACTAGATCTGCTAATGAGTTAATGTCACTATCCTTTGAAACAGCGATACCAATAGGTGTCGCCTGAACAATTGCTACTGGAACGATATCTTCTGTTTCATAACCTGTATCATCATTGGATAATGGCTGCAAAATAATGTGTGGAATATTCATACCAGATAGGAAATATCCATCAGGATCTTTATCCACTAATTCGGTCCAACCAACAGAACCACCGCCACCAGGCTTATACTGAATAACAACACTCTGTCCTAACGCTTCCTCTAAATACGGCTGTTGACGTCTTGCTTCCACATCTGATTGACCACCTGGATCAAACGGGATGCTATACGTTATCTTCTTGGATGGGTAATCTTCTGGATCTTCCGTACTTCCTGCACTATTGGCACATGCCCCTAAAACAAATAGACCACAAAGCACAAACACTAAAGCCAACCATTTTGTTTTCATCAAATTCCTCCTCTTAATTAGGAAAGTAATTCTTTCCTTTTCCATCATATTCATGGATTTATGTTTAAATTTTTTGTAAGCGTTAACATTTTTGCGGAAAAAAATTTAATTAGTGCTGGAACTCTCAGATGAGGATAGATTAGTAAGAAGTGAACGCTCGACGCTCTCTAAATGGTGTGTCATTGCTTTTTTAACAAGAAGCTTGTCACCTAATCGTAAAGCTTCTATAATTTCCGTATGTTCTTGAATGGACTGACTTACTCTCCCAACAATTTTCATTGACTGAATTCTGGATTCCTCAAGTAAGTCAATTAAACTAATCATAATTCGGACTAAAAACGTATTTTTAGAAATTCTCGCTAGTGTTAAATGAAATTTTTGATCAAGATTTGCAATTTGCTCTACGTTAGCATTTTCACGGACTAACTCCTTAGATGTGTTCACGATATGAACAAGTTCATTCAATTCGCTTTCGGTAATATGATTGACAGCCCAATCGATACCACTGACTTCTAACACTTTACGAATCGCAAACAAATCAACAATATCTTCCGTTCCGAGGAAAAAGGAGCTAGCAATTTTATTGAGGTGCTCATCTTTACTCGAAACGTATACCCCATCACCGTGTTTAATCGTTAAGTAACCCATTGCTTCTAATATTTTGTAGGACTCGCGCACAGAGTTTCGACTGACATTTAATAGGTCTGCCATTTGTCTCTCTGCCGGAAGCTTTTCCCCAGGCTTAAACTTGTTTTCATGAATCAATTGCTTAATGTAATCCCCAACAACACTTGAAATACCTTTGCGATTTAATTTAAAACCTTCATACACGGATCACACCTCTTCGCTTCATCCCAGCCATACTAGGCGAAGGACAATTTCTTCATCTGCATAACTCCCCCCTTTTTAAGGTAATTGGTCGGATGACCCAACCAATTATAATTCAAATAGTATAGAATTGTATCTAACTATTCAATATTTTCCGAAAACTTGTATTATACGAAATTCCTATAATATTTATTTAAAAAAATTATATAAAATTTATGCATTTACTCTTTCCTTAGGAAAATCAACCTGTACAGCTGTGGCAAGGGATTGTAATTCTTCTTTTACTTGTTCAGAAATCGTTATCCCAGACGCCAAACGTTTCGTATATTCACGATTACGACGCTCTCCAGGATATAAAATTTCATCCACACCATCCTGTTTCGGCATTTCCTTCATATCTTCAAGGAAAATCTCCATTATTTTTTGGAACTGTTCAATCGGCATAAATTTTTCCACATCCATCAATATGAAAAAGTGCCCAACATTTGCTTGTTCCACTGTTTCACTGTAAATATTTTTTACGTTTGGGCCAAAAGCAGCACCTGATAATACACCTGTTAAAATTTCTACCGCTAAGGCAAGCGCGTATCCTTTTGCTCCACCAACCGGTAATACAGCACCTTGTAAAGCCTCATTCGGATCTTCCGTCTCTACACCTTCTGAATCGATTGCCCAACCTTTAGGAATGGATTCATCTTGTTTTGCTGCTAAAATGATTTTCCCTCTCGCAACAACACTAGTGGACATATCAATAATGACAGGCTTCTCATCATCTGTTGGAAAACCAAAAGCAATCGGATTCGTTCCAAAAAATGGTTTGATACCACCCCACGGAGCAATCCCAGGAGGTGAATTCGTGAATGCCATGGCAGCAACATTCTCTTCACATGCTTTTTGGCAAAAGTAAGAGGCCGTACCGAAGTGATTACTGTTACGTACGCCGATGGCAGCAACCCCGGTCTTTTTTGCTAGTTTAATACCTTCTTGAATAGCTACATAGCTCGTAATTTGCCCAAGTCCGTTATCTCCGTCTACTAATAAGACAGATTCACCCTTCTTTTCTACCTTTATATTAGGATTCGCATTTATCGTTTTCGTTTCATTCATTCTTTTCGCATAAATGCCTAACCGGCTAATCCCGTGGCTATCGACACCTTCTAAATTTGCCCGAACTAATGCATCAGCGGCCACTCTTGCATATTCTTCCTCTACACCAATAGCCTCAAATACGTGTTGACCAAATTGCTTTAAATCTTCTGCTTGGTAGGTTGGCAAGCATATCCCCCCTAATCTAGTAATCTATTACGTAATTATACGGTGCAAAGCGCTTGTTTTCCTTCTAGCACCTTTCCAACTTCCTCCGCTACAAGTTCTGATGTTCTTACTTGCGCTTCTTCCGTGAGACCAGCGATGTGAGGGGTAAGTATAATTTTCTCATTCGTTAACAGTGGATTAGTTGGCTTAATTGGCTCCTGCTCAATGACATCCAAGTAAGCACCACCAATTTTGCTTAACGTAACGGCCTCTAGCAAATCCGCTTCATTAATAATCCCACCACGTGATGAATTGATTAAATAGGCGGTCGATTTCATTTGTTCCATTTCCTTCGCACCAATAAGATCCTTTGTCCCCTTCGTTAACGGAACGTGCATGGAAATAAAATCAGAATGTGATAAAAGTTCCTCTAAGGAAACCTGCTTTACCCCTAATTCGTTGTAAACAAAATCAAATTTTGATACAAATGGATCATACCCTAAAACATCTAACCCAAAAGCCTGAGCGCGTTTAGCAACCCGTTGCGCAATTTCTCCCAAACCTATGAGACCAAGCTTTTTCCCACATATTTCAGAGCCCGTAAATTGCTTACGGTTCCAATTTCCTAAGTGAACATCATCGTTTGCTTTCGAAAGGTTCCGACTCGCATCAAACATCGCAGAGAAAACATACTCCGCAACCGAAGTCGCATTCGCATTTTTTGCAAACACTACTTTTACTTCTCTCTTTTTCGTCGCTGGAATATCAATGTTATCTAACCCAACCCCTAATCTACCAACAACCTTTAAGTTGGAAGCAGCACCTAGTAATTCCTCATTTACCTGCGTCTGATTCCGCACGATTATTGCGTCTGCATCTTTCACCTTCTCCAACAATGTAGCTCTATCGGACCACAAAGAAGGATCATATTCCACATCTCCATACTTTTCAAGTAATTCTAGCCCATTCGGCCAGATCAATTCCGTTATGACAATTTTCATATTTACCCTCCTATAATGAGGTACAGTACTTAGGGGCTTTGAGTGCTGCCTAAGAAGCGCAATCGAATTCAGTTTATGCCAGCACCCATTAGATTGGTGCTTTTTTTGCTAAATATTTCTGCATGAGTGAAATATTTAGCTGCTAGAGTGATATCTTTTTGCATATGAGCGATATTTCAGCTCATTTATGTGATATCGGCTCAAACACCCTATCTTGACCCCTATATAACTGTTGTTTAAATACTAATTCCAACTCGGTGAATCGCAAATCCTGTTTGTTCTTTTAAAATTTCCGCTTTCGTTAACTTCCCATTACACGTTTCTAGTATTTCGTCATACACTAGGTCGCCCGCTTGCTCTATAGTTAACTTATCTTCAAAAATACCACTTAAGTCTAGCTCCATTGTGTCCTCCATGAATTGGAATGACTCGCCGTTACCAGTAATTTTAATCGTCGGCATAATTGGATGGGAAATGGTATGCCCACCACCTGTACTAAACACAAGCACTTGTGCGCCACCTGCAGCAATACCAGTAATCGACTCACTGCCATGACCCGGTGTGTCCATTACATATACTCCTGGCTCTCTATTCTCACAAACTTGTGCGTAATCTAAACCATCAATAATTGGAGCACTTCCGGACTTCATGTAAGCACCAAGTGATTTTTCCTCAATCGTACTTAAACCACCAACGATGTTATCTCCAGTAGGCTGAGAACCACGAATGTCTTCCCCACTTGCTAGAGCACGTCTTTCAATTCGATCAATATATCCAACAATCTTATCGCCAACACCTGGGTTCACAGAGCGTTCACGTAGATAACCTTCTGCCCCCATTAGCTCCATCGTTTCCGCTAAAATGGAGCGTCCACCTTGGTTGACAATTTTGTCTGAAGCAAAGCCTAATGCCATGTTAGATCCAATACCTGAACTTGTGTCAGACGTTCCACAGTTTAAACCAAGCAGCAAGTTGGAAACGCTTACTTTTTCACGAACTTGAGCAGACAACTTACGCTTTAACAGCATCGCTTTACGAGTTGCTTCCGCAGTTGCTTCAATTGCACCGTGTGCCTTACGAATATTCACTACCTCCACTGGCTTACCTGTTTTGCGAATTTCATGAGCAATTTCATCTGCTGTACAGCCTTCTTCTCGGAAATGATCAATAACCACAACTGCCCCAACATTTGGATTTTTACCTGTTGCGACTAAAGTATTAAAAGTGTTTCGTAAATCTGGACGCACCTGACATCTTCCAAGTGGATGCGTAATAGCTACTGCACCTTCTATTGTAGCTGCCACACGCTCTGCAGTTGAATTTGCATAAACTGTTCCAGATAAAATCAGTAACGTGTTTCGAACACCAACTGTATCATTTGGACGAACATAACCGTTAAAATAACCCATCTTATACACTCTCCCCTGCATTAGCTTTTTCCTTAAATAAATCACCGCGTCCTCTGTTACTCTCTATATTGTGAATGTGGACATGGTCCCCAACTTCAATATCCTCTAGTGCTGTACCGATACTTAGGCCATATTTCCAAATCGTATCCCCTTTTTTAATTGAACGAACCGCAATTTTGTGTCCATAAGGGATGTCCTTTAACACTTTTACCATCTTCACTTCTCCACCAGCTTCTACTTCCACTTCTCTTCCAGCAGTCATTGTACGACTAATAACTGTACCCGTGTTATCCTTCGGGTCAATAACATGAACCTCTCTAGCCATTATAGTCCCCTCCTCATTTATTAAAAAAACTAATACGTTGGTTGGTGGTCAATGGTTGTTTGGTCCAACCAATTTGATTCAACCCCATTAAAGCATACGCTCAGGAATTGTACAATATATTCGCAAAATTTTGACATATTAGGATTTTTAATAAATAATATAAAAAAAGCCAATAATTTCTGCCCCCATTTTTATGGTAATGTGGTAAAAGACACTATTTATCCAAAGGGGGAAGAAAAATTGGAAACAAGTAATCAAGTACAAACGAATCAACCAACCCCTTTCCTTACTGAAGATAGGAAAAAGTATTTTAAAGGGTTATCGCAAGGACTTATACTTACTTTAATCATCACAATTGTAGCTGATCAAATTACGAATCTACCTTTTTTCTCTATTATGGGAATTATGATTATTGCCATTTTACTAGGAATGAGCTGGAAAAGTTTAATGGGTGTACAAACGAGTGCATCCGTCGGGATTGGATTTAGTAGTAAATACTTATTGAGACTTGGGATCATTTTAATGGGGTTAAGGCTTAACCTACAGCAAATTTATGATGCGGGGCTTTCCCTTATTTTAATAGATTCTATTGTTATCGTATTTACACTAGCTGTCATGATATATTTAGGAAGCGTTTTCAAGGTTGATAAACACTTGTCCGCTCTAATTGCTGTTGGAACAGCTGTTTGTGGAGCCGCCGCCATTGTTGCCGTATCATCTGTCATTAAAAGTAAAAAGGAATTCACTGCTTTAGCAGTAGCTTGTATTGCGATTTTGGGAACAGTTGGAGCAATCATTTACATTCTCCTTTTCCCTGTTCTTGGGTTGGATCCGGAAAATTATGGGATATTAGTCGGTGCAACTTTACATGAGTTGGCGCACGTTATAGCAGCAGCTGTACCAGGAGAAGCAGTAAGTATGGATAACGCTATTTTAACCAAACTGGGGCGTGTTGCTTTATTAATTCCAGTAGCTCTCGTATTGGGGTATATGTTTTCTAAGGATAATAAGGAAGAAACAACGCAAAAAAAGGGACTAAAAAATCTACCTGTACCATGGTTCATATTTGGTTTCCTAGCAATGAGTGTTGTTAATACAGTAAACATCATTCCGTTAGCGGTTACCGAAGTGCTAATAGACGCAAGCGTATATTTGCTAGCTATGGCAATGGCAGGTTTAGGGTTAAGCATCAACTTCGGCGACTTCAAACAAGTAGGCATCAAACCTGTCATCGTCGGCGTCCTAGGCTTCGCAGCACTAGCCGCAATTGGACCACTACTTCTCCTGCTTTAAGGGGGTGCCTGTCACCACCCGAATTATGTCGAAAATATGTGGGGTTGAAAAAAGATGAATTTAGAACATTTGAAAGTATTTTATACAGCTGCAACGAAGAAGAACTTTTCAGAGACAGCTAAAATCCTGCATTTATCACAGCCATCTGTTAGCTTGCAAATTCGGCAGTTGGAAGATCATTTGAACATTAAACTATTTGAACGCACAACAAAAAAGATCTCCTTAACACCAGCGGGAGAACTTCTTTTTCAAAATGCGGATAAGATTTTAAAGCTCGTGAATCAAGCAGAAAAAGAAATTGAACTTCTTTCCGAATCGGTTCACGGGGAACTTTTAGTTGGAGCCAGCCGAACAATAGGGGAGCACGTCCTCCCCTATGTACTCGGCCAATACATCAAGGAATATCCTCAAGTAAACATCCGCTTACGTATATTAAATTCCCAAAATATAATCGAACATTTAAAAAACAAAGAAATTAATATCGGCTTTATTGAATCGATGATCTCCTATCCAGATTTCGTTCAAAAGCCATTTTTAGAAGACGAACTCGTTCTTATTGCCCCTCAGAACTACTCTCACATACTTATTAGCGACAACAACTTTATTGCACCAAATGACTTATTTTCTCTTCCCATTATCCTGCGAGAACAAGGGTCTGGAACGAGACAAGTCGTGGAAGAGCACTTACGGAAAAACAACCTAGACCCCTCTAAACTTAACGTCATTTTAGAGTTAGAGAACACAGAATCTATTAAATCGGCCGTAGAATCAGGTATGGGAGTATCCATTATTTCCAAATCGGCTATTCGAAAGGAATTACAACTAAAATCATTAAAGGCAATTTCTATTGAAGGTATCACGCTGAATCGACAATTCTACTCCGTCTATGATCAGGACGACCTATCCATCCAAAGCGAATCCTTCCTATCTTTTATTACTAAGTATTTTGGTGATAGTAAGAATAAAAATGATTACGAAAAACTATATAAGAATTTTGTTGTTTAAAAAGGCTAAAATAATTTAGTCTTTTTTTATTTTTACCCCCACAAATTGGTAAATAAATCCGAATTATGTAAATAAGATTACATTTATGAATAATATAAAGCTTTCAATTTAAAACTATGGCAAAATATAGTATCTTAATATGTAGGAAGGTGATGATTATGATTGGCCATCGCATAAAAAAGTACCGCGAGCAAAAAAGAATGTCCGTTTCAGAATTAGCTACAGAAGCAGATGTAGCAAAGTCTTATATTAGCTCCTTAGAAAGAAATCTTCAAAGCAATCCTTCGATTCAAGTTATTGAAAAGGTTTCACAAGTTTTAGGTGTATCTGTGGATACAATCTTGCACGGTGAGTCTAGTAATCTACAAGATGAATCACTTGATACTGAATGGTTAGAGCTAGTTAACGAAGTAAGAAATTCAGGTATTTCAAAAGAAGAATTTAGGCATTTTATTGAATTTAGTAAATGGAAAGTGAATAACGACAAAGGTTAAGCGATCAATGAAAAAATACGTTCAATGATCGCTTAATTGGACTTATACTTGGACATGTCTATTTTGTTGTTTTAATGTATGCCCCACAACAATTGCCATAACGAGAAAGTAAACGATATAAATCACAGTTGTACTGAACATGTTTTCAGTAGCCTGGTATCCTGCAACAGTGAATATAATAATTCTTGGAAGTTTACCAAGCAAACTCCCTATCGTATATGTATATAGCTTTACCTTTGATACCCCACATAATATATTCACAATAGGTGTTGGTATTACAGGAAATACCCTCAAGCTTAAAATTGTGATAAAAGCATTCCTTTCAAAAAACTCTTCATATTGCCTAGCCTTTTCATATTTCGATAGTACCTTTTGTGCAAAATCCTGAAAACCGTATCTTGCCATTAAGAACATCAAAATAGTTCCAACCATAACCCCAACTACAATGATCATAGATCCTGTTAATATTCCAAAAGAAGCTCCAGTAATACCAGCTGGTACAACAAATGGCACAATCGGAAAAAATACCAACAGGGCAAAAAACATTCCACTAATAACCATGGAAAACTCCTCACCAGACCTAATCAACGATAAAAAAGCCTCCTTATTTCCAATGAGCAAAACTATCAGAATACCATAACTGCCAATAGTCAATAACTTCTTCATACAATCACCTCCTCATAACAGCTTCCTAAAAAAAGAACCTTGATTGGTTTAATGCAAATCAAGGTTCATTAGCTATGTTTTTTATCTGCTTTTCTATTCCTTTGCAATAAGTACAACGATCCACCTGCAAGGAGTAATCCGCCTCCACCTAACAAGAGATTGAACATGTTAGTTGCAGTGTCAGGTAATTCAGAACCACCCGAAGTCCCGTCTCCACCTGTTTCTTTATCAACCGGCGTTTCCCCGTTATTTTCGTCTTCATCATTGTTTTCAACAGGTTTTCCCTCTGCAGTAAATTGTAATAAGAATTTCGCATCTAACCCTTGATAATCGTTCCCAAGATGCTCAGGTACCCTCACGGTAAGATGTAATTCTTCTTCACTACCAACCGCTAAACTCCTTTGACCTAATCCATTAAAGTCAACTAGTTTCCCATTATATATCTCTCCTGAAGAATCACTAACTTCTAATAGCAACTCCCCAAACAACTTTTCTGGACCGGTATTTTCTATAGATGTAACATAAGTAAAATCCTGTTCACCATTATTTTTCACAACAATGGTTCGTGGAGCCCAATCACCAGGTTTTAAGTTCTTTACATCGAATAAATATTCTCCCGCCGATGTTTCTATGTCTACTACATTCAAACTATTAGGTGATCCTGATACAGCACTTACAGGAAAACATATCATGTATAGAAATATCATAATCATGATTCCTAACCCTTTTATAAGAGCCTTTTTCACAACTTCCCCCCCTTTAAACAAGGAATATTCCAAGTAATCAAGTCTGATTAGGTGATGCTTCTGATTTTTCATTTTTAGAACCTCTTTTATTAGAAACGTCAATTTCAGACAACGTCCTCCAAAAGATAAATCCTGCATATCCGAGAAGTATTAAGCCTGGAATCAATAATAGAAACGCCCCATTTTTAGACTGGGCAAAATCAATAAAGTAACCTACATAAGGAATCGTGAAACCAGTATATTCCGCTACAACATTATCAGAAAGAACAGGATTTAAATCCTCTGCGTCATTGTTATCTCCTTTTGTTCTATAAAGAGTTTGTTCCCCACTTTTCACAACTTCCGTAATTCTATGGGTTACAAGATAACCTTCCTCTTCCATAAACGTAATAACATCATTTTCCTTGAAACGTGTCATATCTCCACCGGGCTTAACAGCTATGATGGAACCTGTTTTAATCCCTGGTTCCATTGAGCCGGAAAGCACAGTCTTTAACTGATATCCAAAAATCTTCGGCTCGCCTCCAGAGGCTTTTGAAATAATGACCATGAATAACAAACCAATTAGAATAGTAAAAAGTAAAACTGTAGATATGTGGTTAAACCACTTCATTACTTTTGTTTTATTCAGTTTGATTTTCATTATTTGTTTCACCTTCCTCAGTCGAGTCTTGCTCTTCTTCAGGTTGTTCCTCTAAATTCTCTTGTTGATTATCTACATCATTCTCTTTTGGTAGATTTTCTTCTTGTTTTTCCCCATCGGTAGTACCATCAGAGTTAGATTCTTCTTCAATCTGACTCTCATCATCTACATTTTCAGGCGGATTACTTTCACTCAACTCTTCATTTTCTATATGTTCCGGTACATCCACTGGATTTTCTTCGACTTCCAAATTTTCATCCTTATTTATGACTTCTTCTTCTGAATTTACATTTGAACCTTGTTGGCAATTAACTTTAATTTTTCTATCCCATATAGCTGTTCTATTTTCATAATTATCATTGTATCCTGGTCTTTGGAAAACCTTAAATTGATAATCACCCTCTTGATCAGCTGTTAACGTAAGTGTTATAGATTCATTTCCATTTAACGGATTTATTGTCCCTGATCCTACGATTGTGCTTTCCCCTTTTTCTGGCTCTTTCTTTAGATGATGATGCACTTCATACTCCGTAGATCCAATCATAGCTATATTTGAATCATTTTTGACAATAGCTGAAATTTCTACAGGTTTACAACTTTGATAAACATCAACACCTTGATTATCGCGCACAAAGACTAGGTTGCTTTTATCCCACCACTCACCTGCCTGAATAGTAGCAGTATTAATTTTAGAAACATTAAAATAAGCACCCGTGCTAGAGGAGAAATAAACAATACTAATAATAGCCATATACCATATAGCTATTATCTTGCTAACAAAAATAAACTTTCTTCTCTTCCTAAACCTCTGAAGGCGGCTATTATTCATTGTAATCCCCCATATCTGTGAAAATAATTTTGCTTTATCAAAAAATATATAAATAAAACACTTTAAATTTTTTGAGAAAACAAAATTACTCCTTAATTGAAATTGTGAGAAAGGTGGAAAAAACCACCTTTCTCATTTTTAAAGAGAATTACTTTTCTTCTCCTTCTTCTTGCTCAGCAGTGAATGTCCATTCAAGCTCTAATGAGTCACCTTGGAATACATTTTGGTCTTGCTCATTGTCTACAAATTCAATTTTCACATAAAGATCATCTTCTTTACCTGCTGGAATTCCATCTTGTGGATAGTCAGAACCGAAGAACCAATCTTCTAATTCAACAGCAAGATCCTCTTCTGTTGTATTAGAGAGTTGCTTTAATGATTTTTCAGAGATTACTGTATATTGATCATTATCAAACCAATGTTCACTATGTCCTTTGTTCACAAGAAACTTAACCACAATGTGCTCACCAAAATCTGCAGATCCATTGTCACCTTGTGTATCTGTAACAGTATAAGAAGTATCTAGAAGTACTCTTGCAATATCAAGTGTCCCTTTATTTTCCAAGTCAAAATGTCTTAGCATATAGTCACCAGGTTTTAAGTTATCCACGTCAAAAATAACTGTAGGATCAACTTCTAAATCTAATGTTCCTGCTGCAAAAGTGTTAGTTGACACATCCGTGTCATTAAAATAAGCGTATGTACCTCCTCCCACTAAAGAAATTCCAAGTGTTGCTGCTGCGATACCTAGGCCAAGCTTTTTCTTAATACTCATGTTTTACTTCCTCCCTGATTAATTCAAATTATTTATTTTGGACTCTTAGCTAAGTAAGAGACAAAATCGTTGTTGCGTACATTTTGTTCTTAACTGAGAACCACAAACTGAGTTTAAACGATGTTATATGTTTTGAAAACCTTCATATTCAGCCTTATTTCTTAATTAAGAACACAAAGGGAGTAGTTTACTCTCATTTACTTTCATTTTCTTATATTTTTATACTTTATTAAGAACCAAACATTCTTTATAATGAATATGTTGAGGTAATTGTCTTAAACTATAAAATTTACAAGGAGCACAAAATGATCGGAAAAAAAATTAAACATTATAGAGAGTTAAAAGGCTATTCAATTTCTGAATTGGCAAAACGATCGGAAATATCTAAATCCTATCTCAGTAACTTAGAACGGGACTTGAAACAAAACCCTTCCCTACATCTCTTATCTAAAATTGCTTCTACATTAGACATAACTGTTGAAGTATTAATTGATGAAGAGAAATCAGGTGAAGACAATTGGTTAGACGATGAATGGGTTGGTTTAATTAAACAGGCAATGGAGATTGGTTTAACGAAAAAAGACTTTCATGAGTTCCAGACCTACATCAAATTTAAAAATTGGAAAAATAATATAGAGGAAGAAAAAAAGTTATAGTTGTAACAAGAGTAATATTAATGACTATTTGTTCTCAAATAAGAACATTCTTATATAAGAACAAAACCCTTTACAAAACAAAAACGACCACACAAGTGATCGTTTCCGTGAACTTTCTCTATAAAACTTTTCTATTACTTCCTATTAAAACACGCGAGACCTAGTCAAAAATCGCTTCCCTTCAGGCCCTTCCAACGAGAACATGCCGCCTCGCCCATCGACTACATCAATAATAAGCTGTGTGTGCTTCCAATACTCGTACTGATCCCTAGACATATAAAAGGGTGTATCACCGATAAATCCTAGCTGAACGTCGGAATTCCCAATTCGAAATTCGCCACGGGGATAACACATAGGTGAGCTTCCATCGCAACAGCCACCAGATTGATGAAACATTAAAGGCCCATGTTGTTCTTTCAGTTTTTCAATCAATTCAATGGCTGCTTCCGTTGCAATCACCTTTTCTTTCTCCACCAAGTTTTCCCACCCTTTCTATACAGTCCATTCTTAAAAGAATCCTTGAGCATTCTTACTATAACTTACTAACAAGTTTTTCGTTTGCTGGTAATGAGATAGCACCATTTGATGGTTTTCTCGACCAATTCCGGATTTTTTATATCCACCGAAGGCTGCATGAGCCGGATAAGCATGATAGCAATTTGTCCATACGCGTCCCGCTTCAATATCCCGTCCAAACCGGTATGCTGTATGGAAATTACGTGACCATACCCCAGCACCAAGTCCATATAACGTATCATTTGCAATCGCTAATGCTTCTTCATCATCTTTAAAAGTTGTCACAGAAAGTACAGGTCCAAAAATTTCTTCTTGGAAAATTCGCATCTTATTGTTCCCCTCAAAAATCGTTGGCTTTACATAAAACCCGTTCATCAGCTCCCCAGCTAAATGGTTCTTTTCCCCACCTATTAACACCTTTGCCCCCTCTTGCTTACCGATGTCTAAATAGGAAGTGATTTTCTCCATTTGCTCTGTAGAAGCCTGTGCCCCCATCATCGTTTCTGTATCTAGCGGATGACCTATTTTTATTGCCTCTACCCGCTTCAATGCTCTTTCCATAAACTCATCATAAATCGATTCATGTATTAACGCCCTGGATGGACACGTACATACTTCCCCTTGGTTCAACGCGAACATCGTTAAACCTTCCAACGCTTTATCCAGGAAAGCATCATCCTCATCCATCACATCTTTGAAGAAAATATTTGGTGACTTTCCACCTAACTCTAGCGTTACCGGAATAATATTTTCCGAAGCATACTGCATAATTAGTCTTCCCGTAGTTGTTTCACCAGTAAAGGCTATCTTGGCAATTCTACTACTAGACGCTAACGGCTTCCCAGCTTCCAATCCAAATCCATTAACTACGTTCACTACCCCAGGTGGAATAAGATCTTGAATCAATTCTAGTAAAACATGAATAGACGCAGGCGTTTGTTCTGCTGGTTTCATAACTACGCAGTTACCGGCAGCCAAAGCAGGTGCTAGCTTCCAAGTGGCCATTAAGATTGGAAAATTCCACGGAATAATCTGGCCGACTACTCCAAGTGGCTCATGAAAATGGTACGCAACCGTATCATCATCTAGCTGGCTGATACCGCCCTCTTGTGCACGAATGGCACTAGCAAAATAACGGAAATGATCAATCGCTAAAGGAATATCCGCAGCAAGAGTTTCTCGAACAGCTTTTCCGTTGTCCCACGTTTCTGCAACTGCAAGCTTTTCTATGTTTTGTTCCATGCGATCTGCAATCTTATTTAATATATTTGCTCGTTCTGTTGGAGACGTTTTCCCCCAACTTCCCTTTGCCTCATGGGCCGCATCCAACGCAAGCTCTACATCTTCAGCAGTCGAACGGGAAATATCACAAAACACTTCTCCTGTAACTGGTGATACATTTTCAAAATACTGCCCTTTAACCGGTGGCTTCCATTCCCCTCCTATAAAATTGTCATAACGATCCCGAAACTGCACCACAGCACCTGGTCGATTTGGCACTTCATACTTCATTTCGATTCCCCCTAAAAATATAATTGTAATCGCTTACATTATTAACCTGTAAAAACTAAGATGAAAACTATTAATACACTATATAAAGTTATTGGCCCTTTTAGTACTAGTTTTCTAATTATCTGTTTGTTTCTCCAACTAATTTATTGATAGATTAAAAAAGTTCGAAAATCGAAATAAATCCCCGTGCAGTTCATGCTATAATATAGTCATATTTTACTAGACACTTATATATTGGGGGCAACGAGAAATGAAAAAACTTACACTACTCTTATCTTCACTCATCTTATTACTGGTTTTAGCCGCGTGTACCGAAACCATTGAAACTAAATCGAGTAGCCAAGATCCTTACGTTAGCATTGTAACAGAGGGTAATTTTTACGATTATCCGAATGATTATGTTGGCCGTTCTTTTAACGACTTCTTCAGTGCTCCAAAGTGGGAATATTTCTTATCCGAAGAGGATGAGCACATTGTAGAATTCAATGGAAAAGCAGAATACATGGGAGACACAGTGAATGTTTGTATTCAGTTTGGAGTGGATCCGGTTACGGAAGAATTTGAAGTGGTTTGGTCTGATATCGATGAGTACGAAATGTCAGATTGGGAATTTGAAGACTTAATGTATACCGTTTTTGAATAAAATAATTTTTTAAACACCATAGAATACATCATTCCGTGGTGTTTTTGTTTATATACCTTTATAGAAGGGTAAACGAAAAAAGTCATGTCCAACGTTTAATAATTGTATTACATATCCCATACTATACTTGTATATAGTGAAAATTATCGTGTTCGACAAATTTCGGGCGGTGACAGGCACTGCTTTTTAGGAGGTACACATTTTATGTCTAATCAGACTGGGGCTATTGTCCAGTATTCGTTGGATGCTTTATTGGAGGATCCATCCTTTTTACCAGATTTACAAGGGGAAACGAGAGCGCAAGCATTTACGTCATTAGCGTCTATCCTCTCTACTCCTAACCATATTCATAAATCCTTTTTACGTATCGCATTAGAAAATGGAAAAATTGCCCGAATTCCATCTTATCGGGTTCAACATAATAATACACTTGGACCTTATAAAGGTGGTATTCGTTTTCACGAATCCGTTAATGAAGAAGAAGTGAGTAACCTTGCTGCTCTCATGACACTAAAAAATGCCTTGCATGAAGTTCCTTTTGGTGGTGGTAAAGGTGGCGTAAGTATTAACCCCCGAGACTTTACTATCAAAGAACTACACTCCATCGCCCAAAAGTATGTTCATTATTTTAGCGATATATTAGGACCAGACAAGGACATTCCTGCTCCAGATGTTGGGACAGGAGATCAAGAAATGGACTGGATGATGGCGGAATATAAAAGCATTCGTCCCGGCGAACCATACAGAGGAAGCTTTACTGGAAAGAGCGTCGTAAACGGTGGGTCTTTAGGTAGACGTGAGGCAACCGGTAAAGGTGTTTACTTTACTTTCCGTTACATGCTGTACAATTTCTTAAAAGACCAAAAAGACCTATTAACGAAAACGGACAACATTTTCGCCAAAACTGCCCTATCCCTCGGAGAAAAGCCTTTAAAAATCGCTGTTCAAGGCTTCGGGAATGTAGGGTCTATAGCAGCACTTGAATCATACAACTGTACATCGATACAAAATAAAGTTGTATCCGTAAGTGATCGGAACGTAACGTTATATAACTCGGAAGGTTTGGATATCCCAGCCTTAATTGATTTTACATCCAACAATAAAGGGGACCTTCCTACAACTGCAGAACAATTAGATGAACATGACATAAAAGCAAACATTTTGGATCGAGAAGAAGTTCTCTACCTTGATGTAGATGTTCTGATTCTAGCTGCATTAGAAGACCAAATTCACCAAGATAACATGGATAAAATTAAAGCACAAATTATCGTAGAAGGCGCCAACGCACCAGTCACAGGAGATGCAGATAAATACTTGAGTGACAAAGGGGTTATTATTATCCCTGATATTTTGGCCAATGCCGGTGGGGTTATCGTCTCTTACTTCGAATGGCTGCAAGGCCGTGAAACGCAATTTTACAGTGAGGAAGAAGTTTTCAAATTGCTTTTCGATAAAATGAAAATGACGATGGATACCATTCTACCGCAGTTTTTCGGCGATCCATACCCGCTTCGTCAAAACTGTTATATCCACGCCGTTATGAAACTTTCTACCATTTTATATAGGCAAGGAAAGTTATATTAAAACGTGAAGAAGTAGCATCCTTTTAACTGGTTGCTACTTCTTACTTTTTGCGACAATAAAATACTGCTAGCCTTAATTAATTTAGATGAACCTTCCATTCATTTCGCTGAATTCTTAATTACTTCTTTTGAACTCCTAATTATTTCTTCTCAACTCCTTATAACTTCCAATGAACCCTTTAATTTTTTGTGTGAACCTTTCATAACTCCCTGCTAACCTTCAATAAATCTCCTGCACCAATTATGGCAACATGCATTAACCTCAAAATATCCTTTAATTCCCCATTCATTTATAGAGACAAGAATGAAAAAAAGTTATATCCTATATGGAAGCGGATTTTAAGATCGATTTCAGCATTACATGGAGAGGTTGAAAATAGTGAGTACACATAGTAATAACACCAAAAAATTAACCTTATTTGCCATAACGTGGCCGATTTTTATAGAACTTTTACTGCACATGCTCATGGGAAGTGCCGATACGCTAATGCTCAGCCAGTATTCTGATAAATCAGTTGCTGCAGTAGGTGTATCGAATCAAATTCTGCAAATTATCATTGTGATGTTCGGTTTTGTCGCAACAGGAACGGGGATTATTATCGCGCAATATATCGGAGCAAATAAACATAAGAGTGCTTCCGAAGTAACGTCGACTCCCATCACTGTCAATTTATTGTTCGGTGTTGCCCTTAGTTTAGTGCTTGTGATTTTTGCGGATACGTTTCTTAATTGGATGGGGCTACCTAATGAACTAATGGCAGAAGCAAGAAGCTATCTTCAAATCGTAGGAGGATTCTCCTTTATTCAAGCACTTATTATGACGTGTAGTGTCGTGTTACGTAACTATGGATTCACGAAGGATGCAATGTACGTAACTCTCGGCATGAACATTATTAATGTGTTTGGTAACTTTGTTCTAATTTTTGGGGTACTTGGTTTTCCTGAATTAGGAGTAACAGGGGTAGCGATTTCAACCGTAATCAGTAGAGCTATCGGCTTGGTCGTTTTATTCTTCCTCGTATTGAAACGGATGGAAGTAAAATTGCCAATCGCGTCCTTTTTCCATTTACCTAAGGCACATATGAAAAACATTTTAGAAATTGGTGTTCCAGCTGCTGGGGAGCATTTAGCTTACGTAACCTCTCAAATGGTCATTATGTACTTTATTAATATGATGGGGACAGAAAGTATTACAGCAAAAGTCTACACCCAAAATTTAATGATGTTTATTTTTCTATTCTCTGTAGCTGTAGGTCAAGGTACACAAATATTGGTCGGCCATCATGTAGGAGCCAAAGAGAATCAGAAAGCATTTGTTCAATGTATTCGTAGCTTACGAATCGCCATGCTCATATCGTTTTTAATGGGAATTCTTTTCACACTACTCGCCGATTCTTTATTTGGAATATTTACCGATAACCAAGACATCATCACGATTGGTGCACAACTTCTCTTCTTGACGATTATCCTTGAACCAGGAAGAGCATTTAACTTAGTTGTCATTGGATCTTTACGCGCTGCTGGAGATGTCCGATTCCCTGTTTACATGGGGATTCTATCGATGTGGGGCGTGAGCGTAACCTTATCTTATTTCCTAGGTATTGTTTTAGGGTTGGGATTAATTGGGATCTGGATTTCGTTCATTGCGGACGAATGGCTACGAGGCTTGATTATGTTAAGACGTTGGAAATCACGCGTATGGGAAAGAAAATCATTCGTAGGGAATAGGTAGAAAAGTAAAAAGTGCACAAATTCGGATACTTATATCTGTACTATTGATAACTCAAACTCAACTCCAGATAGTTTAACTGAAACTCTTAATATCACACCCGTACGTACCGATATCTTCAAAGGAACTCCAAATAAATAGGAACTAACTGATGAACAAAGGCTACAATCCATTTTCACTTTATGGATTGTAGCCTCATTTTCTGTTTACTTAACCCTTTCCTTAAAATTCACTAATTTTTCGTTCACTTCATCTGCTAAAATAACGATTTTCTTCACATCAGGCTTATCTTTCTTTGCATAAGCAATTAAAGGATAAAGACTCTTCTCAATGTTTATGTAGTCTTTAGGATATTTTTCTTCAACTTGCTTTTCAATCACGTCCCAGTTTTCTCCTAATTCTTTCCCAAGCTTGTTAATCTTCGCCGTATTTTCAGGACTCTTATCCGCGGCCTTTTTCAGTTTTTCATTCGTTTCCAACACTTTGTCAATGCCTTTCACTAGATCGGTTCCGCCCTCATTTTGGACAGTGTTAAAGCCTAAAAGTAGAACGCTTACTGTTAAAAGTGTACCGATTGTTAAAAGTAGTTTTTTCATTTGATCATTCCTCCTTCTCCTTTAAAATTTCCTATTTTCTCATATTCATTCTTAAAAAAGTAAAATAAAAGGAGTAATCTTTCCAATATTAAAAATGGAAAAATTACTCCTTATTTCACCTTTAAAGTCCGTATTTATTGATCATTTCATATAGTTCTAACGTATCTTTTATCTGTTGTATCTGGGTTTGGGATAGAGTCTCATCTCGTGAACTACTATCACCATCATACCGAATCTCTACGGACTCAGCATTTGCAATTTTTTCTAAATCCCCTTTAATGTTACCATCGACTAAACTATTCTTAATTACCCATTCATAAATAGAACCCCAGCCGACTTCACTTCCGCGCTCTCCATAATCTAATTCCCAGCTAAACCGATCTCCATCAACATTAAAGCTGATTTTTTCCATGAAGACCCAATCATCTTGGCTAAATCCGGTAACAACAGATATCGCTGCAATCCCACTATCTAAATCCTGCCCGGCAATTTGAATCATTGGAAAAAATACAAAGCTACCTTGAGGAATATTTAACGTAAATGGATCAATTCCTTTAGGAGAAATACGTGTTATATCATCCATTGAATCATACTGTTGATTCATATTGCTTAACAATGCTTCTCTTTTTTGTTTTACTTGCTCCTCTTGTTGGGCTTTTGTTTCATGGAGAAGTGTCACAATTTCTTCTTTCTTTCCAAGTTCTGATTCCATTTGTTCTAATTGATAAACAGCTTTATCAAGCTCATTATTTGCTTTTAATTTCTCCACTTCAGCTAAACTTTGTTCAAAATATAATTCCTCATATTGGTTTAATAGCTCTATATAAGAATCATCATCAGTAAAATATGCTGTAAAACCTTTTACATAAGTATAAGCATTACTGTATTCTTCCTTTTCCTCTAAAGAAACAGCTTCATTTTTTACTTGTGTTAAAAGGCTTTCATATGACTCATCTATGTAAGTTTGAGCTTGTGCAAATTTTGCATCTTCTTCTATTACCATTGAAAATTCATCTATTGCTAAATCATAGTCTTTATTTTCAATGTGCCTTTCACCATTCGTAAAAGCAACTCTAGAATTAATTAAGCTTTCTAGTTCTATATCTGTTTGGTTTATTTTTTCAATCAGCTTATTTAAACCAAGTACTTTATATCCAGATAGCTGGTTATGTAATGTTTCTACATCAACCTCTTCGTTCTGAAAGCTTTCTTTTAACGCGCCTACTTCTTTAATTAGCTCTTGTTCAATGTTGCGATTAATCTTATCTTTATCTTCTTCTGATAACTCTGTACTTTGTGCTACTTCGTCTAATTTTTCCTTAGCTTGTACGTATTCTTCGTTTTCCACAAAAGAAATAACTTCATTTGTGTTTTCTTTCACTGCTGAACACCCACTTATGAATACAACAAAGAAGGCAGATGCAACAAAAGTTAGTAGTAGTCTTTTCATGTTATGTCCCCCTATTTTCTAACTATGTCCCCATTATTTTAACATAGTTTTTGTCGAAATAGGTCGTTAGTAGCATAAGTAAAATTGGCTTTTCGCAAAGTATTTATGGTGAAAGCCTTAATTTTTCTTATACTTTAATTCTTTCACATAGTTAAACTTTCTTAAAGGACAAAAAAGTAACCACCCATTAACTGAGTGATTACTTCACCTATTTCTTATTTCCCTTCCACTATACTTCCGACAACTTGAGGCACCTTTGCCAATGCTTCATAATCAGCTATGAGTGTAACATTCGGGTGCAATTTCAATGCTGATGCTGGAAATTTATCCTCTGTTTTTCCTGAGACTAACTTCTGCAAAGCATCTGCTTTTTTTGAGCCTGAAGCTAATAATACAATTTCTTTACTTTGCAGGATGCTATCGATTCCCATTGTAATCGCACTTTTAGGTACCTCTTCTACTGTCTCAAAAAAACGGGAATTGGCTTTTCTCGTGGAATCAGCTAGCTTAACGATATGGGTTGAACTATGAAAAGGGGTTCCTGGTTCGTTGAAACCTATATGACCATTAACACCAATTCCTAACAGTTGTAAATCAACTCCAATAGAACGAACGAGCTGCTCGTAACATTGGCACTCTTCATCTAAATTGAAGGCTTTCCCATTTGGTACATACGTATTTTTCTTTAAAATATCTATATGATTAAATAAGTTTGCCTTCATAAAATAACGATAGCTCTGAGGATGATCCTGACCTAATCCAACATACTCATCTAAATTAATGGTTCGGACTTGTGCATAGGAGGTGCCATTTTTTTCGGCATCTTCAATAAGTTTTTGATAAGTACCTTTAGGTGTACTTCCAGTTGCTAACCCTAGAACCGATGAAGGTTTCTTTTTCACTTGCTGAATGATGTACTTAGCTGCTAAGTCACTCATTTCCTGATAATCTCTCACAGCAACAACTTTCACTTACTGGACCCCCTCTCGCTGATAAGGCATCTTTCCTCTACATATCATCAAACACACTTCAACTTCTACAAATCTGCATTCAAGGACAACAAAGGAATTCGTGTTTCATACTTTTTAATTAATGCTTCGTTATGTTCATCAGATCCTTCCATATTCCCACTTAAAAATACGGGAGGTTCAAATTGATGATCAGCCATCAGCTTGATAGATTCTGCAAAAATACTATTTAAAATTGTTGCTCCCACTACTGTTGAGGTAGGCCCAAAAGGTACTTTTACTTTGTCATAGGACAAAATGGCGTCTCCTTTTACAGAGAAATTATCAATAACTAAATCAACGGAATTATATAAATGTTTTCCGCTCTCATGTCGAGATGGTTGGCTTTGAGAATACTCAAGTGAAGTAATCCCAATAACGAACGCCCCTTTTTCTTTTGCATATTGGGCAACATCAACAGGTACAGGATTACGTCCAGATGTAGATAAAACGAACACCACATCGTTAGGCTGAATATCTTGTGCCGCCATAAACGAGGAAGCATAATTATTTTTCCTCTCCAATTGAGACGAACGAAGGGCTCCTTCATGTAACATTAATGGTTCTACAAATATTGGTTTGATCGGAACTAATCCACCTGCACGATAAAACACTTCTTCTGTTAAAATGTGCGAGTGACCGCATCCAAACAATTGAATAACCCCACCATTTTCAATACTTTCCACAACTTTTTTCGCAGCTTCCTGTAGCTGTGCCGATTCATTTTCCAGTACTAGCTTAAGGCGCTCTTCTATTTTTTGAAAATAAGAATTAAGCATACTTATCCCTCCAGTGCTTGCATGATTTTTTCTACTTCAGCAGGAATCGTTCTACCTGTTTGTTTATCAATTGTTGTACCAAAAATATGGGGCATGAACAGCTCAATAGAGTAATCCTTCACTGCGTCAATAATACTTTTTATATTCGCTGCGCTAATACCGCCAGCAGGCTCAATTCCACGAATACCTTTTTCGGCTGCTACCTTTGTCAAATAAGCTAACTCTTCTAAATGGACATTACCTTTTAGTGGCATAAATTTAATAGATTCTATTCCGGTAGCCTTTGCAATTTCCACAAATTCTTCTACTTGTATTTCATATCCAGAAGCCAATTTCACCGTTCCAACATTGCCGCTAGGCGTTACAAGAGCGTTAACCAAATGCGGTAAACCTTTAGCATCTAAATACCCTTTTGCAAAAGAGGTCCGCTCAAAAGGTTGATTAATATGTCCTGGATTAGAAAGTGCAGCTATATCCACTACACGCTGAGCAAACGCAGGATTGCCACCTCCTCCTAAACCAATGGAAACAACGTCGGACACTTCTTTTATTTCACGGACACGATTGGCACCATCTTCTATATGGTCAAAATCAGATGCAACAATACCAGGAACAACAAAACCCTTTCCAGCAGTTACAACTTCTTCTGTATTTTTCTTATCTCGAGCTAAAAAGTTAAACAAAACAAAATCATATAATTTATGCTTAAGCATGGTTGATTCCTTCCTTCAAGTCTTCGATTAACTTGACCATATTTTCTAATGCTACTTGTATTACTTTTTCCCCTTTTTCTTTCGTAGCAAGAGTCGCATCACCAAGTACAGCGGAGTTCGTGAACTCCTCCCACGGTGTCGGTGTCACATCGGCATGCATTGGAATATTCGGTATGTCACATATTGCCTTATTCATTTCTACAAATTCTGGTGCTAAATAGAGCATAAAAGATGTTTCTATTTCACATGCATGAAAATAGGTGCCATGACTAGAAGGGGTCTCTCTTATTTCCTCTACGGGTTTTTTCATCCCAGGGTAAAAAAGATAAAGCACTTTTAAATTAGGATATAAATCATACAGCTTTCTAGCAGCCTCTTTCATCGCCACGGCATTACCCAAATGCCCATTCACCATGGCGAAAACCTTAAATCCTTGTCGGTACAAACTTTCCCCAATGTCCACGATCAAGCTAATTAACGACTCATTGGAAACATTAATACTGCCTGGAAAGTTTTTTAAACTCCATACTTGCCCATAAGGTAGAGTTGGCAAAACAAATGCATCCACCTTTTCCGCTAATTGATCACTTAAACGCTCGGCTAGAAGATTATCGGTCCCCAAAGGCAAGTGAGGACCATGTGCTTCGACAGCCCCAATCGGTAAAATCGCCACTTTTTTATTTACTATTTTCTCTTTCACTTCAAATGAATTTTCAAATTGGAATTTCATCGCTACACCTCAGATGTTTTTCTATTTTTTAAATGTGAAACAACGCGCAGGATTCTCCACAAAAAACTTCTGAATAAGCTTTTCCCCATCAAACCCATTTTGGTTTGCTTCCGCAATAAAACGTGGTACCCATTTTGCAATAATGTATTCCAAACCTAGGCCATAATCGTAATGCTTATAGTACGTTTTACGAGCCGTATCACCGGAAACTAAAATTTGGTTTTCGTACCCTTTTCGCACAAGCTCTAAAATACAATGAATTCTTGTTGATTCTGGTGCATATTTAATTTTCGCAATACCATCAAATGATAAATAAGCACCCGTTTTTGCAATTTGCTCATGGTAAAAAGGATCAGGATTACGATCCATATGACCAAGGCTTAAGTATTCTAGGTTCACATTTTCAGATTTCAACAATTCTATTTGCTCAAGTGCCATCGTCCCAACTTCCGTATGAGAATGAACTGGAGCCTTTGTGATATGGTGAGCACGAGCAACCGCACGCAATGTTTTTTCTTCCAAAGGAGAAATACGGTTATACCCTGTACCAAATTTCACTTGTCCCGCTTTAAAAGGAGTACCCTCTAAACCTTCTTCTACTTCCCGTACAACAAACTCGGTTAATTCATTAATCGTTGCTTTATCAATCCATTCTGCATACGTTTCATAGTTTCCAACGATCGGCTTTAGCTCTTCTTTCATTTTGGCATCCCATAAAAAGCTTTTATTAAATCCAGCAGTACCTACTATATGAATATCTAACTCATCAGATATTTCTTTTACTGCTTGTACATCACGACCATAATCCACTGCCGTAGCATCAACGATAGATCGGCCACCATGACGCTTAAAATCTTCTACGTCCTTTTTAGACTTCTCTTTATCATCTAGCAATAAATCATCAGCACCACGTTGTACCCAATAATCAGGACGACAAACGATATGTTCATGTGAATAAGTAAATCCTAGTTCCTCCGGCTTAATATCTTGCTTTAACGTACGAATAAAACTCATGCTGAAGCCTCCTTAGTTAATCTTCATAATTCCTACTTATTGTTAACAAATGTTGATGTAAAAAACCGACATGGAAAAAACATGTCGGCTTTTATGAAATTGTTTTATTTAATTAGAATAGTAATTGGGAAACGAAACGGATAATTGGACCTAAGATAAACATGTCGGAATCCGCTGCCCACATTGCTGTATCCGGAATAGTAGAACCGATTAATAGTTTTACCATGACAAATTGACCCCAAGCTACAACTGTAGCAGTTGCAAATCCACCTAGTAATGCACCACGTACACCACCAGTTGAGTTACCGAATACACCAGCAGTTGCACCATGGAAGAATAATACGATCATAGTCGGTACAAATACGTAAGCCATTGTTTGGCCTAAGATGACTAACCAGATTAATGCACCAGCAAAAGCTCCTAAGAAACCTAGGATTACTGCGTTTGGAGCAAATGGGAATACTACTGGACAGTCTAGTGCAGGTTTTGCACCAGGAACTAGTTTTGTAGCAATACCGTTAAACGCCGGTACGATTTCCCCGATAAACATCTTAACACCAAGTAATACTACCGCAATACCTGCAGCAAATGTAAACGATTGAATAATTGCATAGATGATAAAGTTTTGGTCACCAGATTGCGCGACAAGCGCTTCTGCTCCAGGTGTACCTTTTAATGATAAGATAACTGCACCAACGGTAAACAAAATACTCATTGTTAAGGCTGTAATAACGTTTGAATCTCTTAAAAACTCAAGACCTTTTGGTAATTTGATTTTCTCAGAATCATTTTCTTTATTACCAAATAATTGTCCTAACCAAGCACCAAGTAATGCAACAATTGCAGAAGTATGACCTAATGCGATATTGTCATTACCTGTTACTTTACGCATGTAAGG
Organism: Salirhabdus euzebyi; assembly: GCF_014207435.1. GTDB lineage: Bacteria > Bacillota > Bacilli > Bacillales > Alkalibacillaceae > Salirhabdus > Salirhabdus euzebyi. Next base: position 319,345 of record NZ_JACHGH010000005.1, read on the forward strand.
CTGTACGATTGCCGGTTGTAGTGTCCAGTAAATACCCATAATAACAGATAAGAACAATACTAATTTCGTGAAAGACACATCACCAACAGCGTCAATAACAACACCTGCAAAAATCATCGTTGTCCAGAACATCATGTGACCAGTTAAATAAATATACTTAAATCTAGTAAATCTCGCCAACAATACGTTAATTAAGAAACCGATAAACATTGCTAGAGTTACAGCAGAACCATATTTAGTAGTGAAAGCTTCTTGCCCTAAAAACTGACCGAAAGAGCTAGCCTCAAGACCAAATACTTCCTTCCACATTGGTTCAAATACAGTCAATGCACCAACGATAACACCAGCACCTGCGTTAATAATTAAGAAACCAATCATTGCTTTAAACGTACCACTGATCGTTTGGCTAAAAGACTTTTTCTGTAAAACTAAACCTAGTAAAACGATCGTACCAAGAAGAATTGCAGGAACTCCGAAAAAGTTGGTTGCTAACCAGGAAATCGCTTCCATTTTCTAATACCCCCTATGAATTTAATTATTAAAATGCTCTTCTAGAGCAGTTTTAATCTCATTTGTGTCAAAATAATTATTTACAATCACAATTTTAGAAGCATGACCTTCTAATGATTGAGCAAGCTCGTTACTTGTAACAATTAAATCCGGATTTTCACTTGAAGCACTTGATACGTCTGTGTTTTCCACATCCGCTTGTACACCCAATTGACGTAATACCGTTTCTACATTAATTCGTAAAATTAAACTAGTTCCTTGCCCTAAACCACATACACATAAAATTTTCATCTAATTTCCTCCTATCATTTGGTTGATTTCTTCATGTGTTTTTACATGTAACAGTTTTTCTACGTTATCTGGATTACCTAACAGCCCCATTAATCTTTGTAATACCGTTAAATGCTCATCGCTTGATGAGGCGCCTAAACCGAAGACAAGCTGTACTGGGTCATTCGAAGCATGCCCGAATTTTACCGGATTTTTTAATCGAACAAAGGAGACAGCTGCTTCATGTACTCCATCCTCGGGCCTTGCATGTGGTAGGGCAATATTCGGTGCTAGCACAAAATAAGGACCATTTTCATTAAAGGACTTAACCATTGCGTCCACATAGGATTCCTCTACCAGATGAGAGGCTGATAAAAGTTTTCCTGTTTCGCGAATAGCTCCCTCTGGTGTATCAATATCAACATCTAATGCAATTAGTGATTCTTCTAAAAACTTCAAGTATCACACCTCCGTACCTTCTAGTTGTTTATTTCATCTGTTTGTATGGTTTTTTCAATATAGGAAAATAACTCTTCCTTTGAACAAGCCTGTAGCATATTTTCAATTGTAGATGGATTAGACATCAGTCGAGTAAACTGCGACAACGCTTTCAAATGTGTTTCGTTGTCAATCGCTGCTAACACGACTACAAAATGTACATCATGCTTTTGTTGATCAGAAAAAGCGACGGATTTTTCTAATCGCAGTAAGCTCATTCCTAGTTTTTGCACACCATGCTCAGGTTTTGCATGAGGAATAGCAATTTTCGGTGCAATGACAATGTATGGCCCTAATTTTTCTACATTACTAATCATTTCTTCTATATACCGATCTGTAATCGAATCATTTTTTATAAGTGGACTAGACGCTACTCTAATCGCTTCTTTCCAATCTTTAACCGAGTGAATCATTTGAATTGTATCTATCGTAATTAATTCCGTTAAAGATGGCTTTATTTGTTTTTTTGTAATGGGTGTACGCGTTAAATATTGCTTTAAATCATCGTATAACTTTGCTTGGTCATGAACAGAAGCATGTCTTTGAATTAAATCCATTAATCCATCAACAGAATACGCTTGTTGCCTTGTATGGTGAAATAGAGAATTTACTTTCTTCAATAAACCTTCTTTTTCAGAGTCGGTTAAAATTGGACTAACAATGAAAACAGGAAGATCTTTTTTGGAAACAGGTGTGGTAGATATAATAAAATCCACATCATATTCTTTTCTCTCAAATTCTCTAACAGACGCTGTCCCGACAATATCAATCGTAGAAAATAGCCCTTCTAATTGTTGCTTTAAAATTTGGGAAGTACCTACACCATTTGCACATACGAGTAAAACCCTTTTGCGAGAAGCAGGCTCTGTTCCTTCCCTTCTCATCCAACCCCCGAAATGAATAGCAATGTAAGCAATTTCATTTTCGTGTACCGGTTTACCGATAATTTTTTCAAAATGATGGACTACTTTTTTCGTTAACGAAAAAATTTCAGGATATCTCGTCTTAATGGATTCTACTAGCTGATTTTGTACCTCTAATCCATATTTGATTCGATAGTAAGCTGGTTTTAAGTGGATTAATAAGTTTTTCACAAGCAAATCCCGATTTTGAAACAAGACACATGCATGCTTCTGAAAATCATCGACAATATGCTCTGCAACTGTTCGTAAATCAGTTGGAACGGCATGAGTTAAAATAACCTCATCTGAATAATTCACTTTCGCACTTAATAAGTGGGTTGTAATATACAATTCCTCATCCTCTGAATAAGGAATATGGAATAATTCCGTTAGTCTTTCACTTATAAATCTTGCTGCTTTAAACTCTTTTGTATCACGAAGTACTTCCTTTTCAATCGTGTCCATTTCAACATATTTACCTTGTGCAACACGTTTACTAAAAAGAACGAAACGGAGACTCAGACTATGAAGGACATCATCTGTAAACTCAATATTTAACACTTTTTCACTTTCGGAAATGACACGATAAACTGCTTTTAAATCATCTACACTAAATAAATTTTCCTCTTCGTCCATTTGATTGTAGGATTTTAAAAGCATTTGCATATCCGAAATGAGGGATTCCCAGTTTTCTTCAGGAACCGCAAGGGATAAGAAGTAGACAATTGCTTTTCGAATATCGGATTCATTTCCACGGATGACATAACCAGTTTTACGGTCAAAGTCTAGCTCCAAATCAAACTTGAGCATTTCCATTTTTAATGTTTTTATGTCCTCAATCGTTGTATTTCTGCTTACTCTTACTTTTTCCATTAGTTGTTCTAAATAAAGCGCCTTTTCACTTGCAAATAAATAGATGGCTATCCAAGCGAACCTTTCTGTGGCAGAAAGTTCATAATGCCAAGCTTTTATCTCTCCTAATTTACTCGGAATGAGCTTTTTCGTTTCCTCATCAAGAATCAAACCTACAGAACGAACTTGTTCAACTATAGAAAGACCTTGTTGTTCTAGCCAATAGTTAATTTTCTCTAAGTCGTAATAAATCGTTCGCCTAGAAACGTTTAATCTCTCTGTTAGCTCCTTGATGGATAAATAAGAATCGGCATGAATCAAATGTGTTAAAACTGCTGCACTACGTTGATCTAATGTCATTCTTTATCCTCCTTGCACAAACTCAACAATGTGCAAAAAAGCTCATAAGCAATTGCTTACTTTTATATTACTTAATTTGCACAAAAACGATAAGACCAAATGATTCCTAACGAAGTGTGCAAAATTGTACCTTATTTCGGGAAGTAGCTTTTGCACATTCGATATAAAATTGGGATTCTGTTAAAATAACCTTTATAAACGCAATAGTAAGGAAGTGTACATAAATGAAGCAAACAATCGGATTTATCGGGTGTGGAAAAATGGCTCAGGCTATGATTGGTGGCATGTTAAGTGAAATCGAACCTTCCAAAATCATAGCAAGCGCAACCTCAAAAGAAACTTTACAAAAAGTAGAAGAACAATTTCACATAAAAACAACTCTACATAATAACGAAGTCGCGAGCAACTCGGATATACTATTTTTGGCGGTTCCACCACATAATTATACGACGGTCATTCAAGCAATCCGTTCTAATATTCTTCCGGATGCTATTATCGTAACCATTGCTGCTGGAATTACTATGACGGATGTTGAAAAAGCATTTGCAAAGAAGGTAAAAGTTGTCCGTACCATGCCAAACACTCCTTCCCTCATTCAAGAAGGCATGAGTGCAATGTGTGCAAACGAGCAAGTAACAGTAGAAGAGCTCAAGTCTGTAAAACATCTATTCGAAAGTTTCGGAAAAGTAGAGATTATCCGAGAGGAACAAATGGATGCCATCCCAGCCATAAGTGGATCTTCTCCAGCTTACGTGTACATGATGATTGAAGCAATGGCAGATGGCGGTGTGAAACAAGGCCTTTCAAGAAACCAGGCATACCGATTAGCTTCCCAAGCAGTATTAGGGGCTGCAAAAATGGTACTAGAAACAGGAAAACACCCAGGGGAATTAAAGGACCAAGTATGCTCGCCAGGCGGCGCAACTATCGCAGCCGTTTCAGAACTAGAGCAACAAGGCTTTCGAGGAGCCGTACAAGCCGCAATGGAAAAATGCACCACTCGCGTCAAACAGTTAGGGGAATAAATGGTGCCTGTCACCACCCGAATTTTGTCGAACACCACTATTTTTATCCATTAAAATAAGCCACTAACTTTGTTGTTAGTGGCTTACTGATTTCAAATTAAAATCCGAAATCTTCCATGAAGCGCTCAACACATTCGCCCTCTTGGAATTCTTTTAATTTTCCATCCATGAATAATTGCTCACACTCTTCCTTGCTTGGTTTTCCACAAGCAGATAAAGGCAGGGTAAAAAGAATGATAGATAAGATGACTGCTAAGTTCTTTTTCATGTACGTTTCCTCATTTCGTTAGATGATTTTGTCAAAGAGACTATCTTATTATTATATCGGTATATTAGTTTAACCTTCAATATTTTTTTGAAATCTTGTGTAAATACATATAATTACACTTCCTCACCTTACTTTGTATTTTAGTACTCAACTTTATCACCTTCAATATTCAATACTTGTCCACTTACTCCAAAGTTTTGCAATAGAAGAATAATCTAGTTCACCATACCCCTCTTTTAGTGCTATGTCATAAACTGTATGTGTTGACTGCATGGAAAATAAAGGAATCTCTAATTCGCTTGCTAATTGCAAAACGAGAGAAGAATCTTTTCTTGCATTTATTGTAGACATTCCTCCTTGAAAATCACTATTTCTGACTCTTTCATTGAATCGATGTTTCAACGGTCTAATCAGAGCAGTCTCGCCTTTTAGTAGATCATATATTTTTTCTGAACTTATTCCTAATTTAACTCCTATTGTTGCAGCTTCTACAATTGTAACCATCACTGAATGAGCAACAGCATTATTTATTATTTTAGCTGACATACCAGCTCCTAAATCACCCATATACTCTATATTTTTTCCTAGCACACTTAATATTTCTCTAGTTTTGTTAATTGTTTCAAGTAAACCACCAACAAGAAAATTAGCATTTCCTTCTGTTACATGAACTATGCCACCAAGAATTGCAGCATCAATTACCCTTAAATTATAATAATTACATATATTACCTATTTCTTTCATATCAGAAGGTAAAAGAGTACTAGTTTCAATAATTATAACTTTTGGAGAAAGATATTTTGCAATTTCAGAAATTACAGTTTTGGAAATTTGGCCTCCAGGTAATGAAACAATTAAATGGTTAATTTCTGACGCTAAAGCATCTAATGAAAGAGGACAATTAATTCCCTCTTTTTTTATTTCCTCAATTTTTGTTTGATCTACATCAAACCCAAGAACTTTATAGTAATTAGACAGCCTTTTTGCAATTACACTGCCCATATTCCCCAGTCCTATTACACCTATAACCGAATCCATACATACACTCCCTATTTTTAAGAAATTAGAAAAGCTGGCACATTAGGTACCAGCAATGATTTCGAAATTGTTGAGTTTTTTTAAAATTGAAACATACTAGACAAACTATTTATAACAATAGGGTACAGACTTATAATCTATCCAAAAATTAGGGTCATGAGTAATATAAAGTTTCCCTTTATTTCTTTTAGCAATATGCAGGAGCTTATTGAGAGATTCTACTGCATTAGGTAGGCTCCAAGTGTTACCAGGCGGAATGTTTTTTTCAATATTTTCTTTTGAGTAAACTGCATCACCAACTAAGACTGCACATTCATTAGGAAGATGGACAATCAATGACTGATGGCCAGGAGTATGACCAAAAGATGTAGTAATATAGACCCCATCTACTACCTCGTAATCTCCCTCAATCAATTGATAATTTAATTCGTGATCAAATTGATGTTTAATATAGATATTAGACACAAATGAGTCTGGATAATATGCAAAGCGATATTCTGATTTTTGCACAAGTATAGTTGATTTCTCAAAGAGTCTATTACCTCCAGTATGATCCCAATGAAAATGTGAATTAACAACGTATAGAATATCATCAGTCTTAACACCAACTTTTTCTAGTTGACTCCTTATATCATTTTCCTTACCAAATGATTTAACAACCTTACTTTTCATTCCCCAAGTTTTCTCTGGTGTTTCTAAGCCATCTGGATCTAAACCCGTATCAAATAATATATACCCATCATCTGTTTCAATTAATACTGATACCACAGGTATATCAATTGGTTCCCCCAGCCCTTGTTTATAGGTTATTAAACTCTTGTCTACTGTGAGTGTACCACATTCTAAGAAATACATACCTTTAACTGCCATTAATACCCTCCTCTTAAACTATAATTTAACCGGAATCTTTTCCAATACTCTTTTAAATGCTTGGTTAAATAGCTCTGGACTTTCTGTATGCGGAAAATGGCCTACATTTTTTAATAACTCAAAATGAAAGTTGCCACTAGACATCTCAACAGTTTTCTTACCAATTTCAGATGGTATAGACCAATCATCTTCACCATGGATGGCGATTAATGGAACTTTTATTTCCTTCATCTTATCTCTTAAGTCTAGTGCTGCGTATGCACGAATATCATTAAACGCAACTTCTGGAGAACATCGCCTAACGTCAAAAGCTATTTCTTCAACTCGGGCTATATCTGTTGTAGGAGAACAGATTGTCCTAAAGTTCACTTCAAACCAATCAGTAGGGTTGATAGACACAAGTTCAAAAACATCTTCACCGTAAGTTCCTGATGTATATGCAGCTCCATCAACTATTACTAACATAGATATTGATTCGGGCTTATGTAACGCCATATATAGTCCAATTCCTCCAGCCATTGAATGTCCCATAACAGAATAGTTTTTTATATTTAGTGTATCCATAAATTTTTCAGTATAAAAAGCGTAGTCTTCCAAATTATCTATTGGACCTGATGGGGCTAACTGGCTTTTTCCATGACCAGGTAAGTCAATGGCAATAACATGAAATCCTAATTCAACCAAAAAAATTGTATTAAAACGCCAAGAGAGAGTATCTTGAGCAGCTCCATGTATTAATAACAGAGTTGGACCCTCATTAGAAAATTCTTCATAATATATTCTAGTATTATTAACTATTAGATACGGCATGCGAACTCTCCTCACTAGCTAGTTTTAAAGATTCACCTATTCTCCAAATGGTTTTCCATATACTTAACATAGCAACGGGATCACCATCAAATTTTAATATTTTATGCCTAAATGCACGATGCATTCCACCGTGTATTCCTCTAATTATCTTATCCCAATCTTCCGCACTTCCACTTACAATAACTAAAGGTTTACTATTATCAAGACTTTTAACAAGCGAAATATTCCCTTTGGAAATATTGAAATAATTTTCATGATTATCACACTTAAGTAATAAATTTAAACTGTAAAATTTTATGTTATTTTTAACAAAGACATCTTTGTTTAAATACTTTTCTACAGACTTTAATAAGTTAAGTGTTAACCCTGTCAAATGGATATCCCCCTTTTATTAAAATCCTCCTAAATAGACTTCCTGTGTCTGAGGATTGTTTAAAACCTCTTTTCCTGTCCCACTCATAATCACTTTCCCAAGATCAAGTACATATGCATGATGTGATATATCTAAAGAAATAGAAACATTTTGTTCTACTAAAAAAATAGTTATTCCTTCTTTATTCAACATAAGTAAAGATTCAAAGATCTTTTCTACTAATATGGGTGCAATACCGAGTGACGGTTCATCAAGTAATAATAATTTAGGATTAGACATTAATCCTCGGCCTATTGCTAACATTTGTTGCTCACCACCACTTAATGTGCCAGCACGCTGGGAAGACCTTTCTTTTAAAACAGGAAATAAGTCAAAAACAAAATTAAATAATTCATCACTTTTAAGTTTGCGAAATTTATTGTCTTTCGCAGCCGTTCCTAATAGTAAATTTTCTTTCACTGAAAGTGCAGGAAATAAAAATCTGCTTTCCGGAACATGAACCATTCCTTTTTTCACTAAAGAATCAGTTGAATGATTAGTTACTTTTTGATCATCAAAATAGATATCTCCCTTTTTTGCAGGTAAAATTCCCGAAATGGTTTTTAATAGTGTTGATTTTCCTGCACCGTTAAGTCCTACTAGAGATACAATTTCTCCTTCATTCACATTTAGAGAAACTTCATGGAGAACATCAATGCCATCATATCCAGCTGATACATTTTTCACCTTAAGCATTAACCTTCCCTCCTCCTAAGTAAGCCTTAATCACTTTTTCGTTATTTCTTATTTCTTCTGGAGTACCTTCAGCAATTTTTTGACCGAAATCTAGTACTACTATTTTTTGAACTAGTTCCATAATAAATTTCATATTATGTTCAACAATTAATATTGACTTACCAGTTTTTTGTATTTCTCTCATTGTATCTACTAAAGTCCTAGTTTCACTATCGTTTAAACCAGCTGCTGGTTCATCCATTAGCAATAATTTTGCATCTGTTGCCAGTACCTTTCCAATTTCGACAAGTCTTTTTTGACCATAAGATATTTCGTTAGGATACTTATCAGCAACATGAGCTAAATTTAGAAACTTTAGAATGTCATTTGCCTTCTCTTTCAATTCTTTTTCACTCTTTTTAACAGAAGGAAGAAATAATAAAGAGTTAAGGAAATTTTGGCCAGAATGAACATGAGCTGCAGTCATAATATTTTCTAGTATAGTCATACCTTCAAAATTTCTAACTAGCTGGAAGGTTCTGGCTAAACCCTTTTGTAGAATTTTATGTGCAGGTTGACCAATAATGTTACTATTATTTAATAATACTTCACCTTCATTTGGTTGATAAAAACCTGAAATACAATTAAACAATGTTGTCTTTCCCGCTCCATTTGGCCCTATTAGCGCAGTGATTTTCCCTTCTTCAACACTAAAACCAACTTGATTAACAGCTACTAATCCACCAAATCTTTTAGTTAAACCTTTAACTTCAAGAAGCATTTTGTACGTCTACCTCACTTTCTTTCCCTGAATATTTCTTCCTGTGAAATAAAAATTTAGATACCTTCTTAAAAATACCCGCCAATCCACCTGGGAAGAATAAGAGAATTACTAATACAATAGAACCATAAATAAACATACTTGCATCTTGAAAGTCATACAAAAACTCTGGCAATACAATAATAAAGATTGCTCCTAAAATTGCCCCAAGGTTACTACCCATTCCACCAACTACTACCATCATTAATAATTGAATAGACACACCTGCACTAAATACTTCAGGAGTTATTACCATAGATAGATGGGCGTACCATATTCCTGCTACTGCAGCAAGCATAGCACTAAAAACAAAAGCATTTACTTTATACTTTTTCACAGGAATACCCAAGGATTCTGCACCATCCTCATCGTCTCTAAGTGCCTGGTGAGATCTACCGATTGATGACTTTGATATATTCATTAGCATCCATATTGCAATAATAGTTGATCCAATAATAAAATAATAAAGATTTTGTGCTATCCATGGTCCTAATAGAGAAACAGTTAATACCGTAATTCCGTCATGCCCTCCAGTTACTGGTATCCATTGTCCTAAAATAGTCTCAACTATAAGTACAAAAGCAAGTGTAGCCATAGCTAAATAGTGGCCTTTTAACTTCAGTATTGGAAAACTTACCAAGTATGCTATTAATCCAGTAAGTACTATAGCAACTATCCAAGCGATATAAAAAGGAACAGCAAATTTAGTTTCTAAAATTGCTGAAGTATAAGCTCCTAATGCATAAAATGCGGAATGTCCGATTGATATTTGACCGGTATAGCCAAACAAAAAATTTAAACCCAACCCTAATAATGAGAAAATAGCTATCATTTCTATTACTCTAATTAAATATGGACTATTCACAAAGGTGGGTAGGAAAAAAAACAATAAGGCTAAAATAAGCAGTAAATATTTAGAATTAAAATTAAACCTACTAAAGTTTTTCAAATTTGCCCACCTCTCTTATGAATGTTCAGGAAATAACCCTGTTGGTTTAACGACTAACATAAATAACATAATTGTAAAAGTTATAGCTTCAGCATAGGATGGAATATAAAAACTGAAAAAGCTTTCAGAAATCCCAATAATTATTCCTCCTATCATTCCTGCATAAATATTACCCATTCCTCCTAGAATTGCAGCAGCAAAACCTTTAACGGCTATGGATAACCCTAGGTAGGGGGAAGCTCCAACAACTGGCGCTATTAACAACCCACCAATACCACTAACGACAGCACTTAAAGTAAAACCGATAGCTAACATTCTTGAAATTTTTATACCACTGACCTGGGCTCCCTCTGTACTGATACTGACAGCTCGTAATGACAGTCCAGTCATTGTTCGATTGAAGAAATACCAAATTGATATGACCAAAGACCAGGATATTATAATAATTAGAAGGTTTTGTGGGAGAATCGTAATATTGCCCAAACTAATTGGATTGTTAGGAATTATTGGTGGGACGCCATATTGTTGTTTTCCCAGCCACAAACCCATGCCTTCAGATAACACTATCCCAAGAGCAATTGTTCCGATTATGATACTAAACATTGAGGCACCTTGTTTTTGTAATGGTTTTACAAGGACATGTTGAAAGATAAAGGCTATAACTATCATAGAGCCAATAACAATAAAAAAAGTGGATAAATAGGAAAATGAATGAAAACTTAATCCAAAGAAAGTCATCATTGCCCCTACCATTACCATCTCACCCTGAGCAAAGTTAACAATCTGTGTGGAATTATAAATAATTAAAAATGCTAGAGCAATAAGTCCGTATATACTTCCTGTTGATATACCAGCAATTAATAACTGCCCATAAACGTCCATAATAAGCTCCTCTCACTAGAAGGTTAAAGAGGGGAAGTTTGACTTCCCCTTCTATTTTAAATTTAAATTATTCCCAACCGGATTCAACTTCATCTGTGTAGAACTCGAAGGCTCCATTTTTTACTTGATTAAAAATAATGTAGTTTTCGTTTACTGCGTTATGTTTATCATCCGTAAAGGAAGCTGTATGATCCATCCCACCTGTGACTGTAGGTATATCTTTTAGACTTTCTAAGGCTTCTATTAAAGCATCTCCACCTTCTCCATCAGACTTTTTAAGAGCAGCAGCTAGTAGATACATAGAATCGTAACCTAGTGAAGAATAAACATGAGTTGGATCATCATTATATTTCTCGTCATACTTCTCTATAAATTCTTTTGCTTCCGGTTTATTTGGATTTATTACTGTCGGTAGAATCATCCCATCTGCTGCGTCTCCTGCTAAATCAACAAACGCTTTCATATTTAGTCCTCGACCACCTACAACAGGTACTTTCCAATCAATTTGTTTAAGTGTTTTCATAAACAATGCTCCCTCGGGTCCAAGGCTAAACACATATACAGCATCTACATTTGCTTCACGAAGTTTAAGTGTTTGAGCAGTAAGATCTTTAGCTCCGACAGGGTGATCAACCGCAATTTCAACATTAAGTCCTTTTTCTTCTAAAATTTTCTTAATACTTTCTGTTCCTGATTGGCCATATGCTGTGTTATCAGCAATTACTCCAATATTCTGATGACCTTCTCCAATTAAAAATTCTGCTAGAGCTCTAATATCATAAGAGTTATCCTCAGTCATCCGGAAAGTAGTGGGAAACGTTGCACTATTTGGATCAATTAGTGTATCGTTCATTGCAATTGTTATTAATTCGGGAACGCCATATTGTGCTATTACTTCACTATTAGCTTTAACAGTACCTGAGTTAGGCCCACCTAAAATAGCAACAACCTCATCTTCATTAATTAATTTTTGAGCTTGTGTTGCTGAAGTTGCTGGATCTGCTTTATCGTCAGCTGCTATAAGTTCTATCTGTCTTCCATTTATTCCTCCATCAGCATTAATTTCATCAACTGCGAGTTGAATACCATTTTTACCAGGTACACCCATGGTCGAAGAACCCCCAGAAAGTGCTCCTATATACCCCACCTTGATAGGATCATCTGCACCAGAAGATCCCTGGGTACTTGAACTGTTACACCCCACAAGTAGTAATCCAAATGACAACACTAAAATTAATGAAAAGATTTTTAACTTTCTCATAAATAAATCCTCCTTTTTTCATCGATTTTATAATAAATGTTTTGTAAATTAGTTCACTAACCTACCCCATTTTTCATAGAGTTTTAAGACTGCAACAATATCTTCTTGCCCAAATCCTTCTGATTTTGCGATACGATAGATTTGTTGAACTAAGCTGGCAATTGGTGAGGGGACATCTAAACTTTTTGATAAATCTAATCCAAGAGAAACATCTTTTTCACCTAATTCGACTGAAAATCTACCCTCAAAATCTCGTTGCAACGCATTAGGAAAGCGCTTACTAAAATGGTGAGAACGACCCCCACTTTGGTTTAAAACATTAAAAAGTAGCTCTGGATCAATTCCAAACTTTAATCCAATTGAAAAGGCTTCAGCTGCTACAGCAACATTTCCCATAGTCATTAAATTATTTACTACCTTAACCGCTTTAGCATCTCCAGGCTTTCCAACGTAATGCACTTGTTCACCAAAACAGCTGATAAGTGGTTGTAATCTATTAATAACCTCCTTATTTCCACCTGCCATTAAAACTAATTTACCGTTTTTGGCTTCTTCCGGGCTTCCACTCACAGGAAGATCAATTAAGAAAGATTCTTTATTAGAAACTTGGGTATCTAAATCTTTTATATAACCAGGATCTATTGTGCTCATTTCAATAAATATAGTGCCATGCTCTACTTTGTTTAAAATTGTTTCATATACTTCTCTAACAATATCTGTATTAGGTAGACTTGTTAAAATTATATTAGACTTAGCTGCAATATCTATTAGATCATTTGCTACTTCTGCCCCCATTTCCTTTAATAGGATTGTAACTTTAGGATTAACATCATATACAATTACGTTAAAACCTTTACTTACAATGGATTCTGCAACTTTCCCACCCATATTTCCTAAACCAACTACCCCAACTTTCCATTCATTAGCTTCCATATTCTCACGCCCCCTTTCCTGAAATTATTTTCCTGCATTAACATGATTACAATAGTGTTAAATAAACCAAAAAAGTTAAACTTTGATAGAAAATGGATCCCTTTCTTCTTCACTAAGATCAATCATTACATTTTTAATTTGGGTGTATTCAAGAAGGGCGTGTAAACCTCGTTCTTTCCCATATCCACTATTTTTCACTCCACCAAAAGGTGCTTGTGCTGCACTTGTTCGATAAGTATTAATCCAAACTGTACCCGCGTTAAGTTTTTTTGCCATTTTATGGGCTCTTGAAATATTGCGAGTCCAAACTCCTGAAGCCAGGCCATATTCAGAAGAATTTGCTATATGTATAGCTTCATCCTCGTCTTCAAATGGTATGACACTCAGTACAGGACCAAATATTTCTTCTTGAGCAATTTTCATATTGTTGTTAACATTTGCAGCCACTGTTGGTAAAATGAAGAATCCGTCTGAAAGGCCCTCCTTTTCAGCTTTTTTACCGCCTACAATAATTTGTGCACCCTCGTCATTACCTTTACCAATCATAGATAGTATTCTTTCAAACTGAACCAAATTGGCAACTGGTCCCATTTGAGTATCAGGATTAAGCGGATCCCCTAAAACAATTTCACTAGCACGTTTTGCTAGGTTGGTTACTACTTCATCATAAACTTTGTTTTGTACCAACAACCTTGAACCTGCAATACAAGTTTGACCTGACGCTCCAAAAATACCAGCAATAGCACCAGTTACGGCATTTTTCATGTGGGCATCTTCAAAGATTATATTTGGTGATTTACCTCCAAGTTCAAGGGTGCAAGGTATTAGATTTTTACTTGCATTTTCTGCAATTATTTTTCCAGTTGATGGACCTCCAGTGAAGCTTATCTTATTTACACTTTGACTTTGAGTAAGCAGTGCACCAACTTTTCCATCACCTGTAACAATATTTACTATCCCCTTTGGAAAACCTGCTTCTTCTATTAATTTTCCAAGTTCAAGAGTAGTAACGGAGGTGTGTTCAGATGGTTTAATCACAACTGTATTACCTGCAGCAAGTGCTGGTGCAAGTTTGTTTGTTAGAGTTTGAATAGGTGAATTCCATGCAGAAATTAATACTGTAACTCCAAGAGGTTCTCTTAAGGTGTAGTCAAACAAGTTGAGGTTGTCTAAAGGAATAGTTTCACCTTGTAGTTTATCTGCAAAACCAGCAAAAAAACGAAAATTCCTTGCTGCAAAATGCATTTGATTTTTAGTTTCCCTTATCACCTTGCCATTGTCGGTTGACTCTAGTATTGCAAGTCTTTCGGCATTTTTATCAATAAGATCAGCTAGTTTAAATAATAAATTAGCACGAGTGTATCCATTAGTTTGGCTCCAAGTTATTTCAAAAGCCTTTCTAGCAGCTCCAATAGCTTCCTCGATGTCTACAGAAGTTGCTTGGGGAATTTCAGCCCACGGTTTTTGGTTGAATGGATTTATTGAGTAAAAAGTTTCCTCACTTGAACTGTTTATCCAGCTCCCATTCACTAGCATTTGGTAGCGCTTCAAAAACACCCCTCCAATTAGCATTTATTTTTAATTATCTGTATATTTAGACATTTTATATTAATCTAGATATAAATAACAATAGCTTTTTTTTATTTGATACCATTAATATTTTTTATATAGACTTAATCTTCATTTAATATTTAATTATTTCACACAAGTTGTCCCTTCACATAATTAGCTGCTGACTTTCCTGCGGTCTTTCCAAATACAGCACCTGACATTAATCCTGTTCCACCAGGATAATTTTCATAGAAGATCCCACCAATCATTTCCCCAGAAGCATAAAGACCCTTAATAGGCTGATCATTTTTATTAAGTACCTCTGCATTAGTATTGGCTTTTACTCCTCCAAAGCAGAAAGTAACACCACATGTTACCGGAAAAGCATAATATGGAGGTTGTTCTAATCTTAAAGCCCAATTTGATTTAGGTGGCATAATCCCTTTTGTACCTTTTCCATCTTTTTCGGAAGGTTCATATTTCCCATTTTGTACTGACTGGTTATATTCTTTAATTGTTTTTAAAAATTGTTTTTTATTGACGTCCAGTTGGTCAGCAAGTTCTTCAAGTGAATTGGCCTTATAAGATGTTGCTTCATCACGGTCATATTCATCTCTAAGCATTTCTCTTACTTGGGCATCATATATTTGATAAGCCACTTGATCAGGTTGCTTTAATACTTCACGTCCATACTTTGCATACGTGTAATTCCTGAAATCAGCCCCCTCATCGACAAAACGTTCACCATTCTTGTTAAGCATAATTCCAAGTGGATAAGAATGTTTCTTAAAAATATCACCTGGTTTTGTAAAATCACCTACTTTCGGAGCATTAGCATCAGTCCCAATAGAATGACACATACTCCAATCTCCAAATGGTTGAGCTCCAACTTCAAATGCCATTGATAGACCATCACCTGTATTAAATTCAGTTCCCCGTACAATAGCCTTATCCCAGATATCACCTAAATTATCTGCTCTTAGTTTATTGTTCGCTTCAAAACTTCCACATGCTAAAATAACACTTTTAGATTTGACAATTACTTCTTCATTTTTCTTATTGACTACAATACCCGCAACCTCACCATTAGCCATAACAATTTTCTTTGCGGGTGATTCATACCAAACATCAATTCCAAGTTCTTCAGCTCGTTCGTTTAATTTTTCAATAAGTCCAACACCCTTATCCCTTGTTTTGACAGGTAATCCACCCCAAAAATTGTAAATACCATCTTTGAAAAAGGATTGATTATCAAAAATTAGATCAAATTCAATATTGTGCTTGTGCATCCATTTAATCGTTTCAAAAGATTCATTTACCAAATAACTTGCTAATTCTGGTTCCGACTTATTGCCTGTTGCTTTCATCAAATCTCCATGGAAAAGTTTTTTAGTATAAGCGGGCATGTTAATTCTTGCTGCAAGTTCATCTGTAATACTAGGTATTACTTTTCTTAGATCTTCTAAACTATTGAACGCAAAACGTATAGCACCGTCTGTAAAGAAAGAATTTCCTCCCCTTTTATTTTTGGGACCTTTTTCTAAAACAAGTACTTTTGCCCCATTTTCACAGGCTGAAAGTGCTGAACAAAGTGCAGCATTTCCTGCACCTACTACCACAACATCATAAATCCATTCTGAGTGGTTCGACAATTAAGATCACCTCTGAACAATTTTAATTTTCACTATATTTTGACTTCTCAAACGCTTACATTTAGATTAAAATAAACTGGAATATAAGTGAAATATTTAAATTTTATAAATTACTATAAAATTTTTTAATGGAATATACCAAAACATATTAACTCTGTAGGTTTTAAAAAAATGAAAAGGAGTAATGACATGACGGAAAAAGACTGGGAACTATTGTTAACATTACATAAAGAAGGAAGTATAACAAAAGCTGCTCAAAAACTTTATATATCTCAACCAGCACTCACATATAGAATTAAACAAATCGAAAAAGAATTTAACTCACAAATTATTTTGAGAGGAAGTAAAGGAGTTGTATTTACCAGTGAGGGAGACTATCTTGTTAAGTATGCAGAATCCATGAAAAGACAACTACAAATCGCAAAAGATAATTTAACAAATATGAAAAACAATATTCAGGGGATATTAAGAATAGGAGTTTCGAGTAACTTCGCAATGTACCAATTACCTAATATATTAGAAGGATTCCTGGCAAAATTTCCAAATATCGAAATTGACTTAACTACTGGATGGAGTTCAAAGGTTTTAAAACTAATTCAAAGTGAAGAAATACATGTAGCTATTATTAGGGGTGACCATGTGTGGTCTGGAGAGCAAATCACATTAAATAAGGAAGCCCTTTGTATCGCATCCAAAAAAGAAATAGACTTAAATAATTTACCTAATCAAAATTTAATCCAATATCAAACAGACGTTAGTCTAAAGAAAACATTTGATGATTGGTGGTTAAAAACATTTAACAAGACACCAAAAGTTTCTATGGAAGTAGATAGCATAGAAACCTGTAAAGGATTAGTAAAAACAGGTCTTGGATATGGTATATTTCCAAGTATTTGTTTAGAAGATACCGTAGATCTACATACTATGGACTTGACTATAGATAATAAGAAATTACTTAGAAAAACATCTCTTTTATATCGCAAAGAGCTCCTAGATTTAAGTGTAGTTAACGCATTTGTAAGTTTCCTTAAAGACAAATACAATATTGTTTATTAGTTATTACCTTTCTTCAATACCAATGTGGTTGGACAATTATCATTTATTTTTGTTTTAGCTCCACTGAATAGAATTAATGTGCCCGCGAAGAAAAACGCAAATGACATACTAAAAATCTGAGCAACAAAACCAAATAATACAGGAGAGGATAATTGTGCAAATCGACTTGCTGATAATCTTAGCCCTAAACCTTCACCAATTCTTTTTTGTGGTAAAATATGTACCATGGTAGAAATTGAAAGAGGCTGACCTAACCCTAGCCCCATTCCAAGGATAAAGGAAACTAATATTAATGAAATGGAACTTGAGGCTATGGGGATTAATAAAAATAGAGCACCAGATCCCAATATTGCACACAAAGTAATGTTATTTCTTCCAAACTTCAAAATTAAGTAAGGCATTGACCACCTAACTATTATTCCAGCAAAGGCATTAATGGAAACAATAAAACCAATCATAGAATTTGAAAGTCCATTACTAATACCAATTAAAGGGATATAAGCAGTAAAAATATCCCTTCCTGCTAATACAATCATAGAAATTAATATCACCTTACGGATATCTACCTCTTTTAACAATGTTAATGAATTAATAAATTTTGCGGTTCTTTTGTAATAGTTTATTTCTTGTTTTTTATCTTTTATATTGGAAGCAATAAAAAGAGATGGTAGGATAGCTAGTCCCATTAATGCAAAGGAAATTCGATATCCCCACACTTCTGCGAATACACCACTAAGCAACGGACCAATAAAACTTCCTATTGAAACACCCACACTAATCATTACGATATTATGATCTTTTTCTTGCTCAGAAGAATCAGTTCCTCCATAAGTTTGTGCTCCCATTATAAATACCGTGTAAACACTACCAGCTAAAATTTGTGAAATATATAATCCAACCATATTAGGAAAAAAGAAGGGAACTAATAGTGATCCTATCCCGATCACTCCACTCAAGATGATTGGATTCTTATAACCTATTTTATCCATCACCTGACCAACTTTAATAGCTATTAAAAATGGAAATAAAGAAAAAACGGATACGAGCAAACCTATATCAAAGTGATCAGCATTTAATTCATCTGCAATTAAAGGAATAAGGGGACGGGCGCCCATAACTCCAGTTACGAAAAATAAAGGTACTATTAATTTTAAATTTATACTTCTCTTTCGGAGGCTCATTATGAAAACCTTCTTCTTATGTAGATATGTTAATAATTTACTAATTCAATATTATATTAAGGATAGATATAAAAAAAATATTAATATTTTATGCTTACCCATTAAAAACTTTAATTATATAAGAATATAAAAAAGCCTGAGAATAAAACTCAGGCTTTCTCCCTATACTTCCTCATTAAACTCAACAATCATTTCATGCACTTTCTTCCGCTCTTCCTCTGATACAATCAAATAATAAATATCACCAATGTAGGTACCGTTTCCGGTTACTTGATAGTTAGATGTATTTTTTCTTGCATCTCGGTAGTTTTTAAAAATATTCTTCATATCTTCAAAATTCATATTTGTTTGCATATTGTCACCAAGTACAGCTAACACGTCATCTATTTTTGTAATGGAACCTATATTTGCGCCTTTATCAATAATTCCTTCAATCACTTGACGTTGACGTTGGTTTCTACCAAAATCACCATTCGGATCTTGATAACGCATGCGAACGTAACCCATCGCTAGCTCTCCATCTAATTCGAGTTCACCTTTTTTATAATGAAAGTCTCGGGAATCATCCATCCAATCAATATCATTATTTACGGTAATTCCACCTACAGCGTCCACCAAATCAGTAAGACCTTCCATATTCATTTTTACGTAGTAATCTAATTCAATATTTGCGAAATTCTCAACGGTTGCAATTGCCATATCCGTTCCACCAAAAGCATAAGCATGGTTGATTTTGTCATCAAAACCCCTGCCGACAATTTCCGTACGGCTATCACGAGGTATACTAATGATTTGCATACTATCTGTGTTCGGATTTACCGATAGAACCATCAATGTATCAGATCGCCCTCTGTCATATTCACGTTCATCCACACCCATTAATAAGATGTTCAGCGGCTCTTTTCTTTCAGCCTTCTCCTTCTGCTCCGGTGTCCGGTCAATACTTTTTACGGGGGTATACATTCTGTCATTTACCGTGTTTTTCACATTAGAATAAACACTATAAGCAAAAATTCCCGCACCTATTATAAGGATGGAGGAGACAGCTAACGAAATTTTGAAAAGCTTCTTTCTTCTCGAACTAACTTTTTTCTCTTTGTTGTTTTCCAAGTAATTCACCTCAAGTATCCTAAACTTCCTTATATTAGTATAACATTAAATCGACAAATTTCGGGTGGTGACAGGCACACCCCTAATTCGTAATAACCTCTAAAACTTCTAATTCGGCTCCTATTGCGTTTTCATTAGTTAGTATGGACGGTTGAACAGTCAGTGCGTGATCTCCGTCTGCCAAACTACTATTTAGTAAAAGCGTCGTTTCACCGTCATTTTCACTATACGTATCAAAACTTTGTATATATTGACCATCTAGGTAAATATCTGCAACTCCCTTACTTGCACCTGTGGCAAATGTAACAGCTACTAGACTACCAGTAAAGCCTAATGATGCAATATTTTCTACCATAGTAATAGTCGAAATAACATTCATTTTAGTAAATTTAGTGGAATCTTTAAATAAATGTTCCTTTTCTTCGCGTGTGATGGCCTTATTATAAAAGACATTTGAACGGATTAAATCAAACATTTGTTTAGCATATAGTATATGCCCTTCTTCATTCGGTTGTGACCCATCTATCGTTAATTGATCTACTGATTGCTCAAAAGCTATTCTAGTATCTACATAAGAAACATTGTAATACCTTGCCAATTCTTGCAGTTTTTTAGCGTAATCATCTTCCATTACATTATTCACAACTACTATTACTTCTGCTTGCTCATTATTACCTAAAATTTCTCTTAATAGACTTTCATAAAAAGCAGCATATTCATTTACTTTTAAACCATTCGATTCGTTTTCTCTTAACGCTAGAATGATTAAATCATTAGCCTTTTCCTCTGAACGGGAATACTCTATCCAACTCTGAAAAACATCAGGTTTAGAAGTATGTAATAAATCTATATTAGCACTAGCCTTATATTTCTCTTTAATAGAATCTGAAAGGTAAGGAGCCCACTCCCCATTTCCAATTACTAGCATTTTATAAGGATCACCATTCTTTATTTTGTGAAAAAAACCAAGTTCCTGCTCCTCAGTAGAACCATTAGTTTGTAATGAAGTGGTTTTTGTTAGTTCATTTTCACCTTGAATCAATTTTAATTGTGCTTCCTGATACTTCGGGCCAAAAATAATGGTAGCTATTAACGTTATCATTGCAGCTAACATAAATAAAATACCGAGCTTCTTTTTCACCAAACCCCTCCTGACAGTACATGGATTTATTTTACATTTAATCATTAGAAAAATAAACAAAATATGACAATTTTTTCAACTTACTCCTTAAATCAAGCAAATGAAAAAGGCCTAACACGACTAAAGTTAGACCTTCATAAGTTTAGTGATGACTTTCAATATAATCCTGTTCTTCCTCTGGGCTTAAAATTCCAGTCGCTTTCCCAACATTACCACCTTGTAGCTTCCAAATGGCATTATGGTCCTTATCAATCTCAGAAAAGTCCTCCCGCTCCCACTTACGCAAAATTTCTTCGTAAATATCCTCGTGCTTAAGGTCTATCTCGTTTAATCCATTAAGTAACCACTGAATTCTAGCGGGATGCAATTCATAAAATCCCCACTTTTTCTTAGCCCGAACCTTTTGGTGGGACATTCCGTGAATAAACTCTTTATAATGAACATCTTTTAACTCACTTATTTTTTCTTCCGTACCAAATGGATTGAGCCCTTGTTCCTGAAAGTGAGTTAAATCATCCTCCGTAATTACTCCTTTTATTTTTTCTCTATCGTCTTCTAAAACTTGCGTATCTTCCTTTTCCACTTCATCTTCCACATCAAGTGCCTTTTGTCTATTGAATTCATCATTTGAACTGTTGAACCAATCGAATAGCCCCCATATAACAAGACCGACCATCAAAAGGGAACTTGTTATCAATGTACTTCTTTTCAAACTATCTTCCCTCCACTAATTCCGTCTAATATTATTTTACTCTTTTTAACAAAAAATACCTATTACTGCGATTTCCATGCACCAATACCTTGCTCCAACAGCTTTCTACTTTTTTCGCTATCGTACAATAGCAATTATGCTATAATCATAGAAATTATATACATACATAACAACAGGGGAGAGAAGTCTATGTCATTGAAATTTTGTACAAATTGCGGCCGAAAACTGATCCCAGAAGAAAAATTTTGTAGTCAGTGTGGGCAAAAGTTAGAAGAAAATGAAACATCTGGGGGAGAAGAACTACTACAAACTACAACCGAATCAAGTAAACAACCTTTCATTAAAAATAAAAAGTTTGTTTCTCTTATTGTTGCTGGTTTATTCGCATTATTTCTTATTTATTTTTTCCTTATTGATACGCCTCATAATTCAAAAGTAAAAGGGGTCTCTGATGAAGTTTACTATGAGTTAGTAGAACAATATTTTTATTTAGAAAGGCAAATGGATATGTTAGAAAATGGAGGTTTAGAGGCCTTTATTGATTGGATGAAATCCCAGGAACAGTACAAAGAAGCAGAAGAGGTTGCCGAAAAGGAAGATATAGTAGTAAATCCTGGAGAAGTATTTCCCAATACGTTACTTCTTGAATTTATGAAGAATAGAGAGTCTTTTTCTTCAAAAGAGACAGAACTGGTTGGAAAAATTCAAGATATGTATAGATTAGTAATGCGAAGAGAGACGGAAGAATATAAAATGATGAGCGAAGAACTGAAAGAGGAAATGCAAATAAAAGACTCCTACAATCCATTTGATGAATAGCAAACAGGGAGCGTTTTTTGTGAGCTCCCTGTTTTCGACAATTTTATAGTTATTCGAGGTGCAGAATGGTACTATATACTTATATATAAAGACAACGGGGGGCTACAGTATGTCATCAAAATTTTGCACGAACTGCGGTAGAAAGCTAAATCCAGAGGAAAAGTTTTGTAGTGAATGTGGTCAAAAACTAGTAGAAAATGAGCAAAACATACATCTAGAAGAACCTGCTCAACAAAAGCGTTTAGCCTATAGCAAATTTTTTAATAAAAAAACCGCAATAATTGGTTCCCTTATCCTATTGCTAGGCATCTTTTACACTATATTTATAGATAGTCCGCGTAATTCACAGGTAAAAGGGGTTTCTGATAAAGTTTATTACCAGCTAGTTGAACAATATTTTTATTTAGAAACACAAATGGATATGTTTACTAATGACGGTTCAGGAGATATTTTCGAATGGATGGAAGCACAGAAGCAATTCAAGGACGCAGAAAAATATGCCGAAAACTCTGACAGAGTACAACATGCGTATCAAGTATTTCCGAATCCGTTATTCTATGAGTATCACGAAAACCAAGATAGCTATTCATCCAAAGAGATTGAAATGATTAATAAAGTGTCAGCAATGTTTAGAAGTATAAACTTTTTTAATTACGAAAAATATGAAGAACAAAGTAAAGAACTAGAAAAAGACTTACGTATAAAAGACTCTTATTATCCTTTTGAAAAATAAACAGATCATATGAAAGAAGAAGGTTTTCGATAAACCTTCTTCTTTTCTTTTGCACAAATATATTATTCCATCGGTAGCACGTGACGATAAGGTACAGGTGAGGATAGAATAGTAGACGTATTTATGTTCCCAAAGGGTATCAAATCATCTATTAACGTCATCATACTGATCATATTCGGTACAGCCGCCTTTAAAAAATAGCTGACATCCCCGGTTACACGATGTGCTTCGATTATTTCTTCCTTTTCTTTTATACGCGCTTCAAAGTCCTTCAAGGAAATCTTCAAATCCTTCACTTGAATAATCAACGAAATTTCACGTCCAATTGCTGGTAAAGAAACCCTTGCGCTATATTCTTCAATAATACCTTTTTCTTTTAAACGTTGAATCCTCTCCGACACACTTGGTCGGCTTAAAGCTAATTCCTTTGATAACTCACTTATTGTCATTCTAGCATTGGCTTGCAAAAGCTTTAGTAAATGTATATCAATTTTATCCATGAAGGCACTCCTTTTCAAAATGAATATAATTAACCTAAAATAAATTCAAATATAAGGTGATACAACCTTTATTGCTTCATTTTACTATACAAACATTATCTTTTACATTTTATCATTATAGTATGGGTTTTTCCGTGATTTTAAGAAAGGATGTTGCGTTTTCATGAAAAAGTATCTTTACATTTTGCTCGGATGCATGATTACTGCTATAGGTGTCATTTTTCTAAACCATTCCAGCCTTGTTACAGGTGGAACAGCAGGTCTCGCACTTAGTGTCTCATACTTATTTACCCTTCCATTTTCAATTGTATTTTTTATGATAAATATCCCCTTCTATATCTTCTCCTTTGTTCGAATGGGTTGGAAGTTTACATTATCTACAATTTTATCTGTAACCATTTTGTCAGGGTTAACGAGCTTAGATCAATTTCTACCTGGCTTTACTATACCGATGTGGGTTGGTGCTATTGTTGGTGGATTGTTTATCGGAGTCGGATTATCGGTTCTATTCATGAACGGATCTTCTTTAGGTGGGGCTAACATTTTATCCCTTTTCCTTCAAAAAAGGTACAACATCAACCCTGGTAAAACAACGTTTATTTTTGATGGAATCGTCGTTTTATCCGGACTTTATGCCGTTGGACTTATCAAAGGATTATTTTCTATATTATCTATCGCGGTGATTTCAAAGGTAATTGGCTATTTCAAAAATGAAATTGCCACTAGAACGGCTGAAACAAAAGAAAAAGTAAAAGTCGAAAAGAAGCCTTCGCGAGTACAAGTACCTGCTGCGAGTAACTAAAAAGGAAGAGTGCGCGTGCACTCTTCCTTTTCTTTATTCGACAAATTTCGGGCGGTGACAGGCACCGCTTCACCCCATAAACAGTAGTCTTGCTCCGATTAGGAGGAGTAAGAGGGATAGCATTTGAATGATGACTTTGCCGGATAGCTTGCTCGATACTAAAACGCCTAGCTGCGCACCAACCATTACACCTAAACCACCCCATATACCAGCTTCCCAGTCGATATTGCCATTTAGTATTTGACTTGTTGCGCCGACAAAGGAATAAATACATAAAGTAAATAAAGAAGTTGCTGTTGCAATATGTGGTTTAATTTTAAATCCGTAAACGAGAATTGGAACCATCAACCAACCTCCACCGATGCCAAAGAAATTGGAAACGGTACCTAATAAATAACCAATCCCTAAAAAGCCTATGTTTTGCTTATTCCAAATACCCTCTTCCAGCAGAAATGCTTTTTCAAGTTCGCTGTCTTCACCTTTATTTTTCTGAAAGATGTTTGAGTTTTTATAAAACAAAAATCCACTCAACAAAATAAGTAAAATCGCAAAAATTTTATAAAAGGAGGCAGCTGGAATTATTTCAGCTAACCAACTCCCAAAAAATGTACCCGGTATAGCTCCAATCGTTAAAATAATCCCTACATAATAATAAATTCTCTTTTGTTTAATGAGACCAAATACGCCAGATAATGAATTGATAAAAACAATAAGTAAACCCGTGCCAGCCGCTACAGCAGGAGAAAATTGATAAAAAATCAAAAGTGCTGGAACAAAAATAAATCCGCCCCCAGCACCTACAATTGCACCATAAGCACCCGCAAAAATACCGATTGCTATTAATGAACTAAGCATTAGGAAGTCGATGTATACCTCCACCTTTCAAATGTCTACGATCCGTAAGACATCCATTCTTCTCCAATCATAAACATAAGTTTACCACAGGTTTCACCGACCTCCAAGGCGATAACGTTTACACATCTTCGGCTAAATGTTTCTCTAACACACTCCGAATATGATTAGGAATCAGCTCAGACTTTTTTTCCTTCACATTATAATTAACGTATGTCACAGTCCCTTTCGCACACAGTTGATCATTTTGTCTAATTTCTTCATACAACTGCAAACTTGAATTTCCAATCTTTTTCACCCACGTATGAACGGTAACATGCGTTCCAAAATAAATTTGGCTCACATAATCGACATTCATATTTAAAATGATCATTCGCCAATTTTCAAAAGAGCTATCAGGCGTAAAAAGTTTGAAGATTTCATTTCTACCCGCTTCAAACCAGACTGGAATCGTTGTGTTGTTAATATGGCCAACCCCATCTGTTTCCGAAACGCGTGGATCAATAACTGTTTTATACAATAGACTCACCCTTATTTACTAGTTAATTTGCCTTCATATGCATGTTGATAGATTTGTTTTACATCTTTTAAATGGAGAGGTTTTGGACTTCTAGCTAGTAATCTCTTTTGCTTAACCCCATTTTCCGCCAACAAATTGATATCCTCAGGATGAATATCATACTCCCCAATACTCTTAGGCAAACCAACATCCTCTACTAAATCATAAAGACTTTGCACGACATCTAGCGCAATTTCTCTAGCTGATTTTCCTTCCGCTGGTAGTTCAAAAGCTTCCGCAACTAAAACCATCTTTTCTAAACAGGAAGGCCAAATGGCATCATATACATATGGCAACAATACAGCATTGGATTCCCCATGAGGAATTTTAAACAGTCCACCTAATGGATAGGCTAAAGCATGGACCCCAGCGACACCTGCATTATAAAAACTTAATCCGGCTAACAAGCTACCTAATGCCATTTCCCCTCTTGCCTCTTTATCTTTTCCGTTCCACACTGCCGTTCGCACGTATTTGTTAATTCTTCTCATCGCATCTAATGCTAGTAAATCGGTTAATGGGGTAGCATTTACAGAAGTAAAAGCCTCAATCGCATGGGTAAGTGCATCTATTCCGCTAGCTGCTGTCACCTTTGCAGGTAAAGTGTATGTAAAAACTGGGTCCACAATGGCATAATCAGCAAGTAAATAGTCATGAGTGATGACATCCTTGGTATCTGCCAATGAAAAAACGGCAATATCAGTAACCTCAGCCCCAGTTCCTGCTGTCGTAGGAAGGAGAACTTTCGGGATGCCTTTTTTCTTAATTTTTTTGGTTCCACTTAAGTTTAAGTAATCCTGCACATTTCCATCATTATCCGCTAATACAGCCGCAGCTTTTGCTAAATCTAGTGCACTTCCCCCACCTATACCGAGAACTAAATCCGGCTTCGTCTTCCTTACTTCTTCAATCACTTTGTTCCCTACTTCTAAAGGTGGTTCGGGTATAACGTTTGTTGACAAAGTAACAGTGACCCCACGTCCTTCTAAAATCTTTAGAACAGGTTCAATGACACCAAGTTCTTTTAAAATCGGATCAGTTAGTAAAAAAACCTTATCCGCGCGCAGTTCCTCTAAGATTCCTTCTAACTTACTAACAGAACCTTCCCCATGATGAATTTTAATCGGTGAAATAAATGAATACATCCATGCAACTCCTTTCTCCCACACTAATGTTTTACCCCTAACTATGTTTCTATTAATAATTAGTTTTCTGCAAAAGAATAGAATTACCTTTTTGTTTATTCCAATGCCCCATAGAAAAAAAGCCTCTTCACCTATGGAAGAGGCTTCTAAACTAGCTTAGCTGATTAAGTTTCAACCTCCACCCGCTTCTCGTTCTTTTCGAGAAAGGACGACAGTAGCGGACGCATCACCTATAACATTTGTAGATGTTCTAAACATATCTAGAATTCTATCAATCCCCGCTATGAGAGCTATCCCCTCTAATGGTAAGTTAACCGATGCCAATACCATGGCAAGAATGACCATCCCTGCACCTGGAACACCTGCTGCTCCAATTGATGCTAAAACTGCTGTTAACACGATTGTTAAATATTGAATAAATGATAAATCGAGACCGTATGCTTGTGCGATGAATAATGCGGCAATACCATGGTAAATGGCCGTTCCATCCATATTAATCGTTGCACCGAGTGGTAAAACGAAGCTACTCACTCGTTTAGGTACGTTTAAATTTTCTTCAACGTTTTTAATCGTTACAGGAAGAGTTCCGGAACTACTGCAAGTACTGAAGGCTACTAAAGCTGCTGGAGAAATTCCTTTTATAAAAAATAAAGGACTCATATTACCAAATTTGGATACGAGGAAGAAGTAAGTAATCGTGATATGGAGTAGACAAGCCAATAACATGGCGAGTAGAACTTTGATTAGTGGAAGTAACACGGATGCACCATACTGCCCAACAATAGGGGCAATTAAGCCGAATATACCAATTGGGGCGACCTTAATAATATATCCTGTAATTTTATACATGACCTCTGCGAACCCATCAAAAAATCTTTTCACTGGAGCTGCTTTATCCCCCACAGCTGTAATACCTATTCCTAAAAACAAAGCAAAGAAAATAATTTGCAAAATGTTCCCTTCCACAAATGCTGCAAAAGGATTTGTTGGAATGATAGCTAGCAATGTAGCGATAACCCCTTCTGTCTCATTAGGCTCTACAGCCGCTTCACCAGGACTAATGCTTAAACCAGTTCCCGGATTAAAAATAAGCGCGATGACAATACCGATAGTAACTGCAAATAATGTCGTACATAAAAAGTAAAGAACCGTTTTTCCACCTAGTTTACCGAGGACTTTCATGTCACTAGTGCTCGCTACACCGACAACCAACGTACTAAAGACTAGTGGTATCATGATGAACTTGATTAAACGTAAAAATAAATCACCTAAAGGCTGAACAAAGTCTGCATTCGCTCCGAGTATTAGCCCCACAATTATTGCCAATACAAAGGCAATTAGCATCTGTGTAACCAAACTCACTTTCCCAAACATCACATCACTCCTTTTCACTAATTATGATATGAAAGCGCATTCATTAAACTTTATTCCATTTAGAGAAAAAATATTTCTACTTTCTAGCCTAACGTAGATAAAACACAAACACTTTCTCCCTTTACTATAAAAAAGCAAAAAAGCATTGACAAACATCCAAAACCGTCGTAACATACAAATTACAACTTCATACATATTCGATTTTCTTATCCAGAGAGGTGGAGGGACTGGCCCTTTGAAGCCTCGGCAGCGGACTTTTACAAGTACTGTGCCAATTCCAGAAAGTTTTCAAACTTGTAGATAAGGAGAGTGGTACTTGTTTGTGATGCCAAGCCTCTTCTTATATTTAAGAAGAGGCTTTTCTGATTTATTCTTCTAAATTCATATTGAGGTGATGACAATGACGACTGTAACAACAAAAACAAATGAACTACTACAGGCTATTAATCTGCTAAAAGAGAAACAATGGGTGGACTTAACACATACTTTTGGTCCTGATTCTCCACACTTTGCTGCATTGGATGCAGCTGAAATTACAACAAAATTTGACCATAACGATGGATTTTTCGTGCAAAACTTCTCTTTTCCCGGGCAATACGGAACACATCTAGATGCACCAATTCATTTTGTGCGTGATACACGATATATGGATGAACTTGAGTTAAAAGAGCTTGTGCTACCACTAGTTGTAATAGATAAATCAACGGAAGCTGCTGCTAATCATGATTTCATCTTACAAGTGGAGGATATTCTAGCATTTGAAGAAAAGCATGGAACGATAGAAGCAGGCACATTTGTCGCACTTCGAACAGACTGGAGTAAACGTTGGCCAGATCAAGCTGCTCTTGATAACAAGGATGAAGACGGAAATAACCATGCACCAGGGTGGTCAGTAGATGCATTAAAATTTTTATTTGAAGAAAGAAACATTAAAGCAGTAGGACATGAAACATTTGATACAGATGCTAGTGTTGATTTTCAAAAAAATGGTGCACTGTTAGCCGAGTATTATGTGCTAGCACAAGACACCTTCCAAGTTGAATTATTAACGAACTTAGACCAAATGCCAGCAAAAGGCGCAGCAATTTTCACCATCGTGCCAAAAGTTGAAAAAGCATCCGGTTTTCCTGTAAGAGCATTTGCGATTTTACCATAAACCAAATAGAAAGAAGGAATAAACATGACCATTACAAAACTACAAGCACCTTTCCGTGCGGACCAAGTAGGAAGCTTATTACGTCCAAATAATTTACATGAGGCAAGAAGGAATTTTAAAGAAGGAAAAATTTCTGCAGAAGATCTTCGTGCAGTGGAAAACAAAGAAATTGCAAGAGTAGTGGATAAACAAATTGAACTGGGCTTTGAGTTTGTGTCTGACGGTGAATTTCGTCGCACCTGGTTCCACTTAGATTTCATGGAGCATTTTAATGGAATTGAAGGTTTTGTACCAGACCAAGGGTACATTTTTAAGGGGGAAGAAACAGAGCGCTATAACGTTCGCAACATCGGTAAAGTCTCTTTTAACCCAAACCATCCTTTCTTACAGGATTTTAAAGAATTTAAGAAAATCGTTGCAGGGCGTGCTGTTCCTAAACAAACCATTCCTAGTCCTAATCAATTTTTCAACGAAGGTATCCGTATCCCTGACATTTATCCAGATATTGAAGAGTTTGCGAAGGATATCATCAAAGCATATCAAGAAGCAATTCAAGCATTTTACGATGCTGGGGTCCGTTACTTACAATTAGATGACGTATATATTGCAGGGTTGTCAGCCCCAGATATTCCATTCAATGATGGCAAATACGATCGTGATTACTTAATTGATTTAGCTCTTAGAGTGGTAAATGGTTCTTTAGAAAATAAACCAGAAGATTTAATCGTTACCCAGCACCTATGTCGCGGTAATTACAAATCTACTTGGGCATTCCAAGGAAGCTACGAACTCATCGCTCCAACACTGTTGGCAAAAGAGAAGATAGACGGATTCTTCCTTGAGTACGATGACGAACGTTCTGGTGATTTCAAGCCGCTACAATACATTCCTAAAGGTGGCCCACGCGTTGTATTAGGCCTTATCACATCCAAAAATGGTGAGCTAGAAGATAAGGAAACGATAAAAGCAAGAATTGAGGAAGCTTCTAAATTCGTTCCGTTAGAACAACTTTGCATAAGCCCACAATGTGGCTTTGCATCGACACACCACGGTAATAAGCTTACAGAGGAAGAACAGTGGAATAAATTGAAGCTAGTTGTTGATTTGGCTAATGAGGTTTGGGGTAAATAGACATATAGTTCTAATTAATTTCAATTACTAGTAATTCCCCCTGATATATAAAAGCGAGGATCCAGTTTTGGATCCTCGCTCATTTATTTCACTACCGCTTCAAACCTATCCCTCAAATACCCCGCTACTTCCTCCATTGCCTCTTTCGCTGCAGGCACGAACCCAATAAAATTCGCAAATCCGTGGATAAGATCTTCGTAATTTTTAAATGTTACCTCTACACCTTGCGCCTCTAATTCATCTGCGTAAGCTTTTCCTTCATCACGCAACGGATCATATTGCGCTGTCAAAATAGTAGCAGGCGGAAGGCCACTTAAATCCGGATAAAATATCGGTGAAGCGTGTGGATGCTGATAATCACTTTCATCATTAAAATAATGTTTACTAAACCAGTTCATCATTTCCATTGTTAAGAAGTATCCTTCTCCATTTTCCAATAAAGATGGATATTCCTCCTTTCGCCCAGTTGCAGGATATAAAAGTAATTGATGAATGACGCTTGGCGTTTGTTTTTCTTTCGCAATAATACAAGCAACTGTTGCTAGATTTCCTCCCGCACTATCTCCCCCAACAGCAATCCGATTTGGATCGATCTTAAATTCTTCTGCATGAGCTGAAACATATACTAAGGAATCATAAGCATCCTCGACTGCTGCAGGGAATTTATTCTCTGGAGCAAGACGATAATCTACCGAAACAACTACACAATTTGCCCGATTAGCAAGCAATCTACAGATTGGGTCATGGCTATCCAGGTCACCAATAACCCAACCACCACCGTGATAATATACTAAACCAGGATATGTAGCTTGCTCCTCCCCCGCTGGTGTGTACACACGTACAGGGATGTCCCTTCCTTCAAGGTTTAATACACGATTTTCCACCTGTCTCACTTCTTCAGGTGCCTCTTGTGGAAACTCCATCATCTCTTTACTTTTTTCACGATAAACTTGGGCTGGGATCATCTCCATTGGTACTTTTGGTAACTCTGCCAATTTGTCCAAGAAAAATTGGATACCAGGGTTTACTGTCATTGTCCTCTCCTCCTTATAAATGATTAAGTAAGCGCTTCCAAATTATGTTATAAAATTATTTCTCCATAATATGCTTCTTTTCCTGCTATTTTCTACCATTTTATGCATGAGGTCACTATAACAGTCCATTAGAAAAATTTGGCTTGTCGCCAAGTCCTTATGGCGAAAGCCTTCACTTTTCTTATACTTTAATCCTTTAACAAAGTTGAACTTTCTTAAAGTAAAATAAAAGCAGACCCATCAGTTGGATCTGCTAACATACTTTTCATACTTTAACTATTAACCTTCACAATCTGCTTCCCAATGTTTTCTCCTTTAAACAAGCCTAAAAATGCCTGCGGAACATTTTCAAATCCTTCTACAATGGTCTCTTCATATTTCAATTTGCCTTCAGACAACCATTTTGCAAGATCGACGGACGCTTCTTTAAAAAATTTCGAATAGTCGCTTACGATAAAACCTTTCATTAACGCTCTACTTTTGATTAATTTCGGTTGAATGCGTTGACCCATATCTTGGTCTGGGCTCGTAATATTATAAGCAGAAATTGCACCACATATAGGAACTCGAGCAAAGTCGTTTAATAGATTCATCACTTTATCGGAAACAGGACCACCAACATTATCAAAATAAACATCGACTCCATTCGGACAAGCCTGCTTCAATGCTTTATATAAACTATCTTCTGTTTTATAGTTAACCGCTTCATCAAAACCAAGATCCTTTAATACTTCTATTTTTCGATCAGAACCAGCGATGCCAACGACACGAGCGCCCCTAATTTTTGCAATTTGCCCTACAACCATTCCAACCGCACCAGCTGCACCAGAAACGACAACCGTTTCCCCTTCCTGTGGCTTCCCGATATCTAGTAAGCCAAAATACGCAGTAAGACCAGTCAATCCAAGAACACCTAAATACGCAGAGAGTGGAGCAATCGCTTCATCAACCTTTCGAACGAGACGCGCATCTACGGTGTTATATAACTGCCAGCCTAGCATTCCCGTTATCTTATCCCCAACAGAAAAGCGATCTGATTTTGATTCCACAACCTCACCAACAATCCCACCAGAAATGACATTATTCACTTCAAAAGGCTCCACATAGGACTTTAGATTGCTCATTCGCCCCCGCATATAAGGATCGACGGACAAATACATTGTTTTTACTACTACCTGGCCCTCGCCTGGTGCGTCAACAGGAATATCCCTATATTCAAACGTATCTTCTGTCGGCATACCTTGTGGACGTTCTTTAAGTAGAATTTGTCTATTTTGTAGGTCTTGTACCATTTTCCCACTCTCCTTTTCTGAAATCTTTTCAATATATTCTATTACTCTCTTATTTATTAATTCTATTTTTTATAGTTTGTTCCTTTTAATTTTCTGCATTATCAATTTCCTATTTATTGAATCCCAACTCTAAAACAACATACAAGGCCCTTGATATTTCTTCCATTTTCTGCATAACATTATATAGAATACAATTGGGGGTTGGTGATAGCGCATGAAAAAATGGAAGCTTATAATGGGCATCATGCTAGTTCTAGTAGGTGTTGGGTTAGTTGGTTATCCTTACTATTTTCATTGGGAACAAGAAAAGGAAATGGAAGAACTTCATTTCGCTATTCATGCCATTTCTAGTGGGGAAGAATTAAATGACGCAGAAATTTCTCTATCGATAAAAAAGCAAATAGAAAATGGTGTTATGCGATTAAAAATTCCTTCTATTGACCTAAATCAACCTGTCTTACCGGAAACGAGCGAAGAGTCACTAAACCTTGCCTTGACCCAAATTAAAGCCAATCAAACCCCAGGGGAAGGCAACTTTACGATAGCAGGCCACCGAAGCACTAAAGAGGGCAGGCACTTTAATAGATTACCCAAGGTTAAAGAAGGAGAAACAGTTATTTTGATTGAGGGTAGTAAAGAATATCATTACACGATTAACAACGTAATAACTGTCAAACCAGAAAGAGTCGACGTTTTAAAGGATGTGGAAGGGCAGGATTTAATAACACTTGTTACATGTACCATTACTGGAGCAGATCGAATTATTGTGCAAGGGAAATTAGAGGACATAAAGGAAAGCAAATCAATAAATACAAAACTTTAAAAAAAGAAAATCTTCTTTTGTATTTTTTTGTCACTCCTTGTCTTTATCTGAATTAATCTACTAAAAAGTATACGAAAGTATAATTGATAACAATAATCTCTCCCTCTACGATTACATGTGTAGTAGTGACAGCTACTAACATTTTAAGAAAGGGAGAGAAATATGAAAATCAAAAAATTATTAGTCATTACCATCGTACTAATTTTAGGATTCTTTTTAATCCCCCAAGAATCCAATGCAAATTCAACATCGCCACCAGACCCAACAGATACTCCAATAGTCGATGAGGAACTTAAGAAAGCCATAAATGCTACTTTAACAAAACCTAGTACATACAATCCTACTGTAGCGGACCTACAATCCTCTTCATTTACTAAACTAGAAGCTTCCTATACCAACATACAAAATTTAGAAGGGTTGCAGTATGCTACGAACTTAAAAATACTGCGTTTATACGGAAATGAGATAAGTGATATTAGTCAACTTTCTAGTCTGACAAAACTAACTTTTATAAATCTAAGCCGTAATAATATTGTAGATGTAACTCCTATTAGCACGTTACCTGACTTAGAATCTTTAACCTTATCTAATAATGACATAACTACTGCTGAGCCTTTAAAAGATTTACCAAATTTAAGAACTCTTTATCTTGCAGGGTGTATGAATCTAAATTACTCTACCGTTAGCAGTTTGACTCAAGTACAGTCATTATACTTAAGTCAAAACAATATTAGCGATTTGTCATTTTTAAGTAATTTAACTAACTTAACAAGTTTAGCTTTAAACTCTAATGATATTAGTGATTTAACCCCACTTAATAGCTTGATCAATTTAAAAAGTTTAACAGTAGGATGGAATTCACTTTCTGACTTGTCCCATGCTGCAGATTTAATTGATCAATTAACAAATTTTTCAGCTAAAAACCAAACAATTGAACTTCCAGCTATTGATCTACATGTAGCAGAGGACACGCTTCAAATGGAGAATCAAATAACAGATGTCGATGGAAATATTATTTCAGCAACGATAACCCCTAACCAATCAGGTGTGTATAATCACCCTATTATCTCTTGGGCTGGATTAAATAGCCAAGACAGTGATGACATAATTAGGTCATATGAATTTGATTACACATTTAACAATGGGGAATTTGATCATAATGGAACTGTAGTTCAACCAATTAACTGGGTAGAGGAAAGTGTACCTGTTATCAATGCAGACAATAAAACTATTGTTGTTTGGGACTATTTTGATCCTAAAGATGATGTAACTGCTTCAGATAAAGAAGACGGGGAATTAACTGACCAAATTCAAGTTGTCAAAAATGAAGTAGATGTTTCTAAACCAGGGGAATATGAAGTAACTTATAGCGTACTTGATAGCGATGATAATCAGACTGAGAAAACTATCACAATTACTGTTATTGGTAATGAAGCACCAGTTATCCACGCTTCTGACCTAACTTTACTAGTTGGAGACGATTTTGATCCTTTCGCTGGTGTAACAGCGTCTGATAAAGAAGATGGGGATCTAACGGATCGAGTTCAAATTGACAAAAATGAAGTAGACACTTCCACTCCAGGTGACTATGAAGTAACCTACACTGTTTTTGATTCTAAAGAAAAATTAACAACAAAAACAATTACAGTTACAGTTGTCGAAAATACGCCACCTCATATTGAAGCATCTGATCAAACGATCACAGTTGGAGATAGTTTTGATCCTCTTGCCGATGTGAAAGCGACAGATACGGAAGATGGAGATCTAACTAACAAGATAAATGTTGCAAAAAATGAAGTGAATACGGATAAACCTGGAGTATATGAAGTAACATACCAAGTAACGGACAGTAATGGATTAATGACGGCAAAAACAATTACAGTAACCGTTAAAGCACTCCCAGCTGAAGAACCTAAAGATGAACCTAAAGAAGATAAGGATCCTGAAGAACCTGAAGAACCTGAAGAAGATGAGGACACTTTGCCCCAAACCGGAGAAGAAGCACTATATTTATTCACAATTGCTGGTCTTGCTTTGATAGGTATAGGAATCTTTTTCATCCGTCGCAGATTTAACTAAATACAAATGATAACTAAACAAGCCACTAGTATAATAGCTAGTGGCTATTCATGTAAAAAGCACCCCAAAGAATAATGGGAACTAATAAAAATTTCACAACTTTAAAACTCCCCACCAGCACGATGTCCATTATTAAAAAAGGATAATCCCAGATCATAAAAAACATCCACAACCTTTTTATTATCAAACCTTCTCATTAGATCTCTCTCTAATTCCTTTTGAGAATCCCTGAAATCCTGTCCCATTTTTTCTACAGTTTGCTGTGGGGCATTCCTTTTTTCCATATTTCCAATCATCCAACCTAAGCTAAATATATCTAAACAATGTTTATTAATATACGTTTGTATAAACGATTGATCACTCATGATTCCTTGAATTTGCGAAGAAGATAATCGAGCGTAGCTTCCTAATGCCTCCATCAAAGCTTCCTCTGCTTGTCTCAATATACTATTGAAATCATAAGTCATTTGTCGGTTTATTTGTTCCATTATGTCATTATTCATGTCCTATTCACCTATCCTACTAGTTAGTCAATTACTTGCGATAATTCTTCGCCAATTTTAAACGCAGAATTAAATACCCCTTGAAATACTTCGGTGCTTTTTCTTGAATAGTTCATTCCACTTGTTTCATTTTGTAACTCTAGCATTAACGAGTCATAAGCTCTTGCTAGATTCGGTTCACAAACATGTAGCTTCCCTATTTTTTCGGAATAACCGGTAATAAATCCAATTACATATGCGTTTAAAGCGTAATAGACTGCGAATCTTTCTATGAAGGTGGACCACATAATGGCATCTAGCTCCACTTTTGATAAGTTAGCATGTGCAACCAAACCTTCTGGTAGAGAGTTACACAAAGCTTCCGCAATACGTTCTTTGTGATAGTAATTCATTAAGATTCTTTCGTGTATTTCTAGCTTGTGGTTTGGGATAATCATTCTTGCCGCTTCAATCACTTCATTCTTTGTATAGACTGTCTTTTTATTCGGTATGCCAAACAACTTGGTCATGAATCCCATAATAAACTTCCTTTTATTTGTGACTTGATTTATATTCCTTAAAACACTATAATTCCTAGACTCTTTATTTTCTATGAGTCTAGGATTTATTTTATAGACTACAAACCATACTTCTTCTCTTTTCTCCTAACTGCCATGTACTCCACAGCCCCTGAACCGAATAAGACACCACCTACGATTAATACAAGGCCAATACCATGATAAAAAGTTATCACTTCATTTAGGAATATAGCTGCCCCAACTAACGCAAAAAATGTATTCAAATTCATAAAGATGGCAGACTCAGCCGGACCAACCTGTTTAATAGCAAAGTTATATACCATGTGGCCAAATGCAGTACATAATAAGGCACTAAAAATAAAAATAGAGCCAAGCTTCCAGTTAAATAAGACGGCAATTTGCGAAACTTCTGCCCCATATACGAGACCAATCAGAAAGATAAAAATAGAACCTAAGACAAGCATATACCCCGTGAGTAGTCTTGGGTCAAAATTAGGGTTGAGTTTGCTAATCATAATAAAGGAAAAGGCTTGTGTTACTATTCCGAATAAGATCAATAAGTCACCAATAGAAATAGACGCAATAGAACCCGATCCTGCTAACGTTGTAACAGCAACTCCGACAAAACCTAAAATAAATCCAAAAACCTTTAAAAAGGTTAGTTCTTTGCCTAGGAAAATGACAGAGAGCATCATCACCATTAATGGGCTCATCCCCAAAATTAATCCCGCATTTACACCAGACGTATTTTTAAGTCCCAATGCAATAAAAATGTGATGTGCAGTTACATTAAAGATACAAATGTAAAAAATAATTAATATTTCTCTTTTGGTAGGTAAACGAAAAATTTTCATGAAATACGCAATAACTAACACGGCAATTCCAGCGGTAAATACACGAATTCCTTGTAATAATAACGGATCTACATTCACAACCAAAACCTTCATAGCGGAGACATTTAATCCCCAAAACAACATGACTAACAATAAGACAAAATAAATGTTTTTCAAAATAATTCACCAAGTTTCTTGTAGTTAAAAATTTCTGTTAAGTATTAATTTTACACCATGCCCACTATGCTTTCTACAATTTAGAATTTACTTATTATTACCTTTTTGAATACCTGATCGCGATGGTATAGATTCGCATTATTCTGTAAAAGCAACTTTATTTCATGTATTCTATTACTATTAAATGCACTTATTGATGTACATAACAATTAGATAAGGGAGCACAAAATATATGCAGAACGAAGGAAATTTTACAGGATTGAACGGAACCAATCTTTTTTATCAATTATTAAAACCAGTAGGCAATCCAAAAGCTGTAGCACTAGTAGTTCACGGACATGGGGACCATAGTGGTGGCCTACAAAACATGTATAAAAGCTTATTACAGAATCAATATATTGTATACGCATTTGATTTGCGGGGACACGGACAGAGCTCGGGTGTAAGGGGGTTTATAAGTAATTGGAAGGAGTATCGAGAAGATCTACATACTTTTAGAGAGCTAGTTACTTCTGAAAATCCTGATTTGCCACTATTTATTATCGGTCATAGCCTTGGTGGATTAATTGGCATTGATTATGCTTTACATTATGGAAAAGGTCTAGCAGGATTGGTTACGATTGCACCCGCAATTTCCTATGAGGTAAAGACGTTAGAGAAAATTTTAATTACAATCTTTAGTAGGATTAAACCTGACTATACTTTAGTGAAAAAATCTAGGCCACATTTATTAACTCAGGATCAAGAAGTGATTACAAAAATAAATGCAGATAAACTACGTCATAATACCGTTACTCCAGGTTTAGGGCGTGCATTAATGAAAATATTACCCGAATTGATGAGCAAAGCCTCTTCTATTTCATTACCTTTTTTACTGCAATACGGACTTGAAGATAAGGTAACTCCACCAACTAAGCTTCACGAATTTTTCCGTTTAGTAGGGTCGGGGGACAAACAAGAGTTAGCATATGAAAAATTACGTCATCGTCCTTTTGATGATATAGGTAGAGAAGCATTTTTAGCAGATTTAAATAATTGGTTGGATCAACTTAATTAGGAATGAATCTTCCCTTTAGTACTATATCGTTCAGTCTCAAAAGGGCTTGATTATGTTGATTCAAGCAATATTATTGTTCATTAGCACTTAAAAAACTGGCGAGCAAAGAAGAATTGAAGGCTCGCTCATCGGGTTAATTGGCGGTTTAAGGCGAATCATTACAGGTTCATTCAGATAATTAAAAGGCTCAGGCAACTTAAGTGAAGGTTCACGGCGAATCATTAAGTCTTTGCACAAATAATTAAAAAGTTTGAGAATATAAAGAAGCTCCGTTCAGCTAACGGAGCTTCTTCGTCCATTTAAAGTAAAATCGCGCATGTGAAACATTCTGTGAAACAAGATTTTCCGGGTGGTGACAGGCACCTTAATCTAGCAATATGTATATATAAATATCACCTAATTGGTCTAAGGATATAGGTACTTGAAGTGCTTTTTCATATCCTGATAGATTAGTTTTTCCATCCATAATAGTAGGAGCTGTAATATCAGTATTGATACCCTTTCCTGCGATATTCGTGGAAAGTCCTCCTGCGACCATATTTCCAAGTTCACCGCTAAAAGACGTCAACATGACACCATCCAATGTCATTCCAAACATAGTTTCTCCTATAGATCCAAAGATAGAAGTGTCACCAGACAATATGAGCTTTCCCCTAACATCACCTGTGAACCCAATTAATACCCCATATGTAATTTGTAAGGACTTCCCTAATAATTCGGGTTTGTTTATGTTTGCCACTACTGGTACGACATTTTTAAAAGAAGATATAGTTCCGTTAAGCAAGTGTGTAACTGCTTCATTTCTCGTTATTGTCATGGCTAACACCTTCTTTCTGCTAATTAGAAAACCTTTTCTTAATGCCAATTTGATGCAAAGCCAACTTTATAAATGAAAAAGGCTATTCTAAAAAATAGAATAGCCAATAGTAAATACACCTATAATTGGTAGCATGGCAAACATAGCTGATTAACAACCTTAGTCCCAACGCTTTGCGGCCTACCTTTTCAGGTAGTGTGCCTTTATCAATATGATTTGCTCTTTTAACATCTTATTACAATTATCGACAAAATGTAACTATTCTTTAGATTAGTTATCAACTAATTTTATACCAATTGTTACCTTAATTGCTATATAAAAATGAACTTTTAAAGGAAATTGATGTATTGTTCTAATTGTGGAAACAAACAACCTAGTAATCTTTTGATATTTTTTTCTTCCTGTGGAACTCATTTAATGAGCGCTGTCGCACAAACACAGATGACCAAGTTGTGGACATGTTTGGAATTACTAAATTCTTTGTACCAAAGATATTTTTAGATAGTTAATATTTTTCGACAAGTGACAGGCACCTCCCCAAACAGACCTACCTCAAAAAAAATATGATACCGACCTAATTCGGCATCATATAACAAAATGGTCTATTTATATACTTTCCTAAAGGAAGGTCATTAACATAAAGTGTGAAACAAGAAAATTCGGGTGGTGACAGGCACCACCATTACACTGCTGCCAGAAAGTCTCGGACTAATTCTAAGTATTTTTCGTTTTCTTCAATATGTGGAGAATGCCCACTATTTTCAAACTTCACGTAGCGGTTATTTGGTATACCAGCCGCTAATTCTTCAGAGCATTCAACAGGTGTTACCCAGTCATGAATACCTACTGTCACTAACGCTGGGCATTGAATTTCTTTTAGCCTATCTGTGATATCATAGCTTTGCTTATTAACACTGAATGCATAGTTATGGGTCTCATAACGGAAATAAATGTTATTCAATTGCTTCTCCGCAACTTCTTCATCAAACTCCACCGTATATAATGGAAGAATTGCTTTAATCATATCCCGAAATTCTTCATTCGAACGAACTTTCCCTCCAAATAAACGGTCCAGCATTTCCTCATTAATTCCCGGCAACTTGCTATCTAATGCTTTCTGTTTAGACAAGTCACTATTTTTATTATTCGGCGCGGTGTCACGAAGCATGATGGACTTCACACGCTCTGGAAAACGCAAAACATATTCCAACGTTAAAAATCCACCATAGCTTCCACCCAGTACATGTATTTGTTCTACACCCAAGTGCTCACGCAACGCATCAATATCACTTGTCCACTGTTCATGTGTATAAGGCGGTACTTCCTCGGAGCGCCCAGATCCACGATTATCAAGGAAAACTAATCGATACTTATCCCCTAATGCAGCAAAGGTTTTCGTGTCCCCCCTACTGTCGCTCATCCCAGGTCCACCGTGAATGAAAAAAATCGTCTCCCCATCATCCTTACCATGAACCTCGTAGTAAATTTTGCATCCATTTAATGTCGCGTACATGAAGTAGCCTCCTTCGAGTTAATTAACGTCAACTGATACAAATTCTTCTGTAATTTTCCCGTTTAAAAAGTCGCGTAGAAGCTGCTTATATACATCTCCTTGCTCACGAACTAAAGAATGACCATAGTTTTCAAATAAAACAAAAGTAGCACCTGGAATTCTGTCCGCAATCTGCTTGGAATAATTTGGTGGGATAATCCAGTCATGCTTTCCAGCTGTAACCATTGCCGGAACAGTCACCTCTTGTAAACGCTCCTTTAAATCAAAGCTTGTTAAATTCGAATGAAACGCCTCATTATGAGTTGCATAATGAAAATAAATGCTATCTAACTTCGCTTTCTGTGCCTCCACATCTTGCTTCATCGTATATAAAGGCAAAATGTCTCCATACAATTTTTTGAAATCGTCATTTGACTCTACTTTTCCGTCAAATAAACGAATTAAGCTATCTTTATCAATTTCTGTTTTATCACTCTGTAGCGCATTGTCTATTGCTTTAAAGTGATGGTCATTATCCGGAGCCGTTACATTCAGCAAAATAGCTTTCGTATTTTCCGGATAAGCAAGAACATACTCTTGCACAATAAACCCACCATAAGAAGCACCATGTAATATAATTTTGTCCAAACCTAGATGTTCTCTAAGTGCATCAATGTCATCTACCCATTGCTTATGTGTATATGGCGGTACATCCGCAGAACGGCCAGAACCACGCATATCAATAAAAACTAGCTGATATTCATCCTGTAAATCTGAAAAAGTCAACACATCCCCACGGCAATCCCCTAACCCTGGTCCACCATGGATAAAAAAGATCGCGTCTTTCCCTGCTGCTTCACCGATAACTTCATAATATATGTCACATCCGTTTATTGCTGCTTGCATTGAAAAACCTCCTCCATTTACTTTTTCTGATATTTTGGATCAAGTAAATCTCGTAAACCGTCACCTAAAAAGTTGTACGCTAGCACGACTAATGTAATCGCAACTCCTGGTAATATCCCTAAAATTGGGGATGTCCAAATATATTGCTGTGCACCTTGTAACATATTCCCCCACGTTGCTGTTGGAGGCTGGATACCTAAGCCAAGATAACTAATCGCACTTTCACTTAAAATCGCCCATGCAATACCTAAAGTACTAGATACAATAATAGAAGGAATAATCTGTGGAACGACGTGCTTTCGTAGCGTGCGCATCGACTTTGATCCCATCGAAATCGACGCTTCTACAAACTCACTTTCCTTCCATTTCAGTGTTTCTCCATACACAACCCTTGCGATTTCCATCCAAGAAGTGAAGGCGATAACAAGGATAACCATCATCGGACTTTTTCCTAATACCGTTAGGGCTACTAGTGCAAGGAAGAAGTTCGGAATGGACATCATTGCTTCTGTAAAACGCATTAAAATTGTATCAATCCAACCACCAAAATATCCTGCTGCTGCTCCGATAATTCCCCCAATTAGTACCGTAAAAAACATCGAGCAAAAACCTACTAGTAGGGTAATTTGGCCACCTGCAAGCATTCTACTTAATACATCTCTACCTACATCATCTGTGCCCATGGGGTGTTCCAATGACCACCCCGCAAGCGCATTGATTGGATCAACTTTTTCCGGACTCACGTTCCAGATAAGAGGTCCAAGAAATACAACAATATGAATAACAACTAAAAACAGAAACGCAGCGAAGGCCATTCTATTTTTAGCAAGTCGACGAAAGAATCCGTTTGATCGAGCTTTAGGACTTGCGGGTATTTCTTGTTTTGCTTCTGCTACTTGGTTCATGAAAACACCTCCATTACCCTATATTTTTCACTCGAGGATCAACTTTTGAATAAATAATATCTACTATAAAATTACTTAAAACGACTAGAATCGTTACCACAACCGTTACACCCATTACAAGATTATAGTCACGGGCTTGGGCTGCCTCTACAATTAAACGTCCCATACCAGGCCATCCAAATACAGACTCTACAATTACTGTCCCACTTAACATTCTCGGAATCAGTACACCAATGATAGAGATAACTGGAATTAACGCATTACGTAATGCATGGGAATAAACAACCGTTCTTTCCTTTAATCCTTTCGCACGAGCTGTTCGCACATAATTTTGCGATACAACTTCGAGCATAGAGGACCTCGTAAATCGAACAATTGTCGGCAAAGTAGCCGTAGATAGAATCAGAACTGGCATAATATACATTTTGATCGTATCCCAAATGCTATCCCCTGTAACAAGAGAAGACGGAAGCCATTGTAGGTTAACCGAAAATAGCAAAATAAACATAATGGCTAACCAGAAAGAAGGAACCGATAAACCTATTACACTACCAAAATTAATCAGGTGATCCTTCCATGTGTTTCGATTCTTAGCGGAAATAATCCCCAACACAATTCCGATAATAACCGAGAAGAAAACAGTCCAAATTGCTAGGTTAAATGTATGTGGAAACCGCTCCACAATACGATCTAGAACTGGTTGACCACTTGATAAGGAAAGACCTAAATCCCCCTGAAAAGCATTAATTAACCAGCTTCCATAGCGCACAATAACCGGATCATTTAAACCGAGTTGTTCCGCGATAGCTTCTCTTTCGGCTTCTGTTGCATCCATTCTCATCATGGAGGAAGGGCCACCAGGAGCTAAATTCATTAAGAAGAAGGTAATAATGGTGACGATTAGAACTAATACAATACTTTGACCAAAACGTCTAATTACAAATTGCAACATGTAGAATCCTCCTCTCCATTACCATAAAAAATTCGAAAAAGAAGGGAGGGACTTTACCCTAACGGACGGTCCCTCCGAAATTTAAACCTTACTTAACCCACCATTCGTTGATATAGTGCAATGTGCCTCCGAAGTGTAAGTCTGGTACATTTTGCAATCTATCACTACGCACACTTAATGCTTGAGGGTACCACAGATACAAGTATGGTAGATTTTCTGCCATATGAACTTGCACTTGGTCATAAATTTCTTTACGCTCAGCTGGGTCTCCTACAGATTGACCTTGTTCAAGCAATGCATCTAGCTCTTCATTTTGATAGCCAGGAATGTTGTTACCAGTTCCCGCGTTGGAAGAGTGATATTGTGCAAGAACATCTGGATCTGTTGGGTAAGCCCACCAGTTCAAGATCATATCAAAGTCACGTTCAATAATGTTCTTTTGAATCATTGCATTCCATTCAAGCGTATTAAGTTTTAC
The DNA here is from genome assembly GCF_014207435.1 of Salirhabdus euzebyi. Classification (GTDB taxonomy): domain Bacteria; phylum Bacillota; class Bacilli; order Bacillales; family Alkalibacillaceae; genus Salirhabdus; species Salirhabdus euzebyi. The sequence continues at coordinate 364,020 of NZ_JACHGH010000005.1, forward strand.
ATCAAAGCCTACTTCGATTAAATACTGTTGAACCAATACTGCCATTTGCTCTAAGTCACCTTGAAGAGCGATATCAAACTCGAATGAGAAATCTTTTCCGTCTTTGTCTAAGATGCCATCACCGTTTGTATCTTCCCATCCAGCTTCTTTCAACAACGCTTTTGCTTTGTCAACATTGTATTCATATGTTGGTAAATCTTCTTTAAAATATCCCTCTTGGTCAGGTGTTATAGCTGAATTCGCAATTGTTCCATATCCACTCAAGACAGAATCAATGATTGCTTGACGATCGATTGCATGAAGCATTGCTTGTCTTACTTTTACATCTTGGAAAAGAGGATTTGTAAGATCTGTCGCAATCCAGAAATATCTAGTTGTATCAGATGTTACAATTTCAAGATTATCCGCACTCTCTAAACGCTTTAATGAAGAAGTATCTTCTAAAGCAAATGCATCTAATTCGTTACTCAATACTTGTGCAATTTGCGTATTTACATCAGGTAAAATTTTAAATGTTACCGTTTCTATGTTAGCTGCTCCATTATGATAATCATCAAAACGCTTAAGTGTTAAGCTTTGTCCAGAAGTATACGTATCAAATTGGAATGCTCCTGTACCAACAGGTGCTTCTTTGTTAAATTCTGTATACTCCCAAGGATTTTCTACCCCTTCAAACTTATGTGCTGGTAATATTTCAGAATTGAAAGCTAAGTATGCTGGCAAAGAGGCAAACGGACGATCTAAGTGAAACTCTACTGTATGTGGATCAACCACAACAACTTCTTTAACCGCTTTATAGTTAGAAGCTCCATTTGAACCTAAAGATGCATTTAGTACTAAATCATTAAAAGTGAAGGCAACATCGTCAGCTGTAAATTCAACACCATCATGCCACTTTACGCCTTCTTTTAAGTTAAATGTCCAAACTAGTCCATCCTCTGATGGAGTCCAATCTTCTGCTAGACTTGGTGCTGGCAAGTTGTCTAGTCCAGGCTTCGTTAAACCTTGAAAAAGTACACGGTTAACGATATTGGATTCTGCATATGCGTTTGGATGCCAAGGGTTGAATATTGGATCCCCAACGATTGGAATATTTACATTTCCACCTTGTTTTGGTTCAGTAGATTCACTAGAATCTTCTGAATCTGTGTTTTGATCTGTATCATTGCTTGCACTATCATCGGAACAAGCTACTAAGACAGTTAATAGAAAAGCCATCATTATAAATAGATATTTTTTCATTTGTTACAACCTCATCCCATTTTTATTTTGTTTTAACTAGGGCCTCAGTTGATATACACTTCACTTTCCGCTGGAGTTTTCGTGTAATATCAACTGCTAAGTGCGTTAAACTTTTTTAATCTGCACTAAACTAAAACCCAAGACCTTCAGTAAAAAAATTATTTAACCCAAGTTTCTTTCAATACACGCATAATATTTCCACCCATTACTTTTCGGATGTCTTCGCGGCTATAACCATGTTTCACTAACCAACGAACAACGTTTAAGTATGCTTCGGATGGGTTTTCTACACCTTTTACGTATGGCACTTCATCGAAGGATACGCCTGCGTGAGATGAGCCGATTGATAAAGCTTCTACGAATGCATGGTGTAAGCCGACGTGGTCACCGAATAGTGTATCTAAACCGAATGCTACGTGGTCGATTCCTACTAAGTTCGCTGTGTATTCAAAATGCTCCATTACGGACTCGATGGAATGGTCTTTATGTTGTTCTGTTAATGTTGTATGTGGTGCAGCTTCAATTCCAATTACCCCACCTTTTTCAGCACATGCAATTAAGCAATCGTCTGGCTTTAAGCGGCTAATATTCCAAAGAGCACGAGCTCCAACGTGTGTCATGAAAATAGGTTTAGAGCTAGCTTCGATAACATCTCTTGTTGTTTGATCACCACAGTGAGAAACATCAATTGTCATTCCAAGCTTGTTCATTCTTTCTACTACTTTGTGACCAAAAACAGTTAATCCACTGTCATTTTTCTCTCTTAAACCAGAACCAAGGGAGTTTGCTTCTGAGTAAGCAATACCCATTACACGAACACCTAGACCATATAGTACATCTACACGATCGATTTCATTTTCAATTTGCGTTGCAGATTCTAGGGAAGTAACAAATGCAATTTTGTTTTCTCGCTTCGCACGGTAAATATCTTCAATTGATTCCGCTTTAATGACCATATCTTGATGAGCAAAGTCACTATAACGAATCCCTAAGTCATGAATAACATCGTTCCATTTCCAACCAGCATTAGATGTAATAAATGCTGTGCCATCCATATAGTTTTCAAATATAACATCTAGTCCTGAAACACTTAAACCTTCATAGCCTGTCCAGTCTCTACCTTGACGTCTAAATTCCATGATCTCATCAACATTTTCAGGTGTCACAAAAGTATGTTCGTGCAAAGAAATAATCAAATCTTCCTGCAAAATTTGCTGAACCTGCTCTTCTTCTTCTTCACTTACCGGATAAACAAACGGCTCTACACGGCCGATTTCTTTTGCTAACTTATAATCTTTATAGTCCTTATTTGCTTCTAAATATTGAAACGATTTATAACCGTCATAGTCTTTTACTTTAGGCTTTACCATATATAAAAACTCCTTTATTGATTGAATTTTTTGTAAATTATGCTAGAATTTAAAAAGAAAGTAAGCGCTACACAAGTGGATAATGGCACGCAACAGAGCGTTCCTCGGAAATAGGAACTAGCTTTGGTGCCTCGGTTTTACAGCGGTCCGTTGCCAAAGGACAGCGCGTGTGAAACCTACAACCACTTGGTGGATTAGATGGAGACGGGATTTCTCCTTTTAAAATTACTTTCTCTCTTTTTGCTCTTGGATTTGGGGTTGGGTTTGTTGATATTAGTGCCGATGTATAAGGGTGTGCCGGCCGCTTATACAACTCTTCAACTTCCCCCACCTCAACCAAGTGTCCTAAATACATTACCCCGACACGATCAGATATGTGTCTTACCACATTCAAACCATGTGCGATAAATAAGTAGGTTAGTCCTAAATCTCTTTGCAAATCTTTCATTAAGTTTATAACCTGTGCCTGAACCGAAACATCCAACGCGGAGACCGCTTCATCTGCCAAAATGAATTTTGGATTTAACGCAATTGCCCTTGCGATTCCGATTCTTTGCCTTTGGCCACCTGAGAATTCATGTGGATAACGATTTCTCCTCGAAGGATCTAGTCCTACTAGCTCCATCAATTCAATTACTCGTTTCTCCAATTCCTTACCTGATGCTATTTTATTAATCCGAAATGGTTCTCCAATTAATTCTGTAACTTTCATTCTTGGATTTAACGAACCAAATGGATCCTGATAGATGACCTGCATATTGTGCCGAATTTTACGCATTTCCTCTTTTTTGAGTGATGTTATATCTTGTCCTTCAAAAAAGATGGAGCCATCCGTTGGTTCTTGCAATCTCAGTAGTGCTCGTCCTAGTGTAGACTTCCCTGATCCAGACTCACCTACGAGTGAAAATGTTTCCCCCTCATAAATCTTTAAGGAAATATCATCTACTGCTTTTACGAAGCTTTTTTGCCTATTAAACATCCCTCCTTTTACCGGGAAGTACTTTTTAAGGTTTTTTGCTTCTATTAAAATATTTGATTTCTCTAGTGGATGTTGATCCTGATGAACTGTTTCTTCCTTTGTCGTCACTGTCTCGCCTCCTTCCAGCATTTGAGAAAGTTATAATTTCACTTTCTCTTTTAAAACCTCCTTGAAGTTCCAGCAAGCAACTTCCCTATCATTCTCTTGGAGTAATGGTGGTTCACTCTGTAAGCATTTATCTGTTGCAAATTCACATCGAGGATGGAATCTACATCCTTGTGGCAAATCATTTAAACTTGGAATCGTACCTTTGATTGAATATAAACGATCTTTTTTATCAGTATCTGAAGGAATCGACTGAAGCAATCCTTTCGTATATGGATGCGTTGGTTCATCGAAAATTTGGTAGACTGTGCCTTGTTCTACAATTTTCCCCGCATACATAACCACGATTTTATCGGCTACCTCTGCTGCAACTCCCATGTCATGGGTGATAAGGATAATGGACATGTTGATTTTTTCTTTCAATTCGTTTAGTAGATTTAAAATTTGGGTTTCAATCGTAACATCCAATGCTGTAGTTGGCTCATCCGCAATTAACAATTTCGGATTACCAGCTAAAGCAATGGCAATCATTACCCTTTGTCTCATCCCACCAGATAGCTCATGTGGATACTGCTTCATTCGGACAGGGACGTCATTCAATCCAACTAACCTTAATAACTCACAAGCTCGATCCCAAGCCTCTTTTTTCGAAACATCTTGATGCTGCTGAATCCCTTCGATTAGCTGCCGGCCAATGGTAAATACCGGGTTCAAAGCAGTCATCGGTTCCTGGAATATGATGGAAATATCATTACCCCTTATTTTTCTCATTTCTTCTTGTGATTTTGTTACCAAGTCCTCGTTTTCAAAAAGTACTTCTCCACCAGCTATAGAACCATTTTCATATTCCAATAACCTCATCACGGATAGACTAGTAACACTTTTTCCACTACCAGACTCACCAACTATACAAACAGTTTCACCTGGTTTTACGTTGAAAGAAACATCATCTATAGCCCGAATCTTTCCCGCGTCTGATTGGAATTCCACACTTAAATTTTTAACCTGCAGTAGCTCCTTCATTGTCCTCACCCCCTTTAAATAAAAATTTGTATAGCATGTTAAAACACTACAGGAGTTATAACCCCTAATAAGTGTGTTTCCTCTTCAGAAATATTTTCCCCAAAGTGCTCAAGGTGAGAAGGAAAATGAATCGAATCACCTTCATAAATCTCATACTCTTTGTTATCAATCGTGAATTTTACTGCTCCTTTTATAACGTAATAAAACTCTTCCCCAGAAAATTTAAACGAATCCTTCTTCTTCTGACTTGGTTCAAGGATTAAAATATAAGGAGCCAAAACTCTTTTATCAAAGTTCCCCCCTAAATTTGCATAAAGGGTATCTAATCCATTCACTTGGAATACTTGTTGTTCATCTTTACGAGTCACATACGTATACCCATTTCGATCTTCAAAAAACTCAGAAATGTTTACCTCAAATGCATCAGCTATTTTTTTCAAGGAACTTATAGCTAGATTTGATGCACCTCTTTCCACCTGCGAAATGAATCCAACAGATAACCCTGTTACATCACTTAAATCTTGTAATGTCATGTTCTTCTGTTTACGCATTATCTTTATTCGCTCATAAACTTCTTTCAGAAAAACACCTACTTTCCCCTTTAGCGAATGGTACTACTTTGAATAAAAGTTACATATTAAAGTATATTTATTCAGTCAAAATGAAAAATAAAAAACCTCCATTCAGCATTTGGTATATTTTACTAATAGTATAAAATTATGCTGCTACTAAAAATATGAAATTTTCTAATATTATAGCACACGGTTTTTTATTGTCTACACAATTCAGATAATTTTTACAAATTAATTTTCTAGTAGCTGCTTCTTAAAAATGACTGATTTTAACGGGGGCTTGGATGAAAGTGTTTACAATTTTTTAAAAAAATCGTGCGTATTTTTTATCAATCTTTCATTTAACCTTACTATGTGAATCACCTATTTTGACACTATGATGTTTTACTTTTCCCTCGTTGCTTAGAGAAAGTTCTAGACGGGAGAAAATCAAAATTAGTGAAATTTACAAAGCCATTTTATTTGTAAGCGCAACCATTTATTTTTACTGTTGACACGTTGAAAATTCTCTAATACAATAACATTAATCTTTTAAAGCGACTGTGCTTTAATTAATTAAATAGTAAAATTATCTCTTATCAAGAGAGGCAGAGGGACTGGCCCGATGAAGCCCGGCAACCGTTCTTACAACTGTAAGAAAAGGTGCTAATTCCAGCAAAACAAATTTATTTGTTTTGAAAGATGAGAGAGGTCGAATGATTATGTTTATTTAACCTCTCCATTGTTATGGAGAGGTTTTTTAGTTTTCAAAGATTGGAAGGGGTGTTTTTGCCAGAGAAAATACAGAATGGTCAATGAACTACATACATCATGTAGGCAAAGTTAAGGTATTTATTGTTAAAAATAATATTTTATAGAAAAAAATTAAAACATCTAAGGAGAGAAGAAAAATGAAAAAATTAGGTATTCTTTTAGCAAGTATTCTTTTATTAGCAGTGATTACAGCTTGTGGTGCTGATGAGGAAACACAAGCATTAAGCGAAGACAAATTAAAAATTGGTGTTACAGCCGGACCGCATGAAGAAATTATGGAAAAAGTGAAAGAGATTGCTGCTAAAGATGGTTTGGAAATTGAAATTGAAGTAATTAGTGACTATGTTACACCGAACACAGCTTTAGCTGAGGGAGATCTTGATGTTAACAGCTACCAACATAAGCCTTTCTTGGACCAAATGAACGAAGACCGTGATTTAAATCTAGTAGAGGTTGCTACAACGGTTAACTTCCCAATGGGTATTTATTCTGAAGATATTTCCGATGTGAGTGAATTAAAAGAAGGCGATAAAGTAGGTCTTCCGAACGACCCTACAAATGGTGCACGTGCACTTATCTTGTTTGAGCAAGCAGGACTCATTACGTTAAAGGAAGGAGCTGGAGTGACAGCTTCGGTAAAAGACATTGAAGATAATAAACTTGGTCTAGAGTTTATCGAACTAGAAGCAGCACAAATTCCACGTCAGCTTGGAGAACTTACAGCTGCTGCGATTAACACGAACTACGCAATGGAAGCTGGATATGTTCCAACAGAAGATTCTATTTTTATCGAACCTAAAGATTCACCATGGGTTAACCTCATTGCTGTTCGCGCTGAAAACAAAGATGATGCTGTTTTAGATAAACTAATCAAAGCTTATCATTCAGATGAAGTAAAGGAATTCGTTGAAAACAATTTCGAGGGATCTGTCGTGACATCTTGGTAATAAAAAATAGAATGTGAGTCGCTACTTGCGGCTCTTTTCTTCTATTTTTAGCAGAAAGGAGATTTTGCCATGATAAAAATTAGTAATCTATCTAAAACGTTTCAAGCGAAAAAAGGAACTATTGAAGCGTTAAGGGATGTTTCTCTCGAGGTGAAAAAGGGAGAAATTTTTGGCGTTATTGGTTATAGTGGTGCCGGGAAAAGTACATTAATTCGTAGTGTGAATTTATTGGAAAAACCGACTTCAGGTACAGTTAGTATAGATGGAACGGATATTACCTCGCTTTCTAAGGGGGAATTATTGAAGGCTAGAAGAAAAATTGGGATGATCTTTCAGGGGTTTAATTTGCTGAAAACGGCAACGGTTTATGATAACATTGCCATCCCATTGAAACTTACCGGAGTACCAAAAGAAGAAATTGATGAACGAGTTAATCGTTATTTGAACATAGTCGGTCTGGCAGATAAAGTGGATGCTTACCCAGCACAATTATCAGGTGGGCAAAAACAGCGTGTGGCAATCGCAAGAGCACTTGCTCATGAGCCAGAAGTATTGCTGAGTGATGAAGCAACAAGTGCATTAGACCCTGATACGACGGATGCCATTCTTGACTTACTTTTAAAAATTAATCAGGAATTAGGCATTACGATATTGTTAATCACACATGAGATGCATGTTATTCAACGCATTTGTGATGGAGTTGCTGTAATGGAAAATGGGGAAATTGTTGAACAAGGAACTACCCTTGACGTATTCACTTCACCAAAACACCTTACAACACAAAAATTCGTTAATAGCATCTTTAATCACCAGCTTTCAAATGATCTGATTGATACATTGAGAAATACGGGTGAAATCATTTCGCTGAAATTCATTGACCATTCATCCCAGGAGCCAGCACTTGCTGTTGTAGCGAAAAAATTCGATGTTTATCCAAATATTTTGTCCGGAAATATTACGCAACTGAAGAGTCAGCCTTTCGGTAGCTTGCTTGTCCACTTTAAAGGGGAAGAAAATGAAGTACAAAAAGCCATTCATTATTTACAAAATCAAGGAATTCAAACAGATGAGGTGATAAAGCATGGAAATAATAAACGGATTTCTTGATGAATGGGGAGAGTATATATGGGAAGCCATTATCCAAACCTTTCAAATGGTATCCATTTCCTTAATTATCTCTATTGTGATTGGATTGCCACTAGGTGTCCTACTCGTATTAACGAGACCAGGTAAAAGTTTAGAAAACAAATATCTTTTTGGCTTTTTAAATGTCGTCATTAATATTATCCGCTCTATCCCTTTTATCATTTTACTATTTTTCATTCTACCATTTACGAAGCTAATTGTAGGAACAACAATCGGCGTTCTAGGGGTAATCGTACCACTTGTCGTATTTACCGCTCCATATATTGCACGTCTAATGGAAAACTCCTTACTTGAAGTGGACCGTGGTGTATTAGAGGCATACGAAGCAATGGGCATTAAAACGAAGGATATTATTTGGAATGTTATGGTTAGAGAAGCGAGACCTTCCATCGTCCTAGGCCTAACCATTGCAACAATCGGATTGATCGGTGCAACAGCGATGGCTGGTTTAGTCGGTGCAGGTGGGCTTGGTGACCTTGCATACCGCTTCGGACACTTACGCTATGAACCTACTGTTATGTACGTAACTGTCGGTATTTTGATTATACTCGTCCAAGGTCTTCAATCAATCGGAAACGTGGTAGCAGCTAGACTGAAGAAGGATTAGAGGTGAATTCATGCCAAACAACAATAAACCAATCTATCATTATAGTGATTTAGAAAAGCATGCCAAAGGTACGTTATCCCACGAGGTATTCACGTATATACAGAGTGGGTCTGGAAACGAAGAAACGTTAAAGGACAATGAGCAAGCTTTTAAAAAATGGAAAATCAAGCCGCAATTTTTGAATGACGTCTCGGAACGGAATTTATCCATTTCCCTTTTAGATGAAACGTATAAAACACCCTTCCTTTTGGCACCAGTTGGTCATTTAGGTGCAGCCCATCCAGATGGGGAGCTTGCGGTTGCAAGAGCCGCAAAAGAAAAGCAGGTACCATACATTGTCAGTACAGTCTCTACTTTTTCACTAGAAGAGATTGCGGATGAACTTGGTGATACGCCGAGATGGTTTCAATTATATTGGAGTAGCGATCAAGAATTAACAGCAAGTCTTGTGAAACGAGCAGAAAAAGCTGGCTATTCCGCAATAGTCGTTACCATTGACACACCGATTTTAGGCTATCGGGAAGCTGACTTAACCAATCAATACTTTCCTTTACGTGCAGGATACGGCTCCGCCAACTACTTTGCAGACCCCGTATTCCGGTCACGACTAAAAGAATCACCCGAAGTAAATAAGGCTAGTGCAATCGAGGAATTGTTAAAAATAGTCTTCCATCCGAAGCTCTCTTGGAAAGACTTAGCTTTTATTCGCAAACATACAAAGCTACCAATTATCCTTAAAGGAGTATTACATCCAAACGACGCAATACAAGCAGTCGATTACGGAGCTGATGGAATTATCGTATCCAACCACGGAGGAAGACAGCTCGATGGAGTCCTCTCCTCTTTAGATGCACTTCCTAATATCGTACAGGAGGTCAGCGGTAAAATTCCCGTGCTGTTTGACAGCGGCATTCGTCGTGGTCCAGATGTGATAAAAGCTTATGCATTAGGGGCAGATGCTGTTTTATTAGGTCGGCCATATGTGTATGGCCTTGCAATCAATGGCCAAGCTGGAGTTGAGGAAGTACTTGAACATTTTTTGAATGATGTCGATGTTTCACTAGCAACAGCAGGAAAATCTAGAATATCTGAATTGGATTCTTCATTAGTTGTTAAGGTTTAGATATTGTTAAAGCTAGATTGTATGAGAAGCAATCTAGCTTTTTTATATGAAACAGCTATCTTTCACCTATCAGTCGGAAGGTCCTATAGCATAAAAACTGATCAAAATAAGAATAATCCGCTTCAACCTTCCATTATCGATGATGAGTTGATAATAAATTCCATTATGTCTTTTAATAATTCCACGAAAACCTTCAATTAATTCAACCGAACCTTTAATTCCCTACACATACCGATTAAGTCCTTATAATTGTGTAAAAAAGAAGAGTCATTTTATTCCTTTTTGTCAACAATGTTTTCAACCACGAAAAACAATGAAAAGAGGAATT
>NZ_JACHGH010000006.1:0-254408 GCF_014207435.1 Salirhabdus euzebyi
TACGAATATAACCATAATCGATATCAATGGGGCTTAAATAAAATGACCCCGGAAGAATTCCGGGGCCATTTAATAGCCGTATAGGCGCTTTTTTTTTACTGTCCGTAAACGGGGTTACAGTTCACATTTTAGGCTGTTTTTCATTAATAGATAATAACTAAATAAAAAAACTCCCTCCTAAGAAATAGAAGGGAGAATCAATCCTTTCAGGGGTATTGAGTAAGTGAGTAGTTTATATCCAAAAGGCTGGGAGTAAAGATAATCCAACAATTGTACCGAGGGCAACTCCCCAGCCATAACCACCCCAACCCCAGCCGTAACCATAACCTCCAAGATTACGAGAAGGTAAAGGTTGTAAATAAACATGTGTTGGACTTACACGATGAATTATACCTCTGTGCACTCTTCCTTCGCGAGTGCGAATAGCAACCGCTTTGCCTTTATGCCTACAGCATTGATTATAAAATGGTGACATAGAAAGTCTCCTTTCCTTAGTGTTCCATAATATAAATATGCAAGCAGGAAAAATGTGTATAGGATAAGCGTCTTGTAAATGAGATATTTCTTAAAGGCAAAGGTCTGCTAGTCACTTTGATTCACAAAAGAGGAACCATCTAAAATAGTAGATGAAGGTGTTTTTAATATATCTTTAACGGAGGATCCTTCTATTTCTAAATAGGAGGATACAATCCGGAAACCTACATTATATCCAATCCATTTTGGGAATGGACCACCTCCATACATTATTTGATCATGAAGTGGGTCATTCTTTTTTACAGCTAAATGTTGTTTCAAAAGTCGTCCCCAATATTTTTTTGCAAAGTCATCGTCATATATAGATGTCCACTTTGCCATAGACTCTTTTCCAAATCGTTCTTCAACGGATTTTTCTGCTAATCCTTCTAATATCATTGCATCTAGCAACGTGTTTTTGTGGTTAACTCCTTGGTGATGTAGCCTGCAGACATGGTTATATTCATGATGCAAAATGGCCGTCAATTCCTTTAATGATGTGTTTTCTGTTATAAACAAAAATAGTTTATCTTTAAATCCTAGTCCGGCTAAGCCATTAAAATCTCGGTGTAATTGTCTATTCCGATAATTGGAAGGAAATATAAAAACAGGCACATCAGGACCATCCCATTCCTTCTGTAAATGGCTAAATTCCTTTTTTGCTATTTTCCAATAATCACCCTCGCAAATGTTATTTATAATGTTTTCATCTTCTCGGTCTGGAACAAAAAGACCAAAATTTAATAAATGTTGTTGAATTTCCTCAGGCTCTGCATCAGTAAAATAGGGTGTTAAAGGATCACATAAGCTTTTTTTTTGGATATCTAAAGGATGATGATGCCGCATAGGTTCTTTTTCGTTCTGGTTTACATAGGATCTTAACCAATGATTAGTTGCGATAATACCCAATTGTTCTTCCCTCCCGCATTAAGCTATGAAAATTTACAGTAATAAACTTTTGCGCTTAATTTAGTAACATACTTTTCTGTTAAAAAGTGATGTTTATTCATAACATCAAAGTGCTCTGTTGTTAAATCCTCAGAATAATTAAATTCCATTTGTGTTGGTTCATTAGTAAGCGGAATGTCCTCCGTATTTATTGTAGTAAACCCTACTTTAGTTAAGTTATCTCTCCATTCCTCTTCTGCAAATATGGTTGTCATACCGTAAAAATCTTTTATTTCAGCGATTTCTTGTTCGGAAAGGTGCTGTCTCTTTGTCATTTCCACTAAAATGAGAGTTCCTGAAGGCTTTAATACCCGTGCATATTCGTTTAATGACAACTCATAATTGGTAAATGAAGTGACAGATTCAGAGAAAATGAAGTCAAACGTATTATCACTAAAGGGGAGAATTTCGGCATTACCTTGTAAAAAAGTAAGTGGTAAAGACTGATTATTCATTAATCTACTCTTTGCTTTTTGTATCATTGTAGAATTTTTGTCTAGAGCATACGTCTGACATCCATATCTGTTGGCAATATAGTAAGCGCTTTGCCCTGTTCCACAGCCTACATCTAGTACTGTCGATGTATCTGTTATGTCTAACGTATTAATGATGTTTTTTGTTAAACGAAGACTCCCAGGATGTGCTCCGCCCACACCTAAATCTGCTAAAAAATCTGTATAAGTTAAGTCACTCATTTTTTTCACTCCTTCTTTTTTAAAAATTCAATAGTAATAATTAATGGAAGATTTGTTGTATATCACTAACCTATGCAGGAGCGAATTCGTATGAAATTAAAAATGGTCTATAACACAAAAAAATAACCCTTGAATACATTAGTTATGGGTGGTGATATCGGTGATGAAAAAATTCATACTTACACAAAGTTTTCATTGGATTAAGTTCGTTAATTTAGTTCCCCATTCGAGCTACCATTTATATGTAGATAATCATTTTGTTGGATCCGTTCATGGGGCAAATGAAATGAAGCTAAAAAAAGGATACTTTTCAAACGGAAAACACGTATTGACCATTATAGAGCAGGAAGGACAATTAATAGTGGGGCAGCACCACTTTACGTTTACGGTTAAACAGAAAGGCATCCGTAACGTAAGGGATAGAACATTTCAAGCTGGTGATATATTAGTAGCAAGTGATAATGTCCTTCAGGAAATGACTGGTTACATGGGTCATGCCGCTTTGGCAATATCTGAAGATGAATTAATAGAATCACCCGGTGGTTTTCCGGCCATCAAACAGGACTCCATTCAACAATTTTTAGAAAAACATCCTGAGCATGCACAATTTAGACCGAAGAATAAAGAAATGGGAGAAAAAGCGGCACAAAATGCGATTGATTATTTACAAGAGTATAAGGAGAACTTAAATAATGGAGAACAAAAACCGGTCTTTAACTTTGCCCTCTCGAACCTTTCCGATCCATGGCAATATGTATATTGCTCTAAATTAATATGGCTCAGCTATTATCACGGTGCTGGATATGAATTTGAGAATGACCATTTATGGTTTTCTCCAGAAGATTTGTACACGATTTTATCTGAAGATGAAAACTTTAAAACCGTATATGAACAGGAAAATGTAAGTTTTAAAGTAGATACGTAAAAGAGTAGGTCTAACAAGATCTGCTCTTTATTTGATAATAAAAATTTCAGAAAATTTTGTCTTATTTTAAAAATAGCATTGAATATGTATAAGTGAATGTGTATAATTATCCAAAATAAAAGAGGGGAGGGTTTATTGTGCAAAAAGTGTGTATAGTTGGAGCGAATGGATATAGTGGAGTGGAATTAATACGTTTAATTAATCAGCATCCATTCCTTTCTCTAGAGTTGATAGTATCCCATTCTAATAGTGGTAAAGTTATTACAGACTTATATCCTCATCTATCGGAAATTGTAGAGGAGAACTTAGAAGTCTTCGATACAAATGAAATAGCGGAAAAAGTTGATATCGTTTTTTTTGCTACTCCAGCTGGGGTAAGTATGGACTATCTTCCTGCCCTAGTAGAGTTAGGGATAAAGTGTGTAGATCTTTCGGGCGATTTCCGGCTAAGATCAAGTCAATTGTATAAGGATTGGTACAAAAAAATCCATACGAACGAAAGCTACTTACAGCAATCGACCTATGGCTTAACAGAGGTTAATAAGGAGCAAATTAAGAATGCCTCGTTTATAGCAAACCCTGGATGCTACGCAACAGCAGGACTACTTGGATTGATTCCTATGATGCACACTGGGTTAATAAACTATGAATCCATTATTATTGATGGAAAATCTGGAGTATCAGGTGCAGGACGTAATCCTTCAATATCATCCCATTTTGCTGAAGTAAACGAAAATGTAAAGGCATATAAATTAGGAGCTCATCAACATATCCCCGAAATAGAACAAATTCTTCTAGACCATTGTGAAATACCAATTAAACTTACATTTTCTACTCACTTAATTCCAATGACACGAGGCATTTTATGCACTATTTATGTTGATCTGATTAAAAAAATAAGTACAAACGAAATATTGGATATTTATCGTAGCTTTTATAAAAATGCTCCATTTGTACGATTAAGACAAGAAGGCACGTGGCCATCAACAAAGGAAGTGTTAGGGTCAAATTTTTGTGATCTAGGCTTTTTCGTAGATGAAAGAACGAATAGGTTAACGATTATTTCGGTCATTGACAACGTAATGAAAGGTGCATCCGGCCAAGCTATACAAAATGTAAACATATTAAATGGGTGGGAAGAGACAACTGGCCTTTCCTTTACACCTGTTTATCCATAGAAATGGGAGGAGAAAAATGAAAACGTACAATAATGTAACAGAAACTTATTCTAGTTTTAGCGTGCTTCATCAAGGGTCTGTTACAACTCCGAAAGGTTTTAGAGCAGGCGGTATGCATTGTGGAATTAAAAGAAAGAGAAAAGATCTAGGGTGGATTTATTCAGAAGTCCCAGCTGACGCTGCAGCTGTATATACGATGAATACTTTTCAAGCAGCCCCTCTTATCGTCACGAAAGAAAGTGTGACAAAGGAAGGAAAGCTGCAAGGGATTATCGTTAATTCTGGAAAAGCAAATGCATGTACTGGTCCAAAGGGATTAGAGGATGCTTATGAAATGCGCCGTCAGTTTTCTAGTGAATTAGGATTAGCGGAGCATCATGTAGCCGTTGTATCAACAGGACTTATTGGAGAAAACCTGCCAATGGACAAAATAAATCAAGGATTAAGACAAATTCCTGAATCCCTAAAAAGAAATGCACCGGAAGACTTTGAAAAGGCAATTTTGACAACAGATACGTTTTCGAAAAAAGTGGCAGTCCAATTTGAAATGAATGGTAAAACTGTTTCCATAGGTGGTGCTGCAAAGGGTTCGGGAATGATACATCCTAATATGGCAACAATGCTTGGTTTTATCACAACGGATATCAATATTGAACAACGGGATTTGCAAACTGCATTGAGAGAGGTTACGAATCAAACATTTAATGCTATATCCGTTGATGGTGATACGAGTACGAATGATATGGTATTACTACTTGCAAATGGATTGGCTCAAAATGAAAAGCTGACAAAAGAAAGTGACATGTGGAATAATTTTATTGCTGCTTTACAATTTGTTTGTGAGTCTTTAGCTAAACAAATTGCCCGGGATGGTGAAGGTGCTACGAAATTAGTAGAGGTCCAAGTAACTGGTGTAGCAACTGATCAATCAGCTAGAAATATTGCAAAGACAATTATTTCGTCTAACTTGGTAAAAACAGCCATTTTCGGTGAGGACCCAAACTGGGGCAGAATAGTTTGTGCTATAGGTTATAGTGAAGAGCAAATTGATCCAACAAATTTATCTATATCCATTGGCACGGTGGAGATCGTAAAAAAAGGTTTACCAATATCATTTAATGAAGAAGAAGCAATCTTTCATCTAGAAAAAGAGCATGTCTATATACATGTTGACTTTGACCAAGGGAATGGTAGTGGAAAAGCGTGGGGTTGTGACTTATCGTACAATTACGTTCGAATTAATGCTTCGTACCGAACTTAGGAGAGGGAATATATGAACTATATAATTATCAAATGTGGTGGTAGTGTATTAGAAGAATTACCATTAACATTTTATCAGGATGTCGTTAACCTTCAAAAAAGTAGAAAATGGAAACCTATTATTGTTCATGGTGGCGGCCCTTTTATTTCTTCCCTTTTGCATAAACTTCAGATAGAAACAAAGTTTCATGATGGAATGAGGATCACTTCACCTGAAGTGCTGGATGTGGTGGAGATGGTCCTAACAGGTTCTGTAAATAAAAACATTGTTTCACAGCTGAAAAAGGCGGGAGGGAGGGCCTTGGGAATTAGTGGTGCAGATGGGGACCTCTTGAACGCCAAAATAATGGATAATGGTAACCTGGGCCTAGTCGGGGAGGTTCATCAAGTAAATACAGAATTAGTAAGCCAAATAATGTTTACTGACAATATCCCTGTAATATCCCCCATCGGTATCGATGAAAGAGGAAATAGGTTAAATATAAATGGTGATCTTGCTGCAGCAGCTGTTGCCAAAGCATTAGGCGGAAAGCTCTGTTTTGTTAGTGATATTTCAGGTGTGTATAGTGAGGAAAACGGTAAGAAAATATGGAAGAGAACGCTAAATAAAAAGGAAGCAGAACAATTAATTAATAAGAAAATCATTAAAGGTGGTATGGTCCCAAAAGTAAGGTCTGCTTTGGATACGTTGTCTGCTGGTGTAAAGGAAGTAGTTATTTTAGATGGTAAAGAAAAAAGTAGTCTTTCTAACTTTTGTGCAGGTATGGAAGTTGGGACGAAAATGGTCCAATAAAAAATCCTCTACTCCAATTTATTTATTGGGTAGAGGATTTCTAGCAATTGGTGTAACAGTAAGTTTTTTATCATAAACGAAAGTAGTTATATAAGGGATAATAAATAGAATAATTAACGCAAAAAATAGAACATGGATATTAAAGAAATCTACCACTATTCCCCCAGCTACTGGACCAATCATTCTACCGGCAGTACCAACACTGTTTATGATACCTTGATAAAAACCGGTTCTCCCTTTAGGAGCTAGCTCGTTTGCTAAAGTAGGAATTCCAGGCCAAATGAGCATTTCACCTAGTGTTAGGATAACCATTGCGGTTGCAAAAGCAGTAAATGTGTCTGCGAATAACAAATAAACAAAAGAAAAAATAAAAATAGTGTTTCCGATATATATTTGTTGTTTCGTTGAAGGTATTCGTTTGGTAACCCATTTTACTAGTGGCTGCCCAAGTACAATCAATAAACCATTAATCGTCCAAATAATACTATATTTATCAACACTAATACCTAAATCTTGTGTATAAGATGCTATGGTTGTTTGCCATTGTACATATGCAACCCAACAGATGAAAAAGCCAATGCTTAAAAGAATCAAAGCACGGAAAGCTGGTTTGTTCTTAATCCCTTTATGTTGTTCCAAAACAGTTGTGTAAGTATGTTTATCTATTTTTTTCTCCATTGGCTTAAAAGTAAAAATAACTAGCAATAAGAAGACAACATATACACTTGCATTTGCAATGAAAATATAATCAAAGGAATAGACGGCAATAAAGCCACCTAAGGAAGCACCAAGAGCAACACCTAGATTTTGAGCTACATATAATGAATTAAAGGCTCTTCTTCCACCTTCTGGCCATACGGAACTTGCCATGGCGTACATAGCTGGACCTACAATCCCAGAGCCTAATCCCATCGTTATAAGTAAAAGGGAGTATGGAACAATCGAATGATAGTTTGCTAATATAAAGGCTGAAGTCATCGAAATAGAACTTCCGGCGATAATTGTTTTGTAGCCACCTATTTTATCAAATAACGTTCCTCCAATTAAATTTCCGATAATGGCAAATGCTTGGTTTAACATTAAAATGATACCTGCAAAAGCTAAAGATTTCCCAAGTTCATTATGCATATATATTGTATTTAGTGGCCATACAAACGAAGCTCCTGTTACGTTTATAGCAGTCCCAATTATTAATAACCAAATTTGTTTTGGCATTTCTTTCTTTCAGCTCTTTTCCCTAAGTAGAGTGAGTACTCAAGAATACTAATATTATTGCAGGAAAAAAGCAATAGTTTACGTTACTTTCATTAATGAAGAATGCGGGGAACTTGAATGTTTTTTTCCTCTTTCATAGAAATATGTAATTGTAAATCCCGATTGATCGAAGCGAAAAAGACTTCTTTTATATTCATTACACCATGTTCTTTAAGTTTATTTTGAAGCCAATTCGTATCTTTCTGAAATGACCGAAGAACATCATCATAAACTTCCCCTTCCACAATGATAGGCAAAGCAATTCCAGGAGATGTTTTACTAATAGCCAAATCCTCTCTAATGACGGTATTTTTATTAGCTTTTTTTAAAACACTCAACCCGCCATTGGATTCTACGATTGCTGTTTCTACTTCACTTATATCAAAAACATTTTTATCACGTAACATTTGTAAGATATTATCCATTGAATAACGAATTTTTCTTAAGTTATTATCTAATAGCTTACCGTTTTGAACAACGACAGTTGGTTCAAATGTTATTAGCCTTCCAACCTTTCTATTCTTTATTTTCCATGAGGCAACAATTCGTTGAAATATACCAATTGCAACAATGGCAACAGCGGTGTGTAGATGTTGAATATTCGGATCGGCAATATCTGCCCCAACTACTGCTCCGAGAATTAATATAATGAGAAAATCAAAAATAGGTAATTCCCCAATGGCACGTTTTCCCATAAAAATAGTAACAAATAATAATAAGGGAATAATCGTAACAATTCTTCCTAATATCATCACTAATTCTTTTACTGTTTCTGCCATATGCTTCTCTCCTAACAAAGATTTCCTTCTCCTTAATTTCTCTAAAAATTTCCTGTTTATTCCTAAAAGCCACCTTCCCCCAAAATACGGATGGGTTCATCTATACTTTTTCGGAATATCAACTTGAAAGTAGTGATAATACAGAGTTGGATTAGAAAACAGGAGAATTAGAGAATGGAAAAAAAGCAAAAAGCAAGGGACTAGAAGGATTTGACATCAAAGCAAGAAATTTTTAACAGTCAGTCCCTCTATTTCCGAGTATAGGAAAGAATATCACCCGTTTTATCATAGTAAAAGCGGTGCTCTAGGGGTTCTTTTTCTAAATCTAAAATGTAAGGTAGAAAGTGTGGAATATTACTCACTACATTTGGTGAATGGTATATCCAATCAAGAGTTTTCCACTCCAAATTTCCTTCTATAGTGGATACTATAGGTCCTTCGAACGTGTCCGCGTAATATACGTACATACCATCGTCGTTGCTCTATTTTACTACACCGCGATATATGATTTCCTTAATAGTCAAACCGGTTTCCTCTTCGGCTTCTCTTATAGCAGCTTGTTCATGTGTTTCTCCAGGCTCTATTTTTCCACCAACAAAATTCCACTTGTCTTTATTTGGTTTTTTGTTTCGAAAAAGCATTAATAATTCCTCTTTATTATTTTTAATGATGCAAAGTGTAAAAGGTAGCATAGTAGATTCCTTCCCCGCGTTAACATTATAAAAATAATAACAAAAAGAAAATCCTTTAGAAACCCTTTCCAATATTTATACATTATAGTGTATGAACACTGCCATGTGGTAAGCTACCTAAATGACGAAGGTTATGTAATATAAAGACTATGAAAACGCTTTAGAACAATATTTGTAAACTAATCGTTGACAAATAGTATGATTGGGCATAAAATCTATAATTATTAATAAAAATGCATATTTATTAGTTGAGAATATACCCTTCAGGAGGTCAATACATGTATGTAGTTCCTGGACCAGCAAAATACATTCGAGAAATGAACTTGCTTAGTCAAACTGGTAATTATATAAAAAAATATGGTAATAAAGCGTTATTAATAGGTGGAAATACTGCTCTATCTGTTAGCGAAGAGAAGATTACAACTAGTTTAATAGAGTGTGGTATCGACTTCAAAGGATTGATTACGTATGGTGGGGAATGTTCTTGGGAGCAAATCAATCGTTTAGTAGATAAGGTAAATGATAGTGAAGTTAATGTATTGGTGGCCGTTGGAGGTGGGAAGGCAATTGATACAGTTAAAGCTGTAGCTTATGCAACAAATCTACCGTTAGTTGCCATACCAACGATTGCTGCTACGTGTGCTGCTGCCACGCCAATTTCTATTATATACGACGAGGATGGTACCTTTATTGATATAAGTGATCAATCAAAAGCACCTGATCTAGTTCTAGTTGATACATCTATCATTAAAAATGCTCCATACCGATTTCTAGCAGCGGGTATTGGAGATACATTAGCTAAATGGTTCGAATCGAAAGCTTCCATACAAAATGTTCAACCTACTGTTTTAAATAAAGGAGCAGTAAAACTAGCGGAAGAAATTTTTCATTTTTTATTAGAAAAAGCACCACTTGCTATGGAAGCGGTAAAAAAGGGCGAAGACGATACTTCTATTGATGAAATAATTGATGCAGTGATTTTATTAAGCGGCAGTGTAAGTGGATATGGCGGAGATGCATGCCGTACTGCTGCAGCCCATGCAATCTATTCGGGACTAACGATATTTCCAGAAGTACATGAGACATATCACGGAGAAATCGTTGCCTTTGGCATAATCGCACAACTTGTCATGGAAGCAAAAGAGGAAGAAGAAATCATTTCGTTAATTCGTTTCTACCATAAAGTAGGCTTACCCTTTACGCTATCACAATTGGGTATTAAGCAATTAACCGAACAACAATGGCAGCATCTAGGTGATATTACCGTGACCATTGAGGATATGGAGAATATGCCTTTCGAGGTAACCCCTGATATGGTAATCCATGCTATTAAAAAGGCGGACCATATAGGAAAGGGTGTGAACCTAATATGAGTGTTGAACATTTAGTCCGTAGCGTTTACCCAAAGCTTATGCCTTATACTTCAGGATTAGCCGATTATACAGTGGAAGAAATAAAGATCGTTTTAAATAAAGAAAAAGTATACAAGTTATCTTTTAACGAAAACCCGTTAGGTCCATCACCAAAAGCGGTTGAGGAAATGAATATTGCTATTCAATCCCTTAATTTATATCCGAATTCTCCAGGCATTAAACTGAAAGAGAAAATCGCTCAAAAAGAAGGCTTATCCTCTGAAAACATTGTATTGGCTAACGGTGCCGATGATATGATTCTCCTTATCGCACAAACGTTTTTAGAGCCAACTGATGAAGTGATTATTCCTGAAGTGACCTTTATTCAATTTCTCGCTTCCACGCATTTAATGGGAGCAAATCCAATAATGTCGCCAATGAAGGATGACTTAGGGATAGATTTAGACGCTATTTTAACGCGAATTAATAAAAAAACGAAATTAATCTTCTTATGTAACCCGAACAATCCTACAGGAAAAGTCATCCCAAGAAAAGAGTTGGACGCTTTTATTGACAACGTTCCGAGCCATGTTCTAGTTGTCATTGATGAAGCCTACCATGAATATGGCGATGTAGGGGAATATGAAACTTCAGTCCCTTTTGTAAAACAAAATAAGCAGGTATTGATTGTTCGTACATTTTCCAAAATATATTCTTTAGCTGCTGCACGAATTGGCTATGGAATAGGCTCTGTAGAACTTATTGAAGCTATTAATCATGTAAGGCCACCTTTTAACGTTAACAGTATAGCTCAGGTTGGAGCATTAGCAAGTATGAACGATCTAGCGTATATCCAACATGCAAAAACTGTTAACGAAGAAGGAAAGCAATATTTTTATGATGTATTCAGTGAACTTGGACTCCGTTATATCAAAAGTAATGGAAACTTTGTGTTTGTGGATACAGGAATTAAAAATAAAGAGGCATTTCACTATTTAGCTAGTGAACACGGTGTGATTGTTCGTGATTTATCAGGATATGGACTAGAAACATCATTAAGGGTTTCGATAGGAAACCAAGAAGCAAATGAAGCTTTTGTTCTTGCAATAAAACAATTAATGAAAACAAACAAATTGGAGGAAAGAATAAAATGAAAAAAATAGTGACCTTATTATTTACTTTATTGATTGTATTTGTAGCAACAGCTTGTGGTTCTAACAATGAGGATACAGCAAGTGGGAAAGAAGAAAGTAAGCCATTAAAAGTTACTTTGCCAACATGGACAGGCTATGGTCCGTTATTTTTAGCAAAGGAAAAAGGCTTTTTTGAAAAACACGGTGTGGATGTAGAGCTAACAATTGTAGAAGGTCTTGCAGAACGCAAAAGTGCATTAGCTGGTGGTAAAGTTGATGGAATGGCAACGGCACTAGACGTACAAGTTTCTCTTGCTGCAGCAGATATTCCAATACAAGTTGTATGGCTTCTAGATGATTCATATGGCGGAGACGGAATCATTGCAAAAAATGATATTGAAACAGTAGCGGATTTAAAAGGCAAACAAGTAGCATTTGAGCAAGGATCCACTAGTCACCTACTAATCTTAACAGCTTTACAACAAGCGGGATTAACGGATGAAGATGTGGAAATGGTTCAAATGTCGGCAGGTGACGCTGGTGCAGCTTTTGTAGCTGGTCAAGTAGATGCAGCTGTTACGTGGGAACCTTGGCTTTCAAAAGCTTCAGAAGCAGATGGAAAAATACTTCTTTCTACTAAAGAATTATCAGGAATCATCGTCGATACAGTAGGTTTTAGACAGGAAGTTATTGATGAAAGACCAGAAGATGTGAAGGCATTTGTGGCAGCGATGGCTGAAGCAATGGAATTCTGGGAGCAAAATGAAGAAGAAGCAAACGAAATTATGGCATCTGGTTTAAAAATTGACCTTGCTGAATTTACTGCAACGGTTCCGGGGTTAAAGTTTTTTAACCAAGCTTCAAATGAAGAACTTTTTGGTACAGAAGGTAATGGTTCCATTTATCAATCAGCACAACAAGCAATTGATTTTTATTTAGAGCAAGGAATTATTGAAAATGCACCAAAAGCAGAAGATGTGTTAAATGCTTCTTTTGTAGAAGGATTATAGGAAGTTAGGAGGAGAGTCCTTTTAATAGGACCCTCCTTTTGCTCTTTCCGAAGCTTGTCATCGTAGGGATAAAGGGGGATACAGCAATGTGGAAAAATATATTTACGCCTAAAAAAGATATTTCTAAAACACTTTATTGGGGAGCTGGTTTCACTACCTTTCTTATTTTTCTAGGAACGTGGTGTTTGTTAAGCTATGGGGGTTTCGTAAACCCACTATTTTTACCAACGCCAGATAAAGTAGTAGTGACTGCGATAGAATTGTTTAAAAGTGGAGAAATATTTGGAGATATAGGGATTAGTTTTTCAAGAGTATTTTTTGGTTTTATGCTTGCTGCTATAATCGGCGTTCCTTTAGGGATTTTAATGGGTACATTGCGTTTTATGGAAGGGGCATTTGAACCTATTATCGGTTTTATTCGTTACATGCCAGCTTCAGCATTTATTCCTTTATTTATTTTATGGATCGGATTGGGAGAAACAGAAAAAATGGCCGTTATTTTCTTTGGAACCTTCTTTCAGTTAACACTAATGGTGATGGATGTCACAAAAAATGTTCAAAATGAATTAATTGAAATTTCCTATACATTAGGGGCAAAAAAGTTCCAACTATTTAAAAGTGTTATTTTGCCAGCTTCTTTGCCTGGCATCGTCGACACACTAAGAATAACGTTTGGTTGGGCATGGACATATCTTGTTGTTGCTGAACTTGTAGGGGCATCTAGTGGACTTGGCTTCATGATTATGCAGGCTTCCCGTTTCCTACAACCAGAGAAAATTATTGTGGGTATTATGATTATTGGTATTCTCGGACTAATTACTGATTTAATATTTAAAGTTATTTATCGTAAATCATTTGGATGGATGAGAAAGGATGGGGTATAACGTGAACGCACAACATAAGCTAGTTATTGATCAGGTTGGAAAAGTGTTTACAACAAAAAGTGGTGAAGTAGTAGCGTTAGATCGAACATCGTTTTCTGTTAATGAAGGGGAATTTGTTACCATTTTAGGACCATCAGGCTGTGGGAAATCTACTATTCTAAGAGTAGTGGCAGGGTTAGAAGAGCCAACAACCGGTCAAGTTTTTATGGATGGAAAAAAGGTAATTGGTCCAGGTCCTGATCGAGGGATGGTTTTCCAATCTTATAGTCTTTATCCTTGGTTAACAGTAGAAGAGAATATAGTGTTTGGGTTAAAACTAAAGGGGATTTCGAAAAAAGAGCGAAAAGATATAGCAAAGCACTATTTACAGTTAATAGGGTTAGAAGGGTTTGATAAGCATTATCCAATCCAACTATCAGGGGGAATGAAGCAGCGGGTGGCGATTGCTCGTGCCTTAGCAAATGACCCAGAAATTTTATTAATGGATGAACCATTTGGAGCTCTTGATGCTCAAACGCGTGCAATTATGCAGGAAATACTTCTTAAAGTTTGGGAAGAGTCGAAAAAAACGATTCTTTTTATTACGCATGATGTTGAGGAGTCCATTTTCCTAGGGGATTCCGTCTACGTAATGACAGCTAGACCAGGTCGTTTAAAGCAAAATATTAAAGTCCCGTTACCGAGGCCAAGAGACTATCAAGTGAAAAGCAGTAAAGAATTTTTAACGCTTAAATCCGAATTGTTAGAATTAATTAGGGAAGAAAGCTTAAAGGCAGTTACGAGCTAAAAGAGTGAAAACGAGTATCAAAGGACTAATCATTCTTTGATACTTTTCTTCATATAAGAACAAGTAACAGAAGGAGTGAGGAGATGAATAGTTTAATAGTAAAACAAGTAAATACCTTTAAAAAGCACCATGAAAATAGGGGGCGAATTTTAATAAATTGTCCAGATCAACCCGGTATTGTGGCGGCTGTTTCCGATTTTTTATATAGTCAAGGGGCCAACATTATAGAATCAAATCAATATTCGACCAATCCATCAGGTGGGACCTTCTTTATCCGTGTCGAATTTGAATGCCCTAATTTAAAAGAAAAAGAGCGATCCATTAGTAAGGATTTTACCGAAGTCGCTAATAAATTTTCGATGAAGTGGAAGTTAGCGTGTGTATCTGAAATAAAAAAGATAGCTATTTTCGTATCAAAGGAGCTTCACTGTTTACAGGAGCTTCTGTGGGAATGGCAAAGTGGAGATTTAATAACTGATATTTCACTTGTTATTAGCAACCATGAAGCTGCAAGAGTAACCGTGGAAGCTTTGAATATACCTTTTTACTATATACCAGCTAGTAAAGAAAACCGTTTACATGCAGAGTCGGAGCAATTGAAAATATTAGCAGAAAACAACATTGATTTAATTGTGTTGGCGCGATATATGCAAATATTAACCCCATCCTTTGTAAAAACCTACGAGAATCAAATCATCAATATCCACCATTCTTTTCTTCCTGCTTTTATAGGAGCAAAGCCTTACGAACAAGCATACAAACGCGGAGTAAAACTAATCGGCGCAACGTCCCATTACGTCACCAATGATTTAGATGAAGGACCCATTATTGAACAAGACATCATGCGTGTTGACCATAGAGACAAAATAGAAAATTTAAAGAAAATTGGTGCTTCCATTGAACGAAGTGTATTAGCTACCGCGATTAAGTGGCATTTAGAGGATAGAATTATCGTGCATGGCAATAAGACGATTGTTTTTTCATGAATAGGATTGGGAGTATGATTTCATCGGCAGTAGCATACATATACTACAGAGTCTTAGATTTTATATGATTTCATGTAATGTGCTCATCATCTTTGAATCTATTATTATAGAACTTTTACTAGGCGTAATAGTCTGATTTATGTAACCAAAAATAGAAAACTACTATATAGTATTAGCTAGAAAGAAAAAAATATAGTGGGTGTTCATATGTATCGAATAGGTATCCTACTTTTTATAATAAGTTCTTTATGGATAACGGGCTGTACGTGGGAAGAAGTAACGAAGTCCGTTTTTCCCAAAGAACTAGTAGACGTTCATACGGAATATAAGCATGATACTTGTTTAGGAGAAAATATACCCTGTGAGGAATTAGGGGGTCAATTCATCGACAGTTTAGGCAATGAGAGAAACATGATTTTAGAAGGTTTCTTTCCGGAAGAAGAGTATAAAGCTCAGGACTTCGAACCTATCATTTCCTATTTAGTAAGGGGCAAAGAAATAGTAGAACCGATCACTGAGACAGACAATCCTTCTTTTAATGAAATAATTCAGGATACGGTATACCACGAGGAAATATGGTCAATTGTAGACAATATTATCCCTGTAGAAAAAAGGGATATGCTTGAGGTGCTTATTTTATATACAGATGGAGAACAAAATGAGCTAGCTTCTGTAGAACCAATGGAAAGTGATCCAAGAAAGTGGATTTTAAATATTGATGTAATGGATGTCGATAATAAGTACAACTTTGTTAACACAATCGTTCACGAGTATGGTCATTTGCTAACATTAAATGATACCCAAATAAATACGATAAACGATCCATACTTAAAGGAAAATAATCCGGCTTTATTTGAGGAGCTACAAACGACGTGTTCTTCATATTTTACCGATTATGGTTGCAGCAAAGAGACAGCATATATTTCTGCGTTTTATAAGCAGTTTTGGGAACATGACTTAGAAGAGGTATGGGAATGGATTGATCCTTATAATGAGTTTGATGTTTACCAATTTTATTTGGAGCATGAGGATCATTTTTTACATGACTATGCAGCCACGAGCATATATGAGGATATTGCCGAGTCATGGACATATTTTGTTTTTTCTGATCGAATTGATCATCCAACATATGTATGGGAAGAAAAGGTTAACTTTTTCTATCAGTATCCAGAGTTAGTAGAAATAAGGGCGGAAATATTAAAAAGTGTTGTTGATTTAGTGAACAATCCGGCTTTTTAAGAAATAGGTTTTAACGCAAAGTCCTAAGCCTTCGTTTTATTTAGAACAATATATCATAAAGTATAAAAAAGGAGGAGTTACAGTAAATGTAGCTCCTCCTGTTTACATTAAAAATTACTTGTCTATTCTTAATAGGATTTTACCTTTGTTTAACCTAACTGATGGAAGACTTCCATCCTCTAAAAACATAAATTCAATAAGACAATTGGCGAACATAAGTTTACTTTCAGACAAAAAGATGCAATCATAATCCTTTTGATCATATTCATCAAAGCACATTAGTTGGTTATGGCTAACATGGAAACGCAACAAATCATTTCCTTTTTGAAAGCTACCTAAATAAGGATTAAGATTAGTAACGTTAAACCGATAAGCAGGATCATTAGATACTTTCTCACAAGGAATGCCATTTACCATCATATCTGTTACGGTATTTCCGTTGTGGGGAAGAAAACCTAACGCAATTTCTCTTCCATCCTCATTACCTACATATCTATCTTTACCGAATGGTATGAGCAAAGTCTCCTTATTATTTTGCTTAAAATAAAGTTGACCATTTACTTCTTCTATGCAATAAATACCAATCCATGGCCCATAATAAGTTCCAGTACATAGCGAGTGATTTATCGTTTCCCCTACATAGCTGTTAGGAATCTGAACCGATTGTTCATTTAGATCAAGTACTTGATCAAAGATAAGATGAACGAGTTCTTCACACGTATCCCAAAAACCATCAATTCGATTCGTTAACAAAACAACACCTAGTTGTTGTTCCGGTGCCATGAAAATCCATGACCCAAAGGATTGAACTGCTCCATCATGCCAGATACGTCTTATTCCTTTATAGTTATCTGTTTCAAATGTAAGGCCATAGCCAGCATCGTTAGGTAAATAATAATCACCTTGGATCGAAAACATTTCCTTAATGCTTTCTTGGGATAAGTATGGCCTTCCATTATACATCCCATCACTTAAAAGCATATGAAGAAATTTCAACATTTCCTCAACATTGGAAATAGCAAAGCTAGACGGGTTTTGTGCTGCACCACCAATATATTTATGGTTAACAACGAACTTTCCGTCTTCATTTTTAAAATGAGATAAAGCAAGAGGATAAGTCATCGCCTCTAAATGGTCAAAAGTTGTTTTTTCCATTTCCAGAGGGGCGAAGAGTCTTTCCTTCATGATATCTTTAAATGAATTTTTTAGAATAAATTCTATTATATATCCCGCAGTATCGATTCCAAGGTCACTGTAAGACCAAGTTTTCCCAGGAAAAAATGAAAGCTGTTGCTGGGATAAGGAGCGAACAAGCTTTTCGGATGCATCCGAGTCAAGGCTGCCGTATTGTTCAAAAAGATGAGGTAGCCCTGCTGTGTGACTTAATAGCATACGAAGTGTAACAGCCTTGCTTGCTGCTGCATCCTCAAGTTTAAACCATGGAATATACGAAATGACAGGTTCGTCAAGACCGAGTGTCCCTTCCTCTACTAGTTTCATAATCATTGACCCTGTTAAGGGTTTGGTGACAGACCCTAAAGAAAAAAGAGTACGGGGCGATATTGGTATTGCTGTCTCTTCTGTACTCGTATAACCAAATCCGTTCTGGTAGAGTATTTTTCCATCTTTTATAATTCCTAATGCAAGACCTGGTACATTTTTTTCTAGCATGTTTTCTTCAATAAATTGTTCTAATTTTTTTGTGTTAAGCATATTTCCTCCATGTTTTGTTAGCAATAGCTAAGATTTATAACCACCTTTGTCATTTGAGTAATTGTTTAGCTTCTTCATCTATAATTCCTCCTTTAAGGGTAATTTCGTTTCAAATAGAGTAAAACTTTATATATATTCTAAATATAATTAAATAGTCCTTCTTTTATCTTTTTCTGATATAATCAAATTTATTTAATCAAATATACAATATACAAGGGGTTACCGTACATGATCCGTCGATTTTTTTCTTATTATATTCCTCATAAAAAACTATTTATGATTGACTTTAGTAGTGCCGTGTTTGTAGCTATTTTAGAGCTAGCGTTCCCTTTAGCTGTCCAATGGTATATTGATTCCTTGCTGCCATCAGGTGCTTGGACCTTGATTTTATCGGTTGGGATTGGGCTGTTCTGTTTGTATTTAGTAAGTACATCCCTTCAGTACGTCGTGAACTATTTAGGGCATAAACTTGGAATAAATATTGAAACGGATATGCGTAGGGAACTATTTCAGCATGTTCAGAAGCAATCATTTCGTTTCTTTGATAACACAAAAACTGGTCATATTATGAGTCGGATTACGAATGATTTATTTGATATTGGAGAGCTTGCTCACCATGGTCCAGAGGATGTATTTATTTCTATCATGACTTTTATAGGTGCATTTTGGATCATGCTTACGCTTAATGTGAAGCTCGCGCTCATGGCATTTATAGTCATTCCGTTTTTAGTTTGGCTTATCGTTGTTTGTAATTTAAAAATGAATAAAGCATGGAAGAAAATGTTTAGTAGAATAGCAAATGTAAACGCAAGGGTAGAAGATAGTGTTTCGGGTGTTCGTGTCGTACAGTCTTTTACCAATGAAGAGTTTGAAATAGCAAGATTTAAAAAAGATAACAATGAATTTCGAAGTGCTAAGCTTGGTGCTTACAAAATCATGGCTTATAGTAATTCCGGAATCTATATCATGACAAGGTTCATTTTGTTAGTTGTTCTTGTTTATGGTGCGTGGTTAAGTTTATCAGGTGAATTATCCCACGGTGCACTCGTTGGATTTGTCCTTTACGTAAATGTTTTGTTAAAGCCTATTGATAAAATTAGTGCGTTAATGGAACTGTATCCTAAAGGAATGGCTGGTTTTAAACGTTTTACCGAATTAATAGATATGGAACCAGAGGTAAAGGATGTTCAAAATGCAATCGATGTTTCCTATTTAAAAGGAGATATTTCCTTCAAGGATGTATCATTTAGTTATGACAATCACAAGCCAGTATTACAAGGAATTAATCTTCAGCTACATGCAGGTGAGACGGTAGCCTTTGTTGGGCCATCTGGAGCTGGCAAGACAACGATATGCTCTTTAATTCCTAGATTTTATGACGTTGATGAAGGATCTATTTCCATTGATGGCATTGATATTCGAGAAATGAAAAAACAATCTTTGCGATCCCAAATAGGTATTGTACAACAGGACGTCTTTTTATTTACTGGTTCGCTTCGTGAAAACATTGCATACGGGATGCTGAACGCAACGGATGAACAAATAAAAGAAGCGGCACGCCGAGCTCATCTAGAGGATTTTATCCAATCCTTACCTGAAGGATACGAGACACAAATAGGTGAAAGAGGATTGAAGCTTTCAGGTGGTCAAAAACAACGGATTGCTATTGCGAGAATGTTTTTGAAAAATCCTCCTATTCTTATTTTAGATGAGGCTACTTCTGCACTTGATACAGAAACAGAAATGATTATTCAACAAGCGTTGACAGAACTTACAAAAAATCGTACAACACTAATCATTGCTCACCGATTAGCAACTATCCGCAATGCTGACCGAATCGTGGTAGTTACGGAAAATGGAATAGAAGAAGAAGGAAAACATGAGGATTTAATAGAGCAAGGTGGTATTTTTGCGAACCTTCATCGGGTTCAATACCAAAAGTAATGAAAAGGAAAGAAAGTTCGTCAGTTGGCAAAGATAGAGGCGTAGTTAAACTTATACGTTGAATGTTGATATTTTTTACTTTCCGAACATATAAATAGGACCCAAACCCAAGGGGGTGGGTCCTATTCTTTTTCTTTGTTACTTTTTAGATGAATAGGTTTAAAACGAGTTATTGTTTTTTGGGTTTTATTTTGATCATATTGAAGAAGGGCATTTCGTGCGCGATTAGGTGATAAAGTAAGTAGTCCGATGTTATTTTGAAGCTCTACAATAGAATCTTCCTCGGTGGATAGATAGCGAATATTTTCCTTCCATTTCACTTGATTAATATCGGGTTCTCTATCTGTTTTATGCAAGTTATATTGATAGTCACAAGAACGGTGAATTACTTTTCTTTTTCTCGTTTGAGAGTTAAACCATAATGTGTTTTTTAAGAGGAACCCCCAAAAACCGGAAAAACTCATATTATGAATGGGACTACTTGTAAACTGATAAATGGAAACATCTTGCCCACCATGAAAATCCACATGTGAATAAACAGAAGAAGCAAAATGAGAATCTCCCGATAAAATGAAACAGTGCTTTGGTCCCCATTTTAAAATGCGATGAAGAAATTCATCAAACCCCTTACCATTATATTTCCAAGCTTCAAAATCTAGCTGGTAATGGACAGGTATGCCTAGAACCCTTAGTGGGTATACATAATGCTTCAGGAAAGATTCAATTACCCCGATTCCGTATAATGGAGCGGGAGATATAATCATTAAGGACTCTTCATTACTCCATTTGGAATCGGTCAAATGCTTAGATATTTTTTCCCATCCCTCTATGCCGATAAGGTTAGGGCTGTCTTTTACTTCCTCAATAATGGACCCAATTTTTACAGGTCGGGGTAAAGGGTCAAAGGAACGCATTGTTCTCGTATCCAGAAAAAGGGCTTTTGGAGAGGTAGGAGCAATAAAAAACCATTGATCAAAATGCCATAAACGATTTATCCAATCTTCATATAAACTATTTTTATAAGGTGCAAACGCAAACGTTAATGATTGGAAGTAGGCTGACATGAGTTCAATAAACGTGTCATCAAATGCTTCTGGATCATTTCCCCATCCTTGAAATGCCCAGTATGCAGCTAATCCATTTGCAATAACATGCCTACCTAAATGAGAGTTTGAAACGTTTTTTTGCCAGTCGTGAGAAATATTCCAATCGTCAGTCAAATCATGATCATCAAAAATCATGTAAGTAGGAATATTGGCCAATAGTCTACGTACACTCGGAAGGTTTCGTTTAAATGTGTTTACATCCTTTAACTGCTCATTGAACCGTAATTCATGTTGTTCTAACTCTTTTAGTCGTTCTTCTTCATATCTTTTTTCTTCTGGGTGTACAAAATAAAGTTTATTTTGATCTAGGATGCTTTCAAATGTAGTTAAGGTGTTTTCGTTCCACATTTGTGGTCCCCACGACATCATATACATTGCTGCAAATTCTCCAAAAGTCATTAGATGATTATAGGCATTGTTGGATGTGAACTCAGCGAAATGCTCCATAATAAATTGTCTGCCGTGAACTTGATTAAGCGCATTTTGAAAGGATTTGGTTGATAGTTTTGGTTCTATTTCAGAAATTTTTTCTCTTCTATTTCCCATTAACTGTTTATCGTAGCTGGAAAGAGCAGGTAGTAAGGGGTCTGCAACATCATCGGCATATATTTGATCCCCCATTAAAAACAAGGAACTAGGTCTTTGTTCTACATTTTCAAAATCCTCTTGTAGTTGAATGTCAGCGGCATAGAGTGCATCGTCCCCTTTACCGTGTGGCTTACGGCAGGATCCATACAAAATATTATTCACTTCACTATCATTAATATAAAAGGATGGATAAGGTAAGTCTCCATATACAATGGATTCGGGATTAGAGGAATCAAGTAATCCGAAATCATGTAAATTCATTGTTTTGAAATCCTTCGTAAAAAGCAAGTTATAACCTAAAAGGGTATTGACGGGAAACGATTGTGCCAAAGGTAGTATTTTTATTAAGTGTATATATAAATTTTCACCAAATTGTACGGTTTTTGTTTTCGTTCGATCACTCACTAATGTAGGTTCATTGTTTTCTTGTCTAGTTGAAAGTGAATAAAGTTCTGCTCCTATTTGATAAGGTTCACTCGTTGAAATCCAGATGTAGGCTTTTTTTGGCTCTACCCTTCTTACTATTGGTCCTGATAAAATAGTGGGAACTGTCATGAAACCAACACTCCCTTATGGGTAATTTCATTCGTATCATTATATTCATCAGACCAATAAATGTTAGTGTTGGTTATAGAAGTAAAGGTAGCCGATGCTATCAGAAAATAGCGCAAAATCTGTATACAAAAAAACAAGTGGAAATGTGGTATTATGTATGTTGGAGTTAATTATGCCCTTATGTAACTTTTATCATATCGGAAAAATAGTATGTTGTTTAGGGGGAGAATTGTAATGAATACAAGTCATTCTACTATAGATGAACAAGTACTTGAAAAACAAAGTGTAGGAAAAGCGTTGTGGCAGCTCACTCGTCCTCACACGTTAACGGCATCGTTTGTTCCTGTTTTAATAGGTACTGTGTTTGCTTTACATTATGGAGCATTAAACTATATATTGTTTACTGCTATGCTTCTCGCTTGCTTGTTTTTGCAGTTTGCAACAAACATGTTTAACGAGTATTACGATTATAAGCGAGGCTTGGACACGAAGGATTCAGTTGGTATAGGTGGAGCTATTGTTAGAGATGGCTTTCAACCGAAAACAGTGTTACAACTAGCGCTTGGTTCTTATGGAATTGCCCTACTTATAGGTATCTATATTTGTATGAATACGAGCTGGTGGTTAGCTGTAGTTGGCCTTTTTGGTATGGCAGTAGGATATTTTTATACGGGAGGTCCACTACCTATTTCTTCTACTCCTTTAGGGGAAGTGTTAGCTGGACTATGTATGGGCTCTATCTTTATTATTATTTCCTTCTATATTCAAACAGGTGTAGTAAACGTAGAGAGTATTCTTATTTCCATTCCAGTAGCTATTCTAGTAGGTGCCATCAATATGGCTAATAATATTCGGGATCGAGTTGGTGATCAAAAATCGGGTCGAAAAACACTAGCAATACTACTAGGTCATGAAAAAGCAGTTCACCTATTAAGTGTCATGTTTATCGTAGCTTATTTATGGATTATCGGCCTAGTTGTGATGGGAGAAATATCTCCATGGGTTTTGGTTGTGCTTGTAAGTATTCCTAAGCCAATTAAGGCTGTTAAAGGATTTGTTGGTAAAACACTTCCCGTTCAAATGATGCCTGCAATGAAGGCAACAGCTCAAACAAACACAATTTTTGGGTTGCTTTTAACGATCGGATTGTTTATTAGTTATTTTCAGTAAATGAACGGCGAGGCTCCCAACAGTGGGAGCCTCGTTTTTTAATTGCTTAGGAAATTATAAAATTTCGGACTTGTGGATAAGTGAGAGTCCGAGGTATCAGTTTTTGTTCGAGAGGCTGCACTTTATATGAATGGAATGCTGCGTGGTATGATGGAATGTAGCAACTGAAAAAGGAGTATAAAAATGAGTAAGCAACAAGATTTTACCAATGGTAACCTTTTAAAACAAATGTTCCTTTTCTCTACGCCTATTATGTTTGCAAACCTACTTCAAGTTTCTTATCAATTAATAGATAGCTTATGGGTAGGAAACCTAATAGGTGCTAATGCATTAGGGGCTATCGCAGTATCAAGTACAGTAATTTTTACTATCCTTTCTTTTATTATTGGGATTAATAATGCCACACTGACCATTTTGTCCCAACAAAAAGGAAAGGAGAACAAAGTAGGCCTGCAAAAATACTTAAATGCATTTGTGATCGTTTTATCTTTAATGGCAGTGTTTTTGGGGGTACTTGGTTTTATCTTTGCTGAATTTATATTGGAACTACTCGGGACACCGGCTACCATGTTAGAAGACGCAAAAGTGTATTTACAAATAAATGCGCTAGGTATTTTCTTTCTACTAGGCTATAACTTTATCGGTACAGTCTTAAGGGCTTTAGGGGATAGCCGCACGCCACTACGATTTGTTCTTATTGCAGTACTCTTAAATACGGTACTAGACCCAATTTTTATTGAAGTCTTCCATTTGGGTGTTGAAGGTGCAGCTTATGCTACTGTCATATCTCAAGGGCTATCCTTTTTATATGGGGTTGCTTATGTATGGAAGCGGAAGCTAGTGCCATTTACAATACCCACTTTACCGAAAACACATGAAGTGAAGCTAATATTGAATCTCGGTATTCCTTCAGGCTTACAAATGGCTGTTATTGCTGCAGGTGTCGCTGCAATTATGAGTGTTGTCACATCTTTTGGTGAAGATGTGGTTGCAGGATTCAGTGCAGCACAAAGATTGGATAGCGTGTTAATGTTACCAGCAACAGCTCTTGGAACAGCTGTGAACAGTATGGCTGGCCAAAATATAGGGGTAAACAAATGGGATCGAGTTCACAAAATTGCAAAGTATGGCTTTTTCTACAATTTACTTTTCATGCTCAGCATAGCGCTTCTACTCGTGCTCTTTGCTGAATATGGGGTAAGGCTATTTATTCAAGATGCCGAAGCTATTGAATTTGGAACCGAATATTTAAAAACAATTGGCTTCTTTTATCCGTTTTTAGGTATTAATTTTATACTGAATGGGATTGTGCGAGCATCTGGAGCTATGTATCAAGTGCTAGTCTTAAACATTATTTCTTTTTGGATACTTCGCTATCCGTTAACTTATTTGTTTTCCTCTTGGTTTGGGGAAATGGGTATTGCAATAGGTATGGGAGTGAGTTTTGTTATTAGTAGTGTCTTCGCTTATCTCTATTTTCAGTTTGGGAAATGGAAGAAAAAAGAACTTTTTTAACCAGGAACCTTATACTAACTTGCTATATAAGAAGACAGAATGGATTATTTAATCCAATCTGTCTTCTTGTTGCTTAGGAAATTATAAAATTTCGAACTTGTGGATAAGTTAGTTGCACGGG
Organism: Salirhabdus euzebyi; assembly: GCF_014207435.1. GTDB lineage: Bacteria > Bacillota > Bacilli > Bacillales > Alkalibacillaceae > Salirhabdus > Salirhabdus euzebyi. The sequence goes on from NZ_JACHGH010000006.1 coordinate 25,141, forward strand.
TGAGCCACGTCAAGCTCCAGCACCTACCCCCTCGGGACATAAGTCAATCCCCACTGTTGCAAAAACCGCCACGGCAGGTCTTGTCTTATGCCTGCCTTAGGCTGAGCAAGGCGCTTGCGCTTTTGTTCTGTTTAAGAGAAATTGCTAAGATGCTCATGAATTAATTTCCAGACGCCATGTTCATTTTTAACAAAAATATTTGTAGCACGACCATTACCTTCAACAAATTGACCATTTTGATATCCTTCATAGGAAAAGGTGTAGACACAGGTTGCAGCATTGTCAGAAACGGTTAGCCACTTAACGTCTGTCGCTCCATAAACTTCATCTTTCATGAGGTCCCAACCATTTTCAAAGTAGGCCTGTATTTCCTCTAGTGACGTACAAGTTTTATCCGTAAACCAGTAAATGGCTTTGTCGGACAATAGTTCTTTAACGTTAGTAAAATCGTGGGTGTTGGTTGCTTTTATGTAATTGTTTAATGCGTTTATATGATCCATTTCATTCACCTCAGTTTTCTTTTTATTATAAATTTAACAGTAAATGGATGTAAGCTTATTTTTTGTAAAAACTGATAAAGTAGATATGATAGAGATGTATGAAAAAAGTGATGTCTCTCAAACGATAAGGAGGATAAAAATGAAAGCAAAAAGTCTTCAAGACACCACAACATTACATAATGGAGTGAAAATGCCTTGGTTAGGATTAGGGGTTTTTAAGGTAAAGGAAGGCCAAGAGGTTATCGATGCTGTAAAATGGGCGATTGAAGCAAATTACAGAAGTATTGATACAGCAGCTATCTACCAAAATGAAGAAGGGGTAGGAGAGGGAATAAAACAAGCTGGTGTTAGTCGTGAAGAATTATTCATTACATCTAAAGTATGGAATGCAAATCAAGGCTACGAGTCTACATTAAAAGCATTTGATGAAAGTCTAAATAAACTTGGATTGGATTACCTTGATTTATATTTAATTCACTGGCCAGTAGCTGGTAAATATAAAGATACATGGAAAGCTTTAGAGAAGTTATACAAAGACAAGAAAGTTCGTGCTATTGGTGTGAGTAACTTTCATGTCCATCATTTAGAAGATTTATTAAGTGAAGCAGAAATAAAACCAATGGTCAATCAAGTTGAATTCCATCCAAAGCTTACCCAGGAAGAATTGCGTACTTATTGTAAGGAGCAAAATATTCAAATGGAAGCTTGGAGTCCATTAATGCAAGGAAAATTACTCATTGATCCAGTGGTGGAAGAAGTTGCTTCTAATTACGGAAAATCTACAGCACAAATTTTAATTAGATGGGGATTGGAGCATGAGGTAGTCACGATTCCAAAGTCAATTAAAAAAGAAAGAATTATACAAAATGCTGAGGTATTTGACTTTGAAATTTCCAAGGAAGATATGGAAAAACTCGATGGTTTGAATGAAAATAAGAGAATTGGACCAGATCCCGATAACTTTGACTTTTAAAAAGAATTCTTTTGTAAAGGGTTTTGTTTGTTTTACTTAAACTGTGAAATAACTTAAGGTGTAATCCTACCGCTACGGAAATACACTCCGCGCACCTTAGGGCTCGCGCTGAGCCTCCTCACTCGCAAAGAACGCTCGTTGTGGGGTCTCAACGTCTTCGCTGTCCCGCAGGAGTCCACGTGTATTTCCTTAGCTAACATGTAATTTGCTTATTATTTTTAATTCAAGACTATTGATTAGTTCGTCTGCATTTAGACATAGCCTAAATGATCAGAAATTGTTTGCGATGGCTTTATGTTTTATCACTATTTCAATCTGTTGAGTAAAACCACATTTTATTAGTTAACAATATGTAAGAACAAGAAAAAATGCTGCATCGAGTAGATGCAGCATTTTTTAAGTGCTTATTGGTTAATCACCTGGTCTAAGTATGCAGTTACTTTTTCTTCATCCATGCCTTTAACCATTACTAGTTCACTGATTAAGATTTCTTGTGCGTTATTTAATATGTTTTTATCAGCAGTCCCTAAGTTTTTTGTTCTGCTAATTCTTGTTAAATCGCGAATAACCTTTGCACCTTCTAATATATCGCCGCTTTTGATTTTTTCCATGTAAAATCTGTGACGATGATTAGGATGGATCGATTGCTCTTCTTCTTCCCCTGTGAAGACTGTTCTAATGTCATCTAATATATTAAAATCTACAACCTTACGTAAATTAAGACGCTCTTCTTTTCCCTTAGGAATCATAACGTCCATATTTTTATTTGGGATAGTCATGATGTAGTAAAGTTGCTTCTCTCCCAAAAATTCTTTTTCTTCAATTTTTTCAATTACTCCTGCACCGTGCATTGGGTAAAAAATCTTGTCACCAATATTGTACATAAGGTTCACCCCCAGGTTTTGTCACATCTCCATTATAACATAAATAAATTAAATGTAAAATTTTTAATTTATCACACAACAAATGCGATGTCAATAACTATCTGGAGAATTTTCGTGTGCATTTATTAGTTTGTTTCAAGCAAAAATTTTTATTCTTCAGAAATTTGGTTATTGTTTGTCGATAACGTTGACACGATTGTTGAAATCGGCTAGATTAGGGACAAAACAATTAGGGGAGAGGTCGTATGAAGTTATTGGTATACCGGCTCAAAAAGGCACTAGGGGATTATCGAGTAGGTGCTTTCGTAGAAGAGCGCGTAATTGATTTAAATGAAGCCTATCGTCAACTGCTACTTCATCAAGGCGAAATAGACTTAGTCAGGAACATAAATAGCTTATTACCAACAAATATTAGTGATTATTACTCCTTGGGGGAAGTGGCATTTGAACGAAGTAAAGAAGCGATCGATTTTACGATGCGTAATGGTTTAACAAAAGGAGTTTATGATAAGGAAGAAGTAGAACTCGCTCCGCCAATCCCGAAAGGTTCAAAAATCATTTGTGTGGGGAAAAACTATAAGGATCATGTGATGGAAATGAAAAGTGATATTCCGGATTTCCCTGTTCTTTTTAATAAATTCAGCAATGCTATTATCGGAGCGGAAGATAGTATTCAAAAGTCAGTGTATACGGAAAAGTTAGACTATGAAGGTGAATTGACCATCGTTATTGGGAAAGAAGCTTCCCACGTAAGGAAAGAAGAAGCGCTACATTACATATTAGGCTATACAATAGGAAATGACATTTCAGCTCGTGATCTACAAAAAAGAACACCACAATGGTTGCAAGGTAAATCATTAGATCATTCGTCTCCTATTGGTCCTTGGGTTGTAACGGGTGATGAAATTCAGAATCCAGCTAATTTATCGATAAAGACATTTGTAAACGGAGAGTTACGCCAAAACTCAAATACGGAACATTTGATTTTTAATATTCCGTTTTTAATTGAGTTTGTTTCCAGATTAATAACACTTGAACCAGGTGATGTGATTTTAACAGGTACACCAGATGGAGTAGGGTTTGGAATGGAACCACCTCAATATTTACAGGCTGGTGATACAGTAAAGGTCGAAATTGAAAAAATAGGTACATTGGAAAATAAAGTAGTAGATGAAAAGAAGTCAATTCGTTAAGAAATGGCTTCTTTTCGATATAGAAATAGGTTAAACACAGTTATAACTTTTTTAGGTTGAAGTATCATAACTACACATCTTTTATTTCATTTATGGCTCATTATATTGTTTGTTGCTAGGATAGTTGATTATAACCTTTCAAATCTTATAAACTGAATGGACAAGAGTATCGGAATCGGGGAGAAGGAAATGAAAAATAGTCACACGGATGCAAATGCTGTAGTAGATGTCTGTTTATTAGCAGGTAAAATAATGTTGCAAAGCGGAGCAGAAACATACCGGGTTGAAGATACAATGATGCGAATTGCTGCCTCCTATGGAATGGAACATTCGCATAGCTTTGTTATGCCTACAGGAATAATATTCTCTATTGATGGCTTGGATCCAACCAAACTAGTTAGAATAACCGACCGTTCAACTGATTTACATAAAGTAGCAGTAGTAAATAGTATTTCTAGAAAAATTAGTGCTGGGGAATTAACAATAAAAGATGCTCATCAACAATTTAAACAGATCGAAACAGCTCATGAGGTATACCCAATTTGGTTTCAAATATTAGCTGCTGCATTGGCAAGTGGTTGTTTTTTAATTATGTTTCAAGGTCAGTGGCACGATTTCTTTTATGCTGTGATTGCTGGGGGTCTCGGCTACACATGTATGGTTTATTTTCATGATTTGGTAAAAATTAAGTTTTTCGCAGAATTTTTGGCTTCCTTCGTTATTGGGATGACATCTTTTTTGTTTATATGGGCAGGTTTCGGGTTAGAGCTAGATAAAATTATAATTGGATCAGTCATGCCCTTAGTACCTGGTCTATTAATAACGAATGCTGTTCGGGATTTAATGGCTGGTCATTTAGTATCTAGCTTATCTAAAGGGGCAGAAGCATTTCTGACAGCCTTTGCTATCGGTGCTGGTATTGCCATTTCTATTGGATTTTCATTTTAGGGGGGGAGATTTGTGATTTATCAAATAGTTACAAGCTTTATTGCGGCTGCTACTTTTGGTGTTATTTTTAATGCCCCAAAAAACTCCCTCTTAAAATGTGGAATAGTTGGAATGGTTGGTTGGGTTTTATATTATTGGCTTGTTTATTACCAAGGCTTTGATCAAGTTGTTGGAACATTTTTAGCCTCTTTTTTAATTGCGATTATTAGTCAATTTTTTGCGAAAAAATTTAAAACACCGATGATTATTTTTAGTGTAGCTGGTATTATCCCGCTTGTTCCCGGGGGACTTGCCTATGATGCAATGAGAAGATTTGTAGAAAATGATTATAGTGTGGCTCTACCGTTAGCGGCAAAAGTCTTTATGATTTCAGGTGCTATTGCAATGGGATTAGTCTTTTCAGAAGTGGTAAATCAAATTATCAAGCGTTCCATGGCAACTCGACAGTGAAAAATGGAAAAGCGTGTAAGTTGGATCCTTACACGCTTATTTTGATTAGCCAATCCTCTAATAAAGCTTGTACTACTTTTCTTTTTTCTATCGGGATTAAATGACCACAATCATCAAGAATCACATAGGAAGCATTTGGGAACTTTTCTAATAGAGAAAGATGATCCATAAAGCCACATACAGAGTCTTTTCGCCCTAATATAAATAACCCGGGCAAATCAAGACTATCAATTTGACTAAAAGTTTCGTTATTTAAAAAATATCCTTTATCTCTCCAGTTGGAGAGGAGAAACTGACGGTTTGCTAATTGTCTGCCTGGCTGTACTTCTGACAAAAAAACCGATAAGTTTTCTTTTGTTTGATGTACAGTAAGTAGTTCAAATGCTGCTCTGATATCGGGGTTTAGTGTGCTTAATACGTCATCATCCCTTGATAAAACAACTTTTTCTGGTAATACCCTATCCTTTTTATGTATAGCAGGTGCAATTAAGCAAATGCCATTAACCAGTTCACTCTTTTGATCTACTATCCCTTGTGCAATATATCCACCAAAAGACATACCTATTAACGAAAAACGTTCATTAGGTATTACCTTTTCTATAAACGCTAATAAGCTTTGTACCATATCTTCGGTTGTTCGTAATTGATCATTAATAATCGTTTTTCCGTGTGCTGGTAAATCAATGTAAAGTCTTCTCCATCCGGCAACTTTCTCAAATACTGGTTCTAACCACCCTTTCATGGAACGGTGATCAGTTCCCATGGCATGAAGTATAATGATGTTTTTTCCTTGGCCATAACTTTCGTAATGAATAATCCCTGTTTTAACTAAACACTCCATAGACCCTCATCCTACTTTTTTAGGTATATTATACCTTTTAATTATTGGTGTAGCATGATTATTTGTACTTTGAAGTTTAATGCTGTTAAAAGAATAAAGTAAGCCAAGTTTTTCTAATGTAAAAATACGGGTAGATAAATAATAAGTGGTAAATATTAATTTTTGAAGGAGGAACATCAATGATACAATTAGAACTCAATCAAAATGGAACGTACGGAATGAAAAATAAAAATGGAAATGTTATAACCGGAATTAAGGGTGAAGGAGAAGGTTTCTCGCCCACAGAGCTTGTTTGTGCCTCATTAAGTTTATGTATGGGTCTAACATTAGATTTTCTAATAAAAAGAGACCAGTTGCCCATTCATGACTTTAAAGTAAAGGTGGATGCGGAAAAGGCAGAGGATAGTCCATCAAGAATGAAAAGATTCGATATTGAAGTTTCTATTGCTGGAGATATTGATGAAAAGACAGAGAAAAAGTTAATTACATCAGCAAAAAGAGGTTGTACGATAGGAAATACGATTATGCATGGTGCAGAAATGGATGTACATGTTGTAAACATATAATCGTATCTAGAGGTAATCAAAGCGATTGCCTCTTTTATCGTTTAAACCTTTAAAGGAAAAGAGTACTTGTTGTATACTTGATAGGAAATTTGTAACGTCACAACAACTATACTTTCCAACGAGGGGTGCAGAAATGGACTATAAAATGATAGTAATAGATATGGATGGAACTTTACTTGATGAACAGAGTACAGTTAGTGAAAATGTGAAAGATTACATAAAAGAATTGCGTAAACAAGGAAAATTAGTTTTTATTGCAACAGGTAGAACATTAAGAGAGGCTAAGGGTGTATTGCAGTCCGATTTTGAATTAGATGGAATTGTTACAGCAAATGGTATGGCGGTGTTTGTCAAGGATGAGCCATTGTCACAATATGCATTACCACCACAACTTGTAGAAGAGTTGGTTGAAAAAGCAGAAGCCAGAGGGATATTTTACGAAGTACATCCGAATGAGGGTTCAAGGTTCGCTCTTAACCAAGACAAAGCGTTATTACTTAGTCAAATAAGCGATCCGAAACCAGAAACGGTTGAGGAAAACGAGTGGATTTCAAGAAAGAGAGAAATAGATGAAATTGTATGGGTTGACCAGCTAGAAACAAACAGTATAGCAAAAATATACTTTTTTAGTAAAAGCAAGGAATCAATAATTAAATGGAAAGAAGAGTTTGAAAAAATGAAAAGGAATATAGATTTTAATTACTTCTCCTCTTCTGTTCATAACGTTGAAGTAACCGTTTCTAATATTTCTAAAGCGACAGGTGTGCAGACATTATTGGATAAATTTCACTTGTCTAAAGAAGATGTCATGGCAATTGGAGACAGTGAAAATGACTTGCCATTATTCGAATTTGCCGCATATTCAGTTGCTATGAAAAATGCTCCGGAAATTGTAAAAGAACGGGCGAATGAAATTACTGATTTTTCTTATGATGAAGACGGATTATACAAATATTTAAAAAAGACTTTTTCTTAGTAGTAAAGGGGATATCGGATTATTCGATATCCCTTTTTTGTACTTTAAGAAAGTTTAACTCTGTTAAAGGATTAAAGTATAAGAAAAATTAAGGCTTTCGCCATAAGGACTTAGCGACAAGCCAAGTTTTTCTAATCCTCTATTTGTATAAAAAGGGGTACATCCTTTTGTAGAGAATAAAGTAAGTAAATGGTTTTTCTAAAAGGGGGATATTGTGGTGAGTTTATTGAATTACAAAAGCTACGATGGGTTAGGGTTAGCAAAATTGGTGAAGGATAAAGAGGTTCAGCCTGTTGAGCTTGTGGAGGAAGCAATTAAACTTATCGAACAAGAAAATCCTCGTTTAAATGCAGTAGTACATAAAATGTATGAACAGGCTAAAAATCAATGTGAAAAACCAATAGGTGGAACGTTTGCTGGAGTCCCGATGCTCCTAAAAAACATTACACAGGAAATAAAGGGTGAGCCTATGACGATGGGCTCAAAACTATTGCATGGCTATCGAGCAAAAGAAGACTCTTATTATGTAACAAAATTTAGACAGACTGGTGCTTTATTATTAGGTCAAACAAACATACCAGAGTTTGCCTTAATGGGAATTACAGAACCAAAGGCGTACGGACCAACAAGAAACCCATGGAACACCGAATATACGCCTGGAGGTTCTAGCGGGGGAGCTGGAGCAGCAGTTGTCTCTGGTATGGTTCCGATTGCAGGGGCAAATGACGGTGGTGGTTCTATTCGGATACCTGCAGCTTATTGTGGGCTATTTGGGTTAAAACCGACAAGAGGGCGAACCCCAGTAGGTCCAAAGGTCGGACGAAACTGGCAAGGAGCTTCTGTTGATCATGTCTTGACCAAAACGGTACGGGATAGTGCGGCAATGTTAGATGAACTAAAAGTGGTGGAAGCAGCAGCTGCTTTTCATCCCCCTTTTGTACATGAAAACTATCTGAATATAGTCGAACAAAAGAAAAACCAATCCTATACAATCGCCTTTTCCACTTTATCTCCTTTAGGAACAGAAGTAGATGAAGAGTGTAAAGAAGCCGTAATGAAAACAGCTAAGTTATTGGAGAAGCTAGGACATAAAGTCGTAGAGGAAAATGCCCCTGTTAATGGAGAGCAATTAGCTAAAAGTTATATGACAATGTATTTTGGAGAAGTAGCTGCTACCCTTAAAGAAGTAGAGGGATTAGTGAATAGAAAGGTAAAGCAAAAGGATGTTGAACCGACCACTTGGTTACTAGGTTTACTTGGGAGAACAATATCTGCAGAGGAATTTGTCTTAAGTTTAAGAGAATGGGATAAGGCTTCTTTCTTGATGGAACAGTTTCATGAAAAATATGATTTCTATATGACCCCAACTACAGCTACATTACCTGCAAAAATTGGACAACTAGAGTTAAAGAACTCGGAGAAGGCATTGATTCAAATAGCTAGTAAACTGAGACTTGGAAAAACGTTACACAAAATCGGTATCGTAGATCAATTATCCAAGGAAAGTTTAAAACGCACTCCTTTTACGCAATTAGCTAATTTAACTGGCCAACCGGCCATGTCAACACCACTACATAGGACAGAAAGTGGATTGCCGGTGGGTGTACAGTTTATGGCTGCAAAAGGAAGGGAAGATATACTCTTACAGCTAGCTTCCCAGCTAGAACAAACAGACAACTGGTTACATGTTAATAAAGCTTTCACAAAATAATAGGTAAGGAAATTGTATTTTTGTTCGGACAAATGGAGAAAAAGAATAGGTAAGCAATTTTCATAATAAGAAAAATCATATTTGTGTTAATATGAGGTTAAAATTACCATAAGATAAAAGTATGTAATAGAGGAATAAACGTATAAGGTGGGTAACGATGGACCAAGAAAGTAAAGACTTTATCGAGGAACAAAAACGAGTTGATTTTGTTATTGAAGAAATAGAAAGAAAAGAAGATAAATTAGCTCGTCATGCGCATGAAATTAAGGAGCGAGTTATTGATCTTCGCAAATCCTTCTGGGATGACGTTACCGTGAATATAGATGATCCAGATGACATTATTGAGACTCAAGCAAGTATAAAACAACAAGCAGAACTTTTGTCAGAGCGAGAAAGAAGTCATGGACAATTAAGCGAAGAGTTAAAAACCTTAAAAAGATTAAAGGATTCTCCCTATTTTGGGAGAATTGATTTTTTGGAAGATGGAGAGAAAAAAACAGATAACATTTATATCGGTATTTCATCCTTAATGGATACGAAAGATGAAGATTTTTTAATTTATGATTGGAGAGCACCTATTTCTAGTCTGTATTATGACTACCCTCCTGGCCCAGCGCAATATGATACTGTTGATGGCAGTATTGATGGGGAAATGAAATTGAAGCGCCAGTTTATTATTCGTAATGGATATATAAACGGGATGTTCAATACAGGACTAACAATAGGAGATCATTTATTACAATCGGTACTAGGCGATAATGCTAGTGTATCGATGAAAAGTATCGTTGCAACAATTCAAAAGGAACAAAATCAAATTATTAGAAATGACAAATCAAAATTACTTATTGTTCAAGGTGTAGCTGGCAGTGGTAAAACATCCGCAGCACTACAAAGAGTAGCCTATTTACTTTATCGTTACCGTGAAATCTTAACATCAGAAAATATTATTCTTTTCTCACCAAATCCATTATTTAATAGTTATGTAGCTACTGTTCTTCCTGAGCTGGGTGAGGAAAACATGAAACAAACAACCTTTCAAGAGCATGTGGAGGAACGGTTAGGTAACCAATATGATATAGAGACACCTTTTGAACAGATGGAATACTACTTAACAGGTGATGATCATAACAGTGAATACGAAGCACGGGTAGAGGGAATTCGCTTTAAAGCAAGTTTGGTATTCAAAAAATGGATGGATGACTATTTAGAATATCTTTCTAGTGAAGGTATTATATTTAGAAATATTAAGTTTCGTGGGGAAAGAATTTTGACTAAAGGTCAAATTGAGGATTACTTCTATGGTTTAGATTCTTCTATTTCTATTGCAAACCGCATGGAATTAGTACGTGATTGGATAGTAGAAACACTAAATAAGCTAAAACAAAAGGAAATAAAGCAAGACTGGGTTTTAGAAGAATTAGATTTAATGGAAAAAGAAGATTATGTTAATGCTTTTCAACAGTTAGAAAAGGGTAAGCAATTCACGGAAGATTCTTTTGACGATTTTGAACGGGAAGAAGAATTATTGCGTGAAATGGTTGTGACTAGGAAGTTAACGCCGTTACGGAAAAAAGTTAAAGCTCTATCGTTTGTAAATGTACACGCAACTTTTATGAACTTTTTTCAAAGATGGTCACACGAGAACAAGAGCGAAAGTGAACCGACAAACTGGTATGACATATGTAAGCAGACTGTTTCAAATATGAAGCAGAAGGTTTTAGCTTGGGAAGATGTTTCCCCCTATTTATATTTGCAAGACCATATACTTGGATTTTTAGTTAATCGCACGATACGTCACGTTTTCATAGATGAAGCGCAGGATTATTCACCATTTCAGTTTGCTTATATTAAAGAAAAATACCCATACAGTAGAGTGACGTTGCTAGGTGACTATAACCAGGCAATTTATGCCCACACATATGCTGGGGAAACATTGTTATCGCCAACTAACGAAAATGAAAGTGAACGAATAACATTAACGAGAAGTTATCGTTCTACGAAAGAAATTGTGGATTTCACGAAGGATTTAATTACTGGTGGAGAAGTAATTGAACCTTTTAATCGAGAGGGAACAAAACCAAGTTTATGTATGACGCAAAATGAAAATGTACTGGTTTCCCTCATTGTAGAGAAATTGAAAAGCCTCAGGGAAAAGGGTTATGAGACAATAGCGGTTATATGTAAGACGATGGAAGAAAGCGAAAGGGCTTATAACCAACTAAAAGATTATTTGCCTATTAAGTTCATGGACCAAAATACAAAAACGTTCCAAAAAGGTCTTATCGTTATTCCGGCTTATTTAGCAAAAGGGATTGAGTTTGATAGTGTCATTATATATAACGCCTCGGAAGAGAATTATTGTAAGGAAATAGAAAGAAATCTTTTTTACACCGCATGTACACGGGCAATGCATGAATTGATCATGTTTTCCCATGGAACGCCAAGTACTTTTATTCAGGCTGTTTCAGACGAAAAATATATTCTTACTGATTGAGGATTGCTATGTAAATAGTAATCCTTTTTTTGGCCTTTAAGAAAGTTTAACTTTGATAAAGGATTAAAGTATAAGAAAAATTAAGGTTTTCGCCATAAGGACTTGGCGACAAGCCAAGTTTTTCTAATTAAACTATTTTAAGTGATGAAATTTTCAGACTGTTATATAATTAAGGTTATACTTTTGAACATAGGTGATGACGTGAAAAAGATTTTTGGCTATTTACTAACATATAAAAGATCAATGTGGATTGCTTTATTTTTGATGGCAGTCGAACTAGTTGTAGAGCTTGTTCAACCATTAATTATGGCTGCAATAATAGACGAAGGTGTTATGACTCGTGATTTAGGTGTAGTTATTAAGTGGGGAAGCTTATTGCTAGGTTTATCGTTAATTGCATTTATAGCAGGTATTGTCAGTTCCTTCTTTGCTTCCGGGGTTAGTCAAGGTGTCGGGTATGATTTGCGAGGTGATTTATACAAAAAGGTTCAGCAGTTTTCCACCTCCCATATTCAACGTTTTTCCACTTCCTCATTAATTACTAGGATGACGATAGATGTAACGCAGGTACAAGCATTTATTTTTATGGGACTACGAATCATGCTAAGGGCTCCCTTGTTTATTATGATTGGAATCGTGATGGCTTTAATGATTCATGCACGTTTAGCATCCGTTTTCGTAATTGCTGTACCAGTATTAATTATACTCATGCTATATATTGTATCAAGAGGTGTAAAGTACTTTAAGCGGGTTCAAGAAAAGTTGGATACAGTTAATTCTGTTATTCAGGAAAATTTAATTGGCATGCGGTTAGTGAAGGCGTATAATCGTGGATCCCATGAAGATAAACGTTTTGGAAAAGTAAATAAGTCTTTAATGGAACAGAATGTAAAAGCATTACGTCTCATGGAACTAGCAACCCCAATTATTATATTCGGGATGAATTTTAGCATCGTGCTTATATTATGGTTCGGTTCCTTTGAGCTCAATGCAGGTACAGCACAACCTGGTGAAATTGTTGCTATTTTAAATTATGGAACAAGGATTATGGGAGCTATTGGTATGTTTGGTTTTTTAATTATGAATTTCTCTAGAGGTAAGGCATCAGCTACTCGTATTTCTAACGTTCTAGTCGAACAAGAAGATGAGGAGTTAATGGAACAAGGAAATAGGAACCCGCAGCTTGTAAAGGGGGAAGTTTCCTTTCAAAACGTTACGTTTCATTATCCTTCTTATGAAAGTCCTGCCTTACAAAATGTTACGTTTTCCATTAATGAGGGAGAAACAGTTGGCATATTAGGGGAGACTGGTTCCGGAAAAAGCTCACTTATTCAATTAATTCCAAGACTGTTTGAAGTGTCTTCGGGTGAAATTCTCATTGATCAAAAGGACGTTTACGATTGGGATGTTGCCCAGTTGAGGAGGGTAGTCGGCTTAGTCCCTCAGGAAGCACATTTATTTACAGGAACAATTAGAGAAAATATTAAGTGGGGAAATGAGGAAGCTTCATTAGAAGAAGTGATGGAAGCGGCTAAGAGTGCCAACATCCACGACTTTATTATGACGTTACCAGAGCAATATGAAACGTTAGTAGGTCAGCGAGGTGTGAACCTTTCAGGAGGTCAGAAGCAAAGACTTTCTTTAGCTAGAGCGCTTGTTAGGGACCCTAAAATATTGTTGTTAGATGATAGCACAAGTGCTCTTGATGCTCATACGGAAGCAGAAATACTAGAAACGTTGAAAAAGAAAGCATGCACAACAATAATAGTTGCTCAAAAAATTAGTTCTGTTAAAGAAGCGGATAAAATTCTATTGCTAAGTGACGGTCAGCTTGTAGCAAGTGGGTCACATGATCAATTGTACAAAACAAATCCTTATTATCGTGATATTTACAAGTCCCAAATCCAAGAGGAAGTGTTAGAATATGGCGATTAATCATAATAAAAATAATCAAACTCAAAGGCCGCCACATCCTCATATGCGCTTAGGGAAGCGTCCGAAAGTAAAAGATGTGAGAGGGACAATTAAGCGTATTTGGTCTTATATGAAAAAGGATAAAGGACTATTTATTCTAGTACTTTTCCTCGTGTTATTAAGCTCGGCTTTTGCCCTTTTAGGACCGTTTCTTTTAGGGGTTACTGTTGATAAACTGATAGAAGAATTTAACACATCCGCTCTTCTAGTCATGCTTTCTATCCTAGTTGGAATCTATATTCTCCACGCCACTACAGAATGGACGCAAAACTTTATTATGATTGATGTAGCACAGCGTACTGTATTCGCGATGAGGAAAAAATTGTTTTCCCATTTACAAATGCTACCTATGGCGTTTTTTCAAAAGCGTCAGCATGGGGAATTAATGAGCCGATTAACGAATGATATGGAGAATGTAAGCCGTACGCTAAATACATCTGTCATTCAAGTGGCTACTAGTCTTCTAACGATAACCGGGACAATAATTGTTATGCTTTGGTTAAGTCCGTTGCTAACAGTATTAACACTTGCAATCGTTCCCATCATGTTTGGTGGTTTAAAATGGATTACAAATCGAACCGGTGTTTATTTTAAAGAGCAACAAAAGAACTTGGGAGATGTAAATAGTTACATCGAAGAGACACTATCAGGGCATAAAATCATTAAAACCTTTTCGCAGGAAAACAGAGTGATAGACGAATTTGATGAAAAAAACAAGGCGCTAAGGGATTCCGGATATTGGGCCCAAACCTATTCAGGTTTTATACCAAAGCTAATGAATATGCTTAACAATGTGAGTTTTACGATAATTGTTGGAGTCGGAGGAATTCTGGCAATTAACGATATTGTTTCCATTGGGGTTATCGTTACTTTCACAACCTATTCTAGACAATTTACTCGTCCTCTAAATGATTTGGCTAATCAGTTCAATGTTATTCTATCTGCTGTAGCAGGTGCAGAGCGAGTATTTAATATTATGGATGAAGAAAAAGAAACAGATGAAGGTAGGAAAGAGGAGGCAATAAAATCGATAAAGGGAGAGGTCACCTTTAAAGGGGTATCATTTGCTTATGAAGAAGCTCAAGATACGTTATTGGATGTTAGTTTTCGGGCCTCCCCTGGGGAAACGGTAGCTCTTGTTGGACCAACGGGTGCTGGGAAAACAACAATCATATCATTGCTTTCTAGATTTTACGATGCTCAAAGTGGTGAAATTTTAATTGATGGGAAAAATATAAAATCGATAACGAGGGATAGCTTACGTGCTCAAATGGGTGTTGTTCTACAAGATTCGTTTCTGTTTGAGACAACTGTTCGAGAAAATATAAGATATGGTAATCTCCATGCCTCTGATTTGGAAGTTGAAAAAGCTGCGATAGCAGCTAATGCACATGACTTTATTTCAAAACTACCTAATGGTTACGATACAATTCTCTATTCAGATGGAAGAGGGATTAGTCATGGGCAACGGCAGTTAATATCTATTGCTAGAGCAATGCTTGCAAATCCAGCGTTATTAATTTTAGACGAAGCAACTAGTAGCATTGATACAATCACTGAAATGAAAATTAATGAAGCTTTAGCAAAATTAATGGAAGGCAGAACTAGTTTCGTAATAGCTCATCGATTAAATACTATTCAACGAGCAGATTTAATATTAGTTTTAAAAGAAGGAGAGCTTATTGAGCAAGGTACACATGATGAACTGTTAACGAGAAATGGCTTTTATGCCGACTTATTTCACACGCAGCAAAGCAAGCAGAATGTTTTATAATGTTCTGCTTGCTTTTTATTCAACAAAGATCGCAAATCCTTAATTACTCCAGAGAGTAATTGACGATATTTAAATTTATTACTATAATATTGAATTAGGTGTTTTAAAACCACTTGAATTGGGTATATAAAAATACCTCTATAGAGAGGTTTAAATAAAGACGATAGGTAGGTGTAATTATCCAAGACGATTATTATAGGCGTATACGTTTTGAAATAAGAGCAAACTGTAAGTCCGTTCCATAGTAATTTTCCTCTGTCTTTTCATAGTTTGTTATACAAAAATGACGAGCTTCTTCGTTAAAAAATCAGGAGGATAACAATGAAACCGAGAAAAACAAACACAGATTGGACTACGTTTGCTGTAAGTGGTGGGTTTTTATCCCTTTTTGTTATTATTGCATTAATAGATATTGATTTAGTAGGTAGTTTGGTTACAGAATCTTTTAATTGGTCTGTTACATTTTTTGGAGCTTACTGGCAGTTATTATTATTTGGAACTTTCGCAATAGGAATTATTTTAGCTTTTTCTAAGTACGGTAAAGTTCGATTAGGTAAAATGGATAAACCAGAGAATGGTTATTTCCGCTGGATTTCAATGATCTTATGTACGCTTTTAGCTAGTGGTGGTGTTTTCTGGGCTGCTGCGGAGCCAATCTATCACTTCGTAACAACTCCGCCGTTGTTTGCAAATGATGGAATGAGTGCAACAGAAGCAGTACTACCTGCATTATCACAAAGCTTTTTACACTGGGGCTTCCTAGCTTGGGCGTGTTTAGGAACGTTAGCAACAATTGTCCTCATGTATGCTCATTATCATAAAGGATATCCACTTAAACCTCGCACGATTTTATATCCAATCTTTGGAGAAAAAATTTTCAAAAAAAGTTTATTAGGTTCTGCTGCTGATATTGTATCTATTATTGCAGTAGCTGCAGGTACGATGGGGCCTATCGGATTTTTAGGTATCCAATTAGGTTATGGTTTACATTCTCTATTTGGTATTCCTAATTCTTTAACGACAAATATTATAATTGTTGGTGCTTTAATTGTAATTGCTGCTATTTCGGTAGCAAGTGGTGTTGATAGAGGAATTCAATTTTTAAGTCGTTTAAACGTAGGATTTGTGGTGCTTTTAACTGCCATAATGTTAGTAATTGGTCCTACAATGTTTATTATTGATTCTTTCATTGCTGCAGAGGCATTTCATTTACAAAATTTCTTTGAAATGACGCTATATCGCGGCGACCAAGCTTGGTTAGGGTATTGGACAGTATTTTTCTGGGGGTGGTTCTTAGGATATGGACCAATGATGGCTATATTTATAAGTAAAATTTCCCGTGGACGTACTATTCGTGAGCTTATCATAGCTGTTTCCGTTGTGGCGCCATTAGTAAGTAATTTTTGGTTTACAGTTGTTGGTGGAACTGGGTTATTCCATGAAGTTAACAATCCAGGAACAATTTCTGGTCCACTAAGTGACGGTGGAATGCCGGCTGCGGTGATGGCCATCATGGACCAATTGCCTATTGGATTTATTATGGCAGTAGGATTCCTGATTGTTACCCTTGTATTTGTATCAACCACAGTTGATTCTATTTCGTATACTGTAGCTGTAACACTAACAGGGAATGACAATCCACAAAAATGGATAAGAGTATTTTGGGTATTACTTTTCGGTATTCTATCCGTTGTGTTGTTAACAATTGGAGAAGGTAGTATATCAGCGTTACAAAATTTTATTGTTGTAACAGCTATTCCTGTTTCTCTATTACTACTTCCGCCACTTTGGAATGGTCCAAAGCTGGCAAAGCAAATGTACCTAGAGCAGCAACAGGAATTAAAAGATAAAGTAGAAACAGATGATAGTGGAAAACAAGCTAGCTAATTTCATTTAAATCAGTAAAAGCACGACAGACGAAGTAATTTCTGTCGTGCTTTTTTTACTGCTTAGGAAATTATAAAATTTCGGACTTGTGGATAGGTTAGTTGCACGGGGGAGCCACGTCTAGCTCCAGCACCTACCCCCTCGGGACATAAGTCAATTCCTTCTGTAGCAAAAACCTCCACGGCAGGTCTTGTCTTATGCCTGCCTTAGGCTGAGCAAGGCGCTTGCGCTTTTGTTCTTGAATAAAGAAACGCAAATATGTGCTTAGGATATTTCCAGCTTGATTTAAGATAATAGGAAAAAACTATAAAATGCAATGAAATTTTGAAAGGATTTGCTCTTTAAAGATGTGCGTGCCTTTCTGATTCAAGAGTATAGCAACAAACGATGCGAAATGAGCCAAAAAAATATAAGCTCAATAGTAGTTGTTGATCTTTCGCATTGTATATAATGGATAAAAGTTACCGTAATATGTGGTAATGTTTTTTACTATTTATCATCTTGAAATAAGTTAAGATAATTTACGGAGGAGAAAAGGTTCTCTTTTCTCTTCTTGAAAATGTGGTGAAAGCGAATGCATTCTAGAAGAAGTCAGCTCCTTCATATACTGCTAAATACCAAAGAATATAGTGCAGTTATGTCTTTATCAGAAATGCTCTATTGTTCTGAGAAGACGATTAGAAATGATTTGAAAGCGCTTGATGAGTATTTACAGGATTATCAAACGTTAAAAATTATAAGGAGACCAAGTTTAGGTGTGCTGTTAGAAGGTACAGATCGAGAGAAAAATAATCTGAAGCATAAACTAAACATGGAACCCTCCAAAATGTCCGGAAATAACCTATTTTTACATATTATTAAGCTGCTGTTGACCTCGGATGAGGCCGTATCAAGTCAACGTATTGCTAACGCGTTATATGTTTCTAAGGGAACGGTAAGTGCAAAATTAACAGAAGTAGAACAATGGTTAAGCACTTATAACCTTGAGCTTATTAGACGACCTAACGTGGGTCTGAAAGTAGATGGGCCAGAACGAGATTGGAGGCGTGCTTTATCAGACGTGGTTGAACAATTGGCCGATGTTGATTCTTTTGTCCTGAATTTAGACCAACTTCATTTACTTGAAGGGGTTCTTCATCCATATGAAATTGCCATTATAGAAAACGAAGTAAGAAAAATAGACCGGCAACTTGAATTTCCATTAACTGATCAATCTATTGTAAATTTAACTGTTCATATTGCAATAGCGATAAAAAGGATAAAAAAAGGTTTTCGGATTGAAATGCCTGAGTATGAACTGATCAAGTTAAGGGAGAAAAAAGAATTTTTGCTTGCTACGTTTCTTTCTGAAGAACTGGAGCAAAAGTTGTCCATTAAGGTACCCTTATCAGAGATAGGCTATATAACCTTGCATTTCCTTGGGGCACATGTTCGATTCGCAAAAGAACACTTGAATGCTGAGCTAGATAAAACGATTGGAAAAATTGATCAAGAAGCATTTCGCTATGTGCAACAACTTGTGAAAAAAGTTTCTCTTGTTATAGATGAACAATTATACAATGACCAAGAGCTTTTAGTAGGGCTATCTATTCATTTTCATTCAGCCTTAAACCGGTTAAAACACGGCTTAGGAATGAAGAATCCCATGATTAAAGAAATTAAAAATATGTACAGGTATACTTTCGAGGTACTTTTATCCTTTATTCCTTCTCTAGAACAGGAGCTCCAAGTCGATATTCCTGAAGATGAAGTAGGCTATATGGTATTGCACTTCCAAGCTGCATTAGAACGACTTGAAAAAAGCCGGAAGTATAACCTGAAAACGATTATCGTCTGTGCAACAGGAGCAGGAACATCAAAATTATTAGAGGCAAAACTGTCTAGTTTATTACCAGAAATGATTATTTTAGATACGGTTTCTATTTCCCACATGAAAAAAATGATCCAAGAACAAAAACCGGACTTTATTATAAGCACTGTTCCACTTAAAGAGAAGCTAGTACCAACTGTTATCGTTAGTCCACTCTTACCTTTACATGAGCAGAAAAAGGTCATGGAATTTTATGAAAACAGTAAGCAATTAAACAGTCAGAAATCTACTGCTTATCCTACGCTACTAAAGAAGATTAGCTCTGATTTAATCTTTCTTAATATAAATGCAAAAGACAAAATGGATGTTATTCAAATTCTTGCGCAAAATATGTATGAAAATGACTATGTAACAAAAAAATTTGGTGAGGATGCGAAACGTAGAGAAAAGCTTTCTTCCACTTATATAGGTGGTGGAATAGCTATTCCTCATGGTAACGTACATGAAATTATTCAATCAGGTATTGCAGTCGGAAGGTTAACTCATCCAATTAATTGGAGTAATGAAAAGGTTCAGTTGGTTTTTATGCTTGCAAATAAGGAAATAGCAAAAGAAGATGTGAAGAAGCTGTTTTCTGAATTAGCAATTTTAGTGGAAGACGAAAAAGTGTTAAAAAAATTACAAGACGTAGGTACTGTGGAAGAATTTTGTAATGCATTTCAATAAAAGGAGGAATAATTACATGAAGCTTTTAGCCATTACATCATGTCCTAATGGTATTGCCCATACGTATATGGCAGCCGAAAAACTAGCTAAAGCGGCTGAAGCAATGGGTCATGAAATAAAAGTAGAAACACAAGGTTCTATAGGTGTAGAAAATGAGTTGACTGCTGAAGAAATAAGAGCAGCGGACGGTATTATTATTGCGGCGGATAAGCAAGTAGATAAGAGCCGTTTTAATGGGAAAAAAGTATTGGCAACTGGTGTAGGTGAAGGAATAAGGAAACCTGAAGAGCTAATCAAGAAGTTTGAAAACGATGAAGTTCCCGTATATGGTAAAGAAGATAGTACGGAAGTGAAAGAAGAAAAAAGAGGAAAAGAAAATCCTATTTATCGAAGCTTAATGAATGGTGTATCTTATATGATTCCATTTGTTGTAGTGGGTGGGTTATTGATTGCCTTGGCCCTTGCTATAGGTGGGGAACCCACACCAACTGGTTTGCAAATTCCGGAAGGCTCCGTTTGGCAAACCATTCTTAATGTTGGTGCAGCTAGTTTCACATTAATGGTGCCAATTTTAGCTGGTTTCATCGCCTACAGCATAGCGGATCGCCCAGGTCTTGCTCCAGGTATGGTCGGTGGTTATATTGCTGCTACAGGAAGTTTCTATGGGAGTGACGCAGGGGCTGGCTTTATTGGTGGTATCATTGCTGGTTTCCTTGCTGGGTACATTGCAAAAGCAATTAAACGAATTCCTGTTCCAAAAATGGTTCAACCCATTATGCCTATTTTAGTCATTCCGTTAGTGGCAACATTTTTAGTGGCTGTGATTTTCATTTTCGTTATTGGACAACCTATTGCAGGACTTATGGAAGGATTAACTTCATTTCTTCAAGGTATGGAAGGTGCAAGCCGAATTGTGTTGGCTCTTATTTTAGGTGCCATGATTGCATTTGATATGGGTGGTCCATTTAACAAGGTAGCATTCTTGTTTGGTGCTGCAATGATCGCAGAAGGAAATGCCTACATCATGGGTGCTATTGCTGTTGCTATTTGTACGCCTCCGTTAGGCTTAGGTTTAGCAACACTTCTTAATAAGAAAAAGTATGCAGATGAAGAACGAGAAGCTGGTAAAGCGGCTTTAGCTATGGGGCTTGTAGGAATAACAGAAGGGGCAATCCCATTAGCAGCACGAGATCCACTTCGTGTTATTCCTAGTATAATGATTGGTGCGATGGTTGGTTCTGTTATTGCGATGATGTCTAACGTAGCAGATAATGTGCCTCACGGTGGTCCAATCGTTGCCGTGTTCCAAGCAGTCGATAATGTATTAATGTTTTTCATTGCTATCATTGTTGGTGTTCTTGTGACCGCATTCCTCGTAAATGCGCTTAAGAAACCAATAAAAGAATAAATTAAAGGGGCGGAGATTAATGAAATTAACAGATTTGTTAACAGAAGATTTAATTAAGATGGACGTAGAAGGATCTACAAAAGATGAAGTTATGAATGAACTTGCTTCTCTAATTGAAGCCAATGGAGCTCTAACAGAAAAGCAGCCATATATAGATGCTTTACATGCTCGTGAGCAACAAAGTAGTACGGGTATTGGTTTTGGTATTGCTATTCCCCATGGGAAAAGTGATGCTGTAAAAGAACCACGTGTTGCCTTTGGTATTAAAAGAGACGGAGTAGATTGGGCAAGTATGGATGATGAACCAGCGAATCTTATTTTTATGATTGCTGTTCCAGAAAAAAGTGCCGGCGATGAACATTTGAAGATTTTACAAATGCTTTCACGTAAATTAATTGATGATGAATTCCGTCAAAGCCTACTAAACGCTACAACTAAAGAAGATATTATAAAGCTAGCTAGTGAAATTTAATTTTGGGAAGGCTAAAAGAGGAGGGGAAACCCTCCTCTTTTAATGGTAAAATATGGAGTGTAACAGAATGGTGGAAAGGTTGTGGGTAACAAATGAAAAAGGAACCACTTTTTCTAGAGCCAGTGTTTCAGGAGCGTATTTGGGGTGGAACAGCATTGGCAGAACAATTTAATTATGATATTCCTTCTAATAAAACAGGTGAATGCTGGGCGATTTCAGGTCATCCAAACGGTACCACAAAGATTAAAAATGGTACATTTCAAGGGACTTCTTTAGACGATATTTGGCGCAATAATAAAGATTTATTTGGCAACTATCCAGGGGAAAAATTCCCGCTTTTAACGAAGATTCTAGATGCAAATACTGATTTATCTGTTCAGGTTCATCCTAATGATGAATATGGGATGAAGTTTGAGAATGGGGAGTTAGGAAAGACGGAGTGCTGGTATATCATTGATTGTAAAGAAGGTGCAGAAATGATTTTTGGTCATAATGCATCATCAAAAGAGGAATTGCGTACCATGATTGATAATGGACAATGGGACAAGCTCCTTAGAAGGGTTGCAGTAAAGCCTGGAGATTTCTTTTTTGTTCCAAGTGGGACCATTCATGCCTTATGTGAAGGTACGTTAGTATTAGAAACTCAACAAAGCTCTGACACAACATATCGAGTTTATGACTACGATCGTACTGATAACGAGGGGAATAAAAGAGAATTGCATTTAGAAAAAGCAATAGATGTTACAACAGTTCCACATCAGGAACAAAAGCAAAATTATCAAACGGAAACGAAAGCAGGTACCGTAATCACTACTTTTGTCCAAAGTGAATATTTCACTGTGCAAAAATGGAATGTTCAAGACAATACAGAATTCACTCAAACAGAAGCTTTTTCCTTGTTTAGCGTTCTGGATGGGGAAGGTACCATAGATGTACAGGGATCATCTTATAAGGTGAAAAAAGGGGATCACTTCATTTTGCCACATGATTTCGGTGCATTTGAATTAAACGGTAAATTAGAGTTAATCGTTTCTCATCCTTAAGAATCCGTATTAATACGGATTCTTTTTAGACTTTAAGAAAGTTAAACTTTGTTAAAGGATTTAAGTATTAGAAAAACTTAGGCTTTCGCCATAAGGACTTGGCGACAAGTCAAGTCTTTCTAATATGGCTTGCGTATAAATGATTAGTTAGTTATTATTTGTAATTTAAGGATTATAAAAGATAAAATAGAGGAAATAAAGCTTAACTAGGGAGGTAATTGTTGTGAAACATATTTTTCAACAAGGTTCCGATAAAAATAAACCTACACTACTTTTATTACACGGTACAGGTGGAACAGAATCAGACCTACTACCATTAGCGAGTATAATTGATAAAGAGGCCTCTGTTTTAAGTGTTAGAGGAAATGTATCAGAAAATGGAATGCCTCGTTTTTTTAAACGTTTAGCAGAAGGTGTTTTTGATGAGGAAGACCTTATTAATCGTAC
Source organism: Salirhabdus euzebyi (assembly GCF_014207435.1). Lineage (GTDB taxonomy): Bacteria > Bacillota > Bacilli > Bacillales > Alkalibacillaceae > Salirhabdus > Salirhabdus euzebyi. The sequence continues at coordinate 48,218 of NZ_JACHGH010000006.1, forward strand.
AAAGGAGCTTTACGAATTTTTAGATGAGGCTGCTGAAAAGTATTCTTTTGATCGGAAAAACATAATTGCTGTAGGCTACTCGAACGGCGCAAACATTGCTGGAAGTTTATTGTTCCATTATAACGATGCTTTAAAGGGGGCAGTGTTGCACCATCCAATGGTACCAAGAAGAGGAGTAGAATTACCAGATCTTACAGGAACCTCTGTGTTACTCACAGCTGGTAAAAACGACCCGCTTTGTCCTCCAGCCGAATCAGAGGACTTAAAAGAGCTATTAGAAAAAGCTAATGCTAAGGTGCAAATTCATTGGGAAAATAATGGCCACCAATTAACAAGAACAGAAGTTGAAGCTGCCGCTGATTGGTATAAAGCGCAGTTATAGAAGGGACCGATACGTTATTAGCGTATCGGTTTTTTTACGCATAAAACGAATAAAATTTTTCAGAAAATAACAAAAAAACATTTAATAACGAACGATAAGTTGTTATAATGAACAAGTAATTTTTACCAATTAGAAAGGATTGATAAAATGTTTAGTACGTTGGAAAGTAAGTTAGGTAATCGCTTAGTATTACCAAATCATGATGCTTATGATGAATTAAGGAAAGTTTGGAATGGTGCGATTGATCGTCGTCCTAAGGCAATAGTGGTTTGTGAATCAGAACAGGATGTCGTAGATGCAGTAAATTTTGCGAAGGAAGAAAATTTACATATTTCCATACGTGGGGGCGGTCACAATTTAGCAGGGACTGCAGTGTGTGATGATGGATTGATGATTGACCTATCTAATATGCGAGGGGTTGAGGTAGACCAAGCTAAAAAAGTGGCAATCGTGGAAGGTGGTGCGAAGTTAGGGGATATAGATGTAGCTACGCAGAAGTATGGACTTGTAACACCAACAGGTACTGTTTCCAAAACAGGGGTAGCGGGCTTAGCTTTAGGTGGCGGCCTAGGGTACTTACGTGGAAAATATGGTTTAACATGTGACAACATTGTTGGAGCACATATCGTTACAGCTGAGGGTGAGCTAATTTATGTCCATGAAAATAATCATCAAGATTTATTTTGGGCTATAAAAGGTGGAGGAGGTAACTTTGGGGTAGTTACCAAATTTGAATTTCAGCTTTATGATTTAGGTCCAGAAGTACTAGCTATAGATGTAATGTATGACTATCAAGATGTTAAAAGTATTCTTACAAAAGCGCAGGAATTTCTAGAAAATGCTCCAGACGATATTTCCTTCAATATTACTGCTATGATGCTTCCGCCAGCACCATTCCTACCAGAAGCCTTACACCATAAAAAAGTAGTTGCTGTGTCTGGTCTTTATGCAGGTGACCCGAAAAATGGGGAGTCTGTTATTCAGCCACTACGGGAATTAGCTAAACCAATTGTAGACCAATCAGGAGTTATTCCTTACGAAGAATTACAAAAGAAATTAGATGTTATGGTTCAGGACCATATACCAGTTTACGGAACTTCTCTTTATTTTAAGGACCTAGATGAGAAGACAATAGATGTTCTTTTAAATAAGCTTGAAAATGCCCCTGTACCTACCGTGTTATCCCAATTGTGGGCATTAAGCGGGAAAATGAACAGAATTCCTGAAGAGGAAACAGCTTTCGCTATCCGTGATGCGTCATTTGTTTTGCTACTTGATGTAATGGTAATGCCGGGTATGGATGAAGAGGTATGTAAACAATGGGTAGATTCTCTCTATGCAGATTTACTTCCTTATTCCCACCGAAATGCATCTTATCTCAATGGAATTGCATTATTGGAATCAGCTACGAAAAACACGTTTGCTCAAAATTATGAACGATTATTGAGCATTAAAAGGAAATATGATCCATCTAATCTTTTCAGACATAATCATAATATTGATCCAAAATAAACTAAAGAAAAGTTACCAGCGCCTATTAAGTTAGGGGTAGGTAACTTTTTTTAGTGAATTATGGAATTAAACCAACTTGCCCATTGTTTACGATCATAGGATAACACCGAATCCGATAAAGATAAGGGTGTATTTTTAAAGCCTTGCCCACCTAACACAATCTTAGTAGTAGAAAATTTCCTTTTGCAGGATTGAACCCATTCTTCAATCTGTTCAACATGAGCAGGGTCCGTGATAGAAATGGCAACTACATCTATTTGTTGTTTGTCTATAATAGTTAGTAAACTATCTAGTGGTGTGTTAGGTCCTAGGAAAATGACTTCTGAACCTTTAGCACGTATAAATAAACTGAAAAGCATTAAGCCAATTTGATGACTTTCCCCTTCAGGACAGAAAGCTAAAAATTTCGGTAAATGACTTTTTACAGGTAAAATACGAAAATAATGATTGAATCGCTGCAATATAAGTTGACTACTAAAGTGCTCTTGACTGACAGTAACGTTACCAAGCTCCCATTGATATCCAATCTTATGCAAAACAGGAGTTAAGATATGGTGAAAAACATCTTCAAAAGGAAATAAGGAAAAAGCTAAATCAATTAGTTGATTAGATTGTGACGTATTTAAATTTATTAGAGACTCAAAAAGCTCATCTGATAATTGCTGATAATCTTTATGACCACCTTGAATAGGGACGGGGGTAGGAGAAGTTTCCTGGCCGGCTATACCTTTTTGGTTTAAAAGATGAACGGCTTCCCCGATCTTCATTCCTTTTTCTTGGGTTTGTTCCTTCAGCCATTTTAAGGTCTCTATTTCTTTGTCACTATATAAACGATGTCCTCCGTTACTTCGGATAGGAGAAACGACATGATAACGATTTTCCCATGCTCTTATCGTAACGGTTGGAATATCTAACAACTCGGATACTTTTTTTATACTGTACATGTGTTGTCCCTCCGTATTAAATTATTATACACAATTTATACAATTTGATATAGTACTGTATAACTTGCTGTTGATTCCAAAATGATGGCTAGTTTGAAAAGATAATACCCAAAAAAGCGGAGAGAAGGATACTAGATTCCTTCTCTTTTTTTATGGAAAACAAGAAAAATTTAACATTTCTCTTGACTAACTAATAACGTTAGTTATAATAAAACTAATGATATTAGTTTATGAATGGAGATGAAATAATGAGAGTATTACAGGAAGGTCATTTGTACCAAATAACTTTTATGCCGAATTTTTTTCCGGTAAGTTGTTACTTAGTTGAGGAGAAAGATGGTTTAACGCTTATAGATGCTGCGTTACCGTATAGTATGAAAGGCATTTTACAAACTGCAAACAAAATAGGGAAACGGATAAACCGCATTGTATTAACACATGGACATGGTGACCATGTAGGCGCACTAGATGCACTTAAAGAACAATTGCCTGATGTTCCGGTGTATATTTCAGCGCGTGATAATCGACTACTGGCTGGAGATCGTTCACTTGATGAGCACGAAGCAAACAAACCAATACGAGGTGGCGTACCTAAAAAGGTAAAAACGAGGGCAGATATTTTGCTTAAAGATGGCGATGAAATTGGTTCCCTTTTAACTATTTCTTCACCAGGTCATACTCCCGGATCTATGTCATTTCTAGATAGTAGAACTCATGCATTAATTGTAGGAGATGCTTTTCAAACAAAAGGTGGGTTAGCGGTTACCGGACAAATGCGTCCCTTATTCCCTTTCCCAGCAATGGCTACTTGGGATAAACAAAAAGCAGTTGAGAGTGCTAAAAAACTAGTAGCTTGTAAACCAACTATATTAGCAGTTGGTCACGGAAAAATGATAAAGAACCCAATTTCTTTACTAGAAAAAGCGGTTGAAGAAGCAGAAAAAAGGAATAAGGAGAATTAAAGAATGTCACCTAGAACTGGTTTATCTATTCAAGATTTATTAAAAGCGGCTATTCAAATTGCAGACGAACATAGTGTAGGTGCTGTAACATTAGCATCTGTAGCGAAAAAACTCGAAATCCGTCCTCCGTCTTTATACAACCATGTAGATGGTTTAACAGGATTAAGGAAGGAGCTATCAAAGTATGGCTTAAAGATGCTGTATGAAACACTAGCTTTTTCTGTTGTTGGGAAAGCTGGAGATGACGCAATCCGTGCGCTAGGTCATGCTTATATATCCTTTGCTAGAAAAAATCCTGGTTTATACGAGGCGGTCACATTAATTCCTGTTTCAGATGATAGAGCTATACAAATAGAGGCTGATAAAATAGTAACCCTTGTTTTAAAAGTGATGGACTATTATGAGCTTGAGGAACGAATGGCTCTACATTATGTTCGCGGATTAAGAAGTGTTTTACACGGCTTTTCTTCTTTAGAACGAAATGGTGGATTTGGAATTCCTCTTGATTTAGATGAAAGTGTGCAATTGGTTCTGGAAACTTTTATTAATGGATTGGAAAATAATAAGGAAAGAAGTATAGAGAAATGAGTAATATGTTAGAAGTATTAAAAGTACTAAATTTGAGTGTAAGATTTCTGTTAGAACTTTGTGTATTGTTTATTTTAGGTTATTGGGGTTATAAAATAGGTGGTACTACATCCTTTAAAATCATTTTAGCTATTATTGTTCCATTAACTATTGCTATAGTATGGGGAGTTTTTGGCTCTCCACATGCACCTATTAAATTGTCTGTATTAGTCCATGCAGCAGTGGAATTTTGTATATTTTTTCTTCCTTTCCTAGCACTTTATACATTAAACTACTCATCAGTCGCAATTTTATATGCTACTTTTGTAGTAGCTAATAGGCTATTGATGTTCATATGGGGTCAGTAATAGGTAAATTTTTTTGTGTGGAAAATAGTAAAAACTGCAAAATAGCATATGCTCTCAGAGTAATATGCTATTTTTGCTAAGTAAAATCTAAAAATAAAGGTGTAATACTCGGTTAATGAACATCTTTTTTGTATAAATACCTCGAAAAGAAAAAGACTAAAAAATAGTTGGAAAGGAGGTTTGAATATATGAAAAAAATCTTGTCTATTTGTATGGTTTCTCTACTCAGTTTTAGTGTTATGTTTAATATAAATATCCATGCTGAGGATACTGCCGTAGAAAAGCCGAACGTAGAATTAAAAGAAGATCAAAAGAAAGTGCTTGACCAAATGTACGGGGAGCTATTAGAAAAGCACAAACAAATCATTGAGAAATATGTAGAGTTTGGATTAATGAGCAAGGAAGAAGCGGATAAGAAATTCGAACGCCTACAACAGTTCCATGAAAAGCTTAAGGAAAGCGGATATGTACCCAACTGGGAACATGGGAAAAAAGAAAAAGAAAAATACCATAAGAACAAAGATCAATAATACTTAACCATCATAAAGAACTACATTGCGTAGTCCTTTACTTAATGGTAAAACCCTTTGCATAAGTGCAAAGGGTTTTACGTGTTATGATATAGAAAATATAACTTATGTTTAATAATCGACTTTAATGTTCCTGTAAATTTTCTAAAGGTACATCTTGTTCTTTGTTCGGTTCATCTAGAGGATAAACTCTAGCAGTCGCTTCATCTTCATTGACGTGTTGAATGTAAATCGGTGTGCCATTAAATGTGACATTAATAATTTCAGGTGATTCCACTATTTCTTGAGCACGTTGTTTTTGCATGACCTTCCCTCCTTTAAACTAGTAATAGTATTATGTTTTCTCAGAACTGCTTAAGTATTCCATTCAATTTGAAACTTTTTTCTCATTTTAATACCTGCAACGAGATGTATCGTGTAGTAATATAGTAATAAGATGAAGAACTAAAGGAAGGGGATTAGACTCATGATTGATTTGCGTAGTGACACAGTAACAAAACCAACAACCGCTATGAGAGAAGCGAGCTATAAAGCATTGGTTGGGGATGATGTGTATGGAGAGGACCCTACTGTAAATAAGCTAGAGGAAAAAGCTGCAGAATTAACTGGGAAGGAAGCAGCTCTATTTGTTCCGAGTGGAACGCAAGGAAATCAAATTGCTGTTTTAACACATTGCCAATTAGGTAATGAAGTCATTCTGGAAGAAAATGCACACATTTATTTGTACGAGGGAGCAGCAATGTCTGCGTTTGCTGGTGTACAGCCAAGACCTTTAAAAGGGATAAGAGGAGCGTTAAATCCTGAAGACGTAAGAAATGCTGTTCGTCCAGATGATCTACATTTTCCTGAAACAGGGCTCATTTGCTTAGAAAATACGCATAACAAAGCAGGCGGAGCAATCATTCCTTTAGAAAATATGAAGGCAATACATGAAATTGGCCAAGAGCATATGGTGCCTATACACTTGGATGGGGCAAGATTATTTAATGCTGCTGTTGCTTCTGGCATACCAGTAAAAGAATGGTCTTCTTATGTTGATACGGTTCAGTTTTGTTTATCAAAAGGATTAGGAGCACCAGTAGGTTCCATGATAGCAGGTTCAAAGGAATTCATTAGACAAGCAAGAAAGTGGCGAAAGAGGTTAGGTGGAGGTATGCGTCAAGTGGGTGTGATTGCTGCACCTGGGTTAATCGCCTTAACGGAAATGGTTGACAGGTTAGCTGAGGATCATGAGCACGCAAAAATGCTAGCAGACGGGATTAAAAATATAAAAGGTCTTGAAGTAGAAAATGAAGTAGAGACTAATATTATACTAATTAACGTGGAGAGAATTGGTCATACGGCGGATTCCTATTTGGAGGCATTAAAAAAGGAAGGTATTCTTGGCGTAGCATTTGGAGAAAAAACAATAAGGTTCGTAACAAACTTTGGAGTAATGAAAAAAGATATAGAGCAAGTATTAGAAAGAATGCAGAAGTTAGTTTTGTAATGAGGAGTGTTTCGGCACTTCTCTTTTTTTACCCAAATGCAGGTATGTGCTCGCCAAGTTAACGAAATATATCTTTCTCATTTATTTCCATTCAGTAAACTGATAAACTAAGGGTGCAATTATAAGTAAAGGTGTGGATATTATGCCTGATTGGTCCTATCATCCTTTAAAAAAGATTCTTTTAGATAAGATGATGCCTTCAAAAAGCAGGGCGTTTATACATCAAGCTATGAATATGATTACTTCTATCCCTGGAGGTAGGAGTATAATTCATTTTTTAGGACATTTAAAACCTTCACCTAGATTAAGGCGTAGCGTTAATCAAATAAAATTTCAATCACCAATAGGATTGAGTGGAAGTGTTGATCCGTATCTTTCAGGGACAAAGGCCTTTCAGGAACTGGGTTTTGGTTTTTTAGAAGTAGGCCCTATTGTGCTGAATAAATCCTATGAGGTCAAACCCCGAAAAACAAGTAGCAACCGTATACAATTTTCTATTCACGAAGAAAAAGTTCTATTAAAGCATGCGATTAGGAAACTAGCTACGTTAGAAATGAAGATTCCTATAATAGCTAGACTGGATAAGGACTTAACAGAAGCGGAATGGAAAACAGCAATCCAACATCTTTCTCCATATGTAGACGCTTTTTTCCTAACAGATTTCCAATTACAGCACTTTGTCATAGAGAGTAAATACGATATAGCTCGTCCTGTTTTTGTTATACAGACAGGGGAGAAAGAGCTTGTCATGACCCATCTTAACCAGTGGTTCAGTAAGGGAATCATTAAAGGAGTAGTTTTGGAGGGATTAAGGGATGTTGAAAATGGATACTGGATTGAATCTCTAAATGCTAGAGAGGAGTTAATCAATCGTCTGATTAAGATAAAAAAAGAAATACCTGACATGATTTCGGTTACATCTGGTGTAGTCAATTCCCCGGAAGATGCCATTCTATTATATGAGGCTGGGGCTGATTTCTTTCTTTTAAGGGAAGGGTATGTCGAAACTGGCCCTGGATTACCGAAACGAATTCAAGAACGTATTTTATATGAAGAACAAAAAAGAGAAGAACCTAAAAAACAAGGGTTTATATGGTCCTTTTTGTTTGGGCTTTCTATTTTTATAGGTGGCGTTATGGCATTAATTTTCAGTATGACTTCCGTCTTGTTACCATATGATGAAGCGTTTATTGGGCTCACAAGGGATGAAATTTTAGCAATAAATCCGCTTGTTTTATCATTCATGGCACATGATCGAATGGCACTTGCTGGCACAATGATTTCCGGCAGTATACTTTATATCCAATTAGCAAGGTATGGAATCAGATACGGTCTACATTGGGCAAGAAGTGCGTTCCATACAGCTGCTATTGTTGGCTTTTTAGGAATATTTCTATTTATCGGTTTCGGCTATTTTGATTGGCTTCACGGAATTTTTTGGCTTTTATTACTTCCTATCTACATGGCAAGTTTAAGGGAATCTAAAACAGCAATTCATTCCCCAACACTTTCCAAGGCAATAAATGATAAAGCGTGGAAAAATGGTCTTATTGGACAGCTTCTTTTTGTTATCTTAGGGTTTTCCATTTTATTAGGTGGAATAATCATATCTATTATCGGGGTATCTGACGTTTTCGTATCGACTGACCTTCAATTCATGTGCATGTCACCAGAAATGCTCCAACAAATGAATGATAAATTAATCCCAGTAATTGCACATGATCGTGCAGGATTTGGTGGAGCTTTAGTGAGTGTGGGATTACTAGTACTGATGCTTTCCTTGTGGGGATATAGACGAGGCGAAAAGTGGTTGTGGAATACAGTGGCTATAGGTGCACTCCCAGCATTCATAGCAGGAATAGGGACCCATCTGTTCATTGGTTATACAACGTTCATTCATTTATTGCCTGTTTATTTTTTAATGGTTCTTTATGTTTTAGGATTAGCCTATTCATACCAATTTTTAAAAAAGGGTGGAACTTCCAAAAAGTAATGTGCTTTTTATTTAAGCGTAATAAGTCAAAAAAAAGAGTCCCACTAACTAATGCGGGACTCCTGTTTTTTAGTCTAATTTTGGTTCCTTACGAAGCTTAGTAGCCTGTTCGTATGCATATCCTATTTGAATTAACTTTTCTTCTTCAAAAGCCTTGGCAGTGAAAGTAACACCAATTGGTTTTCCTTTGTCTGTGTATCCTGCTGGAACTGTGATGGAAGGGTAACCCGCTTTTGATGGAATTCCAGCACCTAAATTATTCGGAAATAAAACGGCATCTAGATTGTTCTCCTCGATAACAGCGTCAATACCTTCTGTTTTCGCTAAGTACTGATCCTTCTCTAAACTAACTAGGTATTCTGATTCTGTTAAGGTTCCACTTGTTTCCTCGCTTTTGATCAGCATCGTTTGCCCGTGCTTTAGAGCTTGTTCTTTGTATTTTTCGTTAAATGCAATAACATCTTTTAATGAGCGGACTTTTACATCAGCGCTCGTATTTCTTAAATATGCATTTAAATCAGGCTTGAATTCGTAAACGAGTACATTAATGTCCCAGTCTTCTTTTTGAGACGGAATTTCAACAGGATCAATGATGGTAGCTCCGTTTTTTTGCAGTTCTTCTATTGCTTCATCCAATAATTTTACTTCTTCCTCACTTAAATGATCAAAATAAGGATCTCTAGCTACACCAATACGTAAACCATCTATTCCTTTATCAATATTAGTGACATAATCGAAGTCTTCCTTCGTTACCTTTACGGTAGCAGGATCATGACGATCTACCCCTGCAATTGCAGCTAATACGTGAGCTGCATCTTTAACTGTTCGTCCTATTGGGCCAGCTGTATCCTGTGAATGAGAAATGGGGATAATGCCACTTCGACTAACCAAGCCTACTGTTGGTTTGATGCCCACAACGGAATTAGAGCTAGCTGGACTTAAAATAGATCCGGATGTTTCTGTACCTATTGCAACGGTCACTAAATTTGCTGCTACAGAGGCACCTGAACCACTACTTGAACCACCGACATCAAATGTACCAGGTCCATAAGGATTTAGTACCTGTCCGCCACGAGAGCTATATCCATTAGGCATATTTTCTGTCATGAAATTTGCCCATTCCGTCATATTCGCTTTCCCAATAATAATGGCCCCTGCTTCACGAAGCTTTTGAGCAACAAAGGAATCTTTCGTTGCAACATTATTCGCTAAGGCTAATGATCCTGCACTAGTATGAAGATGATCATTTGTATCTATATTATCTTTTAAAAGAATAGGTATCCCATGCAATGGACCTCTAGCACCTTTTTCCTGGCGTTCGGCATCTAATGCTTCAGCTATATGAACAGCCTCTGGGTTAAGTTCTAAAACGGAATTTAAATGAACACCGTTTTTATCATACTTCTGAATGCGGTCAAAATACATAAACACAAGATCTTTTGCGGTTATTTCCCCAGCTTCCATAGTTTGTTGTAGGTCATCAATGGAAGCTTCCACTAATTTTTGTTCTGCGAATTCTTTTAATTTTGGATTGAACATGAGAACATGACTCCTTTAATGGTAAGTTTAATTATATTGATTAATGACTTTAGGATGGCGTTGCATGGTTATGATTAATAAAAATCCACTCATTAATAACAAGCCACTAGTAATAAAGAACACCGAGGATATACCTAAATAACCAGCAATGATCCCACCTAAGGCAGGCCCTATTATATTACCTAAAAACCGAAGACTCATATTGTATCCGAGTACTTCTCCCTGTATAGATACGGGAGCTGCATGTCGTATATAAGCTGTTCTAACTGGTATAATTCCACCGATTGTAACACCTAATAAGAAGCGCAAAATAACTAGTTGCCAAATGTTTGTGACAAATGCCCCGGGGAAATACACAACAGCTGATAAAATTAATAAGGCTACTAATATCTTCTCATAACCTATTCGATCTGCAAGCCTTCCCCACCTTCTAGCCATTAACAAATTTCCTAAACCAGTAATAGAAAATGCTAAGCCGGAGAAGAAAGCTAAATTGACTGGACCATGGAGCTCCTCTACATATAGTGCTAAAATCGGTTGGATACTAAAATGAGCAATTTGTACAAACATTGATACAAACATGATCATGAGTAACATTGGGTGCCTGATGATGTGTTGGATTACTTCTTTTCTTGAGAATTTCATTTCTGTTTCTTCGTTTGTTTCCAGTTTGTACTCTTTAAGGCCTGCGAATACAAAAATAGCTGCAAGAATTAATGGAATGGAAGTTAATTGAAATGTTGCCGCAAAGCCAACATAGTCTGCTAAAACCCCACCAAAAAGTGGTCCTAATAAACTTCCAGATACACTTCCTGTCTGTAAAGTTCCAAGTACTCGCCCGGATAAATGTTTCGGTGTTTGAGTAGATATGAGTGCTTGAGAAGTGGAAATAAAGCCAGTGAAGATACCCATGAAAAATCGCAATATAAAAAGTTGCATGACAGAGGTTACAAAGCTCATCAAAAATACACTTACAGATAGACCGACAGCAGCAATCACTAAGAATTTTTTTCTGCCAAATTTATCACCAAATCTTCCCCATATAGGAGAAAATATAAAGGCTGTTACAAACGTTATAGCAAAAACCCAACCTGACCAATGTTGAACATACTGATCAGAAAAGTTTCCAAAAGAGTCAATATATAAGGATAAAAACGGAAGTACCATTGTCATACTTCCTGCTATAAAAAAATTAGCAAACCACATAATCGCCAAATTTCTCTTTGCTAGTTTTTCTTGATCGGTAATGATAAATCCCTTCCTTCTAAATACTTCGTGTTCCTAAATATATATAATAACGAAATAATTAAAAAAAAGAAACAAAAGTATCTTATTTCAGATTTGACGAAAAAATGCAAAGAATATGGTAAAATCATAATCAATTCTCTTGTAAAGGACGTGAAGGAATGAGGGTAGTAGACAATATTGCAGACCTAATAGGGAATACCCCATTAGTTAAGTTAAATAAAATTGGCCCCAAAAATGGAGCGGCCATTTACTTGAAATTAGAAATGTTTAATCCAAGTAAAAGTGTTAAAGATCGTGCAGCATATAACATGATAGTAAAGGCAGAGCAGGAGGGGTTATTACATAAAGGAGCTACAATTATTGAACCTACTAGCGGAAACACGGGGATAGGTTTAGCGATGAACGCAGCTGCTCGAGGTTATAGGGCGATTCTCGTTATGCCTGATACTGCAACCGAAGAACGTATTAAGCTAATGAAAGCTTACGGAGCAAAAATTGTTTTAACACCTGGAGCGGAAAAAATGCCAGGTGCAATTGAGAAAGCGAAGGAATTAGTAAATAAAACACCAAATAGCTTTATGCCCCTACAGTTTGACAACATAGCTAATTCAGACGCCCATCGTGGAACGACAGCAAAAGAAATCATAGATGCTATGGAGGAGATTGGTAAACCGTTGTCTGCATTTGTTGCAACAGCAGGTACAGGTGGAACAATTACCGGGACAGGTGAGGAATTGAAAAAGTATTTTAAAAATCTAAGCATACACGTCGTGGAGCCTGCTGGTTCCCCTGTCCTTTCAGGAGGAAAACCAGGTAAACATAAGCTAGTCGGAACTAGCCCAGGATTTATCCCAAATATTTTAAATCAACAGGTATATGATGAAATTTTTAAAATTAAGGATGAGGAGGCCTATGAAATAACAAGAAGGTTAGCTAAGGAAGAGGGAATATTAGTTGGAGCTTCCGCAGGTGCTTCTTGCTTTGCAGCAATAGAAGTAGCAAAAAGAAAAACTCCAGAGGAAGTCGTTGTTGCTATTGCTCCTGACACAGGGGAAAGGTATTTAACTGGAGATTTATTTGAAAAATAAAAGAAGCAAAGGGAAATTGCTTAAAGTTCCCTTTGCTTCTTTTTTATTAAAAGTTATGCTGATTATTTATTTCATTCTGAACTTCTTCTATATTCGTGTTACTATATTTTGCCGTATCCCTACCACCAGTCGTTTTGGCAATAAGCTCTTTTGCCTCATTGTAAGAAAGTCCAGATTGGGCATTTTTTTCTTTTACGTCATTTATATTTGTACCTACACGTGTGAAATGGTTGTCACTCACTTTTAACCCTCCTTCATATCAAACATAAAAAGACGGTGCAGTCGTCATAAGATACAACAAGACGCTAGGACCCCGTCTCCTTTATAGGTTTTCCTAAAGGGAGTAGTTAAAACAAAGTTTCTCGTTCTAAGCCCGGAATAAAATAGGGCAAGAAAACAAAAATTAATAATTACATCCTTGAAATTAGCAAAAGGTTTATTAGGAGGTAAGAAATGCTCCAAAAATGGTTTGGGAAAGAGGCGTCTAAGTTAACAAAAACAGAAACGATCATTGCTCCGATTTCAGGAGATTTAATACCCATTGAAAAGGTTCCAGATCCAACTTTTTCAGAAAAACTAATTGGAGAAGGGGTTGCGATAAAACCAAATGAAGGGGAAGTTGTTTCACCAATTGATGGAGAAGTTATCCAACTCTTCCCAACAAAACATGCTATTGCCTTAAGGGGTAACTCGGGTGTGGAATTGTTAATTCATATTGGCTTGGGTACGGTTAATTTGAATGGGGAAAGCTTTCATTCCTTTGTAACGCAAGGGCAAAAGGTATCTGTTGGAGATAAACTTTTATCATTTAACTTAAATTTAATTAATCAAAAGGTACAAAGTTCATTAACTCCAACAATTATTACGAATTATTCCATTGTGGATACACTAGAGATAGCGGACCGTAAGGAAGTAAAGGGCGGGGAAACGGAAATAATGCAAATACACATAAACCAATAAAAAAACCTTCCAAGCAGGAAGGTTTTTTACATATAACCATTATTTTGATTCTTTAATTTTTAAAACGACTCCTACTACTAAGACAAATGATGCAACAAGTGCTAAGTAAAGACCAGTTCCGGCAGCATTAATTGTTTCTCCGAATAAACTCTCGGATTTAGAAGATAGGAAATAAAATAAAAATACAACAGAAATAATAGACGTTGCCAAGCCTGCAATTGCGTTAATTGGTTTGTTGGCAAAAGCTACATATAAAGGATAAGCAAAAAGAATAAGTACTAAATACCCTTCTTGTTGAAATCCACTTACTGAAAAGATTCCAAGGTCAACCCATGGTAAGAATAATGAAATGATTAGTGCAATACCAGCGATTACAATTACGCTACCGCCTTTTCCCCACTTTTGTAACATAAATATCTCTCCCTTTAGTAAATTTATGTAGTTGAACATTACTATTGTAATCGATAATGATTAATTTTCCTATAAAAAATTGAAAGAAATTGTCGAAATGCCAAAAGCTTGGGAATATTGAGACTATTTAACAATAAAACATAGATAAACGAAAATGATAAATTATATGAGGAAAGGTAAGGAATCTTATTCACATATACAAATAAAAAGAAGGGATAATCCCTCCTTTTTTAAAATGGATAATTAAAATGAAATGCTTTATTTGGAACAGTTAGTTTAAAAGATAGGCGATTTCTTTTTAGATTGAATGACTCAACAGCTACATTAAAATTACTTCTAATTTTCATTTCGGTTACGGCAGCATAGATACTCTCATCTCCTGGGTTTACGATCACCCATTCAGGCATAGGATAGTTCTTCTTTACGTAATCTAGTACTTTTTTATTTGGTAACTCCAGTCTTCCTAATGTAATGGACTGAAGTTTTAAGTTTAAATCACCATTTTCTTGAACTTCTGGAGTAAAACTTGCTGTAAGTGGTATGTCTTTTTCAAACGCAAGAATAGTGCCAATAAGCTTGACACTGTCATCTATCGATATAGCATAATCAATATCAGTGTGCTCAGAAAGTTCTTCTAGATAAGTATTAATTAGTCGGTTTAAATTTTGTTTTGTGGAAGATATAGTGAATTCAGCTTGCCCTTTATCGATATTTTCTTTTGATTCGATTTTTTCTCCTGCTAATGGTAGGAATATGAGTAACAGAAGCCAGATAATAACAACGGCATTAATGCCCATTAAGCCAAAGAATAAAGCCTTCCATTTATTTTTTATCTTTATTTTTTCAAACATATTTATCCCCAATTCACTTTTTTTAAGTATCATTTTGTATAAATTGTCGTCATTGCATCACAGTTGATAGTAAATCTGACGTAACTAATAAGTGCGAATCAAACTACTTCGGAAATACACTACGCTTACCGCTTGCTCCCACTTGAGCCTCCTCACTCGCAAAGAACGCTCGTTATGGGGTCTTAACCTCTTCGCTGTCCTACGTGTATTTCCTTCGCTATGAATGTGCGCAGTATTCTATCCTAATTAATTAGAGAGAAAGACTATTGAAAATATATATATAGGTAATAAGAAATCTTCATGCAATTTTTTAAGGTTGTACTTGGTGGTCTTATTACTACTCTTTAATCAAATAGCCATTAATAGCGTAGGCTGAATACTTCGAGAACCTTAGGGTTCCTAGTGAGCCTCCTCGACCTCGTCTTTGGGTTCTTAATTTAGGTCACTAATCCCGCAGGAGTCCCCGTATTCTGCCTACGCTGATATAGATTTTTCTGATTAAGTTTGACACGTGAGATCATTATGTTTTGGGAATTCTTCGCGTTTCTACAAACCACTTAATTAAGCTGCGGAAACATGCGATACTCCTATGGGAGAGGCAAGAGTCTAAAGGCCCCGCAGTGAGCGCTCTTGGCTTGTGAGGAGGTTGAAGCCTTGCCCATGGAAAGCGAGTATTTTTCCGCGGTGACGGACTACCACTCATCTTGTACAGGATCGGTTTCAAAAATCTCTTTTTAATTGCTGACCCTGCGATAGGTTGATGTGATGTATTCCATTACTCGATCAGCTATTTTTTCGTAGCCTAAGGCATTTGGATGAAAATTATCAGCTGAAAATAAGTGGTCTTCTGTATTTTGAAACACATCTTTAATTGGAATGAAAGTAGCGTTATGATCAGCTTCAATTACTCTTCTACCTCTTGTGTTCCAATCATTAACAATGATATCAAGTTCTGGGATGTCCCCAAAATATTGAGCGAATGGGTTAAACAGACCAACTAAATAAATATGTGCTGACGGGTTCATCCTTCTAATATAGTTCATAATTGCCTCTAATCGATTTTGATAGTGATCAAGCTCCGAGGAAAAATCATCATAACTCAGAGAGAGGAAGTTCTCTTTGACAATCTTCATAATGTCATTTGCACCTATCGTTATTAAAACTAAATCTGCCTCTTTTATCGAATGATTAATTTCCTCTTCTTCCAACCTAATAAGTAATTGATCCGTACGGTTTCCCTTTTTCCCATAATTACTTACTGTTATTGGTATATCATTAGCTGAATCAATGCGTCTTTCCAAAATGCCTACAAAACCACCGCTCTTTGTTTCATCACCGATACCTTCTGTTAATGAATCCCCTATTGCAACTATGTTCATTTCCTCTTTAGAAAGAAACTCAATTGCTTTTTCTACTACATCTGTAACAGTTTGTGAAATTTTTTCAGAAATCGATGGTGAATTTTTATCGGGATTTGGTACTTCTTCTCTTTCTGGTTCAGGTAGTTCGTCTTGTTCTATACTAACATCTTGCTCTGTAGCTGGAATATCTTTTATGAGGAAAATAAAAAACAACCCACCTAAAAGGAGTAGAGTACAAGCAGTAATCATAATTCCTTTATTCATTTTATTTCACACCTGTCAATTTATCTGTAATCCTTATTAAAAATCAATTCCCCATTATGCAAGTTTAAAAACCGATGTCTGAGCTCTAATAAAAAAATATATAAAGGTAAACGTATTTTTCGTGACCTATATTTAACATATGCAGATTAAGTTAAATATAAAGGTTTTTCATTGGAATAAATAGAGAAATTTACAGAGAAAAACCACACCCTGGAATTTTCACTTCCTAAACCATGCTAAATAATGAGGGCATTTCAGTCTATAGACGGATTAAAACAGCGTTGTTCTATGTAAAAATAAGTCTCGGGTAAAAAATTCCAAAATATTATAATCAGTATCTTGCAATATTCAGTAGTGTATATTATTATATACTCATAGGTAACGATAGTCCTAATTTTTTTGCAGTAGTACTAAACAATATCTAGTAGTGATTGATAAATAGTAGGAGTGAAATGAAATGAATGTACAATTTAAGAAAGGTGTTTTAGAGCTTTGTGTGCTTGTACTAATTTCTAGTCGTGATCAATATGGGTATGAGTTAGCACAAAACATTTCTAAACGAATTAATGTCGCAGAAGGATCACTTTATCCATTACTCAGACGATTAACAAAGGAAGATTATTGTACGACTTATTTGGCGGAATCAACTGAGGGACCATCTAGAAAATATTATACCTTAACAAATAAGGGCGAAGAGTATATGAACGAGCTTATTCGTGATTGGAAGGAATTTAGTAAGGGTGTAAGTGAATTAATTGAGGAGGCAACTGAAAATGAATAAACAATTATTTTTAAAAGAGTTAGAACGGCAGCTAGCAAAAGTTCCTGAGTATGATCGCAAAGAAATGATTTATGACTTTGAGGAGCATTTTGAACTTGGAGAAGCAGAAGGAAAGACAGAAGAAGAAATAGTAAAAGATTTAGGGAGTCCTAGAGTGATTGCTAAGGATTTACTAATCGATTACCGTGTTACCCAGGCAGAAACGGATAAGTCAGTTAAAAACATTTCACAGGCAGTTATTGCAACAATCGGGCTTAGTTTTTTTAACCTAATCATTATGCTTGGACCTATTGTAGCAATTATTGGAGTATATGTAGGGCTATCAGCTGCTGCAATTGCACTTACTTTATCGCCATTTGCTTGGATTGTTTCCTTATTTTTTGATTCAAGTAATGCTTTATTAGGTTTCTTTGTATCGATAACAGTAAGTAGCCTTGGTGTGTTGTTTAGTGTCGGAATGATCTATGTAGGAAAATTTTTATATCATATCATTTTAAAATATGTGAAATTCAATATTAGAATTATTAAAGGGGGAAATGCGTAATGAAAAAGGTAGTAATAGGCGCTCTTATCGTACTTATTATAGGAATAATTGGTACTGTATCATTGGGAGGGAGTATTTTTGCTCTAGGGCCAAAAGTTGATATTAATGAACGTCAATCATTTGATGCAGAAGAAATAGAAAGTGTAAAAATTAAATCCAATGTTGGGGATGTTCGTATTTTCGAAAGTGATAGTAATGAAATAGAAGTTCATATTCACGGTGAAGTTTCAAAACAAAACGAAAACAAAAGTACATTCGAGATTACACAAGAGGGTAATACTCTACAGGTAACTTCAGATATACATTCGAAACAGTTTTTTTCCATACCATTTATCAATTTTAATATGAATGATAAACAATACATTGATGTAAGTATACCTAAAGGTTTATTAAGTTATGTTGAAGTGGAATCAGATGTAGGTAAAATAGACATTGAAGAAATAGAAGTAACAGAGCTTTTCGTTTCAAATGATGTTGGGGAAGTTGGAATAGATAAGTTTGTAGGAGAAAAAGCAACAATTAGAACAAATGTAGGTAAGGTAAATGTGAAAAGTGCAGTCGGAAAAATAGAGATTGAATCAGATACAGGTGAAGTTGAATTAACTATGGAAGCCATCACAGAGGATGTAAATATTAAATCGGATATTGGAGAAGTTGTTGTTAATGTGAAGGAACTTTCAGAAAGCCTAGTGTTGGATTTGGATAGTGATATAGGTGACATTGACGTTAATGGCCCCTTTGTTACAAACGGTAACGGTCCAGGACCTACTTTAAAAGTTAGAACGGATATTGGTGAAATTGAAGTTAATCATTAAGAAAGAGCCCCCAAAAGGGGCTTTTTCCATTTATAAATGCAGTTTATCTTCTTTTTCTATGGAGTTTCCGTGTTCTTTATTATTTTCTTTTGGTTGGGTAAATATTTTTAAATTTTTACTTTTTTGCAAAATGATATCCCATTTCCTTCTTAACCAAAGTGGTGGAGTGGGGATCCTCTTTAAGTCATCCGGCTGTGGAAATGGATCATCTATTCCATTCACTAATAGAGTGATTTTAAAGCGATTACCAGGCTCATCCATAAAATAGGTACCTAATTTAACAAGATCTGCTTTGTTGAATAAATCGTTCAAACGGAGGTTAATATGTCTAAAGGCATCCATGCCAACTTCTTGTGTATAACCAATATTTAAGATCATTTGTTTCCCGTCTGTAAAATTTTCTGGTAAATAAGGTGCTGATATTAAATATTTTAACGGTTCATCAAATGAATCACCTTCTATTGTATGTAAAAATAGAGGGCCTTTCTTTTCTTTTACGAAAGTTCGAATATCATGGACATCAATGTTCATTTCACCAGGAATTGCGACCATTTCTTCGAGTGCTTTAATGGCTATTTCTTCAAATGAACCGAAAATGCGATTTGCTTCGACTACTGTTGTGGTAGAGTCAATCATATCCATCATGCCATCACCATGAAAGAAAATAATCGCGTCACAAAGTTCTTTCATTCGAAAGTATTGTGTGATAGCTGTTTGCAAACGCTTTTTTCCCTCAAAACGAAATGGAAAACGAAATACACCTAAAAGAAGAGCCTTCTTTTCTTTCAAGGTGTTCAGTTGTTGAATAAGTTCATCCGTTTCTTTAAGATTGCCTCCAACAAACCGGTAAAAGCAAATGTCATCCTTATCCATACTATTTAGTTGTTGGTTCCATTTCACTTTGAATTCGGAGTGTTTCACATTATAAACAGTAATTGAATCATTCATCATACAAATTCACCACTTCATGCTTTTCTTCAGTATATAGGACAAGTTCTGAAAAATTTGTCATCGGTTGTCATGCAAATATGTCTTGTTTTAGTGGTTTTGTTGGAAAAAACAATATTTATGTCTAATGGCTATTTTTTCATAGGGTGTTATATGCTTGAATTTGGTAAACTTTGCTATAATTAAAAACAATTTTTAACGGATTATTTGAATGTGTTTCTTTGTTTAGCACATATTATAAATGTAGTGATACATGGAAGTATCACCTAGCAAAAAGGATTCAGGAGGATTTCAAATGGCAACTGGAACGGTAAAATGGTTTAACTCAGAAAAAGGATTTGGCTTCATTGAAGTGGAAGGTTCTGAAGATGTATTTGTTCACTATTCTGCAATTCAAGGTGACGGGTTCAAAACTTTAGATGAAGGACAAACCGTTACTTTTGATATTGAAGATGGTCAAAAAGGACCACAAGCTGCCAATGTACAAAAAGGCTAATGAAAATGTTAAGGTTCTAACGATTTAATCGTTAGAACCTTTTCCTTTCTTAGAAAGGAGGAGAGCATGATGGTTTATGATTGCGTTATAGTTGGTGGGGGCATTGCTGGGTTACAAGCTGCAATCCAATTAGGGCGATATAAACACCATACATTAGTAATTGATTCTAATGATGGAAGATCAGTGATATGCCGAAGCTACCACAATATATTGGGATACCCAGATGGTGTTAGTGGGCAACATTTACGATCTGTTGGAAAACAACATGCTGAAAAATTTGGAGTGGAATTTGCAAACGATAAAATTTTGAAGGTCAAAAGGCAGAAGGAAACTTTTATCTTATCTTCTCAAAATGAAAGAGAATATGTAACAAAACGGCTCTTAATAGCCACTGGCGTTATGGATAGAATTCCTCCATTTAACAGCCTTTATCTATGCTTAGGTAAATCTGTTTATGTTTGCCCGGATTGTGATGGATATGAAGTGAAAGATAAAAAAACAATTGTCATGGGCTCAGGTAATTCAGGTGCAAACATGGCATTAACACTTTCCTATTGGACGCAAGATATTATCTTTATAAATCATGAACAAAAAACAATATCAGATGATGTTAAAAAGAAATTAAAGGAAAAGAATATTTCTTTCCTTAATGAAGAAATAATGGAAGTAATGGCCGAAGGGGAATACTTCAATGGGGTTAGATTGAAAAATAATGAAGTAGTACATGGTGACAGAGGGTTTATTGCATTTGGCGGAAATGAGGTTCGATCGGAAATAGGTCATCAACTAGGTTTAGAAAGGTTGGAAAACAAACATATTGTCGTGGATCCAAGAACGAAAATGACCAATGTTCCAAACGTATGGGCAGCAGGAGATGTCGTTGCGCATTCAGAGCAGGTTACTATAGCGATGGGGGAAGGTTCGCAAGCAGCAATATGGATACACAAAAGTCTAATCCAATAACAATATTCACCATAAATAAGTCTGCAGATAGTACAGATAATAATGTTGTAACAAAAGAAAGGGGTGAATACGATGACTGTATCTGCACAAGTAAAACAAGCAGTTGCTGGTCTAAAAAGTGCACAAGCAAGTTTCGAACAGTTTGCTTTACAAACACAAGATAAAAATGCAAAGCAACTATACGATAACGCTGCACAACAAACAATGTCTTTAGTACAATCCTTAGAGCCCCGTGTCAAACAAATTGAACAGGAAGAGCCTCAATATAAAGGTTTTTAATGTAAAGAGGGTGGCGAAATGCCACCCTCTTTCTTAATTGGATCGAAAAATGTTGTTTAAGTAGGCCCTAATCGTTGCCACTTCTTTTGTAATATTACTTTTTGTTTCATCTTCTATAGCTGCCCTTAGTTGTTCAATTTCTATCTTCATTTGCTCATATGAATTTTCTTCACCTAACATTTGCATCTTCCAAAGGTGTTTATCGTATTTTTTGTTTAAGCTATCCACTTCTTTACTAGCTTGTTGCCAGTCGTTAATCTTAACGGAAGATTTTATTTGATCTAAGGATTGTTCTATGTCCTTTTTGGTATCATCAGTTGGTGCGCAGCTTGCTAAAAGAATCAAAAGGATGGAAAAAGTAACGAATTTTTTTAACTTATTGAGCAACGTTATTCGTCCCCTTCTTTTTATCATTTGCTTATATTTTCTCTAATTTAGGAAAAAGTATGTATGAATGGGAGGTAATAATAATGCCAGATTTATTATTAATATTTATAAGGTCATTAATTGCTTTTGTTGTTTTGTTGACACTTGCCAGAATTATGGGAAAAAGACAAATATCCCAATTTACATTCTTTGATTATGTAGTAGGCATTACCGTTGGTAGTATAGCAGCTACACTTGCTATAAATGAAAAAGTGACAATCGCAATTGGTGTTGCTGGTTTAATATATTGGACACTTTTTCAACTCATTGTCAACTACATATCTCTAGGTTCTTTTCGGTTTCGTGATGCAGTGGAGGGTAGTCCCACCGTGTTAGTTGAAAATGGGAAAGTGCTAGAGGATAATTTGAGAAAAGTTCGGTTTACTTTTGATGATTTAATGACGAAATTAAGAGAAAAGAATGCTTTTAAGTTATCAGATGTAGAAGCTGCGGTTTTAGAAACGAACGGAAAAGTTAGTGTAATGATGAAGGCTGGAAATCAACCGATTACCCCGCAAACCTTAGGGCTTCTCGTGGAAGAAGAACGTCTACCACAGTTAGTTATAGTAGATGGTCAACTGATCGAGCAAAAATTAAAACATTATGGATATACAAAAGAATGGCTTCAAGGAGAAATCCAAAAACAAGGAGCACAAAATTTCTCCGACGTATTTTTGGCTCAAGTAGATTCAAAAGGAAATGTTTATGTTGATTTGTTTGTTGATGATACAGATGATTCCCAAATTCAACAGAAACCATTGTTAGCTGCACAGTTAAGAAAAATACAAGCAGATTTAGAAGGGTTTGCTTTACAAACAAAGGATCAAAACACTAAACAATTATATTACGACCAATCGCAAAAACTACAAAAATTGATTAGTGAGTTAAATCCATTATTAAAATAAGAAAGCTGGCCAATAGCCAGCTTTCTTATTTTAGTTAGAGTTTAGTTTATCTAGTGGTTTTGTAGCGGGACCTTCTAGCACATCTCCATCAATGGAAAATCTAGAACCATGACATGGACAATCCCAACTATGCTCACCATTATTCCATTCTAATTCACACTTCATATGGGTACAGGTTGTATCTACTATATGAAATTCCCCTGCTTCATCTTTATATGCTCCTGCACGTTTTCCATTAATTTTAACGACTGCACCTTCTCCTTCAGAAAGGTCATCCAAGCTTTTCGATTGTCCTTCCACTTTTCCTTTAATAAAATGTCCTGCAACATCCATGTTTTGGCTCATAAATTTACGGAAATCGGGATCTGCATCAAATCTAGAAGGACTAAAAAGTTCTTGGGCTGGGTTGTCTCTTTTTAAAACAAGATCCGTTAATAATCTTGCTGCTGCAGTACTGCTTGACATTCCCCATTTTTTATACCCAGTTGCAATTAAAATACTCGGATCATTGGAAGTGATTCGTCCTATATAAGGAACCTTATCAAGCGTATAAATATCTTGTGCGGACCATCTATACAAGAACTCTTCAATCCCAACGGTTTGGCGAGCAAAGTTTTCTAATGCTTGATAATGCTTCATCGTATCCGTACTATGTCCGGTTTTATGCCCCTCTCCTCCAACTAGAACAATGTTTTCTCCGTCCATTTTTGCATAGCGAAGAGAGCGAGTAGGTTGATCGGCACTTAAATACATACCTCCTGGATATTCATCCCTTGCTTTTACTGCAATAAGATAGGACCTCTCCTGATAAAGGCGGGCAAAATGCATGCCTTTTTTATCATAGAAAGGGAAGTGAGAACATACAAGTACAAAATCGCTCGTAACCTTATATCCATCACGTGTTACAACCTTTGATTTTGCTGCTTCTTCAATAGTGTCCGCTGTTGTATTCTCATAGATCTTTCCACCATTCTCTACAAAGGAAGAAGCTAAATGCTTCAAATATTTGAGTGGATGGAACTGGGCTTGATTTTTCATGGCTAAAGCACCCTGAATAGTGATGTTAAAAGGAATTTTATCTAAAAATTCTCCTTTTATTCCTAAGCGTTCATATGCCCGGTACTCTTTTTCAAGTTTTTGCATGGAGTCATCTGATGTGGCATAAATAATAGCATCCTGCTCTTCGAAATCACAATCAATATTATTTTCTTTTACAATGTTTTCAATAAATTCTTTTGCTTCCATGTTCGCCACATAGTAAGTTCTAGCCTTTTCTAAACCAAAATGTCCAATAAGCTCATCATAAATGATATCGTGTTGGGCAGTAATTTTTGCGGTTGTATGCCCGGTGGTGCCATTCAAAATTTCTCCGCCTTCTAGCAAAACAACTTGAAGTCCTTCCTTTTGCAATAAGTATGCTGTCGTAATACCAGTAATTCCACCACCAACAATCGTAACATCTGCATCTATATCTTGTTTAAGCGCTTCAAAAGAAGGTAAAGTGACCGAATCTCTCCAATAAGATTCGGGGGCTGTTGGCATTGAATCTTTCGTAAATTTTTCTTGATCCATGGATATATCCTCCTAATACATATTGATAATACTAATTTTTCCTATAAGAAGGATTAAATACTAATGATGGGTAAATAGTTGATAATGAATATAAATTCTAAGGGGTAAAAAAATGAAAATAGTTATTGCACCTGATTCTTTTAAAGGGAGTCTCTCTGCAAAAGAAGTTTGTGAAGTGATGAAAAGGAGCTGCCATGACGTTTTTCCTGATGCACATGTAACATTAGTTCCGCTTGCTGATGGGGGAGAAGGAACAATAGATGCTTTTGTGCATGGGGAAGATGGTAAAGTGAAACAAACAAATTGCATTGGTCCGCTAGGAGAAGGAATATCAACGACTTTTGGCATCCTAGAAGAAAGTACGGCAGTTATAGAGGTAGCTAAAATAGCGGGATTAACGCTAGTGCCCAACGATAAAAGGAATCCATACCTTACAACGACTTTTGGTGTTGGGCAGTTAATAAATCAGTTGATGAACGACGGCTATAAGAAAATAATTATAGGCTTAGGTGGTAGTGCAACTAATGATGGTGGTTTAGGAATGTTACACGCTTTAGGTGCAAAATTTTATGATGCTCACCAACAGGAAGTGGGAATCTTTGGGGAGGATTTACTAAAGGTTAAACGAGCAGACATTTCTTCTCTTGACCCACGTCTTCACAATATAGAAATCATTGTTGCCTGTGATGTTCATAACACTTTATGTGGCAAGGATGGAGCAAGTGTGATATATGGACCGCAAAAAGGCGCCAATCCAAAACAAATAGAGAAATTAGATAAGGCACTTTGGAATTATGCAAATGTGATGGAGGAGCAGGTGAATAAAGACTTACGCCATTTACCAGGAGCTGGGGCCGCTGGTGGATTAGGATTTGCCCTTTTGTCGATTGGCGCTCAATTACAATCCGGAGCAACATTAGTTGCTGAGGTAATGGGGTTAAGAAAGGAGTTAGTTGATGCTGATTTCGTTTTAACAGGAGAAGGACAAAGTGATTACCAAACTCTTTATGGAAAGGGACCAGCATATGTGGCAAAGCTTGCTACAGAACAAGGTGTACCTACCATCCTAATTTCTGGTAGTGTGCAAGAAGAGGAAAAACTAAGAGAACTTTTTACTGGTTGTTTTTCCATCATGATGCAGCCAATTACGTTGACGGAAAGTATGGAGAATGCGGGGGAATTGCTTTTTAGACAAACGAAAAATGTAATCAGTTTCATGAAAAGATTAAAAGAAAAACCGTAGCCTCAATATGTTGTTAGACTACGGTTACGATATTACATAGATTTTCTTTTCCTCAAGATTTTTGGCTCTAACCGTGTGAAAAGTTTTGTGCGCGATAAACTGTAAACAGCACATGCTATCCAGATTAACGTAAAAGATGTAAGGTGCACGCTAGTAAACGGCTCATGGTAAAGTAAGACGCCAAGAATCAACATGATAGTGGGAGTAATGTATTGTAAAAAACCTAACAAGGATAAAGGAATTCTAGCAGCCCCACCTGCAAATAACAGCAATGGAATGGCTGTTACAGCGCCTGCTAAAAGAAGTAAACCACTTTCCATGTTAAATAGTTGTATAGAAGACCAACTGCCAAAATGTGTGTTTAGTAAAAATAACAGTGCGATAGGTGTTACTAGCATCGTCTCAATAGTAAGTCCATACATCGCTTTAATGGGAAACAACTTTTTTAACAGTCCATATAAGCCAAAGCTAGTCGCTAATACTAAGGATACCCAAGGGACTGAACCGAAGTTTATCGTCATATTGAGGACACCTAAAAAAGCGATGAAGGCGGCCATTAACTGCCAAAAGGATAGCTTTTCCTTTAGTACGATAACACCTAACAAAATACTTACTAATGGATTAATATAATAGCCTAAGCTAGCATCCACTACATGATTACTATTGACTGCCCAAATAAATATGAGCCAATTTAAACTTATAACAATGGAAGCCAAAGTAATGCCTATCAACCTTTTTTTATTTTTAATAAGCCTTCTACATTCCTCCAAAAAAGGGTACCAATTCTTACTAACAAAAAGAATGATCATCATAAAAGCAAACGACCAAATGATACGATGTGCCAATATTTCACTTGCTGTAACACCCTCAATTAGCTTCCAATAAATCGGCAAGAATCCCCAAAGCAAATAAGCACTAGCTGTATATATGATGCCAAGTTTAAAATCCTCGACTTTCATCATTTAACCTCGTTTCTGTTCAGAGCTTAGAACATCTATTATATAGGATAAAGGACGGCACAAGGAAAAAATACGCTTATAAAATTTAGTGAAAAATTGAAAAAATATGGTAAAATAGGTAAATATATTTAAATTCTTTAGAATTTGAGGGGAATATGGTGGATAAAAGTAAAAAAGTTGGGATTTTACTTTATGATGATGTTAACCATCGAGATGTGGCTAATGTGGGGGATGTTTTTTCTTTAGTTGCAAGCTCGGAGTTAGAGAAGTCGTTGGCGTTATATAAAAGAGGCCTACCTAGAAAGAAGTTGTTTCAACTCGTAACAGTTTCAGAAAAAGGTTCTTCTGTCATGACACAATCTGGTTTTTGGCTACAACCTATGTATTCCTTCGCAAATGCTCCAGAGCTAGACATAATTATTATTCCAGGTGGAACCTTGGGTGCAATCAATACAATAATACACAATAGCATAACGGTTAATTGGCTTAAGAAATATAGTTATGTGGAAAATGTAGGTTCTATTGGTTTGGGTACGGTTTTGTTGGCTGAAGCTGGACTACTAAACAAAAGAAAAGCTGTGGTACAAAGCATTTCTAAAAATACAATGCAAAGTATGTATCCGGATGTGGATTTCGTTGTAAACAGTAACCTAGTAGAAGATGGAAACATCATAACAGCTTCCGGGTTTGAGGCAGGAAAAAATATTGCATTACATATAATTAAAAAGATATACGGAGAGAACGTCGAGAGGTTCACACAAAAGAATGTGGAGCAAGGTTCTTTAGTGAAGGAATATATTGACAGTCAAATCTATTAAAGGTATTGTTGATTTGTTAGGAAATTATTGTTAAAGGGGGTATTTATCGTGAGTCTATTAAAACTAAATTCAGATCAGAAAATCCGGTATACGTACCTTCTATATAATAATGCATGATTTATATTGCTAATATATATTTTTAAACATATAGTCATAGGATGTGTATATTCACTCATTCTATGGCTTTTTTCATACTTTTTAAAAGATTTATAAGGTATCACTACTTCATCCTAACATCTGAATCTGAATTCTTCATTTTTGTGTAGTTAAAATTGAAGAGGGTGGAGAGCATACATTTTCGATATTTCCATAAAAATATAAAATTAAGAATTATATATTCTACAATTAGTAGTTTTATCAGTTCGATGATATTTCCTTTTATGACCATATATATATGACAATATATTTTGGAATAAAACAGGCAAGTTTCTTGCTTATGGTGAATGTTGTTATAGGAATCGTCGCAAAGCTTTTGAGTGGTCTTTTAGCAGATAGTTATGGTCGAAAAAAAGTAATGGTGGCAGCTCAGGGGATAAGTTTATTAGCATATGCAGTAATGACAGCTTGTAATTCACCGTGGTTTTCAATACCACAATTAACTTACTGCATGTTATTAGTTCATACGTTTTGTTTTGGGATGTTTGGACCAGCAAATTCTGCAATGCTAATTGATGTGACGACGAAGCAAGAAAGAAAGCAAGTGTTTTCGTATATATTTTGGGCAAATAGTATGTCTTTTGCTGTTGGTAGTCTGCTTGGTGGTCTACTTTTTCATAAGTACTTATTTTGGTTGTTTCTAAGTTTATCTTTTGGAGCATTACTTGTTTTTGTTATCATTGCTTTATTTATTGAAGAGTCCTATCAGATAATTGAAAAAAATGGTGTTAAAGAGCACGTCAATTGGTGGACAAGGTACCGTGAACTGCTATCCGACCGAATTTTTATAGGGTTTGTGCTAGCCTGTACCTTTCTTACTTCCTTAGACTTTCAACTTACAAATTATATTGCCCTAAGGTTTGAGCGAGTTGTAGACCAACAATCCTTTTTTGGGGCTGAAATTGATGGTACAGGGATAGTCGGTGTGCTATTAAGTGAAAATACGTTAATTGTTGTATTATCAACACTAGTAGTTTCAAGATATTTTAGTAAGTTTAAAGATAAACATGTAATGTTAGTAGGGGTTTTACTAGTTACATTGGGATTTACAGTTCTATCCTATACAACAAACTTAACACTTCTTCTACTAATCATGGCAATTATTTCTTTAGGGGAAATACTAATTGTTCCAATAAGAAGAAGTTATATGGCAAGCATTCCACCAGCTCATGCGAGAAGTACATATATGGCTTTTCACACCCTACATTTTAATGGGGCACAATTGATTGCTTATCTATTCTTACTCATGAGTTCTATTTTACCTAGCGAAGTTATTACTATTTTTATTTTATTTTTACGTCAGGTATGTTTAGCTTTTTTCTATTTAAATCGATTATCCCTAAAATTGAAAAAGGTACATCTTCTTCTATTTATTAGATGAAAAAAGCTCTTTAAAGCTAAAAGATAAAATTTCACCTAGTGATAATTAAGGCGAATTTAAGAAATCCCGATCCGTTTTTGACTGGGGTTTTAAAACTAAATAGAGAACCTAAAAAAGAGCTATCGTTAAAAGTTAAATCCTACACTTTTAGCGATAGCTCATTGCCTATGTTTTAAAATAATAGGTACGGCTATATAGATTCTAATGCTTGATTAAGATCCGCCCAAATATCCTCCCAATCCTCTAACCCAACGGAGAGCCTAATTAGTTGATCAGTTATTCCCATTTTTAGCCTAGATTCTTCAGGTACTACAGCATGAGTCATGGTTGCGGGGTGTTGAATGAGTGTTTCTGCATCTCCTAAACTTACGGCTATATTAATGAAAGAAAGGGCATTAAGCATTTGTTGGGCATCCCGTTTCGACCCCTTTACCTCAAATGAAATAAGCCCTCCTCCTTGTTTCATTTGTTTTTTCATAATGTGATAGTCTTTATGGTCTGGATCACCTGGATAATAGATATTAGCTACTTTTGGGTGTTCCTTAAGCTTTTGAAAAATGTTCCAGGCATTGCTACTATGCCTATCTAACCGAACTGGCAATGTTTTTAGTCCGCGTAATAAAAGCCATGCGTCAAATGGAGCCATGATTCCACCAATATCCTTTTGCGTCGTCATCGCTACTTCCGAAATAAAGTCTTTTTTTCCGACTACTAGACCAGCTACAACGTCTCCGTGACCACCGATATATTTTGTTGCGCTATGGATAACGATGTCACATCCCTTTTGAAGCGGTTGCTGTAAATACGGAGAACAAAAGGTGTTGTCCACAACTACGGGGATGTTATGCACTTTGGCAACCTTTGAAACAAGCTCTAAATCTATTAATTTCATAGTAGGATTTATAGGTGTTTCAATATAAATACAACGAGTTTCAGGTTTTATAAGTGCCTTTATTTCTTGCTCTGTTTCCAGATGGCTAAAATCAGTCTGAATATTGTATTTTTCTTTCATTATATTCAATAGTCCGAATGTGCAGCCGTAAATACCTTGAGAGCATATAATGTGATCATTTGCTTTCGTTAGGGCAAATAGGATAGCTGATGCTGCGGCCATACCGGAAGCGAAAGCAAGGCCTGCTTCTCCTCCTTCTAAAAGAGCAATTCGTTCCTCTAATGCTCGGACAGTAGGGTTACCTAAGCGAGAATAGATATAACCAGATTCTTCTCCTGCAAATCTTTTTTCCCCTTGTTCCGCAGTCTCAAAAGTAAAAGTAGATGTTTGATATAGTGGAGTAGATAAACTACCCAAATGATCCTTAGAATCATAGCCTCCATGAATAACCATTGTATTGAACTTTTTTTCGTGAATTGTCAATTTTATCTCCCCCTTAACCGTAATAATTATTCCTCTACTATCCATCATATGTTAATTATATAAAAAATGAAAGCGCTTTCCGTTTGGGGTGGAAAAGGACAGCAAGGAAACCCCTGCTGCCTAAGTAATTTGATATAAATAAAATCCAATAGCGACGATAGCAATGTCAGCTAGTATATGTAAAATCCATGAATTAAGAAAGTTGTTTGATTTCGTGTTTAGCCAATTAAAAATAAGGCCAACCGTAAATAATCCAATTAGCGCCAACATAATAAGCCAAATGTTAAACCAATTGATAAAAATGGCTACATGATAAATGGCAAATAGTGCTGCTGAAAACACATATGCTAGCTTTTTATGGTTGGTCTGGTAAATCTTAAGAAAGATAAATCCCCTAAAGTAAAACTCCTCTAATAATGAATTTCCGAATGTGATATATAAAGCGATAAAAATATAAATTTCTGGTGTAATATGTAGTCTGTTTTTTAAGTCTGAAATAATTGTTTCTGCATTAATAAAATCTTTTAGAACATAGTAGGCCACTAAAATAATAAGAAAAGAAAGAATACCAAATAAGAAGCCTGTTTTTAGTCTTGTAATATCAATGTTTTTTAAGTTTAGAAATACGAGAATCTTCTCTTTCAGAATAAAACGAATGTAGAAAAGAGGAACTGCTAAAAACAAAATGATTTTAGCAATCGTTTTTGTGAAATAGGTTGTCTGTAATCCTTGTTCAATTATTAGCATAAGAAGACAGCTAATAATAGTTAAACTAATGATTGTCCACATGTGTTTTTTTGTCATTTTATCTCCCCCTTATCTAATATAGATATAAATGTCATATTTTTCAAACTATTAAAAAGCCTGACTAGCAAATTAATTTACATAGTCAGGCAGGAGACTCTTTATGAGTTAGTTTTTCATAATCTATTCTAATAGCCGACAGATTGGGCTTTTTCCTTCGTCTCATCATAGTTTCCTATAAATCGATGAAGTTTACCACCTAATAAATATGCTGTTTCGTGGAAGCAATTATTTAAAAAATATCGATCGTGAGAAACACATAAGACAGTTCCGGTAAACTGTTCTAAGGCATCTTCTAGTACTTCCTGTGAATCAACGTCTAAATGGTTTGTTGGTTCATCTAAAATTAACAAGTTCAAGTCTTGGTGCATAAAAATAGAGAGCTTCAGGCGCATCCTTTCTCCTCCACTTAGTTGGCTCACCTTTTGAAACACAGAGTATCCGTAGAACATAAAACGTGACAAAATTTCCCTCGCTTGCCCCTCGGTAACCGTAATAAACGATCGAAAATAATCAATCATTTTCATATTTGGATCAACTCCGTGTAAAGGTTGCTGGGACAAGTAACCTATTTTCACTTGTGCGCCTAAATGAACATTTCCCGAACTAGGTTTCTCTTCCTCCATTATAATGTGGAGTAAAGTAGACTTCCCACTACCATTAGGGCCAACGATAGCCAATCGATCCTGGTAACGAATGTGTAAATCTAAATTTTGTAAAACCGTCACATCCTGATAAGTCTTCCCGATACCCTCTAAGCGAACAACGTCTTTACCACTTCTTTGATCAGTATGGAAGGAAAGATTCATTTTTTTCGGGTCCAAAATAGGGCGGTCTAATTTTTCCATCCGTTCGATAGCTCTTTCCATATTTCTCGCTCGCTTATGGAGTGCGGCGTTCGGAGGATTTGATTGGTTTGCCCATTGACGCAAACGCTTAATTGCTTCTTTCATTTTTTTCAATTTCTTTTGTTGCTCCTGGAAAGCTTTAAATTCAGCAAGTAACCTTTCTTCTTTTTCGTTTACGAAGGCCGAATAGTTACCGTGATAAAGGGTTATCTCTCCGGATTCTAAATCGGCGACTTTTGTAACAACCTCATCTAAAAAGTATCGATCATGGGAAATGATGCAACAAGCCCCTTTAAAATCTTTTAAATAGTTTTCAAGCCACTCAATAGACGGTAAATCTAAATGGTTCGTCGGTTCGTCAAGTAAAAGTACTGTAGGCTCCTCTAATAGAACCTTTGCTAAACCAACTTTTGTTTTTTCCCCTCCACTTAATTGTTCAAAAGATTGATTCAAAAGGTGTGGTATTCTTAACCCGTTCGTAACCATTTCAAGCTTAGAGTCGATTTCATAGCCACCTAATCTTGAAAATTGTTCTTGGACTTCTCCATATTGTTGTAGAGCCTTTTCAAATTTGTTAGGATCAAGCATTTTTTGTTCTAGTACGGTCATCTTTTCTTTTAATTCCATTAAATTTTGAAAGCTCATTTTTAGAAAATCAGCAACAAGCCCATCAAACTCGGGAATTTGCGATAAGTAACCGATTGTTGCATTTTTTCTTTTAAACACCTGCCCTTTATCTGGTACTTCAAGCTCTGTTATTAATTTAAAAATGGTCGTTTTCCCGCTACCATTCCTACCTACCAAACCAATTCGGTCCTTTTCCTTTATTTCAAAATTTAAGTTTTCAAACAATAGGTCACTTCCAAAAATCTTCTTCACATCTTTTAACGTTAATAACATCTATATTTCCTCCAGTATTGTTCATCTCTCATACTTAACAATGTGCTGGAAAAACCGTGACACCTAATATTTTTTTACAAAAAAAGTCCAGAGATAGACCCTCTATCCCTAGACACTTTAGTCCAAATATTAATACTTTTTTATACTTTCGTACAAAAAAATCCACACGCAAATGGTGTAGATCTAATAAAAATATACCAAAGAAGTTAGGTTTGAGATCCAACACATGTCATCATTCAGTTACTAAAAAAGGGCATACGTATCCCGTTAGTAACAAAACCATGAGTTTGAGCACGGTTCAAATACAAGCTATTTGTATGAATTACGTGCGCACATGCGTTGATCATCTCAACCGTCACCTCCTTTAAAATAGTTATATTAAATATAGCATAACATCCACAAACTAGTAAAGCTTATCGTAATGAGAGAATGACTGTAATGAGTAAAAAAGAAGAGAGCCACTAACAGTGGAAGACTCTCTTCTAGTTGTTAGAGTTTTTTCTTTAGTTCGTTAAGGTTAGGGATGTTTTTGCTTAAAATAGCTTTCGTTAATTGATCTTCCATTTTTTTAGTCACAGGTTTATTTGCCATTTTTGATATTTGGTGAATCAAATTACGTACTGTTTTTTCATCTTTGAAGTCTGCTTGTTGGAAGGACTTCGCTACTTGTAAAATGTTATCTGCTTTAACGCCAGTAACATTTTCTATATTTTTAAGAAAGTTTTTATCCATTCATTTCCCTCCTCCTTAGTAGTAAAGAAGTAAACTCTAATAATTAACGTATTCTTCATTGGAAAGGAATGAATAGGTTTATAAAACGGAATAGCTAAATATAATGGAAAAGTTTATCTATAGTGAACTTATATTGGGGAAAAATAATGGAAAGCAAATTCATAAAAGACCCATTGATGTCTTTTCTGTATACACAAAAAAACACGTTGTGTTAAAATGTATGTATAAATTAATGTTTAAATGATTGTGTTGTGTATATAGGAAAGACAACTGTTTATTAAGCGCTTACATATTACAAGGAGGTTTGTTTGATGACAAGTTCAAAATTAAATGGATTTTTAAATGAAAACTTAGAGGAATTAAGGGGATTAGGTTTGTATAACGACATTGATCCGGTTCAAGGGGCGAATGGGCCAATTATTACAATTAATGATAAAAAGTTAATTAACTTATCCTCTAATAACTATTTAGGACTAGCAACAGATGATCGTTTGAAGGAAGTTGCTATTGATGCAGTTCAATCACATGGAGTGGGTGCGGGTGCAGTAAGAACCATTAACGGTACATTGGATCTTCATTTACAATTAGAAGATAAAATTGCAAAGTTTAAAGGTACCGAAGCAGCTATTTCTTATCAGTCAGGTTTTAATTGTAATATGGCTGCCATTTCAGCAGTAATGGACAAAAATGATGCCATTTTGTCCGACGAGTTAAACCATGCATCGATTATAGATGGTTGCCGATTATCTCGTGCAAAGATTATTCGCTTTAACCATTCTGATATGGAGGATTTAAGAGCAAAAGCAAAAGAAGCTGTTGAATCCGGTCAATATAATAAAGTGATGGTTATAACAGACGGTGTCTTTTCGATGGATGGTGATGTAGCAAGGCTCCCAGAAATCGTGAAAATTGCTGAGGAATTCGATTTAATCACATATGTAGATGATGCTCATGGCTCAGGTGTATTAGGAAAAGGCGCAGGAACAGTTAAACATTTCGGACTTCAAGACAAAGTAGATATGCAAATGGGAA
This sequence comes from Salirhabdus euzebyi, assembly GCF_014207435.1. Classification (GTDB taxonomy): domain Bacteria; phylum Bacillota; class Bacilli; order Bacillales; family Alkalibacillaceae; genus Salirhabdus; species Salirhabdus euzebyi. The sequence goes on from NZ_JACHGH010000006.1 coordinate 82,664, forward strand.
CTTTATCAAAGGCAATTGGTGTTATTGGTGGTTATGTAGCAGGAAAACAAAATTTAATTGACTGGTTAAAGGTTCGTTCTCGTCCATTCTTATTCTCGACAGCAGTTTCACCGGCTGATGCTGCAGCTAGTGCCAAAGCAATTGACATTCTAACGGAGAGCACAGACTTACAAAATAGAATGTGGGAAAATAGCGATTATTTAAAACAAGGATTAAAGTCTCTTGGATATGACATAGGGAAAAGTGAAACGCCTATTACCCCATGTATTATTGGTGATGAAAAATTAACACAGCAATTCAGTAAACGCCTATACGAAGAAGGGGTTTATGCAAAATCAATCGTATTCCCGACTGTACCAAAAGGGACTGGTCGAGTACGTAACATGCCAACAGCTGCTCATACGAAAGAAATGCTGGATGATGCGATTAAAATATATGAAAAAGTAGGGAAAGAACTAGGACTTATATAGACTTAATACATCCTAGAGAAGTTGGGGGGAGAAGGAAAATGAAAAAAATATTGGTTACAGGTGCATTAGGGCAAATCGGCTCTGAGCTCGTTATGAAAATGCGAGAAATATACGGAAGTACAAATGTTATTGCTACAGACATTAGGGAAACCGATTGTGAAGTTGTTCAATCAGGTCCGTTTGAAATTCTAGATGTCACCGAAGCGAAAAAGATTGGTGACATTGCAAAAAAACATAACGTTGATACTATTATGCATTTGGCAGCCTTGTTATCTGCAACTGCAGAAAAAAATCCATTATTAGCATGGAATATTAATATGGGTGGTTTAGTAAATGCTTTAGAAGTGGCAAAAGAATTGAATACGCAATTTTTCACACCTAGTTCCATTGGAGCATTTGGACCGAACACACCAAAGGACAGCACTCCACAAGATACGATTCAACGTCCTTCAACGATGTATGGTGTCAATAAAGTTTCTGGAGAACTTTTATGTGACTATTACTACCAAAAGTTTGGTGTAGATACGAGAGGTGTTCGTTTCCCAGGTTTAATTTCCTATGTAACACCACCTGGTGGAGGAACAACAGATTATGCAGTAGAAATATATTATGAAGCAATCAAAAATAGCGCATATACTTCCTATATTGATAAAAATACTTTTATGGATATGATGTATATGCCAGATGCATTACAGGCTATTATTCAACTGATGGAAGCAGATTCCACTAAGTTGAAACACCGAAATGCGTTTAACGTAACCGCTATGAGTGTTGATCCGGAAGCAATTGCTCAAGAAATAAGAAAGCACATACCAGATTTTGCTCTTTCATACGATGTAGATCCAGTACGTCAAGCGATAGCGGAGAGTTGGCCTAACTCTATTGATGCACAAGCAGCAAAAGAGGAATGGGGATTTAAAGCAGAGTTTGATTTAGCTTCTATGACAGTAGATATGTTAAATAAATTAAAAGTGAAGAGTGAAGTAAAGACGGGTTAAATACCCGTCTTTTATTTTTGCTTTTTTTTTTAAAGGCTGTTGTCATTTGTATCACAGTTGATGGAAAATGCGACGTAACTTAATATGTATGAATCACGGCCGCTACGGAAATACACTACGCTTTCCACGGGCTCGCGCTGAGCCTCGCAAAAATCGCTCGCTGTGGGGTCTCAACGTCTTCGCTGTCCCGCAGGAGTCTACGTGTATTTCCTTCGCTGATCATGTGCTTTGTACGTGTTATAATTCAAAGAACTGATGGTTGGAACAGAGTTGAAATATAGCCAAAGTGATAGGTTTGGAATTCTCATAAAATGAATGGACTTCATGATTATCGCCAATCTTGAATCAGAAAATACTACTAGCGGAGGCAGAATACGTAGACTCCTACGGGACCAGTGACTAAGTGAGACCCCGGAGACGAAGTCGAGGAGGCTCACTGGGAACCCGTAGAAAGCGAAGTATTCTGCCGAAGCGGTCGTATAGCACTCATCAAAATGCAAACCTATAGTACTTCGCAGTTTAAGCGAATAAAGCAACATTGATTTAGCAAACAGCATTTATTTTATAAAGAAACTTTTCACTTCTTTTTCTAATTCATCAATTAAGGCAAAGTGTTCACCATGCTTTAAGCTTTCTACGATACTTTGATAGTACCAAGCTTGTTTCTCTTTCCCTCTTTTAAACCGGTTCCATAACTCTTCACCAATTAACTCATAATTCTCTCTCGTTGATCTTAAATTATGAAGCTTATCAGCACAAGTAACTTGGCGTATTTCTAAAGGAGCTGTTTTTACGTACTCAATCGTATGTTGCTTTCTTTCTTCCCAAGAGAGCTCTTTATTAGGTTCAGAACAACCTTCTACTATACGAGCTACGTGTATGCCAAACTTATTTTCAATTTCTGTCAATGTGACTGTTGTGTCTTCCACAGTGTCATGTAAAATTCCGGCAATAATAGCCTCTTCTGCACATCCGTGCTGCATAAGTATTAATCCTACAGCATAAGGGTGGCTTATATATGGAGTGGATGATCCTTTGCGATATTGTTGATCATGTGCCTGAGCACTAAACTGAATAGCTTGATCAATCTTGTTCATCCCTATTCCCCTTTCTATAAAGCTACTTGTTTTTGATGATGTTCATCATGACTAATAAGACCACTAATATAGTCCTCTAATGTGATTGTTTTATTCTCATTAAGCTGATGATTTTTACTCCAAGCTTCTTCTGGTAATTCACTTAATGTTTGAATGAATTGCTTTCTTGTATGGATAACCTCATTAATGAGATTCTCCTGGCTAATGCCACTATGTGCATATTGTTTCGCATTTTCATTAACTTCTTCTTGATCTGGCCCATTTTCTCCTTGTGCTACTTCGCCATTAAATAAAGGGACCCTATTATATAAAACATATTCATCCCAAGACTTAAAGTGTGAAACAAGTGCTGCAACCGACCACTTACCTTCGGCTAAAGGGGAGAAAAATTTCTCCGCATCCATTTTTTTTAGGCTCTCTAGCCAACGTGTAAGTTGTTCGAATTCATTTAATAAGTTATTAATATTTGTCATTTTATATTCTCCTCATTTTTTAATGTAAGTTAGTTATTTCATTTTGTAACCACGAATGAAAGAATGTTTCAGCTTCTTCGCCTAATTCCTCAACAAACGTTTGAATTAAATCTTCACCAGTTGCAATCTTATATTTGTATTTTTCGAAGTAATTGCTTAAGATGCTATCCATCTTTTCTTCCCCAATTTCGTTTTCTAATCGGTCAAACATTAGTGGGCCGATGGAATAAATGACAGAAAAATAAGTATCCCAGGTTTTAAAGGATGTAACAGCACTTTTAACCAACTGTTCTTCTGTCTTTAATTCATCGATAGCTGTAACGCGATGTAGGTTTCTACTTACTGTATCCTTTGCAACTTCCGGGTAATACTCTTTTAAAAAACGAATGGTGCTGTAAACAGTTAAGCTTTCGTCGAGCCAAGGTTCCTCTATTTGATTACTTCCAACAACATGGAACCACCATTGGTGAGCTGCTTCGTGTGCAACAGAATTAACGCCATAATCGGTGTTGTCGGTAAAATATGTTCCTTGAATTAAAGAAACTCCAGGTAATTCCATTCCCCCAAAGAAACCTCTTGTTGCAATGACATCATAGTCTTCATACGGGTATTCACCATATTTCTCACTGAAAAAGGCAATGGATTTTTCACTTACTTCATGGAATCTGTTGACAGCTTCCATGGAATCTATGGATTTCCGGTACCAGGTCCGTATTGTTTTATTGCCTATTTGGGACTCTACCTTATCATACTCATTTCCCAAAATAGCAAATGAAAAGGACCTAACTTTATTTGCGGTTATATCATATATATTACTGTCTTCTTCTATTTTTGGAGAGACATCTAACCCTGTATTCGTTACTTGATATTCTTTAGGTACCTTCACCTTCACGTGGTAATTGGCCATTTCGTTATAAAATGGATCTCCTATTGGATAATAGGGGTCTGTGTTCCAACCACTTTCATCATAAACAGATTTAATGGGTAAACTATTACCAAGCCACATAGCATATTGATCATAGGAAATAGCATTATTATTTAATGGAACGTTTAATGTAAAAGCTAGCTCTACTTTAGTAAGTTCATTTGTTTTCCACTCCAAAGGAACTTCAAGTATCGTATTTTTTACAACATAGTTAGAGGTTTCTCCATCAATCTTTATTTCCTTCATTTCAATAAATCCTGGTAATGGAAAATCACCTAAAATTGTCTCCCAATTTTCATCGTTTTTTTCCACCTCTTCAAATGCGTTTGGATATAAATGAAAGTAAATGGATTCTAAGTCTTTTTCAGTATCGTTTAAAGCATAGATAGAAGCAGTTCCTGTCACAATTTTTGATTCAGGATCAACATCTAGGTCAAAATAATAAGTTGTATCTACTCCCATAGCTCTCATCTCTTCTACTATTGGGTCATTCGTTTTAAAAAAGGTAGAGTAGATAGGTATAGCAAGTAGTAAAACAAATATTGAAATAGCCGTAATAATTACATATCTCCTATTCAAACTATAGTCCTCCTGATTAGCCCAAATACTTTGTATCTAGCAAATTTTTTATTAACTGATCCTCGTGAATGGAATAAAAGTAAGCTTTTGCATTGGGCCTAGAACTTACCGTTTGAAAATACTTTTCATCAATGAAATGTATAGCTGCTCCATCACTAACACCGTAACCACTTTTAAGTTCTCTGTTTTGTATCATTTTTTCATATGTAGGTTTACGATTGATTTCTCCATCAAAGTGAGGGCAATTACTACCTTTCAAGAAGCCCAGACACGCAAGTCGATCCAAATCTCCATAGGAGTCTGTTAGTCCCTCTTCAAACCAGCAGATAGAACCGGCGCTAAGACCTGCTAGAATTACCCCTTGCTGAAGGGCTTTCTTTAAAATCGTGTGTAAGTTCCACTCTTTCCATAGAGCAAGTAAATTTTTCGTGTTCCCACCCCCGACATAAATAATATCCTGTTTTAAAAGAAAACCTTCTAAATCTCTAGTTGGTAGTTTAAACAATGATAGATGAGTTGGTGTACATGGAAGTTTTTCAAAAGAAGTATAAAATCGTTGAATATAACTATCTGAATCACCGCTTGCTGTAGGCAAAAAACAAATGGTTGGTTTCTTGCTTCTGGATTGATCTAAAATATATTTATCTAAAAGCAGGTTATCGGGCTCCATGGAAAACCCGCCACCACCCATGGCAATTATTTGTCTCAAGAAAATTCCTCATTTCTAAGTGATAATAAATTGCAATTCTATTATACTTTAAAAGATAAATAAAATGGTAGGTGAGGGGATTTTTTGAACATCATAATAGAAAAGGCAAAACAAACACAAGAAGGAGTAATACAAAATTTATTTCAATTTTATGTCTATGAATTTACAGCATATCGTGATGAAATACGTGTAGAAGAGGATGGGAAGTACCAACCATATGATTTGACAGCATATTGGGAGAAGGAAAACTATCATCCCTATATTATAAAGGTAGAGGAAGAAATAGCAGGTTTTGCACTTGTCACTACGGAATCGGAAAGTAATGCTAGCCATTCAATTGCTGAATTTTTCATCTTGAAAAAATTTAACCGAAAAGGGATAGGCTCACATGCAGCAAGAAGCATTTTCCGTAAGTTTCAAGGACCATGGGAGGTTACGCAAATTGCAACAAACAAGAGGGCTCAACAGTTCTGGCGAAAAGTAATTGGGGATTTGACAGAAGGGGATTATGTGGAAAAAGTGGATGAAAAGGGACGCGTGATTCAAGGTTTTGTACTCTAAATAGAAATTGGCTGTTGGTACAATACCAACAGCCTCTATGTTAAAGGGAGATCGATTCATCAACTTTTGTAATTAGGTTAGGCACAGTTTCAGCCAAGTATTCATTTGCATAGTCGTTTGCAAGCTGTTGTTTAATTGCATCTTGGACATCGGATAAACTCTTCGTCTGAAGATCATGCACTTGCACTAAATGATAACCATAGTTTGTCTTTACAGGTTCACCTATTTTATCCTTTTCTTGTTGAAGAACTGCCTGCATAAAGTTCTCGTCTAAAGTGGATACGGCTACTTCTTCATATAGGCCATTTGTTTCAGCACTACCAGGATCTTCGTTGTAATCATTCGCTAAAGTTTCAAAATCTTGACCTTCTTCTAGTTTCGTTTGTATTTCTTCTATAATAGCCAGTGCCTCTTCATCTGTACGTTTTTCTACAGTGTTTCCTTCCTCATCTACTTCTTGTGTAGAGACAAGAATATGACGGAAAGAAGCAGTTGTTAAGTCATTTTTAATTTCTTCGTAGTAATCACTAATTTCTCCTTCGGTAATATCTTCCTGAAAATAATCTTGAACAACATAAAAGTTGACGATATAATTTTTGATTTCCTCTTCTGTAATACCAAGCGCCTCATAGGCATTATTTCTCGTTTTGTTATCGTATGTTTGCTCAATTTGTTTCCAAACTAAAGCAGCTTGTTCTTCTGCCCAAGTACGATCTTCCACTTCATTGCTGAGTTTTTTCTCCATTACCAAGTACTGTAAGGCTTCACTTTGGTAGGTATCATCTTCTAGTGCTGCGTCGGGATTAAAGAAGCCTTCAATAGCTAAATGGTTAGCAAATTCTTTTCCAGTAACGACCCCACCTTCAAACTCTGCCACCTTATCAATACTTTCAATTTTCTCTTTATCAAAAGTAGGGAAGACAATTTCTTCTGAACTTCCTTCTGAGTCATTTGTGCTGTTACAAGCGCCTAATAATAGTACAATTACTAGGAATAGGGTTATTTTAATAAATTGTTTTTCCATTATTTCCTCCCATTAATCTGTTAATTTAATGTTGATTTCTAATATTTCTCCATTACGATTAATTTTCAATGTTACTTCATCACCAACATCAACTTTTGTATATAAATATTTTCGTAAATCACTAGCATCTTTAACTTCTGTTTCATCAATAGCTATGATTACATCTTCAACCTCTAGTCCGCTATTTACAGCCGGAGAGGAAGTATCAATTTTTGCAACCATTGTTCCAGTTTCTAAGCTTTCATCAATGTTGTTTCGGTAGTAAGATGGGATGTCATGTACATCGATTAAACTTACCCCTATATAAGGGCGTTTCACTTCACCATCTTCAATTAATTCATTAATGATAGGAACCACATCATTACTCGGAATAGCAAAACCTAATCCTTCTACCCCGTTTTGGGAAATTTTCAAGCTGTTAATTCCAATCACTTGTCCTTGTGTATTAATCAAAGCACCACCGCTGTTACCGGGATTAATGGCAGCGTCAGTTTGGATAACATCAAGATCCCAAGCCCCAGCTGACGTGGAAACATTAATGGTTCGCTCGGTTCCACTAATAATGCCTTGTGTAACAGTACGTGAGAAGTCTAGGCCTAATGGATTTCCAATTGCTAAAACCTGTTCACCTGGGCGCAGTTTGGAAGAATCACCAAACTCCATTACAGTTGTAACATGATCGGCACGAACCTTTAGTACAGCTAAATCTGTTAAAGGATCTGTTCCAACAATTTGTGCTTCGACTTTTTCTCCGTTATGAAAAGATATTTCAACCTCGTTCGCATTCTCGATGACGTGATTGTTCGTTACAATGTATGCGGTATTTCCAGTTTTTTTGAAAACCACTCCTGAACCTGTCCCGCTTTCTTTAGACTGTGAGTTACCATTACGGGAGAAAAAAGGGTTGGTTTCCTGAATGTTCACAACACCAACTATCGCTTGGGAGGCTTCTTCAACTGTCTTTGTAATCGGAGTCGATACAGAAGAAGTTTCTTGAACATCAGCTAAATTACTTGTTTCCGTTGATACAAGAGATGATTGAATTTGGGTTGTATGATCCTCTTGATTAAAGGTAGGAGAAAAATCATTTACGGCTAGAGCAAAGGTTAGGGTAAGAGCAGCCCCTACCATACCTGCTAATATATTGGAAAACCAGTTTTTATTCTTTTTGCTTTTTTGATGAGGTTTTTCTGTTGTTTGTTGTTCATGAATTTGATTGTCATCCATCATAAATCCTCCTTTTTGTACAATCAGCAAAAAGTAAAGAATTTTTGCTTACTCGTATCATATCCAGTAAATATGACCAAATTATGAACAAACTTTGAATAGGATAAGAAAAAATGAAGAAAATTCTAAGGGATAGTATGGGGAGTGATATTTATCCATGAAACGTGGCTACTTTTCTAGTGTAGAAAAATAAAAGCGAGTAATTTTTACTCGCTTTATTGCTGCTTAAGAAATGATAAAATTTTAGACTTGTGGATAAGTTAGTTGCACGGGGGAGCCAAGTCTAGCTCCAGCACCTATCCCCTCGGTACATAAGTCAATCCCTTTTATGGCAAAAACCGCTACGGCAGGTCTTGTCTTATGCCTGCCTTAGGCTGAGCAAGGCGCTTGCGCTTTTGTTCTTACATATTCTTTTTAGGAAGATGAATAGTGAATTTTGTCCCTTTGTTTTTAGTACTATTAATTTTAATATCCCCATTGTGAAGGTGTACAAGCTGTTTTACTATGGATAATCCTAATCCTGATTCACCGTACGGATTATTTTTTCTTGATAAATCAGCTTTATAGAAACGTAACCATATGGATTCGATATCCTTTGGGTCAATGCCAATTCCATTATCCTCAAGTTCTATTATCGTTTCCGTAGATGAAGCACGTCCCCTCATCCAAATCGTACCATTCTCCGTAAACTGAATGCTGTTTTTTACAATATTAATTAATATTTGGATAATCCGATCGTAATCAGCATACACGGTTAAGTTATCTTCTACATCCATAAGAATAGTATTGTCTTTCTCTTGTGCATGAAGGTCTAAATGTTCTTTTATGATTTCAAATACTTCTTTTAGTTTTAACTCGACTTTTGTTAACTTTATTTGGTTGGAGCGTATTTTTTCATAATCTAAATTCTCGTTCACTAATCTAATTAAACGATTTGTTTCTTTGCTGATTAAGTCCATTCCTTTTTCTTTGTCTTGCTCTGAAATCATGTCATTTCGTAATCCTTCAATCAGGCCATTTATCGTTGTTAATGGGGTCCGAAGTTCATGGGAAACATCTGCAATAAACTGCCTTCTTCTTTTTTCCAAACGTTTAATTTCCTCCATGGAAAGGTTTAGTTGTTTGGCCATTTGATTAAAATCGTTTGCAAGTTCACCGATTTCATCAAAATTAGAGGAAGGCACATGAACTTTGTAATTTCCATTGGCGATTGCTGATGTTGCATCCTGAATACGTTTTATACGATTCACGTGCAATTTAGACATTAGCCAGCTAAGAATAATGGCAATGGAAAGTGCTATTGCAACAGTAAAGAGCAAATACTCATTTAGCTCCGTAATCATTTCCCTAGAACCACTAATTGGTGCTGTTAGTAATATCCCACCTAAAAACTGACCGTTTTGAATATAAGGAGCTGCAACTAAAGATACTGCTTGGTCAAATCTTTCCAGATCACGCTTTAATGTGATTGCTCTTCCTTCCGTTATGGTTGTCCATTCCTGCTCGGATAATTTTGTAATCGGAAAATCGGTAATTTGAGGATAGATAACTTTGCCTTGTTCATCAAATAACGTAATAAATATATCCCTTGTACGTAATATCTCACTGTATTGTGTCATGGGAATTTGCTCGCGTTCAAGTGGATGTGAATCAAGGTCATTTAATATTTTCTCTCCGTACGAAATGAGTTCATCCACTTTGTTTTGGTAGACCAATTCCTCTACGTAGTGAGAAAAAAGTAGGCTTAAAATAAGAAAAGCAAAGATAAGCACACTGATTTGGCTTCCAATTAGCTGAAAAATATATTTAATTCTCATTCGATTCCACCGACTCATCGAACTTATAGCCTACTCCCCACACGGTATGGAAAAAGGGTTGTGTTTCATTACCGATTTTATTACGCAGTCTTTTGATGTGAACATCTACTGTGCGTTCATCCCCATAAAAATCGAATCCCCAAACCCGTTCTAGTAAATGCTCTCTTGAAAAGACTTGTTTTGGATGTTGAACGAAATAATAGAGTAAATCGAATTCTTTAGGCGTTAGAGTGGTAACTGGCTTTTCGTTAAAAAAGACTTCTCTCGTCGACTTACTTATTTTAAAATGCTTCGTTTCAATGTAAGAATGATGGTCACTTTTTTTAGGTTGAGTAAGGTTGTAACGACGTGTTACTGCTTTAATTCTAGCCATTAAAGCAAGTGGGCTAAATGGCTTAGTAACATAATCATCTGCCCCCATTTCCAACCCAATGACTTGATCAGATTCGCTATCTTTAGCTGTAAGCATAATGATTGGTACTCTATTATTTTCCTCACGAATTTTACGACATAGAGTGACCCCGTCCATGCTCGGTAGCATCCAGTCAATGATTAGCAAATCCCACTCTTCTTCCTTAAATCGCTTATAACCCTCAGCGCCATCCGGAATGTACGTACCTTCTATACCCTCTTTTTGAAAAAACATCTCTAGCATCGTACTTACACTTTCGTTGTCTTCTATTACTAATATTTTCATTACTAAAGCCTCCATAGACTTTATTTTAAAAAACGCTTAACAAAAAAGTAAAGGTAAAGTAATATATTTTCAACTACTTATACTTATCTTTTGGCTTTTTTCTATAAATATTGTAGCTTTATCTAAAGTGAGCAGTGGAGTTGTTCCTTTAAATAATGTTGATTTATATAGGCAAAAACTACTTCTAATATAATGACGAATATATAACTTTAATGAGTATGGGAATCTATTTGAAATTATATTCGTAATAGTTAAAAAGTTTGCTATAATATACGAAAGATAGCTTTTGTCTTCCTAAACAATAGAAATGTATTAGAAGTAATGGTACTACTACTATTTCCTACAGGTCCTCCTTCAAGACTATTCTTCGGCAATTTTTCTATAAAACTTCCTTGTATTTCTACTAAAGGCCTAGGAAATAAATATAAAAATGGTTATTAGAGTGGGGTTTATAGAATGGGATCCGCTGGATTTTTAGTTTTACTATGGGTAGCATTTATTTTATCAGCAGCTTTTGGCGCATTCGCTTTTAAATATAGAAAGGTACAAGGTGCAAGGTATTTTATAGCCTTAATGTGGCTTACCTCTTTGTTGGCGCTAGCTAATTATTTTGAGCTTTACTTCCAATCATTTGAAGTGAAGTTGTTTTGGCGAAATGTTCAACAAATTCCCTTTTTTCTTATGCCTGTATTTTATTATGGGCTCGTTCGTGAATTCATACATTCCAATCAATCGAAGTCTTTCCATTTAATAAAGTATATGGGCATTATATCGATTGCTTATATTACGTTAATTTTTACAGATTCCTACCATCATCTTATTCGGTCAAATATATCGTTAGATTCCTTTTATAGCTGGGAACAAATCACAGTAGAATCTACTATTTTTAGTCAAGTATTTATTATTTGTGCATTTTTATTGCTCCTATATGCATTCTTTGTGTTAACAATTAATTATAGAAAAACACCTGCAACGAATAAAATGCAACATCTAATGCTCATTTTAGGATCCGGCTTTCCTATTATACTTGGGGTTGCAAAACTTTTCCTTGCAGATTTTCTTGCTTATCCTTTTGTTGTCACCATCCTGCCTGCTGGTATTTTTGTGTTTTTAAGCTTATTCCGTTATAAGATTTTTGATTTATGGCCATTTGCTAATCATTTAATTTATCAGCACATGCGTGACGGGATACTAGTGTTGGATAATAGAGGCACCATTGTGCAATTAAATGAAAAAGGTAAACTACTATTATCTAAAATTTATCCTAAAGCAATAAACATGAGGATTGGAGAAAACATTAACCATTACATACCTAAAGGTGATGAAATACTAAAAGGGTATAATAGAAAAACAGAATATAAATTAGAAGAAGGGGAGCATGTTGAATTAGAACAACTTCATATTAAAGATGAAAAAAATTCTTTCATCGGTGTACTGTGGATGCTGAAGGATATTACAGCACAAAGACTGTATGAAGATGACCTTTTTAAACGTGCAACCACGGATATGTTGACATCCCTCTTTAACCGTCAATACTTTATGGACAAGCTTCAAATAAAAATCGCCCAAAAGAAAGAGCAAGATTTTTTAGCATTTTATTTAATAGATATTGATGATTTCAAAAAAGTAAATGATCAGTATGGACATTTAACAGGTGATAAAGTTTTGGCAACATTTGCTGAATTGCTTAAAAGATTCGTGGAAGATGGAGGAATAGCAGGAAGAATAGGTGGAGAGGAATTCGCACTTGCTAAAAAGGTTGAAAGCAGAAGAGAGGCAATTGAATTTGCTCAGAGAATGCTTAATGAGACACGTTCTTATTCCTTTGAAAATGTAAACAAAGAAACCATACAATGTACGATAAGTATCGGGATTGCTTTCGTCTACCAAAAGGGCCACAAAATACAAGAGTTGTATAAAATTGCGGATGATGCACTCTATCATTCAAAAACAAATGGTAGGGACCGCTTTACTGTTGCTGATGAACAAATGGCTTTTCAATTCGAACCTTTATCTTAAGCAATAAGGCTAGCAAATACTAGTAAGGATTCCGTTACCTATCGTAAAACTCTATTTTGCGTACCAAAATGAAAGTAAAAATGTTTATTAAGTTGCGCTGTATTTTGCAGCGCTTTTTGTTTTTTGTTTGTGAATAATATTAATTCAGTTCAATTGGAATATAACTATTATTTTTATTTGTTTCCTTTTTAAACTAATGCACACGTTAACACAATTAGAAAATGGTCTTGTTCCACTATCTTCCCGAAGGACAATTAGAATTTAATATTTTTTGGTATTATTTTTATATATTCACTTCCTCACATCTTCAAAAGAACTAATTATGTCTCGAGCAATTATTTCTTCACCACTATAAAGTTCAACTATGACAGATTCTCTTTCTTCTATATTTTCTTTTATTTCATGAACTGAAAATTCTTGTCTTATTTCCTGCGTTTTCCAAACAGAAAATGATTTTGATTTCCCATTTTCTCTATCTATTTTTGTTGAGGTAAATAGTCTATCGGTAACATCAATTTCATTTGTTTTAATTAAGTTCTTGATGTAAGGATTTTGAACTAAAAATCTAACAGAAAAATGTTGATCTGTTTCCATATTGATATCACTAATATAAACAGAAAAACGCAATACTTCAGTGTCGGAGTTTTCGACATCTTGAAGTTCAATAGCTGAACTTTCAATAATTGGATTACTCTCATTACCACATGCCGACAAGTTACCTAACATCAGACTGAAAAAGAACAATACAATACTTTTTTTCAATTTTTAATCCCCCTTATTGGCGACCATTAAGAGAAACCTTTCTGACCCAACAAAAATACGAATAAACACTTCCTCGTCTTAACTTAATAAGTTAATTTTAACATATTATTCCAAATATAATTTTGCAAAAATAAAAACCTCATTTATAATGGTTATCTTCTTTAGTTGAAATCAAAATTTCATCTATTTATTAAGATCATCTAATAATTGAATTATCTCTTTATTCTGTCTAACTTGAGTTTCACTATTTGATTTGATTTCGTAAATCCATAGTAATACCAAAACTACTGCAGTAGGCAAACCAATATATACAAACAAAAACTAAATAAATGCTAACCCCCCCATAACAACCCTCCTTCTATTTTCTCAATCTTCTTGCATACTCCTGCTTAGCTTTCCATTAAAAGTTGATGTTCCAACCACTCCCTCATTTACTATGCTTTTACTTAAGGGTACACAACCTCTCCTTGTTGTCTTTGTCTGAAAAATGTTTTTGCTAACATATCCTTTGCAAAAGTCTATCTCATTGTTATTAAGACTCTTTGCAACAAAAAATGTTAAACCTTCACTCCCATACCAATCTGTTTGCAATACTTGAACATTTTTCATCCATTTATATCTATCTTTTATTGAACCTTCAACATTTGGATTAAGATAATTGTTAAGGATTATGAGGCTAATTATTATTGTGATTAAGGATAATGAAAGAATAAAAATCTTTTTCATTTATTATAGACTCCCTCTAAAGAATGAAAGTTTGTTATTAAACTCTTCTGCTCGTAAGCACAAGATCCTTATGCACAAAATTTTAACATAATATCCCAATTGCGCTTTAGAAAAATAAAAGACCATCATTAGATTATCGCTTGTTACACTCTAGTACCCGTTAATGGAATAAGTGAATTAGTCTTCTTTCTTTTTTAGATATACCGTTAATAAGGCAAATGTAATAACCTCAATAACAATAATCCCCCATAAAATAGGTTGAATATGTTTTAACGGAGTTCCTCCTACACCACCATTTGCAAACTTATATAACCAGACGTATTCTCCCCACATAATAATTCCAATAATTTGAGTAGATAAAGCTAAAATAACCAATGATAAAAACCTAAGCATTATATTACCCCCTTTTTTAAAAACTTCTTGTTGAACCATACTGTTCTTTAACACAACAAGGAGTTGCCACACTAACAACTCCTTATTGAATATTTCCCATCGTTAGCTTAACATTCGTTACCACCAAGAACATCAGATATAGAACCAGATTTTTTGTTAATATAAACAACTTTAATCTCACAGTCGTTCCCCAAAAGTTTCATATGAATAACCCAATTCCCAGCATTACTTTCTGATTGACTGATATACCACTCATCACCATCAGACTCGTTTTCTTGGACATAATTTTCAGCAATTTTGTTAGCTTGTTCTACATCAATTCTATTACCACAACCAGTCAATAATAAAGCAAGTAGTAACGCACATAATACGACATTACGTTTCGATTCCACATCCCCACCACCTAACCTAATTTCCCTTTTTCAACTCTTCTGCTCGTTAATTGAAGAACTATTTTTTATAATATAATTTTATCATAAAATTCAGTCTATTCCCTTTATTTTCCAAAAAAAAGAGGAACACCACCTTAAATTTGGCGTTCCTCTTGTTTAACTCTAGCACCCTTTAGTTGAATAACAAATGATTAAACCTCATCATTAAGCCATTCAACTAATGTTGGAATTTTCTCTGCATAGTCTCTAATTTCTTTTATTGCTTCAATTGATTGAGTCGTACCCATCATCTGTTCTTCTTCATCTGAACACTCAATCCACAAGGAACGTCTTAAATTATATTCAAGCCAACCTAACTTACCTAAAAATCCATTTTCTAAGACGGTAGACCAATCTATCTGAACTTCTCCATATCTCTTTTTATAACCGTTTATAAAAGCAAAAAATTTTTCTTTATCTATTTTTCCTATCTCTTCTTCAGACCAGTATAGTGCAGTTTCTATTAAATCGTGCATTGGATTAATATAACCAGCAGATTCCCAGTCAATAAAAACGGGATTATCATTATTCCATAAAACATTTTTCGGGTCTAAGTCCCTATGACTAATAACTAAGTTTGTACAAAGCATTCTATTTGCATTGTTTGCTAATGAAGTCCACTCATAAAGTTGATCAACAGTTTCAAGCATCAGTTCAACCCATTCAGCGTTACTCTTTTGTCCCTTTTGAATGTAACTTTTCCAGTCTATGGTTTGTTCATTATCTCCCAATTCTTCTTTTATTTTAAGTTCAGAAAAATCTGTCCTATGTATTTCAGCGAGTAAAGAACCTATTTTTTCACTATGACTCGAATTAACTCTATTTGGTTTAAGAGTTTTTCCCTCTATCCAGTCGAAAATCATAAAAAAATGGTTGTCTATCTTTAGTAAGAAGTCACCATTGAGTAATATTTTTGCTGGAGCAGTAGGTACTTTCATTGATACCAAATTAGCAATTCTCTCTGAATTAACATAATTATTCATGGCATCTGGTCTTTTCATAATTTGAGGATTTAATATTTTAATCGCATATTTTCCTTTGTCTGTTTCAATAGCATACATCTTATGCAGAAGACCGCCTGAAATTGACAATGGAAATCCTATTATCTCTCCCAGATTTGATTCTTTACACAACTTTTTAAACACTTGAACCAACCATTCCACTACTCCACCTTAAAATTTATTTCATCAACTACCCTGCCCTTTAACAAAATAAGAGCTACCACATTAGACAGCCCCATATTCAGCTATTACCACTGTTTGCTTAATAAGGTTCAGTTTCTATGTAGTTCCAAGACTTTGTTAACTATCGATTCAGCTGTATTTTCGACTGGAGGCATCCACAAACCTGTAATGGGTCCATAAACTACTGGATTAAGTTCGACTTCATAACCGCCATATGGGTATGCTTCCTTTGTAGGTAAATAGCCGAGATAGCCATTGGTATAGCCACCAAAAAATGCAAGTTTATTGTTAAGTTTTTCTTGGACATCGAGAGCTGATTCTGAAAAGGGTTCCATAGGTATTCCTGAAAAAGAACCTTCATTGATTTGAAATAGTTGAATTTCCAAGACAATCGATATTTTTTTTGTATGTTGGTTGTACTTATTTAACATAACCGTAAGCCATTTATTTGTATTGACTCCCCACTGTTCTTCAGCTGATAATGCCATTCTTTTTATATTATCTGTTTCAGGTATGTCTTTTAAATCCATCTTATACTTTGTAGAAATTGTTTTGTGCTTGGAAATTGACCTGAATACAATTGAAGGCATCATGGTGAGAGCATAGCCACTTAATGCATACGACATTTGCTGTATTGCTCTCATTGAACCACGGTATTTTGCATTAACATTTCCAGTTGCGCCTTGTACAATTATAACTGGACAATGTAGTACCTGTTCAAGAATAGCCCTTGTTAACCCTGGATAATCACCTGATAAGATGTCACTGTCTGACTTTAAGACATTAGGATGGGCAGTACAAAATACTATTGCTCCCGATAACTTTTGTGTAGCTTGATTTCTAATTGCTAAAACACCTATTCGCTGGTCAACAATACCATTTTCATTTGTTCCCATCTTAACTTTACCATCAGTAGTTTCTTCTCTACGATTAACTCCAATATCCCCCATTGTAACATTCCATCCAACCTCAGAAATTTGTACATGTTGATTCGCTTTAACCGCAGCTTTTACAACATTTTTTATTAGTAGAGTTTTATAAGCCTTGACGACTTCACTATTACTAACCGTTGCAGGTCCTGAATGGGTATGTGTGTAAACAACAGTAATTCCTTCAAATGGGATGCTTAATTCATTTGCAATTTGTTCACGAATTATTGATGTGTCTTCTATTAGCATTCCTATATTATCAATACTAATAAATACAGTCTTAGCTGTATTGCTTTCAAACACAAACGCTGTTGCATAAATTCGTTCATCAACATTTGTAATACCTGTTGGTCTATGGTATCCAATAAATTCAATACCTAATGGTGGTGTAATATCCACCTTGTAAACTCCTACTTTACTCATTAAAATCTCTCCATATATCTTATTGTTTGTTAAACTAAACTGCTTCGTTAGTTTATGAACAATTCTTCACAAACTTTATATTTACTTTACCATAAAAGCTATATTCATTTTCGGAAACAAGCGAAAAAGATATCCTTGCAAAATTACAAGATATTGCTACACACTCAATTAACACACAAAAGTAGGCTAAATGTAACCATACACTGGACGTATACCCTAACTTTCGGTTGCAATTAATCTTACATAGTAAAAAGCAATTATAAGTGAAGATGGATGTATATCAATAAAAAAATAACTACAAATTGAAGTGTAATTTAGTAGTCAATTTCCGTTGCATTTTTAATGTTTGTAATAGGTAACGGTACCTGTTAAAGTACTAGTCTTATTTTTTTAGCTTACTTAAAGCATATGCGAATATGCCATCCCTACTCCAAAAGTCGTAGGGAACTACCCTTCCAATTTCGTATATGTATTTCACCTCTTTTTCTGATGTTTCCTTTCTTGTGTTTCACTAAAATGGAGTTAATAAGCGAAAAGGAAAGGAAGATAAATATGATAAATGTTAACGATAAAGTGGTAGTTATTACGGGTGCTTCAAAGGGATTAGGTAAAGCTCTAACTATAGCATTTGCAAAACAAGGTGCGCGTCTAGCAATTTGTGCCAGAGGAGAAGAACGGTTGGTAGAATTGGAAGAGCAAGTAAAACAAATTGGAGCGGAAGTGTTGGCGATAAAGGCGGATGTGTCAAATAGTTTAGATGTGGAGCGATTTGTTTCTTTAGTGGAAAACCATTTCGGGCAAATTGATGTGTTAATTAACAATGCATCCATCTTTGGACCAGGCCCAAAATTGTTAGTAGATTATATGCAACAAGATTTTGAGGAAGTGATGCGTGTAAATGTTAATAACCCATTTCTTATGACAAAGCGTGTATTACCCGGAATGCTGACACGAGAAGCTGGCTCTATTATTAATGTAACTTCTGAGGCGGGTAAAACGGGTTTTGGCGAATGGGGGGCATATGGTATTTCTAAGTTTGCTGTTGAAGGTATGACGCAAACATGGGCCGATGAATTAGAAGAATCGGGCGTCCGTATAAATATGGTGGACCCGGGTGAGATGGATACAGACATGCATGATATCGCTGTTCCTGACTGTGACTATGAATTAGCTAATCCTACTGATGTGGTAGATGTCTTTTTATATTTAGCATCGGATGATTCTGTTGAAAATGGTGAAAGGTTTCAAGCGGAAGTTTTTGCAAATGAAAAGAGGCTATCCTTATGATGACCTCTACTAGATTTGACATTCCAACCCATTTAAATGCAACAGAACCAATTGAGTGGACGAAAGGGAAAAGGGATCAAGTCCGGCTTATGGTAATGAAGAGAGACAATGGTGAAAGGTATCATGACCAATTCTCTAATATAGCTTCCTATTTTAAAAAAGGTGATTTACTCGTCTTCAATAATAGCCGTACGATTCCGCCTGTTCTGGAAGGGAAAAGTCCTATAGGGGAAGTGGAGATTCGCCTTTCAAGAAAGCTGTCTAATCATGAATGGGAAGTTCTCATAGTGAATCCAGATTATCATATAGGGTTAAGCATACATTTCCCAGGTAATTTAAAGGGAACGATTGTTGACTATAGTAAAAACAGACCGCTTGTCATTATGTCCTTCAATCAATCAGGGTCAAATCTTTTTAATGCAATATATCAAATTGGCAAGCCGATTCGCTATGAATATATTAAAAAACCTTTGCCATTAGAGGCATACCAAACAGTTTATGGAACTGTTCCTGGTTCTGTTGAGCTTGCCTCAGCGGGTAGAGCCTTTTCGTGGGAGCTATTAACAGAACTAAAGAGGAAGGGTATTCAAATAGCATTTTTAAGTTTGCATGCAGGATTAAGTTATTATGAAAAGGATCGTTGGCCAAGTCCTGAAGAGCATCCAGAACCATTTAACATCCCGAAGGAAACAGCAGATTTAATTAATGAGACGAAGAAGCAAGGAGGCAGGGTTATAGCTGTAGGCACAACAGTAGTAAGAGCTTTGGAATCTGCGGTCAATAAATTTCAAACGGTTGAATCAATGGATACCGTTACAAATTTATACATTTACAAAGGCTTTTCACTGAAGGTTGTTGATGGCCTATTAACAGGACTCCATGAACCAGAAGCAAGTCATTTGGATATGCTCGCAGCTTTTATAAAGGAAGATTTTCTGTTTGCGGCTTACGAGGAGGCCATTCATTATAACTATTTGTGGCATGAGTTTGGCGATATGAATCTTATTCTTCCTGGGGGTCAGTAAGATGAAGCTTCACCATATAGGTATTCAAATTTCTGATTTAAAGGTGACTGAATCTTTTTATCATCGTTATTTTGGATTTAAAGTGATCGATTATCTTGAGCTTCCTGGAGAGAAAATAGCCTTTTTGCAAAGAGGAAATACTTGTATTGAACTTGTGGAAACGGACAGTGCTTTTTATGCAAATGATAAAATGCACCTATGTTTGGAGGTCGATGATTTGAATCAATGGATCGATCTTTTAGCACAAAAGGGTTTAAATCCGATAGAAGGACCGCTAATGCTCCAAAACGGTTGGAAAACAGTTTTTTATCGTGGGGTGGACAGAGAAGTTATTGAGCTTTTAGAAAGAAAGTAAGCAATCCCTTATATATCTAGAACGGCTATGGGTTAAAATAAAGCTATACGTTAGATGAAGGAAGGGATAGCATGAAAGCAAAACCTTGTATCGAATCTTTAACGATTAAAACTTCACATGTGCTGCCACCAGATACGAATTCTCATGGAACTTTATTTGGTGGGAAGTTAATGGCATATATTGATGA
The DNA here is from genome assembly GCF_014207435.1 of Salirhabdus euzebyi. GTDB lineage: Bacteria > Bacillota > Bacilli > Bacillales > Alkalibacillaceae > Salirhabdus > Salirhabdus euzebyi. The sequence continues at coordinate 102,962 of NZ_JACHGH010000006.1, forward strand.
TGTTGCAGCTATAGCAGCGGCTAGACATGCAAGAATGCCTGTCGTAACAGCCTCGACGGATTCCGTAGATTTTTTAAACCCTGTTTATGAAGGAGATACCATATGCTTAGAAGCCTTTGTTACGTTTACGCATAAAACATCAATGGAAGTGTTCGTAAAAGCCATCACAGAAAACTTACTTTCCAGTAAACGAAAGGTTTGTGCTACAGCCTTTTTAACGATGGTAGCAGTGGATGAAGAGAAAAAGCCTGTTCCAGTTCCACAAGTTTTTCCAGAAACAGAAGAAGAAGAGTGGCTCCATTCTGGTGCAAAGAAGCGAGCAGAGTATCGTCGCCAAAGACGACATGATTCAAAAGAGATGGCAGAAAAATTTGGTACTGATTTACCATGGTCGAAAAGAAAATAATTTTTTAAAAAAGTGACTGTAAAGATATTCATTCTTTATAAGTCACTTTTCTTTTGGGGGAAATGCAACAAGTTTTTATCCCATATGTGTAGAAAGGGAAAAATGGAGAAAAATAGAGAGGAGAGATAAAAGTACATAAATGAGGTGACATTTTGAGTAGACGTATAACATCCATTGTATGGACCGCCATTGTTTTTGTAAGTTTTATCGGATTCCAAGGAATGTTAACGGAAGAAAAGAAGGGTGAAGAAGTTAAGGAATATACCTTGGAGGAGCAGGAATTAGACAATGACGTTATTCCGGTTTCGAAGTCAGATACTATAGCCGAGCAATTACAGTCTCTATCGCTTGAGCAGAAAATTGGTCAACTATTTATGGTTGGTATAGAGGGTCAAACAATTGATTCCGTCATGAAGCAATACATAAATGACTATTATGTAGGTGGATTTATATTATTTAAAGACAATATGGAAAGTGTAGAACAAACTGTTTCTTTTATTAATGACCTAAAAAAGGCAAATGAAGACCAGGTCCCTTTATTTTTTAGTGTAGATGAAGAAGGGGGCAAAGTGAGCAGAATTCCGGAGCAAGAGTTAGTAATTGCGCCTAGTGCACAAGAAGTAGGAGAAAAAAATGATCCAGAGTTATCCTTCCAAATAGGGCGAATGTTAGCAAAGGAAGTAAGCGCTTTAGGGTTTAACATGAACTATGCACCTGTAATGGATGTAAATAGTAACCCTGAAAATCCTATTATCGGGTCAAGAGCTTATGGTTCAACACCTAGTCAAGTAGTAAAAAACGGAATACCGGTCATGCAAGGTCATCAATATGAAAATGTAATTCCAGTTATAAAACATTTTCCGGGGCATGGTGATACGTCGGTAGATTCCCATAAACAATTACCAGTAGTGAATAAGTCTCTGAAACAGCTACAAAAGATAGAGTTAAAACCTTTTCGGCGAGCTATCCAAGAAAATGCAGATGCTATTATGGTTGCGCACCTTTCGATTCCAAAGCTAGATTCAAAAAATCCTTCATCACTATCTAAGAAAATTATGACTGATTTACTAAGGGAGAAATTGCACTTTAGGGGAGTGGTCATTACAGATGATTTAACGATGAAAGGAATTACAAATGACTATTCGGTTAGTGAAGCGGCGTTGCAATCATTTAAAGCAGGTAGTGATATTTTGTTAATAGCTCACGGAAAAGATAATATTGTAAGTTCCTACGAGCGAATCCAGCATGCTGTAAAAACAGGAGAAATTTCAGAAGAGAGACTTAATGAAAGTGTTTATCGGATCTTATCTTTGAAAAGTAAATATAAAGTAGAAAATAACCTTGTAAATCCAGTAGACATGAAAGAAATGAAGGAGGATATGGAGCGTATTCTGTCCAATTTTGACTCTTAATGTCAATAGGTGAATTAGATGCGATTTAATAAAGGATTTAAACAATCATCCAAAGAATATAGTGACAAAGCAAAGGCGATAAGTAAATAGAAAAAATGTGGAGAAGCGGGGGATAAGTGTGAATAATTATTTTATACAGGAGCTTGTGACAGAGGATGAAATAAAGCTAGCTTTTCCGGTAGTTAAGCAATTAAGAGGACATTTGGATATTTCCACATATGTATCCTTAGTAATGGAGGCCCAAATCAAAGAAGGATATAAGCTATATGCTTTGACTCTTAATGAAGATAAAATAGTTGCCGCGATTGGCTTTATGCCTATGATTACGTTATATAATGGTCGTTTTGTTTGGGTGTGTGATTTAGTAACAGATGATCAGGAGCGATCGAAAGGGTACGGTGAAACGCTGCTTTCTTATGTGGAAGAATGGGCAAAGGAAAATGGATTTGCGCTCGTGTCCTTATCTTCGGGGCTACAAAGAAAAGATTCTCACCGTTTCTATGAAGAAAAGGTGGGATATTCAAGGGTAAGCTATGTGTTCAATAAGCAAATTCAAAACCTGGGGAAGTAGAGGTGTCTTTTCAATTTGACCGATAATATACAAGAGTTATGTATTATACCTTCTGGAAAACCTAAAATTTGGGATAAATACCCTCATTTAAATCATATACTTGCAAAAGAAGCGTATATTGGTACCTTCCATCGATTATGCCAGGCTTATGCGAAACAATTTTACGGAAACTGGGTAATTATATCGCCAAAATACGGAATCCTTTTACCCAATCAATTCGTAGAAGGTTCTTATGATTTAAGTTTTTCGCAAATACATAAAAATAAAGATATTATTTCAATCCCATATATGAGAAAACAACTAAAAGACAACAACCTTTTTAATGTACCGAAAGTGACGATGTTAGGTGGTAAAAAATTTAAGCCTATACTAGAAATGCTCTTTCCGAATGATGTGAGTTTATCTTTTCCTCTTCATGGAACGAGAGGAATAGGTGATATGCAAAAAAGGCTCAAGGATGCGATGGAAGTGAATAAAAAACTCTAAATAATAGAAAGGGGAAAATGGATGGGATTATTTGATGGATTAATGGGCAATGCATCTGAAGTAAGTGTGGAGGAAGCGCAAAAAGAGTTTCGTGAGTTATTGGCACCAGGAGAACAATTGGAGAAAGCTTATAAGCTTATCAGAGATTTGTTTATATTCACTAATAAAAGGTTAGTTTTAGTAGATAAACAAGGAATGACTGGAAAAAAGGTGGAATATCATTCCCTGCCTTATAAAAGTATTACCCATTTTAGCATTGAAACAGCAGGCAATTTTGATTTAGAGGCCGAAATGAAAATATGGGTTTCTGGTTCCGCCACTCCTATCGAAAAGACATTTAATAAGCAACTAAATATTTACGAAGTACAACGGGTACTCGCTTCGTATGTTCTTTAATGAAAAAAGCCTAGCAAATTATTTGCTAGGCTTTTCGACAAAATTCGGGTGGTGACAGGCACAAAGTCTACACATGCTCAAGCATTTTAGCAAGTGCTTGCCTTGCGTTTTGGGCATCGAATTCAGTGACGGTAATTTGATTGTGTGTACCTGTTTGTACGATGCTATCAAGACACCATGCAAGGTGAGGTAAGTCGATTCGGTTCATCGTTAAACAAGGGCACATATGGGGATTTAGTGAAATAATATGCTTATCTGGATTCTCTTTTATTAACCGTTTGACTAAGTTCATTTCTGTTCCTATCGCCCAAGATGTCCCTTTTTCTGCTTTTTCAATGGCATCAATAATATACTTTGTAGACCCTGCTTCATCTGCTAATTCCACAACTTCTCTACGACATTCAGGATGGACAATAATTCGCATGTCCGGGTATTGTTCACGTACTTGTGCGACATTTTGAACAGTGAAGTTTTCGTGAACGGAGCAGTGTCCCTTCCATAAGATAACTTTTATTTCCTCTATAGGTCCTTCATAAAGAAGCTCTTCTTTAATTGGATCCCATACAGCCATTTTTTCTAATGGAACACCTAAGTTATAAGCTGTATTTCGACCTAAATGCTGATCTGGTAGAAATAAGATTCTTTCCTTTTGTTCAAATGCCCATTTCACCATCTTCTCCGCATTAGAGGAGGTGACAGTTGCACCCTCGTTTTTCCCAACAAAAGATTTTATAGCTGCAGTGGAGTTTACATAGGTTAAAGGCAAGATTGTAGATCCAAATAATTTTGTGAGTTGCTCCCAAGCCCGCTCTGTTTGATGAATATCGGCCATATCGGCCATTGAGCAACCAGCTCTCATATCAGGTAAGAAAACTTTTTGATTTTTGGTCGTTAAAATATCTGCGGTTTCTGCCATGAAATGAACACCACAAAAAACAATATACTCTGCTTCCTCATTTTGTTCACATAGCTGCGCTAATTGAAGAGAATCCCCTCTGGCATCAGCGAATTGAATAACCTCATCCTTTTGATAATGATGGCCTGGAATGAAAAGCCTTTTCCCTAATGACTTCTTCACATCCCAAACAAATTGTTCTAGCTCTTCTGTTGACATCTCTCGAAAACGATCTGGAATAGTTGTGCTATTTTGCTCTAAAACTTCTAATAAGTTCACAACACACACTCCCTATTTTTATTGTTTTTTTATTTTTTATAAAGGCTTTAAATGCTGTTTTTCTTTAAACTACGACATAGCTATAGCTTTGTTGGTGAGTGCTATACAACCGCTTCGGCAGCATACTTCGCTTTCCGCGGGCCCGGCCTCAGCCTCCTCGCGGAAAAAGCACCGCTCCGGGGTCTTCAGACATGTGCTATCCCGCAGGAGTCTTCGTATTCTGCCTACACTGGTAATATCTTTTTGATTTAAGAGTAGTAATTAGCCCACAAAGTATAATAATCTTTCACTCTAATGAATTAAGTACTTTAAATTACAGTGCTCATGACCAGCGAAGGAAATACACGTAGACTCCTGCGGGACAGCGAAGACGTTGAGACCCCATAACGAGCGACCTTTGCGAGAGGAGGCTCAGCGCGAGCCCGCGGAAAGCGTAGTGTATTTCCGTAGCGGCTGGGATTAAACAGGTAAAGTACGTCAATTTTCCATCTATGATGACGGATTAAGAACACCATTCTTTAAAATAAATCGTCTTACTAAAAGGTGATTTATATTTTCACTTTTACACTAATATCTAATGCAACAACAGAATGGGTTAAACAGCCCATGGATATATAGTCAACCCCAGTATTAGAATAACGTGGTAAATCCTCGATCTTAATCCCTCCAGAAGCCTCTGTAACGATATGTTTTGGCACATACTGGATTAGCTCTTTAATAGATTCGGGTGTTTGGTTATCGAACATAATGACATCTGCGTTTGCATGGACAGCTTCAAGCACTTGTTCCTTTGTTTCGGTTTCCACTTCAATTTTGACCATATGACCGATATGCCTCCGAATTCTCTCTACAGCTTTCGTAATCGAGCCAGCAAAGGAAATATGATTATCTTTTATCATGACTGCATCATACAATCCAAATCGGTGGTTAAAGCCTCCACCCGCTGTAACGGCATATTTCTCCAGCATTCTAAGACCAGGGGTTGTTTTTCTCGTATCACATATTTTTGTACAATCACTATTTAAAAGCTTAATAGCTTCATTCGTTTTCGAAGCAATTCCACTCATATGTTGAACTAAATTAAGAACAACACGTTCCCCTTTTAGTAAATCTGCTGTCTTCCCTTGTACGACAGCTAATTTTTGACCTTTTTCAATCAAGCTACCGTCTGAAACAAAGAGAGTTACGTCAGCTGTAGAATCTAAAATGGGAAATCCAATTTTTATCACTTTTTCCCCACAGAATATACCATCATCCTTTGCGATAAAGACGATTTCTCCTGTAGCTTCCGAACCAAATAGTACATCGCTCGTTACGTCTCTTTCTCCGATATCCTCCAAAAAGAAAGCCTCAAGTAGTTGCGTAAGCTTTAATTTGTTCATCATACTCTTCCTTTCTACTATTTTGATCCAGTACTATATGTGTTTGGTCCCATTCTTCCAGCTCTAGAGGGAAATCGGAACGGTAATGTCCCCCTCTGCTCTCTTTTCTTTGAAGAGCTGCAGAAGTTATAAGCCATGCAGTTGTTAGCATAAAAATTTTCGTAACCATTTTGATGGAGTAGTGCTCTAAGTTTTTGGTTAAGAGTGTGTTTGCTTTATATTTTTCTAACCACTCTAATTGTTGTTTAAGCGATTCTTCTGAACGTACAATTCCTGTGTTTTTCATCATCCTAGTTTGTAATTCTCGCAAACTAGGAAGTAGGGTTTTGCTAGAAAGAGAAGGAGTAGAGCGTTCTTCATACTGTTGAACTAAATTTTCTGAACGGTTTATGAAGCTTGCTAAGTTTCGCCCAAATACTAAGCCTTCTAGCAAAGAATTACTAGCTAGTCGATTTGCACCGTGAACTCCGGCGCATGCTACTTCCCCAATGGCATATAGCCGATTAATATTGGTGCATCCATTTTTATCGGTTTTAATGCCTCCCATTAAAAAGTGACTACCTGGTGCTACCGGAATTTTTCCTTTTTCTATAGACACACCATTTGATAGACAGAGCTCTGAAATGGAAGGGAATCTTTTTTCAAAATCCACAATCATCGATATATCTAAATACACTTGTTTGCCATTTTGTAGATTTTCAAAAATCGTTTGGGACACAATATGTCTAGGTGCTAAGTCCTCTAGTGGATGTATGCCCTCCATTATTTTGGTTCCATCTTCTAATAAAAGTTTGGCACCCTCTCCACGCACAGCCTCTGAAATAAGTCCTTTTGTTACCCCGTTTACATATAAAAGTGTTGGGTGGAACTGAACAAACTCCATGTCTGTTAAGGCAGCACCTGCTTGATAAGCTAATGCAATTCCATCTCCTGTTGCTGTTAGTGCATTAGACGTAAAAGAATACACCTGACCTGCACCACCTGTTGCTAGTACGATGTGATCGGCGTGTATCGTTTCTGTTTTGTTATTTTCATATTTACCTTTTATCCCAAAGCAAGTATTTGATTGTTTATCTATTAATAATTGAAAAACGAAAAAGTTTTCCATTACGGAAATATTGTGTGAAAGTTTCTTTGTAAGGTGATCTATCATAATTTTTCCAGTCTGATCACCACCACCGTGAACAATACGATTTTCATGATGAGCACCTTCTCTACCTAACAAGACCTTTCCGTCAGAATCTTTATCGAACGGACAGCCCTCTTTAATCATGGATTGCAGGATAGATGGAGCTGCTTTTGTTAGCATAGCAACGGCTTCTACATCTTGCAGGTGGCGGCCTGCCTCTAGCGTATCGTTTAAATGTTTAATAAAATGATCACCTTTTCCTATGGCACAGGCTATTCCGCCCTGAGCTTTGTAGGAGTTACTCTCTGTTAAATGAGACTTTGTGAGGATTATCACATTCTTATCCTTGTCAATATGTGTGGCAAGCTGCAAGGCAGCAATCCCACTACCAATAATGATGACATCCGTTTTTTTCACTTCTTATTCCTCCTGATTTTACAGGTGTCTTGACACCTATATTGACACAGAATTAAACTAATAACAAGTAAATTTAATTAAAAATTAGGAAGTTGATGGGATATGAAATATTTCGATTATGCAGCTACTTGTCCAATTAGAGACGAAGCGTTAGAGTTATTTGTCAAGACGTCACGTGAGTATTACGGTAATCCGAATAGTTTACATGATATCGGCGGAAAAGCTTTTTCCTTACTAACTACTTGTAGAAAGGAGTTAGCCAATTTACTAGGAGTAGGTGCAGAGGAAGTATACTTCACTAGTGGTGGGACAGAGAGTAACCATTTGGGTGTGAATGCCCTTTTATCAGCACAGGATGACGAAAAAAAACACATCATTACATCCTTAGCTGAGCATTCTTCCATTCAGCAAGTATTAGGTAAGATGGAACGAGAAGGATATGACATAACTTATTTACCCCTAAATCCAAATGGAGTTATAAATGTGAATGAACTGGAACGTGCTATTAGAAAAGATACAGCACTTGTTTGTATTCAGCATGGTAATGGAGAAATTGGAACGATACAGCCTATTTTAGATATTGCTTCTATCTGTCAGGAACATCAAATATTGCTGCACACAGATTGTGTCCAAACATTTGGAAAGGTTGATATAAAACCAATAGCAGAAGTGGTAAATAGCTTATCGATTTCAAGCCATAAAGTGTACGGTCCCAAAGGGGTAGGGGCAATGGTCGTAAAACAAAATACGAATTGGCAATCACCATTTCCATCTGTGACCCATGAGAAAGGTATGCGTCCTGGTACGATAAACGTGCCGGGTATTGCAGCTTTTACTATTGCAGCACAGTTAACAGTTCAAAATAGGCAAGAAAATATGGATCGAGCAAAAGACTTTCGAAAAGCTTTCATTGAAGAATTGCAGCCAATTTTGAATCGACTTACAGTATATGAAGGATTAGATGACGAGCAACTCTTTGCTATCATAGGCTTTTCCGTTGAAGGGATAGAAGGGCAGTGGCTGATGTTAGAGTGTAATCGACTAGGCTTTGCTATTTCTACAGGAAGTGCTTGCCAAGTAGGAAGCCAGGCTATTTCTAAAACGATGTTAGCACTTGGGGAAACAGATAGAAAAGGAAAGGAATTTGTTCGTGTGTCATTTGGTGAAAAAACGACATTAGAAGAGCTGCAAGCTTTAGGGAGGTCTATTGTACAGATAACTACAATATTTTAATTGCGTGATACATTGAGGTAAAATAAGGATAGATTATTTCCGTGGAATGGGGAGTAAACATGAGCGATGAGAAAATTTTAGGTGAAGAGCGCAGGGATTTTATTTTAAACTTCCTAAAAGACCAGACAGAACCAGTAACCGGTGGAGAACTTGCTAATAAAACCAACGTAAGCAGACAAGTCATTGTTGGTGATATTTCTTTATTAAAGGCAAAAAATGAACCAATTATGGCTACGAGTCAAGGTTATATTTATTTGCGTTCAACGAAGGATTCCAATCAAGTGGAACGGACAATTGCTTGCTATCATCCCCCTGAGAGAACGGAGGAGGAATTAAACATTATTGTTGACCATGGTGCGACCGTTAAAACAGTGACGATTGAACATCCGATTTATGGTGAGTTTACGGCGTCTATTATGGTGTCAAATCGTAGAGATGTAAAAAAATTTGTAAAGAAAGTGGAAGATTCAAATGCAGCTTTGTTATCGGAGCTAACGGGTGGAATTCATCTTCATACCATTGCAGCTGAAAGTGAAGAAGCATTAAATGAAGCGGTAATGGCTCTAGACAAGGCAGGGCTTTTGATGAAATAACTCCATGTATGATTTCTTCTTTTTAGAAAAAAATAGTGAGGAAAAGGAGGGTCATATGATGACAAAAAGAAAGACAGCATACGATGCTGCAAAGCAAAACAATAAAACACCAACAGAAAGCACTCCGGATATGGAATTTGCAGCGGAATATACAGATGAGAATATGAAAAAAGGTGCTAACCGTAATTCCAAAAGAGGTAGACAAGGTAAGGGTATGAGAGGTACAGAAGAGGATTAATCAAATGAAAAGAGGATGTCGTGATAAACTTTCACGACATCCTCTTTTCATACTCGGTTAAACTTATTTTATTTTCTTCTAATTTTTTCATAATTTCCAGTACTGGAAGAGGTTTACTTAAATAATAGCCTTGTATTTCATTGCAGTCCATTTTTGTTAATAATTCAATGTGCTTCCACTTTTCAACACCTTCAGCAGTCACTTCTAGATCTAGGTTTTTAGCCAGTTTAATAATCATTTGTACAATTTGTTGATCCTTTTGATGGTAGTCCATATTCATAATAAAGGATTTATCTATTTTGATTTTCTGTACGGAAAGCTCCTTTAAATAATTGAGGGAGGAATAACTAGTCCCAAAATCATCTAGAACTAAACGAAATCCTACATTAGATAATAGTTCAAACTGTTTTTGTGCAGAAGGGATGTGTAATAAATCACTTTCCGTTATTTCTAACTCTATTTTACCAGGATCAACTTTTTCTTTTGCAATTATCTTCTTTATGTCCTCAACAAAATTGGCGTCATTTAACTGAACTGGTGAAATATTTATCGCTACTTTAATATTTGGATTGAGCTTTTTAAATGCTTTCATATCTTTACATACTTGCTGAATAACCCATTTACCGATAATCTTGATCAGCTGGTTTTGTTCAGCTAATGGGATAAATTCATTAGGTGGGACTAGGCCGAAATTTTGATGGTTCCAACGTAACAATGCCTCTACGTTTAAATTATTTTCTCTTATGTCTAGTTTTGGCTGATAATAAAGTAGAAATTGACCTTTTTGCAATGCATAAGATAGGTCTCTTTCCAACGTGTTTTTGCGACTATTATCAGACCAATCTGTATCATTAGGTAAAACGATTTGGGTATCGACTTTCGACTTCGCACGCAACATTGCTTGAAAGGCTTCAGCCATACTTGATGGAATGTCTAAAGTGGCTGGATTGATAGTAGCCACTCCAATGGATGGGGTGACAATTGTTTCAAATTCCTCTGTTTGAAAAGGGTGGTTAATTGCTTCATAAATTTGGTGAGCGATATCTTTCCCTTCCTCAGGGTAATGTATTTGTACACCGATGACAAATTCATTACTAGATACTCTGCTTAACAAATCTTCACTTTTTAAAAATCTTTTTAAGCGGTTTGCTATTTGTTTTAAGAGCTCAGTCTCTACATTACGATTCGTGTATTGTATAAAGGAAAGTTGATTAATCGATATATAGTACAAATTCCACATAGAACCTTCGTATTTCTTTAATTTTAACGTCGAGTTTAACGCCGAAATAAAATTATCTGAGAAAGGTAAACCTGTAATAGGATCATAGGCTTGTTTTTTTTCTAAATTAACTACGTGGGTTATATCTCTCGTTAATCCAACAACATAAGTTTCCTCGTTATATTGAAAAGGAATAAGGACGGACTCTCCGTATTTTTCTTCGTTATCCATATTTAATCGATCTCGAAATGTAATCGGCCCATTTTTTTCTACTGCCTCATAGTAATGTTCATTTAAGTGCCCAGCAATATGGGAATGGTAAATTTGACTAATAGTTTTACCGATATCATTATCTTTTAAAGAAGCTAACTTCTTAGCATTTTCACTGACCCGTATGTACTGAAAGTCTTTTGGGGGCAAAAATTTCATTAAATATACGATATCAAATAAAGACGTAAATATATGAAATAATTCATCTTCATTAAATAACATATGATGTTTATTTGGGTTCTTCATAGGATTTATCACCTGTATGTGTTTTTTGTTAGTTGGTTATTTATTATTTATACCCCACAGAAATGGTAGTAAACTTAGGGTGTGTATAAGTATACACATTTGTATCTTACCACTTATTTATGGAAAATACATGATTAGTTGGTAAAATATACGTATTTATGTATATTACTATCGAAATGGATTATAATTTTGTAGATATAGTCGAAGGGTGGAAAAAATTCTTGAAAAAAATAACGTTAGCAAATGGTCAAACCGTTGAAGTAGAGTGTTTAAGCTGTGCTATTACTAGTGGGGTTGTGGAGCCAGAGGGTGGAGTTGTAGTTGAAACAGAACATTTCCATGCTCATCAAGATGTGGCGTATCCTGTTAAAGGTTTAGTCATTTTAGCTTCCAAACGCCATATTAAATCCTTTGATGAACTAACAGAAGAAGAAGCACTAGATTATATCCATATTTTGAGGAAAATTAGAAAAGCACAACGAGACTTATTCCAAATTGAGCATGTTTACTACTTTTACAATGAAGATACAACCCATCACTTTCATACGTGGATGGTACCTCGTTATGAGTGGATGTATGAGTTTGGCCGTTCTGTAGAATCCGTGCGCCCAGTCCTACTTCATGCCCGGGAGCATATGAACGATAGCACACATGTTAACGAAGTAAGGAAGGCAATAAAGGAATTACATGACTATTTAAATAAGTAAGATGGAAGCATCCTGTCTATACAGGATGGCATAAGTTATATACGGTAGTGAAGTCACTGCCACTTAGGGACTTGACTGAGGCCCAAAAGGGCTAGGTAGCTGGAGCTAGATTTCTCGGATTTATATTTTCTTATTTATAAATAAAAACGTCCTTCCAAAAGAAAGGACGTATATTTTATTCTTCTATATTAGCGAGTTGATCTCTTAACTTAGATAACTCACTTTCCATCCGTTCTAATGTTTTTTCTAAAGGAGAAACTCTTCCCCCGACAGCCTCAAGTTTATCTAAATCTCCTTGTATACGAATGTAATCCATTTTCAGTTGATCTATTTGTTCTTGAATTTCTTTTCTGGACATAAGGCCACTCCTCCAATCATACGTTAACTAAATTCTATCACAATCGATTCGGCAATTGGTTTATAACCAATTGCCATATAAATTTTGTTTGAAGTAGGGTTGGAAAGGTCAGTATAAAGTGTGCAAAATTCCTTGTCCTTCAAAATTATCTCACTTACTTTTTTTACTATGGAAGAGGCATATCCTTTCCCTCTTTCTGAATCAGGAGTATAGACGTGGTTAACAACTGCCCCATTTGTCGTTTCTCTTCCTATAGCTGTCATGGAAACTGCTTTACCATTAACTTTCCACATAAACATTGTTTTATTGGCAATCTTGTCTATCATCATCTTTTCTGCCTTTGCTTTTGAGACAGGCATAATTCCAGTATCATGAATAAATGCAAACAACCAATCCATTAATAGTTCTAAATCTTCTGTTTGAGCTAAAGTCAGTTCCCCTTCGCTCTCCTCGATATCATTTACCTTATCTAACCTATAGACACCTTGTTCCATAGAAATAGACAAGTTTTTACCAGTTGTATTTGCCCATTCGCTTGCAAACTTTGTTGCTACTACTCTATCCCCTATAACACTAGGGATAGAGTACGGGGAGTCTATTAATTCCCTCACAGCCAAGGCAATGATTTTATCAGTAGGGGCACCCTCGGCTACGGATATAATCAAATGGTGTGGAGGAGTCATTAAAAAACTAGCAAGAACTTCGTTGTCTCTTTCAATCAAAGCACATAAAGCATTTTCTTCTTTATTTGATTTAACAAGTCGGTTTAATAAGCCAAGGGGCAAGTTATTTTCTGCCTCCTGCTGAAATAGTATCGTGTTCGCTTTAGATGCAAATTCTTGTATATTAGAGTAATAGTTCCATTGCATAACAAACCCTCGTCTCTAGGTTAAATTTTTCCCATTTTAATGCGGATTAGGTTATCTGTCAACAATTTTAATGAAAGCCCTGAGACCCGCAAAGTAATATGCTACTGTACTTATACTTCAAAAGAAACAATCATCACTAACAGATCCTGAAAAACAAAAAAGGGTGACAGGATATCCCCTGTCACCCTTCCGTTGTTAAAAGGTTTGGTTTAAAACAAGCCGCCCCCAAAAATACCTGTATAGAAGGAATTAATAAACATATTTCCTACTACTCCTAGGATCACTAGCGCAAGTACATAAACGACAAAAGATAAGTATAACTTATCATGCCCATTAGCCGTTTTCGTTTGGCCATTTTCAAACAAAATTAAGGCTGGTATAACAAAAACTGCACCAACTACCCCGATAGCACTTGCAAGAAAAGCAAGAGAAGTAAGCTTAATAAGTCCAAATATTATCCCTAATAGGTAAACGACAGTAAATGGAATTAAATACCCACCAAATTTTGCAACGGTTAACTGGAAGCTACCTTCCTCTTTTGCAAAAACTTGAACTCCGTATGTAAGGCCTGCTGTACCAAATAGTAATACTAAAAATCCAATTAAAGGCTTGATAAAAAAGTCAAAGAAAGATACGCCACCTAAAATGGCCATGGATGTATTAAGCGATATAAACATAAATAACGCTGTGATAAGTGCATAAATACTAAACGTGATAATACCAGAGACGAAATCGCCCTCTGTTAAGTTACGTGCGTTTGTTGGTTCTTTTAGATGTTTAACTAAAAATTCCCCATAACCTTGACCAGTTGACTTTAATTTTTCCATTGTTTCGTTCGGTACTTTAGCCTGAGTTGGTTGCTCGTTTACTTCTGATACTGGATGTTCTGCAGCTGCAGCTGCTTCGTTATTGCTTTCCATTTGAGTTCCACATTTGGAGCAAAACTTTTCATTCTCTCCAACTTGTCCGCAGTTAGGACACTTCATGAAAACACTTCCTTCCTGTTATCTTTTCTGACTAAGTTTATGTTTTTGTTATGCCTATAGAACGGTTGGAACAAATTAATAAGCATAACATGAGCCTGCTACATAACCAATTTCGACATTTCACCTGTATATTCCTTGTTATATAAAACATTATTTAAATAATTTAAAAGAGTTTAGTAATCAGGTTTGTGAAGCGTGTCACAAATAATTCACAAAAACAAGCTCTGCATGTGATTATTTTCACATGTGTATAAACAACTATCTTTTACTATTAGAAGTGAAAGGAGGGCAATAAGAATCTTCAGAGAAGGATCTACAAATATAACTAAAATGCTCTCTAAAAAATAAAAAGAGGTGACCTAAAGTGAAAAAGAGAATGCAGACGTTAATGGCGATGTTGTTGTTGGCGGTAATGTTAATTGTAACTGCTTGTGGTGATCAAGAGGGTCAAACAGAGGTAAAACCAGATCCTTCTCCAGCTGAGACAGAAAAAGTTCAGGCTGATGAAGTCGAAGTAATTGCCCCGCACGAAGGATTGAACCAAGCTCCTATTCCATTAATAGTGGAAAGGATTAGCGAAAATGAAGTAAATGTTGAAATGACTGCCCAAATTACAGATATTGAAATAGCAAAAGGAGAAATGTATAAAGCCTGGACTTTTAATGGAGAAGCTCCAGGACCGGTCGTAGTTGTCAATGAAGGAGATATAATTAACTTCACCTTGAAAAATTTAGATCCAGCCATTCCTCATAGCATGGATTTCCACGCAGTGCATGCTGCACCAAGTGAAAAGTTTATCGATATTATGCCTAATGAGGAAGGTACTTTCACATATCCAGCAAATAAGCCAGGAGTATTCATGTACCACTGTGGAACAAAACCAGTTTTAAGTCATATTGCGAACGGAATGCATGGTGTTATTATCGTAAAACCAAAAGACGGATATCCAACAGATAGTGAAATTGACAAAGAGTTCGTCTTAATCCAAAACGAGTGGTATAAGTACAATGATTTGGACGATATGATGAATGGTGAACCGAGCCAAGTAGTATTTTCTGCAAAAGCATTACAGGAAGGTGACTTAAATACAAACGGAACAACGTATAGCCTTCAGGAAACACCGTTATTAGCTAAAGTAGGGGATAAGGTAAGAATATATGTTAACAACGTGGGACCAAATGAAGTAAGTAGCTTCCACGTGGTAGGCACCATTTTCGATAACGTATATATTGATGGAAATCCAGCGAATCATATGGAAGGATTACAAACAGTAATGCTACCTGCAAGTGGTGGGGCTGTAGTAGAATTTACAGTAACAGAAGAAGGTTCTTACCCAATTGTTACCCATCAATTCAACCATGCTACCAAAGGTGCAGTAGCCATTTTGAAAGTTACGGCAGATGGATTAGATGATGGAAGCGAAGTTATGAGTCATTAAAACGAGGACAATCCGAGAAGCAAAGGCGCTTCTCGGATTTTTCTTTTCTATAAATATTCACTTTAGCACAGCGAACGGAAAGGCTGAACATAAACCCTATTGCAAGCCTATTCGCTTGGTGATAGATTATGACTAGAGAAATTTTTAAAAAAGTTAATCAATATAGGAGGCGCGACATTGAGTAAGCAAAAGCAAAGGAAACCATTCTTTTTTATAAGTTTGTTTTTTATAGTTGTAGCATTAGGAGCTTGTAGCAATGATTCTTCACTGAAAGGCGAATGGACTGTTATTAATGTAGAGGATAATATGGAAGAGTTAAGCTCGCAGAATGACTCAAGTGAAACGAACAAATTAAATGAAGTAACAACAGCAATTAACTTAAAATTAATCTTCACCAACGGAGCTACATATGATTTCGAGGGTGATGAAATTAAAACAGAAGCGTTCACCTTAGGATATGAAGTACCTGAAGATGGAGTGATAGAAGTCATTACTCCGGAAAGTAACCAAACAATACCGTTAACCTATGAATTAGAAGGTAATAAGTTAATTCTTAAGTCATCATTATTAGAAATTACTTTAGAAAAATAGTAATGAATTAAGGAATCTTTATGAAAAGCTCGCATAGCTCATGTAAATTTCCTATCGTTCAGATTATCCATAGTGCAGAATCTTTTGGTAGTAAAATGTGGCTATTTTCAACTAGCTTCTACTAATAGTTGAATGGAAGGAAGTAACAAAGCACATGATTAGCACAGTGTATCTTACTAGCGGTCAGATTTAGTCACCTTAAGTTACTTCACATGTTAAGGGTTGGGTATCAAAAGAAATAGTAATTTCTAAATCATTTATGAGTAAGTAGTTGTATAGAAATCAGTGTAATTCCGATTTTGGAGGGACACTGGTTTTTTGTTTTAATGGAACCGGCTAATATTACTAAACTAATAGAAATCTCATCCATCCTTGATAAAGAAGAGTAACAAATGACTTGCTACCTCAAGCGATTTTGGAGTATATGGGACTATTTACTAGTATTTGCGGTTATATTTATAGGAATTGTTTCATATAGTAAAATAACCCCGTCATACAACAAATAATTGTAAATAATTAGCGTATAAGCAATTTGAGTCATCTTCGAAAATCTCCTATCATTTAATATATGCGAAAAATATCCACCAATAAATTTCTTTTACATCCCTTGGAGGAGGAAGAAAAGAATTGAAAATATTTAGTATGGTTGACAAGTTCATCATGAAACTTGAAGAGTTTATATTAAGTTTTGCAGTTATCGTTATATCGATTATGACTGTTGGAAATGTTATAGCTCGTGAAATATTTAAATCGGGTTTTTTCTGGTTTAACTTAGAAGTGAGCAAGTTTGCAATCGTGATCGCAACTTTTATGGGGATTTCTTATGCAGCGAGAAAAGGGAGACACATTAGTATGTCAGCTTTTTATGATTTTTCCCCGTTTAAAGTTAGAAAAATAATGATGATTATTATTAATTTCATAACGGCTATTATACTTCTATATTTAGCTTATTTATCATTTAATTATGTTCAAGCAGAAATAGACAAAGGAACAGTTACACCAGCATTACAAGTGCCCCAGTATTTGATGGTAATATTCATCCCACTTGGATTCTTTATGGGTGGAATACAATTCCTTCGTAACACATGGGTGAACATAAAGGATAAAAAGAAAGTTTATCTCGGTATTGATGCCGAAGATTACAACGATAAAGAAAAACGTGAATTAGAAGATGAAATCCACGTTTAAAAGTAAATAAATTAATCATAGAAAGGAAACTTTTATGTTAACAACAATGATAGCGATTATGGTTGTTTTACTGTTGTTGAACTTCCCTATGATGATTCCGCTTATAGTAGCACCCTTAATAGTGGCTTTTATCTTTTTCCCGAACCTAAACCCAAACTTGTTAATGGATCAACTATTAACGGGAATTGAATCTCCAGTTCTATTGTGTGTGCCATTATTTATCTTTGCGGCGGATATTATGACTTCCGGAAAGACATCTAATAGACTGCTAGATTTTATTGGGGCATTTGTTGGTCATATTCGTGGGGGATATGCAGTAACAACATCAGCAGCTTGTACGTTGTTTGGTGCCATTTCGGGTTCAACACAGGCGACAGTTGTTGCAATCGGTAGACCTATGCGTGAACGCCTTTTGAAAGTTGGTTACAAAGATTCAAGTGCGATGGCACTAATTATTAATTCTAGTGATGTTGCACTATTAGTACCACCAAGTATAGGCATGATTATTTACGCGCTTGCTGCAGGACAAGGTGTGTCTGTCGGTGATTTATTCATTGCCGGTATTATACCTGGAATTATCGTATTCTTAAGTTTTTCTATCTACAGTTACTTTTATGCAAGAATAAGGAAAATACCTCAAGCTGAAAGAGTTAGGTGGAAAGATAGATTTGCTTTTTTAAGAAAGGCAATATTACCTCTAGGATTCCCAATACTTGTTGTTGGAGGAATCTATACAGGTACCTTTACACCAGTAGAAGCAGCTGGTATTTCTGTTCTATATGCATTCGTTTTAGAGGTAGTAATCTATCGTTCAATTCACCTAAAAGAAATACCGAAAATTGCCCTATCAACTGGACTCGTAACATCAGCGGTTTTTGTGTTAGTGGCTGGTGGGCAAGTGTTTACTTGGGTACTTGGTTATGCACGAATTCCTCAACAAATTACAGAAGCAGTTTTGGGCACGGATCCAAGTGCCATTTACGTTTTAATAATGGTTAGTATTTTCTTCTTTATTGGATGTATGTTTGTTGATCCAATTGTTGTTATTTTAGTTTTAACACCAATATTTGTACCTGCAGCAGTAGATGCAGATATCAACTTAATACATTTAGGCATTATCATTACTTTCCAAGCAGCATTAGGTTCTGCCACACCGCCATTTGGGGTCGATATATTTACCGCCAGTGCGGTCTTCAACAAACCTTATTGGGAAGTAATTAAGGGAACACCACCATTTATCATCATGCTATTGATTATTGGTGTGCTGTTGATCTTTATTCCAGAACTATCATTAATGTTATTACCAGATTAAGTTTTTAAGAGATTCATGTAAACGATGAGTCCTTAAATATAAATTTCAATAAAAAATTACTAGGGGGTAATTACTATTTTAAACAAGAAGAACATTCTTGGACTAATTTTGATTTTGACGTTGGGTCTTTTCCTAGCTGCGTGTGGTGGCGGAGATGATACTGATGAGACAAACACAGGTGATAATGGAGATTCGGGTACGGAAACAGATTCTGGAGATTCTGGTTCTGAAGGTGATTCAGCTGAAGCAGAATTTGAGTCTGACACATGGAGATTTATTACAGAAGAAGTTGAAGGTCAAGTACAATATGTGTATGCAGAAGAGTTTGCTAAGCGCATAAGCGATAAAACAAATGGTGCCATTACAGTGGAACCATATGAGTATGGCGGACTAGGTTCTGAAACTGACCAAGTAGCGGCATTACAAGATGGTGCTGTTGAAATGGCAGTAATGTCACCTGGTTTCACGGGTAACATGGTAATGGAAGGTCAAATCTTTGCTTTACATTTCCTATTCCCAGAAAGTGTAGAAAAAACACAAGAAATTTTAAATACAAGTGAAGCTATTAACACGGATTTAAGAGCTCAATATGAAAATCACGGAATTACACCACTTGCATTCTGGACGGAAGGTGCAATGGCATGGTCAAGTAACATTGGGCTAGAAGAACCATCTGATTTTGAAGGTTTCCAAATGCGTGTGCAAGATTCTCCACTTATGATGGAATCTTATAAAGCGTATGGTGCAGAACCACAAGCTTTAAGCTGGGGTGAGCTATACACTGCACTAGACCGTGGTACAGTAGAGGGTCAAGAAAATCCTGTTTTCTTCATCTATGATGCTTCTTTCTATGAAGTACAAGACACGGTTACTATTTCTAACCATAACAACTATGTAGCAATGACTACAGTTAATACAGACTGGTACAATGGTCTTGATCCAAAGGTTCAAGCTTTAATTGATGAAACAGTTGAAGAAATGCAGTCTTGGGTATATGAAGAGCAAGACAGACAAAACTCTGAATTCTTAGAGCAAATGAAAAATGATACAGAACACCCAACAGAAGTTATCGAACTAACAGAAGAGCAACGCTCAGCATTTAAAGAACTTGCACTTCCTGTACGTGACTACTACAAAGAAAATGTTTCTACAGTAGATGGTGCAATTCTAGATAAACTAGTTGGTGAAATTGAAGCAGCAATGGAATAAGGATAGACAGAAGCTCGAGTGTTTTTTTCACTCGAGCTTTTTTATACTGTAAAAGTTTTAAATTTGTTATAAAACGAAGGTTTTCCATAAGAACTTGGCGACAAGCCAAGTTTTTCTAATATAAGTAATATACCCCGCGCATTGATGAAAATGCCAATTAGCCCTGAATTCTCTATCAATACTATTTACCTGCAAAGCTTTAATGGCCGTAAAGTTTAATCATCTTTGTCCTTATATTGACATTAACGTAAACGTAAACTATAATATGTTTAAAATATTCAGAAAGTTGAGTAAATTTAATGACTACATACACCATTTCACAATTAGCCAATGAATTTGATATTAGTACCAGAACTATTCGTTATTATGAAGAAAAAGGTTTAATTGCACCACAGAGAAATAATGGAGGACAACGTATTTATTCAAGGAAAGATCGAGCTCGACTGCGCCTTATTTTAAGGGGGAAAAAGTTTGGTTTTTCACTCGAGGAAATTGCTGAAATGATACTACTGTTTGATGAGGACCGCACAGGGAAAAAGCAGCTTGAGGTTACAGTCAAATATGGAGAACAAAAGTTAAAGGAGGTAGATGTAAAAATTGAAGAGATGATAGAGCTACGATCAGAAATAGAGCACTTTCTTACTGATTTCAAAGAAAAAACCAAAAATTTATAGGAGGTTTTTCAAGATGAACATTTCTGAATTGTTGTCACGTAATGCAAGAAAATTTAAGGACAAAGTAGGATTTGTTACACCATCTGAACGACATACGTATGGAGAAGTAAATGAGAAGGTGAATTGCCTAGCAAACGCATTATACAAAGAAGGAATTGGCGATGGTGATAAAGTTATTTTGTTTACACCGAATACGATGGAATTTATTTTTAGTTATTTTGCCATTCAACGTCTTGGAGCAGTGGCTGTACCTATAAATGCAAAACTTGCAACGGAAGAAATTCGATATATTGTTGAACATAGTGAAGCAAAGGCGTTTATCGGGCACGAACTTTTATGGGGTCAAGTTGAACCACTTGTTGAGGAAGCAAATTTATTATGGGTATCTACAGGAAAAAATACAGACAAATGGGTTAATTTAAACGAACTAATTGAAAACGGTTACAACAAAGAAATACAATCTTTCAAAAAGGAAGATGATATTTGTACGATGCTATATACCTCAGGTACAACGGGTAAACCAAAAGGTGTATTACTTTCTAATCGTAATGTATTAGCTGTAGCAACAATGATGTGTATCGAAACAGGAATAAATGACGAATCAACTCTTCTTCATATGATGCCGCTAAGTCATTCAGCTCCCCTGAATTTGTTCTTCGTAGCAGGAACATATGTAGGGGCAACGCATGTATTAGCTCCAACCTTCACTCCAGATCTTTTACTACAGTTAGTATCAAAAGAAAAAGTTACTCACTTTTTCGGTGCACCAGTTGCCTATTTACTTACAGCAAAACACCCAGAAATTGATAAATTCAACCTTTCCTCTGTTAAGCGCTGGGTATATGGTGGAGCTCCACTATCCAATCCAGAAGTACAATTCGTCCAATCAAAATTCAAAACAAATGATTTAATGTGTGTGTATGGATTGACAGAAGCAGGACCGAATGGAACCTTCTTAAGTCCGGAAGATCATGAAGAAAAAGCAGGTAGTATTGGAAAAAGAGCAGCTTTAAATTGTGAAATAAGGATTGTGAATGAAAAAGATGAGGATGTTGCTGTAGGAGAAATCGGAGAGATAATTCTTCGGGGTGAAGGAAATATGGTGCAATACTATAAAGACCCTGAAAAAACGGCAGAAACTATTCGCAATGGATGGCTCTATACCGGTGATATGGGAAGAGTGGATGATGATGGCTTTTTCTGGGTGGTAGATCGAAAGAAGGATATGATTTTATCTGGTGGAGTGAACATATATCCGAAAGAAATTGAAGATGCGTTAAGAACACATCCAGAAATTGAAGATGTTGCGGTTATTGGAGTTCCGCATCCAGAGTGGGGAGAAACCGTAAAAGCTTATGTCACGGCCTCACAGCCAATAAATGATTTAGAAACAAGCTGTAATTCTTACTTAGCTAACAAGGTAGCAAAATTTAAAATACCAAGAATTTATGAGCAAATAGAAGAACTCCCAAGAAACGCCACAGGCAAAATATTAAAACATCATCTAAGGGAAGAGGGGATAAAAAGTTGAAAACGTTCCACCAACAAGAGGCCATTCTAAAAGAAATTTTAAAAAACAAATTGAATGAACCATTTTATCAGTTTGCGGAGAAGGAATTAGAACAATATTATCAGAAATGCTATGAAGAGTTTGATGAAAGAGCGAGGCATACGGATCGAGAGGGACAACCGAAATTAGTGAAATACAATAAGTTTGGTGATGATATTTCTGAAATATGGGTGAATGAAGGCTATAAGCAGACGGTAAAGGATACATATAACACAGGTATAGTGGGTTATGTTCATAAACCAATACCAGAGCTAGGCCTTTCAGGTAATTATGTTTACAGTTATGCGCAGGGGTATTTATTGTCACAAGTGGAACCTGGATTTTATTGTCCTGTTACGTTAACGATGGCTGTGGCTTATATAATAGATCAATTTGCAGATGAGGAACTAAAAGAACAGTTTCTCCCTCACGTTTTATCTACAGGAGAAGTGGAACTGTTTGAAGGGGCTACTTTTCTAACGGAAAGACAAGGGGGTTCTGATGTTGGTGCAAATGAAGTAGAAGCAGTCCAAGAAGGTGATCACTACCGTCTTTTTGGAGAAAAGTATTTCGCATCAAATGCAGGTCAATGTGGAGTGGCTGCCGTATTAGCTCGTATGAAAGGGTCTCCATCTGGGACAAAGGGATTAAGTTTATTTTTAGTACCATGGAAAAGAGAAGACGGAAGGAATAATCAAATAACAGTAAGACGATTAAAAGATAAGCTTGGTGTAAAAGCTGTTCCGTCTGCAGAAATTATATTGGAAGGATCAAAGGGTTATTTAGTTGGTGATCCGAAACAAGGGTTTTACTATATGATGGAGGCATTGAACCTATCGCGGGTTTGTAACGCAATTGCGTCCCTTGGAATCATGAAAAGAGCCTTGGATGAGGGTTACGAATATGCAAAATGGCGAGATGCTTTTGGTCAAAAAATTGTTCAATATCCAATGGTGCAAGAAACATTAACAAACTTACAGGCAAGATATGAGGTTCAACTATCTGCACTATTTGAAACAATTGAACTTTTTGATTACGTCATGAAAAATAAAGAACAAGCAACACCAGAAGAAATTGCTTTAAATCGCTTATATATTGCCCTTATGAAAGCTAGAACTGCTTCAGAGGCAATTGGTTTTTCACATGAATCGATAGAACTTCATGGTGGAAATGGGTATATAGAAGACTTTGTAACACCAAGGTTATTAAGAGACGCACAAGTTCTTACCGTATGGGAAGGAACAGAAAACATTTTAGGACTTGAGGTTCTGCGCCTTATGAATAAATACAAAGCGCATGAATTATTTATTAGTGATATGGAAAATGAGCTTGCAAATGTAGAAGGGTACGAAATGGAAAAGAGTATAATTAAGGGAAAAGTGGAAGACCTTAAAGTTCTTATAAGTAAACTTCAAGGACAAAATGAAACAGTTCAAACCTATCATGCTAAGAAGGTTGCTTACCATATGACCAATATTTTATTAACCGTGCATGCACTGTCTAGAATTGATGGAGAAAGAAAAGCAAATATTGCCAAATTATTTATAAATAATCTCTATGGACAAAATGGGTTTGATGAAGAAATGCTAGGAATAAAACATTTTGAGTCCATTATGCATCCAGAAAAAAATTTAGCTAATGTTTAAGAGCAAATTGAATTTGTAATGTTTGACAAAAGTAGATAATATAGTTAAGCTAATGTTTATAAATGAATATACCTTTTTTCGAAAAGGGGAGTAGCACTACAATAAAGTCGTCATTTCGGGCACGAATAGTTCCCCGGCTTTATTGGCAACAAAAAAATGTTGTTAGCGAGACCTTTACGGGTAATACTACACGTGAAGGTCTTTTTTGAGACCTTTACCACGCCCGGTAAAGGTTTTTTTCATTTTGAAAACTGACTAAGGAGTGTATATGAAATATGGATGCTAGTCTTTTAATGGAATATGGTTGGGTATTACTTGTACTAATAGCACTAGAAGGAATTTTAGCAGCAGACAACGCAATGGTACTTGCAATTATGGTAAAGCATCTTCCTGAAGAGCAAAGAAAAAAGGCGTTGTTTTATGGTCTACTAGGAGCCTTCGTATTTAGAGTTGGGTCGCTATTTATTATTTCGTTCTTAGTGAATGTATGGCAGGTTCAGGCTTTAGGGGCAGCTTATTTGCTGTTTATTGCTATTAATCATTTATTTAAAAAGCATGTTAGGAAAAAAGACCATCACCAAGGTACTGCAAAACTCAATGAAAAAGGATCAAGCTTTTGGATGACTGTATTAAAAGTAGAAGTGGCAGATATTGCTTTTGCAGTAGACTCCATTTTAGCTGCTGTTGCATTAGCTGTTGCGCTACCGCCAACAACCTTACCTCAAATTGGTGGTATGGACGGAGGTCAATTTTTAGTTATTTTAATTGGTGGTTTAATAGGTGTCATCATTATGAGATTCGCAGCAACATACTTTGTTAAATTATTGGAAAGAAAACCTGGTTTAGAAACTGCTGCCTTTATTATAGTTGGTTGGGTAGGGGTCAAGCTACTAGTTCTTACGTTAGCTCACCCATCTGTAGGTATAATAGATGAACACTTCCCACATTCCACTATGTGGAAGGCATTCTTCTATGTCGTACTAGTTGCCGTTTTAGTTATTGGTTGGTTTGCCGGAAGCAAGAAAACAAGCGAGCTAGAAGGTCATTAGGAGTAGGCTATATAAAAATGAATAAGATAGCTATATAGGCAATCACCCACTAACGTTATGTTGCATAAAGTATTGTGTAACTAATTCGTTAGGGGTGATTTTTTGTCTAAATCAGTGAAAAACTATTATGCTGGTGGAAATACGGCTAAAGGATTTTATGACCTTTTTTCATCTTCTTTAAAGCAACTAGATCGTATTTTTATCCTAAAAGGTGGCCCAGGAACAGGAAAATCTACACTTATGAAAAAAATTGGTGAGAAGTGGGGTCAGCAATACGATACTGAATATATACATTGTTCAGCAGACTATGGCTCGATCGATGGGGTCATTATTCCGGAACTAAGTGCTGGGGTTGTTGATGGTACGGCTCCTCATGTTATAGAACCACAATATCCTGGAATTATTGAAGAATACATCAATTTAGGGGAAGCTTGGGACTCCTCCAAGTTACAAGAAAATAAGCAAGAAGTGTTTTATGTGAAAGAACAAATAAAGAAGTGCTATGATGAAGCATATACCATTTTTGCAGAAGCGCTGAAAATACACGATGATTGGGAAAAAATATTCATTGAAAACCTGGATGTATACAAAGCAGAAGAGCTGACAAACCGCTTAACGGATGAGTTTTTCGCTACAATTTCTTTAAACAAAAAGGCAAATGTCGTCCACCGATTCCTTGGAGCTGCTACACCAGAAGGTCCAATTGACTTTATAGAAAATTTAACAGAGGATATAAATAAACGTTATTTTCTCAAGGGTAGACCAGGGTCAGGAAAATCAACTTTACTTAAAACATTAGCAAAAAGAGCGGAAGCAAGAGGTTTTGATGTAGAGGTATATCATTGTGGGTTTGACCCCGAAAGTTTGGATATGCTTATTTTTAGAGAATTAGGAGTTGCTATTTTTGATAGCACAAGTCCTCATGAGCATTTTCCTTCACGAAAAGGGGATGAAATAGTGGATATGTATGAAGAACTTATTGCCCCTGGTACCGATGAAAAATATGAAGAAGAAATCGAACACTTTTCAAAAAAATACGCTGAAAAGATGAAATTAGCTACATCACACTTGAAGGAAAGTAACAAATTAAGAAATGAACTTGAATCTTATTATATTCAAGCGATGGATTATTCTATTGTAGAACAGAAACAACTTCAGATTGAAAAAGCTATTAAGGAAATAGAAAAAATGCATTAAGGCTTAAGTGGAGGGGCATATGAAAAATAAAGCAGAAATACGAGAAGAAATATGGGATCAGTTAACAGAGCAAAAACTTGGACGATTTCCGTTTCCGTTACACGGAAGAATACCTAACTTTAAAGGTTCTGAAATTGCTGCCAAGTATGTGACGCAATTAGATGTATACAAAGAAGCCAAAGTAATCAAAGTGAATCCGGATGCCCCTCAGCTTCCTTTACGGGCTCAAGCAATAAAAGATGGAAAAATTGTGCTCATTCCGACCCCTCGCCTAAAGGCGGGTTTTATCGAAATCAGACCCGAAAATGTACCTCCAGGGGAAGAACGTAAAGCTACAAGTCTCTCTAACATGAAGAAATATGGACAAGAGTTGGCTTTGAAAGATCTACCACGAGTGGACCTTTTTGTAGTTGGGGCCGTTGCTGTTCATCAGGATGGTAGTAGGGTTGGTAAAGGAGAAGGCTATGCGGACCGGGAGTATGCAATTTTAAGAGAGTTGGGTAATCCAGAAATTCCAATTATTACGACTGTGCATAGCATTCAATTTATTGACGAACCGTTTCCTGCTGACAAATTTGATATCGTGTCAGATTGGGTTGCAACGGAAAAAGGGATATATAAAGTGGAAACCACTCGCACAAAACCTGAAGGAATTGTTTGGGAACGAGTAACAGAACAAGAAAGAAAAGATATGCCAGTCCTAGAGGAAATATGGGCGATAAAAGAAGAGGGAAAATCGAAATAACAAGAGTAAACGAGGTGTAATAACGATGGTGGAACATACTTTTTATTTAAAAGCAGATTGGCCTGGTGGAAGAAACAGTGTTGGTTTTATAGATGCCGGTAACTTAAAAACTAAAATTTCTATACCACCTGAAATGAATGGTCCTGGGGAAGGAACGAACCCCGATGAAATGCTGTTAGGAGCTGCAGCGACTTGTTATATCATTACGCTTGCTGCAATGATAGAAAGAGCCGGCCTCCCACTTTTAAAAATGAGTCATGAATCAGAGGGGATTGTAGAGTTTGCGAAAGGCGTTATTACATATAAAAAAATAATTCATATGCCTACTGTTGTGCTGGGCTCATCTGCAACAGAAAAACAGATGAGGGAATTAAAGTTGTTAACAGAAAAGGCGGAGAAAAGCTGTATGATTTCAAGAGCCATTCAAGGAAACGTTGAAATAGAATTAAAAGCATCGCTGTCTATTGAAAAGGAATAACTGTGTAATGTTGAAAGGCCTACTTTTGCGAAGTAGGCCTTTTTCGTATTTCATTTTTAAAGGGAGACAAATGAGTTGACGATATTTTCATGTGATTGTATAGTATGTAAAGCATAGTAAACATATCGGGTTTTAATTATATAAAAGAGATGTGTTTCATACAATGAATGGAGCCTTTTGCTCATTAATAACATTTCCTAAAAAGGGGAGGAGTTTCAATGACTACAGCAGTTTATGTTTTGCTGAATATAGTAATTATAGCAGGGTTAATTGGTTTATTAATTTATATGCAAAAAAAGCACGTCTCATTTAGTAAACGTGTTTTTACTGGTTTAGGACTTGGAGTTTTACTTGGGACCTTTCTACAACTTGCTTACGGAACAGGCTCTGAAGTGGTTGGTCAAACGACTGAATGGTACAACATTTTAGGTAGAGGTTATGTAAAATTATTAATGATGATTGTTATTCCATTAATTATGGTCTCGATTATCCAATCAATCATTAACTTAGAAAAATCGTCTGAGTTAGGAAAAATGTCTGCTTGGATTATTGGGATTTTAGTCGGTACTGCTATGTTAGCAGCATTAGTCGGTGTAGCGGCTTCGTTAATTTTCAACCTAAACGCAGGTGAAATTGAAGCAGGTCAAGCGGAACAAGATCGTGGGATTTACTTAGAAGAAAGACTTGATGGCTTGGAAAACATGTCTACGCCACAAAAAATATTAGAGTTTATCCCGTCAAATCCATTTGAAGATATGACAGGTGCACGTGCAACATCAACTATTGCTGTTGTAATATTCTCCGCATTTATCGGAATTGCTGTTTTAGGTGTGCGGAGGAAAGCACCAGAACAGGCTGAGATGTTTACGAAAATAATTAATTCCATTTATGCTGTTGTTATGCGAATAGTTACATTAGTTCTTCGCTTAACACCATTTGGTATATTGGGGTTAATGGCGAACACCGTAGCGAACACCGATATTGGAGGAGTTCTAGAACTCGGTAAGTTTGTGTTAGCATCCTATGTAGCCCTTTTCGCTATGTTTATTATTCACCTAGTATTTGTCGGTGTGTTTGGCCTAAATCCTTTAACATATGTGAAGAAGGTATTGCCAGTATTAGGATTTGCTTTTACTTCTCGCTCAAGTGCTGGAACGATTCCGTTGAATGTTCAAGCACAAAAGAACAACCTAGGTGTACCAGATGGTATCGCAAACATGTCTGCATCTTTTGGGGCAACTATTGGTCAAAATGGATGTGCCGGTATTTATCCAGCCATGCTTGCAGTAATGATTGCGCCATCACAAGGTATTAACCCATTGGATCTAAGCTTCTTAATTCCATTAGTAATCATTACAGGAATTAGTTCCTTCGGTGTTGCTGGTGTAGGAGGAGGAGCAACTTTTGCAGCATTGATTGTTCTATCTGCAATGAACTTACCAGTTGCCTTAGCAGGTCTACTCATTACAGTGGAACCACTAATTGACATGGGCCGTACAGCGCTAAACGTAAATGGAGCAATGACTTCTGGTACGTTGACTTCTCGTATACTAGGAAAATTAGATATGAAAAAATTTAATGATAAAGAGGCAATTGAAAAAGACCTATCAAATGCATTATAAAAAAACAGAAATACGACTGTTACAAGTGGTAACAGTCGTATTTTATTTGCATTTTGTCATATAATATAGACTATTAATACTTGGTATTAGTAGCTCAATATGAAATAATAGAGAAAAAGGTGAAGGGGGATTCCTATGAAAGCAACAGAACAAACGTTAAGAAAGTATGCAAAGCTTGCCATACATACAGGGGTAAATATTCAAAAAGGCCAAGCACTATTAATTAATGCTCCAATTGAAGGTGTTGAATTTGTACGATATGTAGTAGAAGAAGCATACAATGCTGGTGCCGAAAACGTGCAAATTGATTGGAGTGACGATGTCATTTCTAGGTTGAAATTTGAAAATGAACCAATGAAGGTTTTAGAACATTTCCCGGAGTGGCGTGTACAAAAAATGAATGAACATGTGGAAAAAGGTGGAGCAGTCTTATCCGTATATGGTCCAAATCCAGAATTACTAAAAGGGATTGACCCACAAAAACCAGCTGCAGCAAGTAAAGCAGCAGGCCAAGCCTTAGAAAAATATCGTAGCTTCATGATGAATGACCGTGTACAATGGTCAATCGTTGCTATCCCGACACAAGGCTGGGTGAAGAAGGTATATCCTGATCTTAGTGTAGAAGAAGGTACTGAGCAGTTATGGGAACAAATCTTTAAAATCGTCCGTGTAGATAAAGAGGATCCAATTGCAGAATGGGCTAAGCACAATGAAACGTTACGTAAAGCTCGTGAAGTGTTAAACGCAAAACAATATAAAAAATTAATCTACAGTGCACCAGGCACAGATTTAACAATAGAACTGCCTGAAAATCACATTTGGCACGGGGGTTCTGCGAAAGCAGAAACAGGTGCAACGTTTAATCCGAATATGCCAACAGAGGAAGTTTTCACAATGCCTCATAAAGATCGGATTAACGGTACGGTAAGAAGCACGAAGCCATTAAATTACCATGGTAACTTAATTGAGAATTTCAGTTTAACGTTTAAAGATGGAAAAGTAGTAGACTATACTGCTGAAGCGGGCTATGAAACGTTAAAGCAATTATTAGATACAGATGAAGGCTCTAAATCACTAGGTGAAGTAGCCTTAGTACCACATACTTCTCCAGTTTCTCAAGCTAATGTTGTGTTCTTTAACACGTTATTTGATGAAAATGCCTCTTGCCACTTAGCTTTAGGTGAAGCTTATCCTACAAATATTAAGGATGGAGCAAAATTATCTAAGGAAGAGCTTAATGAGCGAGGAGCAAACACTAGCTTGAACCATGAGGATTTCATGATTGGATCAGCTGAATTAGATATTGATGCAGAAACAAAGGATGGAAAAATAGAACCAATTTTCCGTAAAGGAAATTGGGCTATAGATTTAGGATAAAGAAAAAAGCTGCCGGTTGGCAGCTTTTTTTGTTGATTTAAAGATTCAATGGAGCGAATTGCTGATTCAAATGAAAGAATTAAAAGTTCACATGAAAGAATTAAAGGTTCACATGAATTAATTGAAGGTTCAGGTGACCGAATTAAAGGTTCAAGTAAAGGAATTGCAGACTCAATGAAATTATTCGCAAATAGATCAAATTATGGCAAATTTAAAGGATTAAAAGTATTTCTTCGCTCCTAAATAGCGTTGTTTCCAGTAAGAGTTATCCATTGAACTAATGGTAATTCCATTTGAGCTACTTGCATGAATAAATTGATTATTTCCTAAATAAAGTCCAGCATGTGAAGCGCCAGGTTTATACGTTTCAAAGAATACTAGGTCACCAACACGTGGTGATGTAATAGATGAACCTGCATCATAGATAGATGCTACAGTTCTAGGAATTGAAATACCATTTTGAGCGAATACATAGTTTAGGAATCCACTACAATCAAAACCAGCAGGAGTACTTCCGCCCCAAACATAAGGAGTTCCAATATGCTGTTTCGCATCAGCAATAATGTCGTCTACTAAGCTAGTTTTAGCTGGTTCAGGTGTACTTGATTGGCTAGCTTGTAATTTTAATGTTTGCCCTATACGAATAACGTTACTAGAAAGACCATTCCACTGTTTAATTTGGTTAACCGTAACATTGTGTTGACGGCTAATCGACCATAGTGAATCTCCAGATTTTACTGTATAGCTAGTTGCGGTAGTAGTTGACCCGCCTGTAGACCCTGAAGAAGCTTGTCCAGAAATGCTTATCTTTTGACCGACATAAATAGCATTAGAAGAAAGGTTATTTAAATTTTTAATAGTTTGTACAGTTGTGTTGTATTGGCGGCTAATGGACCACAATGTATCACCCGATCCAACTGTATGTGTACGGTTAGTTACAGTTGCAGTTGGTATGTTAATAGATTGTCCAACATAAATATTATTAGTACTTAGTCCATTTGCAGATTTGATTTTATCTACTGAAACGTTGTATTGTTTCGATAGGCCCCATAAAGTGTCACCCGATTTTACTGTTACCGTATCGGCACTTGCCACTGTACCAAATGCAAGGGAAGCAGTTAGGCCAGCAGCTATAATCATAGATTTACGAAATTTCATGATAATTCCCTCCTGTTGTTGTTTTTCGTGTTGCTTATCGTAAATAAATAGTAACAGAAATTAAGCAGAAAACAGGTGGGAAGTAATGGCAACAAAAATAACCCCTTGCCGTTCTAAGGCTAAGGGGTATATTACAATTATGTTTCAATCCTTTTAGAAGATAAAATGTGCAATAAGCACAATGATTGGAAGTGTAATAATGGTTCGGAGTAAGAAAATCATAAATAAGTGACCTAAATTGACTGGAATTTTAGATCCTAAAATCAACCCACCAACCTCAGACATGTAAATTAGCTGGGAGACAGATAAACACGCAATAACAAAACGTGTGAGTTCACTTTCAGCAGTTGAAATGAGGATTGCGGGTAAAAACATATCAGCAAAGCCGATCAGAATTGTTTCGGAAGCTTGCTGTGCCTCTGGTAACTGCATCAATTCTAATAGCGGTATAAACGGAACCCCAAGCCATTGGAAGATAGGTGTATATTCAGCAAGAACTAATGCCACGGTTCCAAATGCCATCACAACAGGAGCTACACCCATCCACATATCCAATACATTTTGAGAACCTTCTCTAAAAAAAGTGCCGATACCATCACTCTTGGAAGCTCGTTTAACGGCCAATCGATAGCCCCAGCTAAAAGTGTTATGTTCAGCAGGGATTTCTTCTGTAATTTTGTCCTGTTTTTCATCAAGATACGTATCTTTAATTCTTGATAATGGTGGAATTCTTGGCATGATCAGTGCAGCAATAATCCCAGCTGCTAATACGGTTAAATAAAAAGGTACAAACATATGACCAAGACCAACCTCATTAATGATGACCAAACTAAAAGTGATAGAAACAACGGAAAAAGTTGTACCGATTACAGCTGCTTCCCTTTTCGTATAGTAGCCTTGTTCATATTGCTTACTCGTTAAAAGGACTCCAATTGTACCGTCACCTAACCAGGAGGCTAGATTATCAATGGAGGAACGTCCAGGTAAAGTAAATAACGGGCGCATAACCTTTTGTAATAATGTCCCAAAAAGCTCCAATAAACCAAAATTTAATAGTAAAGGCAGCAACATACCGGCAAATAAAAAAACAGCAAACAGTACATGAAGTAGACTGCCTAACAATAACCCGCCCGTGTATTCAGAATAAATAGCTTCAGGTCCAATTTGAAAAAATGTTAAAAGAGCAAAAACAGCCCCAAATACCCTTACAATTACCCAAAACCAAGACACGTTTAACAGGTTATTCACAAATGAAGGCTTTCGAAAAACATCGATAGGTGAATGATGAAGAAATTTCGCAACAAGTGTTAAAATGGCTGTTCCTGTAATAATAATTGTCATTATTGCCGTTAATTGGTTAGCTAATATTCCTTGTAACCAACTGGAAAGAATAGCAATAGGAATAGTAATTTCACCGTTATAAGGTATTGGTACAATAAAAAAGATTATGCCTATTAAGGAAGGTATAATGAATTTTAATTGGTTATCTAAAGAAAAAATCTTATCCTTCACAAATATCCACTCCTTTACTAGAATGCTTTTCTTAGAATAAACAAAAGAGCATTATCGTACTCATGAATTTTTATTTACATAAATAAATACCCAATTCAGAGAGAAATTAAAATTTATTTATCGACTTATACAGTTAGGATGAACCTAATTCTAATAAAAACCGACAAAAACCCATTGTCATATTATTATAAAAATTTACAAAAAAATTGTTAAAGATATCCACAAATTACTAACAAAGATGTATAATGGTAGGGGATTGGTATTTTTGTAAGGGGGAAAAGCATGAATACCACTATTGATTTGGAAAGACTCGTAATTGAGTTTGAGACGAAGTTGAATCGAGAACTTAATAAGCGAGAATGGGAGTTTCTCACCTGGGTACATAATAAACATAAGGAAAATCTTATAGAAAAGTCCGTTTAACGGTTTATTTTTCTATAAGGGGGGCACCTTGTCAGCGGACAAGGTGTTTTTTTGTGTTTAAAAAAGTTTAACTTTGTTAAAGGATCAAAGTATAAAAAAACTAAGGCTTTCGCCATAAGAACTTGACGACAATTAGTTTTTCTAATTTTTGTAAAGTCAAAAAGGAAATCTTGTATAGTTAACGAAAATTTTCACAACATAACAGGAGACTACAAAGAAAGGATAATGAATATGGATTGGCTTGCAATAGTTCCTTTTATTGTTGTAATTATCGTAGCAGTTTGGACGAAACAAGTAATTCCGAGCTTATTTTTAGGTGTCTTATCAGCGGGATATTTAGCCGAAATGCACTGGCTAAATGGTTTGACTGCTACCCTTCGATTTGTTGTAGAAAGTTTATCAGATCCAAATAACTTGAAAATCATTATCTTTTTATATATTTTTGCTGCATTAGTTGGTCTTATGAAAATGTCAGGCGGTATTAAAGGATTTGTTAAGACGGCTTCCTCTAGAGTAAATAGTAAAAGGAGCGCTATCTTCCTTACGTGGTTGTCTGCTCTTGGTACTTTTGCAGCACCTAGTTTTCGAATAGTCACGATTGCACCAGTTATGAAGGCGATGAGAAAAAAAGTAAAGATGTCTAAAGAGGAATTAGGCTTTATTATTGAGACAACAGCTACACCTTTAATTGTAATTATTCCTGTGGCAACCGCTTTTGTTGGTTATATGACCTCTGTTATAGAATTATCTATCCATCAAGCTGGAACGAATAATGATGCTTATAGTTTATTTTTAAATAGTATTCCATTTAACTTTTTTGCCTTTGCGATGCTAGCAACTGGGATATATTATGCATTTTTTCATCGCGCAAAGGATCCAGTTAATGTGGAAGAGGATACAGAAGATCACGGAGAAGAGGAGTGGGTAGATTGTCACCCGGCAGTAGCAAAGGACTTGCCTGCTAAACCGCTAAACTTACTACTTCCTTTAGTTAGTATCATCGGTTTAACGTTCTTTTTTATGTACGTATTAGGGTTAGAAAGTGGAACGAGAGGATTAGAGGTTTTCCTTGAAGCAAACGTATTGGATGCAATGGTTTTAGGATTACTTCTAACCATGATTTGGCTCGTTATTTCCTTATTAAGAGAGCATAAATTATCCAATATGATTCGATACCTCATTGATGGTGGAAACGACATGATGAGTGTTATCGTTCTTCTAACACTTGTATGGGCATTAAGTGTAGGTTCAGAGGAGTTGAAGTTTGCTGATGTAGTCTCCTCCTCGTTAGCTTGGATACCACCATCCTTTGTAGCAGGGTTATTGTTTATCGTAGGTTGCTTGTTATCATATTTTATTGGTTCTGCTTGGGGGACGTGGGGTATTTTAATGCCTGTAGGTGTATCATTGGCAACAGTTGCTGGCGTTGACCTAGCATTTGTCATTGGTGCCGTTTTTGCTAGTGGTACGTTTGGTGCCTTTGCTTCTCCATTAAGTGATGACACGAATACAACGGCAGGAATTTTAGATTTAAACCCAATGGATTATGCTAAATTCAAGTTGAAACCTGCACTTGTAGCTGCAACCATTGCAGCTATCTTGTTCTTTGTATTACCTTTCTTCCTCGATCTTTAATATAAAAAAGCCGTCTTAATGGACGGCTTTTTCTTCCTGCCAAGCAGGGAGCATTTTATTTAAAGTTTTATCTTCTCTGTAACCAAGCGCATATTCTGCCTGCATAATGGTATGAATTTCTCTCGTTCCTTCATATATAACAGGTGCCTTTGAATTTCTTAGAAATCGTTCTACCGGATATTCGTTTGAATACCCATAAGCACCGTGAATTTGTACGGCATCATCCGCTGCCTTATTGGCAATATCACACGCTTGCCATTTTGCCAAAGAAGTCTCTCTCGTATTTCTCTTTCCTTGATTTTTTAACTCTCCCGCCCGGTATACGAGTAAACGACTTATTTGAAGTCCTGCTTCCATGTTCGCAATCATTTGTTGTACTAATTGATGACGTCCAATTTCTTTTCCAAAAGTTTTGCGTTCGTGACAATAGTTCACGCTAGCCTCCAAACAAGCCATAGTAAGACCACAAGCACCTGCTGCTACGGTAAATCTACCGTTATCTAGAGCAGACATAGCAATTTTAAAGCCTTCACCTTCTTCGCCGAGTAAGTTTTCCACCGGTACTTTGACATGATCAAAAAATAACTCACCCGTATTCCCTGCTCGAATACCGAGTTTACCTTTAGTTGCCTTTGAGGAAAAACCAGGCATCTCACGTTCTACAATGAACGCTGATATACCATGGTGTTTTTTACTTTTATCTGTGTAAGCAAAAACAATAAAATTATCAGCAGTATCACATAAAGAAATCCATGTTTTTTGTCCATTTAGTACATAATAATTGCCTTCTCTGACAGCGGTGGTTTGAAGACTGGCTACATCTGATCCTGCATTTGGTTCTGTTAATCCGAAAGCACCAATTTTGTCTCCTTTTGCTTGAGGGACTAAGTATTTTTTCTTTTGTTCTTCATTTCCCCATTGCAAAAGAGTCATACTGTTTAGTCCTGTATGTACAGAAACAGCTGTGCGAAAAGCAGTATCACCCCGCTCCAACTCTTCACAAACGATAGCCAAAGCGTTGTAATCCATTCCGCTTCCTCCATATTCTTCAGGGATGCAAACACCCATTAAGCCAAGGTCTGCAAGTTTAACATAAATACTTTCATCAAAAGCGCCCTTTACATCCCAGTCCTTTATGTAAGGATTAATTTCCTGGTCAACAAAGCTTCGAACAGTTTGGCGCAAAAGGATCTGTTCTTCCGAAAAATCAAAATTCATAAAATCATCTCCTTGAAAATAAAATAGTAAAGCCAGTTGCACGTAGCTCCTATGTGAGGTGATAGGATACATGCAACTGGCTAGACTGATAGCTCACCACTTTGGTTTATTTTAACAAGACTGGACAACGATGAATTTAACTTCTATCTTCATTTTATCATGGCCTAGAAGTCTAGGAAACAATGTGAGAAGAGGTCTTGCTATAAAATTATGCAGAGGGGGAGGAACAAATGCTAAAGTTAACTAAATTTTCAATCTATTGAAAACGGTTAAATAGCATAAATATACAAAAAACAACTTTTTTATTCATAAATACTTTACTTTTATACAAATGGATGTATAATAATAAAATGCAATGAATAATTATACTTACTTAATTCGGGGGGATTTTAAAAATGAAAAAGGTTGCCGCATTATTAATTGGTTTAGCACTTATAGGTTTAGTTGCTTGTGGAAGTGAAGATACATCTGGAAGCGGAGATGCAAAAGAGCTTGTCATTTCAACAGAGGCTCAGTTTGCTCCATTTGAATTTATGGAAGGTGGAGAAGTAACTGGTTTTGATGTTGATTTAGCTACAGCAGTCTTAAAAGAAGCAGGATACAAAGCAACTTTTGAAAACGTAGGCTGGGAAACAATGCTTCAAAACGTAGAAAACGATAAAGTAGACTTAGCAGTTGCAGCGATTTCTATTACGGATGATCGCAAACTAACATATGATTTTTCTGATCCGTATTTTCAATCTACTTTAATGATTTTAGTTCCAGAAGATTCAGAGGTTGGTAGTGTAGGTGATTTGGAAGGTAAAACAGTAGGTGTTCAAATTTCAACAACTGGTGCAGATGCAGCAGAATCTATTTACGGAAAAAATTCTAGCCAAGTGAAAAAGTTTGATTCTATCACTCTAGCAATGATGTCTATGAACCAAGGGGATGTAGACGCAGTTATTGTAGATAACGTTGTAGCACAGGAATATGTGAAAAACAACCCAGATGTTGCAGTTAAGGGAATATATGACAACAGTGCATTTGAATCAGAATTTTATGGCTTTATGTATCCAAAAGATAGCGAGTTAGTTGATGAAATTAATGAAGCGTTAGCTACTGTAATGGAAAACGGTACGTATGCAGAGATTTATGAAGAATGGTTTGGTCAACAGCCAGACATGAGTGTATTTGAATAATTAATTTTAGGTAGTGCTGGATTGTAAGGGGGAAGTAGTATGGATTTCAACATGAATATCATCATAGAATATTGGCCGTTCTTTCTTAAAGGGGCCTTGCTAACATTAGGTATTTCCATTGCTGGTATAATAATTGGTGCTGTAATAGGTTTGTTTATTTCTTTTGGAAGAATGGCACCTAATAAATGGATTCGTATCCCTTTTTCACTATATATAAATAGTTTAAGAGGGACACCAGTCCTTATCCAATTATTTATCGTGCACTATGCTCTTCTTCCTGCAATCTATCCGCCTGGAACAGCTGTTACATCAGCTATTGTCACTTTGAGCCTGAACTCTTCTGCATACGTTGCAGAAATATTCCGTGCTGGTATACAATCATTAGATAAGGGACAAACAGAGGCAGCTAGGTCATTAGGGATGACCAAGGTTCAAACGATGAGATATATTATCGTTCCACAAGCGGTTAGACGAATGATACCGCCACTTGGGAATGAATTTATAACTTTAATCAAAGAATCATCATTAGCTGGAATTATCGCCGCAGAGGAACTCATGTATTGGGGGAAAGCTGCCATGGGGCAGTACCAAAGAGTATGGGAGCCTTATATTGCCGTTGCGATTATCTACCTCGTGATTGTCTTCAGCTTAACTTATTTACTGCAATGGATCGAGAAGAGGTGGGTACAACGTGATTAAAGTAAGAAATCTAGTAAAGCATTTCGGTAAAGATGAAGTATTAAAGGATATATCTTTAGATGTTGAAGAGAAAGAAGTAGTTGTAATCATCGGGCCATCAGGTTCAGGGAAATCTACTTTATTAAGATGTTTTAACAAATTGGAAGAAAGTACTTCGGGAACAATTGAAATTCAAGGAGTACATGTAGATAAATCAAATATAAACCAAATTCGGACTGAAGTAGGCATGGTGTTTCAACATTTTAATTTATTTCCACATAAATCTGTATTAGAAAATGTCATGATTGGTCCTATTAAAGTTAGAAAATGGTCTCATGAAGCGGCAAAGGACAAGGCGGTTGCCTTGCTTAAAAGGGTTGGGTTAGAAAGCAAAGCAGATAGCTATCCGGCATCCCTTTCTGGTGGACAGAAGCAAAGAGTAGCGATAGCTCGTGCCCTTGCGATGGAACCTAAAATTATGTTGTTTGATGAACCAACATCTGCTCTCGATCCAGAAATGGTTGGGGAAGTTTTGGCTGTCATTAAAGACTTAGCTCAAGAGGGTATGACGATGGTAGTCGTTACCCATGAAATGGGATTTGCTAGAGAAGTTGGGGACCGAGTAATTTTCATGGACCAAGGAAAAATTGTAGAAGAAGGAATACCAAATACGATATTCACCAGTCCAAAAGAAGAGAGAACAAAAGTGTTTTTAGATAAAGTGTTATAAAGATAAAAGGGTCTGTGTCCAAGAAATTTGGCACAAACCCTTTTTTGTTTTTTGCTTAGGAAATTTTAAAATTTCGGACTTGTGGATAAGTTAGTTGCACGGGGGAGCCAAGTCTAGCTCCAGCACCTACCCCCTCGGGACATAAGTCAATCCCTTCTGTGGCAAAAACCTCCACGGCAGGTCTTGTCTTATGCCTGCCTTAGGCTGAGCAAGGCGCTTACGCTTTTGTACTTTAATAGGCTGTTTTAACAAAATTTCTAGTAATTGAAAAACAAACGGCAAAATCTTATTTCTATCTTTTGTGTTAAAAGCACTTCGGGATGGGACCTATACATTTATCGCGAAAAACCTCAGCCTATTTACATGCTGAGGTTCTCACTTTTTATATAGTAGAAAAATAGTAACTACTGACCTTGCTTTTTTGTAGCTAATGCTTGTAGAGCACCGTTTGTTTTTTGAATTTCTTCATTCAAACGTTGATTTTGAGTGGATTGGTTTTGAACAGTAGCCGTTACTTCTTCGAGTGAAGCTGTAGACTGTTCAAGAACTGCTGCAAAATCGTTAATTGCATTTTCAATCGATTCCGTGTCTTCACCTAGTTGCTCTGCTACCTGTTCGAACGATTTCACCTCGGAAGACAATGTTTGGATAGAACGATCTATTTCAAAGAATATGGCTGTAGTTTCTTCTGTTACAGTCATATTGTCTTCCATTTTTGATGCGATTTCGGCCATTTGCTTTTCGGTTTGAGTGTTATATTCATTTACTTCATTTAAATTTCTGGAAATTTCTTTTGCCGTTTTTTCTGTCGTCTCAGCAAGCTTTCGAATTTCATCTGCAACTACTGCAAACCCACGTCCGTGTTCTCCGGCTCTTGCTGCTTCGATTGACGCATTTAATGCTAATAAATTCGTCTGCTCTGTAATTTCCTGGATAGAATGAATAAATGCCATGGAATCATCAACATTTTTACTTAGTCGCTTAAAGTCATCTGCCATATGGTATAAGGCGCTTCTAAATGATTCAATGTTTTGCTTCATTTTTTCTGACTGTTCTCTACCTTTTACTGCATTTGTCGTTGAAATTTCTGTTTGGTCTGTAATCGTATCTACTCGTAGCAGCATTTGCTTCATCAAGTCATTCATACTTTCAATAGATTGACGAATATCTGTAATCGATTCAGACTGACTTTGGGTTCCAGAAGCAACTTCTTGTACAGCTGCGTTCATTTCTTCATATGAAATTTGGTTATCATTTGATTGTTTTTCAATATTAACCATACTTGACCGAATAACAGTTGTTTGTTCTTCAATATGCTCTCGCTGCTTTTGCTCTTGATAAAAGTTTTTCTCAATATTATCTTGTAGCTCATACACTTGTTTCGTATTGCGTTCAGATAGAACTTGCTGAAGGATTAATACGATAATAACCAAAGCTTGAACTAAAAGAGCATTTACTAAATTTATTTCTAATTCTGGAAAAGTAAAATTAAACGTTAGGAGTAAACCAACACTTGAGATAATACCTGTAATTAAGACCCCTCTTTCCAAATAGAGAGCCGCACATACTAAAATGTAATAAAATAGGGCTATGTTTTGTAAGGAAGGACTTAGAAATAAAATGGCACTTATAACCGCTGATAATCCAATAACTCCTATGTACGGAAGAAGAGAAGTAAGTTTATTGAAATAATGTAAGAGTCCAAAAACAATACAGACAGATCCCCCACCAATTATAATGGTTAGAATAATTTGTAATGGCTGTTGAATCATGATATCAACAATAGTAGCCAGTACGGTAGAAATAAAAACCATCATGAGCATGATTTTGTTTTTCTTTCGTAGGTTTAGTAGTTGAATTTCTTGTTGCTTTGCATTCATTTTGCTTTGCCCCCTGTATTTTGTTATGTAGCTTTTCCTGTCTTATCTTATATCGGATATGAAATCGTTTTCTAAATAAAGATAGTGCTAAAATTCGACATTTATTTCAGTCGTTGAAAGTAACCGTTTATACAAAGCATGAGATGAGGGAATCTGATATAATTGGGTAGGAAAATTTTGATGTTAAGGAGGCAATGAAATGCCTATCTCAGACAATAAGGTTTTAACGAAAATGATGGAAGAAATGCATAAAGCACAGCAAGTTCAGCATGATCCAAGCAAAATGAAGGAGCACATAAGAGCAATTAAACTGCTAACGGAATTAATGTTAGATAATGAATCAACGACAAATGAAGATGTTGTCTTGAAAAAAATGTCTCAGCAACAAATGCTTGAAAAGAAAGGTTCTTATGAACGAAATGATCATCACGAGAAACCTAGTATTGAGCATGATGGTGCAAATGGTGATTCTATTTTTGATTTTTAGAGAAATATAGGGGGAATTAACAATGAAGATAATTTTACTTATTGCTGCTATTAATGGCTTTTTATCAGTTGCACTTGGGGCTTTTGGTGCACACGGTTTAGAGGGGAAACTATCTGAAAAGATGCTGAAAACGTGGGAAAAAGCAGTTCAATATCAAATGTTTCATACGATGGCATTATTTATTGCTGCCGTGTTATCGCTAAAATTAACCAACGTATCATTTAATGGTGCAAGCTGGTTCTTCGTAGCTGGTATTATTTTGTTTTCGGGTAGCTTGTACATATACTCAACTACCGGTATTAAAACATTTGCTATGATTACGCCAATAGGTGGGCTTGCCTTTTTAATAGGTTGGATATTATTGGGATACGGAATCGTTAAATATTTTTAAACCCAATTTAGAAGAAGAAGAAAGTAGCTAGTACTAAAATGAAGAATGCGCGAAGAATTTGCTGAAGAAAATATGTCTTTTCTCCACGTATGTGATAGGCTAGCCCTTCAAAGGCAAAGCTAAATGCTAATGCATAAAAAGCTAGTAAGTATAAAAAAGCATGACTTTGAGTAATTGCTAATATACCGAAAACTAAACTAGCAATAAACGAAATATGATGAAAACGGAAAAACTTTTCAGACTGATG
The DNA here is from genome assembly GCF_014207435.1 of Salirhabdus euzebyi. Classification (GTDB taxonomy): domain Bacteria; phylum Bacillota; class Bacilli; order Bacillales; family Alkalibacillaceae; genus Salirhabdus; species Salirhabdus euzebyi. Next base: position 144,669 of record NZ_JACHGH010000006.1, read on the forward strand.
TCTCATCGTTTTTCTTCCTTTCACGAAATATAGGAACATGAACATTATTTTATAGAAAAAAGGAGTATCCAATTTTGAAAGGATACTCCTTTTAATCATTTGGAGTTTATTGTTTATGCAAATGGATACTCATATTGTAATTCTTCGTCAAATGTTACATAGTCAAGGTAAATCATGAGTAGCAAGTAACGTTTACCAGTTTGTGGATCACTAATAACGATATGATCACGCCCTGCTGCCTCTAAAATTCCTTTAAATACTTTGGCATTCCACTGCGTATTATTCTCGAAAGTCATGTAAACTGTTGCTTTTTTACCTCTGTTTAGACGTAAGATATTTTCAATATACGATTCCTCTTGGAATGGCTGCGCCCCTGCTACTGGAAACATTCCTCCATAACCTGGAATTGGTCCACCTGATACAGCCGGTGGTGCCATACCCGTAGGAGGTGCTCCATAAGGTGTTCCGTAGGGTGCTCCTACATTATACCCCTGTGGATAAACCGGTTGTTGCTGAGGATAAGGTGCTTGTTGATATGGTCCTTGTGGATAAGCAAAATATGGATTCTCACCTGTTTCAAAGGATGGTACCCCATAAACATTCTCGTTGTTGTTACTCATAATGACGGACTCCTTTCTAAAATACGTTTAATCATGCTGTCTGAGTCGAGCAAAAAAGCAATGAGATTATCTTACTTGTATGCTACTGTCTAAATAAGGGCAGCTTTCATCAAGTATAAAACCCAATAGAAATCAGTGAGGGATGACACCGTTGTCGTTAAGTACTTTTCGTGTAAGATCGGAATTCGTGAAAGTTACATCTATCATTCGATCTACACAAACTTTCCCTATCCTCCCTAATTCCCACTACTTTTTGCTACAGTCCTCATAAGCTTTTTCCTAGCTGAAAAAACGGGATAACCGCTAAACAATATACCCCACTTCATGAAAGCCTCACGTCAGTTTATGATAAAAATTGGGTGAATGTTCCAAAAGTGAGGAATATTCTCTTTAAATATATATGCTGGGTTGCGCTTAATATGAAAAAATAAATAAAACGATGATTAAAAAAATGAATGAATGATTGATGAACCTCTTTAACATAAAAAACCCTTTTACGACAATTGCGTAAAAGGGTTGGATTTATTAGTTTACATGTAGCCATTGAGGAACTTGATCGATAGTCATACGTTGGCCAATATAGAAAGATCCGAACTCGGCGTATCGTGCACTAACTTCATCAAACCTCATTTCATACACAAGTTTTTTGAACTGAAGAACATCATGAGCATACAAAGTAACGCCCCATTCCCAGTCATCAAAACCGATAGAACCAGTAATAATCTGACGTACTTTTCCAGCATATTTTCTGCCAGTCATACCGTGAGTATACATTAATTTTCCTCTGTCTTCTTTAGATAAGCTATACCAGTTATCATTTCCAACACGACGCTTGTCCATTGGATAGAAGCAAATATGATCCCACTTAGGTAAAATAGGTTTTAATCTAGCTTGAATGTCAGGGTCTGTTTCAGGATCTTTTCCTTTTGCCATATATGTAGATAACTCTACAACAGAAACGTAAGAATAAGCAGGTGTTGTAAATTCAGCTAGCTTCGTTTTGTTGAACTCTGTTTCGATTTCATTAAGCTCTTCCATTGTTGGACGTAAATGCATAAGAAGTAAATCTGCCTTTTGACCAACGATTGAGTATAATCCAAAACTTCCATTTCTCTCCTGCTCAACAGCTTCCCACTTACCATTTAACTTATTTAATTCAGATAGTGCTGCTTCTCTTTCCTCTGAAGTTGTTGCTTTCCATGCACTCCAATTGATTGTACGGAAATCGTGAAGACAATACCAACCATCTAATGTTTCTACTGCTTCAGCCATAATAATCGCTCCTTTATTACATGAAATTATTTTAAGTTCAAAATGTTGATTATTTTCGCGTAGGACATTAACTATTTTTAAAAGGTTAATGATCCATAAATGTATTATCGTTTTTTACTATAACATAAATGTATTCTTTATTTGAAAGCATACTATTTATAATATCGACAATTTTGTTGCGAAAATGTTTTGACGTGCAAATTTGGATTAGAGCTATTTTGTATGGGGAATAGTAAAAAGAAATGACATCAAAATGTAAGAGTTTTATTCATTTCATTATTACAGTATGTGCTTTAATATATGTAACAGATTATTTTTTAGGAGGTTATTAAAATGACTGATTTATTTGAAAAGATAAAAGAAAATTTACATAGTGAACAAAAACGCATTGTGTTTCCAGAGGCGTTAGATGTGCGCATTATTGAAGCTGCAAGTCGCTTATCGAATGAAGAGCTAGTTACACCTGTACTAATTGGTGATGAGGATGAAATAAAACAGAAAGCTTCTCGGTTAGATGTAAATGTAAACAAATGTGTAATTTTAGACCCGGAAAATTACGAAAAAATAGATGAAATGGTTAATGCCTTTGTGGAACGACGAAAAGGAAAAGCGACGGAAGAAGATGCAAGAGAATTACTTAAAGACGGAAATTACTTTGGCACGATGCTCGTTTACATGAAGGAAGCAGACGGTCTTGTCAGTGGAGCGATTCATTCTACAGCAGATACAGTTCGCCCGGCACTTCAAATCATTAAAACAAAAGAGGGTATTAAAAAAACTTCTGGTGTCTTTATCATGGTAAGGGGTGAAGAAAAGTATGTTTTTGCAGATTGTGCCATTAACATAGCCCCAACAAGTGAAGACTTAGCAGAAATTGCTGTGGAAAGCGCAGAAACAGCAAAGTTATTTGACATTGAACCAAGGGTTGCCATGCTAAGCTTTTCGACTAAAGGGTCGGCGCAATCTGAGGAGACGGAAAAAGTTGCACAAGCGATACCGTTGGCGAAACAAAAAAATAACGATTTAGTTATTGATGGTGAATTCCAATTTGATGCAGCGTTTGTCCCATCTGTCGCTGTTAAAAAAGCTCCCGATTCACCAATCCAAGGCAATGCAAATACGTTTATTTTCCCAAGTTTAGAGGCAGGAAATATCGGTTATAAAATTGCGCAAAGGCTAGGTCAATTTGACGCGGTAGGGCCAATCTTACAAGGGCTTAACAAACCTGTTAATGACTTATCTAGAGGTTGTAGTACAGAGGATGTGTATAAATTAGCTCTTATCACAGCCGCTCAGTCCATGTAACCTATCAAAAAGGTATCGGGGTCACGTGAAGAGTGACCCCGATACCTTTTTTTGATTCCTTATAAAAACCGTTCATTGCGTTGTTTCATTTGTTCTAAACGCTTTTCAAACCATTCGAATTCTTCCTCAATGAAAGGCTCTGTCATTATTTCTCCTGCTAACTCTTGTAGTGTAAATAAAACTCTATTTCTTACTTCGCTAACAGTAATAGTCGTACCGAATAACTCTTGTAACGATGCCATGGATTGAGGCGTAATTTGAGGATAAGAAAAACTCGCACTGTCCCCTTGTAAGCCTCTTTCATAAAACGCTTTTACTAAAGCTGCTCGCTCAGATCCACTACCTTCTACGCAAATATATATTTGGACCGCCGTACCGTTCTTTACTCGCCGTTGAGATATACCTGCAAACTTCATCCCATCTATACTTAAATCATAATCACCAGGACAATAAGAACCCTTTACCTCAAATGCTTCTATTTTTTTATCTTCTTTTTTAAACAATTGTTGAACGAGGGAAACCATTGCTTCATATCCATCGTGAATATCTATCTTCTTCCCGTGCGGAAAAATAAGGGAAAGGTTAAGTATTCCTTCATCTAGTACAACCGCTAGTCCGCCAGAATTACGAATGATCACATCATAGTCGTGCTGTTCTAGGTAATCCGTTCCTGCTTTTAAATGGGGTAATCGTCCATCTGGAATGCCTAATACGACCGTTTTATCGTGCACCCAAACTCTAGCTGTAGGTGGAGAAATGGCTTCTCCAACAGATATGCATAAAGCATCGTCCATCGCGAACGACTGCATTGCGGAAACGTGTGGATAATAATTTGTATGATCAATAAAACGAACTTTACTAAAGGTTAATAGGGAGTGGTTCTCCTTCATCATCTGTGCTCCTTTTAATGCCTAGAAGTTATACTCTATTATACCAAAATAAGCTACTTGCAAGAAAAACACTTTCTCGATAAAATACTTTTAGTAAAGTGAGACTAACGATAGTGAGGTATTTTAATCCCCTAAGTTTGTTTATGTGTAACAACCCGTTACACGCTGGAGGAGGAAGGCTAAATGGGAAACGTATTTCGGATATGTGACGAATGTCGTACGCCTAATGCAAAAACACTTACACAAAAACGGAAACAAATAGACCCAGATGCTGAAATAGAAGTTGGTTGTCAATCTTATTGCGGACCGGGGTTAAAAAGACATTTGCATTTGTGAATAATCGTCCTTGTGCTGCTCCAACAGATGAAGAACTAGAAGAAAAATTTTGAAGAGAATGCAAAAGCAGAGATAACAAGGGGAGACGAAAACACCTATACCTGTCAAGGTGTTTTTTTCATTTCCAATTAGTATATAATGGTACAAAGATAACGAAAAAAAGTGTGGAAAGGTCGGGAGAAATGGCATATCGTGACGAACAATTAAATGAAGAAAAAGTATTCAAAGACCCTGTTCACCGTTATGTTCATGTTCGTGATAAAGTAATCTGGGATTTGATCGGAACCCCAGAATTCCAAAGGTTAAGAAGAATTAAACAGCTTGGGACGTCCTTTTTTACTTTTCACGGAGCGGAGCATAGTCGATTCAATCATTCGTTAGGTGTTTATGAAATAATTAGAAGAATAGTCGAAAACTTTCGTGGCCATGCAGATTGGAATGATGAGGAACGTCTATTATGTTTAAGTGCTGCATTGTTGCATGATTTAGGACATGGACCATTCTCTCATTCTTTTGAAAAAGTGTTCAATTTAGACCATGAAGATTACACGCGTGACATTATTTTAGGTGATACAGCAGTCAATCGAATACTGCAGCGTGTTGGGGATGACTTTCCACAAAAAGTAGCAGACGTTATTGGAAAAACTTACGCCAATAAGCTCGTTATTAGTTTAATTTCAAGCCAAATAGATGCAGATCGAATGGATTATTTACAACGTGACGCTTATTTTACAGGTGTTAGTTATGGGCATTTTGATATGGAGCGGATATTGCGGGTAATGAGGCCTTTAGATGATCAAGTGGTTATAAAAGCGAGTGGAATGCACGCTGTTGAAGATTACATTATGAGTAGGTATCAGATGTATTGGCAAGTGTATTTTCATCCAGTAACAAGAAGCTCAGAAGTAATTTTATCCAAAATACTACATAGAGCTATGCATCTATATAAAGGAGATTATCAGTTTACCCTCGAGCCTCATCATTTCGTTTCATTTTTTGATGAGAATCCATCGTTAGAAGATTATTTAAAACTAGATGAGTCCGTCGTGATGTATTACTTCCAAATTTGGAAAGACGAAAAAGACCCTATTTTAAGTGATTTATGTAATCGTTTTGTAAACAGGCATTTATTTAAATATATCGAATTCAACCCAAATCATCAGTTTGGGCAGTGGATGGAGCTTCATAAGTTATTTACAGAAGCGGGCATTGATCCAGATTATTATTTAGAAGTAGATTCATCTTCTGACTTACCGTACGATTTTTATCGACCAGGGGAAGATGAGGAACGTCTACCTATTCATTTAATGATGCAAAATGGAGACCTAAAGGAATTGTCTCGTCAGTCTGAGATTGTAGAAGCGATTTCGGGGAAAAAACGGACAGACCACAAACTTTACTACGCTGCTGACTTCATAGAAGGACTTTCAGATGACAGTGAAATTAAGAAAAGAATCTTGGAAATTTTAGAGGGATAGGAGCTGAGCGGAGTGTTAAATGAGCATGCAAAACTTATATCGTTTTTTTCACATTGTAAAGAAGTAGTAGGTAGAAAAAGACTACAAAAAATGATTTACATCTTAAAAAAATGTAATTTTCCTTTTTCGGAACGCTATCAGTTCCATTTCTATGGACCTTATTCAGAAGAATTGACGCTTCGGGTAGAAGAGCTTACGAATTTAGGGTTTTTATCCGAATCAAAGGAAAAAAAGAGTGGGTATTATCAATATCGTTATGGATTAACGGATGAAGGAAAAAAGTTTTTAAATCACTATGACTTTCAATTAGATAACATTGATGGCATCATTGAAAAAATGAATGGGGAGAGCTCTAGATTTTTAGAACTTGTATCTACCATGATGTATTTTGAGGGAATGACAAAAGAAGACGTAGAAGAAAAAGTGTTAACTGTGAAAAGCAAGCAAAACTATACACAAGATGAATTAGAAAAAGCATGGGATTTTATTGGGCAAGTAAAAAGAGCAAACTAACGGATAAGAGGCATTCAAACAATAAGTTTGGCTGTCTCTTTTTTATTGTTGTAATATTATGTTGAAAAAATGACAGAAAATATTTAAAATTAGAACATTCAGATAAAATTAGGCATAATACTACATTACTATAATTTCTATTTTGTTTAGCAAATAGACGTAAAAGGAGTTAGAACATGATTCGAATTATCAAACTACTATTCTATTACATACTAGGTGTTGTCGGGGTTTTATTTATTAGCGTAGCCCCAGCGTTCATTCAACTGGGTGAACTGTTTAATGTGAAACTCTATTTTACCTTACTATTTGCCTTTACCAAGCAGTTCCTAAACCCCGAAGAGTGGGTATACATGTACAAAGAAAAAGCCTACCCCATTTTTGAGTTTCTTTGGGATCCATTCGTGTACTCGATGCAAATATTAGTCTCGGCAATCATTATCGGTTTTTTAGCAGCATTTATTTTGGCCTTTACGGCACACGCACTACCCAAAATAGTATTAGGCTTTATTAAAAGAATATTAGATTTACTGGAAGCAGTTCCTGACTTGTTAGTTGCTTTTGCCTTACAAATGGTTGCGATTTGGTTTTATAAATCGACGGGAATTTTGCCTTTTAACATTGCAGCCTTAGGATCGGACGCAAAAATATTTTTAGCCCCAGTACTAACATTAGCTATTTTGCCTGCTATTTCCCTGTTTAAGATCCTATTATTAATGATTGAGGAAGAACTACTAAAGGATTATACAGAGTTTGCTAGAAGCAAGGGAATCAAACCGAGAAGAATATTGCTTGGCCACGTGTTGAAAAACATTTTACCAAGCGCATTCTATCATTCTAAAATAATTTTATGGGGAATGTTTTCAAGCCTATTTATTATTGAAATTGTCTTTAACATAAAAGGGATCACAACTTTTGCAACATTAGGTTATGATTCTATGATGGTAGCCTTTGCGCTCTTATTTCTTTTCACACCATTTTTCCTTCTCTATAACCTAATTGATTTCTGGATTTCTGCTGAAGAATCCAACGGTATACCTATTGGGAAGAAAAGGAGCTTCCGTCTAAAATGGACAAGCAAGGGCGAAGCAGTAGTCAGAACAGAAAAAATAAAACCATATAAACGGTCTTTTAACCCGTTTAAGTCAATGGGCAGTTTCTTAAAAGGAACAGTCCTTACGCTCTATATCCATTTGAAAAATGTGAAATTTGCTATCGGTTTTACTTTCTTTGCTGTTGTAATAGGTGTGAGTCTTTACTATCATTTTGCACATGACAGTCATGTGGATCAACAAAAGTTCCGTGTTAATGAAATTGGTACCTGGGTGGGCGGTCCACCACACCCCCCTGGAGAACCTTTTTTATTAGGATCTGACCTATTTGGCTTTGATCTATTAGACCAACTAATAGTTGGGGCGAAATATACATTAATTGTCGCGTTCTTAATCGCATTTTTCCGCGTGTTTATTGGATTCTTTTTCGGGATGATTTTCGCTTTCAAAATGAAACCATCCCAGCAAAGATGGCTCGAAAAACTAGTGGATCCTATTCACTTTTTACCATTAAGTGTTATTGCCTATTTACTGTTAAGTCCAGTACTTATGCTAACACCAATGAACCAATATTCATTAAGTGAACGATTAATCTATGAAATATTTATTTTAACGATACTCGTTTTGCCGTTGACGGCTGTTTTAACAGGGAACGAAATGAAACAAGTGTTAAAACAGGAGTTTATTACGAGCACAAAAGTTTTAGGAGGGAATGCTCGACATGTCTTACGACGACATGTTATCCCACACTTAGGGCCAAGAATGACCATTCTTTTTGGACAACAATTTGTGCAAGTGTTATTAGTGTTTGTGCATCTTGGGGTCGTACAACTTTATGTTGGTGGAACGATTCTTACAGGTGGGGGAGGCTTTATGGGGCCAGACCTTCCTGATCGTTCCTATACGAATGAATGGTCCGGCATTATTGGTTCCGCTAGAGAGGCGCTGTATACAGGGAACTACTGGGTCGTGTTATGGGCGTTGTTTGCCTTCATGCTGTCGATTATAGCAATGCAATTTATTATTCAAGGGGTAAAAGAGGTACAGCAAGTAAAAGTTGGTGTAAGTTATAAACGAATCAAGCAGAAGAAAAAGAAGAAAGTGGTTGAAAAAACGGTTTATACACCACAACCAGAAAGCTTCACATTTGCAATGAAGGAAACAGAGTAATAATAGTCATTTACAATGTATCCATCAATTTTTTGGTGGATGCATTTTTAAATGGAAAAATATGTTGAAAAATTGTGTAACAAAATGAAATATTAATACGTCTAATCATTATCTGTAAATATGTATATGGGGGTGTGATGATGCAGTTCACAAGGTTATTGAAAATTGGTGCATACTATGTATTAGGGATTCTAGGTATTATTTGTATAAGTGTTATGCCCCAAGCATTTCAAACGAATGGTTTCTTTAACATTTTTGGTTATTTTTCGGATCTTTTTAAATTCTTATTCGAATTTATAAACCCTAAAAATTGGGTGTTTATGTATAAGGAGCACCCGCAACCAGTCATCGAATTTTTATGGGAGCCGTTTAAGTATTCGATGACCATTATTGTAGGAGCTATACTATTAGGATTCTTCATTGCTGCAATAATGGCTTTTCTAGCAAACTTTCTTCCGAGAATTATGTATAGCTTTTTGAAGAAGATTTTAGATTTCTTAGAATCCATTCCTGAAGTCGTGATTGCTTTACTACTTCAGCTACTCGTTATTTACATATATAAAGCAACCGGAACACGGGTTTTCGGAATTGCTGCTTTAGGTAGTGAACAGAAAATATATTTAGCTCCAATCATTACGTTAGCTATTTTACCGATGATTTCACTGTTTAAAATCCTTCTTCTTATGATTGAAGAGGAAATGCTAAAAGATTATGTGGAATTTGCAAAAAGTAAAGGGTTAAGGGAAAAATCTATTATTCTATTTCACGTAATCAAGAACATTACGCCAAGTGCGTTCTATCATTCGAAAGTAATTGTATGGGCACTCCTATCTAGTCTTTTTATTATTGAATACATTTTCAATATACAAGCACTAACCCACTATATTACATTAGACTTTCAACCGATGACGATTGCCTTTGGACTTATTATGCTATTCACGCCATTTTTTCTGTTTTATCAACTCATCGACTATTGGATTTCAACTGATGAACGAGATGCTTTCGCTATTTCAAAAGAAATAAAAGATAAAAAGGAAAGCAAATGGCTGCGGTATATATGGATTCCGTTCGTTAAAGGTAGCAAAGTGCTTTTTGTGCATATGAAAAATGTGAAATTTGCCATTGGATTCCTGTTTTTGTTTGGATTAACGACATACAGTTTTATCTATTCTATCTTGACTGATAGTAAAATCGATCGAGTGAAGTTTCTATATGATGAGAAGGGATCTATTGCCAGCGGTCCTCCTCATGCTCCGCCAAACCCGATGTTATTGGGCTCAGATGATGTAGGATATAGTATGTTCGATCAAATTATTGTTGGTGCAAAATATACGTTATTCTTTGCATTTTTGATTGCTTTTCTAAGAGTCTTCATCGGCTTTATTGGAGGCATTTATTATGCATTCAAAATGGATCAATCAAGGCAGAAGTGGGTGGAAAAGCTAGTTGATGCTATGCACTTTTTACCGTTAAGTATTATTGCCTATTTGTTACTTCGACCTGTTCTGTGGGGAAATCCTGATGGTACTTGGGAATATTCTCTGTTTGAGAGAATTAGTATTGAAGTATTCCTTCTCACTATTTTAGTTGTACCAATGACAATGGTGTTGACTGGAAATGAAATGAAACAGGTGTTAAAGAGTGAGTTTATTCTAAGTGCAAGAGTATTAGGTGGTAGTCCTCTACATATTTTACGCAGACATGTCTTACCTCATATTGGAGCGAGGATGACCATTTTATTTGGTCAACAATTTATTCAAACCTTACTCATTTTTATCCATTTAGGGATCTTTCAATTATTTTTTGGTGGTACAGTCGTTACGATGGGATGGGACGCGGACCCTCCAAAAACATTTACGTATGAGTGGTCTGGTTTAATTGGAAATACTAGAACGGTTATTTTCACAGGTAACTACTGGATTTTAGGTACTGTTCTTCTTGCCTTTATGCTATCTATCTTTGCTATGCAGCTCATTATCCAAGGAGTAAAAGAGGTGCAACAGGTAAAAGTAGGTGTAACCTTTAGAAAGATGAAGCGAAAAAGAGTGAAGCAAAAGAAGGAACTTTCTCCTTCAGCTTACACGTATACGCAAGAAAGTTTCACACCTATTAAAAAAATGTCAGATGTGTAAGAAAGGAAAGCCCCTTGATGCTTTTTATCATCAAAGGGCTTTCTATTATTGATCGCTAAGTCTTTTACCGGCAACACCGTAGTGGTTTTTCGTCATTTCTTCAATGAATACGACCACTTTTTCCTTTGGAGCACCAGTTGTCTCCGAAACGGCTTCTGTCACTTTCTCCACTAAAGCTTTTTTTTGTTCTTCGGTTCTTCCATCTAACATTTTTACAGTAACGTATGGCATTTTTTTGTCCTCCTATCAATATGTATAGTAAGCTTAATAAGTAAGAGTATACTACGAAAAGAAAGTAGTTAAACAGTAAAAAGTATAGGTACATAAAAATTATTGGCTCAATCCGAATAAATGCTTTCTATTCGTCAATTATGGTAAAATATGAATCAAACTTTAAAGTGCGAAAAAAAGGGAGGTTTCTGGATATGACATCCTTCGAAAAAGATGATGAACAAAAAAAGACGAAGCAATTCACCATTATGAAAGATGATTCTACGGATGGACACGGTGGTTATGGTGTCGGTTCAGTAAGTCTTGAAAATATGTCTCCTATTATTGTAGATCCTAATGAAGAAAAGGCCTATGTCGATATGGGGGCGATGCACGCTCGTAGTGCTATCGAAAAGAGAATTAAATTTGTGCCTGATAGAAGTGTAGTCCCAAACGGGAAACTATATTGGATTGCTTGGGTAACCGTAGAAAGAAACGAGACTGGTCCGTTCTACTATGGAATTGCTTCAAGTGAACTAGTCGTAGAACGTGAAATTAAGAGAGGCTATAAGATTCTTCCAGAACATGTTAACCATATGGACAAATCCTTAAAGGGCAGAATCGTTGTCGAACATATGGATGAAAAATCAAAAAGGATTTTAGGAGACTTCTTACAAACGTATAAACCGGATATTTGGGAGAATTCTCGACAAGAAATAAAAAAGGCATTTGAATAGTGTAAATTTGAACTAATTGTGAACATTTTTTGAATTTCTTGTGCTTTACTCAAGAACTTTGTAAAATATAGTACACATGGGTAACATGTGTTTACTAGGACAATAAAGAGGGAACGGCCACCAACCGTTCCCTCTTTATTATTTTTAGGCTGCTTTTCTCTTTCTATCACAAAGATATAGACTACTACATAACTATAGCTGCATATACTTTCTGATGGTAATTTGGTGCTATCCCGTCGCTTCAGCAGAATACTTCGCGCGCCTTAGGGTTCCCAGTGAGCCTCCTCGACTTCGTCTCCGGGGTCCAACGACGGTCACTGGTCGCAACAGGAGTCTACGTATTCTTCCTACGCTAATATTAACTTTCTGATTTAAGAGTAGTAATAGGCCATATATCCATTGCATAGAATCTTCTTATTGCTTAGGTTGCCCTAGATGCAAAAATTTTTGGATATAAAACGTTTGATATATATTTAAACTATCTTCTATTCTAAAGCACATGGTGAGCAAGGAAAAACACGTAGACACCTGAGGCTCAGCGCGAGCCTTAAGGTGCGCGTAGTGTATTTCCGTTGCGTTGGGTTAACACTCATCTTGTGAATTATAATTAGCAAAAATTTATGCGAATAGAGCCTGCTTTTAGCTTAAAACACCCATTCCCAAATGGATCCGCTATCATTCTCCTGTTCTTCCTCCTGCCCTTCTTTTTGTGGAAACGGGAAATCCTTCGCATCATGTAAACTACAGAACGTGCGAGGCTCTGTTCCCTCGATAAAGTATGTGAGGCGCATATTTGGACAGCCTGTGTGAGCCAGTTTACCAGAATGGGGATCCATAAAGACTGCTTTTACGCCTTCAGGTGGTTTAAATGCCTCAAAAGGAATGTCCTGATGAATCGCTTCCATATATTCTCCCCAAATATCTTTTGCGTACGTTTGATCCTCTACTTTTGTTAATTGATCACCCTTATCATACCCTGTCCATATTGCTGTTACCGCTTGTGGACTAAACCCTATCATCCAGCTATCCGCATTAGTTGTTCCTGATTTAGCAGCATATGGTCTAGAAACGACATCTAGCAGTGATGCACCGGTTACTCGGCTGTAATCATTTAGTGATTCATCGAAAATACCAGTCATTAAATGGGTCAACACGAATGCATGTTTCGGGTCTAATACTTGTTTTCCGGAAGGTTTAGGACGTTTATATAATACTTTTCCCTCCGAGTCGGTTATTTTTGTAATGGTATGAGGTATTACTTCCTTACCTTTGTTCGCTAGCAAGCTATACCCTTTTGCCATTTCTAGCACTGATACCGATGCGGTTCCTAATGCTAAAGAAGGAACGGCTGGTAAATCACTTTTGATTCCAAATTTCCTCGCGGTTTCTACTAATGTTTTTGGCTTGAAAAAGACGTTTGTTTTGACTGCGTAAATATTATCAGATAACGCTAATGCCTGTGCTAAAGTAATGGGAGAGTTAGCGTAATAGCCGTTGTAATTGGAAGGGGCATATACCTTCCCATTATCTAACTCAAAGTAAGTCGGTGAACTTTCTAACGGAGTAGCAGGTGTATAACCCCGTTCTAGTGCAGCGTAATAGAGAAATGGTTTAAAAGTAGAGCCAGCCATACGTTTTGCCTGAATAGCACGGTTGAAAGGACTTGCCACATAATCTCTTCCGCCAATAAGTGATTTGATTGCACCCGTTTTTGGATCAACATTAATAGCACCTATTTGAATGGAGGAGGAATCGTCTATCTTCTCGTCGGTTATTGTTTCTAGCTGTTCCTGCATATCAACGTCTATAGTCGTGTAAATTTTATATCCACCTGTCTGAATTTCTTCTTTCGATTTATCTAAAATGTTTACAGCTTCAGACATGACGACATCTTGAAAATAAGGGGCGATTTGTTTCCCTTCACGCTCTTCCTCTTGTGTAATCGTTAAGGTTGTAGCTTTTGCTTCTTCCCATTGCTCTTCGGTAATTTTTCCGCTGTTAGCTAACAAGCTTAAAATGAGCTGTTGCCTGTTTGTAGCATGCTCTGGATAGTCTATCGGTGAATAATAGGAAGGTCCCTTTGGAATAGCGGCCAGTAACGATGCTTCCGCTACCGAAAGTTCATCTGCATGTTTATTAAAGTAATAGCGACTTGCGGCTTCAATGCCGTAATTACCGTGTCCGAAATAGATGGTATTTAAATATCCTTCTAAAATTTCATCCTTGCCATAAAACATTTCCAGCCTTAATGCATATAAAGCCTCATTTATTTTACGTTTCCACGTCTTTTGATGCGTTAAATAAAGATTTCTTGCATATTGCTGCGTAATCGTACTAGCACCTTGGACTTTTTCCATTTGGCTTACATTTTTAAAAGCAGCAACAGCAATGCGAGAAAGATCAAAGCCGAAATGATCATAAAAGGATTGGTCCTCTGTCACGATAAAAGCATCTTTTACGTGTGGGGAAATTTGATCTAATTTAACCCAGTAACGATTTTGTGAACCTTGTTTAATGCCAATAACCTGTTCATCCTCTGAGAAGATGACGGTGTTTTGTTCACTTGTTAGAGGAGGAGGACCTTGGACGAAAACATAAAAGTACACACTTATGGCTAAGATAAAAAAAGCAGAAAAACTAAAAAGCAGGCCGAAAAATATCCACTTCATCCGCTTGTTTTGTAGGATTCTGAAACGTTTACGCAAAGACATAAAGCAACACCTTTCATCCTGTTACAATCATGAAGACATCTTATTGTTAACAGTATGGAAACGGATTGGCATTTTTAAACTTCTAACTTTGTCATTTCGACAAAAGTCTTTCTGTGTATTACTTGAGTGGGAAGAAAGATTAACTATATTAATACTTCTAGAACCTACCAACGATAGGCCTTATGCTTACTACGCATAAATAATTTGGTTGTTATGGAAAATAATGCTTAACTTTTACGGTGATTTTCTCTATAATTTGTTTGTTTGCACAATGTACAAAGCAAATAAATAAATTCCTTTTATAGACGTTGAAAAAAGTGGTTTAGTACTAGATAGAATGGAAAAACAACAAGTAGAAGCTATAAAGGAAAGGAAGAAGAATTACATGAGTTTATGGTTTACAGAAAAACAAACCGATAGCTTTGGTATAACAGCAAAAATTAAGCAAACATTGCATACGGAGCAAACGGATTTTCAAAAGTTAGACATGTATGAGACAGAAGAATGGGGCAACATGCTCGTACTAGATGATATGGTCATGACGACGAAAAAGGATGAGTTTGTTTATCATGAAATGGTTGCTCACGTTCCCCTGCACACTCACCCAAGTCCGAAGAAAATTCTAGTAGTCGGCGGTGGTGATGGTGGTGTCATTCGTGAAGTGTTAAAGCACCCATCTGTTGAAAAAGCCGTGTTAGTGGAAATCGATGGGAAAGTAATTGAGTACTCGAAAAAGTATTTACCTGAAATTGCCGGCAAGCTAGAAGATCCACGTGTGGAAGTAAAAGTAGATGATGGATTTATGCATATTGCCCAAAGTGAAAACGAGTATGATGTTATTATGGTTGATTCTACAGAGCCAGTCGGACCTGCTGTAAATTTATTTTCTAAAGGATTTTACGCAGGTATTTCCAAAGCATTAAAAGCTGATGGGATTTTTGTTGCGCAAACAGATAATCCATGGTTTAAAGCAGATTTAATTCACCAAGTTTATCATGATGTGAAAGAAATTTTCCCGATTACAAGACTTTATACTGCAAACATTCCGACATACCCAAGTGGCCTTTGGACCTTTACAATGGGAAGTAAAATTCATGATCCATTGAAAGTAAAAGAAGAACGTTTCCAGGAGATGGAGACAAAATATTATACGAAGGAGCTGCATCATGCAGCCTTTGCGTTACCTAAATTTGTTAAGGATTTAACGGAATAAGAAGAGGTGAAAGTGATGCGTTTTGACGAAGGATATTCAGGAAAAGTTTTTATTATGAGCCATCCAACGCACGAGGATGCTCAAGCTATCATTTATGGTATGCCTATGGATTGGACAGTAAGCTTCCGACCTGGTTCACGTTTTGGCCCAAACCGAATTAGGGAAGCATCATTAGGACTAGAGGAATATAGCCCTTACATGGACAAGCATTTAGAGGATGTAAAATATTTTGATGCTGGTGATATTCCATTACCATTCGGGAACCCACAGCGTAGTCTGGATATGATTTATGATTATGCAAAGAAAATCCTTGATTTAGGGAAATTTCCGTTAGGATTAGGTGGAGAGCACTTAGTATCCTGGCCAATTTTACAGGCAGTACATGAAAAATACCCAGACTTTGCACTTATCCATATTGATGCACACGCTGACCTGCGCGAGGAATATGAAGGGGAGCCGCTTTCCCATTCCACGCCAGTTAGAAAAACGTGTGAGTTAATCGGCCCGGAAAATGTCTATTCATTTGGAATTCGTTCTGGCATGAGAGAAGAATTCGCGTACGCACAAGACAGCGGTATGTACATGGCGAAATTCGAAGTAGCGGAACCTTTAAAAGAAGTCTTACCGAAATTAAAAGGTAGAAATGTTTACGTTACCATTGATATTGATGTATTAGACCCAGCATTTGCTCCTGGAACAGGTACAGCAGAAGCGGGTGGTATTACTTCAAAGGAATTATTAGAGTCGATCCAACTAATCGCTCAATCCGATGTTCATGTAATCGGAGCAGATTTAGTAGAAGTAGCTCCAATTTATGATCCAACTGAAAAAACACCAATTGCAGCTAGTAAATTCATTCGTGAAATTTTGTTGGGTTGGGTAAAATAAAACATAAAGAAACCAGGCTATCCTTTGATGGGTCGCCTGGTTTCTTTATGGAGAAGATTAAGATGTGATAAGTCCGCTAAATTGAAGCATTTGTTCTTTCTTTTGCCCTAAAATTCTGTAGGTTATTTTCATTCCTTGAATATCGTCACGGAAGTTTTTATCCTGAATAGACACTCTTAAGACGAGGTGAAATTTTTGTTTTTGTATTTTATATTTTTTAAGTGGAGAAAATATAATATCCTTTGTATCATCAACTGTATAAATGCCAGTAGTACGGTCACTAATTAAAGGTGTGTAGATGATTTCTTGAGGGTTTGAATGAAGCGGGGTCCCGTCTGCTCTTACCAATTCAAGATTCTCTAAAACTGGCTTGCCTTTGCCGTTCCATTCCATATCATATCCTAGGTAAAGACCACCCTTTTCTTCAAATAATGCAAGATCTGCACTAGATTCGCTCCAGCAAACAAATTCTCCGCTTGAAAAAGTATGAAACGTATACCAACCAGAAACAATGAGGAAGACAGTCACTAAACCATAAAGGATTAATTTCACGAGAACCCCCCTTTTACTAGTTTTAAATATTTTACCACATATTTCCTAATATAAATATAATTATATTTATATTTATTAGGCTTATTTTCTTTAGGTTGAGAATCTATTTTTTAATCTTTATAATGTATTAGTTAAGAAACTTATGATCGGAGAGATACGACTTGGCTGCAAATCCCATGAATGTTAAAGTTACTTTGAAAACAGTGATTTCCGATGAAAATAATCGAGAACATATCGATGTTTCTGCCGAAGGGAAATATTATGAAAAAGATGAGACGTATGTCTTACTATTTAATGAAAAGGATCCTGATGGTAACAATGTACGAAACATGATTACTATTTCAGAGGATAAAGTTGTCGTTAAACGGACAGGACATGTTAAAATGAATCAAATTTTTCGGGAAGGTCAACGTACGGAAAGTACTTATTACCATCCATTTGGAACGATGCGAATGGAAACGGAAACGAAACAAATTGATTTCAATAGAGAAAATAATGGTCGTCAAGGGAGTCTCGACATTACCTATTTACTTAGGTTGAATGAACAGGAACCCCAAAATCACCAATTATCGCTTACATATAAAAGGGAGGCAACAAAATGAATATAGTAGAACAGACAGAGCTCAAGTTAAAATCTGAAATTGTACAGGCAGTTGTAAAAGCAGGACTTGCTACGGAGGACCAGATCCCGGAAGTTTTGTTAGAAGTACCAAAGGATAAAGCCCATGGTGATTATGCAACGAATATGGCCATGCAATTAGCCCGTATTGCTAAAAAAGCACCAAGACAAATTGCAGAAGATATTGTAAGCAATTTTGATCAAACAAAAGCTTCCATTCAAAAGATGGAAATTGCCGGCCCTGGATTTATTAACTTTTTCCTAGACACTTCTTATTTAACAGAATTAATCCCAACTATTTTAAAGCAACAAGAAAGTTATGGAAGTACAGACGCTGGCAAAGGAGAAAAAGTTCAAATCGAATTTGTATCTGCAAATCCTACTGGAACGCTTCACTTAGGCCATGCAAGAGGTGCAGCATTTGGCGATGCATTAGCAAGAATTATGAGTAAAGCAGGTTACGATGTACAACGAGAATATTACATAAATGATGCTGGTAACCAAATGAATAATTTGGCTAGATCAGTGGAAGCTCGTTATATGCAAGCGGCGGGGAAAAATGATTGGGATATGCCAGAGGACGGATATTTCGGTAAAGACATCATTGAGCTTGGTAAGAAAATGTACCAAGAATATGGAGACAAATGGATAAAGGAAGAGGCGGAAGCTAGACTTCCGTTTTGTAGAAAATATGGACTAGATTTCCTGCTTCAAAAAATAAAAGATGATCTGGAAAGCTACCGAGTTTCTTTCCATGAATGGTATTCGGAAACGTCCCTTTATGATGATGGAAAAGTAGAAGCAGCTGTTGAAAAGCTAAAGGGTAAAGGATTCCTTTATGAAAAGGATGGTGCCCTATGGTTCCGTTCTACGGACTTTAAAGATGATAAAGACCGAGTGCTAGTTAAACAGGATGGTTCTTATACGTATTTGACACCAGATATTGCTTATCATCAAACAAAACTTGATCGTGGCTTTGAAACATTAATTAATGTGTGGGGTGCAGATCATCACGGTTATATCCCGAGAATGAAGGCGGCAATTGAGGCATTAGGCTATAATCCGGCTAAGCTAGAAGTTCCCATTATCCAAATGGTGAACCTCATTCAAGATGGAGAAATTGTAAAAATGAGTAAACGTACTGGTAAAGCGGTTACGATGATTGAATTAATGGAAGAGGTTGGCCTTGACGCGGTTCGTTACTTCTTCGTGATGCGTTCAAACGACTCACATTTAGACTTTGATATGGATTTAGCAAAAGCGGAATCCAATGAAAACCCAGTATACTATGTGCAATACGCTCATGCTCGTATTTGTAGTATGCTTCGTCAAGCAGAGGAAAAAGGATTGAAGCTAGATGTAGATGGAGATTTTTCTTTAGTCCAATCAGAGAAAGAAATTGATTTGCTAAAACGTTTAGGAGAGTTCCCACAAGTCGTTTCAGATGCAGCTTTAAAACGTACACCACATCGAATGACACAATATATATATGATTTAGCTTCAGATTTGCATAGTTTTTACAATGCAGAAAAAGTATTAGATGTTGATCACCTAGAAAGAACGAAGGCCCGACTAGGTTTAATGGAAGCTGTTCGTATTACTATTGCAACAGCCCTATCCTTAATCGGCGTACAGGCACCGGAAAAAATGTAAACAGGAAGGGGACAGTCCGATAAGGAGGACTGTCCCCTTTTACATGTAATGTTTAAAGCAAAGGCCTAACAAGTTTAGCAATCACTATTTTGATTGATGTCCATGCATTCAACTGGTTTAGCCATTGATCATTCATTTCAACGCTATGGTAAAAATCCTTCAAAAATAATTCGCGGACCTTTTGAATAAAGGCTACGTCATAGGTGATGACGTTTACTTCCTTATTTAAATAGAGGCTTCTTCTATCAAAATTAGCTGTGCCGATATCACAGAAATTATCATCAATCATAAAAATTTTTGCATGGTAGAAACCTTGATCAAATAACCTGACGTCTGCACCCTTTTCTTTAAGGGAGACAAAATAGGGAATAGCGGCTTCCTTTACTAGCATATGATCTGCTTTCATCGGACCAAGAATTTTGACTACGACCCCTCTATTGATGGCATCCTCTAAGGCCCTAACAATAGACTTGCTCGGAATAAAGTATGGTGTTCCTATAATGATTTCTTTCTTCGCTTGATGAATAAAGTGAAAAAACATATCCTCTAAACCTATTCCGTCCGTTGCCACGACCTTCCCTTGCTTCTCCATTTTTGGCATGTTTGCTTTATATACTTCTATTTTTTCTTTCGCAGCAAGCTCCCAGTCGTGTTGGAAAAGGTGCTGCACATCTTTTGCTAGTTCTCCTGTTAAACGTAAATGGCAGTCTCGCCAATTATTAAACCGCGGACTTTTTCCGATATATTCATTTCCTACGTTTAAACCACCTACATAAGCTATTTTCCCGTCAATAATGGTTATTTTTCGGTGATTTCTACGATTAAACTTATAAAAGAAAAACGGGAAGCTAGGTTTTGAACTGTATGTAAAATATACACCTGCTTTTTTTAAGTCCCTCCTGACAGAAACAGGAAGACCAAAACTACCAATTCGATCAACGAGAAGGCGTACGGTAAGCCCTTCTTGTGCTTTTTGCTTTAATAAAGTGAAAAGTTCCTTACCAATACTGTCGTTTCTTATTATATAGGATTGTACGCAAACTTCTTTCTTAGCATCTTTTATTTCTTGAAACATATCTTTAAATAGAGGACTGCCATTAAAAAAACAAGAATAGTCTCCAGATGCAATTGGAAAGGAAAGGTTGTCTGCATTTTTATGATGATGAATTTTCCCGAAATAGAAGTCTAAAAACAGCAAAAAAAAGATGACCACTACACCGGTACCTACATACAACCATACCATTTCGTTCGCTCCCTTCTCCTTCCCTATTATTTACGGAAACTTGTAGGAGTAAACTAAAATATTTTATGTAAAAGTGTTGACTGAATGTTCATTCATAATTTAAAGTAGGATTATAGTATTCAGAATTTTTAATACGTTAGGGTCAAAATTTATTCCGCTGAAGTCTAGGCTATGTTATGCTTTGTTTGAAGTTAGGCAAAGATTCGACCATAGTTACAGTCAGCAAATTTTTCTTTGTACGTATATGGCTCATTGTAAAAATATGAATCCGTTGCAAAGCAACAAGAGTAGGACAGTTTATCTGGGGGGGTAACGAATGAATACATTAGCAATTGTAAACTGGATTTTGTTCTCTATTGTAACCGTTTACGCACTCGGTTTATTCGTAAAAGTTATTCTTACACGCATCGCCTATATTAAGCTTGGTAGAAAAGTAGAGTTTGATTTAGCGTGGAAAGAACGATTGAAAAAAGTTGCTGTAAACGTTTTTGGACAAAAGAAATTATTGAAGGATAAAAAATCTGGAATTATTCACGTTATGATGTTTTATGGTTTCATTTTAGTTCAATTTGGAGCAATTGATTTTATTTGGAAGGGACTAGTCCCTGGCTCCCATTTACCTCTTGGATTTTTATACCCTGGTTTCACTTTCTTCCAAGAGCTTGTTACATTAATGATTTTAACTGCGGTAATTTGGGCATTTTATCGTCGCTATATTGAAAAACTTGTCCGTTTGAAAAGGGGCTTTAAAGCTGGTTTAGTATTAATTTTTATCGGAACTTTAATGCTTTCCGTATTATTAGGAAATGGTATGGCGCTTATCTGGCATGGTGAGGAATTAACTTGGACAGAACCTGTTGCATCTGGTATTGCGGCGTTATTTGGTTGGATGAGCCCGGCGGCGGCAGCAGTTGTTTTCTTCGTATCTTGGTGGATTCACTTGATCGCGTTACTTTCTTTCCTCGTATACGTACCACAATCGAAGCATGCGCACTTAATTGCTGCTCCGATTAACGTATTTTTAAGTCGTAATGATGCACCTGGTAAGCTATCTAAAATTAATTTCGATGTGGAAAGTGAAGAGGAAGCATCCTTTGGAGTTGGGAAAATAGAAGATTTCGACCAACTACAAATGATTGATTTTTATGCTTGCGTCGAGTGTGGACGTTGTACGAATGTATGTCCTGCAACTGGAACAGGAAAAATGCTGTCTCCAATGGATTTAATCGTAAAACTTCGTGATCATTTAACAGCAAAAGGTGCAGCAGTTACTGGTAAAGCACCTTGGGTTCCAACTTATGCTTTTGCAGGTACAGAAGGAAACCAGCTTGCGAAAATGGCACAAGGAGAAAAGCCAAGCTATGATGAAGTGGCAGCAAGTGCAGAAGCGATGTACTCGCCAAGCCTGATTGGTGATGTTATTACAGAAGAGGAAATTTGGGCATGTACAACTTGCCGTAACTGTGAAGACCAATGTCCAGTTATGAACGAACACGTTGACAAAATTATGGACCTTCGTCGTTACCTAGTACTAACAGAAGGAAAGATGGATCCAGATGCACAGCGTGCGATGATGAACATTGAGCGTCAAGGTAACCCATGGGGTCTTTCTAAGAAAGAACGTGAAAACTGGCGCGAACTTGATGAAACATTGAAAATCCCTACTGTTAAAGAGCTTGACAAAGAAGGAGAAGACTTTGAGTATCTTTTCTGGGTTAGTTCGATGGGATCTTATGACAACCGTAGCCAAAAAATCGCGCTTGATTTTGCTCGTCTAATGAACAAAGCAGGCATTAAGTTCGCGATTTTAGGAAATAAAGAACGCAACTCTGGTGATACAGCTCGTCGTTTAGGTAATGAGTTTTTATTCCAAGAGCTTGCCGAGAAAAACATTAAAGAATTTGAAAAGAGCGGTGTGAAAAAGATCGTTACGATCGATCCACACGCTTATAACATTTTCAAAAATGAATATCCTGACTTCGGTTTAGAGGCTGAAGTTTATCACCATACAGAAGTATTGGCTCAATGGGTGAAAGAGGGTCTTCTTGTACCAGAATTTGAAGTAAATGAAAAAATTACGTATCACGATTCTTGTTACTTAGGCCGTTACAACGAAGTTTACGAACCACCTCGCGAAATTTTAGATGCTGTTCCAGGAGTAACTTTAGTAGAAATGGAACGTAACCGTGAAACAGGTATGTGCTGTGGAGCCGGTGGTGGTCTCATGTGGACAGAAGAGAAAACAGGAAATCGTATTAACGTTGCTCGTACAGAACAAGCACTTCAAGTTCAACCGACAACTATTTCTACAGGCTGTCCGTTCTGCTTAACGATGATTAGTGACGGAACGAAAGCGAAAGAGGTAGAAGATACAGTTAAATCAATGGACGTTGCTGAAGTTTTAGCAAAATCAATTTTTGGTGATCAAAAAGAGGAAATCTCTGCATAAATATAGAAAAAGGAAAGAGTGCAAATTTTAGGATTTGCGCTTTCCTTTTGATTTTAAATAGTAGTTAATGTAATGGTGTTTTCCGCGCCACTCTGTTCGAGAAAGAATACTACCTCACTTATAAGGTCAAACTGGCACTTTGTCCTTCCTGTGTAGCTTTAAAGGTTACACTTTTTCTTCTCGAATAGAACGAGGCGCTTCCTATTTGCAAAGTGGTTGAGCGAGCGTTCAGTCACACTTCGATTTTATGAAAGCGTTAACAAATTAAAGTGTTAAGGGGAGGAAATGAAATGGTTAAAACAGTTATTGTATCAGGTTCACGCACGCCTTTTGGTAAGTTTGGTGGAGCTTTAGGTTCGTTAACAGCTTCTCAGTTAGGCGGTACTGCTATTAAAGGCGCGTTAGAGAGAGCGAACGTTTCACCAGAACTCGTTAACGAGGTAATCATGGGGACTGTATTACAAGGTGGTCAAGGTCAAATACCATCACGCCAAGCAGCACGTGAAGCGGGGATTCCTTGGAATGTAAAAACAGAAACAATCAATAAAGTGTGTGCTTCTGGTTTACGAAGTGTGACGTTAGCAGATCAAATTATTCGTGTTGGCGATGAAGAAGTAATTGTTGCTGGTGGAATGGAAAGCATGAGTAACGCTCCTTATTTCATGCCAAAAGCACGTTTCGGAATGCGTATGGGTGATCAAAAGGTTGTCGATTTAATGGTACATGATGGACTAACTTGTTCCTTTGAAGGTGTTCACATGGGGACATATGGCAATAAAACAGCAGCTGAATATGGTCTAACGCGTGAAGCGCAGGATGAATGGGCTTACCGCAGTCATCAACGTGCTATTCAAGCGATTGAAAATGGCATATTGGCAGAAGAAATAGTACCAGTGTCTGTTCCACAAAGAAAAGGGGATCCGGTAATAGTAGATACAGATGAGGCCCCTCGTAAAGATACGTCTGTTGAGACGCTAAGTAAATTACGTCCTGCATTTGATAAAGATGGAACGATTACTGCCGGTAACGCGCCAGGCGTAAACGATGGTGCATGCGCGATGCTATTAATGTCTGATGAGAGAGCCGCTAAGGAAGGGCTAACGCCTCTTGCTACGATTCTAGCTCATGATGAAATAGCTGTAGAAGCAGAGAGATTCCCTCAAACACCTGGTTTAGTAATCAACTCCTTACTAGAGAAAACAGGAAAGAAAATAGAAGATATTGATCTATTTGAAATGAACGAAGCATTTGCAGCTGTAGCTCTAGCGAGTGGAAAAATTGCGAATGTAGATCCTGAAAAAGTAAACGTAAACGGTGGAGCAGTCGCATTAGGCCATCCAATTGGAGCTAGTGGTGCTCGTATTCTATTAACACTAGTTTATGAATTAAAGCGTCGTGGCGGCGGACTAGGTATTGCAGCAATTTGCTCTGGCGGTGGTCAAGGGGATGCAGTGCTAGTGGAAGTTCCTAAGCAGTAGAAGACTGCGTGTGCAACGAGATAAGAGAGGAGAATGAATGTGCAAATAAAAACAGTAATGGTCATTGGAGCGGGGCAGATGGGTTCAGGGATTGCTCAAGTTTTTGCCCAATCCAATTTTGACGTAAAGCTAAATGATATTTCAGAAGCTTCTCTAGAAAAAGGGATTGCTTCCATTGAAAAAAATCTAAATCGTTCTGTTCAAAAAGGTAGATTAACGGAAGTGGAAAAAGTAGAAATCATGGAACGTTTATCAACAACTACGTCTCTTCAAGATGCAAGTGATTGTGACTTAGTCATTGAAGCGGTTGTAGAAAATATGGACGTAAAGGGCAAAGTGTTTAAGCAGTTGGACGAAATCACACCAGCGCATGCTATTTTAGCTTCCAATACTTCTTCTCTACCGATTACAGAAATTGCAGCCGTAACGAATAGACCGGAAAAAGTAATAGGCATGCACTTTATGAATCCAGTACCAGTGATGAAATTAGTAGAAATTATCCGTGGGTTAGCGACATCAGATGAAACATATGAGGCAATTGAGACTACGACAAAGGCACTCGGTAAAACACCAGTAGAAGTGAACGACTTTCCAGGATTTGTTTCAAACCGTGTGTTAATGCCAATGATTAATGAAGCAATTTATACCGTTTATGAAGGGGTTGCGACTCCAGAAGCAGTAGATGAAGTAATGAAGCTTGGGATGAATCATCCAATGGGTCCGCTACAATTAGCTGATTTTATCGGCTTGGACACATGTTTATACATTATGGAAGTACTTCATGAAGGTTTCGGTGATAGTAAATATCGTCCGTGTCCGTTGCTTCGTAAATACGTAAAAGCAGGATGGTTAGGGAAAAAATCAGGTAGAGGTTTCTATATTTACGGAGAATAGACTTTCTACTTTACAACTAAGAGGTGGGATTAATGAATTTTCGTTTTACAGAAGAGCAAGAAATGATGCGGAAAATGGTTCGGGATTTCGCAAAAAAAGAAGTTGCTCCAGCAGTTGAAAGAATGGAAAAGGAAGATCGTTTTCCGAGGGAGCTCGTACAGAAAATGGGCGAACTAGGATTAATGGGTATCCCGATTCCAGAACAATATAATGGCGCTGGGATGGATTTCACTTCCTATATTATCGCTATAAATGAAATTGCCAAAGAAAGTGCAGCGTTAGCTGTTATTTTATCCGTTCATACATCAGTTGGAACTAACCCAATTTTGTACTTCGGGAACGAGGAGCAAAAGAAAAAATACGTTACGAAACTAGCAACAGGTGAATATTTAGGGGCTTTTGCATTAACAGAGCCGAGTGCAGGATCGGATGCAGGTACATTGAAAACCCGTGCTAAAAAACGTGGTGATACGTACGTATTAAATGGTTCAAAAGTGTTTATTACGAATGGCGGGGAAGCGGATACGTATATCGTGTTTGCTCGAACGAATCCAGATGCTGGTTCAAAGGGTCTTTCCGCTTTTATCGTAGAAAAGGATACAAAAGGCTTCACTATCGGAAAAAAGGAAAAGAAAATGGGGCTTCACGGTTCTAATACGGTTCAACTAACTTTTGAACAATGCGAAATACATGAATCCCAGCTTTTAGGTCAAGAAGGGGAAGGCTTTAAAATTGCGATGGCTAACCTTGATGTCGGGAGAATTGGTATTGCAGCCCAAGCATTAGGTATAGCGGAGGCCGCGTTAGAGCACGGCGTTGCTTATGCGAAGGAACGGGAGCAGTTCGGTAGACCTATTGCTCACCACCAAGGTATTTCTTTTAAGCTAGCAGATATGGCAACGAATGTAGAAGCAGCAAAACTATTAACCTATCAAGCTGCATCCCTACGGACAAATGGCGAGCCATGTGGAAAAGAAGCCTCTATGGCGAAAATGTTCGCCTCTAAAACAGCAATGAAATCAGCCATCGAAGCAGTACAAATTTTTGGTGGATACGGCTTTACCGAAGACTATCCCGCAGAACGACTATTCCGTGATGCAAAAGTAACCGAAATTTATGAAGGCACAAACGAAATCCAACACATAGTTATCAGTAAACATCTGCTTAAATAAAAGGCTCTTTTCATTAAAAATTTTGTTATTTAAATCACAGTTGATGGAAAATGCGACGTAACTTAATATGTGCAAATCCTACCGCTACGGAAATACTACGCGCACCTTAGGGCTCGCGCTGAGCCTCCTCACTCGCACAGAACGCTCGCTGTGGGGTCTCAACGTCTTCACTGTCCCGTAGGAGTCTACGTGTATTTCCTTCGCTGATCATGTGCTTTGTAACTTGTTATAATTCAAAGTACTAATGTTTGGAACAAAGTTGAAATATAGCCAAAGTGATAGGTATGGGGATTCTCATAAAATGTCTTGACTTTATGATTATCACTATTCTTGAATCAGAAAATTACTACTAGCGTAGGCAGAATACGCAGACTCCTACGGGATAGCACGTGTCTGAAGACCCCGCAGCGGTGGTTTTCCGCGAGGAGGCTGAGGCCGTGCCCGTGGAAAGCGAAGTATTCTGCCGAAGCGGTCGTATGCACTCATCAAAATGCAGAGCTATAGTTATGTCGTAGTTTAAGGATATTGCGTAAAAAACTAGATTAATACTTCAAATACAGGGAGGACTTATCATGAATTTTCAATTAACAGAAGAACAAGAAATGCTTAGAAAAATGGTCCGCGATTTTGCTAAAAAAGAAGTAGAGCCTACAGCAGCAGAGCGTGATGAAGAAGAACGCTTTGATCGAGAAATTTTTAATAAAATGGCTGAACTAGGATTAACAGGAATTCCATGGCCAGAAGAATACGGTGGAATCGGATCTGATTTTGTTAGTTATGTAATTGCAGTAGAGGAGCTTTCTCGAGTTTGTGCATCTACAGGTGTTACATTGTCTGCTCACATTTCTTTAGCAAGCTGGCCAATTTATAAATTCGGTAACGAAGAACAAAAGAAAAAATACTTAACGCAGCTAGCAACAGGAGAAAAACTTGGTGCTTATGCTTTATCTGAGCCAGGAGCTGGATCTGACGTTGTTTCCATGCGTACTTCTGCGAAGGAAGACGGAGACCATTATGTATTAAATGGTAGCAAAGTGTGGATTACAAACGGTGGTGTAGGTGATCTTTATGTTGTTTTTGCGAAAACAGATCACGATGCAAAACATAAAGGAATTAGTGCCTTTATCGTAGAAAAAGGTACTCCAGGATTTAGTTTCGGGAAAAAGGAAAAGAAACTAGGGATTCGCTCCAGCCCAACGACAGAATTAATTTTTGAAAATTGCCGAGTACCAAAGGAAAATATGTTAGGAAAAGAAGGAGAAGGCTTTAAAATTGCGATGATGACGTTAGATGGTGGTCGTAATGGAATCGCTGCTCAAGCTGTAGGGATTGCCCAAGGTGCATTAGATGCTGCAGTCGACTATGCAAAAGAACGTGAGCAGTTCGGGAAGCCAATTGCTCATAACCAAGGAATTTCTTTTAAACTAGCAGATATGGCAACTGAAATTGAAGCATCGCGCTTATTAACTTACCAAGCTGCATACCTCGAGTCAGAAGGATTACCATATGCAAAAGCTTCTGCAATGGCTAAATTATTTGCAGGAGATACAGCAATGCGTACGACTGTAGAAGCGGTTCAAGTATTTGGTGGCTATGGGTATACAAAGGATTATCCAGTAGAGCGCTACATGCGAGATGCAAAAATTACGCAAATTTATGAAGGAACACAAGAGATTCAGCGTCTCGTTATTGGTAGAATGGTAACAAAGGATTAGTACGAGGAAGGAAGATACCATGCATACGCTAGCTGAACGGATTCAGAAACAGGACCAAAGAGCCTTAGCACGAGCAATTACGATGGTCGAAAATGATCATCCAGATAAGCTAAGTCTGTTGAGTGATATTGCCTCGATTAAGCAAAAGGCTTACTATGTTGGCATTACAGGCTCTCCTGGTGCGGGAAAAAGCTCCTTAGTGGACCGTCTTATTACCCATTTAAGAAATCAGCACTTGACGGTTGCGATTATAGCGGTTGATCCAACAAGTCCGTTCAGCGGTGGTGCATTGTTAGGTGACCGGGTACGTATGCATAAACATTTTACGGATCCAGGCGTCTTTATCCGAAGTATGGCAACAAGAGGAAGTCTAGGCGGGCTTGCTCGTTCCACGAAGGATGCGATTCGGGTTTGTGATGCGTATGGTTTTGATGCTGTAATCGTAGAAACAGTAGGTGTCGGTCAATCAGAACTGGACATTATGAAGGTCGTCGATACGACAGCTGTCGTCTTAACACCTAACAGTGGAGATGTCCTACAAATATTTAAGGCAGGTATTATGGAAATAGCGGACCTGTTTATTATTAATAAAGCAGATTTACACGGTGTTCAAAAGCTGAAAACACAACTACGGGAGTTTATGCACATCGTGGACCCAAAAGGATGGGTTCCACCTATTGTAGAAACAATTTCTACGGAGAACAAAGGGATTGAGGAGCTGTGGCAAAAATGTACACAGCACCGAGATTATTTGTCCGAAACAGAAGCAGGTAAGCAAAAAAGGCAAGATCAACTAGCGTATGAAGTGTACGAACTTATTCGGGAAGAGCTGTGGAAAGAAGCGAAAGCATTTATTGAGCAAGACCCAGCCAAACAAAAAGCCCTAAAGCAGACTAAAGACCCTTATCAACTCGCAGACGATTGGCTTTCGGAATGGAAACGAGAGAGGGGGCGTTAAGTGTTGAAAAAAGTACCTACAACTGTAAAAGACGAACAGTTAATTAAAATGAGAAGAAACCAAATGGTAAAAGGTGCCGTGAACCTTTTTAAACAAAAAGGGTTCCATAAAACAACTACACGAGAAATTGCTAAAGCCTCGGGCTTTAGTATTGGTACGTTGTATGAATACATTCGTACGAAAGAAGACGTCCTTTTCTTAGTTTGTGATTACATTTATGAACATGTAAAAGAACGAATGGAAAGTGCGATTGATACGAATAAGCGTAGTATTGCGAGCTTATACGATGCCGTGACATCCTACTTGCAGTTAATGGATGACATGCAGGATGAGGTCATCGTTATGTATCAGGAAGTAAAGTCTTTACCTAAGGAAGCTCAGGAGTACGTCCTGCAAAAGGAAAAAGATATGGTTTTGATGCTAGAAAAGGTGATTCAAAATAGCTTGCCATATGAAATTCCGGCTCAAGATGTGAAACTCGTTGCCAATAACATATTTGTTCAAGGGCAAATGTGGGGTTTCCGAAGATGGATTTTACAAAAGGATTTTTCCATTCAGCAATATATCGAAAGGCAGCTACATTTTTTGTTCCAATCTTTGAATATTGAACAAGAACAGGCTGTTCAACAGGACATTCAATAAGGGGAGGAAAACAATAGATGGAAAATGTGATGTATACACCGAAACATCCAGTTCGGTTTGTAACTGCTTCCAGTTTATTTGATGGGCATGACGCTTCTATTAATATTATGCGTCGAATCTTACAAGCTAGTGGCGCGGAAGTTATTCATTTAGGACATAACCGTTCGGTAGAGGAAGTTGTGAATGCGGCTATCCAAGAAGATGCACAAGGTATCGCGATTTCTTCTTATCAAGGAGGCCACGTAGAGTATTTCAAATACATGATTGATTTGTTAAGAGAACGTGGTGCTGAACACATCCGTGTATACGGCGGTGGTGGCGGGGTTATTATCCCACGAGAAATTAAGGAACTACATGCTTATGGTGTGGCAAGGATATTTTCACCAGAAGATGGTAGAGGTCTAGGTCTGCAAGGCATGATTAACCTTATGCTAAAAGAGTGTGACTTTTTAACACCGATGGATCCCGAAACGGAAGTAGAAAAATTACGAGCTGGTGAACCTCAAGCGATTGCTCGTTTTATTACGTATGTAGAAAATCAACAGGAGCAAAGCGCGGAAACGGCGGCCGTTCTTGAAAAAGTATACCAAGAAGCAAGTAAGCGAATTCCGGTTATGGGGATTACCGGTACTGGTGGAGCTGGAAAAAGCTCGTTAACAGATGAGCTTATTCGCCGTTTTATAAATGAAGTGGATGATAAGAAAATTGCTATTTTGTCCGTCGATCCGACGAAAAAGAAAACGGGCGGAGCACTTCTAGGCGATAGAATTAGAATGAACGCAATTTTTAACAATCGTATTTATATGCGTTCATTGGCAACACGTGACTCTAGAACAGAGCTTTCAAAAGCCATTAAGGAAGCAATTGATGTTGTGAAGGCTGCGGGCTACGATTTTATCATTGTAGAAACGAGTGGTATTGGGCAAGGGGACGCAGCAATTACTGATATTACGGATTTATCGATGTATGTTATGACGAGTGAATATGGTGCCCCATCTCAGCTTGAAAAAATTGATATGATTGATTTTGCTGATTTTATCGTTATTAACAAGTTTGAGCAAAAAGGGTCAGAAGATGCGCTACGTCAAGTTCGTAAACAGTATCAACGGAGTCATATGCTATTCCATTCTAACCCAGAGGATATGCCGGTTTACGGTACGATTGCGAGTCAATTTAATGATCCTGGTACGAACACTTTATTTGCAGCAATTATAGATAAAATAAATGAAAAGTATAGCTGGCAAGCAGAAACAACGTTCGAACGTACGAAAAAAGTAGAAAAACAAAACATGATTATTCCGAATGAGCGCAGGCAATATTTACGGGACATCTCCTTAACTGTTCGTAACTACCATGAAGAAGCAGAAAAACAAGCGGAAGCGGCTCGAAAACTTTATAAAGTAAAAGGAACAGTGGAGGAGCTTGAAGTAGTAGAAGCTCGTCAAGCTGTCGAGCAGCTCGTAGAAAAGTATGAAAAAGAAATCGACCCAGCAAATAAACAAATGCTTGAAAAATGGGATGAACAGAAGGCCCAATACGAACAAGATGAAATGTCGTATCAAGTTCGAGATAAGGAAATTAAAATAGAGCTAAATACAGAAAGTTTATCTGGCTTAAAAATTCCTAAGGTTGCACTTCCTAGATACAATGACTGGGGCGATCGACTCGTTTGGCTACTAAAAGAAAACGTACCAGGTGCATTTCCTTTTACAGCCGGTGTGTTTCCTTTCAAGCGAAAAGGAGAAGATCCTAAACGTCAATTTGCTGGGGAAGGAACGCCAGAACGTACGAATAGACGTTTCCATTATCTATCGAAGGATGATGATGCGAAGCGACTAAGTACCGCTTTCGATTCTGTTACGTTATATGGAGAAGATCCAGATGAGCGTCCAGACATTTACGGAAAAGTTGGAGAAAGTGGTGTAAGCGTATGTACGTTAGATGATATGAAAAAACTGTACGCGGGATTTGACTTGTGTCATCCAATGACGTCGGTTTCTATGACCATCAACGGACCTGCACCTATCATCTTAGCAATGTTCTTTAATACTGCAATTGAACAACAAATAGAAAAGTTTAAAGAAGAAAACAATCGTGAGCCGAATGAACAAGAGCGTCTCCAAATTAAAGAACAAACGTTAGCTGTAGCTCGTGGAACAGTACAAGCGGATATTTTAAAAGAAGACCAAGGCCAAAACACATGTATATTCTCAACAGAGTTTGCCTTAAGAATGATGGGAGATATCCAGCAGTACTTCATTGATCACAATGTAAGAAACTATTATTCCGTTTCTATTTCTGGCTATCATATTGCGGAGGCTGGAGCAAACCCAATTACGCAGCTCGCATTCACATTAGCAAACGGCTTTACGTATGTAGAGTATTATTTAAGTCGCGGAATGGACATTAATAAATTTGCACCAAACCTGTCCTTCTTCTTCTCAAACGGACTAGACCCTGAATATACAGTAATCGGCCGAGTGGCAAGAAGAATCTGGTCTATCATTATGAGAGATAAGTATGGAGCAAATGAACGTAGCCAAAAATTAAAATATCATATCCAAACTTCTGGACGTTCTTTACATGCCCAGGAAATTGATTTCAATGATATTCGTACGACGCTTCAAGCGTTAATTGCTATCCAAGATAACTGTAATTCCTTGCACACGAACGCTTATGATGAAGCAATCACGACTCCAACAGAGGAATCGGTTCGACGTGCAATGGCAATCCAAATGATTATTAACAAGGAATTTGGATTGACTAAAAATGAAAACTCCTTGCAAGGTTCTTTTATCGTAGAAAAGCTAACTGATATGGTGGAAGAAGCAGTACTTCAAGAGTTCGAACGTCTAAACGATCGTGGTGGCGTATTAGGCTCCATGGAGCGTCAATACCAACGAGGCAAAATCCAAGATGAATCCTTGTTCTACGAAGGGAAAAAACACTCAGGTGAGCTACCAATTGTCGGGGTTAACACATACGTAAACCCGAATCCACCTAGTGAAGATGAAATTGATTCAATGGAACTAGCACGTGCTTCTAAGGAAGAAAAAGACCAACAAATTACGAATTTGCGTGCATTCCAACAACGAAATCAAGACAAAACTGCCGATGCTTTAAACCGATTGAAGCAAGTTGCTGCAGGTGGCGGTAATATCTTTGCTGAGCTTATGGAAACGGTAAAAGTAGCAAGCCTCGGCCAAATCACAAATGCATTATATGAAGTAGGCGGGCAGTATCGTAGAAATATGTAAGAGTGAAGGCTGAATGTTGTTTTATTCATAAATGTTCAGCGTATTAAGCAGTTGAAATACACATAGACTTCAACAACGATAAAGTTTTTAAAATGGGATGAGGATCTATTATTTTGGTCCTCTCCTGTTTTTTATGTAGGTTGGTTTCAAAGATTGTTCTTTTACACAATATACATAAATTGCGCGTTTTGGTGAGTGATATACGACCGCTTCGGCAGAATACTTCGCTTTCCGTGGGCACGGCCTCAGCCTCCTCGTGGAAAATCACCACTGTGGGTTCTTCAGACGCGAGCCAGCGGAAAGCGTAGTGTATTTCTGTAGCGGCTGGGTTTCAGATATATTAAGATACATCACAGTTTCCATAAGTGCTAAGATATAAGACAACCTTTACGAAAAGACACTTATGTAAGAATTCAACTTAGGAAACACAATAAGGAAAATAGATAAGTGCAACTAAGCAACTGTCTTCGCCTACTGGCTTGACATTCACCAAGTTTTCTATTCCGTATTTGCAATATTGTGTTAGCAAGAAGAGAATTCGACGTAGAAAACACAATAAGGAAAATAGATAAGTGCAACTAAGCAACTGTCTTCGCCTGCCGGCTTGACATTCACTAAGTTTTCTATTCCGTATTTGCAATATTGTGTTAGCAAGAAGAGAATTCGACGTAGGAAACACAATGAAGGAAAATAGATAAGTGCAACTAAGCGACTGTCTTCGCCTGCCGGCTTGACATTCACTAAGTTTTCTATATATTATAAGTCTGGATTAAATGCTATTATTTTGTATATAATGTATGGTATGGTAAAAAGGTGTTAACAACATGAGTACATACATTAATTTGTTGATTAAATATAGTAAATGATAGAAAAGGGAGTGCTGTGCGTGAGCTTGGAAAAATACACCCAAGAAGATCTCGTAGAACTATCAATGTTGGAAGTGGCTATCGAGATTTTGTTGGAAGAAAAAAAGGCACTGGACTTTAAAGAGCTCTATAATCTTGTAGCAAAAGCAAAAGGGTTTACTGCAGAACAAAAAAAAGAAAACATTGCTTCGTTCTATACGGACTTGAATGTTGATGGACGGTTCATGACAGTTGGCTCAAATGTCTGGGGATTAAGACGCTGGTATCCAGTTGACCAAGTAGAAGAAGACTTGGCACCAGTCCGTAAAAAGAAGAAAAAGGCTGCTAAAAAAGAAGAAGAAGACTTCGACGATTACGACGTGGAAGACGATTTAGATGATCTTGAAGAAGATTTAGAAGAAGATGATCTAGACGATGATGACTCATTCGATGATGATGACGATGAATCAGATGATGATTTAGATGACGATTTCGATTATGATTCTGATGACGACTCTGATGATGATACAGATTTTGATAGTGATGATGATGACAACGACCTAGATGAAGATTTTGAAGAGGAAGAAGATAAATAAGCTTGACTTTAAAGAGCTAAATGGATAGAATTTTATTTGGGCTCTTTATGAACGTAGAGTAAAAGCGTTCCCGATTAATCGGGGGCGCTTTTTATGTTTTTTAGATAAAGAAAATGTAGAAGAAAGCGACCGTTTTTCTTTTCTTCCTTCTTCTATTTACATAGTTGAATAGGCAGTAGGTAGAAAGTTAGGAATATTAGTGGAGTAATAAACGGAAACTGTTTAATGAACTTTCTTTATCGTTTTCCTTAATAATACTTAGTCCTTAAGTCAGGGTATGACTTCAAATATAAGGAACCATTTATCGCTAGACGTGTGACAAATGTAGCATTTGGATTTAAATCCAAATGCCGTGCAAACATAGGAAGTCGCGAAAGTCTAAAATTTTTCAGAAGAGAGGTTGAAACATGACAAATTATATTTTTGTAACAGGTGGAGTAGTATCTTCCTTAGGAAAAGGGATCACAGCAGCATCTTTAGGTAGATTATTAAAAAATCGCGGCTTGAGCGTAACGATTCAAAAGTTTGACCCGTACATTAACGTAGACCCAGGAACGATGAGTCCTTATCAGCACGGTGAAGTTTTCGTAACAGAAGACGGTGCAGAAACAGATTTAGATTTAGGCCATTATGAGCGTTTTATTGACATTAATTTAAACAAATATAGTAACGTAACGACTGGTAAAATTTATTCTTCTGTCATTCGTAAAGAACGTCGCGGTGAATACTTAGGTGGTACGGTTCAGGTCATCCCTCACATTACAAATGAGATTAAAGACCGCGTTTTCCGTGCTGGAAAAGAAACAAATGCAGATGTAGTCATTACGGAAATTGGGGGAACAGTTGGGGATATTGAATCTTTACCATTCCTAGAGGCAATCCGCCAAATTAAAAGTGACATAGGAAAAGAAAATGTGATGTACATTCATTGTACACTTATTCCATACATTAAAGCTGCTGGAGAAATGAAAACAAAGCCTACCCAGCACTCTGTTAAAGAGCTTCGTTCACTAGGTATTCAACCAGATGTGATTGTGTTACGTACAGAAAATACAGTAAGTGAAGAAATGAAAGAGAAAATTGCCCTATTCTGCGATATTAATAAAAATGCAGTAATTGAAGCCCGAGATGCCGATACCCTATATGAAGTTCCTCTTTATTTAAAGGAACAAGGCTTGGATCAAATTACGTGTGACCACTTCGGTTTAACATGTAGTGAAGCGGATATGACGGAATGGAACGAACTTGTTACAAAGGTTAAAAATCTAACGAAAAAAGTAAACATTGCGTTAGTCGGAAAGTATGTAGAGCTACAAGATGCTTACATTTCTGTAGTAGAGTCTCTTAAACACGCTGGTTTCCAATACGATGCGGATGTAGAAATTTCTTGGGTTAATTCAGAAGAAGTAAATGCTGAAAACGTACAAGAGCTTCTGGGTCAAGCTGATGGTATTCTAGTTCCTGGTGGATTTGGTGACCGTGGTATTGAAGGTAAGATTGCGACAACGAAATTTGCCCGTGAAAACAAAATTCCGTTCCTTGGTATTTGTCTAGGAATGCAATTAGCTTCGGTGGAATTTGCTCGTAACGTTCTAGGATTAGAAGGGGCACATTCTTCTGAAATAGACCCTAATACGCCATATCCAATTATTGATTTACTACCGGAACAAAAGGATATTGCTGATTTAGGTGGAACGTTGCGTTTAGGTGTATATCCATGTAAGTTGAACGAAGGAACAAAAGCAAGAGCTGCTTATGATGATGAAATTGTGTACGAACGTCATCGTCACCGTTATGAATTTAACAATCAGTTCCGTCAACAAATGGAAAACAACGGATTTTTATTCTCTGGAACAAGCCCAGATGGCCGTTTAGTAGAAATTATCGAACTAAAAGATCATCCATGGTTTGTTGCTAGTCAGTTCCATCCTGAATTTAAATCTAGACCAACAAAGCCACAACCATTGTTCCGTGACTTTGTAAAAGAATCGATTAATAATAAAAAGTAAATAAAAAGCAAGCTGGTGCATATTCGCCAGCTTGCTTTTTGATTTCAAACCAAATGCTACATCATCGTAGGTAGTGGTCCTTCGAAATCGGACAAAATATCCTGTGTTGTTAAGTAAATCCCGTAGTAAACAAATAACATGGTTAGGAGACTTGGGAATCCAATTCTTCCATTATCCATTGGGATAAGGGATTCTGTTAGTTTTGTATCCACATAAAAGTTAGCTTGTTGAATAATTTCATCTTCCGTAGATTTTACGGCACATAGTACGATTACTTCTGCTCCTGTAGCTTGTGCTTTTTTTATGTACGGTAATATTTCTGTATCATCGGAAAAGCGAGTAGCAATTACCAGCCTGTCCAATTCAGAAAGGTCGGTTTCGTTAGGGTCATACGCTTTTGAATCTGGAAAAGGTTCGGCTCCCTCAACAATTTCAGCTAATAGCCCTTTCATTTCTTTGTTTCCGTACCAATATATATTCCCATCACCAATAATGGTATTCGACAATGTGCGTGACACATCCTCAATATGCTGCCATTCATTTTCTTTAATTTTATTGAATTCTCCTATAAGTTGAGTCGCTAACATTTGAAGCATAAAGTCCCTCCTATAACTGTGCTTTAACAAAATAAGAGTAGCATAAAATTGGGTTGGAGCAAAAATGAATGCACATCAGGAATAAGAAAAAAGGAGGAAAAAGGAGGAAAATTAAACCTTTTATAGAAATTTGTAAGAATAATGGTAAAACCCCAGAAAAATGAACCTTTTTCATTAGTGAAGATTTAGGCAGAAAAATGTTAGGTTAAAGCATCGAACTGAAAAAGATCACCATAATTTTTCTATCCCTTTTCCTTCCTAATAATTAGCGTCCTGTTATGCAAAGAAAGTCCTAAAGAATGAATACAGCAGTTGGTTTAAAACATAGTATGTTTTGCCGAAGAAAATTAATCAGTGAAGGGTGTTGTTGCATATGGAACAGAAAACAGTTTTTATCGTCGATGATCAGATTGGGATTCGTTTATTGTTAAAGGAAGTTATTGAAAGTCAGGGTTTTAAAGTCAGGGATTTTGAAACGTGTATGGAAGCCTTAAAAGTTTGTGAAAAAGAAAAGCCGAGTTTATATTTTGTGGATTATAAAATGCCATTAATGGATGGACTTGAGTTTGCTACAAAATTAGAAAAAGAGCTTGCCATTGAGGCCCCAGTTATTTTAATGAGTGGTTTATCCGTGGAAGAGATGGAAGGTAAGTCTGAGACAAAAAACATTAAGCATATATTAGCAAAACCGTTCGATATAACAGATATACATAAATTATTATCTACCTATTTGTAAAAAATACATATTATCGCATAACGATTTGTTGCACGACAAGGTTGGACTTGGTATGCTATAAAAGTAATGAAGATTACATAAACTAACGAATGTCCAAAATCATAAAGGACATTTTTATATCCTGGTGCCAACTCCCGAAGACCCTCCAACATTTAGGGGAACAGTGGGATGTACACCCAGATAGTTTAAATAACTACACAGTGAGGCAAACAACCCCGCTGTTTTAGTTTCACTTTAACTAAAGGAGGATTTCTTCATGCCATTAGTATCCATGAAAGAAATGCTAGAAGATGCAAAAGAGAGCGGTTATGCAGTAGGACAATTTAATATGAACAATCTAGAATATGCGCAAGCGATTCTTCAAGCAGCCGAAGAAGAAAATTCACCTGTTATTTTAGGGGTTTCCGAAGGTGCTGCTCGTTATATGGGTGGATTTGGAGTGGCTGTTGCAATTGTTGAATCTTTAATGATTGAATATGGAACAACTGTACCTGTGGCTATTCACCTTGACCACGGTTCTAGCTTTGAAAAATGTGCGGAAGCGATTCATGCAGGATTCACTTCTGTTATGATTGATGGTTCTCACTACCCATTAGAGGAGAACATCGCACTTACAAAGAAAGTGGTTGAGCTTGCTCACATTCACGGCGTTTCTGTTGAAGCGGAATTAGGTCGTATTGGTGGTCAAGAGGATGATTTAATTGTAGATGATGCAGAAGCAGCATATGCAATTCCAGCAGAGTGTAAACAACTAATTGAAGAAACAAACGTAGATTGCTTTGCTCCAGCATTAGGTTCTGTTCATGGTCCTTATAAAGGGGAACCTAACCTAGGATTCGATCGTATGGAAGAAGTATTTAACATAACGAATGTTCCACTTGTATTACACGGTGGTACAGGGATTCCAACGAAAGATATCCAAAGAGCTATTTCTTTAGGAACAGCAAAAGTAAACGTAAATACAGAAAACCAAATTTCTCAAACAAAAGCAGTTCGTGAAGCTTTAAATGCTAAACCAGATCTTTATGATCCACGTAAATATTTAGGTCCTGGTACAGAAGCTATTAAACAAACTGTTATTGGCAAAATGCGTGAATTTGGTTCTTCCAACAGAGCTTAAGTCACTACAAGGAAGCCGTCATATTTGACGGTTTCCTTTTCATGTACTTTTACGAAATTAAAAATGGAGGGGTGTTATAAGTGAAATTTTTTATTGATACGGCGAATATTGAAGAAATACGTGAAGCGAATGCACTTGGTATTTTAGCAGGTGTAACGACTAACCCAAGTCTTGTTGCGAAAGAGAATATTTCTTTCCATGATCGTTTAAAAGAAATAACGGCAGAGGTTTCCGGTTCTGTTAGTGCAGAAGTAATTTCTGAAGATGCGGAAGGCATGTTAAAAGAGGCTGATGAATTAGCAGCAATTGCCCCAAATATCACCATTAAAGTTCCAATGACTTTAGAAGGATTGAAGGCAGTTAAACAACTAAGCGCAAAAAATATAAAAACAAACGTAACGTTAATCTTCTCCGCAAATCAAGCTCTCCTTGCAGCACGTGCGGGTGCAACATACGTTTCTCCATTTTTAGGGCGCCTGGATGACATCGGTCATGATGGGATGGCTTTAGTAGCTCAAATAGCAGAAATTTTTAACATTCACCAAATAGATACAGAAATAATTGCTGCCTCTGTTCGTCATCCATTGCACGTAACAGATGCTGCTCTAAATGGGGCTCACATCGCAACCGTACCCCTAAACGTGTTGAAAAGTTTAGTGAAACACCCATTAACCGATCAAGGAATTGAGAAGTTTATGGCGGATTGGAATAACCAAAAATAGGCATGAATTTTACATGATTGTAAATACTAATGGAAAAGAAGCTTCCTTTTGAAGAAGCTCTTGTACTCTTGCGTCTAGGAGTACTGTTTCAAAGCAAAAAATCAAACAACATTTGGTGCATCAATTAGAGGAGAGTTTTACAGATGGAGAAATTATTAGTTGAAGGTGGCAGAACGCTTCGAGGGCAAGTTCGTATAAGTGGGGCTAAAAATAGTGCCGTTGCTTTAATTCCGGCAACGATATTAGCAAATTCTCCAGTTACGATAGAAGGCCTACCGAATATTTCTGACATCACTATTTTGAAAAATTTATTAGAAGAAATCGGCGGAAAGGTCGAACAATCTGGCCGTGATATTACCGTTGATCCTTCTTCGATGATATCAATGCCTCTGCCGAATGGGAAAGTGAAGAAACTTAGAGCATCCTATTATTTTATGGGTGCAATGCTAGGGCGCTTCAAAAAAGCAGTAATCGGCTTGCCAGGCGGATGTAACTTAGGGCCTAGACCTATTGATCAACATATTAAAGGCTTTGAAGCTCTTGGTGCGAAAGTAACGAATGAACAGGGTGCTGTTTATTTACGTGCGGACGAATTAAAAGGAGCTAGAATTTATTTAGATGTTGTGAGTGTAGGTGCAACGATTAATATTATGCTAGCTGCTGTAAAAGCAACAGGGAAAACGATTATTGAAAATGCGGCAAAAGAGCCAGAAATTATAGACGTAGCAACTTTACTTACTAGTATGGGAGCAAAAATTAAAGGTGCGGGTACAGACGTTATTCGTATTGAAGGGGTAGAAAACCTTTCTGGATGCCAGCATACAATCATTCCAGACCGTATAGAAGCAGGAACGTATACGATTATTGCAGCGGCAACAGGTGAAGAAGTTATTATTGACAACGTAATCCCAACGCATTTGGAGTCGCTTATCGCGAAGCTCCGCGAAATGGGAGTAAATATTGATGTGGACGATGACCAACTAATTATTAGAGGGAATCGTAAACTGAAAAGTGTTGATATAAAAACACTTGTTTATCCAGGTTTTCCAACAGATTTACAGCAGCCATTTACAGCGCTGTTAACACAGGCGGAAGGTACAGGAATCGTAACAGATACAATTTACTCTGCTAGGTTTAAGCATATCGACGAGCTTCGGAGAATGAATGCTGACATTAAAGTCGAGGGAAGTTCAGCTGTTATCGGTGGGCCTGTTAAACTAGAGGGTGCCAAAGTGCGAGCAAGTGATTTGCGTGCAGGTGCGGCATTAATAGCGGCTGGACTAATGGCTGAAGGTGTAACGGAAATTGCTGGATTAGAACACATAGATAGAGGGTATGAAGATTTAACAGATAAGCTTATTCAATTAGGCGCAAAAGTATGGCGTGAAAAAATGACAGAAGAGGAAGCAGAGCAATTCCAAAATTCTTAAGAAGGTAAGAGTAAGAGCTTGGAATGTTCCATGGATATGAGTAGGAATTTGAGGGATAAAGGGGAGGAAGTACCATGGAAAGAAGTCTTACAATGGAACTAGTCCGCGTGACAGAAGCTGCTGCATTAGCATCAGCAAGATGGATGGGCCGCGGAAAAAAAGAGGAAGCAGACGATGCAGCTACAACTGCGATGCGTAATGTCTTTGATACGATCCCGATGAAAGGGACTGTCGTTATTGGAGAAGGGGAAATGGATGAAGCTCCAATGCTATATATCGGCGAACGCTTAGGAAATGGATATGGTCCACGAGTAGATGTGGCTGTTGACCCGCTTGAAGGGACAAACATCGTAGCACTTGGAACGTGGAACGCACTAGCTGTTTTAGCTATTGCAGACCACGGAAAAATGCTTCATGCTCCAGATATGTACATGGATAAGATTGCAGTTGGTCCAGAGGCAGTAGGTAAAATTGATATTAATGCTTCTGTAACAGACAACTTAAAAGCAGTGGCAAAAGCAAAAGGTAAAGGTGTAGAGGATGTTGTTGCTACCGTTTTACATCGTGAGCGTCATGAAAAAATCATCCAAGAAATCCGTGATGCTGGAGCAAGAATCAAGCTTATTCCAGATGGTGATGTAGCGGCTGCTATTAATACAGCGTTTGATCATACTGGCGTTGATATTTTATTCGGTATTGGTGGTGCACCTGAAGGAGTTCTAGCTGCTGTTGGACTAAAATGTTTAGGCGGAGAAATCCAAGGAAAGCTTGTGCCACAAAACAAAGAAGAAGAAGAGCGCTGCTACAAAATGGGAATTACTGATTTAAATAAAGTATTAATGATGGATGACCTATGTGGTGGGGATGATGCAATTTTTGCTGCCACTGGGGTAACAGATGGTGAACTTTTACGCGGTGTACAGTTTAAAGGAAATAAAGGAACAACACAAACAGTCGTGATGCGTGCAAAATCAGGTACGGTTCGTTTTATCGATGGAAACCATAGCCTGAAAAAGAAGCCTAATTTAGTTATGAAAGAAGATTAAACAACAAGGTGGTCCGACAAAGGGCAGAAATTGAACTGCCCTTTCAGACTATCTGAACTATCTTCTACTATCCTCAAAAAGAAGATCCAGCATAGTCCTCTATATGATTAGTGGTATAGTGAGAGGTATTTAAAAAATAGTATTGAATAAATTTAGTAAATAGGGTTAAAATGATAATGCTTAATAGAAAGGACCAACCCCCTTTTTATTCATGCCTTCAAAAGCTTTACTTCAAGGACATCTCCTGAAAAATTTCTAATTCCTTTTTGTACTTTAAGAAAGTTTAACTTTGTTAAAGGATTAAAGTATAAGAAAAACCAAGGTTTTTGCCATAAGGACCTGGCGACAAGCCAAGTTTTTCTAATATCAGTTCTAGAAAATTTCATTAGAATTTGATTTATCCC
Source organism: Salirhabdus euzebyi (assembly GCF_014207435.1). Classification (GTDB taxonomy): domain Bacteria; phylum Bacillota; class Bacilli; order Bacillales; family Alkalibacillaceae; genus Salirhabdus; species Salirhabdus euzebyi. Next base: position 187,329 of record NZ_JACHGH010000006.1, read on the forward strand.
TAAAGGTATTAAACTCTAGGTGCTATAGGTGATAGCTAATCCTAGTAAATATTTTAATGGTTTCATAATGTTATATAGTAAATGAAAAGAATAAGAGTGGTGATATTGTGTCTTCTGTGACAATTGGACAACTTGAGTCAATGAATTTAAAAGAACTATATGCAAAAGCACGCGAGTACAAAGTATCGTATTATAGTAAATTAACAAAAAGAGAATTAATTTTTGCCATTTTAAAATCACAAGCAGAAAAAGATGGCTATTTATTCATGGATGGAATTTTAGAAGTAATCCCTTCTGAAGGTTTTGGTTTTTTACGACCAATCAACTATTCACCTAGTGCCGAGGATATTTACATATCTGCATCGCAAATTCGCCGATTTGATTTGCGTAACGGGGATAAAGTATCTGGTAAAGTAAGACCACCAAAGGAAAATGAAAGATATTATGGACTTTTACATGTAGATGCAGTAAATGGTGAGGATCCAGAAACAGCGAAGGAACGTGTTCACTTCCCAGCTTTAACGCCGCTATATCCTGATCGTTTAATGAAGCTTGAAACAGAGTCCCATAAGCTCTCTACAAGGATTATTGATTTAATGGCGCCTGTTGGTTTTGGACAACGTGGGTTGATCGTTGCCCCACCTAAAGCAGGTAAAACAATGCTCCTAAAGGAAATTGCCAACAGCGTTTCAGTTAATCATCCAGATGCTAAGCTTATTATTTTGCTAGTAGACGAAAGACCGGAAGAAGTAACAGACATTGAACGTTCTGTACATGAAGACGTAGATGTCGTTAGTTCCACTTTCGATGAAGTACCAGAAAATCATATTAAGGTAGCAGAACTCGTCCTGGAGCGTGCAATGCGTCTAGTGGAGCACAAGCGTGACGTTATTATTTTAATGGATAGTATCACACGACTTGCACGTGCTTATAACTTAGTTATTCCTCCAAGTGGAAGAACGCTTTCTGGTGGTATTGACCCTGCTGCATTCCATCGTCCGAAAAGATTCTTTGGTGCAGCAAGAAACATTGAAGAGGGCGGAAGTGTCACGATTTTAGCAACAGCCCTTGTGGACACAGGCTCTCGTATGGATGATGTTATTTACGAGGAATTTAAAGGTACGGGTAACATGGAGCTTCACCTAGATCGTGGTCTAGCACAACGTCGAATATTCCCAGCTATCGATATTCCACGCTCTGGTACAAGAAAAGAAGAGCTTCTATTACCGAAAACACATATTGATAAAATGTGGGCTATTCATAAAACAATGAATGACTCCCCTGATTTTGTGGAACGCTTCTTAAGAAGATTAAAAGCGTCGAAAAACAATGATGAATTTTTCCAATTGATGGATCAGGAAATGAAGGGAAAACCTGGTAGAAGATAACACATTGGGGTCTGACCCCCGTTGCGCTATTGCGTTAAAGTGCCGGGGGTCAGACCCCAAAAAAGCAGTTGCAAAATAAAATTTAGCTTGTTATAATCTTTCTATGTGAGTTTTTAGAGTAAGCATAAATCAACCGTTTTTTGAACGGTTTTCGACATTAACTCTGTTTCCTAAGGAATCAGGGCAAAAAGGAGTGGAAAAGCATGAAACCAGAAATTCATCCGGAATACAGAAAAGTAGTATTTCTTGACACTAGTTCAGATTTCAAATTTTTGAGCGGTTCAACGAAATATTCTGATGAAACAATTGAGTGGGAAGATGGCAACACGTATCCTTTAATCCGTGTTGAGATCAGCTCCGAATCTCATCCGTTCTACACTGGTACACAAAGAGCTGATAAAGTCGGTGGCCGTGTTGATCGCTTTAAGAAAAAATATAATATGAACTAAGAACGTTCTGTACAAGAACAATCTGTTAGAAAAAACAGGCAAATTTGCTTTTATTTTGCCTGTTTTTTTATTCTCTTTTAGGATAGAAATAAACATAAACTTGACGATATAATAGAAGATGGCCTTCCAATAGGTTGGTTGTAATTACTATAGATAAAATGTAAAAAACGATAAGGTTGTTTTGATGGAAAGGGGAGGTCCACCAGTGCATGTAATGAAGCAGAATGGTTGGGTAGAAGTCATTTGTGGAAGCATGTTTTCCGGAAAGTCTGAGGAATTAATTCGCCGTGTGCGACGTGCAACATACGCGAACTTAACTGTACGAGTGTTTAAACCAGTTATAGATAATCGTTATGCAGAGGATGCGGTTGTTTCTCATAATGGGACATCTGTAATTGCAAGACCAGTAGCCAATTCCATTGATATTTACGATTACATAGATGAGGAAGTAGATGTAATCGGAATTGATGAGGTGCAATTTTTTGATGAAAACATTGCAGAGGTTTGCCAAGACCTTGCAGACCAAGGACATCGCGTTGTCGTAGCTGGACTTGATCTAGATTTTAGAGGAGAACCATTTGGGTCAGTACCTAAACTAATGGCCTTAAGTGAGTCGGTCACGAAATTAAATGCCATTTGTCCAGTTTGTGGCTCACCTGCAAGTAGAACCCAAAGATTAATCAATGAAAAACCAGCATCTTATGATGATCCGATTATTTTAGTAGGAGCTTCGGAATCTTATGAACCTAGATGCCGACATCACCATGAAGTTCCAAACCGTCCAAGAATAACAAAAAAGGTACAACAAGCGTAAACTATAGATTAGAGTTGTCGAGAATAAGTAGAATGACAAACTAGCATAAAACAAAACTTACCAAGAATAATCTTCGTTGTAAAACATTGCTTTTTTGATTTTTGACGCCTATTACTGCCAATACTATAATTAGTATGCTTAGGAAAAAGAAGAGGTGGACGTAAATATGTTAGATAAACTACAATCCATTGAGGATCGTTATGATAAGTTAAATGAAATGTTAAGTGATCCGGATGTTATCAACGATACGAAGAAACTGCGGGATTACTCCAAAGAGCAGTCGGATTTACAGGAAATAGTAGAAAAGTATCGTCAGTACAAAGATGTGAAATCCCAATTAGAAGATGCGAAAGCAATGTTAGAGGATAACCTTGATGATGACATGTACAGCATGGTAAAAGAGGAAATATCCGAGCTTTCGGAAGAAAAAGAAGAATTGGAAAGCACATTGAAGATTCTACTTATCCCGAAAGATCCGAATGACGACAAAAGTGTTATTATGGAAATCCGTGGCGCAGCAGGCGGAGACGAAGCAGCTCTATTTGCTGGTGACCTTTATCGTATGTATAGCCGCTATGCGGAAGCGCAAGGCTGGAAAACAGACGTCATTGAATATCATGAAGCAGATGTAGGTGGCTATAAGGAAATTATCTTTATGGTGAACGGAAAAGGCGCTTATTCAAAGCTGAAATTTGAAAATGGCGCACACCGAGTACAACGTGTACCAGAAACAGAATCTGGCGGCCGAATCCATACATCGACAGCAACCGTTGCAGCTCTTCCTGAAGCGGAAGAAGTGGAAGTAGATATTCATGAAAAAGATATACGTGTAGACACGTTTGCATCAAGTGGACCTGGTGGCCAAAGTGTTAACACTACTATGTCTGCAGTACGTCTAACACACGTTCCAACTGGTACAGTAGTATCCTGTCAGGATGAAAAATCCCAAATCAAAAACAAAGAAAAAGCAATGAAGGTTCTTCGTGCTCGTATATATGAAAAATTCCAACAAGAAGCACAAGCAGAAATTGATCAAACGAGAAAGTCTGCTGTAGGTACTGGTGACCGTTCGGAGCGTATTCGTACGTACAACTTCCCACAAAACCGTGTGACGGATCACCGCATCGGCTTAACGATCCAAAAGTTAGATCAAATTTTGGAAGGTAAGCTAAATGAAGTAACCGAAGCACTAATTATTGAAGAACAAACACAACGACTAGATGAAATCGGTGAGTAAGATGGAACGATTTACGACAATATGGGAAGCCCGACGTTGGGCTTCTCTTTTTTTAAAACAACATAATAGGGAAGAAGGGGTAGCCGATTTACTCCTGATGCACCATTTGGACATGTCACGTGCTAATTTGTTAGCCTCTTCAAAAGATACTTTTCCAGTAGAGATTCAGGAACTCCTTATGGAACAAGTTCGTGCTCATGCCGAACAAGGAATCCCAGTCCAACATTTAATTGGCCATGAGGAATTTTACGGCCGTCATTTTACGGTAAACGAACATGTTCTAATACCACGTCCTGAAACGGAAGAATTAGTCCAGCTCGTTTTGCGAGAAATTGACCGTGAATATAGTGGAAAGCAGCTAACTGTTTTGGATCTAGGTGCAGGTTCTGGTGCTATAAGTATTACATTGAAAAAGGAAAATCCAATGCTGTGTGTAAAAGCTGTGGATATTTCTGAAGATGCGCTTGCAGTAGCCAAACATAATGCAGTGAAGCTAGATGCAGATGTGGAATTTTTCCAAGGCAACTTTTTAGAGCCGTTTATAGAAAAGGGCATAAAAGCAGACATAGTGGTATCCAATCCACCATATATTTCGATAAATGATAAGGATACGCTAGACGATACCGTGAAAAATTATGATCCAGATCAAGCTTTATATGCCGGGGACGATGGACTTGACGCATACCGAATAATCTTGCAACAACTACCGAGCGTAGTTAAAAATAAATCCCTCCTAGCATTCGAAATCGGTTATCAACAAGGTGAAGCAGTCCAAAAAATAATCCAATCCGGTTTTCCACAAAGTAATCCCCAAATTGTACAAGACATTAATGGAAAAGACCGAATGGTTTACAGCTGGCTCCAATAGTGAGCCAGCTTTTTATATAGTTGTGTATAAGTTTTATGCTGTGACTCAATGAATGTAATCAAACTGTTAATAAGTTAGTGGATTAGGTAATTAAAACTTTTACTTATAGAGTGGAAACCTTCGGATAAATACGGTGAACCTTCAATTCTAAGGTGAAGTCTGCAATAAAATACGGTGAACCTTCAATTCGGGAGCAGAAGTCTGCAATAAAATACGGTGAACCTTTAATTCAGGAGAAGAAGTCTGCAATAAAATACGGTGAACCTTTAATTCAGGAGAAGAAGTCTGCAATAAAATACGATGAACCTTTAATTCAAGAGTGTAAGCCTCCATTAAAATACGGCCAATCTTCAATTCTGGACCTAAAGCCTTCAATCAATTCAATGAACTATCACCCGAAATCCCTTAATTAAATCCCCGTGAGAGTAACAGTCCCTCAAATACTATTAAACTCACATTCCAATCCCCCTCCATCCTATAAACCTATAAAAATTTAAATCTTCCATGTTTAAGATGATAGATTTGCGCCCATACTGTTACCAAGATACAAGGTTGAGGGGGCAAATAAAGTGAAAAAGTTTGTTTTTATTACGGTGGTAGCCATTATATTATTTATTAATCCGTTAACAGGTTATAGTAGCAATGATCAAACAACTAACAGTTTTCAAGTAATCCCAGATGAGTCTATTCGTTTGCGTATTTTAGCTCATTCTAATAGTGACGCGGACCAAGATGTGAAGCGTGAAATACGTGATGAAGTGAATAAGGAAATTACAAAATGGGTAGAAACTTTGCAAAATATAGATGGAGCAAGAGATGTAATCGAAAGTCGTCTATCAAACATAGAAGAAATTGTTCAAGATGTTTTACAAGAAAATCAAATAGACCAGTCATATGAAGTAACGTTTGGTGATGTACAATTTCCATCTAAAGTGTATGGGGATAACGTATACCCAGCAGGAGTTTATGAAGCGGTGTTAATTACTCTTGGCGATGGGAAAGGTGATAACTGGTGGTGCGTGCTGTTCCCGCCATTATGTTTTCTGGATTTTTCAAATGGAACTTCTGTAGCAGATGCGGATACAAACGGTGAAGAAACGGAATTAGCGGCAAATGAAAACAAAGCAGAAGTGAAGTTTTTCTTAGTGAAAATTTTTGACTGGATTACAAGTTTATTTGCCTAGTTTTTAGCATAATGACTCCTCCTATTTCATAGAGTAGTGATAGAAAAGGAAATAGAGGAGTGAGAGGATGCTAACAGTAGTACAAGCTAGGGATACAAATCTAGCAACACTTGAATCTTTCTTTGGTGAACAGTGGCCGAATCAAAAAGGTAAACAGGATCTATTTCAATATGGAAGATTTATAGAGTGGGATAACGATAAAAAGGGATTTTTTGCCCTCGTGCCTTGTGGAAACTCGGAAGCACAATTAAGAACCCTTTATTTTAAAGAAGAAATGAATCCAGCAATGATTATGCTAGCCATCGATTGGGTGAAGAAAGAGGCAGAAAGAGAGCGATTTAAACGAATCGTTGTACTTAGCCACAATTCATCCACAGATACGTTATTTAAATCTTGGGGATTTGAAAAGCTGGATGACAGTTATTCACCTATAAATGTAGGGAAAAGAAACGATGAAGCTAAATGGTGGGGATTACATATACATTTATCCACACCTGTGGATAAACCTTGTTAATAACTTGTTTGTAAGATGTGGAAAAGTGAAGAAACTTTCGTTAAGAGAGGAAATGACAAACAATCATTTCCTTTTTTTATGTGGATATTGAATTGCATTCTTACACGGTAAAGTACACGTCAACAACCAACACTTGCTAATCGAACATATTTAACCCCATAATAGAACAAGAAATCCATTAGGAGTGCGACAAACATATGCAAACGAAATATTGGAATGTGAACGAACTTCATATAGATGAAAACTACCCTGCAATCAAAGAGGCTGCAGAGGTGCTAAAAAATAAAGAAGCAGTAGCATTCCCGACTGAAACGGTTTATGGGTTGGGTGCTGATGCGACAAGTGAAGAGGCTGTGGATAAGATTTTTCAGGCAAAAGGACGTCCTGCAGACAATCCACTAATTGTCCACATTGGAGATGTAACTCAAGTAAAAGAGTTAACGACCGAAATCCCGGAAGTAGCGAAAAAGCTAATGGACAAGTTTTTTCCCGGTGCCTTAACGGTTATTTTAGAAAGCAATGGAGCTTGTGCCCATAATGTGACTGCTGGCTTATCCACAGTTGGGATTCGAATGCCGGATCACCCTGTTGCCATTGCTCTTTTAAAAGCATGTAATCTTCCCGTTGCTGCACCGAGTGCTAATCGATCGGGAAGACCGAGCCCGACAACGGCAAAGCATGTAAAGGATGATTTAGAAGGTCGGATTTTTGGGATTTTGGACGGGGGACCAACGGGAATTGGTCTTGAGTCAACCGTTGTAGATTGCACAGGGGAAATTCCGGTTATTTTGCGCCCAGGTGGTGTGACGAAAGAGGAGCTGGAGGAAATAGTAGGGACTATTTTAGTAGACCCAGCACTTTTAGATAAAGAGGAAAAACCAAAATCGCCAGGTATGAAATATACCCATTATGCGCCTAATGCACCTTTATGGGTAATAAACGGCGACCCCAAAAAAATAGAACAGCAAATTAAGAGTCTTCAACATGAGGGGAAAAAGGTGGGCGTCATGGGGAGTGAAGAATGCATTCATGAACTAAAAGGTGTGATTACAAAGTCCTATGGCTCGAAAAATGATGTGAAAGATATCGCGCGCCGCATCTATGACGTATTAAGATCCTTTAATGAGGAAGATGTGGATATTATTTTAGCAGAAGCTGTGCCGAAAAATGGTGTCGGAGTAGCAGTGATGAATCGTCTGGAAAAAGCGGCATCCAAAATACTAATAACGGAATCGTGATTCTAAAGCCCGTCTCACATGCATATATTTGATTTAGCATGTCCGAGGGGGGTTTAGATGATCTCATATATTTTAGGGGAATGGTTTACCCTTTCATTAATGGCTATTGCCCTTGGGATGGATGCCTTTTCCGTAAGCTTAGGTATGGGGATGATAGGGCTACGTCTTCGAAGAATAGCAATGATTGGCTTATTAATTGGTTTATTTCATGTCATTATGCCTTTCATAGGTATGTTGCTTGGAAACATTTTATCCAAGCAATTTGGATCCTTTGCTGTCCTCATGGGTGGAATTCTGCTTATTGTTTTAGGAATTCAAATGTTTATCAATTCCTTTTCCAAAGAAGAAGACACGAGTTTAGTAAGGGGCTTTGGATTGCTCATTTTTGCTTTTACGGTAAGTCTAGATAGTTTTTCGGTTGGCTTAAGCTTAGGAATGTCTGGAGTTCATACAATTGTTGCCCTATTTCTGTTCGGTCTAGCAAGTACAATTTTAACGTGGTTGGGCTTCTTATTAGCGAAAAAAGTAAGCGGTATACTTGGCTCATACAGTGAACTAATTGGTGGAAGTATTTTATGCGCCTTTGGTTTACAACTAATTTTATAGTCAGAAAAATGAATGAAAGACATTAGGAAAAGGACTTTATGATTGCATCAAAAAATCATCATAAAGTCCTTTTTCTATGAGAGAATATAGATGTCATCATTTTGTTGTTTTTTCAGCTTATATGATATAGTTTCCATAGGATAATGAAGCGGAGGGCCTGAAATGAAAAACATTTTATTTGTATGTACGGGGAACACGTGCCGAAGCCCAATGGCAGAGGCGTTAGTAAAACATAAAACAAATAAAATCAAAGCTCGTTCAGCTGGAATTTTTGCTGGCCATGGACAACCAGCATCTAGAGGGACCACCGAAGCATTAAGAGAAAAAGGAATTTTGCTTCGTCACCAGTCCCAGCCAGTTACCCAGGATTTAATTAACTGGGCAGACCTTATTTTAACGATGACGACAAACCACAAACAATCGCTTGTCATGCAGTTTCCACAAGTGGATGACAAGGTGTATACCTTAAAAGAATATGTGGATGCAGAACATCAAAGAGTATGGACCGATTTAAAAAAGGCATATGCAACATTAGAAGAGAAAAGGGCCAACTTACAAAGTCAGAGTGAGGCGGCAGGTCGTCTAGAAATGGAAAAACAAATAAAGGAGGATTTACGAAAAATAGATGAGCTAGAAAGTAAGCTAAATCATGTGGATATTCATGATCCTTTCGGTGGAGACGTAGAAATTTATCGAAAAACATTGAAAGAACTCGAAAAACATATTGAACTATTAATAGAAAAATTAGACAATAAAGATAGATGAGAAATATTCCTTGGGGGGAATCCAAATGAAAGACAAACACCGCTTTAGTTTGCGAGTAAAATTAGTTGTCTTCACTACTGTATTGGCAGCCATTACATATGGCACAAGTGCTCTGTTCATTTATGTACTATATGAAAGACTTCAAGAATTTTTAGGTCTTTCCGAACATCTTTACACGATTATCATTTTATCATTAGGTGTTATTTGGTCTGGTATTTTAGCTTATTTTGCAGCTGGTTTTATTATAAAGCCGTTGTTACAGCTGAAAATTGCTGCGCGTGAAGCGGCACTTGGAAATATTGCAAACGACGTAGAAGTATCGAAATCAGATGATGAAATTAGGGCTTTGGGGATTGCCTTTAATACGATGCTTGCTAGTTTGCGTGATATTATTGCCAATATTGAGAAAAACTTTGATCAAACGAATGATTCCGTCGAAACGATTAAAAGTGCGGCAGCTAATGCAGAAGAACAAGCGAATACTATCGGTCAAACGATTGGAGAAATTGCTTCAGGTGCAGAGAGCTCTTCTTCCTCTATTTTACATACAGCAGAATCAATGGAAGAGTCCACACGATTAGCAGGTGAAGTGCAAGAAAAAGCAAGTCATTCCCACCAGCTTTCACAGGGAATGCTAGAGACATTAACCCATTCAAAAGGGATTATTCAAAAGCTAGTAGAGAGTGTCCAAAACATATCAAAAGAACAAGAAACATCTTTAGAGGCTGTGGAACGCTTAGAGCAAAATGCGAAGGAAGTAGAAAAAATTATTTCCCTCGTTGGCGAAATTGCGGAGCAAACGAACCTTTTAGCCTTAAATGCATCGATTGAAGCGGCAAGAGCAGGAGAACACGGTCGAGGATTTGCAGTCGTTGCGGAAGAGGTCAGAAAGCTTGCCGATGAAAGTGCAAAGGCAGTTCACGGTATATCTGGATTAATTACGAACATTCAAACAGACGTTCACCAAGTCGTCGAGCGCATTCAACAACAAGTAGCATATGCTCGTCATGAAGCGGCTAAAGGAGAAGAGTCCAATGTTGCGATTGAAAAAGTATCTGCGTCCGTTAATGACGTAGTAGAGGCAGTCGCGCATATTTCTGACTTAATGGACAGACAATTAAAAACAATGGAAGATACTTCGAGACAATCACAAGAAGTTGCAGCTATTGCGGAAGAAACAACAGCAGGAACAGAAGAAGTAAGTGCTTCGATCCAGCAGCAAAATGCTACTATTTTAAACATTAGTCAAATGGCTTCTCATTTAGAAAGCCAAGCACAACAATTGAAAAAGCAAATTCATAAGTTCAACATTGATAAAAAGTGATTCATTCCAGAAAGGAGCGATAACGTGAAGGTAGTCATTGCATCAGATCACGGTGGTGTAAATTTACGTAATGAAATTGGCGAATTGCTAAAAGAAATGAACATTGAATTTGAAGATATGGGTTGTGACTGCGAAGGATCTGTCGATTATCCAGATTACGGTATTCCAGCAGCAGAGCGAGTCGCATCTGGAGAATTTGATCTAGGCATTTTAATTTGTGGAACAGGAATTGGAATGTCTATCGCAGCGAACAAGGTAAAAGGAATCCGCTGTGCATTAGTGCATGATGTGTTTAGTGCAAAAATGACCCGGGCCCATAACAATTCAAACGTGATAGCGATGGGTGAACGTGTCATCGGCCCTGGCCTTGCTAGAGAAATTGCAAAAGCATGGTTAGAATCAGAATATGAAGGTGGCCGCCACGAAAATCGCGTAAGCAAAATTACCGAGTACGAAAACAAGTAAAGTATGGAGGAGAAGCCTTAAAAACTTCTCCTTTTCGTGCATTTAAAGAAAATAAGGAAAACAGGCATTTGGTGATAAGCTTCGTTTTTCTAATAGAGGTGTGGTAGCTTGACGGGAATCAATACTTCAGAATTAAAAAAGCACGTTCAAGAAATCGTAGAGGAATGGATTTCCTTAGACATTTTAGAGCGTGACCATATTTTTGTTGTCGGATGCTCTACTAGCGAAGTTGCCGGTGAACGAATAGGAACAGCTGGGAATGAAGAAATTGCCCAAGTTTTATTTGAGGAATTGAAGGTTTTACAAGATACAGTAGGAGTAAAACTCGCTTTTCAATGCTGTGAACATTTAAATCGTGCATTAGTGGTTGAAAAAGAGACGATGAAAGTATATAACTTAAGTGAAGTGTCCGCAGTTCCGATTCCAGGAGCAGGGGGTTCCATGGCGGCTTACGCCTATCGTCACATGAATACCCCCGTATTAGTGGAGAATATCGTAGCACATGCCGGGATGGATATAGGGGATACGTTTATCGGAATGCACATAAAACATGTCGCAGTACCAATCCGATTAAAACAGAAAAATATCGGTTCCGCCCATGTGACAGCTGCCCGTACACGACCGAAACTGATTGGTGGAGAAAGAGCGGTGTACAAGCTAGATTCTCCTACGGCAAAAACATGTGACTAAAGACTAGTAGGTCCAGAACTGCTATAATTATTAGCGGAAACAAACTAGTTATTGCTACAACTGCAGGATTATCGAACGTTAATGAATCAACAATCCATCGTGTGAAGAGGAAATAAGGAGGAGAAATAATGGGACATTTAAAAAATGCAGATCCAGAAATTTTTCAATCAATAGAAAATGAAAGAAAGCGCCAACAGGACAAAATTGAATTAATCGCATCCGAAAACTTCGTATCAGAAGCGGTAATGGAAGCAGCAGGTTCAGTTATGACAAACAAATACGCAGAAGGCTATCCACATCGCCGTTACTATGGTGGCTGTGAACACGTAGATGTTGCAGAGGATTTAGCTCGCGACCGTGCGAAGCAATTATTCGGTGCTGATCACGCAAACGTACAACCCCATTCTGGTGCACAAGCTAACATGGCCGTATATTTTACGGTGTTAGAGCCAGGCGATACTGTATTAGGAATGAACTTAAGCCATGGTGGCCACTTAACACACGGTAGCCCAGTTAACTTCAGTGGCACATTATACAATTTCGTAGAATACGGCGTTACCGAAGAAAATGAACAAATCGACTATGACGCTGTATTGGCAAAAGCAAAAGAAGTTCAACCAAAACTAATCGTAGCAGGGGCTAGCGCATATCCAAGAGTTATCGACTTCGCTAAATTCCGTGAAATTGCAGATGAAGTTGGCGCCTATTTAATGGTGGATATGGCTCACATTGCTGGTTTAGTCGCAACAGGTCTCCATCCAAATCCAGTTCCTCACGCACATTTTGTTACGACAACAACACATAAAACATTACGCGGCCCTCGTGGCGGTATGGTTCTATGTAAAGAAGAGTTCGCGAAAAAGCTAGATAAGTCCGTATTCCCGGGTATGCAAGGTGGACCTTTAATGCACATTATTGCTGCAAAAGCGGTTGCATTTAAAGAAGCACTATCTGAGGACTTTAAAACATATACAAAGCACATTATTGAAAATGCAAAACGCCTAGGTGAGTCTTTAAATAAAGAAGGAATCCGTATCGTATCCGGTGGTACAGATAATCACCTATTATTACTAGATTTACGCCCATTAGGTTTAACAGGTAAAGTAGCAGAAAAAGCTTTAGATGAAGTCGGCATCACAACAAACAAAAACACGATCCCGTTTGATCCAGAAAGCCCATTTGTAACAAGTGGAATTCGTATCGGTACAGCAGCTGTGACAACACGTGGCTTCGGTCTAGAAGAAATGGATGAAATTGCATCCTTAATCGCCTTCACGCTTAAAAATCATGAAGACGAAGCAAAACTAGAAGAAGCAAAACAACGTGTATTAGAGCTTACTTCTCAATTTCCACTATACGCATAAGAAAAAAGGTTGGCTGAATTTCGTTCAGTCAACCTTTTTGGCGTCCAGTTAAGGTGATATATTGACTCGTTTAGGTGATATATAATCGTCAGAGTGATAAAATAATGGGGCTTAGCTGATAAAATCCTATGTTGGTTGAAAAATAACTATAACGGTTGATATATCTCTATATCGGTTGATATATTTGAAAATCGGTTGATATATGGAAGAATTATAAGCAACTGATGGACTTTTGTAACCAGTTAAAATGGATTTCCGCTTAAAGGTTGAAACAAATGTCGTATTTCAGTACAATTTGAAGGATATAACTTTACATAAAAAGGAGAGTTCGGACATGGGAAAAGTATTTGTATTTGATCACCCACTAATTCAACACAAATTAACATACATTCGAGACGAAAAAACAGGTACGAAAGAATTTCGTGAATTAGTTGATGAAGTAGCAACATTAATGGCGTTTGAAATCACGAGAGATCTTCCTCTTCAAGAAGTTTCCGTTCAAACACCAGTTGCGACAGCGAACTCCAAAGTATTAGCAGGTAAAAAGCTTGGCTTAATTCCGATTCTTCGTGCAGGATTAGGAATGGTAGATGGCATTCTGAAATTAATTCCAGCAGCAAAAGTTGGACATGTTGGCTTGTACCGTGACCCAGAAACCCTAAAGCCAGTTGAATATTATGTGAAACTACCTTCTGACATCGAAGAGCGCGAACTAATCGTGATTGATCCGATGTTAGCAACAGGCGGCTCTGCAAACGAAGCAATCAACTCACTTAAAAAACGCGGAGCAAAACAAATCCGTCTAATGTGCTTATGCGCAGCACCTGAAGGGGTAGAAGCTGTAAAAGAAGAGCATCCTGATGTGGACATTTACTTAGCAGCATTAGATGAAAAGTTAAACGAAAAAGGATACATCGTTCCCGGCTTAGGTGATGCTGGAGATCGTTTGTATGGTACGAAATAAGCTTTGATTATAAGGATCTAACTCATTAAAACGAGTTAGATTCTTTTTTATTTACAACACGCCAATGGTTCAATCACCCCGATAAAAATTTGACATTCTCTTATTTTCTGATAATATGAACATGTTCATTAAATGAATGTGTTCACTAAAATTGTATCTGTACTAGAAAGGAATTGGAAAGATGAAAAATGCAAGGAAAGAAATCCAACGAGCACGGATGTGGCGTTATTTTTTAGATGCTGCAACGGAGGTAATTGAAGAGGAAGGGCTTGAGCAAGTAACCATCAGAAAGATTGCAAAGCGAGCAGGTTACACGAGCTCGACTGCTTACAATTACTTTAAAGATCTTTCACATTTGAAATTCTTTGCAGCAATGCGTTTTACGACAGATTACATTAGTGAGCTACCATTATATTTAAAAAAAGGCACGAATACGATTGATAGTTGGTTATACTCCTGGGAATGTTTTTGTAAGCATTCCTTTAATAGACCTGAAATATACGCCATCATTTTTATGGATGACCTTGGTGGATCGGTAGATGAATTATTGGAAGATTATTATGAAATTTATCAAGAAGATTTAATTGGGCTACCTGAGGAGATTAAGCCTATCGTCTTAGAGCTTAATTTCTCAAAACGGAGTATGCTTTACCTGCAAAAAGCGGTCGATGAGGGATTCATTTTACAAAAGGATGTAGACCTATTAGCAGATATGACCTTGATGCTCTGGAAAGGTATGATGAATACCGTTTTAAACCAGCGGAGGAACTATACGCAGGAACAAGCAGCTTCACAAACGATTTCCTATGTTTATGAAATGGTGCGGAGAGTAGTAGTGCCAGATAAGCAAAATGAAATAAATTACGTCCCAAACTAATAGATCATCGGTGAGAAACAGAAAGGTTGAGAAATTTGGTTTTTAATATAAAGGATTCAGAAAAGAGAAGAGTTAAAACAGAATACCCGATAGAAATAAAGAAAATAGAGCACGTTTGGATTCCTATGTCAGATGGGGCAAAACTGGCAGCAACGATTTGGCTACCTGTAGATGCGGAAGAAAATCCTGTACCTGCCATTTTGGAATACATTCCATACCGAAAAAATGATTTTACAGCCATTCGTGACTCGGCTAGACATCCTTATTTTGCAGGACATGGTTATGCAAGCATTCGTGTCGATATCCGTGGGTCTGGTGATTCTGATGGCATTTTGAAAGATGAGTATTTAAAACAAGAACAAGACGATGCGTTAGAAATTTTTGATTGGATTGTGAAGCAACCATGGGCAACAGGGGCAATCGGAATGATTGGGAAATCATGGGGTGGATTTAATGGCCTTCAAGTAGCTGCTAGACAACATCCTGCCCTAAAAACAATAATAACGATCGATTCGACAGATGACCGATACGCGGATGATGTTCATTACCGTGGTGGAACCGTGATGGCATCCGATATGCTTTGGTGGGCATCGACTATGTTTGTGTACAATGCGCGACCTCAAGACCCAGAAGTAGTAGGAGCGTCTTGGAAAGAAAATTGGCTCGATCGTCTCGAGAATACGCCACCACAAGTAGAAGAGTGGATGAGACATCAACGTAGAGATGATTATTGGAAGCATGGTTCTATTTGCGAGGATTACTCCGATATTCAAATTCCTGTATTTACTGTTAGTGGCTGGCAGGATGGCTATACAAATGCTGTCTTCCGTTTGCTCGAGCATTTGCCAAAAGAGAGTAAAGGTTTAATCGGTCCTTGGGCTCATGAATATCCTGAAGTAGCGACTCCAGACCCGGCAATCGGTTTTCTACAAGAATGTTTACGTTGGTGGGACCAATGGCTAAAAGGAATTGAAACGGGAATTATGGATGAACCGAAACTTACGACATGGATTCAAAACAGTGAACTTCCGAAAGTAACGTATAAGGAGCGTCCAGGAAAATGGGTTGGGGATTCTGCTTGGCCTTCCCCAAACGTTCAAGAGAAATCATTATGGCTAGCAAATGACAAACTTACAGATAAAAGCGCAAGAGGAGAAGCTTTCCAAATCCCAAGTGTGCAAGAGCACGGTTTCTACACCGGTGTATTTTGTCCATTCGGCCAACCAGGTGATTTGCCAGGCGATCAAAGGCTAGAAAATGGGAAAGCAGTTGTATTTACTTCAGACCCACTCGAAGAAACGACTGACTTGTTAGGACAACCAGTTTTCCATGCGGAAGTGTCTTCAGACCAGGAAAATGCTTTATTAGTCGTTCGCTTATGTGATAAGGCACCGACGGGTGAATCTACCTTGATTAGCTGGGGGATGTTGAATTTAACCCATCGCAACTCTCATGAGCATCCGGAGGCCCTTGTTCCAGGGGAAAAGTACAAAGTAGCGGTTGATTTAGATGTATTGGGACAACAAATTCCAAAAGGACATCAACTAGAGGTGGCTATTTCACCAACCTCTTGGCCGCAAGCATGGCCGTCAGCAAAACCAGTTACGCTTACCGTACATGCTGGTGAAGATACGAAGCTTGTACTACCAGTTCGGACGGCTCAACCGGAAGATGCTGACTGTGGGAAGTTTGGGCCACCTGAAACAGCACCAGTAATGGATATTGAAATCCTTCGTGAAGAAAATCGTACTCGTGAAGTCAGACATGATTTGATAAACGGTGTATGGAAGTTAGAAGACTTTTCCGATGAAGGGGAAAGAAGGCTCCCACACAACGGCATAGAGCATGGCAGTAAAAATGAAAATACATTCACCATTAAAGAAAATGATCCATTATCGGCAAAGGTTCAGTGTCAATGGGAATTAAAAGTAGGGCGAGGCGATTGGCAAACGAAACTTGTTAGTGATAGTGAAATGACAAGTGACGAAACAACGTTCTATTTGACTAATACGTTGACAGCTTATGAAGGGGAAGAGGAAGTTTTTCATAAAACGTGGAAAACAACAATCCCAAGAGACTTCATTTAAGACAAAGAAAAAAGCTAGCCGGATCCCACATTATATGGGTATCGGCTAGCTAATCTTTTTTAGGTACATATTTAAACACTTCATGGGAATCAAAAAATTCCACTAAACGATCAATCCAGTCAAAGTACTCGATTGATTTCTGCGTTTCATTGATAAACGCTTTTGCTCGTTCTTTTTCTTCCTCACTGGAGCTAGGGTCCTCAATGATTTGTTTTAAATCCGCTATATTTTTTCGCTCGAGGTTCTTATTGCGACTAACGACACTTTTAAAATTGGAGGTAAACATGGATATAAAGTTTTGATAATAGTCTCTGTCAATGTCATAAAAGTCCTTACGGGAGCCTTTCATAAAAACCTTCTCTGCTAAATTAATCTGAGCCATTTCTCGTAAAACCTGGCTCATCCTTGTCTTGCTCATTCCTGTTTTTTCGGACAATGTATCCAGGTCCAAAGGCTTTCCTTCAAAATAAATAATAGCGTAAACACGACCGATTGTACCGGGAAACCCATAAGATTTCATGTTATCAGCTACTTGCTCAATAATACGGTTGTAAACCTGATCTAATTTATTTTCACTGCTCATAGGATCAACTCTTTTTTTATGTATTAGCGGACGAATATAGTAATAATACTCTACTCTATATAGAAAGAGACACTTTCTTCATGATAAGACTACCACATATGGTACGAATTAGAAAGTAAAGGGTTGAATAGTATTTAGTAGTATTTTGTCGAAATTGTACGAATATCAACTTTATGCAATTCATAAACTTATTATTTTATAAAATTTGTGCAATTAAAAGTTTATACAGAGTTTTCTTAATTTTTTCAAACGCGATACAATTGTACTTGTGCAAGAGAGCGCGGCGTAATTCCAGGAAGATTAGGAGGAACACTTGTGATTGAACTGAAAAAGATAAACAAGGTTTATGATGATGGTTTTCAAGCATTAAAAGATATTGACCTTACGTTTGAAGAAGGAAAAATTAATGTTTTGATCGGTCCTAGTGGCTGCGGGAAAACCACAACAATGAAGCTATTAAATAGATTAACCGAACACACAGACGGCCAAATTTTAATAGATGGAAAAGATATAAAAGAAATAAACCCGATAGAGCTTCGCCGCCGAATGGGATACGTTATTCAAAGTATTGGTTTATTTCCACACATGACTATTTACGATAATGTTGCGACTGTTCCCAAGCTTTTAAAATGGGAAAAGCAGAAAATTAAGCAACGAGTAGAAGAACTATTAAATATGGTTAGCTTACCGCCAGAAACTTATATGAAGCGTTATCCTTCTGAATTAAGTGGAGGACAGCAACAGCGTATTGGTGTTATTCGCGCACTTGCTGCAGAACCTTCTACAATACTCATGGACGAGCCTTTTAGTGCACTAGACCCGATAAGTAGGGAGCAACTACAAGATGAACTCGTTCGCCTTCAAAAAGAAATTAAGAAAACAATCGTATTCGTCACACACGACATGGATGAAGCAATCAAGATTGCTGACCAAATTATTTTAATGAAAGATGGCCATGTTGTACAAAAAGGGTCGCCACAAGAACTTCTATCCAACCCGGCAAATGATTTTGTAAAAGAGTTTATCGGAGAAGAAAGATTAGGTAATAACCAATCATTGCCACCATTAAATAAACTCATTGTAAAAGACTATCCATCTATCCCTTCTACACTATCTGTAGAAGAAGCAGTGAACAAAATGGTTTCAAATCACGTAGCTGGCTTGCCAGTAGTGGATGCTGAAGGAGCTTATTTAGGCGTTATCAGTCTTTATAAAGCACTGGATCACAAAAAAGCATCACTAGTAGATTTGGTAGATAACACGGTGATGACTGTACAAGAAACAACAGATAGTAACGAATTACTAAGTAAAATAAGTGGGGAAAAATCTATTATTCCACTACTTTCTGAGGAAAACAAACTTATAGGAGTAGTAGACAATAAGAAACTATTAGAAGCATTACACCAAATATATAAGAGTAAGAGTGGTGTGGCGTAAATGGAACTTATCTTAGATTACTTTGAATTTTGGCAAGATAAATATGATTCTATTTTAGAATACACGTACCAACATATGGTCATTTCATTTGTTGCTATCCTTCTTGCCGTTCTCGTTACAGTACCTTTGGCTATTTATATGACAAAAATGAAGAGTACGAGAATTAAAAATTCTATCTTCCATGTAGCCAATATATTTCAAACAATTCCTACCATTGCATTACTAGCAATAATGATTCCTATTTTAGGAATTGGGTTCAAACCTGCAGTAGCAGCATTATTTCTATATGCATTATTACCATTACTAAGAAATACGTACGCAGGTGTACAGTCAATTGATCCGGGAATTGTTGAAGCTGCAAGGGGAATGGGGTATAACACCTTTCAACGTCTATTTAAGATAGAATTGCCAGTTGCCCTTCCTTATATTATGTCTGGTATTCGAGTAACGACTGTTTATGTAATTAGCTGGACGACACTAGCCGCAATTATCGGGGCAGGTGGTTTAGGAGGATTAGTACTTGCTGGAATCGGTTTTAACGACAAACACATGATCTTTACCGGAACCATCCTAGCAATCAGCATCGCATTATTACTAGATTTTATCTTTGGAAAAGTTGAAAAGAAACTGTCCAGAGCTTAAAAATATAGGCTGTTTTATAAATGAAAGTTGCTATAAGGACTGTTGTTGACCACGCTTGGCGGACTAATAGCTCCCAATAAGTCTATGCACGTTGATTGAAACGGAAGATACGAGACTCCTGCGGGAATACGGGGCTGGGGAGACCCCGCAGGCGAACGCCGAGGAGGCTCCCCGTACCGCCCGCGGAAAGCGAAGTATCTGGAGTGGAAATCAACATTCGCATGTCATAAACACCTACAATAGCAACATCTTCTACAGCCGAAATAAAAAAATACAAAAGAAAAAGGGGACATCTAGATATGAAGAAATTATTATTTGCAACAGTATTAGCCGCATTAGTACTAGCATTAGCAGCTTGTGGAGATAGCAAGGAATCTGCTGATGGTGGAGTAGTATTTGAATATGGTTCTCAATCTTACACAGATCCAAAAATCATGGCCCAAGTTGTAAAAGTATTAGTTGAAGATCAAACAGATCACGAAGTAAACATTACGGAAGATATTCAAGCAAGTCCACAGATTATGGCTGCTTTAGACCGTGAAGAATTTGACTTTGCAACACTATATTCTGGTGAAGTTTACAACAACCACTTTGATGAAGATGAAGTAGAATATTCAACAGATCCACAAAGAACAATTGAACAAGCACAAGAACTTTTCGGTGCAAAATATGACATGAAATGGTATGACTCTATTGGATTTAGTAACCAATACGGAATTGCAATCCAAGGTGACTTTGCTGCAGAAAATAACATTACAACAATGTCTGAATTAGAGCCATTTGCTGATGAACTTACAGTAGGAACAGACAGCTCTTGGGTTGAAAGAGCAAATGATGGTTATGAAGGTTACCAAGAAGCATACGGATATAGCTTTGGTGACGTACGTGGTATGGAAGTATCGTTAATGTATGAAGGTATTAAAAATGACGAATTAGATGTTGTTACAGCATATACAGTAGATCCACAAATTTTAGAATATAACTTAACATTATTAGAAGATGACAAAGCATTCTTCCCACCATATGATGCGTCATTAGTTGCTAGAAACGCTGTAATTGATGAATACCCAGAAGTTAGCGACATTCTTGATAGCATTGTTGGATTAATTAGCACAGAAGAAATGACTCAATTAATTCATGAAGTTGATATTAACAAGCGTTCTACTGAGGAAGTAGCAATTGAATTCCTACAAGAAAAAGGAATGCTTGAATAATAAAAAAAAGGTGATTTCATATGAGCTTTATCACTGAACTTGGTCAATATATGGCTGAAAACTCTTCAGACCTATTAGCTTTAACAATAGAACATTTATTAATGGTAGTCTACGGGATAGGGCTTGCCCTTCTCGTAGGTGTTCCATTAGGCATAATTGCTGCTAAATATGAAAAAGTTGCTCCATTTATTCTTTCTTTAACGAATATCTTGCAGTTAGTTCCAAGTTTGGCGATGCTAGCAATCTTAATGATTTACTTTGGACTAGGATTTGAAACGATGGTAATTGGTCTATTCTTCTACTCCCTTCTTCCAATTGTTAGAAATACGTATGTTGGGATTAGAGAAGTAGATAACAGCATAATCGAAGCTGGTGTTGGTGTCGGAATGACATCTCTACAATTATTAAGAAAAGTACAATTTCCATTATCGATTCCATTTCTAATGGCCGGACTAAGAGTGGCTTCTGTTATTGCCGTTGCGGTAGCTTGTATTGGACCATATATCGGTGCAGGTGGTCTTGGTAAAGAAATTATTTCCGGTATTAGTCTCCAATCTGAAGTGAAAATTTACGCAGGTGCTATTCCTGCTGCATTACTTGCCATTACTGCAGATTTAATTTTAGGACGAGTAGAGAAAAAGACAAAACAACGAACAGTGTAATCGATTCGCACAAGTAAGGAGCGATCCATTATTTTAAAAAGTAGCGTTTTTTCTAGAATAGACGAATTATATGATGAAATGGTTGAAGTGCGGAGACATTTGCACATGTACCCAGAATTATCCTTTGAAGAGCATGAGACGGCTAAGTTTATTGCCGATTATCAATCGAAGCTTGGATTAGAGGTTCAAACGAATGTCGGTGGTTTAGGTATTGTTGCTACATTACGTGGCGGAAAGCCAGGTAAAACAGTAGCGATTAGAGCAGATTTTGATGCGTTACCAATTGAAGAAGAAAATAATGTTCCGTATAAATCGAAAAATCCAGGCGTGATGCACGCTTGTGGTCACGATGCCCATACAGCGATAGCTTTAGGTATGGCCAAAGCATTAGTAGAGGTGAAAGACGAGTTAGAGGGGACTGTAGTCTTTATTCATCAGCATGCTGAAGAACAAGACCCAGGTGGAGCAAAATCGATGGTGGAAGATGGTGCCTTAGAGGGTGTTGATGCCATTTTTGCTACTCACATGGAAAACTATATTCCAGTTAACACGATTTCGCACAGTAATGGCTATATTTTCGGATCATCTGATGATTTTGTGATTGAAATAAAAGGGGTAGGTGGACATGCAGCATTTCCGCATGACACAACCGATGTTATTTCGATTGGAAGCCAACTCGTAAGTAATTTACATCAAATAGTTAGCCGTAAAGTAGACCCACTAAAGTCTGCCGTTCTTACGATAGGATCTTTTCAAGCAGGGAAAAAAGCAAATGTTATTTCTGGTTATGGTAGGTTAGAAGGAACAGTCCGAACATTCGATAAAGACGTCAGGCAAGAAATCCATGATTGGGTCCAGCAAATTACAGAACACACGTGTAAAGCGTTTGGTGCCGATTATCACATTGATTATCAGTTTGGCTACCCAGCAACGTTAAACGATAAGACGATGAATCAACTTCTCGTTAACGCGGCAAAAGATGTCTTACCAGAAGAGAGTATCAAAGAAGACCCACCTACTATGGGCGCAGAGGATTTCTCTTATTTTTTACAAGAGAGACCAGGAACCTATTTTTTCACTGGGTCAGCAAATGAAGAAAAAGGATTCATTTATCCGTATCATCATCCTAAATTTGATATTGATGAAAGAGCACTAACTAATGGCGCCAAGGTTCTAACATCAACCATTTTTGATTATTGGAAGCAATATAATAAGTAACAACTAAGCAAAAACCACGTATGTGACTAAACACATACGTGGTTTTTTTGCGACTAAATTAATCTTTATTATTGTCTCTTGCTCTTTCCTCGTTCTCTAGTTTTGTAGCTCCTCCATAGTGAAGTGCTTGATCACGGTCAGGAGCTGCTCTACCTGATTTTCTTTGTTTCGTTTCCTGCCTATCTTTTCCCATCGTTGGTCCCTCCTTATTGTTCAAATATCATTCCTTTTACTATTTCTTAAAAAAAGAGTAGCTATTCAACTTTCTTCCACTAATGCTAGATGTAACACGCATAATTTACAGCATTTATGCAAAAGGTAAAAGAAAAAATTGGGGAGATTTTTCGTTATATGAGACTTCGACAATTACTTTTAGCGATAACACTAGTATTTACAGTTGCGATATCACCAATTCAAACAGATGCTATCTTAGCAGAAGACATGGCCATTATTGTGGAAGTGGAAGGTGATCCGAACAAATGGAAAGCGTACATAGAGGATTATCATCCATTTGTAGAGGTCATTCATGTATACGACACGTTATTGAACGCACTTGCACTAAAGGGGAAAAGTAAAGATTTATACGATATTGATAAGGAGGACTTTGTGCGGACCATACATCCTGCTCAAAAGTATGAAGTACCGAATGCTGCCCATTCACCTTCTCCTATCAAGCCACCGAAACGAAACGTAAATACGCCTTATACAGGGAAAGGGGTAAAAGTAGGCGTCATTGATACGGGAATGGATTACTCCCATCCGGATTTAAAAAGAAACTATAAAGGCGGCTATGATGTCGTAGACTTCGATGATCAACCGATGGAAACGTTGCCGACAGAAGGGATGCCAACATTACACGGAACTCACGTTTCAGGGATTATTGCTGCAAACGGGGAAATGAAAGGTGTAGCCCCAAATGCAGATCTATATGCTTATCGGGCGCTCGGACCTGGTGGAGTTGGTTCATCCGTAGGGATTGTAGCAGCACTTGAAAAAGCGGTAGAGGATGGAATGGATATTATTAACCTTTCTCTCGGCAATTCAGTCAACAGTCCTGACTGGCCAACAAGTATTGCGGTAAACAAAGCAATTGAAATGGGCGTTGCGGTTGTGATTGCGAATGGAAATGCGGGTCCGGATAACTGGACGGTAGCTTCTCCTGCTACGTCTGTTAAAGCGTTATCTGTTGGGGCATCTATTACGGAAATAAAAATCCCATATTTGACCATCCCATTAGAGGATAGAAAGCTTCCACTCCAAATGCTAGTGGGTTCACCAGAATGGAATTTTTCTAAACCGTATCAACTCGTCAATGGAGGGTTAGGTAAAGAAGCATTACCGGATGTACAAGGGAAAATAGTGATTTTTAAAAGAGGAGAAATCCCATTTTCGGAAAAGGTACAGGTTGCCGAAAAAGCCGGTGCAGTAGGTGTCATTATTTATAATAACGAGGAAGGTGTTTTTCAAGGAGGATTAACCGAAACAACTTCGATTCCAGTAGCGGCGATGACGAAAGAAGATGGTGAATGGCTGTTACAAAAAGGAAAGGAAAAGTGGGCTTATACTTCCTATCAATTAGTAAAGGATAAGCTTGCCCCGTTCAGTTCTAAAGGTCCTGTTGTAGCTAACTGGGACATCAAGCCGGAGATTATTGCTCCGGGCGTTGAAATTGCGAGCACTGTACCTGGTGGTTATCAGGAGCTACAAGGTACTAGTATGGCATCACCTTATGTAGCTGGTGTATTAGCTTTAATAAAAGAAGCCCATCCCGATTGGGGGCCTAATAAATTGAAAGCAGCCGTTCTTAGTACAGCAAAGCCTTTTAAAAATGAAACTGGTTCGCTATATCAGCCAATTGAACAGGGAATGGGAGCAATCCAAACAGAAAAAAGTATCAATCCAGAAATATTGATTTACGAAAGTCGACTTACGTTTGGGAAAATTAACGAAGGAGTAAAAGAAAAGAAAGTAGATATTGTAGTGGAAAATCGTAGTGAGGAAACGAAGAAATTCCGTTTTGATTATCCACATCATGAATCAGGAGTTGTTTGGGATATTCCGCAAACCTTTTATGTGAAGCCAAAGGAAAAAAAGCACATTACTGTAGGATTAAGGGTAAATTCTAGAAAATTAGAGAAAGGACTACATCAAGGGTGGTTAACATTATATAATGGAAACGATGAAGTTTATCTTCCTTATTTATTCGTCAATGAAACAGCAGATTATCCGAAAATTGATGGGGTTGAATTAACTTTATCTCCTTTTGAACAGGACAAGTTTAAGTATTCCATGTATTTACCTGATGGAGCAGAGCAGCTAACAATCGATCTGTATGAGCCAGAATCCTTACGATATGTCAAAACAATCGTGGAGGATGAGGAGGTAAAACCTGGGATGCATGAGGGAATTATTAACAGAGGTGAATTTGTCGAAAATAGCTATTTAGTATTTGTCAAGATACGAAACGGCAAAACTTATGATTCTTTTGTGACAGAATTTCAAAATTTCCCTCTCCAACCGTAAATTTGAGGGGAAATTCATTGACAAAGGAAAAGCCACTATTGTATGCTAATTTAGGTGTATGGTAAGGCTTACAACCGTACTTGATTCATGTCGAAACCCTTTTGATGGGAGTTTTCAAAATGGGTAAAAGTCAATATCCTTTTCGAGCCATTGCATTAACGAGTGGGATCCTCTCCAATTTAGCTGGGTCAACACTTATAGGCATTTTCTTTGGCAGATGGATTGACCAAAAACTTTCAACAGAACCCCTGTTTTTAATTATTGGACTTTTCATTGGGTTAGCATCAGGAGTTTACGCCACTATATACTTAGTGAAAAAGTACACAGGAGAAGAATAGCATGCTATTTTATGAAGGAATGGTCTCAAGACAAAGAAGATGGATGTTGTATTTACTCGCGCTCTTTTTCCTGGGTTGGGGTTTTACCACCTATAAAGAAGTTTTTTTAGGCCTAATTTTAGGCTCCTCTATCGGCTTTTTTAACCTCTGGTTATTACAGCGAAAAATCAATCAAGTTGGACATGCTGCTGCAGAAAATGTAACGGCAAGAACACTTGGTACCATGTCGCGCTTTGCTGGTGCTGCATTAGCAGTAGTCGTAGCGCTCCGCTATCCTGAACATTTCCATATGATAGCAGTTGTTATTGGATTAGTGACAATTTATTTTGTCATTATGATAGATTTTATTCTTCATCATACAAGATCTAAACCCTAGGAAGAGAGGTGAATAAATTTGGAACATGAAGCACCTTTGTATGAGAATGCGTTTGGGATCTCATGGTTAGATTTCAACCTTTCCAACGTGTTTATGTTGTTAATTACCGCTATCATCGTGTTTATCCTTGGTGTAGTAGCAAGTCGTAACCTGCAGCGAAAGCCAAAAGGATTACAAAATTTTATGGAATGGGTTGTTGATTTCGTAAAAGGTATTATTGGTAGCAATATGGATTGGAAAACAGGAAAGCAGTTTCTTCCATTAGGGTTAACGTTGCTTACGTTTATCTTTGTTGCCAACATTTTAGGGGTAATTACAATGGTATCTGTTAATCATGATTTATGGTGGAAATCACCAACATCAGATCCAGGTATCACGTTATCGCTAGCCGCAATGGTTATCATTTTAACGAACTATTACGGTGTTAAGATGAATGGTGTAAAGGAATACGGTAAAGGATTTTTCAAACCGTTACCATTTTTATTTCCATTCAAAATTATTGAAGAGTTTGCCAATACGTTGACGTTAGGTCTTCGTCTATTCGGTAACATTTATGCAGGTGAAATTCTTCTCGGCTTACTAGCTGGGATGATTACGTCAGGAGTTGGCGGGGCTATAGGTGGTTTCCTTCCAATGATGGCATGGCAAGGCTTTAGTTTATTTATCGGAGCAATCCAAGCATTTATCTTTACTATGTTAACAATGGTTTATATGGCACACAAATTGAGCCATGACCATTAATTTATATCAAAACCAAAATTAATTAACTATATTCTGAGGAGGAATTTTCAATGGGTTTAGGAGTTTTAGCAGCTGCAATTGCAGTAGGTTTAGCGGCATTAGGTGCAGGTATTGGTAACGGTCTTATCGTAAGTCGTACAGTAGAAGGTATCGCTCGTCAACCAGAACTACGTGGTGCTCTTCAAACAACAATGTTTATCGGGGTTGCACTAGTAGAGGCACTTCCAATCATCGCTGTTGTTATCGCATTTATGGTAATGGGTAGATAGTCAATTAGTAATAATGGCGGAGTAACGCAAAATGAACTTCGCCTTTCCTTTATTCTTTTCAAGACAAAGTAAAAACCCTAGGCTTTCGCTATAGGTACTTGGCCACAAGCCAAGTTTTTCTAATGTTAAGCCTCATGTAAATGTTAAGGCGAAAGGAGTGTAGGCAATGCTAGATTCAAGCATACTGGTGCTAGGTGCTGGTGGATTTCATTTAAATATTGGCGATATGCTTGCTTCATTAATAATCTTTGTTGTTTTATTAGCTCTTCTAAAGAAGTTTGCTTGGGGCCCATTAATGGGAATCATGATAGAACGTGAACAACATATTGCAAATGAAATTGACACAGCTGAGAAAAACCGTTCAGAAGCAGAGCGTTTAGCAAAAGAAGCTCAAGAACAAATCAAGGCGACAAGACAAGACGCTCAAGAAATTATTGAGAACGCTAAACAAACAGCGAAGAGTCAAGAACAATCTATTATAACTGCTGCTCGTCAAGAGGCAGAACGTATAAAAGAGTCCGCTCGTCAAGAAATCGAGCAAGAAAAAGACAAAGCTATTCAAGCATTACAAGATCAAGTTGCTTCCTTGTCCGTACGTATTGCTAGCAAGGTTATTGAGAAGGAACTTTCTGAGAAAGACCAAGAAAAACTTATCAATGAATATATTAAAGAGGTAGGAGAAGAGCGATGAGTGATTCTGTAGTAGCAACCCGTTATGCAGTGGCTCTTTTTCAACTCGGACAAGAAAAATCAATTTTAGAACAACTAGAAAAGGAAGTACGTACTGTTCGTGAAGTGTTTGAAGCGAATAGTAAACTTTCCGAATTTCTAAAGCAACCGAAAATTGCTATTGAGAAGAAAAAAGAATTTCTGAAAGAAGCTTTTCAAGGAGCTTCCAAAGAATTGCTAAACACGCTATATATTATGTTAGACCGCCATCGTGAAGATGCTATCCCTTCCATGACGCAATCATTTATTGATATGACAAATGAAGTGTATGGAATTGCTGATGCTGAAGCATATTCAGCTCGTGCTTTAACGGATAGTGAAAAAGATTCACTACAGAAGGTGTTTGCGGAAAAGCTCGGGTTTAAGTCACTACGTATTACTAATATTGTAGATTCAACTGTTCTTGGTGGAGTAAAGCTTAAGATCGGTAACAAAATCTATGATGGTACAGTAAGTGGTAAGCTTGAGCGCATGGAACGCAAGCTAGTTTCTGTGAACTATTGATGATAGGGGTGAAATTGGATGAGCATCAAAGCTGAAGAAATCAGTGCATTGATTAAGCAACAAATTGAAAATTACGAAACTGATATAGAAGTAAGTGATATTGGTACTGTCATTCAGGTTGGTGACGGTATTGCACGTGTTCATGGTCTTAATGATGTTATGTCCGGTGAACTTGTAGAATTTTCTAATGGTGTTATGGGGTTAGTTCAAAACCTGGAAGAAAGCAACGTTGGTGTTGTTATTCTTGGACCATTCAGAGATATCCGTGAAGGTGATGAAGTTCGTCGTACAGGACGTATCATGCAAGTACCTGTTGGAGAAGCAATGCTAGGTCGTGTTGTTAACTCACTTGGTCAGCCAGTTGATGGCAGAGGCCCAATTGAAACAACAAAAACACGTCCAATCGAATCTCCAGCACCTGGTGTAATGGATCGTAAATCAGTACATGAGCCATTACAAACAGGACTAAAAGTTATCGATTCCATGATCCCAGTTGGTCGTGGACAACGTGAGTTAATTATCGGTGACCGCCAAACTGGTAAAACAGCGGTAGCACTAGACACAATCATTAACCAAAAAGATCAAGATATGATTTGTATCTATGTTGCTATTGGGCAAAAAGAATCTACTGTTCGTGGTGTTGTTGAAACATTACGTCAACAAGGGGCTCTAGATTACACAATCGTTGTAACAGCTAGTGCATCACAACCAGCTCCACTTTTATACCTAGCTCCATATACAGGTGTAACACTTGGAGAAGAGTTCATGTATAACGGTAAGCACGTATTAGTAATTTACGATGACTTGTCTAAACAAGCAGCAGCTTATCGTGAACTTTCATTATTACTTCGTCGTCCTCCAGGTCGTGAAGCATTCCCTGGTGATGTATTCTATCTACATTCTCGTTTGTTAGAGCGTGCTGCAAAACTTAGTGACGAAAAGGGTGGCGGTTCTTTAACTGCATTACCATTCGTTGAAACACAAGCAGGTGACATTTCTGCTTACATTCCAACAAACGTTATTTCCATCACGGATGGACAAATTTTCCTTGAGTCTGATCTATTCCACTCCGGTGTACGTCCAGCGGTTAACGCAGGTTTATCTGTATCCCGTGTAGGTGGTTCAGCACAAATTAAAGCAATGAAAAAAGTTGCTGGTACGCTTCGTCTAGACTTAGCTTCATACCGTGAACTTGAATCATTTGCTCAGTTTGGTTCTGACCTGGATAGAGCAACACAAGCGAAATTAAACCGTGGTGCTAGAACAGTTGAAGTATTAAAACAAGGACTTCACAAGCCATTAGGCGTTGAAAAGCAAGTAGCGATTATATACGCACTTGTTAACGGATTCCTTGATGATATTCCAGTTGCAGATATTCAACGTTTCGAAGCTGAAATGTTTGAGTATATTGAAAAGAACGCAAATGAAATTTTTGAGCATATACGTAAC
Organism: Salirhabdus euzebyi; assembly: GCF_014207435.1. GTDB lineage: Bacteria > Bacillota > Bacilli > Bacillales > Alkalibacillaceae > Salirhabdus > Salirhabdus euzebyi. The sequence goes on from NZ_JACHGH010000006.1 coordinate 216,848, forward strand.
ACTGGTAACTTACCTGAAACTGCAGACTTCAACAACGCAATTGAAGGCTTTAAGAAAACATTTGTTGTTTCAGAGTAATTCGTTTTAATCGGAACCTAGCCGAAAAAAGGTGGTGAAACGGAGTGGCATCTCTTCGTGATATAAAGGGAAGAATTTCTTCCACGAAAAAAACGAAACAAATTACAAATGCGATGCAAATGGTTTCAGCTGCTAAGCTAAATAAAGCAGAGCAAAATGTAAAAGCGTTTCTTCCTTATATGGAAAAGATTCAAGAGGTTGTAACTAGTATTTCCACTGGTAGTCTTGACGCTGATCATCCGATGTTAAAGTCGAGAGAAGTAAAGAAAACTGGATATGTTGTCATTACTTCTGATCGTGGTTTGGCTGGTGCTTATAACAGTAACGTTATTCGTAAGGTGTATAACACGATTCGTGAAAAGCACAATTCTCCTGAGGAATATACAGTTATAGCTATCGGAAAAGTTGGACGTGAGTTTTTCAAAAAACGTGACGTTCCTATTTCAAATGAGGTTGTTGGTGTAAGCGATCAACCGGAATTTGCCGATATAAAAGATATTGCCTACAATACAGTTAATTTGTTTGTAGATGGTGAAGTCGATGAACTGCACTTATTCTACAATCACTATGAAAGTGCCATCTCTCAAGTGGTAACCCAAAAGCAATTATTGCCTCTTACGGAAATGAGTTCAGAAGGTAAATCGTTGAGTTCTTACGAGTATGAACCTAACCAAGAGGAAATATTGAATGTTTTATTACCACAATATGCAGAGACTTTAATTTATGGTGCAATCTTAGACGCTAAAGCAAGTGAACATGCTGCACGTAGAACTGCTATGAAGAGTGCGACGGATAACGCTGATGACATCATTGATGGCTTAACATTATCCTATAACCGTGCACGACAAGCTGCAATTACACAAGAAATTAGTGAAATTGTTGGTGGAGCAGCAGCATTAGAATAGGTTGTAATGAATGGAATGAAGTTAGGAGGGAAAAGGATGAGCAAAGGACGTATAATTCAGGTTACAGGACCAGTAGTAGACGTACGCTTTGAAAGTGGTCATTTACCTGAAATCTATAACGCTTTAAAAGTACATCAAAATGTGGAAAATGCATCTGGCGTAAATATCGATCTTACTTTAGAAGTTGCTTTACACTTAGGTGATGATACAGTACGTACGATTGCCATGTCCGGAACAGAAGGACTTGTTCGTGGAACAGAAGTAGAAGATACAGGTGCTCCTATTTCAGTACCTGTAGGTGAAAGTACACTTGGTCGTGTATTTAACGTATTAGGTGAAGAAATTGACCTTGGTGACGCAGTAGCTGCGGATGTTCAACGTGCTCCAATCCACAGAGAAGCACCAAAGTTTGAAAACCTATCTACAAAAACAGAAATTTTAGAAACTGGTATTAAAGTAGTTGACTTGCTAGCTCCTTATATTAAGGGTGGTAAGATCGGACTATTCGGTGGTGCCGGTGTAGGTAAAACCGTATTAATCCAGGAATTAATCAACAACATCGCTCAAGAACACGGTGGTATTTCCGTATTCGCAGGTGTAGGGGAACGTACTCGTGAAGGAAACGACCTATACTTTGAAATGAGCGACTCAGGCGTTATTAAAAAGACAGCAATGGTATTCGGTCAGATGAACGAGCCACCTGGTGCACGTATGCGTGTTGCCTTGACTGGTTTGACTATGGCTGAGTATTTCCGTGATGAACAAGGACAAGACGTTCTACTATTCATTGACAACATTTTCCGTTTCACGCAAGCAGGTTCAGAGGTATCTGCCCTACTAGGTCGTATGCCATCTGCCGTAGGTTACCAGCCTACTCTTGCAACAGATATGGGTCAATTACAAGAACGTATTACGTCAACGGATAAAGGATCTATCACGTCTATCCAAGCAGTATATGTACCTGCCGATGACTATACGGATCCAGCACCAGCAACAACTTTCGCTCACTTAGATGCAACAACTAACCTTGAGCGTAAATTGTCTGAGCAAGGTATCTACCCAGCGGTGGATCCACTAGCTTCAACATCTCGTGCACTTGACCCGAACATTGTTGGGGAAGAGCACTATAACGTAGCTCGTGAAGTTCAACGTACACTACAACGTTACAAAGAACTTCAAGATATTATCGCAATTCTAGGTATGGATGAGCTAAGTGACGAAGATAAACTAACAGTATCTCGTGCACGTCGTATTCAGTTCTTCCTATCGCAAAACTTCCACGTTGCCGAGCAGTTTACTGGTCAACCTGGTTCTTATGTTCCAGTACAAGAAACAGTTCAAGGATTCAAACAAATCCTTGACGGTAAATACGATGATCTTCCAGAGGACGCATTCCGTCTAGTTGGACGTATTGAGGAAGTTGTAGAAGCTGCAAAAAATATGTAATTAAATATTGAGTCATCAACTATTTAATTCAAGCCCGAGGAGGGGTTAGCATGAAAACACTAACTGTGAGTGTTGTTACTCCTGACGGCCCTGTATTGGAAGATGCGTACGAAATGGTAAGCTGTAAGTCGGAAACTGGTGAGCTTGGTATTTTACCAGGTCACATTCCACTCGTAGCACCATTAACAATTAGTGCTGTACGTCTGAAAAAGCAAGGAGACTCGGACAACATTGCTGTCAGCGGTGGATTCCTAGAAGTTCGTCCTGATAAAGTAACTATTTTAGCACAATCCGCTGAAAGACCAACTGAGATCGATGTAGAAAGAGCTCGTAAAGCAAAAGAACGTGCGGAACGACGCCTTCAAGAAAAACAAGATGATATTGATTTTAAGCGGGCTGAATTAGCACTAAAGCGTGCCATTAACCGTTTAGACGTTGCAGGCGCCTAAAGCAAAAACGTAACGTTAAAAGCCTCGAGTGAGTGGATTTTTATCCGCTTACCCGGGGCTTTTTTGATGAGATTTTTATGCAGGCTCTTGATAGTTAGTTGTGAACACTGGATTTATTGGTGTACACCCCTTGATACTTTACGCTGAACTCCTGATAAGTCGTGGCTTACTCTTGATACTATACACTCAACTCCTAATAAATCGTGACCTATTCTTAATATATTCGTATGGGCTCCTGATAACAAGAAAGTCGGCCCTCACTTTATTAAGCAACCTGTACATTTGATATGATCTCGCTAACTCCTAATATTTTTTCCTGAACTCCTGATATATATTGGTGGACTCCTGATATCGCGTTAAACCCTCAGCAAAAAACTAAATCAACTCCTAATAAGACATGTCCCTCACTAGAAAAACGTCATGAACTCCTGATAACAGATCATCAATCCCCTCTCATACTGATACAAGCATATACATTATATATATTGTTACGAACTCTTGATACTTTCTGCCAGACCCCTCATTCCCCCATACGAACTCTTAATAAGGCAAACCCAAAACCGAATAATTCTTACACACTCCGGATAACATTTAACCACCTTAGAATAATCGCGAACATTTTTAACGCATGTCTACCAAATTAGTATCATAGATATAGGGTGATGAATGATATTTTAAAGGGAAATATCGACACAATAGAGTCACTTTGCTATAATGAAAACGGTTCCAAAATTATGTAAAGATTCAGAAAATACAAAGACAGAGGTGGATGTATGGAGTCTCTTAACATCTATCAGAACAGCTACTTATTCGTCATTGTTTTTCTTTTTGTTGCGTTAATGCTACCAATTGTCGCACTATCTGTTGGGAGATTATTACGTCCCAACCAGCCGACGGAACAAAAAATGCTTACGTACGAAAGTGGGATGGAACCCTTCCAGGATGCGCGGGTTCAATTTCATGTTCGCTATTATTTATTTGCTTTGCTATTTGTTATTTTTGATGTGGAAACAGTTTTTCTTTATCCATGGGCAGTCGCCTATGAAAAGCTTGGGGTATTTGCACTTATTGAAATGTTAATCTTTATCGTCATGTTGTTTCTTGGTTTAGTATACGCATGGAAAAAGAAGGTGCTGAAATGGAGATGAACTTAGAAAATATTCGAGTAGAGAATGAGGAAGAAATTAAGCGAAATGTCTTTTTTGTAACGCTTGAGCAGTTGAAAGCATGGGCCCGAAGTAACTCGTTATGGCCAGTTCAATTCGGTCTTGCCTGCTGCGCAATTGAAATGATGGGAGTCGGTGCTTCCCATTATGATTTAGATCGCTTCGGCTCGATTTTCCGAACGTCCCCACGTCAATCTGACTGCATGATTGTATCCGGGACCGTTACGAAAAAAATGGCACCAATCGTTCGCAGACTTTATGACCAAATGGCAGAACCAAAATGGGTTATTGCGATGGGATCATGTGCAACAGCCGGTGGACCTTACATTAAGTCCTATTCGGTCGTAAAAGGAGTCGACCAAGTCGTTCCAGTCGATGTGTACATTCCAGGTTGTCCGCCAAATCCTGCTGCCCTCATTTATGGCATTAATAAACTGCAGGAAAAAATCCGCTATGAAGCTAAAACAGGAAAGCGGGTGACGAACCAGTGACAGAGGAAAAAGAAAAACGACCTAGACGAAAAAAGGAAGAAGAAGAACAAGTCGAGCAAAAACCATCCCCAAACGAACCAATACTGAAAAATTTTGTATCGATTATCCACCAACACCTCGGCGATGACAGTATAGAAGAATCTTATATTAATCGCTCATCAAAAGATATACCTACCATTGTTGCAACAATCGACCAATACTTCCATGTTGCAAAACTCCTTAGAGAACATTCTGACCTACAATTCAATTATTTATCCGACCTACACGGCATTGATTATGAAACATATATGGAAATTTACGTTCATTTATATTCCATGGAAAAAAAGCATAGCATCGCCCTCAAAGTGAAAGTGGATCGGGAAAATCCGAAAGTTGATTCACTCGTCCCAATTTGGGAAGGAGCAAATTGGCCGGAAAGTGAAGTGTATGACCTACTCGGTATCGTCTTCCACAATCACCCAGACTTAAAAAGGATTCTTCTCGGTGAGGATTGGAAAGGGTACCCACTTAGAAAAGATTATGAGCCGTACGATGTGGAGGTGTAGCAATGATTCGAACAGAAGAAATGCTCTTAAACGTAGGACCACAACATCCTAGTACACACGGGGTCTTTCGTTTAATCGTAAAAATTGACGGAGAAATCATCAAGGAAGCTACACCGGTAATAGGTTATTTACATAGAGGTACGGAAAAATTAGCGGAGGATTTGCAGTATACGCAAATTATCCCATATACCGATCGCATGGATTACTTATCTGCTATGACAAACAACTATGTTCTCTGCCATGCAGTAGAAACGCTTATGGAATTAGAAGTTCCAGAGCGAGCAGAATATTTGCGCATCATTGCGATGGAGCTAGGACGAATTGCGAGCCATCTTGTCTGGTACGGAACATATTTACTAGACATCGGAGCAACGAGTCCGTTTTTGTATGCATTTAAAGACCGTGAAATGATTATCAATCTACTAAATGAACTTTGTGGAGCCCGTCTCACCTTTAACTACATGCGTATTGGTGGCGTTAAGTGGGATGCCCCAGAAGGATGGATAGAAAAAGTAAAGCAATTTACCGAATACATGAAGAAAGAGTTAGAAGGCTATGATGAACTCGTAACCGGCAATGAAATTTTTCAAAATCGTGTCAAAGGTATTGGGCAATATTCGAAAGAGACAGCAATTCAATATTCACTGAGTGGAGCTAATCTACGCTGCACAGGTGTTGATTACGATATCCGAAAAATTGAGCCCTATTCCATTTATGATCGCTTCGATTTTGACGTGCCTGTTCGAGAAGAAGGGGATGCTTGGGCAAGATACGAGTGCCGAATGGAAGAAATCGTTCAGTCTCTTCGTATAGTAGAGCAAGCTGTTGAACAGTTTCCAGAGGATGGAGAGGTTTTAGGAAAAGTTCCCCGTGTTATCCGTCCACCAAAAGGAGAGGTGTATGTCCGAATTGAATCACCCCGTGGGGAAATAGGCTGCTATATTGCCAGTGACGGAAAAAAAGAACCATATCGTTTGAAATTCCGTCGTCCATCTTTTTATAATCTGCAAATTTTACCGAAGCTCCTAGAAGGTGAAAACATGGCCAACATGGTCGCTATTCTAGGTGGAGTCGATATTGTGCTCGGGGAGGTTGATGGCTAATGGAATGGTTAGCAGAACGATTAGCTCAAGCTCCAGGACTGGAAAACATGCTCTACTTTTTAGCTATCACTCTACCGTTATTATCTATCATTCTAGGATTTGTTACGTACGCAATTCTAGCAGAACGAAAAGTAATAGGGTATATCCAACTTCGGTACGGACCAAACCGAGTGGGCGGTCGATTCGGACTACTCCAAACGGTAGCAGACGTATTGAAGCTATTAATAAAAGAAGATACACGACCAAAACTAGCCGATAAACCGTTATACATACTCGCGCCAATTATCGCATTCGTCCCATCCTTCGCCATACTTGTAGCCATTCCAATCACCGAGACACTCACCTTCGCAAATATGGGAGTCGGACTATTATACGTTATTGCCGTATCAGGACTGTCCACCATCGGCATGGTCACTGCCGGATGGGCATCGAATAACAAATACGCACTAATGGGAGGCATGCGTGCCGTAGCTCAAATGATTTCCTATGAAGTGCCATTAATTATGTCTGCTGTTGGAGTCGTCCTCTTTGCCGGAAGCCTAAACTTAACCGTCATTGTCGAACAACAGCAATTCGTCCCATACATCCTACTACAACCAATCGGATTCATCGTCTTTTTCATCGCCGCAACCGCCGAACTAAACCGCACACCATTTGACCTACCCGAAGCAGAATCAGAACTAATCGCCGGCTATCACGTCGAATACTCTGGCTTTCGTTGGGCCATGTTCATGCTTTCCGAATACGTCTATTTATTCGCAATGTCCGCACTCATCACGGTCCTATTTTTAGGCGGCTGGAACCCAATCATCGGCCTAGGCTTCATCCCAGATGTCGTCTGGTTCGCACTCAAATTCAGCATCGTCGTATTCGTCTTCATGTGGATCCGCGCAACATTACCACGATTGCGCGCAGACCAATTAATGGAGTTCGGCTGGAAAGTGCTACTACCAGTCGCCATGTTTAACATATTCTTCTCAGCAGTGTTGAAGGAACTGTTTTTTTAATCAAATTCTGCTCGTTTGTAGGAGAATTGTACACTGGCGTTATGGAATTAAAGGTACAGAGTTAACAATTGAAGGTACAGAGTCAGGAATTGAAGGTTCAGGCGCCGAAATTGAAGGTTCATGGCAAACAATTGCATGTTTCGGAGCAGAATTGAGGAACAGGGCCAAAAAATGCAAGTTCGTACCGAATTAACAGTACATCACTAATAATCAAAGGTTCAGGAGCCGGAATTAACGGTACATCACTAATAATCAAAGGTTCAGGAGCTGGAATTGAAGGTTCAACACCAATAATTGCAGGTTCGCAGCTGAAAATGAAGGTTCAGCACCGAAAATTAAAGATTCTCAGCTTACTATGAAGGCTCAACAATAAGAATTACACACTCAATTAAAGCTTCAACCAATAACGAATCAAAAACTCAGAACCAACATTTAACGAAAGAGTAAAAGGTGGTGGATAACCATGATGGGTTTAGCGAAAGGCTTGAAGCATACGTTGCAAAATATGAGCAAAAAGAAAGTGAGTTACAACTATCCGGATGAATCAATTCCATTGCCGGAACGATTTCGGGGTATTCAAAAATTTTATCCAGAAAAGTGCATTGTATGTAATCAGTGCGTGAACGTGTGTCCTACGGATTGCATTGACTTGACGGGGAAAAAGAATCCAGACCCTGATAAAAAAGGAAAGATTATTGAAACGTACAATATTAATTTTGAAATATGCATTTTATGTGATCTATGCACCGAAGTTTGTCCGACGGAAGCGATTGTGATGACGAATAATTTTGAGCTAGCAGAATATTCCCGAGATGAGCTATTTAAAGACCTGCAGTGGTTAGATGAAAATGATACGAACGTTAGAAAGGAGAATTAAACATGAGCGGAGAAGTCATCGTTTTTTTACTCCTTTCTTCAACAGCTATACTCGGTGGAATTTTGATGCTGAATCTAAAAAAAGTTATTCACATGCTGCTGGCAGTAGTATTAACTTTTTTAAGTTTAGCCGGCCTATATGTCATGCTGTCCGCTGAATTTGTGGCGGCCGTGCAAATCCTCATCTACTCTGGAGCTGTTACGATTGTGATGATATTCGGGATCATGTTGACGAAACATCAAGCAAAAGAAGAGAAAAACAAAAATCCACTTCGAACAACATTAGTAGGATTAGGTATTGTCGTTTTCTTCGTTACCATTTACTTGGCGATTCGTAACTTGTATTTTGGTCAAGAAGCAACAGCGCTTCACGTGAACAACACGGAACAAATTGGAATAAAGATTTTTTCTTATTACGTCATCCCGTTTGAGCTCGTTTCAATTGTGCTACTCGTTGCCTTAATGGGAGCAGTCGTGTTGGCGAAAGGTGAGGAAGGTGATGAAAAATGAGTTCCGTCCCTTTGCAAGCCTATTTAATTGTTGCTCTGATTCTGTTTTGTATTGGGCTGTTTGGTGCTCTGACGAAACGAAATACGATTATCGTACTTATTTGTATTGAACTTATGCTTAACGCGGTTAACCTGAACCTCGTTGCCTTTAGTAAATTTGGAGCGAGTGCGAACATTACTGGACAAGTATTTTCCCTGTTTACAATCACGATAGCAGCTGCAGAGGTGGCAGTTGGTATGGCTATTTTAATAGCATTTTATCGAAATAAGAGAACGGTAAATATTGATGAAATGAACACGTTGAAGGAGTAGACCCCAGCTTGAATAGAAGGGAGTGGAGGTTAAGATGATAGATTATGCATGGTTAGTTCCGGTAATCCCGTTCTTATCTTTTTTTATACTCATCCTGTTTCGAACAAAAATGCAAAAGACTAGTGGACTAGTAGCAACTATTTTTTCAGGTTTAACACTCATTTATGCCATTGTAATTTTTGGTCAATTAATAAAAAGGCAAACCTATCTAGCAGAATGGCAGTGGCTAACCATTGGAACAGTAGATATTTCCTTTGGTGTGCTGCTCAACCCGCTAAATGGTCTCATGCTATTATTAGTAGCGTTTGTGAGTTTTTTAATCCATTTGTATTCCATTGGATATATGGATGGGGACAAACGAACTTCTGTATTTTTTGCTTATTTAGGATTGTTTACGGCTGCGATGCTCGGCCTCGTCATGTCGCCGAACTTACTGCAATTTTATATGTTTTGGGAATTAGTTGGATTAGGCTCGTTCTTACTAATCGGCTTTTATTTTTATAAAAACAGCGCCAAGAAGGCAGCCAAAAAAGCTTTTATCATGACGCGTATTGGGGATATGGGCTTACTGATTGGTCTCATTCTACTATTTTGGCAAACAAATAGTTTTCGTTTTGCGGATATTTCCGAGGTAATATTAGCTGGCCAAATGGAATCAGGTATGATTACCCTGATTGCTATCCTCATATTAATTGGTGCCATCGGTAAATCCGGACAGTTCCCACTACATACGTGGCTTCCGGACGCCATGGAAGGGCCTACACCTGTCTCCGCTCTCATTCACGCAGCGACGATGGTTGCTGCAGGTATCTATTTAATTGCTGTCATGTATCCGTTATATATGGCGAGCAACGTCGCTTTGGCTATTGTAGCAAGTGTTGGTGCCTTTACCGCGCTTTATGCTGCGACAATCGGGCTCGTCCAAGACGATATTAAACAAGTGTTGGCTTACTCTACTATTTCGCAGCTCGGTTACATGCTTCTGGCAATGGGGGTTCTAGGCTATACAGCTGGAATTTTTCATCTTTTCACACATGCCTTTTTCAAGGCGCTTCTTTTCCTAGCAGCTGGTGCAGTCATCCATGCTGTCCATACGCAAAATATTAAACAAATGGGCGGGCTCAGTAAAAAAATGAAGGTTACGAGTGTCACCTTTTTAATCGGTGCGCTTGCCATTAGTGGATTCCCACTTCTTTCTGGATTCTTCAGCAAAGAAGAAATACTAGCTGCGGTTTGGGCAAACGGACAATACGGACTTTTCGTTATTGCAATCTTAGCGGCATTCCTAACATCCTTATACATGTTCCGCTTATTTTTCCTCGTATTCGAAGGGGAAAGCAAAAAAACAATCGATAAGATTCAACCTACGCCAATAACGATGAAAATACCGATGATCGTGCTTGCCTTTTTCGCCATTTTCTCCGGCTATTTAAATACGTCATGGTTTGAAACATACTTAGCGGATTGGTTGGCTTCAGGGGCAACCTTCTTATCAACCCATCATCACGAGACGCCATTATGGTTGTTTTTCGTAACGATTTTGCTATCCGTTGGGGGAATTGTTCTCGCCTATTTCATCTATGGAAAAAAGAGAATCAATCAAGAAGACTGGAAGAGCTCCTTCCCTGGCGTACACACCCTCTTAAAAAACAAATACTACATCGATGAATTTTATCAGCTAACTTTTGTTAAGGCGACGAACGCCATTGGAACCTTTTTTACGTACGTTGAAAAATACATCATCCAGCTCTGTATGACCTTCGTAAAGGACGTTGTACAAAGTCTAAGCAAGACCGGGACGAAAACACAGACTGGTCAAACACAAACGTACGGGGCAGTGGCCTTTTTAGGATTAGTCCTTATTGTTGCTTTTTACGTGCTGAAAGGGGGCTATTAATAGATGGGACTACTATCGTTACTCGTCTTTTCCCCAATCGTTGGTTTCATCATTTTATTTTTTATTCCGAAGCATGACATGAAAATGCTTCATAAAATTGCATTGGCAGCTAGTTTTATCCCATTTTTGTTCGGTTTACTCGTTTTCATCTTGTTTAAAACAGATGAAATACCAGCTGACATTCTAAAATGGATTGAATTTGAAGCGGGGGAAAAATCTTTTGTCATCCATTATGAACTCGCTGTTGATGGCTTTAGTACGATTCTCATTTTCCTCACAGCTATTATTATGTCGATTGCGATTTTAGCCGGAAGCTTTCATGTTAAAAAAGACATTCGCATGTTTTATCAATTAATGTTTCTACTTGAATTAGGGGTGCTAGGTGTCTTTGCATCAGGGAACCTGTTTCTCTTTTTTATCTTTTTTGAAATTACCTTAATTCCGATGTTCTTATTACTCTCCAAATGGGGGGGAACAGACAGAGAGGAATCTGCTTTTCACTATTTGGTTTACAACGGGATAGGCTCGCTGATCTTGTTAGTGGCAATCGCCGCCATTTTCGTTTCAGCAGGAAGCACAAATTTCGATACCGTCATGCAGCACTTTGCTACCAACGAGAACTCAGGGCTTGCCCTTGGCATAGCTATCGCGTTACTCCTGGCGTTCGGCATTAAATTACCGATTTTCCCACTTCATTCATGGATGGTAAAAGTACACGTTGATGCTCCTATTCCAGTCGTGATTGTTCATGCAGGGGTACTTTTAAAAATTGGAGCATACGGATTAATCACATTTGGGATTGGCTTCTTTCCGGTAGCATTTGAAAAACTCGTTCTCGTGCTCGCTATATTGGGGTTGGTGAATCTGCTTTACGGTGCGTACTTGGCCCTTGTGCAAAAAGAGCTTCGGGCGGTGTTAGCTTATTCAAGTATTTCACACATGGGAATTATTTTGCTCGGTATAGCAGCTTTAAATGAATCCGGTATACAAGGGGCTATTTTTCAAGCAGTGTCCCACGGGCTGATTGCTGCACTATTCTTTTTACTAGTAGGGTCACTAGCGAATAGAACGAATACGACAAGCTTGAAAAAACTAAGCGGACTTGCACGACTGACGCCATTGCTCGCGGGATTTCTGTTAGTAGCAGCACTCGCGGGATTAGGACTCCCTGGAATGAGTGGATTCGTCAGCGAGTTCATGGTCTTTCTCGGTTTATTCGAACAGCTACCGTGGATTGGTGTCATCGGCACACTAGGTTTAGTATTAACGGTCGTCTATATGCTTCGAGTTGTCATGAATATGACTTTTGGGACATACAGAAATATGTTTGGTGAAATTAAAGACCTCAATGTATATGAAGTGGTTCCGACACTTGTGTTGATCATTTGCATCATCGGAATCGGGGTCTTTCCGAATATTATCGCAAGTACTATTCAACTTACTATTGAAACGCTACGTTTAGGGATAGGGGGATAAGCCAATGGACTTAAAAACACTACTAAGCTTTGAATGGGGAATGATGGCACCAGAATTTACTATTTTAATCGTAGCTGTCATTCTATCCCTCATTGATTTATTCGGGAAGGACTCGATCAAAAAATATATTCCTTCGTTTGCTGTAGCGGGCATCGGCTTAGCACTTATTTTCTTGTTATTCCAATATGGACACGAAGAGGTTTCCATTTTATATGACACGTACATTTTTGATTCCTTTGCTTTTTCGTTTAAATTCATTCTACTAATAGGAACTTTACTCATTTTCTTCATGGTTCTGTCCAAGCAAAAAGATGAAGAAATAACGGATCGTGGGGAGTACGTGTACTTATTGCTATCGGCATTGTTAGGGACGATGATGATGGCGTCTAGTGGAGATCTGATCACTTTATTTGTCGGTTTAGAGTTATTATCCTTATCTTCATACATCATGGTCGCCATGCGAAAGCGAAACAAGCGAGCGAATGAAGGGGCAATGAAATACATTATTAACGGTGGAATCGCAACAGCTTTTACGTTGTTCGGAATGAGCTACATTTACGGCATATCCGGTACGACAAAGCTTGTCGACATTTCCCGGGAAATGTCTTCCGCATTAGGAACAACAGAGCCAATCGCGACGGTAGGTTTCATTATCTTATTCGTCGGGTTAGCGTTCAAAATTTCTAGCGTCCCCTTTCATATGTGGACACCAGACGTTTATGAAGGAGCAGCTACTCCAGTTTCAGCCTTTCTAAGTGTCGTTTCCAAGGCAGCGGGGTTTGTGATTATTATTCGGCTATTCGTAACGATTTTTAATACGGGAGTGGAAGGGAACGAAACATTATATAGCTCGATGATTGGTTTTGTTGCTATCCTTGCTATTTTATCGATGCTCATTGGAAATATCATTGCGTTAAGACAACGAAACATGAAGCGGTTAATTGCTTATTCCAGTATTGGTCATGCTGGTTACATTTTAATTCCGATTGTCTCTTTGTCCGCCATGACATTAGAGAACGTTTGGTTTTACTTGTTGGCCTATTCCTTTATGACAATCGGTGCCTTTATGGTCATCTACATATTGGAGCAGTCTGAGAAATCAGAGGATATCTCTATCTTTACTGGCTTGTTCCAGCGCTCTCCAGTCCTCGCGATATCAATGACAATATTTTTACTATCGTTGGCAGGAATACCCGGGACTGCTGGTTTTATAGGCAAATTCAACATTTTTGTAGGTGCAATCAGCGCCGATCCTGCTCAATATATTTTAGTCGGCGTCATGGCAGTGGCTACGGTCATTTCCTATTTATACTATTTTAATATTTTAATTCAAATGTTTATTCGCCAACCGGAGTTTGAAGGAAGACGCACTGTGAATAAGATGCAAGCAGTGCCGTTAATTGCTTGTATAACAGGAACGATTGTATTAGGAATCTTTCCGTTTATCGCCTTAAACTTTTTCTCCTAATCTAAAAGGGTCTTGAATTGACAATGCTATATTTTCATGGCAAGGTTAAAAAGGTATAAAAAGGAGGCGATTAAATGCTCCAGTCGTTAGGTGTAGACGCATTAACAGGCATGATATCCCATGTTTTCTTCATCATTATTACGTGGCGAGTTCTTCAAGGTGTTCGAATAGAGCCTATTATTAAAAAAGGCCAGTTATTCGAAGCCCGTGTATTATTTGTTTTCGTAACGATTATGATTGGGACAAGTGTAAGTAGATTTTTCTTGGAGTTTCTCAACTGGTCTCAAGATCTTATTTATCTATTTTAATATAGTGCCGTGAGCGAAGCTGCTCACGGTTTTTTTGTGCATCTGTTTATGGGGTCAGACCCCACCCGCATCAACGCGTTAAAACTTTAGCTTGACGGGGGTCTGTCCCCATTAAAAAAATTGTCGGAATGTTACTAGTTTAATAGTTTTACTCCTTGTTAATACTAGATGCCAAATAGTATTTAAGGGGAGTTTTAATCATGTTTAGAAAATATACAGCATTTATTGGTATTGTCGTCCTATTATTTTGTTCTACTATTTCGGAAACACAGGCTCAATCTAACATCGATTTGCAGCCATTTTCTGACCTCCATCATTTTCTTCAGCATGAACAGCTTGACCTTGAACAATGGCAAATTATTATCAAGCAAAAAGTAGATTTAACGAAGGCAAACCCTTCACATATCGCCAATTCCCTAATCCCAAACTCCAGCGTCCAAAAACAAGTAGAGATAAGCGTGGAGAAGTTTTTTGTCCGAAACGGTTATAAATCTGACTCTATTATCGAAGAGTTATCTATAATTGCTCCAAAAGGTCAAACAACTGCAGAGCTCACGTATGTAATGAAAGGTAATTTGTGGAATGAAGAGATAAAAAACGTAGTAAAAACAAAGGTTAATAGACTTGATTCCCGATTTTACGGCACAAATCCTGTAATTTTCACTTGTGTGAGGGCAAAAACTAGTGATAATATTAAAAGTAATTTATTAGTAGATAGTTTTCAAAATTTTACAGATATGAAACCTCTAAAAACACTAAACGAAGAAAATTTCTTTACAGTATCTGGCATTATTCACAATTGGAACATAAACACAATACCTATATCACATACAGAAAAAATGAATGTTCAACTAGCTATTCGTAACGGATTGGGCTCTGAAACGTCTATAACAATTGGAACACCTATCCTGATAGTTGAATACTAATATAGTGTAAAAATGAGGACGCGGAGGGGAATAGTATTGGATAAAATCATTGTAAGTGGTGGGAGGCAGCTTCAAGGTACTGTAAAGATTGAAGGTGCTAAAAACGCTGTATTGCCTGTCATCGCAGCAAGTATTATGGCAAACGAAGGAAAAAGTGTCATTCATGAAGTACCTGCTCTCGCTGATGTCGATACCATGAGCGAAGTTTTAAGATATATGAATGTTGAAGTAATCACAGGAGATAATAAATTACAAATAGATGCATCAAGATTCTTAAAAACCGAAGCTCCGTTAGAATACGTAAGAAAAATGCGTGCTTCTGTCCTTGTTTTAGGTCCCCTTCTTGCCCGTTATGGTCATGCGAAAGTCGCATTACCTGGCGGTTGTGCTATTGGTTCAAGGCCAATTGATCAACACTTAAAAGGCTTTGAAGCGATGGGGGCTAAAGTTCATGTAGGAAATGGCTTTATTGAAGCCCATACAGAAGAGCGCTTAAAAGGTGCAACCATATATTTAGATTTCCCTAGTGTAGGTGCTACGGAAAACATTATGATGGCAGCAGCATTGGCAGAAGGAAGAACGGTCATTGAAAACTGTGCAAGAGAACCAGAAATTATCGACCTTGCCAATTACCTAAATCAAATGGGTGCTAGAGTCGTTGGTGCTGGAACGGAAACGATTCGCATTGACGGTGTAGACTCATTAAAAGGAACAGAGCATAACATCATTCCTGACCGTATTGAAGCTGGAACATTTATGGTTGCAGCAGCGATTACTGGAGGTAATGTTCTTCTAAAAGGAGCTATGTCCGAACATTTACGTTCAACAATAGCAAAAATGGAAGAAATGGGAGTTACGATAAAAGAAGAAGCAGAAGGTCTACGCGTTATCGGACCAGAAAAATTAAAAGCTGTAGACATTAAGACATTGCCATATCCAGGTTTTCCAACAGATATGCAGCCTCAGCTCATGGCATTAGCAATGAGAGCAGCAGGAACGAGTGTCATTAGTGAAACAGTGTTTGAAAATCGTTATATGCACGTAGAAGAGTTCGGTCGCATGAATGGAAAAGTAAAAATTCAAGGCAGAAGTGCGATCGTTGAAGGTCCTGTTGAATTACAGGGTGCCGAAGTATCTGCAACAGACTTACGTGCAGCAGCAGCCTTAATTCTAGCTGGATTAGCGGCTGACGGCTATACTCGTGTTACACAACTAAACCACCTTGATCGCGGCTACGTAAATATTGTAGGTAAACTACAACAATTAGGTGCAGATATCATTCGCGTAAAAGACGTTCCGCAAGATAACACAGTTGCTTTTAGAACATCAGATAAAGTCTCAACTTCAAAATAATAAACGATGAAAAAGAGGTAGCTTCGGCTGCCTCTTTTTTTGTTTTCCTAAATGTCTAGTTCCATTGCCTTTCTGGACAGAAAAAGGAACTTGGACTTTTCTAAATTTTGTCATCATTTTTCTGTTCTATTAAATTATCCTTCTGAATAGATTTTAGTAGAGATGGAAAGGAGGCTTTAATAATTGAACTGGAAAAAAAGTAGTATGATGGTAACCCTTGTCCTACTAACGATTGTCGTCATTATTCCTGCAGCTATCGTCACCCCATTTATTAATGCGGGAGATGACGAAACCTATCAAACCCCAACAGACGAAGTAAGAGATTTAGAAGAACCTACATTAGAGGATGAATATGTCGTCTCTGTTTTTCGTTCCCAACAAAAAACAGTCGATGATGTCCCCCTAGAACAATACGTCACCGGAGTAGTAGCCTCCGAAATGCCTGCCGACTTTGAATTAGAAGCACTAAAAGCGCAGGCGCTAGCAGCAAGAACATACGTAGTAAAGCATGTGTTAAATGAAGGTGAACAACAAGGTGAGGAAGGACAAATTACCGATACCGTCCAACACCAAGTATACAAAAGTGAAGAAGAACTGAAGCGGATATGGGGATCAGATTATAATTGGAAAATAAATAAAATAAAAAAAGCTGTTGCTGCAACACAAGGTGAAATTTTAACATATAATGGCGAACCAATCACACCAGCATTCTTCTCCACAAGTAACGGCTACACAGAAAATGCAGAGGACTACTGGACGAACCCAATTCCATATTTAAAAAGTGTAGCAAGCCCATGGGATGAAGAATCACCAAAATTCAAAGAACAAAAAATTCTAACTCTACAAGAGGTAGAACAAAAACTAAATGAGTTCATCAAAAATCAACTGTCATCAGATAATCTAGTAAGCCTTGCAACCAATTCGGAAGCAAAGGTTGTATCCCGAACTAGTAGTGATCGGGTAAAAGAAGTGTCTGTTGGTGGAATAACCTTAACAGGACGTAATGTTAGAGAAGCGCTAGACCTAAGATCTAGTGACTTTACCGTAACATTTAAAGATCAACACTACGTTTTCACTACCGAAGGCTACGGCCACGGTGTTGGCATGAGCCAATACGGTGCAAACGGCATGGCAAAAGAAGGCAAAACATACAAAGAAATCGTCAACTACTACTACACCGGCACAGAAATCACAAATATAGGGTCAGACCCCGAACGCGTTACAGCACTAAAACGCGAAGGGGTGTAGGATAATAGGAGAAACTCGGCAGCTGCCGAGTTTTTTCTTTATGGAAGAGAATTTTCTGCGCTGTACTCTTGATAGTTTTACAGGAATGATTGATATGCCGTGCAGAACTCGAGATATTTTTGGGGGAACTACTGATAAAAGGGTCTAGAGCACGATAACTTACTAGGAAATCTGAATAACAGTTAATCTAACTGCCCAAATCGATTAATTCAAACGGACTCTAAATAATTTCTGCATAACTCTTATATCTAGATCGGAACTCGTAATAATCCATCCGCTGGCTACGATAAATTAGGCTCTACTCTAAAAAAATATGAGTTTCTCATGAATATGCAACATCTTGAACTGCAAAACCACGTACTATTTTCATCAATTCATCATTTTTCCGCTTTTCCTTATGAAAATATTCCATTTTCCCAACTCGTCCTACTAACCACACCATATTAAGATAGGAAAAAACCTAGAAGGAGCTGCTCCAATGATAATAAAAGAACGAAAAGCACCAATTAAACTCCACAAACTCGACGCACTGAGAAGGAGGTTACCCAAAACCCATCCGAAGCAATCACTAATAGAAGAGGAACTAGCAAAAAATAAAGCGGGCTATCAAGGAGAACAGTCTTTAGATTATTATTTAAGCTTCCTGCCCTCTAACTATCACATTTTGCATGACGTTAGACTCCAAAACCAGGGCCACTATTTTCAAATGGATACAATCATTGCTACACCATCATTTATACTTATTTTAGAAATCAAAAATTTTGCGGGTACCATCTATTTCGATCATATCTTTAATCAACTAATCCGAACCATTGAAGGGGTGGAGGAACGTTTTCCAGATCCTCTCCTCCAAGTGAACCGTCAGCGCAATCAATTAATGAAATGGTTGCTTGCGAATAATTATCCAGCTATACCAATTGAAACTGCCGTTGTCATTAGCAACCCGAACACCATTATTAAAGCTTCTACAAACAATCCCCAGTTTACGAGTAAAATTGTCCATAGTGAATATCTGTACCATAGAGTTATAGAAATAAAAAATAACCATAAGAGAGATATACTGACGGACAAAGCAATTGATAAACTTTCAACTAGTCTTACAAATGCCCATGTCCCAAGCAATCCTAATATAATGCAAACTTTAAAAATTGAAGAAGTGGAATTACTAAAAGGGGTTCATTGTCCGAGTTGCTTATTCATTCCGATGAAAAGAGGAGGGAGAAAGTGGATTTGCCCTTCCTGCAAATACACGTCGAACGATGCTCATATGGACACAATAAAAGATTATCAGCTTCTGCTTCGTCCAACTATTACGAACAAACAACTTAGAGAATTCCTTAGTTTATCATCAGTCACAACAGCTTCCTCCATTATAAAGTCCTTGAATCTGGATTATTACGGAGAAAATAGAGGCCGAACATATAAATTGCAGCTGATAGATAATTGAAGTGAGTTCTTGATATTCTTAACTGAACTCTTGATAACTTTCAATCTACTCTTGATAACTGCGCACGAACTCCCGATAACTTGAGCCAAAATTTGATAAGTCCCTGTGAACTCCGTATAAGGGCTCTAGCCAAGTTCTTCTAGCCCCTTTAATAGATACTTCTGCCTCTACTCCTAAAAGATCTGTATGAACTCCTGATAGGCTCTCAGCTACTCTTGATAACTCCACACGAGCCCCGATAACTCGGGCCCAACATATGATAAGTTCCAGCACACACCGTATAAAGCCTCTACACATACATTTAATGTACCGGCTAGGGAAACTTTAACCCCAACTCTAAAATAACTTACTGGAACTTTAGGATAACTTCCAGGCAACATTTGATACCACCACACAAACTCTTAATATCGTACGCAATCTCCCAATAACTACACCCCAACTCCAAATAACAACAAAACCACTCCATCAATCCCTCCCAACCACCCCCCGAAAACCCCACCAAACCAACATCC
This sequence comes from Salirhabdus euzebyi, assembly GCF_014207435.1. GTDB lineage: Bacteria > Bacillota > Bacilli > Bacillales > Alkalibacillaceae > Salirhabdus > Salirhabdus euzebyi. Next base: position 236,370 of record NZ_JACHGH010000006.1, read on the forward strand.
CGCCCACCTAAATCCCCCAACAAAAAATATATTTTCCCCTTTCATGCATAAAATTCTAACCCTTGTCGAAAAATAAGTAGAAAAATTTTTTTTGAATATAGGTATAGTTTTCCTGTTTTCTGCTCAGAATGGTAGCTGAGGTGGTGATAAAATGAAAGAGGAAGGCAAAAGACCAAACTCTGAAAATTCAACATGGAAAAAGTTAGTACGTAAGAAGTGGTTTTATCCAGCGGTTTATTTAACTTTTGCATCTTTGATTTTAGCAACGGTTCTTTGGTATCAAAACCAGGCAATCGATTTACCTGATGAAACCCAAACAGACGGTAGTAATCTTGATAATTATCTAGATACACCATTTGATGAAAATCAAGACGCTGCTCCGGTTATCGATCAGGACGAAATGCTGAAGATGCCTGTAGCTAATGCAGACGAGACTCAGATTGTTACAAAGTTCTGGGACTATGATGCATCTACAGAAGATAAAGAACAGGCGCTTATTCTTTACAATAATAAGTACTATCAAAGTGTAGGGTTAGACATTGCATCAGCTAATGATGAGCCGTTTGAAGTTACAGCTGCACTAAGTGGAACTGTTACGGAAGTGAAGGAAGATCCTTTACTAGGTATGGTTGTGGAACTTACTCATGATAATGGGGTAACGACGAACTATGCTAGCCTAGGCGACGTAGCAATTGAAACAGGTGCGGAAGTAAAACAAGGTGATGTCATTGGTACCGCTGGAAGAAATTTATTCGGACAAGCAAATGGAATCCATGTGCATTTCGAATTACGTAAAGACAACAATCCGTTGAATCCAGAAGAATACTTCAATAAATCTTTACGCGACATTAAAGAGCCAAGCGATGAGGAAGAAGAAGGCAATGAAGATGACGCGAAGGAAGAGGATGAAGCTTCAACTGGTGAAGATGTAGAGGATCAAACGGACCAAAACGAAGATCCAAGTCATGATGAAAACGAAAATGAGCAACAAGATAATAATGAATCCTCAGCTTCCACTGCAAGTGCTTAAACTGCAGAAAACACAATGAGGATACGAGACTGTCTCTAGTAGGCAGTCTTTTTTTTGTCCCTAAATCCTCTACATCCCACATCTTTCTATATTTTGTCGAAATATCTGAAAAATATGTATTATTTTTCCCGAAGTTATTTTATTATAGTAAAGTACTAAAAATTTACCTACATAATTCAAGGGGGAACATAGCAACCATGAAAAAATTACTATTCTCACTTATGTTTCTTTTAGCTTTCAGCTTGCTTATTGGCTGTAGTGATAAGGAAGCAAGCACAGATGCAGCAGAGGAAAAAAGCAACGAACAAGTAGAAAGTGCGGACACATCAGCTGAAACAACAGAAGAAACAGACGCGGAAGAAGCACAAGATGCAACAGAAGACGAAGAAACAACGGAAACTACTGAAACGACAGAAGAAGCGGCTACAACAACAGAAGAAACAATCCCTGTTTACCAATTGTACGATTTCGGCCCAACTGTGGATGCTTCCACAATTGACCAAGCAACAAAAGATCAAATTCAATTAATCGTTAATGAACTTGGCGACCCTGCAGAAGGTATTCAGTTCAACGGAATCGGTGCTGGTTACTTAGAAGATGGCACACTTCAAATTAACGTATTAGTTCGTAACGGATATGACCATAAAGTATGGGGAATCGATGCGGAATTAAAAGTAACGGATTCAAACGGGGAAGAAATTATTGCGGCAGCAAACTTCTCTTTTCCTGAAGAAGACTTTGGTGTGTTAAATCCAGGAAGCTCTAGATTTTGGTCCCTTTATTTCGGACCAGAATTCGTATTTAACCCTAATTTTGATTTAACAAATTACATGATTGACTCCAACTACACATACAGCTATTAAAAATTATCGAGTGGCACATTCCTTTTAATGTGTCACTCTTTTCATTAAAAGTTCACAAAAAGCCGTGCATCTCTAATGAAAAACACCCCTAAAAGACCTCGAAAACAACTCATTTTCAAACTCGTCCATAACAATATTATCGCCAAATGCCTTGTCCCTCTTGATTTTTAAGCATATTCGCCGTCTTCACATAATAAGATGTTACAAACGAGCTCAAAGAAAGGTTTGAGGTGAGATGGTGTGGTAACTAGTTTAATGAAAAAAGGGATATTAACAGTGGACAATCGAATTACTCTCAATAACAAACCGAATAATATGTACTTGTCTCATTTCACGCCTTAAAGAGATCCAACTCAGGGAGGCGAGTGGTGTGCACGATTACATCAAAGAACGTACGATCAAGATAGGGAAATATATCGTGGAGACAAGAAAAACCGTCAGAGTGATAGCGAAAGAATTTGGCGTATCCAAAAGTACTGTTCATAAGGATTTAACCGAGAGATTGCCCGAAATTAATCCAGAGCTTTCAAAAGAAGTAAAGGAGATACTTGATTATCACAAATCGATTCGACACCTGCGAGGTGGAGAAGCGACGAAGAAAAAATATAGTGAGCGAACACCAGAAATGGAGCCGACTATCGAAAAAACGATATCATAATACTTATTTCCTATTTACAAACATAACTTTTTTTCAATTAATAGGACGGATTGACAATTTTTATGATAAAATGTACTAATAGAAATGTAATCATTACGGACATTATGTAGAACATTGATGATACAGGGAGGACAGTCGCTCATGTTTTCAAGAGATATCGGTATCGATCTCGGAACGGCTAACGTATTAATACATGTAAAAGGCAAAGGCATCGTATTAAACGAACCATCAGTCGTTGCTATGGATCGCAACACAGGAAGAGTACTAGAAGTTGGAAATGCGGCAAGACGCATGGTAGGACGGACACCAGGGAATATCGAGGCAATTCGTCCATTAAAGGATGGTGTGATCGCCGATTTTGATGTGACAGAAGCTATGTTAAAGTATTTCATTGAAAAAATCAATGTAAGAGGCTTCTTGTCAAAACCACGAATTTTAGTTTGCTGCCCGACGAACATAACGAAGGTTGAACAAAAGGCAATTAAAGAAGCGGCAGAAAAAAGCGGGGGCAAAAAAATCTATCTTGAGGAAGAACCGAAAGTAGCTGCAATTGGTGCTGGAATGGATATCTTCCAGCCAAGCGGAAACATGGTGTTAGACATAGGCGGTGGGACAACGGACATTGCAGTATTGTCCATGGGGGATATTGTCACCGCCTCTTCGATTAAGATGGCAGGGGACAAGTTCGACCACGATATTATGCAATACATAAAACGAAAATACAAATTATTAATTGGCGATAGAACGTCAGAAGATATCAAAATTAACGTAGCAACCGTATTCCCAGGCGCTCGTAACGAAGAAATGGACATTCGTGGTCGCGACTTAGTTAGCGGATTACCTAGAACTATTACAATTAAATCTGCTGAAATTAACGATGCCTTAAGAGAATCTGTCTACCTTGTTGTACAAGCTGCGAAATCTGTTTTAGAACGCACTCCACCTGAGCTATCTGCGGATATTATCGACAGAGGTGCCATTTTAACAGGTGGTGGAGCATTACTAAACGGCCTAGATCAACTTCTTTCAGAAGAGCTACGAGTTCCAGTTATCATTGCTGAAGAGCCTATGCACTGTGTAGCAAGAGGTACAGGGATTATGCTCGAACATATCGATAAACTGCCGAAAACGAGAGTCTAACACGAGGAAAAGGAGGCGACCGCTTTGTTAAGAGGATTTTATACAGCTGCTGCTGGGATGGTTGCACAGCAACGTCGCCAGGATGTGCTATCTAATAATATGGCTAATGCACTAACACCTGGTTATAAAGCAGATCAGACGACTTTGCGTGCCTTTCCTGAGCTATTAATTGAACGGATGGAAGCGAACCAAATACCGGTTAAAAACGGCCTTAAAGTGCCAACAAGTGAACTAATCGGTAGACTAAATACAGGTGTTTACATGCAAGAAACGATGCCGAATTTTATCCAAGGACCTGTTAAACAAACAGGGATGATGACGGACTTAGCCCTATCAAGTGGACAAGTTCCTGATGAAAATGGCTTTCTGTTTTTTGCTGTTCAAAATGAAAACGGTGGGACAAGCTATACCCGAAACGGTAACTTTACTGTTGATGCGGAAGGTTTCCTCGTTTCCGATCAAGGCTATTACGTTCTAGATGAAAATGGTAATCAAATCCAAACGAATAACGATGAATTTAGTGTTACACAAAACGGTACCATCCAAACGAGTAATGGAGCGACTTTTTCACTTGGCATTGTTTATCATCCAAATGCGAACGAGTTAGTCAAAGGTGCTAATAATTTATTTGAAGTACAAGAAGGAAATGAACAGCCTGTTAATGCGCGTAATGCAGCTGGTGTCACCTTCCAAGTACAACAAGGCTTCTTGGAGCAATCAAATGTAGACACTGGTCAAACGATGACAGAAATGATGTCAACATACCGTATGTTTGAATTAAACCAACGAGTACTCAGAGCGTATGATCAAAATATGGAAATCGCCGTAAATAAAATCGGCCAGCTAGGATAAGGGGTGAGATGAATGCGTAGTTCACTTTTAGCAGCAACGACGATGGGGCAGCTTCAAAAAAAGCTCGATTTAATCAGTCATAACATGGCAAATGCCAATACACCAGGCTATAAAACGAGAACAGCAGACTTCTCTTCTTTATTGTTTCAACAACTCAATAACTTATCCGCTGGTGATGAAGGCGCAACGAGAACAACTCCAGCAGGCATCCGCCAAGGTACAGGAGCTCGTCTCGGTCATACAAATATAAAAATGGATGCAGGAACAATTGTATCCACAAATCGTCCACTAGACGTGGCGCTAACTGACGACAAACAGTTTTTCCAAGTGCAAGTGAATGAAAATGGACAAGCTGTTACCCAATATACACGGGCTGGGAATTTTTATTTGCAACCGATCAATAATAATGAACAAGTCATGCTCGTAACGAATGAAGGAAATCCAATTATCGGACAAAATGGACCAATTGTTCTGCAAGGAAATATCGATGACATATCGATTCAAAATAATGGTGCCATTTCTGTTACCCGAGGTGGACAAGCCCAAATAGAAGCGAATTTGGCAATTGTCCAAATTGAACGTCCTCGATCACTAGAGGCTGTCGGTGGTAATCGTTACCGGTTCCCAGATGGAGCTTTAGGTGTTAACCTAGATGATATGATAGAAGCCGTACAAAACGTCAATATAAAAGTTGGTTCTTTAGAATCATCTAACGTAAACCTATCCGAAGAAATGACGAGCATGTTAGAAATGCAACGCGCATACCAATTTAACTCTCGTTCGATTTCCATGGGTGACGATATGATGAACTTAATTAATCAACTCAGGTAGATATCCATTAGGTGAATATTGAATGACAAGGAGCTTCAGCTATGGTTACAGAAGAAAAAGAAAGTCCTACCATTACAAGAGAGAGCGCTCGGGAGCAAAGAAAATCCGCGCGTCTTGAAGCAAAACAAACAAAAAAAGAACAAAAAATAGAAAAGAAAATAAAAAAATTCAGAAGACGATTAATTCCGATGTGGGTACGTATCATCCTCGTCCTTGCTTTATGTGCTGGTGCACTTGTTGCTGGTCTAATGGTTGGCTACGGTGTAATAGGAAACGGGGAACCTGCCGATGCATTGGATAAGTCTACTTGGCAGCATATTGTAGATATTGTGAAAAAAGAAGAATAGTCATGAAGGATTTTCATCCAATGAAAATCCTTTTTTACTATGCTACATAAATTAGGAGGTCAAAACATGGACATAAATGAAATCAAAAGCATTATCCCTCATCGTTATCCCTTTTTATTAGTGGATAAGATTGTGGAAATAGAAGAAGGCACAAAAGCGGTAGGTATTAAAAACGTAACAATCAATGAACCGTTTTTTCAAGGTCATTTTCCTGATTACCCTGTCATGCCAGGTGTGCTAATTGTTGAAGCAATGGCGCAAGTAGGTGCTACGTCTATTCTTAGCAAAGAGGAAAACAAAGGTAAAATCGGCTTCCTAGCCGGAATAGATAAGTGCCGTTTTAAAAAGCAAGTAAAACCAGGTGACCAACTTCGCTTAGAAGTAGAAATCATTCGAGTAAAAGGTCCAATTGGTAAAGGAAAAGGAATCGCTACAGTAGATGGCGAAGTTGCTTGTGAAGCGGAAATTACATTTGCGATAGGTAAATAAGAAATTAAGAAAAAGAGGCTTCCATGAAAGCCTCTTTTTGTTATTCTTCTTTACATTCTTATTACATAAAACCTCCTGCAATGAACATCCTAAAAGTAGGCTTTTCCGCAAAGAAAATTTTATAGATAATTTTTCAATAATTGGAAAAGCTACAGGTGAATAAATTCTAACTTTGCAAAGGAGGAAAATAAAATGGCCAAAAAATGGTTATGGAAGTTTGGGGCACCAATGATGTCTCTTCTTTTAGTAGTCGGTTGTGCAGACGATGATGGTAATCAAGAGGAACCACTAACTGATGAGGAGACTCCAGTTGAAGATGGTTTAACTGATGATGAAGGAACAAATAATGATACAGACATCCTTCCAGATGATAATGAAGAAGCCCCAATTGGCGATGAAGGTACTAACGGTAACCAAGGAAATAATGGAGACCAAGGAACTAATGGCAACCAGGGCACAACAGGTAATAATGGTGATGCAGCTACAGACGGTGAAGGTATGAATGGTGACGGCGAAGGCACTACAGAAGGTGACGCAGCTGATCCAAACAATAACAATGATGACGAAAACAATAATCAGTAAGCAAAAGATGGGCCCGTATCTTAATTGATGCGGGTTCATTTTTAGGTCCATTAACATATAAATAATGAAAATTATGTAAAAATAAGTAAAATATTACTATATTTATATTTTATGTTATAGTACAATAGTAATGTAAAAATAGAAGAAAATAGGAGGCTTAGGGAAATGGAAGTAAATGATTACCGAATTAACCGTAATACGATGGCAATAATTCCTCTGTATGGCTCAACCTTTAACTGCAAAATACTTGAACCTAACAAAGAAATTTATTGTACGAAAACAATTGAGCAATTGATGGAGGAAGCATGTATTGATGGTGGGGCTACATATATTGGCAGAAGACAGGCAATGGAAAAATTACTACGAACAAAATCTAAATTGCCTATTCCCGTAAATCCGTCAAACGGTGTATTCTTTTTTCCAAACAGGTCTCCAAAAGAAAGAAACTGCTGTTGGCTTTCTTTCTTTCACATCAAAGATTTCGTCAAACACAAACAAGACGTAACCCACACAGAATTAATACTCCATGACGACACCATACTTGTTCTAGACACATCCTATTCATCTGTTCGCCGACAAATGAATCTAACAGGCTTAGCAATCGCAATGCTTTATCGTGATATTTTATGGCATTATAATGAAACTTCTTAACTTTTTTGAAAGCGCTTATCATTAATCAGAAAGATCCTTTGTTGGAATACCACCACCAAAGGGTTTTTTCTTTACCCCGAACAACTAAGCTCACCACCTATTAATTGAAACTCAGTACAGTGTACGATATATTACAGGTTAGATTGACAAAATGTAGTAAATCCTATAAGTAATGAATCTTCCTATTAAGACGATACGTATAAAATAAAATGGACAAAACTCATTTAAAAGGAGAGAGTTGAACACGATGAGATGGTTAAAATATGTATTTTTTCTAACCTTTGCAGCAGTAATCCTTGTAGCTTGTACGGAAAATGACGATTCTGCTACTCAACAAGAACAACTTGTCACACCTGTTGAAGTAACAAAATTAGCTATAGGAACCCTTGAAATAGAACAAACCTTTTACGGAAAACTTAGCCCAGACAATCTGATAAACATAATTCCCTTCCGTAATGGGGAAATTTCAGAAGTATTAATAGAAAATGGTGAGGAAGTAGAAGAAGGGGATGTTATTGCTCGAATTTCTCCAGGGAACTTCCGGATAGAAGCACCAGCAGATGGATTCATCCAACAACTAACGGTTAAAGAGGGGACATTAGTCTCCAATACGAACCCTATTGGAGCGATTGTATCCATTGATCCCATTCAGCTAGACATGCACGCAACTTCAGATCAATTAGCCTTATTCGAAAAGGATCAAGAACTTTCTGCAACGATTAACGATGAAGTGTTTGCGGGAACAGTTAATTACATAGCCGTGATGCCGGATGATTCAGGCTTATATCCAATTCAAGCAACGATAGAAAATCAAGAACAAGAGCTGAAACCGGGAATGATTGCCCAGGTGAACATAGTCGAAACAAAATTAGACAATGAATTAATCATCCCAACAGAAGCGTTAGTAGAAGAAAACAATGCAACGTATGTTTATGTAGTGGAAAACAACATAGCCAAAAAAGTACAAATTGAAGTACTACTGTCTCAAACGGAAACCTCTGCCATACAAGGGGATGTGAAAGAGGGAGACGAAATCGTTGTAAAAGGACAATTAACACTTGAGGACGGCAGCCAAGTGGAAATCATGAAGGGGGATCAATAAGTGAAGCTTGTAGATACTTCCGTACGCCGACCAGTAGGTGTATTTATGATTGTAGCAGCCATAGTAGCTTTAGGTTTTGTCTCCCTTAGAAATTTGAATATTGATCTATATCCAGAAATTGACCTACCGATTGCAGTAGTTTCCACTAGTTATGAAGGCGCGGCCCCCCAAGAAGTAGAAAAGCTGATTAGCCGTCCAATTGAATCAGCAGTAAGTTCAATTGAAGGAATAGAATCCGTTCAGTCACAATCCCAGCCAGGAGCCTCCCTGATTGTCCTTATGTTTAACACAGGAGCAGACTTAGATACAGCGCTCCTAGAAGTGAGGGAAAAGGTTGATCAAGTAAAGGGAATGCTTCCGGATACAGCAGGAGACCCGAATGTATTGCGCTTCGACCCACAGCAAATCCCTGTTATGTGGGTTGGATTGACAGGAGAAAATGCAACAGACCTTCAAACAATTGCCGAAGATCAGCTTGTTCCTTTTTTTGAAAGACAAGATGGCGTAGCATCTGTAAGTGTTGAAGGTGGAGTAGGAGAAGAGGTTCAAGTTGAACTCCAACTTGATAAATTAATCCAATACGGGCTGAACAGTTCTAGCATTGTTCAAGCAATAAACAGTGCCAACCAATCAGCCTCGGCAGGTGTCATCGAAAAAGGAGATAAAGAACTCCAAATTCGTATTCAAGGGGAATACGAATCAATGGCAGATATAAAACAAACACTTGTCCAGACACCAACAGGAGCGGTAATCCATCTGGAAGATATAGCAACAATAGAACAAAAGGTACAAGAAAGAACTTCTATTTCTATCGTTAATGGTAAACCTTCTATTGTGTTATCCGTTTTAAAAAAGACCGACGGAAATACGGTCCAAGTCGCGAACGCTATGTATGAAGCAATAGAAGAAGTAAAAGATGACCTACCTGAAGGTGTGAATCTAGAAATAGTCTTTGATACATCCAACTTCATACGGATGTCGATTGACTCTGTTGTGCAAAACATGGGTGTTGGGGCCGTCTTTTCTGCCCTTATCTTATTGCTATTTTTAAGAAGTTTCCGAGCAACCCTTGTTATCGGTATTTCGATTCCAATTGCAATCATTTCTACCTTCACGCTAATGTACTTCACTGGAGAAACATTAAACATTTTAACGATGGGTGGACTTGCCCTTGGAATCGGAATGATGGTCGACTCATCTATCGTCATATTAGAAAATATCGTCTCCTATAGGCAGCAAGGATATTCCTTAAAAGAAGCGGCGAAAGTAGGAGCATCAGAACTAGCACCAGCTGTTATCGCATCAACGACAACAACCTTGGTCGTATTTTTACCAATTGTTTTCGTTGAAGGTATTGCATCAGAAATGTTTACACCTCTTGCGCTAACAATTTCATTTGCGTTAATCGCCTCTTTAATTGTTTCTGTAACATTAATCCCAATGCTTTCGTCTAAACTACTGACGAAACCGTTACAAACAGAAGGAAAGCGTTATTGGTTCGATCGTTTTCTAAACAAAGTTAATGACATTTATCGAACTATTCTTAAAGGTGTATTAAAATATCGAAAGACAACTATTTTCGCAACCCTTGGTGCAATCGCATTAAGTTTATCCTTGATTCCTTTCATTGGAACAGAATTCATTCCAGCATCTGATGAAGGGCAAATAGAAATTAGAGTCTCTACACCGACAGGAACCAATTTAGCGACAACACAAGAAGTGGTTGAACAAGTAAATGAAAAGTTAAGTCCCTTTGAAGACGTTATCGAAACAAATTATATAAGTATTGGTGGCGGCGGATTTGGTGGATTTTCCTCCAACACAAATCGTGCTGATTACACCATTCAATTAATACCGAAAGACGAACGTACGCAGTCTACAACAGAAATCATGACAGAAATAAATAATGCAGTAGGAAAAGTTCCAGGAGCAGAAATCGTAGTAAGGGAAATGGCATCCGGAATGGGCGGTGGCGACCCCGTTCAAATCCAACTGAATGGACCAGAGCATGAGGTACTCGCTGAACTTTCCGATCAAGTCGTTTACCTTCTACAAGAAATCGAAGGAATCCACAATCCAGAATCAAGTGCATCTGAAGGCAGACCTGAAGTAATTATCAATATTAACCGAGAGTTAGCAGCTCAATATGGTTTAAGCTATCAACAAGTATTGAGCCAGGTCCAAATGAGTTTTAGTGGACAAATCGCAACACGCTATCGTTCAGAAGGAAATGAACTAGATGTAAAACTCGTTTTACCGGAAGACCGTCGTAGCACGATTGAAGATTTAGAAACGCTTCCGATCCAAACGGCAACAGGAGCCATGATTCCCTTAAACACCGTTGCAGAACTAAACCAAATACAAGGTCCAGTTAACTTGTTAAGACAAAACCAACAGCGCCAAATGAACGTATCAAGTGACATTGTGGATAGAGACCTAGGAAGTATTATGGAAGAAGTGCAAGGAAAGCTAGATAGCCTAAACATGCCAGAAGGATACACGTATACTATAGGCGGGCAAGCAGAAGACATGATGGATTCCTTTACAAAATTGACCTATGCGCTAATCTTTTCCATCTTTCTTGTATATGCCGTTATGGCAGTCCAATTCGAGAACTTCCTTCACCCATTTGTCATCATGTTCTCGTTACCCGCAACTGTCGTTGGGATCTTAGTTGGCTTGTTCATTACTGGTAAGCCACTAAGTATTACAGCCTTCGTCGGCGTAATAATGTTGGCTGGAATTGTAGTAAACAACGCCATTGTGCTCGTTGATTATATTAACATCCTTAGAAGAAGAGGTCAGGAGAGGAATGAAGCCATTCTTAATGCAGGACCAAGTAGACTACGTCCTATTCTAATGACTACACTAACCACAGTGTTAGGGATGATTCCACTTTCCTTAGGTTGGGGTGAAGGTGCGGAGGCCCAGCAGCCTTTAGCAATTGTAATTATTTTTGGCTTAACCGTTTCCATGTTGTTTACATTGTTACTAATTCCAGTTGTTTATACGTATTTGGATGATTTATCGCGGAAAGTTGTTGGGTGGTTTGATAAAGATAAGAAAGTTAGTTAGTTTATGGTAATTTTGATAAATATTTTTTGTTGGTAAATTGTGAAAGCCGTTTGCCTAAGGTGGGGAAAACGGCTTTATTTCTTGGTTTATCGGGTCTTTACCGGGATTCTCACCTTTAATATTTAATCTGATTTACCACAATACTAAGAACAAAATTGTAAATAAATCGACACAAAAAAACCTTTTATGTTAAGATTATTAAAATTAATTTTAAATTAAAGCAGGGATAATTATGTTTAATGTTACAGAGCTTATTATAGCTTTTATAATTTCTTTTGCTTCAAGTTTATTACTGACCTTTCCGGTAAAAAAGTTGGCTGTAAAAATTGGAGCATTAGATTTTCCTAATTATCGCAAAATTCATCATAAGGTAACACCAAGATTAGGTGGATTGAGTATATATTTAGGTACTGTGGCAGGTTTGCTTTATTTGTTTCCGAAGCAAGCTGAGATGAAGGCTATAATCATAGGTTCATTAATTGTTGTTATTACCGGTATGGTTGATGATAAGTATCAAATTAAACCAGTTTTGAAACTCTCTGGACAAGTTGTTGCTGCAGGAGTAATAATATCTGCTGGTTTAATTATTGAAAAAGTAACTCTTCCAATTGTTGGAGTTGTTTATTTAGAGTATTTTAGTGTACCTTTAACCATTTTTTGGATAGTAGGAATAACAAATGCAATTAACTTAATAGACGGATTAGACGGTCTAGCTGCAGGGGTTTCTACAATTGCAATTTCAAGTATTCTTATAATGGCTATTATTGACTACAGAGTATTGGTGGTATATATATGTGTAGCATTAATAGGTAGTAATTTGGGCTTTTTGTATCACAATTTCCATCCTGCGAAAATATATATGGGTGATACGGGATCGCTCTTTCTTGGATACTCAGTTGCAGTAATTTCTATGTTAGGATTATTTAAAAATATAGCGTTATTTAGTTTTGTAATTCCAATAATTGTATTGGCTGTGCCAATTCTTGATACAATATTTGCGATTGTGAGAAGGATTTTAAATAAAGAACCAATAATGATGCCAGATAAAAAACATTTACACTATCAATTATTGGCTTTTGGGTTTAAGCACAAAACAACAGTTTTAATTATCTATGGCTTTAGTATAATATTTGGATTGTTAGCTATCCTATTCTCACGTGCCAATTTAACTGCATCCTATATCATTGTTTTTGTTTTGTTATTGTGCATTCATATTTTGGCCGAAATTATGGGGCTAGTAGGTAAGGGGAAAAAACCTATATTAAGGTTGGTAAAAAGGTTAGTTCAAGGAGATAAATTTATACAAAATGATGAAAAAGTTCAACAACAAAAGCCCTAAACCTGTTACGGTTAGGGCTAATTTGTTTGTTACTTCTTAAAGGTGTTTATAGTCAAATTAAAGGTTTTTTATTTAATATTAAAGGAAGTGATTCTAGTGAGTGTTTCAGTTATTATACCCACATTTAATCGATCTGAATTGCTTAGAAATTCTATACAAAGTGTTCTTGATCAGACTATTTCACCTACAGAAATAATTGTAGTTGATGACCATTCAACTGATGATACCAGTGAAGTAGTAGGATCTTTTAAAAATGAAAAAATTAAATATGTGTTAAATCGTTTTAAGAAAGGAGCAAATGGTGCAAGAAATACTGGAATCCTGTTAGCCGAATGTGATTTTATTGCATTCCAAGATAGTGATGATATTTGGTTACCGAGCAAACTGGAAGAACAATTAAATTACATGAATTCTAATCCAGAAGTGGATATGTGTTTTTGCAGCTTAAATTTAAATAAAGGTTTAAGAGTTATTCCGAACAGGGAAGTACGACCTTCTGAGGTTAAAAGCCAATTGCGAAAAGGTAACTTTATTAGTACGCAAACCATCTTTTTAAAAAGAGAAGTGGCAATATCTACAATGTTTGATGAAGACCTTATGCGTTTTCAAGATTGGGACTTTTGTTTGAGAATTTCAAACCAATATTCTATACATCACTTACCAAAACCTTTGGTTATGGTGGAACACCAGAACGATAGTATTAGTAAAAAAGTAAACGGGGTAAAGGCCTTAAATCAACTTTTTACCAAACATCCTGAATTAACAAAAGAAATTATCATTAAAGCTCTTTATAATTATGAGAAATTTAGTGAAAAAATGAGAAAAAACAAAAGAGTTAGTGCACTTTCCAATTACTTTTTATACTCCATATATAAAATTATTGATAAATTATTTGTACGTGATAGTAAGTTATAATAGACAGACTTATTTATTTGTTAGGAGCTAAAAAAATGGATAAAGTTGATATACTGCTACCAATATACAATTCATATGATGATACTAAAAACTGTATTGAAAGTATTATGAAAAATACGGTAAATGGAACTTATAATCTCTATTTATTAGACGATAATAGCCCAGAAGAAAATATTAAAGTTTTAACTTCATATTATTCTGACAGGTATCCATTCATAATATCTGTGAGAAACAAAACTAATTTAGGGTTTCCAGGTAATGTGAATAATGGTTTTCATATTAGTGAAAATGATGTTGTTGTACTAAATAGCGATACTATTGTAACGGAAGGTTGGTTAAATAAATTAATACAGGTAGCAACTAGTGATGAAAAAATTGCTGCTGTTAATCCAATGAGTAATTACGGTTTAATATCCGGGCTTCCTACTCCAAATAATGAAATTAACGATTTATTTGAAAACAACGACATAATAAATGCTTTTAATAATAACACCGAGATTGGCTATGTAGAATCCCCATTATTAATAGGGTATTGTATGTATATGAAAAGGGCTGTTTTAAGAGAAATCGGTGATTTCGATGCGGAAACGTTTAAAAGAGGTTACGGTGAAGAATCAGATTGGTGTATGAGAGCAAGACAAAGTGGATATAAACTTGTGGTAGCTAAGGATGCTTTTGTTCATCATATTGGTGGTGTTTCATTTGGTGCGGAAAAAGAAACACTCCGAAACCAGTCAAGGGCTATTTTAACTGAAAGGTACCCAACAATAGATGAGGATTTAAAAAAGTTCCTTAAGAAAAATTATTTTAAGAAAATAAGAAGAGGTATGATGAAAGAGCTTAATTTTCTAAAAAAGCAGACATCAATTAAACTGAAATTGAAAATGATCAAACATTATTTGAACAATACTGGTAATTAGGCAGGTGTTATATGGTGAAGATTGTAGGAGTGGTTGTTCTTTATAATCCAAATAATGAAATGCTTTTAAAAAATATTAACAGTTATTTAGGTCAAATAGATAAGTTGATTTTAGTAGATAATTCTGACCATTATAATAATATTGTTAATGATGTATTTATAAATAATAACAAAGTAGAGTACAGTTATTTAAATGGGAATCAAGGAATTGCATTTGCTTTAAATAAAGGTTTTGATTTTGCCCAAAAAAACGAAGCTGATTGGTTGTTAACAATGGACCAAGACAGTAGCTTTATAAGGGATGATTTTTCTAATTTTATAAAAATAATAAACCATAAAAAAACAGAATATCCTGATGCAGTAGTCTTTAGTCCAAGACATAACGTCCCATATTTAAAAAAAGAAAAAGGGATAAGAAAAGTTAATTCTGTTATGACGTCAGGAAACCTAATTAATATGAAATTGGTTGAAAAAATTGGATATTTCAATGAATCCCTTTTTATTGATTCAGTTGACCATGAATTTTGTTATAGAATTAACAAGATGGGATATAGTGTATATAGAGTTAATGATATTGAACTAGACCATAACTTAGGAGAACTAGAGGTCAAAAAATTATTTGGAAGAAAATTATATGTTACAAATCATAATTACTTAAGAAGATATTATATAACTAGAAACTCATTGTTTGTGAGAAGGCAATATGCTAGCAGCAGACTAGGGTTTATGAAATTTACTATAGACCATCTATTTTGGTCTTTTTTAACTATAACTTTATATGAGAAAAAGAAATTATTAAAATATAAAAGTATGTTATTGGGATTAATTGATTTTAAACGTGGAAGATTAGGGAAAAAGGACTTTTAACTCTATTTATTAAGGATTTGAGTTTCTTATGAACAAGATTGTAGTAAACTATTTATTTAATGCTAGTTATCAGCTATTGGTAGTACTATTGCCTTTTATCACCATGCCTTATATTGCTCGAGTGCTAGGTCCGGAAATGTTAGGTGTGAACGCCTATACTTATTCAATCATACAAATTTTAATTATTGTTGGAATGGTTGGCATACCGCTTTATGGGAACCGACAAATAGGCATTTATGCCGATAAAGGAAAAGAAAAGTTATCTCAAGAATTTTGGAGTATATATCTAATCCAATTTGTTGGAATAATAACATGCCTTGTTTTCTATACTTTTTATTCCTTATCCTTATCATCTGAATTCTGGATTAAAATATCATTACTTCAAGGATTGCATTTATTAGGTTTTCTTTTTGATATTTCATGGCTTCTTATAGGAGTGCAAAAACTAAAAGAAACTGTTACAAGAAACTTGATATTTAAAATCTTAGCAGTCATTCTTATTTTTACTTTTGTAAAGGATGAAAACGATCTTGACCTTTATATACTGATTATGAGTGGAAGCATGGTATTGGGTCAGATTGTTATCTGGTATTATGCAAAAGATATTATACATATTAAGCCATATATTAATATTCAGAGTTTAAAAAAACATATTAAACCAATTATGATCCTTTTCTTACCCCAGATATTAGGTCAATTATATTTGTCGTTAGACAAGGTCATTTTGAAGGTATTTACTACAGAAGTACAAGTTGCTTATTATGATCAAGCGTTAAAAATCGTTAAACTAGTTTTGACTATTGTAACATCTATAGGAGTAGTTATGCTTCCGAATATTTCCTCTGAGTTTGCTAAAGGAAATAAAGAAAAGGTTAAATATTATGTGGAAAAGGTTTTTAGATACATTTTATTTATTACTATTCCAATGGCGATAGGTTTATACAGTATTTCTAGTAACTTTGTGCAATGGTTTCTAGGTCCTGAATTTTTAGAAGTTGCTGATTTAATTAAAATAATTAGTCCAATAATATTTTTTATAGGGTTAGGCAGTTTGTTTGGTATACAGATATTAGCAGCTATAGGTGATAGTAAAAAACTTACTATTTCTATTTTCTTCGGTGCATTAATTAGTGTTACACTTAGTTTGATTTTAGTTCCAAAATATGGGTCGTACGCAGCGGCATTTTCAACTTTACTGGCTGAGGCTGCAGTTGCAGTAATTCAGTTTTATTTTGTAAAAGAATATATTCAGTTAAAGAGGGTTTCGAAAAGTTTCTGTCTATATATTATTTCTTCAATGCTAATGATGGTAGCAATATATTTCATAGGGCTGTTGGATATTTCCGTAATATTAAAAACCTTTTTACAAGTATCTTTGGGCTCGGTAATATATATAGGAGTGTTGGGTCTATTAAAAGAGGAGTTTGTTTTTGATGTGAAGAAAGAGGTTATTTCAATTGCTATTGGGAAAAAATCTAATTAAGTTCATCAATTGGTTTAGTCTAACAGTCCAACCATCCCTCATATTAAGGAGCTTTTAATAATTATAAAAAAAACTAAACAATATCCAAAAATAAGACCACGTGTGAAAGTGAGCACGTGGTTTTTTGTTTTGTAAACATTTCATATTATTTGTAAAAATAGGTCTTTTTTAGGTCGGTTCATATGTTGAATCTTGTGTTATTATGTTATTACTAAGTTTAATATAATAGTTTTATAGATAAATAAATTAGGTGAAAAACGGATAATGGGGTGAATAGACTTTGAGATTGAAGTCATATCGAGTTATTAGTTTATTTATTATTAATATTGTTGTAAGTATTCTTATTGGGGGCCAACTAGTCAAAGCTGAAACTTCTTATTTTAAATATGAACCATCTCCTGGAAAAACAGTTCATTACAACTGGGGGGCGGGAAGTCCAGGAAATGGTGTGCCATCGGACTACTTCACGGCAACCTTTGATCAATCAGGGTTTTACGAGAGTGGCGATTATTTTGTCCAAACATTTGCGGATGATGGAGTGCAAGTAAATGTGGATGGAAATACCTTAATCAACCGATGGACTGATTATACCGGAACAATTGAGAAGGATTTATGGTTAGGGGTAACAGAAGGACAACATAATATAGAGACTCGTTACCTAGAAAATGTAGGACGAGCAGCAGTATTTTCTGATGTAGTCCCATTTGATTCATGGCTTGCGTATTACTATCCGAACAAGTCACTTTCAGGGATGCCAACGGCAGCAAAGGTGGTTTCCCCAACAGGTGAACTCAAGAACTTGTATGAAGACTTTGGTACAGGGAGTCCCGCATTAGGGTTGCCAACTGACAATTTTTCTGCCCGTTATACAACAGCAAAGAGACTGGATGCTGGGG
>NZ_JACHGH010000006.1:254506-259413 GCF_014207435.1 Salirhabdus euzebyi
ATGGATCACCTGCTCAATCTATTCCGACTGACAATTTTTCAGCTAGGTTTACGAAGAAGGTTCAGTTAGAGGCCGGAACATACGTGTTTAGCGTAAACGGAGATGATGGTGTTCGTGTTAAGCTAGATAACGAGGTAATCATTGATGCATGGCCAAATACAGGTTTGCTAGATAACAAAAATGCAGTATATGTCACTGGTGGGGAGCACATTATTACCATAGAGTATTTTGAATCTGCATATGGTGCATCAATTTCATTTGACCAAGAAAAGATAAGTTCAGAAAAACTATATTATAAATATACAACACAAGTCCAAGAAAACTGGGGTTATACAGGACCAGGCGGCTTTCCATCGGATAATTTCAAGGCAGAGTTTGACCAATCACAGAGATTAAAGGAAGGTAATTATTTTGTACAAACATTTGCGGATGATGGAGTCCAAGTGAAGGTAGATGGAAAGACTGTCATAAACCGTTGGACAGACTATACTGGAATTGTCGATAGAGCTCTATTGCTTGGAGTTAGTAGTGGAAACCACAATATTAGAACAAGTTATTATGAAAATGTCTCTAGGTCATTTATATATTCACATGTGGTCCCTTTTGATTCATGGCTTGCGTACTACTACCCAAATGATAGTCTAACAGGAGTTCCATCAGCAGCTAAGGTCATCCATCCTGTAGGCAATGATAAAAAACTATATGAAGATCACGTTGATAGTAGTATTATAGAGGGTTTCCCTTCTGATGAATTTTCAGTTAGATATGCTACCGCAAAAAAAATTAAGGCCGGGGAATATATAATAAGAACAAAAGCAGATGATGGAGTTCGGGTCTTTGTGGATGGAAAATTAGTATTAGATAACTGGTCAAATGGTGCGTATAGAGAAGAAAGTGTTAAACTTTCAATTGCCAATCGTACAAATGTACCACTGGATGAACAGGATATTCACTGGATTGAAGTGGAGTATTATGACAACCTAAATGTAGGGAAATTGGAGGTATCAATACTGCCATATGAAGATGCTTATAAAGATACTTGGATTGGTGAACTATATTCTAATAATACATTTGGAGGAAACCCAATAATTGTGGGTGGAGTAGGAAGCTTATCACCAATAAATGAACTTAACGCATCATATGGTGACTGGGGTGAAGGTTCTCCATCAACCAAAATACCTGTAGATAACTTTTCTGCAATTTACAAAAAGAAATTTACTACCTCTACAACTGGAGAATACCTATTAAATTTACAAGCTGATAGTGGTGCGAGAGTATATATTAATGGTAATTTGACAATAGATGGATGGGTGAATAACCCCGACGGCTATTTTAAACGAATAAAATTAAATTCAGGTACTCATGAAGTAAAAATAGAGTATGTTGAATATACAGGTTTTGCTAATCTACAATTTAATATTACTAAAATAGAAGGTCCAATCTATTTATCTACTTCTTATGATTACTCATTAAGTGAAGTTTTAAATATTCAAATGAATAGCGGACCTCAAACAGATCTGCATAATAAATATGTAAGAGAGGATGCCCTTTATAAAGACTCTAAAGGAATTTGGAGAATTAATGGAACTGGATGGAATGTACGAAATGGTCCAGGTACTAATTATGATATTGTGGGCACAATTAATAATAATACCGAAGTGTTTTTATTAAAGAAAATAGACATCGAAGGGCAACTAAGTTGGTATCAAATTGCTGCGTGGATTAATCCATTGCCAATTGATGTTGAATATTATGTTAATCCAAAGAACTTTACCATAGGTTCAACTGAATACTTTCAATTTCTTAAACTATCAGAAAGTGCAGGTCTAAATATAAATGAAGTTAATAGTAAGATTTTACAAGGAAAAGGTGTCCTTGAGAATAAGGCATCTTCATTTATAGAAGCGGGCCAAAAATTTGGAATTAACGAAGTGTATCTCATCGCTCATGCTTTATTAGAAACGGGAAATGGCAAATCTGATTTAGCTGAAGGAATACTTGTATCGAGTATAGATGGACAAGCTGTTGAACCTAAAGTTGTTTATAATATGTATGGTATTAATGCGAAGGATTCTTGCCCTTTAAGATGTGGTTCTGAGTATGCTTATCAAATGGACTGGACTTCACCTGAAAAAGCAATAGTTGGTGGTGCGGAATTCATTGCGAAAGAGTATATACACGTTGGTCAGGATACGTTATATAAGATGAGGTGGAATCCTGCTTACCCTGGAACCCATCAGTATGCAACTGATATAGGTTGGGCTGTAAAACAAGTTAAACGAATTAAAAATTTGTATGACTTACTTTCTGATTATCAATTAGTATTTGATGAACCAAATTATTTAAATTAAAACTTAAGCAAAACTCCGGTAATATCATACCGGAGTTTTTTAGTATTCTTATTGAATTGTTTTCTTTAATATAATAACCTCTTGCCTTTAAATCTTTTAGTATAATAAAATTATAGTGGAATATTCACCTTCATCATGGTGAAATCTATCAAAATGATCAACCAAACAATTGAGAATAATTTAATATCCATAATATTAGTAGATAGAAAATTTAACACCTTTTCATTTATTAAGTCATATCATTAAAATTAATTTCTATTTATCTTCCAATTATTTAGCTTGTTCTAGTATAATTATTTATAACTATATTAATAGAGGGGAACTTTGTAGAATTATGAAGTATAAACTCTTATATTTACTAACTTTGCTGTTTCTTTTATTACCAGTAACTGCTATTAATGCTGATAGTACAGTTAACCCAATCCAAGTTTACTCCTATGATAGGATGACAGCAGATATTAAGAATTTAGCAGAAAAGTATCCTGATTTAATTAGCTATCAATCACTTGGTAGAACCCCATATGGTAGGGAAATATGGGCTGTGAAATTAGGGAAAGGAGATGCCACAGTATTTTTTAATGCTTCACATCATGCGAGGGAATGGATAACTACAAATCTAGTAATGGAAATGATTGATCAATATAGTGAAGCCTACAAATATAATCATACTTTTGAAGGATACAATGTTAGGAAATTGCTAAATGAAAGTACCATATGGTTCGTACCAATGGTAAATCCAGATGGTGTAACCCTGCAACAATCTGGAGTCAATGCATTTCCTGCAAATGAACGTAGTAAATTAATCAATATGAATAAAGGAAGTTTAGACTTTAAACGATGGAAAGCAAATGCCCAAGGCGTTGATTTAAATAGACAATATCCTGCTGGATGGACAAATAGAGAAGTTACTGCTCCGTCGTATAAAAATTACCCTGGAACAGCTCCACTAACTGCACCAGAGGCAAAGACGATAGCACATTTCACTTATCTTATAGATCCAGAGATTTCTGTGGCCTATCATTCTTCAGGTAGAATCCTATATTGGTATTATCGTACTTTACCAAGTAATTATAACCGAGATCTTGGCTTGGCACAGACAATTTCCAATATTACTGGTTATAGTCTTGTAAAGCCAGATCCGAATGCATCTGGTATGGGTTATACCGACTGGTTTATTCAAGAGTTTAAAAGACCGGGTTTTACTCCTGAAGTTAGTTATTATGTCTTTGAAACGAGCCCTCCTCTTTCAGTTTTCCATGAAGAATGGATACGAAACAAAAGTATGGGTTTATATATTGCTTCTGAAGGAAAAAAGCTTTGGGATGCTAAAGTTGACATATCTAATTTTGAAATTACTATCTTTCAAAGTGAAATCCTTTATGATAAACCAGGTGAAAAGCATAAAACAAATATCACTTTAAGTCCTGGCAAATATACTGTAAACGCCAAATCAGGGTCATGGTATCGTATTATGACTGAAAATGGGAACAAGTGGATTACTTCGAAGAACGCAATTACTGGTAATTATTCTGTAATAGATATGTCGATATTACTAACAGAAAAAACATCTGTATCAAATGTACCGGTACCATTAGGGGTTACTTCTGAACTACTAGAGCCTCAAGTAGTTAAAGCGGTTAAAAAATGGAATGATTGGTATGCAATACAAACGGACTCTGGGGAAAAATGGATTAATCCGAATAACGAAATTTTAAATTTTTTACCAGTTAAGATAAATGAAATTATTGAAATAGATCATTTAAAGTATAGTTATTCTGTACCAAATGTTAAAAATAATCAGGACGAATTTATCATTGATCCTGGTAATTACCAAGGGTTATATAAGTGGAATGATTGGGTGCAAATTCAAACACCTGATAACCAATTGTGGTTGCGGCCAGATGTGAAAATACCTACAATAGTTGGGAAATCTGTACACTACAATTGGGGCCTTGGAAGTCCAGGACCTGAAATACCAAGTGATGATTTTTCAGCTGAGTTTGATCAGTCAGGAATATATAAGAACGGTGATTATTTCATCCAAACATATGCTGATGATGGTATAAAGGTTGAAATAGATGGAGAAACATTTATTGATAGATTAACTGATTTTAAAGGTGTTACAGAAAGAGCGTTATGGCTTGATGTTCCGGAAGGTCATCACGAAGTAAAGACCAAATACTTTGAGCTGGTAGGTCGAGCAGCAGTCTTTTCAGATGTAGTTCCATTTGACTCTTGGTTAGCTTATTATTATCCAAATAGAACCTTATCAGGGATGCCGACGGCAGCTAAGGTAATAGAAAAAGAAAATCTTCATGAAAACTTTCAGGCGGGAAGTCCATTTTCGGGATTACCAGTTGACCATTTTTCAGCTAGATACACAACAGCAAAAAGAGTGGAGTCTGGTGAATACATCTTACGTGCAAGAGCAGACGATGGGATCCGTGTTTATGTTGATGGTGAGTTAGTAATAGACCGTTGGACTAATAGTGGGTTTAGAGAAGATAGTGTGAAGTTAACCATTAAGGACCGAGTGAATGTACCAGCTGGTGAAGA
>NZ_JACHGH010000007.1 GCF_014207435.1 Salirhabdus euzebyi
GTCACACCTGTACCCATTCCGAACACAGAAGTTAAGCTCTCCAGCGCCGATGGTAGTTGGGGTTCTTCCCCTGCGAGAGTAGGACGCTGCTGGGCGTATATAGTTATTCCACCGTAGCTCAGAGGTAGAGCAATCGGCTGTTAACCGATTGGTCGTAGGTTCGAATCCTACCGGTGGAGCCATATGCTTCCATAGCTCAGCAGGTAGAGCACTTCCATGGTAAGGAAGAGGTCGCCGGTTCAAGCCCGGCTGGAAGCTTTGGTCCGAACTCTACCGAATTAATTTCAAAGATTATTAGAGACGTTGCTTTTATATAGAGTGGCCCGTTGGTCAAGCGGTTAAGACACCGCCCTTTCACGGCGGTAACACGGGTTCGAATCCCGTACGGGTCATCACATTGGAGGATTAGCTCAGCTGGGAGAGCACCTGCCTTACAAGCAGGGGGTCGGCGGTTCGATCCCGTCATCCTCCACCATACTACATTTATAATAAATGTCGGTTCTAGGCTGCAAACAAAGTCATGCCCTTTGGGTACACAACTTAGCCGGTCTAGCTCAATTGGTAGAGCAACTGACTTGTAATCAGTAGGTTGGGGGTTCAAGTCCTCTGGCCGGCACCATTAAGTAATTATATATGGAGGGGTAGCGAAGTGGCTAAACGCGGCGGACTGTAAATCCGCTCCCTCAGGGTTCGGCGGTTCGAATCCGTCCCCCTCCACCATTGTTGGGCCATAGCCAAGCGGTAAGGCACCGGATTTTGATTCCGCCATGCCCAGGTTCGAATCCTGGTGGCCCAGCCATTTTTTTATTATTTAACAACAGAACGAGCCATTAGCTCAGTCGGTAGAGCATCTGACTTTTAATCAGAGGGTCGGAGGTTCGAATCCTCCATGGCTCATCGTTTGCGGAAGTAGTTCAGTGGTAGAACACCACCTTGCCAAGGTGGGGGTCGCGGGTTCGAATCCCGTCTTCCGCTCCAGAGGTAATTTAAGGGGCCTTAGCTCAGCTGGGAGAGCGCCTGCCTTGCACGCAGGAGGTCAGCGGTTCGATCCCGCTAGGCTCCACCAATACATATTTTAAACAAACTGTTCTCTTATAAGAGAACAGTTTTTTTGTGTTCATTTTATCTTCTTAAATCAGAAAATTAATAGATGCTAATTAAAAGCCAAGAAACTTTACGTTATAAACTTTTTTTAATAAGAAAAGATACGTATATATATACATTATTTTGTCCAGTTGAATCATTGCTACATCTCTATCTAAAATAAGAGTAGAGAAAAAGGAGGAAGAGCCATGTTAAATAAAGATATATCTGTAATAGGAGTTCCAATGGACTTAGGCCAAAATCGACGAGGGGTTGATATGGGTCCTAGTGCCATCCGTTATGCTGGTGTGATTGAACGACTAGAAGCACTAAAGCTTAACATAGAGGATTTGGGGGATATTGAAATTAAGCGTCCAGATCGTCGCAAATTAAATAATGAGGGCAATTTGCGTAATTTAGAGGAAGTTGCAACCGGGAATGAAAATTTAGCATTAGCTGTAGATGAGGTTATAAAAAAAGGCAATTTTCCATTAGTATTAGGCGGAGACCATAGCATTTCAATAGGTAGCCTAGCTGGAATATCTAAGCACTATGAAAACCTAGGAGTAATTTGGTACGATGCTCATGCTGATTTGAATTCGGGTGAAACATCACCATCAGGTAATATTCATGGAATGCCGTTAGGGGTTAGTATAGGAATTGGGCATGAGCGTTTAGTTAAACTAGGTGGCTATGGGCCAAAAATTAAGCCAGAAAATATAGTGATAATAGGTGCAAGATCGATTGACGAAGGTGAACGTAAACTGATAAAAGAAAAAGGTATTAAAGTATTTACAATGCATGAAGTTGATCGTCTAGGTATGTCTAAAGTAATGGGTGAAACGATAAATTATTTAAAGGAACGTACTGACAGTGTTCATTTAAGCCTAGATTTAGATGGATTAGACCCAATGGATGCCCCGGGGGTTGGGACACCAGTAATTGGTGGATTAAGCTATAGAGAAAGTCATCTGGCTATGGAGATGCTAGCAGAAGCAAAAATTATTACATCAGCAGAGTTTGTAGAAGTAAATCCAATTTTAGATGAAAAGAATAAAACAGCATCAGTAGCTGTTGGATTAATGGGTTCTCTATTTGGCGAGAAATTGTTATAATTAGGATAAGACAACGATAATCAGCAACTTATGTCATCATAAGTTGCTTCCTTTTTTATTTAAGAGATCCAATCAAATCTTTAAGCGGAATTTTTTTGACTTTACCTGAGTACTCACGTACTGGTAAGTATTAATTGCGGTACATAATGATGATAAAGGGAATTTAGTTATTGCCCGTGCTAAGAGGCTTGGCATTAAGCCAGGTTTTATTTATGTTTAATAAGAACACTTCACTTCTTCGAAAAGCAAAAAAAGTTGAAATTTTTGAAACCAGATTTGTTTGGTGTTCGTACATGTATAGAACCCGCAAATCAAGCGGAGGTACTTAAAGATGGAAACCATCATCAAACAAAAAATTAAACAAGTAAAAAAAGGTGATCAATCTGCTTTTGAAGAAGTGGTAAACTTTTATCAAAACAAGGTTTTTCAAATATGTTATCGAATGTTGGGTAACATTCACGAAGCAGAAGATATAGCACAAGAAGCATTTATAAGAGCTTATACAAATATTCACTCCTTTGATGAGACGAGAAAGTTTTCTACTTGGTTATACCGAATAGCTACAAATCTTTCTATTGATCGTATAAGAAAAAAGAAGCCAGACTACTTTTTAGATGCAGAGGTTCCGGGTACTGAAGGATTAACAATGTATTCCCAACTTTCAACCGATGAACCATTACCTGAAGATGAGGTTGAAAGTCTGGAGCTCCAATCGTATATCCAAAAGCAAGTGATGACTTTACCCGAAAAATATCGCTCAGTCATTACATTAAGGTACATAGACGATTTATCCCTTTTAGAGATAAGTGAAATTTTGGATATGCCTATGGGTACTGTAAAAACCCGTATCCACCGTGGTAGGGAAGCTTTACGGAAAAAGCTTCAGGATTTGTAAGGGAGTGTATAAGGATGAATTGTCCAAGAGAAATAGTAGAGTATATGCATAAATATTTGGATCATGAAATTACTCGAGACGAAGAAAAAAAATTAAGGGACCACCTTGTAAAATGTGAAGGGTGTCAACATCATTTTCATGAATTAAAGCGTACCACTACATTAGTTCAAAGTATAAGCAACGTGCAAGCACCAACGAACTTTGCCTCTAAAGTAATGAACAGTTTGCCGAAAGAGAAAAAAACAATTAGCTATAAAAGATGGTTTAAAGCTCATCCGGTTTTTACTGCAGCAGCCATTTTCTTTGTGCTTATGCTATCAAGCATAGTTTCCTTATGGAATCAAGGTGATCAGCTAGTTGTTTCCAACCAGGAGCACATTGTTTTTGAAGATAATGTCGTGATTGTTCCTGAAGGTAAAGTCATATCAGGCGACTTAGTAGTGAAAAATGGCGACTTGAGAATTGAAGGAAAAGTAGAAGGTGATGTAATTTTAATTAATGGAAAATTATTGAATGATTCCTTTGAAGATGGGGATAAGCTTAAAGCATCTGCTGGCGAAGTTACTGGTGAGATTGAAGTCGTAAACCAAGTATTTGAGTGGGCTTGGTATCATGTGAAAAAGACAGTAGGTAAAGTTGTTTCTTTTAGTGGCTCCGTTTTTTAATCGTTTATTGTTTTATTATAAAACTAATTTTTCAACTTAGGTGAATACACATGTAAGCGAAGTATCTCCTTACGGTTGATTAGGTACATCTTGTTGGGCATGAGTTCACAATTTGATTGGACTCATGCCCTTCACTTTGCCTCTAGTCAGGTATCCTCGCGTTCAAATCTTTATGTATGCTATAATAAAATTAGTGTGAAAAAATGTAAATTTATTTTATCAATACAACGGTAGAAGGAAGTGTGCACATGCTTGATGGGGGATTTGATTTCGTAGAATTATTGCGAATAATTATAGATGTCGCCCTTGTATGGTTTGTTTTATATAAATTATTCATGCTAATCAGGGGTACAAAAGCTGTTCAGCTTTTAAAAGGTATATTTGTTGTGTTAGCTATCTTTTTCTTGAGCTCCATCTTTGGGTTGCAGACTGTTCGATGGCTAATGTGGCAAACCATTATGTGGGGACCATTAGCTGTCATAATCCTTTTCCAACCTGAAATAAGGCGGGCTCTGGAACAATTAGGTAGAGGAAAGTTCTTTTCCCGGAGCTATTCTGAAGAACAGGAAATTAATCATTCGATAGAGGCTATCGTTAAATCATGTCAGTACATGGCAAAACGAAGAATCGGTGCATTAATTTCCATTGAAAGAGAAACAGGTATGAGTGACTATGTGGAAACAGGTATCGCTATTAATGGTAAATTAACGAGCGAGCTTTTGACCAATATATTCATTCCTAACACACCATTACATGATGGTGCTGTTATTATTAAAAGAGACGTCATTGAAGCAGCAGCATGTTATCTTCCGTTGTCTGAAAGTCCTTTTATTTCAAAAGAACTAGGAACTCGGCACCGTGCAGCATTAGGTATTAGCGAGGTAACCGATGCCCTTACAATCGTTGTGTCCGAGGAAACAGGATCGGTATCCTGTACAAAGAACGGGGAACTACACCGAAGTTTAGAAGATGACGCACTAAGAGAAATTCTATCTAGTGAGTTAAAGTCGATTTTTGCTCCAGCGACAAAAAGTTGGAACTGGAGGGGGAAGAAAAATGGATAAGTGGTTAAAGACCCCTTGGTTTATAAGAGTAATTTCTTTACTACTCGCTATTGGTTTATATGTAACGGTAAGCTTAAATGAACAAAATGCAACTCGCCCTGACGGAACTATTTTCCCGAAAACTTCAAACGAAGTAGCCACTATAAATAATGTTCCATTACAGGTTCATTTAGATGAAGAAAAATATGTTGTACAAGGTGTTCCACAGTATGTAAGTGTTTCGATTCAAGGTTCTACAAGTGTAGTAGAGGCTACGGCCAGACAGAGAAACTTTGATATATTCGTTGACTTAGAAGGTTTAGAAGAGGGCACTCATGAAGTGAAGGTACAGCATCAAGGTATATCGAATCAACTATCTGTTCAAATGGAACCAGAGACATTAGAAGTTACGATTGAGGAAAGGGCTACGAGTGAGTTTAAAGCTGAAGTAGAAATGTTGAATTATGAAGATATGGATGATGGGTTTATTTTAGGAGAACCAATCATTTCACCTGAAACAGTTAGTGTCACTGGCTCTAAGTCAGAAGTCGACAAAGTTGCAATGGTTAAAGCAATTGTTGATTTGACCGGGGTAACAGATGAAATAGATATAAGAAATGCACCCGTTAAGGTGTATGACCAACAAGGAAATGAGCTTAATGTGTATGTAAACCCATCTACCGTTCATGTGCAAATACCACTAGAGGTTGGCAGAAAAGAAGTACCTTTAACCTATACAACTACGGGTGAATTAGGTGAAGGAATAAGCCTAGAGTCTATTTCTCTAGAACAAGATACGGTGATGGTATTCGGACAAGCTGAAGTGTTAAATGGTATTGAGAGCATAGATAATCTCATTATTGATTTAACTAATATAACAGAAGATAAAACAATAGAACTAGTTGTTCCTATTCCACCAGGAGTGACTAGAGTAGAACCGATAACTGTCAATGCAACTATTAACGTAGAACCAACAGAAACGGTAACCATCGAAAATATACCTATCCAAGTAACGAACTTGGAGGATGGAAAAACGGTTTCATTTATAGAGCCAGAAGAAGAAACTGTTGCGATAACTGTATTTGGAACAGCTCAACAACTAAAAGATATATCTGAAGAACAATTTTCGGCAAGTATAAATGTAGAAGGTTTCTTTAATGGTGAATTTGAAACAGTAATCGACCTTAAAGGTCCAGATGGTATTATGATGAAACCAAATTACAATAATGCACGTGTGCGAATTGAGTAAATAGAATGTTAGGGAACAGAGTGAAGGAGCGATCTTAATATGGGTAAATATTTTGGTACTGACGGTGTAAGAGGCGTTGCGAACAAGGACTTGACACCTGAGTTAGCTTTTAAATTAGGCCGTTATGGCGGATATGTACTAACGAAGGATAGTGAAAAACGTCCAAAAGTATTAATTGGTCGCGACACCCGTATTTCAGGGCATATGCTTGAGGGAGCATTAGTTGCTGGACTTCTTTCTGTTGGTGCAGAGGTTATGCGTTTGGGTGTTATTTCTACACCGGGTGTTGCCTTTTTAACAAAAGCGTTAGGAGCAGAAGCTGGGGTAATGATTTCAGCATCTCATAATCCAGTAGAAGACAACGGGATTAAATTTTTTAGTCCAGATGGATTTAAATTAACAGATGCTCAAGAAGCGGAAATCGAAAAGCTAATTGATCAAGAAGAAGATTTACTTCCACGTCCAACGGGAGCAGGAGTAGGGCAGGTAAATGACTACTTCGAGGGCGGCCAAAAATATATGCAGTACTTAAAGCAAACAATTGACTATGATTTTGATGGTTTGCACATCGCTTTAGACTGCGCGAATGGTTCTACTTCATCACTTGCACCGCATTTATTTGCTGACTTAGAGGCAGAAATATCGACGATAGGAACATCCCCGGATGGACTAAATATTAATGATGGTGTTGGCTCAACGCATCCTGAAACCTTGCGCGAGGTAGTAATGGAAAAGGGTGCAGATATAGGTCTTGCTTTTGATGGTGATGGTGATCGTTTAATAGCCATTGATGAAAAAGGAAATATCGTTGATGGTGACCAAATCATGTATATTTGCGCGAAGTATTTAAAATCAAAAGGTAGACTAAAGCAAGATACAGTTGTTTCCACAATAATGAGTAATATAGGCTTTTATAAAGCCATTGAAGCAAATGATATGTACAGTGTGAAAACAGCTGTTGGTGATCGATATGTCATGGAAGAAATGCGTAAAAGTGGCTACAACTTAGGTGGAGAGCAATCGGGTCATATCATCTTCCTCGATTACATTACTACTGGAGATGGCATGCTTTCTGCTCTACAATTAGTAAATATTTTAAAAGATACTGGGAAGAAATTATCTGAATTGGCAGAGGAAATGGAAATTTTCCCGCAAGTATTAAAAAATATAAAAGTTATTGATAAAAATCAAATCCATACAAATTCTCTTATACAAGAAGAAATAAACAAAGTGGAAGAAAGTTTAGGAAGTAATGGAAGAGTACTTGTCCGACCGTCAGGTACTGAACCACTTGTCCGAGTAATGGTTGAAGCCCCGACCAAAGAGGATTGCGAAAAGTATGTAGATCAAGTGGCAACAGTTATCCAACAACAATTAGGTATGAAAGAATAACAAAGATATGCGCAGGTATCACAAAGAAGTGACCTGCGCATATTGTATTATGTAAGATATGAAATGAAATTGTAACAAAAAATGGCATTGACGCGTCTTACTATTGTCGGATAAAATTGTAATTGCGCCTTGTGATAAAAACGCAAACTTCAACAAAGAATATCATTAATTGGAATCAAGGCCTTGATTCGAACATAGACAGGAGGGTCGTATGTTAAAAATATAAAGCGCCAGGACTAGATCGTACAGAGCGAACTAATGAGTAAAACTAAACTCAGGTCGCTATAGATTTAGTTGACGAGGTGGAGGTTCATCGAGATTGTTCGGCGGATGCCTCCCGGTTGTTACATCTCAACCGCACGTTTTGAATGGAAAACAAAGAGGTGACTCTTTGCACAAATATTCAAGACAAGATGAAACACTTAAAACACGAGAAAGGGGCAAACAAAAAGCCCCTATTAAATAGCAAGGTCTGTTTGCCCCTTTACTAAGGGAGGAAACACGAATATGTGTGGAATTGTAGGATATATAGGACATCAAGATACGAAAGAAGTTTTATTAAAAGGATTAGAAAAACTAGAATATCGCGGTTATGATTCGGCTGGTATTTCTGTCTTAAATGATAACGGAGTTCATGTTTTCAAGGTAAAAGGAAGAATTGCAACATTACGTGATGCAGTAGATGAAGATGTTCATGCAACAATGGGAATCGGTCATACACGTTGGGCAACGCACGGTGCGCCAAGTAAAGAAAATGCTCATCCACACCAAAGTACGTCTGGTCGTTTTACGATTGTGCATAACGGAGTAATCGAAAACTATGTTGATTTACGTAATGAGTATTTACAAGGAGTTCAACTGAAGAGTGAAACAGACACAGAGGTAATCGTACAGTTACTGGAAAAACTTTACGATCAAAAAGGCAATGTTTCAGAAGCTTTCCGTAAAACCATCAGTCTGTTACATGGTTCCTATGCAGTTGCTGTCATTGATAACGAAGATCCAGATACTATATACGTAGCAAAGAACAAAAGCCCATTACTAGTAGGTTTAGGAGACAATGGGTTTAATGTAGTTTCTAGTGACTCTATGGCTATGCTACAAGTAACGGATCGTTTTGTTGAACTTATGGATAAAGAGGTTGTAATCGTAAAGCGTGAAGGTGTTGAAATTCAAAAGCTTGATGGTACTCGTGTAGAACGTGAACATTTCGTTGCAGAATTAGATGCGAGTGACATTGAAAAAGGAACTTATCCACACTTTATGCTGAAGGAAATTGATGAACAACCAGCTGTCATCCGTAAAATTGTTCAAGAATATAGACATGAAAAGGAAGGTATTAAGCTTGATAAGGATATTCGTCAAGCTATGCTAGATACAGATCGTGTTTATATTATTGCGGCAGGCACTAGTTATCATGCAGGCTTAGTTGGTAAACAACTAATAGAAAACTTAGCAAAAGTACCTGTTGAAGTACATGTAGCTAGTGAATTTTCTTATAATATGCCACTTTTATCTGAAAAACCGTTATTTATCTTTATATCCCAAAGTGGAGAAACGGCTGATAGTCGTTCTGTACTTGTACAAATAAAAGAAATGGGTTATCCAGCTCTAACGATTACAAACGTACCAGGCTCTACCCTTTCTCGTGAAGCGGACTATACACTGCATCTTCATGCAGGTCCTGAAATTGCTGTTGCATCTACAAAAGCATATACAGCACAAATTGCCGTACTTGCTATTCTTGCTGTAGATACAGCGAAGGCAAAAGGAATTGATTTGGATTTTGATCCACTTCAAGAACTCGCAATTGTTTCTTCTGCTATAGAAGCACTTTGCGATCAAAAAGATGAAATTGAGGCAGTGGTTTCCAAATATTTAGAAACAACTCGTAACTGCTTCTTCATCGGTCGCGGAATTGATTACTTTGTTGGTCAGGAAGGCGCATTGAAGTTAAAAGAAATATCATATATTCAAGCAGAAGGCTTTGCTGGTGGTGAATTAAAACACGGTACGATTGCTCTTATTGAAGAAGGTACACCAGTAATTGCACTAGCAACACAAAAAAATGTTAATTATTCCATTCGTGCAAACGTACAAGAGGTTGTAGCACGTGGTGCAAATGCATGCATTATTAGCATGGAAGGACTGAACGAAGAAAACGACGCATTTGTCGTACCTGCAGTCCATGAATTACTAACACCACTTGTTTCAGTAGTACCACTACAATTAATTGCTTATTACGCTGCACTTCATCGTGATTGTGACGTTGATAAGCCACGTAACTTGGCAAAAAGTGTAACGGTAGAATAATTATTTATAACTAGCTATAACCTACTGGGGATTTTTCTCTAGTAGGTTATTTATTTTTCCTTTCTCAAATTAAATATGTAGCAACATGTATTCCAGCAAAATATTTTTTTGATAGTAATCAAAATGCTTAATTAGTGTTGAGAAGAGAAATGCTTGATCAGTTGCACTCATTTGAATTTCCATATTGTCGACCAAAATATCTTTTGTACGATCTATATATAAGTGTTGCATAGAAAAAAAGTACTTTGTAGTAGTGCCATTATCAACTAATGTTTTTAACATGTAATCAAAAAAGAAGCGAAACTCATTAGGATGTTCTATTAGTTCATCAAATGTTGAGGGCAGCTGCTCTAAATGAAAAGTGTCTTTTATTGCATTTTCTAATTGTTGAATACTAGCATCCTTCCTTGCATGATGGTGTGGAAACGACAGTTTTCCAGGACTTATTTTAATAATGCTTTGGTGATATTGATCCATGTATCCTGGTAAATAACTTTCAAGTAGATAGGTAATGATTAGTAACGTTTTAGCTTGTTTTTCTATGTTAGTGGCTATTTCAACATATGTGTCAGCCTCTAAAATAGGCTTGGAGCCGTTTTTTTCGATATTAACGGTATCATGTAAAAGTCTTAAGACATCTTCATAAAAAACAGTAAAGGTATTAGAACTTGGCTCCCAATTTGTATTAATTGAATACCAAACGCTTTTCAATACTTCGTGTTGAGTACTTAGTTTCGAAAAAAAGGAAGGGACCTCATCTACTTGTAAAAGTAAGTTTACATCTTGATATATTTTTTCTACTTTGTCACGGTTTTCTTTTGGAAGCTCTTTTTTATTCCCTTTTTCTGAAACCCCTAATCCAACCGTTCCTGATTCGCTAATTTCTCTAATTTTTATTTCTCCTATAAAAAAACGATGAATTCCATCACTATCATATAGTTCTTTTTCGATTAAGTGACCTAATTGGAGTGTCCCTCTTACTTCTGCAATATTTACTGCCTGTATATGGTACTCATAAACGTTTAAGTAATTCGCATAATCATTTAAATAATGAATTTGTTGATTTAAATAATTAACTTGTTGTTGGAGGTTTTTAATAATTTCTTCGTTTGTTTGCTTGTAATGCATTGGAACACCTCGTAGAAAAAACTTCTTTCACTCTTTTTTACGATTTGAATATACTATAAAATACTTATTCCATTGGAGGTATCATTATGTATCATGGAAAGAATGGTCAAATAAAAGGATTGGAACGAGCCTCACAAGATAATCTACACATTGACAATCAAAAAAAGGTTCGGACTCCAAGGTTAGATTCATTTGAAATGGATGATCATTATTTTCTACGCATTAGTCTCCCTGGAGTAAAAAAGGATAATTTAGAAGTTTATTTTGGTCAGGAAGGATATCTTGAAATAAAAGGAAAAGTTGTTACAATTATTCCTGAAAATTTCAAAAAAATTATTTCTCAAGAGATTTATCAGGGTCCTTTTCATCGGAAAATACAATTGCCGAATACAGTAAAAAAGAATGACGTAAATTTTAGTTACGAGAACGGTATTTTAGAAATTTATATAAGTAAATGATAAGGTTGTGAGAAAAATGGCTTTTGCTGATAATGAACCGATTGGTATCGTGTTTTTTGGTGGAGTAAAAATTAATCAAATGGAAACGACCGCTAATTTTGCAATAGGAGAATCACTTTTTCAGTCATTAGAGAGCCAGGTTAAAAATAATTTAATTGCAGGGCAAACATTTGGGGATTTTGATTTTAACAATCTTCAGCCAGTAGCTTCGCCATTATATGACCCTGATGGCTTTGATTCATTCATGCCTATTGCACAATCTTCTTTAGGTTTGGAGGACTAATAAGTAAATGAAAGTACACTTCAAATAATTGGGGGTGTACTTTTTTAAAGCCTGTTTTATAATAGATTGTTGTTTCTTACATATAAAATGGAAACTAGAGGTAACTATAACTGGATTTGCCCTTTGAAGCTGCTGAGTCTATACGACTGCTTCAAGCAGAATATTTTGCTTTCAACGGGCAATTCACCTGCATATTTAAAATATTACAGGTGAATTAAGGATACATTTGATTATATAAATAGGGATAAGTGTAATAAATAGGATAGGCATTGGGCTGATAATTAGAGTTGTAGAGTTGGTTATATGGTGTATACAGTTGTTCATTTCTTTTTATTAGTCTGGGATCATTTACGGGAGATTGGTAAGGACTCATGTTAATATAGGAGCCATCACCGTATGCACTGCCAACACCATTTGTTGTCTGGGCTTCGCTTAAAAGATCTTTAAAATTACCTGTTCCTACTACTAAAGAAGAAGTTCCTGAGAGTTGAAATACTTTAAAGTTACCTATATTAATCTCTATTTTTGGAATAATCTTATCCTCCTTCTTTTAAAAGTCAAACGGAATTTCTAATTCATCATTTACTTTATTAAATGTATAAGTAAGTACTCCCTTTTCATAACTTGAAGAATAACTTGATGTGAGGACTGATTTTTTTAAAAATATTTCTCTTTCATAATAATTTTGAGGCAAGTCACTAGTGATTAGCTGAGTAGATTGAACAGGTTTTAATGAATGTGTTTTAATTTTTAATGTCAATGCTTGATCATTATGGAAGTAAATTTTTGCGTGACTTTTATTTTGTAATCCTGGAGCAACAATTATTAAGTAAAGGTTTTCTTCATCTTCCCAAATTTCAATCGGTATTATTTCAATTCCCTTCCTCTTGCTTGTTCGTAAACCGTGAATGTCTCCCCAAAAATCATCGTTTAAAACGGAATGGTATTGCTTAATCATTTGTTTCAAGTCATGTATATGTTCTGGATTAAACTGTGTTTCAGGTATTGCATTAAAAGGAAAACCATTTTTTTTGTTAAAAAAATCTGTAGGATTCAATATGTTAACCCCTTTCTGACGTATTTGTACTCTAGTCTATTCATTCAAATGCCTATTTGTTCTAATTAAACAATTTGTTATTTCATTGGATTTACTTAAGGAAACATTAAGCTTTTTTTAAAACAAACTAATTGACATATTGTTATAATATATTTACAATTTGTTCCTAATTACAAATATATGAATTTGAGATATATGAAGAAAAGGGGGTTACAAATAGTGGAAAACAAATTCTTTGAGAGACCAACCGTTTATGTAGGCGAGGTAAGTATAAATGTAGTGAATTTGGAAAATTCATTGGATTTTTATCAAAATATTATGGGATTTGCTATTCTTGATAGAGCCGATGGAAAAGTCAGGTTAACAGCAAATGGTAAAACGCCATTATTGACATTGGAACAACCGGAAAATGTAAAACC
Organism: Salirhabdus euzebyi; assembly: GCF_014207435.1. Classification (GTDB taxonomy): domain Bacteria; phylum Bacillota; class Bacilli; order Bacillales; family Alkalibacillaceae; genus Salirhabdus; species Salirhabdus euzebyi. The sequence goes on from NZ_JACHGH010000007.1 coordinate 13,101, forward strand.
TAAAGAAGAAAGAACCACAGGCTTATTCCACTTTGCTATTCTTTTACCTACAAGAGCGGATCTTTCAGCATTTTTAAAACATATCTTAGAGACAGAACATCGATACGGTTTAGGGGCATCTGACCACTATGTTAGTGAAGCACTTTATCTTTCGGACCCGGATGGTAATGGTATTGAGGTATATCGTGATCGTCTTTCTTCTGAGTGGAACTGGGATGGGGATAAAGTGGAGATGGCTACGGTTCAATTAGATGCAGAAGGATTATTAGCAGAAAGTAACGAGCCGTGGAGCGGACTTCCTTCTCGTACTGTAATGGGTCATATTCATTTACATGTTTCGGATTTAGATAGTACAGAGAGATTTTATGTAGATGGATTGGCTTTTGATATTGTTACAAGATATCCTGGTGCGCTTTTTGCTTCAACTGGTGGATATCACCACCACATTGGCCTAAACGTTTGGAATGGAGTTGGTGCAAATCCTCCAGCGGAGAACAGTGTTGGGCTGAACTGGTTTACACTTGTTTATCCTAATGAAGAGACAAGAAGTGAAGCGGTGAACCGACTAGTACAATCAGGTGTTACAGTGACACAAGAAAGTGATTTTTATGTAGCAAAAGACCCATCATCCAATGTTATCCGAATGGTATTACCTAAATAAAGAACCGAGATACATATCTCGGTTCTTCCTATTGTTAAGCTTTAATTACATTATACAGATGTAACATATCCGCTTTTGAAAATATCTTAGGTACGGGATAGAGAGGATTAGCCTCTTTTAAAGCGCGTTCCACCATTAAGGGGATATCCTTTTCAACAATCCCTTCCACAGTATTCGGAATATCCATCTTCCTGTTTAAACGTTTAATTTCCTCAATAAATTGGTTTGCCTTCTGCTCGATTGTATCACCCTCACTACCTATCCCGACTAAATCAGCTAGTTCAGCTAAAGGTTTATGTACGGTCGTTCCATAGTACTCAAGGACATGAGGTAAAATAATGGCATTAGCTAATCCGTGCGGGAAAGAATAAAAACCTCCAAGAGTATGTGCAATGGCATGGACATTACCTACGTAAGCCCGAGTGAATGCAACACCTGCTAGATATGCTGCTTTTTGCATATTCGTTCTAGCAGTTATATTGGAACCATTTGTATAAGCTTCATAAAGGTTATCAAAAATTAATTTGACTGCCTCCATGCTATATTGAGTTGTTTCCTTTGTATTACTCTTACCAATGTATGCTTCAATAGCGTGTGTTAGTGCATCCATTCCAGTTGATGAAGTGATGTGTGGTGGAAGCTTTACTGTTAATAACGGGTCAAGCACAGCATAATGGGGAATGAGTGACATATCGTTTACCGGGTATTTTTCATGTGTTTCACTATTCGAAATGACGGCTGCAACAGTTGCTTCACTCCCCGTACCAGCAGTCGTTGGAACAGCAAATAATGGAGGAATCTGCTTTCTTACTTTCAGAATTCCTTTCATTTTTTCGATTGATTTATTTGGCCTAGCAAGCCTTGCTCCAACACCTTTTGCACAATCTATGGGTGAGCCCCCACCAAATGCAATAATACCTTGACAGTTATTTTCTTTATACATGTGTAAAGCCTCTTCAATATTGTGGATTGTTGGGTTTGGAATGGTTTTATCATAGACTGAAACCTTTATACCCTCTTCTTTTAAGTCAACCAACAATCGATCTATTATTCCTAGGGATATTAGTCCTTTATCCGTTACAACTAAAACGCTTTCAATATTTTGATCTTTAACTACTTTAGAAAGCTTACGTAAACTATTTTCTCCTTGGATTAGTTCAGGTTTGCGCCAAGGAAATAAAAAAGAAGTCATGCGAAACGTTTTTTGGTAAAAACGACAATACATTTTGTACATCTGAAAGCCTCCTTTTTCAGAATATTTCATATATTAAATACACCATATTAAATCAAAAAAGTCTATATAATTTGAAATGTTGTTTGGGGTGGGGAAGAAGGGATTTTAAGATGTTAGATGGAATAAGAAACTAGTAAAAAATTAGTTAAGCATATATTGGAGGCAGACTATTGGATATATTTATTTCAGATCTAGATGGTACATTACTACAAAAGGATGCAACTTTATCAACAACAACCAAGGACATACTTATCAATCTTTTAAACGAAGGTCTCCTTTTTACTGTTGCAAGCGCAAGAAGCGTGAAAACTATTCAGCCTATATTACAGGGTATTCCAATATCGATTCCTATTATTGAGTTTAACGGGGCTTATTTATCTGACCTACATACTGGAGAGCATTTATTTGTACATAATATCGAAACGAGCTTGTTAGATTCCATTTATTCTATTGGACTAAGGCATAAAACTAAGCCTTTTATTTCTACTTATAACGGTAAAAAAGACTGTTTATATGTGCCTGAAATTGATAATGCTGGTCAGGATTTTTATTTTCAAGAGCGAGTTAGAATGAAAGATGACAGACTTATCAAGGGTGAGAAATTACCTAGTAGCTTTCAAGATAAAGTTGTTTGTTTCACATTTATTAATCGCCTTGAAATGTTAATAGGGTTGAAAGACGAATTGGTAGACCAATTGGGCTCACGAGTGGAAGTTCACTTGTTTGAGGAAATATATAATCCCGGATGGTATTGGTTAACCATACATGATAAAAGAGCAACAAAAGATCAAGCAATTCAAACTTTAAAAGAGTACATCAATTTACCGACTGCAAAAGTAACTGTTTTTGGTGATCAAGTAAACGATATAAAAATGTTTAAGTCGGCCGACTATGCTGTAGCAGTAGAGAATGCTTGTGATGAATGCAAAGATATAGCAGACAAAACGATAGGTTTACACACAGAGGATAGTGTAGCAAGGTACATACAAGCAGCATGGGTGTTAAAGAAGAAGGGTGTTAAGCAAAAGGAAAAACTCTAGCTTAAGAATCTGCTAGAGTTTTTATTGTTGTTTGAAAATTTAAAATTTTAATCTGTCTATTGTCTTTTAAAATGAGTCTGGTAATATAAATACAATTTACTTAATTAGGGGGGAAAGAAAATGATTAGAGAGCTTTTAGAAAGTGATCGAAACCAAACGATGGATTTTATAAAGGAAAAACCTGCAGAAAACTTATTTATGATTGGTGATATTGAGGCCTTTGGGTTTGATGAAGACTTCCAAGATGTATGGGGAGATTTTGATGGCCTAGGAAATTTAAAGGCAGTTTTACTTCGCTATCGTGAAAATTTTATTGTTTATGCCCCTAATGACTTTGACGCGGCAGCCTTTGCGGATATTATTGAAAAAAGTGATCAAAAAACAAAAATGATTTCAGGTATTTCGGAAATTGTTCATGAAGTTCAAAAGTATTTAACGAAACAACCGAGTAAAACAAGAGAATTTTATTATGCCAAATGTGAATCATTGACGGAATTAGAAGTAGCTAACGTAGATATAAAATTAGCTGACATTAAAGACATACCACGTATTATTGCATTGCATGACCAGACGCCTGAATTCGATGCAAGAGATGGTCGTGAGGAAAGTATGACTAGAAATATGGAAGCGGGAATATCGCGAACTTACTTTGTAGAAGATGGGGAAACAATTGTTTCCACTGCTATGACAACAGCAGAAAATAGTATGTCAGCTATGGTTATTGGGGTTGCAACACATAAAGACTATATGAAAAAAGGATATGCCAGTGCTTGTATGACAAGATTATGTAAGGATTTACTTTCAGAAGGTAAAAGTCTTTGCCTATTTTATGACAACCCTGCTGCAGGGAAAATTTATAAAAGATTAGGGTTTGTAGATATAGGAAAATGGTCTATGAACCAATTTTAATAAGAACGAACCATGTTAATATGGTTCGTTCTTACATTTTTTATCGAAGTATTGATAGACGGATTTTAGGTTTGGAACAATCCCATTAACGCCTCGCCATTTTTGGAATTTAGGGGGTGTGACAATATGGGAAATAAAATGTTCTAAAGAATGTTGTTGTTCATGTGCTTGCTTTGCATGATCGATTAAAAACGTTAAATAGTCTTTTAACTCATGCAGCGATGCAAAAGTACTAACATTTCCGTGCCCAGGTACAAGTTGATTGATCTCCATTTTTTCTACTTTGTTTAAGATAAGTAGAAATTCCTCAGGATCATGAATAGGTAAATGCAAAGCTTCCGTAACGATGTCCCCCATAAAAGCTATCTTATCCTCTGGTAAATAGAGCAAGGTATCACTAGGGGTATGTCCACCTCCATAGCAGTACAACTCCACCCTGCGGTTAGCTCCATGTAAAACAAGTTTATCTTCAAAAATCAGATTTGGGTAAACCATTTGAAGCTGAGGTAAATCATCCAATACTTTAGACATTTCTTCATATTGGTTTCGTAAACCTTCCTTCAAAGTACCATCGGTTGTCGCTTCGGCTTGTTGATTTAAACCGTTTAAATAAACTTCCATTTCCTTTTGTTCGGTACGTAAATCCTTCATCACATTTCTTTCTTTATGTAACTGGTGTGTAACGGAAGTGGAAATAATCGTACAATCGGAAAATACTTGATTACCAAAGACATGATCACCATGATAGTGACTATTGATTAAATAGACCACTTTTTTACCACTAATTTCTTCTGCAACTTTTCTTAATTCTTGAGCAGCAGATGGGGTAGAAAACGCATCAAAAACTAACAATCCATCCCCTAAATCAACAAAACCAGCATTGCTCCATGCACCTGTACCTGGTTTAGCAATAGCCGCAAAAACACCATCAGCTAACTGATATAAAGTAAAGTACTCCGTATCTTTCATTACAGTGTTCATGATAGAGACTCCTATTCGAATTTTTCTTTAAAAAACCTTGTGGGTATTATGCTCCAGTGCTCCTAGTTCATAAAGAATGGCAGCATCACTATTTTCGCACCACATTTCTTTCACTTTTCCGTCTTCAAATTCACAAATGAGTATACCGGTTTCTTTCACACGTTGATTTTCTGAGGGAATGTTGAACCATCCACCTTTATAAGTCATCCATCCCGTGTAGCGTACAACTATTTTATCGTTTTGCTCAATTAAATCATCAATAACCCACTCATCATCATGAAATACAGAACGATACCATTTCATAAAATCAATCATTTTCTCTCGGTTATTCTCACCGTTTCGTGAATGGTAAACAAAGTCAGAAGTAGTTAACTCATAAACAACTTCTAGGTTCCCTTTTGTAAAATAATCCTTAAACCATTTTTCAACCACTTGTTTTTTATCTAGGCTAATCACACAATCAGCTCCTTCACCATACGTTGTATAGAACTATTTAAATAGTACTAAATCACAAAGAAAATACCTATATATTTTTTTATGTAAAAAAAGTACAAACATAAATCCTTCCTATTTCCCATTTTACGCTAGTCTTTATGTTAAAACTTTGTTAGTCTATAAGATGTGAGAAAACGCTTTTATTGATAATTTTTTACTATAATATATATTTTCAATCTGGTATAAAGATAAGGGGTTTATTTATGAAAAGATTAGTCATTCTAGGTGGGGGTTACGGTGGAATCAAAATAGTAAATAAACTGCTAAACAGTGGTTTGCCAAAAGATGTACAAATAACATTAGTGGATCGAAATCCATATCACTCATTAAAGACAGAGTTCTATGCCATTGCGGCTGGCACTTCATCTGATAAGGAAGTACGAATTGGTTTTCCAGAGCATGAGCAATTAGATGCTGTGTTTGGTGAAATAGAGAAAATTAATACGGATGAACAAAATATTGAAATACGTGAAATCGAAGAACCCATTCCTTACGACTATTTAGTTATTGGGTTAGGCTGTGAAGATAATTATCATGGCATTGATGGTGCACGAGAATTTACTCACAGTGTACAAACGATTGCGAAAGCAAGACGTACAGGAATTGCTGTAGGAAATTTGGATGCATACGGAAAAGTAGCTATTGTCGGTGCTGGATTGAGTGGGATAGAGGTTGCTTCTGAAATAAGGGAAAGTAGACCTGATCTTAACGTTCGCTTGTTAGATCGAGGGGCTTCTGTCTTAAGTGCTTTTGATCCAAAAATTCAAGAGTATGTGGAGAGCTGGTTTGAAAAAAATGACGTAGAAGTCATTCACCATGCCAACGTAGAATATGTTGAAAAAGATGCGGTATGTAATAATGGTATTTGCTTTTTAAATGATGTAACGATTTGGACGGCGGGTGTAAAGCCAAATCATCTAGTAGCAGATTTGCCATTCGAGAAAGACCCTCACGGAAAAGTAGTCTTAAATGAATATTATCAAGTACCAACACAACAAAACGTTTATGTAGTCGGTGATTGTGCTTCTTCCGTTTATTCTCCAAGTGCCCAATTAGCAGGACAGCAAGGAGAAAAAATAGCAGACGTACTTTCAGCAGTATTACATGATAAGGAGCCCCAGCTTCCGAAAGAAGTGAAATTAAAAGGTGCTCTCGGCTCTTTGGGTAAGACAGATGGATTTGGAAATATGTTCAGTCAACCATTTACTGGTCTTATTCCGCGACTTGCTAAAACGGGAGTTCTCTGGTTAAGTAGAAGACACTAAGATAATAGTTGAGAAGGTGCTCGCCATATGGCGGGTTTTTCTTTACGCTTTACTTCTTACAATTTTCCCTTTATCATTATAAATTGATTGTATTATGGCATACTTTTAGTAATAGAAAGAATTTTGTAACGTTTGAAATGAGGGTATAACGATGCATAAAGAGTCCATTTATGGATTAACATTTGAAAAATTAACCAATTGGCTTGTAGAACATGGTCAAAAAAAGTTCCGTGCTACACAAGTTTGGGATTGGCTTTATAATAAGCGCGTATCTGCATTCACGGACATGAAAAATGTAAATAAAGATTGTTTAGAGCTTTTAGAACAGCATTTTGCTATCCATACATTACAAGAAGAAATTAAACAAGAATCATCAGATGGGACAATTAAGTTTTTATTTAAATTACGTGATGGAAACTTGATTGAAACCGTATTAATGAAACAAAAATATGGAATGTCTGTTTGTGTTACGACACAAGTAGGCTGTAATATTGGATGCTCATTCTGCGCTAGTGGTTTATTAACGAAAAATCGAGACCTTTCTAGTGGTGAAATAGTAGAGCAAATTATGAATGTGCAGCACCACTTAGATGCAAGAGGGAAAGAAGAGCGAGTTAGCCACGTTGTTGTTATGGGTATAGGAGAACCGTTTGATAACTACGATAATTTAATGGATTTCTTACATGTCATTAATGCCCAACCGGGATTAGGGATTGGGGCAAGACATATTACTGTCTCTACAAGTGGCCTTCCAAACAAAATTCGTCAGTTTGCGGATGAAGATATCCAGGTTAACTTGGCAGTATCGTTACACGCACCAAATAATGAACTACGAACACGGATTATGAAAATCAATAAGGCATTTCCATTAGAAAAACTGATGCCTGCTATTGATTATTATTTAGAGAAGACAAACCGTAGAATTACGTTTGAATATATTTTATTAAGAGACGTGAATGATCATAAAGAAGAAGCACTGGAATTGGTTAAGTTAATCGGGGATAAACGAAAATTATGCTATGTAAACTTAATTCCTTATAATCCGGTTGATGAACATAACCAATATGAACGAAGCGTGAAGGAAGCTATTTTAACTTTTTATGACACACTAATGAAAAACAACATTCAATGTGGTGTCCGAGTTGAACATGGAACAGATATCGATGCTGCTTGTGGTCAGTTAAGAAGTAAGCAAATTAAAAGAGAGAAAGAAAAATCAAAATCATAGTTAAAAGGCTAAACCATAGTGGTTTAGCCTTTTTTGGCCTGTTCTATTTCCTCAACAAGTAAAGATAATTCTTCCCATCTTTCCATTGCTTGTTCTAATTCTGTTTCAACCGTTTGTTGTTCAGTAAAAAGCTTTTCCGCCTTTTCTGCATCGCTTCCAGCTTTTAAAATTTCCTGTTGTATTTCTTCTAACCGTTCTTCTAGGTTAGCAATTTTCTCCTCAATTGTTTCCCATTCTTGCTGTTCTTTGTAAGAAAGTTTCCGCGGTTTATTTCTCGGTTTAGCCTGTTGATCTGCTAATTCTTTAGTCAACGCTCTTTGAGTGGCTTGTTCGTGCTCTACTTCCTTTTTTCTGACTTCCATATAATCTGAATAGTTCCCATCGAATATGCGGATATGTGGACTACCTTCAAAAGCAAATAACCTATCCACAACTCTATCTAGGAAGTAGCGATCGTGGGAAACGGTTATAACGACACCAGGAAACAAATCTAGATAGTCTTCTAAAATAGATAATGTTTGAATGTCTAAATCATTTGTAGGCTCGTCTAGAAAAAGAACATTTGGTTCCCCCATTAGAACGCTTAGCAAATAAAGACGTCTTCTTTCTCCTCCAGAAAGTCGGTGAATATACGTCCATTGATGATTTCTTGAAAAAAGGAATCGTTCTAGCATCTGCTCTGCTGTGATAAAATCCCCATCAGCAGTTTTGATTACTTCTGCTCCCTCCTTAATGTATTCAATAACCCGAAGGCTTTCATCCATTTCCACATTTTCTTGGGTGTAATAACCAATCTTTACTGTCGGACCGATTTCAATTGTTCCGTTACTAGGAGAAATCCTTTCCGCAATCATGTTTAATAGTGTGGTTTTCCCACTGCCATTAGGTCCAATAATCCCAAGTCTGTCATTCGGTGTAATCAAATAATTAAAATCCTCAATTAGGGTATTGTCTTCAAATCTCTTAGAAACATCCTTCAACTCAATCACTTTTTTTCCTAGCCGTTGAGATCCAATGGCTATATCGACGGCCCCATTGCTAGAAGCAACTTTTCTGTCTCGTAGCTCTTCCACTCGTTGAATCCTTGCTTTTTGTTTCGTAGTCCGAGCCTTTGCTCCACGGCGCAACCAAGCTAGTTCTCTTCGTAACGTATTTTGACGTTTCTGTTCATCTTTATTGGCTATTTCTTCTCGTTCTGCCTTCTTTTCTAAATAAATCTCATAATTACCTTCATACGTATAAAGGTTACCTTGATCTAATTCAAAAATTTTATTTGTAACTCGATTTAGGAAATAGCGGTCGTGGGTTACTAACATTAAAGCGCCGGGGTACTGTGCTAAAAATCCTTCGAGCCATTCTACTGTCTGATTATCTAAGTGGTTTGTTGGCTCATCTAAAATAAGAAGGTCAGCTGGTTGGATTAACGCTTTAGCGATTGCGACTCGCTTTTTTTGTCCCCCTGACAGATTCATTAAATTTGTGGAATATGCTGTAATACCTAAGCGGGTCAAAACCGTTTTAGCTAATGCATTCGCATCCCATGCCTCATGCTCGTCCATTTTTTGTTGCCACTTAAACAGCTGTTGCTGTTGTTTTTCATTAGTTGGGTCTTCATTTAAGTCCGTTAAAGCCTGCTCATATTGACGTATCGTTTTCATGATAGGGGAGTCCCCGTAGTATATATAATCGAGAACGGTTATATTTTCATCAAAAGCTGGATTTTGTGCTAAGTATTCTATACGAAATAGTTTTGCGTGAATGAGTTGTCCCTCTTCTGCCGAGTCCATCCCAGCGATAACTTTTAATAAAGTGGATTTACCTGTTCCGTTAACCCCTATTAATCCTACTCGATCCTTTTCTTCTACTGTAAAAGAAAGGTCATCAAAAAGTACTTTCTCGCCATATGTCTTTTTTAAGTTTTCAGCCTTTAATACACTCATGCGTACACTCATTTCTTTTCAATCAAATTTTATCTTCATTTCCTATTATACATGTTCAGTGGTTAAATCAGAATGGTATAGTACTAACGTCTTGGTAAAACATTTTTTCACCTTAATTGTATCTTTCAATCAAAATCGATAGTATGTACTTAGATTACAAAAGGGGGGACTCCGGTGAATAAATGGTTCTATTTAAATATCCTCGTTTTAATTCTGGCTATATGGCAGGGCATAAAGGATTCCCCCACTTTCCTAAGCCTTCCTATTATATTCGGGATTGTTGGACTGTTAGCAATCCTCCTTAATTGGAATATGCATAGCCTATTTTCTGAAATTAGAAGGGAAAAGAAGCGGGAACGAAAAATTAAAATTGCTAAAATAGCTAGAAAAATCATGCCTTATCATATGACGATAGGACTCATGGCCCTTTTACTCATCACCATTCATGTCAGCCTTATATTTACGGAATATGCTTTTAACTGGCAGCACACTAAAATGGTGAGTGGCCTTCTAGCATTATTAGCCTTGTTTGCTCAAGTTATTAGCGGTTGGATGCGCCGACGCAGAGCTACGGGAAAAAGAAGAAGAGTACACTTACGATTAGGTTTTGTCTTGTTTTTTAGTATTGTTGTTCATATTCTTCTTTAACAATTTGATAGGAACAAAAGTAGGTCTTCTCCTAATGGAGAAGGCTTTTTTTGGTTGCTTTACAGTAGATAGAAAATGCAAGAAACAAACATGTGTGTGATTTCGACTGCTACGGAAATACACTACGCGCACCAGGCCGTGCCATTAGGTGCGCTAAGTATTCTGCCAGAGCGATGTTAGCACCTACGTTATGAAGTCTAAGGTATCCCATTTTTCATCAATAGCCTTGTGGTTGCGAAACAAAAGTCAAAATAGGGGAATTCCCCCCACGAAATAGGGAGGTTCCCCAATTATATAAAATTGCTAATCCTTCTATACTTAATATAACAAGATTAGTATGGCAAAAATGCCAAACGAGGGAGCGTTTATATGGAACATACAACCTTAAACAAAACGGTTAATAAATCAGAAGAAAAAAAGAATTCTATAAACAATGCATTTGCTTCACATTTTGCAAAATCAATGTTTTTAGCAATATGTGGTTTAATCCTTCTCTCTTTTTTAGGAACGAGAATGTTTACCCACGTTGATCTTAATCTATACGGATACATGGTGGGAACGATCGTCTTCCTAGGAGGATTTTTCTATCGATTTATTGCTTGGGGAGAAAGACCACCAACAAAGATCATCATTAAAAAAGGAATAAAACTGCTATTTCGAAAGTCTACTCCACAGACGTCTGTTGAACATTTAGCAACGTACAAATTCATTTGGAATAGGGGAATTTACCGATGGACCCAACATTTATTAATTGGCTGGGGTTGCTTAATTGCCATTATGGTAACTTTTCCACTAGTTTTTGGTTGGATGTACTTCACGATGGGAGAAAGTGGCTATTACACGATTGTTGCTATGGGAATGAACATTATGACTGTTCCAGCAGATGGTATCATTGCTTTCTTTTCCTACAACGCTTTAAACTTCAGTGCAATTATGGTTATCACGGGTGTTTGTATGGCCCTTTACCGTCGTATTAAAAACATGCAAGCTAGAGCAGATCAAACATTCATCTATGATTTTATGCCACTTTATTTATTACTATTTGTTAGCATTACGGGTCTTGCGCTTACGTTTATTAACGTATTCCTACACGGAGCAGGACACTATGTTATGTCATTAATTCATCAATATTCAGTAATTGTTACATTAATCTATTTACCGTTTGGAAAGCTTGCTCATATTCCTTTTCGTCCGTTAAGTGTTTTTGCTAGAAACTACCGTGAACATTACGCAGAAAAATCAATGAAAGAATGTAAGGTTTGTGGAACTGGATTTGTTTCAACAGAGCAGTCAAATGATGTTATCGATGTTTTAGGAGTAAACGAAATTGAATTTAACATGACAGATGGATTCAATCTAGCTGAACTATGTCTTCCTTGCCGAAGAAAGTATCGTATTGCTAGATTCTCAGGAGTTGCAACACATCAAGTGCCAGTCAAGGAGGCTAACCAAAATGCAAAGGGATAAATTTTTTCGAGAAATAGAAAATGTCCAACATCCAAATGAAAAGTTAATTAAAACCCACTGTAGTTACTGTGGGATGCAGTGTGGAATGAATTTACGCGTCAATACAGCAACGAACAAAATTATCGGTGTAGAGCCAAGGTATGACTGGCCAGTAACAGTTGGGAAAATGTGTCCAAAGGGTGTTACGGCTTATCAACAAACTAACCATAAGGATCGAATCCTAAAGCCTTTAATCCGTGATGACGCTTCTTTAAAAGGAACAAAAGAAGGATTCCGCGAGGCGAGCTGGGAAGAGGCTTATGATCTTATCGTGAAAAAATTCACTGAACTACAAAAAAATTACGGGAAAGATAGTCTATCTGTTTTCAGTGGTGTTTCAATGACAAATGAAAAGTGCTATTTAACAGGAAAATTTGCAAGGGTAGGACTTGGAACTAGATACATTGATTATAATGGTCGATTCTGCATGTCCAGTGCAGCGGGTGGGTTTTTACGCTCATTCGGAGTTGATCGTGGTTCTACTCTACCGTGGACCGACGTTCATGAAACAGATTGTCTGTTTATTGCAGGTAGTAACACGGCTGAGTGTCATCCAACTTCCATGTTCCGCGTGTGGGCAGTACAAGAGCGCGGAGGTTACTTAATTGTAGCCGATCCAAGAGAAACACCAGTTGCAAGAAGGGCTGATGTTCACTTGGATTTACGTCCAGGAACAGACTTAGCGCTAGCAAACGGCATTTTACACCTTTTAATTGAAAATGGGTATGCAGATAAAGAATTCGTTAACAAACATACAAACGGATTTGAAGAAACAAAAGAACTAGTTAAAGATTTTACTCCGGAGCACACGAGCTTCTTAACGGGTGTCGCAGAAGAAAAAATTATTAAAGCTGCTGAAATCTACGGAAAAGCTCCAAATGCAATTGTGATGTTTGCAAGAGGAATTGAGCAACAGCATAAAGGGGTAGATAACGTATCAGCTTATACAAATATGGCACTTGTAACAGGTAAAATTGGTCGTCCAAAAGCTGGAGTTGCAACGTTTACTGGTCAAGGGAATGGTCAAGGTGGCCGAGAACACGGACAAAAATCAGACCTTCTACCAGGATATCGTAAAATTACAAACCCTGAACATGTTAAAGCAGTAAGTAAGGTTTGGGGAATTAATCCAGAAGAAATGCCGCAACCTGGAGTATCAGCTTATGAAATGTTTGAGCTAATGGAAGAAAAAACAATACGTGGACTTTATCTATTGTGCTCTAACCCAGCTGTTTCTGCACCAAACTTAAACTTTGTCAGAAATGCGATGAAAAACTTGGATTTCATGGTTTGTGCCGACTTCTATTTATCTGAGTCAGCCGAATTTGCAGATGTAATTTTACCATCTGTTACATGGTCTGAAGATGAAGGTACCGTAACAAATCTAGAAGGAAGAATCATTAAAATAAACAAAGCGCAGGAGCCAATTGGTGAATCGAAGCCAGACTGGTTAATGCAAGTAGAGCTAGCGGAACGTCTTGGCAGAGGAAAATACTTCTCTCACTTAAAAACGGCAAAAGATGTAGCAGAAGAATTCCGTTTAGCAACAAAAGGCGGTAATGCCGATTACTACGGAGCTACATGGGATAAGATTGACAAGCAGGACGGTGTATTTTGGCCATGTAAGGATGAAGAGGATAAAGGAACACCACATATGTTCTTGGATAAAAAATTCTATCATCCAGATGGAAAGGCGAAAATTTGCGCTCTACCTTACCGTCCACCGGCAGAAGAACCGTGCGAAGAATATCCATTACGCCTAACAACTGGTCGTGTCGTGTACCACTATTTATCTGGTAACCAAACGAGGAGAATTCAATTTTTAAAAGATATGTGTCCAGACCCTTACGTAGAGGTGCATCCAGTTACGGCAGAAAAGTACAACATTAAACATGAGGAAGTCGTTCGATTATTTACGCGAAGAGGAAAAAGTGACTATAAGGTAAAAATTACGGAAGCTATTCGAGAAGATACAGTTTTCGTTCCATATCACTTTGGTCATGAACAGTCTATTAACCTATTAACGATTGCAGCATTAGACCCGATGTCAAGAATGCCAGAATTTAAGGCATGTGCTGCTCAAATAGAGAAACTTGAAGCGGGGAAGGTGCACTAAATGGAAAAAAGAAGACTTTATATTGAACTAGAAAACTGTATTGGATGTCGATCTTGTCTAGCAGCATGTACACAATGTGGTGGTCATGAAGAGCGAAATAGAAACTATGTTTATGATGTGAATCCACTCGTAAACAGACAAACGATGCCGCTTATGTGTTTGCACTGTGTGAACCCAGCTTGTGCAAGAAGTTGTCCGGCACAAGCTATCCAAATTCATGAAACGGGGGCGGTTCTATCTGCGCTTGTTGAAAAGTGTATCGGCTGTCAAAACTGTACCATTGCTTGTCCGTATGGGATTCCAAAGTTTGATGAGGAAGAAAACCTTATGTATAAGTGTGATCTCTGTATAGATCGAACAAAAGATGGTATTCCACCAATGTGTGCGAGTGTATGTCCTTCTAATACCTTACAGTGGTTAACAGAGGAAGAAATTGATCAGAAGCAAAAACAATTTGACCTTGGCAATGATAAATGGGTTACAAGCATGCCTTACTTAGAAGGCGAAACAAATGTAAAAGTTAATCTTCCCGGAATATTGCAAGGAACGACGAAATTGTTTTAAAGGAGGATAAACCATGACGGATCGAAATAATAAAATACCATTTGATGAAGATAATTACACGCACAATATAACGAAAAATAACGAACGACAATTGGATAGACGTGGATTTATGAAAACATTGGCTGGAGCGGCTGGCGTGTTTGCAGTTGCTTCACTCCCGTGGGGAGCAATTGCAGCAAAAGAATTAATGGGATTAGCGGATAAAGAGTATCCACATCAAAAAATAGTAGATCTCAAGGATATAGCGGTGGGAGATTCAATAGGATTTCATTTTCCTAGTGATCACGATAGTGCTGTTCTCGTGCGTTTAACAGACAATAAATTTGTTGCTTATCAAAATGCATGTACACATCTGCGTTGTCCGGTCTATTGGGTAAAAGAAGAGGAAACAATGATTTGTCCATGCCACCACGGAAAGTTTGACGTTAATACAGGAGCACCAACAGCTGGTCCACCAAGACGCCCACTTCCTGAAATTATCATAGAGGTACATGATCATGCCGTTTATGC
Source organism: Salirhabdus euzebyi (assembly GCF_014207435.1). Classification (GTDB taxonomy): domain Bacteria; phylum Bacillota; class Bacilli; order Bacillales; family Alkalibacillaceae; genus Salirhabdus; species Salirhabdus euzebyi. Next base: position 28,198 of record NZ_JACHGH010000007.1, read on the forward strand.
AGTGAGGGTGAAACGTTATGAAGCGTAGTTATGTTGGGGTTATTGGACTGTTAATTATTTTGGGGTTAAATATAGTGTTTACCCAATTATTGGTGCACCAATTCTTCTATGAAAACTACGAAGCGGTTTTGTTATATATGGGAATTAATATTTTGTTGTTTCCTGTAGCAATATTCATATACAAAAAAGAAAAAAACAAAGGAGGCGCTGGGAAAAATGGCAAGTGAAGCATATTTAGACTTTTGTTTTGTTCGAGAAGCATCGGGAACACTCGCAAAAGATGTAAACGTTATGTTTGAGGAGCTTTTTGAGAACCATCGCCGTCTTCATTGGTATCTAGATGAAAAAGAAGAACAAGGTGTGGAAATTGTTGTTGCAGAGGTAAAGGGAATGAGTAAATGGAAATCTGAGGATGATGTCATTGATTATTTGGAAGACAAAGCAGGTGAAACATTTTGGCATGCCCTGCAAGGCTACCAATTTCAAGTATTGCCAGTAATGAAAGGGTGTTGCAAAAGTGGAAACAGTTAATAAAGAGGATTTGAAACAATTTATTTCTTCTTCTGTTCAAATTTGCATACACGGGAAAGAAGGAGAGGACATGGCTCCATGGGTAAAAAGAAATATTAAGGATGTTACCCTCTGTCCAGATAAGACACATGTCAGAATTTATTTTGACAAGCATTTCTTTTTTGCCGTTCCTTTAACGAGTACGGTTTGGAAAAAGGAGAACGAATGGGTTGCTTATGATAAAGAGACAGAACTTTATTATGCAATCAGAAGCGAGGGGAATTAGGATGAAAAAAGTACAACTTCCGTTACAGACTGCCAACCTTATTGTTGGCTTTATGGTTTGGGTAATTTTATCTTCTCTATTATCTTTTATTATTGAGGATATTAATATCACGCCTCAGCAAGCTGCTTGGGTTACAGCTGTACCTGTTATTTTAGGCTCACTACTTCGAATTCCAATGGGTTACTTAACGAATTTACTAGGTGCGAGAATGATCTTTATGGTAAGTTTTATTCTCCTCTTACCTCCTGTCTATTACGTTAGTATTGCGAATTCGTTTATAGACTTATTAATAGGTGGATTATTTATTGGTATCGGTGGTGCTATTTTCTCTGTAGGGGTAACATCTTTACCAAAGTACTACCCGAAGGAAAGGCATGGTTTCGTTAACGGAATTTATGGAGCGGGAAATATCGGTACGGCCATTACAGCATTTGCGGCTCCGGTAATAGCAGGTAAGTTTGGATGGTCCTTTACCATTCAACTTTATATGGTTCTTTTAGGAATCTTCATTTTAGCAAACTTCTTTTTCGGTGATAAAAAGGAAGTGAAAGTAAAAACACCTCTTATTCACCAAATAAAAGGTGTGTATAAAAATGAAAAGCTATGGATCTTCTGTTTATTTTACTTTATTACTTTCGGTTCGTTTGTAGCCTTTACTGTCTATTTACCAAATTTTCTAGTAAGTAATTTTGGTTTAGACAAAGTAGATGCAGGCTTACGTACTGCTGGATTCATTGCAACAGCAACATTTTTACGTCCTATAGGTGGTTGGTTAGCAGATCGCTTCCATTCTCTCATTCTTTTAATGTTTGTATTCGGAGGGTTTACGGTTTCTGCCCTACTATTGTCCTTTGCACCATCTATTAATCTGTATGCAACAGGTTGCTTAACCATTGCAATCTGTGCAGGTATCGGTAATGGTGTCATTTTCAAATTAGTGCCAATGTATTTCCAAAAACAAGCTGGTATTGCAAATGGTATTGTAGCAGCGATGGGTGGTTTAGGAGGATTTTTCCCACCACTTATTTTGACAATTCTTTATAACTTAACTGGTCACTATGCAATTGGGTTTATGGCGTTATCTCAAATTGCTTTAGCTAGTTTAATTATTGTAATTTGGATGTATTACCATGATAAACTAGCATTATCCGATCAAGTTCTTAAGACGACTCCACTAGGAATGCTAGTGACGGATAAAAATGCTAAAATTATCACAGTAAATCCTGCCTTTACAGAGGTAACAGGTTATAAAGCGGAGGAAGTAGTTGGTCAAAGCCCAAAAATTTTAAGCTCTGGAAAGCATACGAAAGATTTTTATGAAAAAATGTGGGAGAGTTTAAACGAAAATGGATTTTGGCAAGGAGAAATTTGGAACAAAAGAAAAGATGGTAATCATTATTTAGAATGGTTAACGATTAATGCGATAAAAGATGATTCAAATGAAGTCATTCAGTATGCTGGTGTATTTAGTGACGTAACAAACAAATAACTAATCAGTAAGAACATAAAATAAGGAGGGTCTATCATGGAGCTTAAGGCATTTAAATATGCAAGTAACTATATTATTCAATCACAAGAAGAGGAAATAAAACGCATTGCACTTGAGCTCCATGAGGGCATCAGCCAGAATTTATACAGTCTGTCTACTGGAATGGAGTTTTTGCAATCTGCAATGGAAGATCCAGCACTAAAACAATATGCGAATGAAATGACAGAGCTAATGAAAAGAACGATACAAGAAGTTAGGCTTTTGTCTGTAGAACTATATCCAACAACAATAGATACGTTAGGACTAATTTCCGCCATAAAAAGTTATATAAAGCTTTTTACTTCCTCTTTTGGTATTGTAGTAGATCTTCAAACTACTGGTAGGGAAATGGAGATATCTGAAGGGAAAAGCTTAGCTATATTTAGGTCTTGTCAAGAAGCGTTAATAAATATTGCAAAATATGCGGATACTTCTGATGCAAAGCTGACAATTTTATGGGGATTAAATACATTAACGATTCATATTGAAGATGAAGGAAAAGGATTTGAGCTAGAAGAAGAAAATAGTAGAAACTCATTCAAAGGGATTGCAGCAATGAAACAAAGGATGACTAATGTTGGTGGGGAATGTATGCTTCATTCTGAAATTGGTAGAGGAACAAAGGTCACGTTACAGTTACCAGTTCAGGACTAAGGGGGATTAATGTGATAAAAATCTTGCTATGTGATGATCATGCAGTCGTTCGGTCAGGATTACATGTACTGCTGAATGCTGTACCTGATATGGAAGTAATTGGTGAAGCTTCTGAAGGCAATGAGGCGATAGAAAAGGCCTTACAATTAAAACCAGATGTCGTTTTAATGGATTTAAGTATGCCTCACGGAAAAGACGGTTTATCTGCAACCTCAGAATTAAAAAAACAACTACCAGATATAGCAATTTTAATTTTAACGATGCATGATGACGAGGAATATTTATTCCGTGCTATTCAAGCTGGAGCATCGGGGTGTGTACTAAAAAGTGCTCCACATAAGGAGCTAGTAGATGCAATTAAATCTGTTTGTAGTGGAAATGCTTACCTGCATCCAGCGGCGACGAAAAGGCTAATGGACGAATACTTAGGGAACCTCAAGCAGTCCGGAACAGATCTTTTTCAGTTATTATCAGACCGAGAAAAGGAAGTGTTAACACTAATTGCAAAAGGCTACTCCAATAAGGAAATAGGCGAGAAATTGGTTATTAGTGTAAAAACAGTAGAAACCCATAAAAGTAATGTAATGGAAAAGTTACAAATGAAAACAAGGCCTGAGCTTGTTGAGTATGCCTTAAAAAAGGGATTGCTAGGTTATGGAATGTAATCGTTACGAACAGGAAAAAATGGAGTTAAATGAGTTATTTCTATTAGATTGTAGCGAGTTGAGAGAAAATCTCTCCTGCGACTTCACCGGTGTTGCCCTGCAGCAACAAATAGGAATAGATGTAAATTGGCCATTTGTATGTGGAAATAGGAATGAAAAATATAAGCATCTTCTTGTACGATACGGAAAAGGGATTGCTGGTAAGGTAATTGCTAGTGGTAGTCCGATGACAATAAACTCCTTTCCTGAAAACATCCTTGGAAAAACAACAGACTATCCCATTATGATAGCTGAGAAGCTTATTTCAGCATATGCTGTTCCGTTATTTTGGGAAGGTAAGCCAAAAGGTGCACTATTAATTGGTTATCGTAGTAAACACAATTTTACAACCGAAGAAATTAATACAGTAAGAGATGGGGCGAAAAAGGTAGAAGCATTACTGCCTTCATATTTTTGTAGTAACTAGGAGGGAAGCAGATAGTGATGAATTCTGAAATAGAAAACACCAATGGAATCAGCGGGTCTCCTGGGGATGCAACGATAATTGTAGATCAGTTAGGGGTTATTCAATCTATTAATGAGAAGGCAGCCCATTTACTTCTTATTCAAAAAGAAAATTATAACGGTCAAATGCTTGATACTATTATTCCAGACTTAAACATTACTGAGTTAGAACAGGGTACCATCGTCCAGCACTTCGCACAAAATCAAGACGGTAAACGTATACCGTTATATCTTCGTAAAAATAACTTTCATCTTCATGGGGTAGATTACACACTTCTTATTATCCACAAAAGCAATAATCACTCTATGGCTGGAATGGAACCGAGAAAAATAGTCAATGAACTCTTAGATATGAAATATGCACTAGATGAATCAACGATTGTTGCCGTTACAGATCAAACGGGGAAAATTAAGTATGTAAATGATAAATTTTGTGAGATTTCGAAATATAGCGAGGAAGAGTTAATAGGTAAAGATCATCGTATTATTAATTCTGGTTATCACTCGAAAGAATTCATGCGTGATCTTTGGAGAACCATTGCAAACGGAAAAGTATGGCATGGAGAAATTAAAAATCAAGCCAAGGATGGAACGTACTATTGGGTCGACACAACCATTGTGCCGTTTTTAAATGAACAAGGGAAACCATATCAGTATTTAGCTATTCGAAAAGAAATAACAGAACATAAACGAGTAGTAGACGAACTAAAAAAATCGCTGGAAGAATTAGTTGATTTAAAATTCGCACTAGATGAATCCTCCATTGTAGCCATTACGGATGTAAGAGGAAGAATCACATATGTGAATGACCAGTTTGTTCAAATATCCAAGTACTCGAGGGATGAGTTAATTGGAAACACTCACGCTCTTATTAATTCTGGTTATCATCCAAAAGCTTTTTTTAAAGAACTATGGAAAACAATTGGTAATGGAAAAGTGTGGAAGGGTGAAATTAAAAATAAAGCAAAAGATGGAACCTATTATTGGGTAGATACAACGATTGTTCCGTTTTTAAATGATGATGGGAAACCTTATCAATATTTAGCGATTCGTTTTGAGATAACAAAACGAAAAAGAGTAGAAGAGGAATTACAGCATACGATGACACGTATTATTCATGTACAAGAAGAAGAAAGAAAAAGACTTTCAAGAGAGTTACATGATGGAATTGGTCAAAATCTATATAGCCATTTGATTACTATCAACCGATTAAGTACAGAAATAGAAGACCATCCATTAGTGGAGCAGATGCTTGAGGAGGCAACGGAATTGATTCAAGAAGTGAGGGATTTTTCTTGGGAACTACGACCGTCTGTCCTTGACGATTTAGGTTTAATTCCTGCCATTCGTTCTTTCCTCAATCGTTTTTCAGAAAGTTATGGTATCGATGTGTATTTTGATTCCTCTTTAAAGCAAAGACTAGATAGCAATAAAGAAATTACCATATACCGAATTATACAAGAAGCGCTAACGAATGTTCGAAAGTACGCTGAAATTGATCAAGCTTCTGTAACGATTAGAGAAACAGAGGATAGTATTCGAGTATTGATAGAGGACAAAGGGAAAGGGTTTGAATTAGTTAACCTATCAACTGGGGTCGGATTAACTAGTATGGAAGAAAGAGCTCGATCGGTTGATGGAGAATTATCTGTCAAATCAAAGCCTAGTATCGGTACGACTGTCATATTTGAAATTGCGAAATAGTAAAATGATTGAAATAGAAAGTTAGGTGAGTATTTATGACAAGATCACCATTACAAGATAAGTTTGGTAGACCACTTGAGGATTTGCGAATATCTGTCACGGACCGTTGTAATTTTCGATGCACGTATTGTATGCCGAAAGAAATATTTGGGAAAGATTTCGCCTTTATGCCTAAGGAGCATCTTTTAAGCTTTGAAGAAATAGAAAGACTAACAAAAATATTCGTTCAACTTGGTGTAAAAAAACTTCGGCTTACCGGTGGAGAACCGTTGTTAAGGAAAGATATAGCTGTCTTAATCGAAAAATTAGTAGCAATTGATGGCCTAGATGATATTGGGCTAACGACCAATGGATTTTTATTAGAAAAACATGCCCAAGCATTGAAGGATGCAGGATTAAAAAGAATAAATGTGAGCCTAGATGCGATAAATGATGATGTTTTTAAGTCGATTAATGATGTTGGAGCTAGTTCGAACCGTATTTTAAAGGGTATTGCAAAAGCACAAGAAGTTGGTATAGAAGTGAAAGTAAACATGGTCGTAAAAAAAGGGATGAATGAACAGGAAATTATTCCAATGGCAACTTTTTTTAAAGAACGTGGTATTACTTTACGATACATTGAGTTTATGGATGTCGGGACTTCCAATGGATGGGATTACAAGCATGTTATTACGAAAAAAGAAATTTTCGATCAACTATCTAAGCATTTTGACCTTGAACCTGTTGACCCGGCATATTTAGGAGAAGTGGCGAAAAGGTATCGCTATGCAGGGACCGATACGGAAGTTGGATTTATTACATCCGTTTCCGAGTCATTTTGTTCCACTTGCACGAGAGGGAGAATTTCTGCAGATGGCAAGTTTTATACTTGTTTATTCGCAGCAAATGGTTATGATTTAAAACAATTAGTTCGTTCAGAAGCTACAGATGAAGATATTATGGAAGCTTTTTCACCAACATGGAAAAATAGACGAGATAGATATTCAGATGAACGTACAGAAGAAACAGCAAAGAATAAGCCGAAAATAGAAATGTCTTATATTGGGGGATAAAAGTCATCCCTACTTGTAGAAAGGAAGACAAACAGTGAAGGATCGTTATTCCCGACAAATATTATTTCGTTCTATTGGAGAAGAGGGACAAAACCATATAGGCAATAAACATGTCCTTGTCATAGGTGCTGGAGCCCTCGGTACGGCAAACGCAGAAGGTCTTGTTCGAGCTGGAATCGGTAAACTAACAATTATTGACCGTGATTATGTGGAAGTAAGTAATTTACAGAGACAACAGTTATATGCGGAACAAGATGCCATCGATCAATTGCCGAAAGCAGTAGCTGCAAAGAAGCGATTGAATAAGATCAATTCAGAAGTAGAGATTGAAGCACTAGTAATGGATGTAGATCCAACAAACCTTGTTCCACTTCTTCGTGATGTGGATGTAGCTTTGGATGCTACAGATAACTTTACTATTCGTTTTATTATGAATGATTTATATCAAAAATATGATATTCCATGGATATTTGGTTCCTGTGTTGGGAGTGTAGGTATGAGCTATACGATTTTACCCGGTGAGTCACCTTGTTTAAGTTGTCTGTTACAAGCAGCCCCAATGTCAGGGGCAACGTGTGACTCGGTTGGTATTATCTCTCCTGCTGTCCAAATGGTAGCAGCTCATCAAACGACAGAGGCATTAAAGTTACTAGTAGAAGATCAAAAGGCATTGCGCTCTCAATTAGTTACCTTTGATCTTTGGCACAATCATTATCAAACGATTAATGTGAAGCGGGCAAAAAGAGCAGACTGCCCTACTTGCGGGGAAAATCCAACCTATCCGAACTTAAGCTATGAATCCCAAACAAAAGTGGCTGTTCTTTGCGGAAGAGATACCGTTCAAATCAGGGCAGATAGAGAGTTCAGCCTAGATGATTTAGCAGCGCGGCTTCAACATGTTGGGGATATAAAAAGAAATCCTTTTTTACTTTCTATTGAATATAAATCCTTTCGATTAGTGTTCTTTCGTGATGGAAGAACATTAATTCATGGTACAAGCTCTATTGAACAAGCAAAAAGTGTGTATTATCAGCTAGTTGGGTAAGGAGGAACAGAAATGGTGGAAAGAAGAAAACCGATAAAAGTAGGGGAAGCAGTAGAACGTACGATGCAATACGCCATAAGCGGGGACGTTCGTTCGATATCCATAGAAGAAGCTTACGGACACTTTTTAGGAGAAGATTTAGTGGCAGACCACGATGTTCCTCTTTTCAACCGCTCACCATATGACGGTTTTGCTATTCGTTCCGAAGATACCAAAGCAGCATCGAGAGAGAATCCTTTACCACTAAAAGTAGTAGGGGAAATAGGAGCGGGGAGTGTATTTTCGGAAACGGTTAGAGAGAACCAGGCTGTTCGTATTATGACAGGTGCTCAAATACCGGATGGCTGCGATGCAGTTGTCATGTTGGAGCTCACGAAAGAAGTACAAATAGATGGGGAAACCCATGTTCGAATCAAAAGATCCTTTCAATCAGGTGATAATATTTCCTACAAGGGTGAAGATGTAAAAAAGCTAGACGTCTTAGCTGTAAAAGGTACGTTTATTAATCCAGGTGTTGTTGCCTTGCTAGCCACTTTCGGTTATAAACATGTTCCTGTTAGTCAAAAACCAACAGTCGGGATTATCGCAACAGGCAGTGAGCTTTTAAAAATTGATGAGCCCCTACAACCTGGGAAAATTCGAAATAGTAATGCTTACATGATTCACGCGCAAATTAAAAGAGCAGGGGCAACACCAATTTATTTAGGGCAATTTAGTGATGATTTTTCCACATGTTATCAACAAGTACATGATGCATTAGAGAAAGTTGACTTTTTAATTACGACTGGTGGAGTTTCCGTTGGAGACTATGACTATCTACCTGATATTTATAAAAAATTAGGAGCAAACGTTTTATTTAACAAGATTGGTATGCGCCCTGGGAGTGTAACAACGATAGCAGAATTGGATGGGAAATTATTATTTGGCTTATCAGGGAATCCTTCCGCATGTTATGTTGGATTTGAATTATTTACTAGACCGGTAATCCGAACCTTCCTACATTGTTCTAACCCATATTTAAAATTTGAAAAAGCAATACTAGGAGCTAATTTTCCGAAACCAAATCCGTTTGATCGTTTTGTTCGAGCTCACTTAGGCTATGAGGGGGGTAGGTTAGTAGCTACCCCTACTGGTTTAGATAAATCTAGTGCTGTTTCGTCTTTAGCATTGTCTAACATTCTCTTGTATTTACCTGGAGGAACGAGAGGATATGAAAAGGGAATGGAAGTAGATGTTGTTCTGCTAGAGGATCAAGAAGGAACTACTAATTTTAAGTAACAGTAAAGGAAAGGAGCTTTTCTTTGGAAGACAAGCTTTATGAAATTATAGAAGAACCTATTCAACTTCACAAATTAGTTGAGAAAGTACAAAGAAGAGAAGCGGGGGCCATCACAACCTTTATTGGTACGGTAAGGGAATGGACGAAAGGAAAGAAAACCGTTTATCTAGAATACCAGGCATACAAACCGATGGCAGAAAAAATGCTTGCTAAAATAGGTGAAGAAATTCAATCTAAATGGCCTAACACACAAGTTGCCATTACACATAGAGTTGGTCGCTTGGATATTTCGGATGTTGCTGTTTTTATCGCTGTATCTTCCCCACATCGTAAAGCCGCATACGAGGCAAATGAATATGCAATAGAGCGGATAAAAGAAATTGTACCTATTTGGAAAAAAGAACATTGGGAAGACGGGGATATGTGGATTGGAGATCAACTTGAAAAGGTTGCCTATCCATCTGGAAAACCTAATGTAAAAGGGATGAATGAACATGATTAAAATATTACTATTTGCACATTTACAGGAAGAGTTAGGCAAAGACAAACTCGAAGTAGAACTTGATTCAATATCCGTTGGGGAGTTAAAAACAAAATTAAAGGATACGTACAGCTTAACCCAACTAGACCAAGTAATGGTTGCTATTAATGAAGAGTATGCCATTAATGAAGATGTGATAAAATCAGGTGACGTTGTTGCGCTTATTCCGCCAGTAAGTGGCGGGTAAAAAAATAAGGGGGATGTAAAAGGTGCTAGAACAACATCGAAAAAGCTCTCCTAAACAAGTGAATTGTGCGGTTATAACAGTGAGTGATAGTAGAAACAAAGAAACCGATAAAAGCGGAAAGCTTTTACATGAACTACTGTACCAAGAAAACCATCAAGTTAATTTTTATAAAATTGTCCCTGACGAACAATCAGTAATTCAGGGTGTAGTGGAAAAACAGATTGCTGATGAAAGCATCGAAGCCATTATAATAAATGGTGGGACGGGTATTGCTATGCGAGATGTAACGATAGAATCTGTTCAACCAATGTTGGATAAAGAGCTACCAGGTTTTGGTGAACTTTTTCGTTATTTAAGCTATAAGTTGGATATTGGTTCTGCTAGTATGCTGTCTAGATCGATTGCAGGTGTAGCAAATCAAACGGCTATATTTTCGATACCCGGATCGACAGGTGCAGTTAAATTAGCAATGGAAAAATTAATTTTACCTGAGCTTGGACATATGGTCATGGAATTAAAAAAGGATTTGGCAAAGATAGAGGATGAACATAAGTGAACAAATATGTAAGTGCTTGGCTGCTCATTACTATAATTTTTCTTTCTGGCTGTAAATCTGAATCAGAAACTACTAATCTAACCGTTTCAGCAGCTTCTAGTATGGCAGAAAGTTTACAGGAATTAAAAAAGCAATTTGAAGCGGAACATCCATCTATAAAAATAACCTACAATTTTGGCGGAACTGGTACCTTACGTAAACAGGTGGAACAAGGAGCCCCAGTTGATTTGTTTTTTATGGCCTCGGAGACAGACTATTATACGCTAAAAGAAAAAGGGTTTATCGAAAAAGGGCAAGCAATCCTGTCTAATAGGTTAGTTTTTATCCAAGATGAAGACAAAGAATGGAATTCCTTCGAGCAATTTTTAAATACGAATGAAAAATTGGCGATTGGCACACCGGAAGCAGTACCTGCAGGAACTTACTCCATGAAGGCTTTGCAACAGTTAGGTTCTTGGGATGAACTTCAAAAACGTGGTCGACTTATGTATGCGAAAGATGTTCAGCACGTATTAACCTTAGTTGAAGAAGGCGCTATTCCCGCTGGAATTGTCTACTATACGGATATCCAAAAAGCTCATAACATTAAGCTAGTAGAAAAGTTAGATGAAGGATTATATGGCTCTATTGATTATTTTTTAGCTATTACGTCTACTAATAAAGCTACAAAACACGCAGCTGATATTTTTTATCAATATGTTTTACAACACCTTAAGTTGTTTGAAAGCTATCAATTTCAAATGAATAATGAACTGGAAAAGATGGTGGATGAATAATGGAATGGTCATGGTTCCCGGTTCAACTATCCTTTTTTGTTGCGTTTATTGCAACAATCCTTGCACTTTTAATTGGAACGTTAACAGCGCATATAATGGTCACTAGGAAAGTGAAAGGTAGAGCTGTACTAGAGACTATATTTTTTCTTCCACTTGTATTGCCACCAACAGTAATAGGGTTTTTACTAATTATCATTTTTGGTAAAAATAGTCCTGTAGGAGAAGCAGTAGAATGGTTTACAGGAAGAAGTGTTTTATTTACAGCCACTGCAGCAATTTTGGCAGCAGCAGTAGTTGCCTTTCCTCTTATGTATCAATCTGTTAAAACAGGGTTTTTATCTGTAGATCAAAACATCATTGGGGCAGCTAAGGTTGATGGAGCAACCAATTGGAAAATGCTTTTGCTTATTACACTTCCATTATCCTATAGGGCTATTATAACGGGGGTTATATTAAGCTTTACGAGAGCATTTGGTGAATTTGGTGCGACACTTATGGTTGCAGGAAATATTCCAGAGAAGACCCAAACTATTCCGACAGCTATATACTTAGCTATGGAAACGGGTAATACGAAAATAGCTTGGTATTATGTCATCATTAGTATTTTATTTTCTTTTATCCTTTTATTTTCGATTAACCGTATGAAAGAAAACTAAGAGGAAACCAATACTGGCCTCCTCCTAATTTCTTTTATAATCACCTGTTTTACCACCGCTTTTTTCAAGTAAATAAGTCGGACCAATAACCATCCCTTTATCTACAGCTTTACACATATCATATATCGTTAATGCAGTAGCAGAAGCAGCTGTTAAAGCTTCCATTTCCACGCCTGTACTACCTACAGTTTTCACTACTGCTTCAATGACTAACTCATACTGGTTATTTGCTTGTTTTACCCATTCAAAAAAAAGGTCTACACCACTAATCTGTATAGGATGACACATTGGTATAATGGAAGACGTTTGCTTCGCTGCCATAATGCCTGCAACTTGTGCAACGGCTAAAACGTCTCCTTTTTTATTTTTTTGATAAACAATGTTTTCATATATATCCATACTCACCTGAACGCTTGAACGAGCTATTGCCTTCCTTGCACTATCTTGTTTATTACTAATATCCACCATTTTTGCTCTGCCGTGTTCATTAAAATGGGTAAATTCTTTCATTGTATTATCATACCTTTACATAAAGTTTTGTTAGTTCTATCGTATCATAGAAAAAAATATTTGGACAAAGAGGTGTTGTCTAAATGATAACTATCCAAGTAGTTGGGTACAAAAATAGTGGGAAAACAACATTAGTAAGCGAGCTGATAAAAGCATTTTCGGAAAAAGGTTTAAAGGTTGGTAGTTTAAAACACCATGGTCATGGAGGATCCCCATTACCGCCTGAAAATACAGATAGTACGATACATGAGAAGGCTGGAGCTACTATGACAGGTGTTGAGGGGGCGGGAACCTTCCAACTTACTATGAAACAATCAGCATGGGATTTAGATCAACTAATGTCCTTCTACCGATTAATGCCTATTGACTTGCTCTTAATAGAAGGATTTAAAAAGGAACCTTTACAAAAGATTGTTTTAATTCGTCAGGAAGAAGACTTGCCCCTCCTTGAGGAACTTAAAAATATTAAAGTAGTGGTAACCGATTTAGCACTAAACTACGAAAGATATCATTATCCTATTTTCAGACGACATGAAACAAAGCAACTAATAGGATGGCTGTTGGAAAATGTCATTGTTTCATAGTTGTTTTAATCATTTGTTTTCCTATTGCAAGGAGGGAATTTAGTGTCAAAAAAGATGACGGGTATTATACTAGCTGGTGGACTATCTAAACGATTTGGTTCACCAAAGGCATTTGCTATGCATAACGGGATACCGTTTTATCAGTATTCAATCCAAGCTTTAGCTCCTTTTTGCGATAAAATCATAATCGTAACACGTCCAGAATTAGAAAATCGTTTCCATGTAGATAAGCAGTTTGTTCACATCATTCATGATACAGAGCAATACATTGGACAAGGCCCCCTTGCAGGTATTCATGCTGCTATGGGAAAGACGAATGGGGAATGGTACATCGTATTACCAATTGATGTGCCATTTGTGAAGAGTTGGGTCTTTGAAGAGTTAAAAAAATCTATTACGCAAAACAAGGAGGCAATTGTACCCTTAGTTAATGGTAAGGCACAACCATTAATTGCAATCTACAACTATTCGATAAAGGGGAAAATAGAGAAACAATTGGAAAATGAAAAACGTTCTTTGCATAACCTTTTGGAAAAAATAAAGGTAGAATATATAGTTTTTCAAGACTGGGAACCTTTCCAAAATATTAATAAGGTGGAAGACCTAAAATAATTCACCTCGATTCGGGGAGCAATAATAATCTTTTCCTCTTACTCCATACTTCACTTGGAGAGCCTCAAACGCAAGAAAAGCTTTAAAACTCCTATAGTTATTTGGGATTAACTTTTAACGGATATTTCCATTAAAGCACATTTATTAAATTTCCATTAAAATATCTAATTATTATAAAAATAAATCTCGCTCTGCGTTATGATAGGTATTAAATAATAATGGTCGGAGTGAGAGTATGGCTAAGATTCTAATAGTTGAAGATGAACAGAAGCTTGCACGAGTCATTCAATTAGAATTAGAGTATGAAGGATATAAAACAGGGATAGCCCATGATGGAAAATTAGCAACAGAACTAATTTCAGAGCAATCATGGGATCTAGTACTGTTAGACATATTACTTCCCAAGCTTAGCGGTTTAGAAGTATTAAGACGTGTACGAAAAGATGGTGTAGCTATTCCAATTATCCTATTAACTGCCAGAGATGAGGTACATGATAAGGTAAGTGGATTAGATTTAGGGGCAAATGATTACATAACGAAGCCGTTTCAAATTGAAGAACTATTAGCTAGAATAAGAGCCCATTTAAGACAGAATCCTGTTCACTTAGATGTGATTAGTTTTGGAGAGCTATCTGTTAACCTCCAAACTCGACAGGTGAAACGAAAAGATACGACTATTGAGCTTACACCTAGAGAATTTGATTTACTTGTTTATTTAGTAAGAAACCAAAATCAAGTATTAACAAGAGAACAGATTATGAATCAAGTATGGGGATATGATTATATAGGCGAAACAAATGTAGTAGATGTTTATATTCGATATTTAAGACAAAAGCTCGATAAGCCTTTTGACAATTCTTATGTACAGACCATACGTGGGATTGGATATTCAATAAGGGAAAATGAATTATGAAACTAAAAACCAAGATTCAGTTGCTTTTGACGTCCGTGATATTGGTAGTTTTGCTACTAGTTAATACTGCCATTTTCTTTTTGTTTTATCGAATTTCGATTGATGCAGAAATTGATCGTATTAAAGCTGAAACGAGAGTGATGATGGAAGCATTGTCAGCAAACACAGAAGTAAACCCAAGTGAACTATTAAAAGCATACATCCCTTCGAACGGTATGGCCCGGGTTATAAATGCACATCGGGAAACGCTACAGGTAGTAACAAAGGAAATAGAGTTTTATTCTTTACCAATAGTTTATGTTAACCGCGAAACAAACGAAGTAATAGTGGGTAATGATGGTATTCGTTATGCTATAATTTCAATTCCGCTCATTTGGGAAAATGGAGAGGTGGTGACCCTACAAGTAACAGAGAAATTAGTAGGGATTCATGAAACAATGAACACCTTGATTTATGTATTGTTGTTCTCCTCCTTGATTATGGTAATCCCAATAGTAATTGGTGGAGGCATAATAAGTAGATTATTAATAAAACCAATTCAAGCTTTAACAAACACAATGACGGAAAACTATAAACAGAGAAGCTGGAAGAAGATTGATCTACCGAGCAATTCCAAAGATGAATTATCACAGATGGGTACAGTATATAACCATATGATTGATCGTTTAAGGGAAAATTTTGAAAAGCAAGAGGAGTTTGTTTCTGACGCATCTCATGAATTGAAAACACCTATTTCTATTATAAAGAGTTATTCGCATTTGTTAGATAGATGGGGTAAGGAAAAGGAAGAAGTTTATGAGGAGTCCATCCACGCCATACGTTCCGAAACAGAAAAAATGGAGCATTTAGTAGGACAACTGTTAGCTTTAGCAAAAAATCAGCAAAAGGAAAATTTACAGTTTGCCTCAATAGATGTTGTTTCCTTGGTTCAAGAGGTTATACGTTTATTTACTGTCACCTATAACAGGAAGATAATCCTTTTTACAGACTTCCATCATCTACAGCTAAGTTGTGATCGTGAGAAAATAAACCAAGTACTATACATTTTACTTGATAATGCTTGTAAATACAGTCACGATGAGGTACATATTTACCTGAATAAGTCCCAACATGAAATAGAAATATCTATTCAAGATTTTGGGGAGGGGCTAACAGATACTGAAAGAAGTCGAATCTTTGATCGCTTTTACCGAGTGGATAAAGCGAGAAGTAGGGAAACAGGTGGTACAGGATTAGGTTTAACGATTGCCCAGCATATTGTAGATGCTCATGGTGGAAAAATTTTGGTTAATAGTGAAGAAGGGCATGGTTCGACTTTTTCCATTTATTTACCTTATTAGTTCCTCTTCGTGTATTCTCATCAAATTCTAATCTAACACTCAGTGTCTTTTCATTATCTTTGTATATATTGTTAGTAACAAAGATTGGAGGGAAAATAGTGAAGAAAAAAATAGTAACTGTTGGTTTGGGAATGGTTTTGGTATTGGGGATTGGATTTGGTATATTCCTACTGAATGACGCTCCGAATTCGGCTAAATTATCTGCAGAAGAAGCTGAAAATTTAGTGAAAAACCAATTTCTTGGTGAGGTTATGAAATTGGAGCTAGAAAAAAGCAACAATGGATACGTTTATGAAATAGAAATTGATGGCGATGATGGTAGTTATGAGCTATTGCTCGATGGTGATACAGGGGACATTTTGCACTTAGAAGAAAAAGAATCTAAAAATAATGAAAAAACAACGACAGAAATAACAACAGATAAACCGAAAAACGATGATCAAAATCAAATAAAAGATGATGATAATAATAATGATGATTCAAAAGACGATAACAATAGTCATGATGATTCAAAAGACAATAACAATAATAATAGTGATGATCAAGATGATAATAGCCAGAAAGAGCAAGTCCATACCAAGACGGTTATTTCACTAGAACAAGCGAAAGCTATTGCATTAAAAGAAGTAAATGGTGCCATCGAAGAAATCGAATTAGACGAAGATGACGGCAATTTGTTATATGAGGTGGAAATGGTTAATGGGCAAGGTGAAATAGAGTTAGATATAGATGCTTACACTGGTGAAATATTAGTTATTTCTTTCGATTCACTTGATGATTAAATAACTATTCGTTTAAAAAGACATTGATTTCTTATAGAATCGATGTCTTTTTATTTTCATTCTTTTTTTATGAAAGGATTAGATCTATTACTTTTGGATATTAGCCTAAATTAAAAGAAGTTGTTGCGAATATAAAAGGCCAAACATATGGTAATGGTGTAGATTCCCTAAGGAGGTATAAGCATAATGCCACATTATAATAATGGATTTTATGGAAACAATCCATATTGGAACACGCAAAACCCTGCTTACCCACAAAATTTTGAGGGCCAATTCCCAGGAGCAAACGGAGGAAACTGGCAAGGTCAGTTGCCACCAAATTTTGAAGGCCCACTCCCAGGACCAAATGGTCAAGGATGGCCGCAATACCCACCAAACTTTGAAGGTCCATTGCCAGGACCAAACGGTGGAAGCTGGCAAGGTCAATTGCCACCAAATTTTGAAGGCCCACTCCCAGGACCAAATGGTCAAGGATGGCCACAATACCCGCCAAATTTCGAAGGTCCATTACCGGGGCCAAACGGAGGAAATTGGCAAGGTCAATTGCCACCAAACTTTGAAGGTCCCCTTCCTGGACCAAATGTTCAAGGGTATCCACAGTACCAACAAAATTTCGGTGGGCAATTCCCGGGTGCAAACGGTCAAGGTTGGCAACAATAGTAGAAAATCAATTATAATAATCGCAAATGAAAAATCCACTTTTTAAAGTGGATTTTTCATTTGTATGAAGTATTTTCTTATGTGGAAGGTTTGGATCGCCATGATTAATTCTAATGTTTTGGGGTATACCTAAACTAAGAATTATTATGTGAGGGGGATACATGCGCTATGAGTAAAACACACCAGGAACGGATTGAACTACATGAATTTAATAACCTTACGAAAACATTAAGCTTTAATATGTACGATATATGCTTCACGAAAACGAAAGAAGAACGGGAAGCATACATAGAGTACATCGATGAACAATATAATGCAGACAGACTAACAGAAATATTAAATAACGTAGCCGAAATCATAGGTGCACACGTTTTAAATATAGCCAAGCAAGATTATGTTCCCCAAGGAGCTAGTGTAACAATTTTAGTATCAGAAGGTCCTGTTGTAGAAGTTCCTACAGATTCGATGGAGGAAACACCGGGTCCATTGCCTGACAATGTTGTTACCCAATTAGATAAAAGCCATATCACTGTTCATACCTACCCAGAGTATCATCCTTATGAAGGTATAAGTACCTTTAGAGCGGATATAGATGTATCTACTTGTGGGGAAATATCGCCGTTAAAAGCGTTAAATTATTTAATTCACTCTTTTGATACAGATATTATGACAATGGATTATCGGGTAAGAGGATTTACACGGGATAAAAATGGCAAAAAACTTTTTATCGATCATGACATTAACTCTATTCAAAACTACATTACCGATGATGTTCGAAATCAATATCAAATGATAGATGTAAATGTATTTCAAGAGCATATATTCCACACAAAATGTAAGCTAAGAAACTTTGATTTAAACAATTATCTTTTTGGCTATACAAAGGCCAAACTTTCAACAGAAGAACAAAAAGAAATTACCGAAAAAGTACAAACAGAAATGGATGAAATTTTTTATGGTAAAAATTTTGATTCATGATTCTAATGGTAGGTGAATAGTTAACAGGTTTGGATTCTTTGCATCAAATAGTTCTAAGCTGTAATTTTTCGGATTAAGCTTTATTCCTTGTTTCTTCAGCTTTTCCATCATGTGAAAATATGTTTGATCTGTGTCTTCTCTTTCTTCACTACCAAAATGATTGTACACAACATATTCACGGGTAGGTAATGAGATAGTGACCATATTTTCAGGAACAGGAAAAGGTTTTGTTACTTCTACTCCTGCAATATAATGATAAATGTGACTTCGGCTAAGAGAAACACCTATATAAGATTCTTTATGTAACAGGTTTTTAATTTCTGTTTTTCTTTTATGGAGTTCCTTCCATAAAAATGGTTTAAAGGATTTCGACATATAGAATGCTGTAAAAGGAGCCTTAAATTCTAGACCTATCACATGTGTTGTAGGTTTTATTACCTTATTTACCGAAACAGCCTTTTTGCCTAAAAAAGGCTGTTTTGTTTTTGTTTGAAGGAGGCTATAACCGCCGTTTTTGCCCATATTTGAATATAAAGGGACACCATATCCACTCAATTCGTGTAAATATCTAAGCATGGTTCGATAGGATACATCAAATTCTAAAGCAAGTTCTTCGACTGTAAAGTTTTGTTTTTCATAAACCCTTACCATTAGTTCTATTAGGCGCTGAGATTTAGTCATATTTTTTACTCCCTTTAATTTAAAACCTGACAGTTATTGTCATAGTTTTATAATAGAATAAATGTATGATATTGGAAAGGAGTTAAAAAGTATGTCAGTCGAACAAAAAAATGAAGCAGTTGTAGTGAACAAGGAAGCTTTTAAAGCTGTGGGTTTAAAATGGGAAGGGACTTTCGAGGAAGCCGGAGCAGGTGAAATTCGAAAGGTTCATGCTCAAATGCAAGAAAGACTTAACGAGATTCAGCATGTCGTTAATCCAGAAACCTTATTAGGATTATCCTATCATGCAAGACCAGATGGAAAAGGTTTTACGCATTACGCTGTAGTGGAAGTAGAGAAAATAGAGGAAGTTCCCACAAATATGGTAAGCCTTTCTGTACCGACACTTAGCTATGCCAAATGTGGGCATAAAAAAGGTCAGGACATCAGTCAATCTTATAATAATATTTATGCGTGGATTGCTAGCCAAGGTTATAAGGAAAATAATGTTGACCATTTAACACATTTTGAAAAATATCCAATGAAGCAAGATCCTTATACAGAGGAGCCCGAGTTTGAAATTTTGATTCCTGTGAAGTAATAAAGGAAAAACCTTGAGGTAATGTGTTTCTTACCTCAAGGTTTTTATTGCTAGTTATTGAACAACTAATTGTGCAGTCATTTCTGCGTGGCCTTCACCACAAGGTACGTTACAGATGATTGTATATTCTCCAGCTTCTAGTGTTGCTGTTGCCGTTCCTTCACCATCTATCTTCACATCAGTGCCATTAATTGTAATGCCGTGGAATCCTTCTTCGTTTATAAGTTCAAACGTAACTTCCCCTGCAGGCACAGTGTATGTGTCTTCTGCAAAGTCCCAGTTTGTTGCTACAAGTTCTACAGTTGAAGAAGTTCCTTCACCACCACTTGCATCATCACTTCCGCTAGTAGCGTTATCGTCACCACCACATGCTGCTAAGGCTAAAAGCAAAAGGGTAAATAAAGAAGTTAACATTAATTTTTTCATGAGTAAATCCTCCTCTTTCTTATTGAAAGTTTGATTTTCCTTACAACTTAATCATAGTAGGTTTACTATTTGTGCAGTATGATTTAAGTCACACATTTTGCTCTGTCATAAAAAGTTCACAAATATTCTTATTCAAACTCTGAGTGATCAAAAAAGATTAATTGGAGCAAATAAATAATTAAAATAGCAGCTGTTGCTAACGATCCCCAGCCAAGTGTTTTTTGTTCAATCATTAAATAGTTATTACAGATTTGCTCATCAACAGCGACGTAAATCCAACCAAGGATGACAAAGGTTAATATAAAATATACAAAAGTAATATCTTTACCAATTGAATGTAGCTTCTTCCAACTATCTCTTAGTGGAATACCTGCTAAAAATGGAAGACTAAAAAATTTAAAAGCTTCTACAAAGGGAATAGTTAAAGCCTCATCCATTGCTCTAGGTAGCATCCAATAGCTAACGATGATGATAAATAGAAGAATTCCCGGTATTCCGTTTTGGTTCCATTTTTCAAAAAACTTCGGACACTTTTGTAGAAAGTATGGCGCCATTAAAAAACCTGAAATGATCAATAATGGCATCTGCATATGCATGTGTACGATCATGATGGATTCTAAAAGCGACGAGACGGGAGGGAGTATCATGAATAAATACAAGATTAGTCCATATTTTGCTTGTTTCATAGACTACCCCTCCTTCTCATAGTTTACATAGGTCATAACCGTATCAGTCGCTTCATTAATCTGTGTATAGTCCATTACTTCAACGAGCTTTCCGTTTCGATCAACTAAATAAAAGGCAGAGTTATGCTGGAAGTTTCCGTATCCATCAGGTATAACGACTACTCCGAATCTATCTAATAGTTGTTGTAACTCTAGTTCGTTTTCAACTCTTGCCATTCTCCATGTTTCTCCGTCACTACCAAAGTAGGAACGATATTTTTCTAACGTTTCCGGCCCATCATTAGTAGGATCAAAACTAATACTTAAAAAGAGTATGTCTTTACCAATATGCGGACTAGGGATTTTGTCATAAACTTTTGCCATATTCATTTCTAATTGAGGACATACTGTACCACAGTTTGTATACATGAATGTTATAAAAACGTATTTGCCCTCTGCAAATTCTTGTAACGTATATGTTCTCTTTTTACTATCCTCGAGTGTTACGGATGGAAAGTCAGGTTTACTTTTCATTAGTTCATATGTTCTTGCACTTTCTGCAGTGTAAGCTTTAAAGCCATCTGTACCGATATAGAATAGAAAGAAACCAAAGATGAAAACAATTAATACAGAAAGTCTGTTTCGTGTTTTTCCACTCAAATCGATCACTTCCTTTTCATTTGAATGCCTGCCACCTGTCGATTTTTCGACAAGTGACAGGCACTAATTTAGAAGGTTACCAAGTACGAATTGGTGGTGATCCAGGAGGTGCATGCATTATCATATCAACGATAGGAATTACGTAAGCCATTGCTACTACTAATAACAACATGACACTCCAAAGCCCCCAGCGCTCTGTCCAAAGTGGTGCAGCTGGTGCTCCATCTTCAGGCTCGGCAACAGGATATTCTGTGTGTCCTTTTGGTGCAAAGAACATCATATTAAATACTGCGTAAACTTGAATAATAACACCGATTAATAAAAGTGTTGCTCCGATAGCAAACATGTACTCATAAGGTATCCAGCTTAAAGCTGTTGGATGATCGCTATACGTTGTGTAAGAAGTTCTTCTTGGGTCCCCAAGTAAGCCGGCTATATGCATTGAACCTGCCATTATAATCATACCTAATGTCCATATAAGGGTTTGAATAACACCAATTTTGTTCATTTTAGGTGTTAGCTGTCGTTTAGCTAAATGTGGAATTAACCAGTAACAAATACCGAAGAATGTCATAACAACAGACATGCCGACTGTTACGTGGAAGTGTCCTACTACCCACATTGTGTTATGAACTACTTGGTTTAATTGGTTACTTGTGTTAACGATACCGCCTGCTCCACCAGGGATAAATGCGAGCATCGCAATCATTGGGGCTAAAAAGCGTACATCTCCCCAAGGTAGTTTTTTCACCCATCCTAGTAAACCTTTACCACCAAGTTTTCTACCAGTTTTCTCAAATACAGCGAACATTGCGAAAGCTGTCATAAGAGAAGGTACTGCAATAGATAAACTCATGAATACGTGTAAGAATTTAATTGGAACGGAAATGGCTGGATCAATAATTTGATGGTGGAACCCACCTGGAATGTTCAAGATAACAAGTAAGATAACAACAAGTCTGATTAGTTTTTCGTTAAAGTGACGACCACCGATAATTTTTGGTACAATCACATACCATGCTGAAACCGCAACTAAGTACCAAATGTTAACTAATGTGTGTCCAAACCACCAGAATAAGGTTCTAGCGACCATGACATTCGTTGTTTCTACTAATCCCATAGCCCAAGGTATGAGAGTTAATACTTCTGTTGCCACACCAATACTTGCAAAGAACCAAAGAACGAATACACCCATTGCGAAGAATGCTAGAATTGGAGTTGTTTGACCTGGATGATTTTTTCTCCAGTGACGATAGTTAATAAAAACACCGAAACAACAAAACCAAATACCGACAACGACTAACACTAAGCCAATATAAAATAGTGGATGTGCTGCAAGCGGTGGGTAAAATGTGTACAGTACAGATGCTTCATTTAATATAATCATCGTAGCAGCCATTGCTGTGCCAATGACCATTAATACGAAACCAATCCACGCTAATTTACGAACTTTAGGTAGAAGCCCTCCGAACGAGTGAGAAAGGTTTGCGTATTGATAACCAATCGTAAATGTAGCCGAGAAAACAACGAGTAATAACAACCCGTGTGCAGTTAATACTTGGTAGTACGTTAACCAAGAAGGTAAAGATATAATTCCTGACCGCTCTAAACCTTGAAGTAATCCTAAAACCCCACCAATAAGTAAAGAAACGAAAGCTACTGTAAAATAAGATAATGACAATTTAGCATCGGCAGGATTTACACCTAACAATTTTTTTGATGTTTCTTTAATGTTTAACTTTTTTGCATGTTCCATCATTTCCCCTCCTTACTTCACCGTAATTGTTGTAGCCATCACTTGGTGCCCGATTCCGCAATATTCATTACATAGAACTAAATACTCACCAGGCTCATCAAATGTATGCGAAATTTTTTGAATATGACCTGGCATGACCATAGCGTTTATATTTGTTCCTGCAACCTGAAACCCGTGTGTTACATCCTTGGAAGTTAAGGTGAAATGCACTTCTGCCCCAACTGGTATCTCTATTTTATTTGGGGTGAAACCAAATGTTTGCATTGTCATTACCACTTCATATTCGTTTTCACCAATCTCGAATACTCCCGGATTATCAAATGGTTCTGTTTGATCTACCTTTTGAGGATCGATTGTTTCCATATGACTTGGAGGTCCCATTTCTAATGCAAATGCTTGATATCCAACGATAAACATGAAAATAATTAAAATTCCGCAACTCACGGTTAACCAAATTTCTTCTAATCGATGCATGATATTCGCCTCCTTATACTCTCACCATAAAAATCCAAAAAACTGCCACCCACATCACGACAATGACTGCTGCAACCATTCCAACTGAAAACATGGTTCCTTTCATGGTATCCTCGTTTTCATGTTTGATTTTTTCATTTTTATTAGTTTGCATGCCCACCCCTCCTCCATTTCGTTTGTTCTCCTTCATGATAAAAGGGAAGGATTTTTTACGGAGTGAACTAAATCACATGTTCCAGAAATTCCGGTATAAATAACTGAAAGCGCTTGCCGAAAAAAGGGCATAAAAAAAGAGTGAACCCTTTAATATTAATGGGTTTACTCTTTTTCGTGATATGGTATGGCATTCACAAAAATGTCATAAAGTTAAAGTGATATTTATTGATTAACATGATAATTAGTTAAAAACTGTTTAATTTGTTCTTTTGCATCCTCTATTGTTCTTGATTTGAAAAAGATATTTTCTGGATGTTCATAAAGACTTACGGAATGTGAATACCTAGGATCGTAGTAATATTCAAGTAGTAATCGAATAGCATCACGATAATTTTCCGCTAAAAGGTTTTCCTCAATTTCAAAAGCAACTGGTGTATGAATACGTCTTTTAATATGCTGAAAAGCTTCTATACATTCTTTTTTATGATTCCAAGGCTCATACTCTTCTATAACATTTCGTATGCGTTCTTCCAATGGTAGATGAAGAAAAACATGGATTCCGTTCTCTTTTTTCTTACTTAAAAAGTTTGGTAGGGTAACTTTTCCTATACGTTTGCTCTCCCCCTCAATTAATAGATAAGGAGAGTCTTTATATTGGAGTAGTTGATCTAATAAAAGGGAGTCAAAGGTTTTTTGATTATTTGGTTTCAATCCAATTTGTCCAAAAATAGATCCTCTATGGTTTGCTATATTTTCTAAATCAATAACTGGATAACCTTCCTTTTTTAGGCTCCTTAGTATAGACGTTTTGCCAGTTCCAGAGTATCCATTTAAAACAATAGTAATCGGTCTGACTTCCAATTTATTTAATGTCCGAACAACCCAGTCCCTATAGGATCTAATTCCTCCTTCAAGTCGATAAACAGGTAATCCCATTAAATCAACCATCGTTGCAGCGGTTTTACTTCTCATTCCACCCCGCCAACAGTATAGTACCTTTTCTCCTGGTAAACTAGCTACACTTTTCATAAAACTAGGAAGTTTAGCGGAGAAAATTTCTAATCCTCTTTCTTTTGCAGCTTGAGGACTTTTCTTTTTATATAAAGTGCCTACTTCCGCCCGTTCTTTATCATTAAATACGGGGATGTTTATACTATTAGGAAAATGAAAATCACTGTACTCAGATGGAGATCTTACATCGATAACACTAAAATTGCTCCCATTTATTATAGAAACTAATTTATCTATTTCCATATCATGAAACAAGGTAATTCCTCCTCATAGCGTACAGAACATAGTAGTTTTTAATACTTTCTTTTGTACGTATATTGTAAATGAAAAACAAATTTTGGGAAGCTAATTCTGTAATTAACTTTTTACAAGATTGTTACTTTTTCCTTAAACTACGACATAACTATAGTTTTGAATGTTGGTGAGTGCTATACGGCCGCTTCGGCAGAATACTTCGCTTTCCGCGGTCACGGCCTCAGCCTCCTCGCAGAATACCGCCGCTGCGGGGTCTTCAGACACGTGCTGTCCCGCAGGAGTCTTCGTATTCTGCCTACGCTGATGGTGATTTTCTGATTAAAGAATAGTTATTACCAATAAAGACAATACACGAGAATTTGTAAACTCCTAGGTGCAAAAATCATTGGTATTATGGCATATCGATTTTTGTACAAAATTCCACACCACCAACTAACTAGTACTTGAATTGAAATAAGTAAAAAGAGCATATTTTTAGCGTAGTGTATTTCCGTAGCGGCTGGCATTCACACACATTAAGTTGGGTCGCATTTTCCATCGACTCTGCACAAATATTTACCATTTTTACGGAGTGGGCCTTAAATAATACCAAAATTTCCTATATTATATTGACTAACTGGTCAATGTAGGGGTAAAATGAAATTGACTAACTGGTCAATGATGTTTTTACTCGATAAGAGGGGTGAAAGGAATGGCTATTGTAGAGGTAAATAAGTTAACAAAGTTATATAAGGGAAATGTAGGGATTAAAAATGTTTCGTTTGATGTGAATGAAGGGGAGACATTTGGTTTCATAGGGCCAAATGGTGCTGGAAAAAGTACAACAATAAGAACACTCTTCAATTTCATTTACCCGACAAGTGGAAGTGCTAAAATATTTGGCAAAGATATAGTGACAGAATCTAAAGAAATACGAAAGCATATTGGTTATTTACCTTCAGAAGTTCATTATTATGAAAATATGAAAGTAGAAGAATTACTGTCGTATTCAATGAAGTTTTATAAAGTAAACAATACAAAACGCATGATAGAGTTAGCCGAAAGATTAGATTTAGATTTAAAAAGAAAAATAGAAGATTTGTCTTTTGGGAATAGAAAAAAAGTGGGTATTGTGCAAGCTCTTATCCATGAACCAAAACTGTTAATTATGGATGAACCAACAGGTGGATTAGATCCACTTATGCAAAATGAATTTTATGAAATACTGGCAGAGGAAAAGGCAAAGGGTACAACGATTTTCTTCTCCTCCCACATTCTCTCGGAAGTACAGCAAACTTGTGATCGAGTGGCTATTATTAAAGATGGAGAAATTGTAGCGGTAGAGACAATTGAAAACCTCATTAAAAATAGTGTTAAAACAGTTACGCTTACATTAAAAGAACCTGAAAATATTTCCTTGGAAATAGAAGGTGTTTTAAAAGAAGAGGTCCACGGCCAAAGGCTGAGCGTTCTCTATCAAGGGAATATGAAGCATTTATTAAATGAACTTAATAGAGTTGATTTTGATGATATTTTAATTGAAGAACCTTCATTAGAGGACGTATTTCTACATTATTATGAAAAAGATGGAGGCCTAGAGTCATGATTATTTTTAAAAGAGAATGGAAAACTAATCTAAAATCTTTACTCATTTGGAGTGCATCTGTTACTGCAGTCATTCTTTTGTTATTGTTAATCTATCCGCAAATGGCTGAGCAACAGCAGGACATTTCAGAGTTATTAAAAGCTTATCCGGAAGGGTTACAGCAAGTATTTGGTATGGATCAGTTAGATATGTCAACATTACTTGGCTTTTATGGAATTGAAGTTTTTATGATGCTTACGTTATTAGGTAGTATTTACGCATCTATTTTTGCTTCTAACATCTTATCAAAGGAAGAAAATGATCATACGGCAGAGTTTTTACTAGCTAAACCTGTAACAAGAAGACAAATCGTTACAGAAAAGCTTTTAGCTGTTTTATGCAATGTCGTTATACTCAATATAGTAGCTACTGTTTCAAGTTTAATTGGTTTTCAGTTTGCAAGTAGTAAAATGCCAATGGATACGTTTTGGATTTTCGTAGTAGGTGCGCTACTTCTTCATCTGACTTTTGCGGCTATATCATTTTTCTTATCAAGCTTTATTAGAAAGAGCAGAAAAATCCTTTCCGTATCATTAGCCATTGTTATTTTATCGTACTTTTTAAGTATTGCAGTCGGATTATCCGATAGTTTAGAGGCGCTAAAGTTTTTTACTCCTTTTGAATATGTAAAAGCTACAGAAATAGCAACAACGAATCAATTAGATCCGCTCTATTTATTGTTAATGGGGTTAATAATGGTAGTGTCCATATCCTTAGCCTATTTCATTTATCATAAAAAAGATATGGCGGTTTAATCGTATAGAGGTGAGGAAGTTTGAGCAGAGCTTTTGAAAAACTAGCAGAAGAAAAACAACAGGTTATTCTAAAAGTTTGCATAGAAGAGTTTGCAAAAAATGGTTATGAAAAAACAACTACTGAAATGATTACGAAGCGCGCTGGGATATCAAAAGGGCTTATTTTTCATTATTTTGGAAGCAAGAAGAATTTATTTTTGTATATTGTAAAGTACGTATATGAACTTCTAGCAGACGCAAATGAAAAAGAATTTCTTGAGGGAAGTAGTTCTACAGAATTTTTTGAAAGGGTTAAAGATTTATTTATTATAAAATCTAAGCTTTCTTCCCAATATTTTTATGAAAATCAATTCATACTCAATACGTTCTTTCATCCCCCGGTAGCACTAAAGGAAGAAATTAACAAATTATATACAGAACATTTAAAAACGTATAAAAGTATTGATGCATTGCAGAAGGTATTCAAAAAAGAATTAATTAATGAGGAAAGATTACGAGAAGGAATTACACCAAACCGTGTATTACGGATGACAATGTTCATTGTAGAACAGCTTACCAACAAATTTATATTAACGTTGACCAAACAAGAGAAAATTGAATTTCATGTGAAGGATTTAGAGCCTATCATTACAGAATTAGAAGACTATTTAGAAATAGTAAAGCTTGGTGTATATAAATAGGAGGGCCCTTTAGTAAAAGCAACTGGGCCTTCCTAGCCCTCTATTTCTAGCTTCTCAAAAAAATCACTTCCAACCATCAGGCCGTTTTCCCATTTGTAATTCTCTTATACTAAGACCAAAATCCATTTGCAGGTGGGGATAGTCTTTAAAATTTTTCCAATCTCCTCCCCATTCAAAACCTAACTCCTTCGCTATAGCTACGACTTCCAACCAATCTGATTGTCCATTTTGATTTCCGTCATATTCCATATCCCAAATAACACTTCCATCTTCTAATTTGATGGCAAAGTCTATGGCGAGGCCATAGTTATGGTAGGAAGTGCCACCTTTTGCATACGTCACAATATTCCCTTCTGCGGTTCTTCCTCTATCATATAATTTATCTTGTTCTTCTACTGTTCGAAAATCATGAGTAATTAAAATGTTTATCCCAATATTTTTTGCTTGTTCAACTAGCTTGTCTGTTTTTTCCTCTACGATAGGGTGAAGTGAGGTCGGCAGTGGCGTGTTTTTTAATTCTTGTACATGTTTTATATAAAGAAGTAATCCAATACAAATGATTATGACTACCAGTAACAGTCCTCGTTTTTTTCTTTTTTTCATTGAAATTTTCCCCTTTGGTCTTCAAAACATTGATTCTTCCATCACTTTATTTTATTGTAAGTATGGATAGAAATAAAGATATATAGTAAAGGAGTTTTATGATGGGAAAAGTTCTTGTTTTCGGACATAAGAATCCAGATACGGATACGATTTGTTCAGCAATTGCATATGCAGAATTAAAATCTAAACTAGGAATGGAAGTAGAACCTGTTCGATTAGGTGAAGTAAATGGTGAAACACAATATGCATTAAACCATTTCAATGTAGAGCAACCACGTTTAGTGGAGACAGTTTCAAATGAAGTAGAAAACGTTATTTTGGTTGACCATAATGAACGACAACAAAGTGTTAGCGATATAGACTCCGTTCGTGTATTAGAGGTTATTGACCACCACCGAATAGCTAATTTTGAAACAAGTGATCCTTTATACTATCGTGCAGAGCCAGTAGGTTGTACAGCTACAATACTTAATAAACTTTACAAAGAAAATAACGTAACAATTAAAAAGGAAATAGCAGGACTAATGCTTTCCGCTATTATTTCTGACTCCCTGTTATTTAAATCACCAACTTGTACCGAAGAAGATGTAAATGCAGCTCGTGAACTGGCTGAAATTGCTGGAGTTGATCCAGAAAAATATGGCCTTGAAATGTTGAAAGCTGGAGCTGATGTTAGTGATAAGACAGTAGCACAGCTAATTTCTCTTGACGCTAAAGAGTTTACTATGGGAGCTCATAAGGTAGAAGTTGCTCAAGTAAACGTAGTAGATGCTGATGAATTATTTGCTCGTCAAGCTGAATTAGAAGAAGCGATCAATGGTGTTGTAAATGAAAAAGATCTCGGTTTATTCTTGTTTGTTGTGACAAATATCTTAACAAATGATTCGATTGCTCTAGCAGTCGGTAACGAAACAGCAGCAGTGGAAAAAGCCTTTGATGTAACACTTTCTAACAATAAAGCAACATTAAAAGGTGTTGTTTCGCGTAAGAAACAAATCGTTCCGGTCTTAACAGCTGCATTTGAATAAGATTTATTTTATAAACACCTCTAACATGCTTTGGATTCGTTAGAGGTGTTTTTGTTTTGTTAATTAGCTCTACTATTATATACTAGACCGAAATATGGACGTGAACTATTTGGAGGATATGAAGGATGGATAATCCGAAACAACACATAAAACTATACTTATTAATGCTATTAGTTCCTATGTTTTGGGGTGCAGCTTTTGGGGCAGCCAAACATGTTTTAACAGAAATTCCTCCTATTTTAGCAGCTACTATACGCTTTGGTTTAGCAGGATTCATTCTATTAGTTATTGTGTTAGTGAGGAAACAGTGGAAATTTAATGTTTTGAGAAGGCGCTGGTTAGGGTTACTTCTCATGTCTATTACAGGGATATTTGGTTATAACGCTTTATTTTTTACAGCATTAAACTATACCTCGGCTATTAATGGTTCCTTAATTATGGCAACTTCACCAGTTTTTATTACGATTGGTGCTGTGCTTCTTTTTCAAGAGGATTGGAATAGAAGGGTTGGAATAGGCCTAGTATTATCATTCGTGGGTGTTTTAGTTGTTATTTTAAAAGGCTCTTTTCATACGTTGGTCACATTATCCTTCAATATTGGTGACTTGATGTTTCTTGGTGGATTATTATGTTGGGTCGCTCACGGTCTATTGGGGAAAGTGGTTATGAAAGGTGTATCGCCTCTTTTTACGACAACGATTACAACACTTACAGGTACTTTTTTTCTTTTCATCTGGTCCATTTTTGAGGGTGGTTGGAGTGAAGTAGTGAACATGTCCATGCAGTCCTGGGGAGAAATGACGTTTATGGTTATCTTCTCAACAGTTATTGCCTTCTTACTTTGGAACACAGGCATACATCAAATTGGCGCAAGCAAGGCTGGAATTTACATGAATTTAGTGCCTATTAATGCTACATGGATTGCTCTCGTTTTTTATGATTCTTCTATAACATGGCAGCAAATAATCGGAATGTGTATGGTTATTGTTGGTGTATATTTTACAACAGTGATGAACAAGAAACGAAAAACAAACTTAGAGGATGTGGAATGGAAGCAAAAGGCTATATAGAAAGGATTGATGTAATGTTTTGGACAATAATTGGATTAATTTTGTTGTTTTGGTTTGTAGGGCTCATTCTAGATATTATCGGAAAGCTTATACATATTCTTCTTTTGGTTGCTATTGTTATATTAGTCTTTCGAATAGGAAGATGGATCTCGCGCAAGTAAATCTTTGCGGAGTCCATCTTTTTTTGTGTCAAAAAGTAAAGGGCCATCTAGACCTTAAGTCTTACTTGAAAATATATCTATAGCTCATTATACAAAGCCTTCTTTCTAGATAAGATAGAGACAAGTTAAAGAAAGGAGTTAATAAGTGATGAAACAGTTTATTTTATTTGTTCTTGGTTTAATTGCTTTGTTCGTGCTTATTGGTAGTATTGGACCAATGATTTTGCTTGGCGTTAGCATTTGGTTACTTTATGTAATTTTTAAACAATTTGTCAAAGCAGATTCAAGTACTAAAAAGATAGGGTGGGTAATTTTAGGTTTAATCGTACTAGCCATAACGCTTTCTAATGTTTTTGCAGTAATTGGATTGTTTGCTGCTTACGGACTGTACTTAATCCTCAAGGAATATAAAAAGGAAAAATGGAGTCGGACGGACAAGCCCTCTGAAAAAGATCCCTTTATAAACTTTGAAAAACAATGGGCAGAATTACACAAATAAAAAAGGAGAGATTTATAATGACAAACTTATTTAAAAGAATTAAGGAAACTATTTCTGCAGATCTGCACCAATTAATTGACGAGAAGGAAGAGAAAAACCCAGTTGCGAAGTTAAACCAATACATTCGTGAGAGTGAAAAGGAAACAGAAAAGGTGCGAGTGTTAATTGAGCGTCAATATCGCTTGAAAGAGGAATTCACTAGAGAACACTATCAAGCACAAGAAATGGCGGACAAGCGTAAACATCAAATGGAAATTGCGGAAAAAGTAGGAGAAGAAACAATGTTCCAATTTGCAAACAATGAATATGCAGAGTATCAGGGGCGCGCAGACCGTATGAAGGATTTGCGAAATGAAGTAACAAAACAATTAGAAAACCTAGAGCATAAATACGAGGAAATGAAGCATCGTTTAAAGGATATGAATTTAAAAAGAATGGAATTAATGGGCCGTGAAAACGTGGTACGTGCTCAGCATCAAATGAATAAAGTAATTGAAAACTCAGTGGACAAGCCATATTCACGTTTTAATGAAATCGACCAATATATTAAAAACTTAGAGCACAAAGTAAACAGTGCTTATTATCGTAATACATTTGATAGCAAAATGGCCGAATTAGAAAGAAAAATGAAAGAAGAAGAAAAAGCTACAGCGAATTAATTGAAATATGATATGCTAGAAAAAATAAGGCTTACTGTCGAAAAATGGTAAGCCTATGTTTTCTTTCACGTAACAGACAAACACAGTTTGACTAATAAGAAGGATGGCGGCTAATATGTTTCAGCGGTTATCAACAGACACATTTAATCTCATTATATTAATAGCATTTGCGCTCTTTGCTATCGAAGTAATCTTCTTTAATGGATGGCTTATTTTTTCATTCCTATTTACTTCATTAATTATGTATATCGGGTGGAAAAATTTTAGCGATAGTTGGGGGAAAATTCTATTTTTAATAGGGGCTATTGTTTTATTTTTCACCATTTTAAATATGATGGCAGTCCGCTTTTTGTTAGTCGTCCTCATTTTTCTATTTTTTAGACACTATCAACGGATGAAAAATCACCCGGATACTTATTCCCCTCATTTCGTAAAACCTGATTCTGATGACGAGCAAGAACCGTTAATTCAAATAAAACCTTTGTTTGATCAGCGTATGTTCGGTGATCAAACAACTCCTAATACTGCCTATGAATGGAGAGACATCAATATCCATGGGGGTTTTGGTGATCGTATTCTTGATTTAGGAAACACTGTACTTCCAGATCAATCCGTTGTATCCATTCGACATTTCATTGGCAATATTATTATTTATGTTCCCTATGAAGTAGAGGTAAGTGTCCATCATAGCTCTATTTTTGGTAGAGCATACATCTTAGGTGAACAGGATCTAAAACTTTTTAATCAGTCTATCGCCTACCGAACAGAAGGCTATGAAACAAATTATCCTAGAGTGAAGATGGTCACCTCCATATTATCTGGAGATATTGAGGTGAGACGCATATGATCAAACATATTTTTGTTGGATTACTTTTGGCGTTTGTGTTAGGCATTATACTCTCTATTGTAACTTTTATTGTTTTTCCTCTAGATAATTGGTCACTTCTTTTGGAAAAGGAATTGCTTGATATTCCCTACTTGGTTGTTGTATTGATGATGATAGGAGTTATTGGATTAGTAGGTGGAGTTGTGTATGGAGTCAGCATAAAAAAGAGACAACGTTTGATTTGGCATGGACTAGATGCGCTAATTAAAGGACAGAAACTTACCCTTCAAGGAGAAATAGAAACTTATAAGGATTTAATTCCCATCCAAAAACAAGTACAGCAATTAGATGAAAAATTTAAGCATCAGGCACAGCTTTTCCAACGGTTGGCGACAGACAGGGCCACTGAAAGGGAGAAAAGCTTACAAGAAGTAGTGATCCAGGAAAGGAATCGCCTAGCAAGAGAATTACATGATTCTGTTAGCCAACAGCTTTTTGCAGCATCTATGATGATGTCAGCAATAAATGAGGGAGAACGCCCTAAGGATCCTACTATTAATAAACAACTACAAATGGTTGAAAAAATGATTCATCAATCCCAACTTGAAATGCGGGCATTATTACTACACTTAAGACCAGTAGCGTTAAAAGGTAAGTCACTTCAAGAAGGTATCAAAGAGCTTCTATCAGAGTTGACCCAAAAGGTTCCGATGGAAATTGAATCTAAAATCGAACAATTCAACGTTGATAAAGGGATAGAGGACCAGTTGTTCCGCATTTTACAGGAATCCGTATCTAATACGTTAAGGCATGCAAAAGCTAACTCTTTACATGTAATGTTAATTGTTCGAGATGAAATGATTATTTTACGTATTGTTGATGATGGAATTGGTTTTAATGTAGAAGAAGCAAAAACGAGCTCTTATGGATTACAAAACATGAATGAACGTGCCGAAGAAGTAGGTGGCTCTTTAAAAGTTGTTAGTTTAAAAAATCAAGGAACCCGATTAGAAGTGAAGGTTCCACTAGTAAAAAAGGAGCTAGGAAATGATGATTAAAGTATTATTTGCTGATGATCATGAAATGGTACGTATAGGTGTATCAGCCTATTTATCTTCCCAACATGATATTGACGTTGTTGCTGAAGCTGACGATGGTGGTCAAGCAGTTAAGCTAGCCCTAGAGCTAAAACCAGACATTATTTTAATGGACTTAGTGATGAAAGAAATGGATGGAATAGAGGCTACAAAGCAAATATTACAATCATGGCCCGAAGCAAAAATAATTATCGTGACTAGTTTTCTTGATGATGAAAAGGTTTATCCAGCCTTAGAGGCAGGAGCTACTAGCTACATGCTGAAAACTTCTAAAGCGAATGAAATAGCAGATGCAATACGTGCAACCTATCAAGGACAATCAATTTTAGAGCCAGAAGTGACAGGTAAAATCATGTCCAAAATGCGTCAAAAGCCTGTAGAGGCTCTTCATGAACAATTAACAGAAAGAGAAAAGGAAATATTATTTCTTATTGCAGAAGGGAAGACAAATCAAGAAATAGCCGATCAACTCTTTATTGCTTTAAAGACAGTGAAGGTTCATGTAAGTAATATTTTAGGGAAATTACAAGTGCAGGATCGTACACAGGCAGTTATATATGCATTTAAAAATGAATTAGTTTAACTATTAAAACTGTTTGAAAGATAGCCATATAAAAATAAGCAATCCATCTGTTTAAAGAAGGATTGCTTATTTTTATTGAATTTTAAATAAGGACTTTAAATAATTACCCAGAGTCTTTTCATGTCTATCTTTTTCTGTTTTGTCTGTTTCTTTAAGAAAAATATTTTCCTTATCTACAGCCTCATCCATGATGAGAATTAATCCTAAGTCAGTCTTAGCATCCTTATTTGTAACGGTTGTATAATTGATTTTATGTTTTTGAGCAAGTTTTTTATATTCTTTAAAATAAGCCAAACGCATATTCCCATTTAATAAAAGATGAACAGAAGGATGTTTTTTCATCGCGTTTTCAACTTCTGCCATTCCAGCCTTTTTTAGCACTTGTCTTTTTTTCAAAGCGAGAACAGTCCGCTCTCTTAATGACCCTAAAAACCGCCTTCGTTCATCAGGTTTTGTTTCCCTTGCTCCGTACATTCCTTCCTGTAAATATTCATCGATGTCCTTTTTCATATCCTCACTCCCATTAACATGACAAGTTACTTGTATCGTTTAGGTGTTTTTTTAGTGTGTCTAAAAAAATTAAACATGCTATAAGTAATCAACGACCTTATTGTTTTTTCTTCATTATAAGGAGCTTCTAGTTTATCATAAATAATTTTTACTAATTGTGTATATTGTGTTGTTGTAAGATCAGTGAACCTTACTCCTAGTTTTAGCTGATTATTTTTATTCAGCCATACAATCTTAGCTTTTAAGTCTTGAATTTCTTTTACACAAAGATCTAAAGAACTACCAAGCTCAATAGAACCATTAAAATTTCTCAGTTCTATACGTGCACCCGTTTCGCTAATATCCATTATTGTACAAGGTATATTTGGTACGTCATTAATTGTGCAAAAACATTGATCATGAATATTGCTTCTTTCACTTTCTCGGTATCTAGGTCGGTCAAATGCAATGAGAATAGAGGCCACAATAGCAATTAAATTATAAAATGCCCAAAAAAGATTTATGACATATAAGCTCAATAGAATATCATTGTTTGAATAAAAAGCAAATCCAAATTTAATGATGCCAACTATCGTTAAAATCATTAATAAAAAATGCGGAAGAGCTAATTGCCATCTGAAAATCCGACTACCTTCTAAAACCCCTTTTCTTGTTACATGAAAGTTAAATTTCTTTTTTAGAAATAGCTCTGATAATGCTGAAAAAGCCATATAAGGTGCCATAGCTGTTTCGTAAACATGGCTCCACATAAAGTTTCGTTGCTTTCGAGAGGCAATACTAAAAGCGAGCACACTGGTTACATAGGACGGTAGCCAAAAAATGAGAATCGAGGTAAGGGTTGCTTCTAGTACATAAACACCAAATACAAGGAAAAGAATCGGAGCCAAGATATAAATCATTTTATACACACCGAAAAACCAATAAACAATGCCGTCAAAATATAATATTTTTTGCATGAAAGAAAGGCCATGATAAGTAAGCGGATTCCATTTTCGGGCACACTGAATATTTCCTCTGCACCAACGGTCTCTTTGTTTAAGTAAATCTGACCAGCTTTCTGTTGATAAACCGACAGCCAATGCCTCATTAACAAAAACGGACTGATAATTTTTTGATTGTAGGAGCATACCTGTTGCCATATCTTCCGTAATAACACCTGTAGCGAATCCACCAATAGTTTTTAAAGACTCTCTTCGAAATAAAGCATTACTCCCGACATACATAACAGCATCGTATCTATCTTTTCCTTGTTCTAAATGACGCATGAAAAAATCTTGTTCATTCGGTATATTTGTTTCTGAAAACAAATTATATTGAAACGGATCCGGATTATAAAACACTTGAGGTGCTTGGACAAATGAAACCTTTGGATTGACGAATTGTCCGATAGTTCGTTCTAAAAAAATGGATTTAGGAATCATATCAGCATCGAGTGTTACAATAATTTCCCCTTTTGTACAACGAAGTGCGTAGTTTAAATTCCCAGCTTTTGCATGACTATTATCAGCTCGAGCAATATAACCAATGGCGAATTCTTCAGCCAACTTTTTGATTTCTTCTCTATTACCATCATCGCATATATAAACATGAAGGAGGTCTTTGGGATATTTTAAGTAAGAACACGCTGCAACCGTCTTTTTCAAAATCTTTGCTGGTTCATTATAAGTCGCAATGAAAACATCGACAGTTGGTAATTTTTCGTGTTCTTTCATTGGAATGTGCCTTCGCTTAAATGGTTTCCAGACGAGTAAATAAAAAACAAACATTTGAAAATAACCTATCCACTCTGTAATTAAAAGTAATAATCCGAAAGAAAATCCAAAGCCACTTGTAGTTGGGATAGTAAAAAAAGTTCTCCAAATTAAATAAATGAAAGTTATGATTAACACTAATCCATATAACAATTGTTTTGCTTTATCTGAATAGCGGGAAGTAAAATATAAAAAATAAGCAAGTAAGATTACAACGATTGGGAAAATGTAGTCCCATATATGAATAGAAAGCAAAATAATCCTCCTTGTTGTGTGAGCATACCTTTATTATTTTTCATAATCTCGCTTTTATGATGGAAACAGTAAAACTAGATGTATAGTGAAAATAAATCTTTCCTAAGTATATAAAAAAGTTTATAGTCTTTTTATAACATCAAAAAGAAATTCCGAGAGGATGAAAGTGTTGAATTTGTGGGAGTTTTTTGTAGCAGTAATTCTAGGATTAGTAGAAGGATTAACTGAATTTGCCCCTGTCTCATCTACGGGACATATGATTATAGTCGATGATATGCTTTTACAATCAAAAGAACTATTTTCTAAAGAGGTAGCTAATACATTTAAGGTTGTTATACAACTTGGTTCTATTATGGCTGTTGTCATTTTATTTAGAGAAAGATTTATTCAACTATTATCGTTGAAACAGTTTGTTGGGAAAAAAGGAACGCAGGAAAACCAATTGAATCTTAAAATCATCTTAGTAGGCTTATTACCGGCTGGTATATTGGGCTTTTTATTTGAAGATTATATTGATGAATATTTGTTTTCCATTAACACCGTTTTAGTTGGTTTAGTAGTAGGGGCATTCTTAATGATTGCTGCAGATTTACTCCGTCCAAAAACGAATATCATTCAAACAGTAGACCAAATTTCTTACCGTCAAGCTTTCTGGATTGGGCTGTTTCAATGCTTAGCCTTATGGCCGGGTTTTTCTCGTTCAGGGTCCACAATTTCAGGAGCTGTTTTGTTAGGTTTAAATCACCGAACTGCAGCAGATTTTACCTTTATTATGGCAGTGCCAATTATGTTAGGAGCAAGCACCTTATCTTTACTAAAGAACTGGCAATACTTCACAATTGATGCTTTACCGTTCTTTATTGCTGGTTTTATCAGCGCATTCATATTCGCGCTTCTATCCATTAAATTTTTCCTCAAGCTTATTAATAAAATAAAATTAATCCCATTTGCTATTTACCGTATCGTCTTAGCGGCTCTCATTTATGTATTTTTCGTTATGTAGGGTTATGAAAAGACAGCAAAACACTCCGTGTGTTTTTGCTGTCTTTTTATTTGGTAGCTCTTTATTGCACGCTTTCAGCAATTCCGATTGCGTCCTCTTCTGTCAGATCATCAGCCATGATAGAGAGTTCTACAAAAACATCATCAACTTGCCAATTTATAAAATACATTCCTTCCATTTCAATGATAGTCCCTGGTCCATCATTAATAGTTATTTCTCTTATTTCTTCTTCTGGTACATCTTCTAACCCAAACTGGTCTTCAGCCATTACAGTGAAATCAATAAGATTATTGTTATTCGTGAAACTGAAAACAGCAAATCCTATATCTTCATCATAAAAACTTTCGGTTAATTCATAGCCTGGTGGTAAGTTTGTAATTTCCGGAATATAAAAATCAGCTTGTTCCTTTATTTCCTCTGGAGATATATCTTCATATATTTCATCATCCATTGTTATTATTTCAGCGTCTTCTGGAGCTTCAAAATTAAAAGTGGCATCATCTATATCTATGTTGTACTCAACATCTTCATAAAGGATTACGGAACTGAAATCCCCGTCTGTCGTTGCAATTTTAACAGGTAACCACGTTTCTTTGTCCAACCAAAAGTCTACAGTACCGTTACCCAATACATCTGTATTTTCTTGTTTGGGTGTCATGGTTAAATGATATGCATCAAACGGAGGAAGTTCTTCTTCTCCAACAAGCGATACCGAATTGTTTTCTATTAAGTAAGATAATAACTCATTCATGATTTGGGCTTCTTCAATATAATCAACAGCTTCTCCAGACTCTTCAATCATGACTTCATTGGTTGCCTCATCATATATCCAAGAAGTTTCTCCATTACTTACAATCGTCATTCCGTTTTCAAAATCAACTCTATATCGATTTGGACTTTCCACCCACTCTTCATAACGATATGTTTCGTCTTGATCATCATAATGAATGGTATTCGTTATTGTTGCGTGGTATGAACGTATATCTTTTTGTGCTGCAGTGGCATTTTCTATGATCTCCTCAACAGTTAGATCCTGATTACATCCGACCAAACCGATAATAAGGAATAACGCTTGAAAAATAATAATGTGCTTTAATCTGATATTCATAAGAACCCCCCATTAAAATAATGGATATACTCTTATGATGTGCCATTTGAAAAAATATATTTGAAAAAAACCCAACAGCTAAAAATAGATAGGTAACAACACTTAAACGATGTGCTGTTACCTATCTATTCATTCTTGGACATAAATTCTTTTCCCAGTTGTTGGGTTGTAGTAGATAAAAACTGGCTGGTTTGTTTTATTATCCAGGAAAGATTCAGATGTTTTTTGAAACCCTTCTGGAACATCAGCTACTGGAATATATTTTGTTGTTGCACTTTTTTTATCCGTTCGGTTTGTGAGTAACAAAATAACAATAAATAAGACAAGTTGAAAAATAAAATAAGCTACAATGAACTTCCACATCTTATTGCTTTTTCTCCAACGTAACAGCAGTCCCGTAGGCTACTATTTCACTCATGTTACTGCTAATGTTTCCAGAGTCAAAACGAAAAGCGATAATGGCATCTGCTCCCATTTGTTGGGCGTTAGCAGTCATACGATCCATTGCTTCTTTTCTTGCTTCTTCCAGCATTTCCGCATACTGTTTAATTTCTCCCCCCATTAAGCCTTTAATAGAAGCGGTAATATCTTTTCCTAAACCCCTAGCTCTTACAGTCAATCCAACTGCAGGACCTTTCACTTCCTTGATTTCATATCCTGGTACATGCTCCCCGGTTGAAATAATCATATTAATCCCTCTTTTCTCACATTTCGTAATAGTTTATACGGTTTTAAATGGTATTGGTTTCATTAAAATTAATTCGACAAATAATAAATATTTCCTAGGACCTCAATTTATATTTATTATTTCTAGTAGCAAATCAATTGACAAACTTACTATTTGTAAGTACCATATAATTAGTAATTAAAGTTATATAAAATAACCTTGAGGGAGAGATTTAAAAATGGCAAAATCAAAATGGAAACTTGACGATAACCATAAAAGTGTAGAATTCGTAGTAAAGCATATGATGATTTCAAAGGTAAAAGGTACTTTTAAAGAATTTCAAGCAACTATTGATGCGGATCCGGAAGATTTAACAACTGCTGACATTGAGTTTGTTATTGATTTGAATAGCATTGACACCGGGAATAATGACCGTGATAACCACCTTCGTAGCGGGGATTTCTTTGATGTAGAAAACCACCCTAAAATGACTTTTAAATCGAAAAAGGTCGTTAATAAAGGTGAAGGCGAATATGACGTGGTAGGCGATTTAACTATTCGCGGAACTACTAGAGAAGAAACATTCAAAACAACGTATGAGGGTAAAGGAGTAGATCCTTACGGAAATGAAGTAGTTGCCTTTAGTGTAGAAGGTAAAGTTAATCGTAAAGACTACGGATTAGTTTGGAACGTTGCGTTAGAAACTGGTGGAGTATTAGTCGGAGAAGATGTTAAATTCACCATTGAAACAGAAGCTTTAAAAGCAGAATAACGATAAAAAGAAGAGATGTCCATTAGGGCATCTTTTTTAATGGACTTAAGTCGTCTTAGTGATTTATTCATCGTATGAAACAGATACTAGTTATTCAGTCTCTCTAGCGGTTTACAAACGATAAATTTTTCTTTTTACCATTATTCCAAGATAAGGTATATAATAAAAAATAGGATAAGAGAGGAGGTTACCCAGTGAACTTTAATAGAGCCTTAGGGCATAATTTGGAATTAAAAAATGATAATTTTTCTTCTAAAGGGACAAGTCTGCCCTTTTTTAGTAATTTTATATTTTTTTAATTCATTTCACTGGGTGACTTTTATAGAATAGTTCTTTTTATTTAAAGGCACTTTCCTGTGGGGAAGTGTCTTTTGTGCTATAGGAAAATATAAATTTTAGCAATGAAGATGTCTCGACGTAGATAAAAGTTTTAAGTCTATAGTTTAAGTACAACTATGCTTTCGCGCTTCGTTCAAAGTCGTTGCACTATTCAAGTTTTTCATAAGGTTGGAGGAGAAGATTATGGAATTGAGTTTACATATATTTAGGAATAAAAATTTTTTGCTATATTTCATTATAGTGTGGGTATCTTCCTTAGGGGATTCTATCTTTATTATTGCTTTAACTTGGTTATTAGTAGAAATGACAGGTTCACCTTTAATTGTAGGTTCCTACTTGTTTGCAGTTGGAATCACAAAAATGATATTTGTTTTATTCGGTGGCGTCATTGTTGATCGGGTTGATGCAAGAAAGCTATTAGTTCTTTCAAATATAATACGAGCATTAATGATGTTTATTTTCCTTATGTTTATCATGTTTGGTTTGCCACCATTGTGGTTGTTTTATGTGGTTGGTGTTCTCTTTGGAGCAGTCGATTCGATAGCTGAACCTGCAGGTATCTCTTGCAGAAAAAGAATAGTAAAGGAGGAGCACTATACACAATCTATGAGCTTACTTATGGTGGCGAGTAATTCTTCATATATTATTGGGCCTATGATTGGAGCAACACTTATAGCCTTTGGAGGTATGTGGCTAGCGATTTTAGTTAATGGCTTATCCTTTGTGCTTGTCGTTATACTATTTATGTTTATTTCATTTCGTGTAACAGATGAAGAAGAAATAGTAAGCAAGTCTTTTATCAAAAGCCTCTTGGAAGGATTTAAGTATTTTGTGAAAACCCCAGTAATAGTAGCGATGTCAACACAAGCCTTTATTACAAATGCTTCCGTTGGAGCTGCTATGATTTCTATACCATTTTTAATAAAGAAATATGAATTAGGTGTTGAAAGCTATGGTTTAATCCATACCTTTTTAGGTATTGGAAGTGCTATTGGTGCCCTTCTTTTTATCGTTTTTACGATAAAAAGGCCAAAGCCTTATATGGTTCTAATTACGGTTTTTATTCAAGGTGCACTTATTATGTTAATTGGGTTTAGTCATCAACTAATTTTCCTTGCTATAATGTTTCTCTTTATAGGTGTACAAGAGTCTGCAATTAATGTTTTAGCACCTAGTGTAAATCAAACAATCATCCCAAATAAAATGTTTGGAAGAGTAATAGGTATTATGATTTTAATTATGGGTAGCTCCACACCCATTTCTCAAGCTTTATCTGGTTGGTTAATGGAGTCACTTAAACCAGAAATAATGTTTGTTGGAGCAGGGATCTTACAAATGTCCGGTGCAATTGCGACCTATTTAGTACCTGCAGTTCGCAATTTTGGTAAATGAGACTAAAAAGGAGAGAAGAAAAGATGGTATTGGTAAGAAAGGCATTATTTAATGATATATATGGAATTAGAAGGGTTTGTGTAGAGGGGTATAGAGCTACCTATAAAAACCTATTATCAAATGATTATATTGAACGTACGATAGATAAATTTTATAATCTAGACCGTTTAGCAAATGAGGTTACGAATCCTGAAGGGTGGGACGGCTGGTTTGTTGCCCTTGAAAACGGAGAAGTAGTTGGAGCTGGTGGTGGTGGAATGACTAGTGAAAACACGGGGGAGGTTTTTGTTTTATATCTAGATCCGACAAGAAGAGGAGAAGGAATCGGAAGCCTCTTACTAAAAGCCATTTCGGATGAACAATTAGCAAAAGGGGCAACGGAACAATGGGTTTCCGTACAAATGAATAATGAGAAGGGTATTCCTTTTTATAAAGCACGTGGGTTTCAATATCATTCCGAACAAAGAACCTATGAAAGTGAGAAAGCTGATCACGCTATATCCCTGCGCCTAGTCAGAAAGTTGCAACGTGATTAAGCTTGATAATCTTCGGAAGAATCGTTATCCTCTAGTTAAATAGCAAATTCACTAGATAGTGGGGGAATAAAATGTTTTGGTTACTAGTTTGTATAGCAATTGTACTAGCAGTATTAGGTCTATCACTAATGGCGATTTCGAAAGGTTACTCCTATCAGCATAAAATTGATCCCCTGCCAGGTGATGAAGATAATACAGAAGAAGAAAATAAAACAGGTGAAAAAGGCTAAATGTAAAACCTTTTCACCTGTTTGGATTTAGTCATGCATAATTTACTACACCGTTTCTATCTATAACATCAATCTAGGTGAAAAGAATCTTGTATAAATAGCCATTTACGAGAACCTTTTTATCGAGAAGGGTTCTAAATCATATGGCATAGTTTTATTTTCGATAAGTTGGCTTAATATTTCACCCACGACACTACCAAACTTAAATCCGTGTCCGGAAAATCCACAAGCAATGGCTACATGTGGATGATTCGGAAGCTGATCTATAATAAAATCCCCATCAGGTGTATTGGTGTAAATACACGTTTTTCCTTGTTTGAAATTTCCTGCCTTCGGAAAGTACTGGCGTAAAACGTTAGAAACATCTGCTTTATCTTCTTCATACTTTCCGAACTCTTCTATTGGTTCCTCTATACTGATGGGGATTCCGCCATCATGTCTTCCTATCTTCACACCTGCTTGATCAATGTTGGGAAACCCATAATACATGCCCTCCTTTACATCCATCGTAAAAGCAGGAAATTTAGAAGGGTGATAAGTTTCCCCATTATCATCAAACCAGGAAAATGTCTTTCTCACTGTTTGTAATGGTAGGGAAAGGTTTAGTGTCTTTAACAATTTTGATGCCCATGCACCTGCTGTGACAATTAGGGAGTGTGATCGATATGTTTCGCCCTTCATTTGAACAGCAACACCATTGTTTTCCAATTGTATATTGGATACAGTACTATTCATTTTTAAAGTTGCCCCGTGTGATTTCGCTAATTCTTTATAACTAGAAATACACGCTTCACTAAACAGTACACCAGATGTCTTCTCAAGACACCCTACATAGTGGGCTGGTAGAGCAAAACCAGGCCACCTACGGTTAATTTCACTCCCTGTTAACACTTCTATTGGCAAGTTGTGTTTATTTGCACTAGCTTGCACCTCTTTTACAAAAGGTGAATTTTCTTCGCCTATATTTATTACCCCTGTTTGTTCGAATATTTTCTTTCTTGTTTCCTTTTGTAACTCTAACCATAGTTTCTGTGCACGTAAGGCCAAAGGTACATAGGTAGCACCTTCTCCGTATGCATGACGAATGATCCTTGTTTCCCCGTGATGAGATCCATTTGAATGTGGCGGATCAAAAGAATCTACTAAGAGAACAGATTTTCCTTGCCTTGCTAAATAATAACCTGAGGCCATTCCCATTGACCCAGCCCCAACAATAATCGTGTCATATTTCATTTGTTTACCTCCCCGAATGCAACTGTTATGTAAATTAGAAGGAATTTTACCATATAACAGCTAATAAAGAAAACCTGACTAGGTCCATTCTTGGGTTTAACAAGTGCAATGTTTTGTACATTCTTTTGTGAGAGTGATATAATTACG
Organism: Salirhabdus euzebyi; assembly: GCF_014207435.1. Taxonomy (GTDB): domain Bacteria; phylum Bacillota; class Bacilli; order Bacillales; family Alkalibacillaceae; genus Salirhabdus; species Salirhabdus euzebyi. Next base: position 72,712 of record NZ_JACHGH010000007.1, read on the forward strand.
GAAATTAAATAATTTCCTTCGGGGTCGGGTGAAAATCCCAACCGGCGGTGATGGAACACGATTGTTCCTCAGTCCGTGACCCGCTCGGTAATGTATTATCGATCGGTGGACCTGGTGTAACTCCAGGACCGACAGTATAGTCTGGATGGGAGAAGGATTTTGTATTTCTTGTTAGAGTAGTGCGTCTGTTAAATCCAATAACAAACGTTTATTTCGTGTTGTTATTGTTTTCATACCATTACTTCATACATGTAAATTCTCTCCCTCCTAGATTTTATCTAGGGGGGATTTCTTATTTTGGGGGTTACAATCATGAATGACGAGTATTACATGGAATTTGCCTTATCTCTCGGAAAAAAAATAGTAGGACAAACTAGTCCTAACCCACCAGTCGGTGCAGTTGTTGTGAATAACGGTCAGATTGTAGGCTTCGGAGCACACTTAAAGGCTGGCGGACCACACGCAGAAGTGCATGCATTAAATATGGCGGGAGAAAAGGCGAAAGGTTCTACCGTATATGTAACATTAGAACCTTGTAGTCATCATGGTAGAACTCCTCCTTGTGCGGACTTGTTAATTAACAAGGAGGTAAGCCGTGTTGTAATAGCAACAACTGATCCATTTGAAAAGGTTGCTGGAAATGGAATTAAGCGACTTCAGGAGGCGGGATTAGAAGTTGAAGTTGGTGTTCTAAAAGAAAAGGCAGATGAAGTGAACGAGCAGTTTTTTCACTACATAAAAACAAAAAAACCGTACGTTACACTGAAATCAGCAACAAGTCTTGATGGAAAAATTGCTACAGCAAGTGGAGAAAGTAAATGGATCACAAGTGAAGAGGCAAGATTAGATGCTCACAAGTATCGCCATAGTCATGACGCTATACTCGTTGGAGTCAACACAGTACTAAAGGATGATCCTAGTTTAACTACTAGATTACCTGTTGAGGGGAAAAATCCAATTCGGATAATTTTGGATACGAACTTACGAACTCCGTTACATGCAAAAGTTATGACGCAAAATGATGCAAATACTTGGATTGTAGTTGGTAAATCTGTTAGGCGAGAGGAAAAAGAAGCCTATCTAAACTATAATCATGTTGAAATAATTCAGCTCACTAATGAGACAATTAATATAAGCGAACTGCTTCATGTTTTAGCAGAAAAAAGTATTATGTCTGTTTTTGTGGAAGGTGGAGCTGAAGTGAATGGCAGCTTTTTAAAAGTTGGAGCGGTAAATCAAGTAATCACATACATGGCACCTAAGCTAATAGGAGGAAAAAATGCCCCTACAGCCATAGGTGGTGCAGGTATTGATTCTTTAGAGGTAGCGTTACCATTACAAATAATATCAATAGAGAAAATTGGACCAGACATAAAAATCATTTCAAGGGTAGAAGATGACACTTAAATAATTGGTAAGGATGATAAACATGTTTACAGGAATTATTGAGGAACTTGGAGTTATTAAAAACATCAAGAAAGAAGAGCAGGCAATTGAAATGACTGTAAGTGCTAATGAAATTCTTCGTGATGTGAAAATGGGAGACAGCATTGCCGTTAATGGTGTATGTCTTACGGTTACAGATTTTACAAATGAGTATTTCACAGTTGACATTATGCCTGAGACGGTTAAAGCAACCTCTTTAAAAATGTTGAATGTTGGTTCGAAAGTTAATCTAGAAAGATCCATGCATGCTAATGGGAGGTTCGGTGGCCATTTTGTTTCTGGACATGTGGACGGTATTGGGAAAATAGTGGAAAAGAATCGAGTAGCGAATGCCGTTTACTATAAAATAGAGGTTCCGCCTACTCTTTCCCATTTATTTATGTTAAAAGGGTCTGTTGCGATAGATGGAACGAGCTTAACGGTTTTCGGTGTAGAACAAAATGTTATTACCATTTCACTTATTCCTCATACACTAACAAACACCGTTATTGGAGACAAAAAAGAAGGGGATATCGTGAACATAGAGTGTGATATGTTAGCGAAATATGTTGTAAATATGCTTTCGAATAATGTAAGTCAGTTTAAAAAAGATAGATCGAACATAAGCGAAGATTTCTTAAAGGACAACGGGTTTATTAACAGTTAATTTTCAGAAGAATACCTGCTTGGCATTAACATAAAAGGAAGTGATGATATGTTTAACACGATTGAAGAGGCTATAAATGATTTAAAAGCTGGGAAAGTAGTTATTGTAGTAGATGATGAAGATCGTGAAAATGAAGGGGATTTTGTAGCACTATCAGAAAAAGCAACTCCAGAAGTGATTAATTTTATGATTAAACACGGTAAAGGGTTAGTCTGCACAACCATTACGGAAGAGCTTGCAATAAAGCTTGAATTACATCCGATGGCTCGCCAAAATACAGATCCTTATGGGACAGCGTTTACTGTAAGTATTGATCATAAAAGTACGACAACAGGAATTAGTGCACTAGAACGTTCTACTACGATTACGGAATTATTAAATCCAGACTCTAAACCTACTGATTTTAAAAGGCCAGGACACGTTTTTCCTATTGTAGCAAAAAGTGGTGGAGTGTTAAGACGTGCAGGTCACACAGAAGCTTCCGTAGACCTAGCAAAATTAAGTGGAGCTTTCCCGTCCGGTGTTATTTGTGAAATCATTAAAGACGACGGGACAATGGCTCGTGTTCCTGATTTAAAAGAAATCGCAAAACAATTCGATCTAAAACTTATTACGATTAAAGATTTAATTGAATACCGCAACCAAAAGGAAAAACTAGTTAATCGAGAAGTAGAGGTGAAATTACCTACAGAATTTGGTGATTTCAAGGCCGTTGCTTACACAAATGCAGTAGACAACAAAGAACATATCGCTCTTATTAAGGGGGATATTGATCCTGAGCATCCAACACTTGTCCGTGTTCACTCAGAGTGTTTAACTGGTGATATATTTGGCTCCTATCGGTGTGACTGTGGCCCACAGCTTCATGCTGCGTTAGCTCAAATAGAAGAAGAAGGTAATGGTATTCTTCTATATATGCGTCAAGAAGGAAGAGGCATTGGATTGATAAATAAACTACGTGCCTATAAACTTCAAGAGCAAGGCTATGACACGGTAGAAGCAAATGAAAAACTTGGATTTGCACCAGATTTAAGAGACTATGGAATAGGCGCTCAAATATTACGTGATTTAGGTGTGCAAAAAATGCGACTATTAACAAATAATCCAAGAAAAATAAAAGGATTAAAAGGTTATAATCTAGAGGTTACAGAAAGAGTACCTATTCAGTTACCACATAGGGCAGAGAATGAAAACTATATTAAAACAAAACATGAAAAATTGGGGCATATGCTTCAATTCCACAATAACAATTAAAGCAGGAGGAATAGAAATGGGTAAAGTATTTGAAGGAAGTTTAGTAGGCACAGATTTAACAGTAGGTATCGTAGTAGGGCGTTTTAATGAATTTATTACAAGCAAGCTACTAGGTGGAGCAGTCGACACTTTAAAAAGACATGGAGTAGATGAAAATAACATAGATATTGCATGGGTACCGGGTGCCTTTGAAATCCCATTAGTTGCGCAAAAAATGGCTAGCTTAGAAAAGTATGATGCAGTTATTACACTAGGAACAGTCATTCGTGGTTCAACTCCTCATTTTGACTACGTTTGTAATGAAGCGGCAAAAGGGGTATCACAAGCTTCTCTAAAAACTGGTAAACCAGTTATTTTTGGCGTTCTTACAACAGAATCTATTGAACAAGCTATTGAGCGTGCTGGCACAAAAGCAGGTAACAAAGGTAGTGAATCTGCTGTTGCGGCTATAGAAATGGCTCAATTAGTAAAAACTTTAGGATAATAAACAGTAAAAACTAGGATTGTAAAAATCCTAGTTTTTTTAATACTCGAAGAAACTCCTATAAAGGTTTAAAGTAAAAAATGCGGTATGACTTGGCAAATCACAATATTTTATACAGTAGAAAATATTGTGATTTGTTAAGACAGAGTATACTATGAGGAAAAAGGAGTGAGAGGGAAATGTCAAAAAAAGCACTTATCAATATTGACTATACATATGACTTTGTAGCTTCTGATGGGCAACTAACGTGTGGTGAACCGGGACAAAAGATTGAAAAAAAAATTGTAGAATTAACAGAGCAATTTATAAAGGCCGGCGATTATACTGTTTTTGCGATAGATGGACATGATGAAAAAGATGTCTATCATCCTGAAACAAAACTATTTCCACCACACAATATAATTGGTACTGCTGGCCGAGAACTTTATGGAAAATTAAATGATCTATTTACAGAATACAATCATCAAGAGAACATTTATTATATGGATAAAACACGCTATAGTGCATTTGCTGGAACTGATTTGGAAATGAAATTAAGAGAACGAAATATAAAAGAAATTCATCTAGTTGGGGTTTGTACGGATATTTGTGTTCTGCATACTGCTGTAGATGCTTATAATAAAGGTTTTGATATTGTTGTCTATAAGAATGCAGTAGCCAGCTTCAATCAACAAGGACATGAATGGGCACTTGGTCATTTTGCTAACACTTTAGGTGCTAAAATCATATAGTAAAATTGACTTTTTGAAAGAGAATTTGTATAGTTTATTTAATTCAAATAATTGGAAACGATGAGAAGGATTAGTAAATGGCCCTATTTTTTGACAGAGAGGAAATCAATTTGCTGAAAGATTTCTATAGAATAGTCATTGAACCTACCTTTGAGTTCAGTATGGAAACATACTTGCGGAGATATATCCGTTATCGTAAGGAAGTGTACAGTGCAATTTTGCTGTGAATTAGGGTGGTAACGCCAAACCTCGGTCCCTTTGTGTAGGAAGGGACTCGAGGTTTTTTTATTTTCTCCATTTCAAATATTTAGGGAAAAATATTCATTAACAACTAAAGCGAGGGATAAACATGTCAAAGAAAAAACAGTTCGTTGAAGAAATTACTTCAATGGATCAGGATTTCGCAAAATGGTACACAGACGTAGTAAAAAAAGCAGATTTGGTTGATTATGGTCCAGTTCGTGGATCTATGATTATTCGTCCATATGGATATGCAATATGGGAAAACATTAGAGATGTGCTAGACAAGAAAATAAAGGATACAGGGCATGAAAATGTGTATATGCCACTATTCATACCAGAAAGCCTATTACAAAAGGAAAAAGATCATATTGAGGGTTTTGCTCCAGAGGTTGCTTGGGTAACACATGGTGGATCAGAAGAATTGGCGGAAAGACTTTGTGTACGTCCAACCTCTGAGGTGCTTTTTTGTGAGCATTATAAAGATATTATTCATTCTTATCGAGACTTACCAAAGTTATATAATCAGTGGAGCAACGTTGTCCGTTGGGAAAAAACAACAAGGCCTTTCCTCCGATCTTTAGAATTTTTATGGCAAGAAGGTCATACCTGTCACGCTACAAAAACAGAAGCGGAAGAAGAAACGTATAAAATGCTAGAAGTGTATGCATCCGTTTGTGAAGATTATTTAGCCATACCTGTACTTAAGGGTAAGAAAACAGAAAAAGAAAAGTTTGCTGGTGCCGACTTCACTCTAACTATTGAAAGTATGATGCATGATGGAAAAGCGCTTCAATCGGGTACTTCACATTATTTAGGAACAGGTTTTGCCGAGGCATTTGGTATCCAATATACTGACCAAGATGGTGAATTGAAACATGTACATCAAACATCTTGGGGGTTCACTACACGCCTTATAGGAGCAATAATTATGGTTCACGGAGATGATAGAGGTTTAGTAGTACCTCCTAAAGTTGCTCCAACACAAGTAATGATTGTACCAATTGCTCAACATAAAGAGGGAGTTTTAGATAAGGCATATGAATTAAAAGAGCAATTAAGTAATCAATTCCGTGTTGGAATTGATGCAAGTGATAAAATGCCTGGTTGGAAATTTAATGAATATGAGATGAAGGGTATCCCTTTACGAATAGAAATTGGACCTAAGGATATAGAAAAGAACCAAGCTGTGTTGGTGAGAAGAGATACAGGAGAAAAGGTGTTTGTAGATTTAAATGATCTCGAAAGTGAAATCACAAGTACATTAGAAGACATTCAACAAGAGCTGTTTCAAAAAGCCTTGAACAATAGAGAAACGAAAACATCTGTAGCAATAAATATGGGCGAGTTCGAGGATGCTTTAACAAGAGATGGTGGTGGATTTGTTAAGGCGATGTGGTGTGGCAAATTAGAGTGTGAAGAAAAAATTAAAGAAGAAACGGGCGCTACTTCTCGCTGTATTCCTTTTGAAGAAGATAAGCTTGCTGATAACTGTGTTAGCTGTAATGAACAAGCAAAACACCTTGTTTATTGGGGGAAAGCATACTAAAAAGAATAGGTGAATATATGATAATAACAATATTAGGGAAGCAAGATGCATCAGCATATTGGGAGTTAAGACTACAAGCTTTACAGTTACACCCTGAAGCTTTTGGAACGAGCTATGAGCAAGCCATTCAAACAGAAAATCCAATTAAACAGTCGGAAGACCGACTAACTAGTGACCATAGCATAACGTTTGGTGCCTTTGTTAATGAAAAACTAATTGGCATAATAACCATTTTATTTACAACAGCAGATAAAATGAAGCACAAGGCAGAATTAGTTGGTATGTATGTGGAAAAAGAGTATCGACATCAAGGAATTGGAAAGCAATTAATTTTAAAAGCTATTCAAACAGCTAGAAGAAAAGGCTCTATAGAACAAATAAATTTGACCGTCGTATCCTCTAACGTTTCAGCTGTTCATTTATACAAATCAATTGGATTTGAGGTATATGGGGTAGAAAAAAGCGCGTTGAAGTTTAATGGTAAATATTTTGATGAGGATTTAATGGTTATTTTTCTTTAATGCATAGCCCATTTTTAACTGGTGAGGTGCCTCTAGTTATATGTCTTGCATAGAGTGTTAGTGATTTGATTAAAGAAAGGATTTGGGAATATGGAGAATCGTCAAACACTAGCATGGCACGAATCTTTAGAGCTTCATGAACTAGTTGCATTTAAGTCTATTGGATTAATGAAAATGAAAAAAGCGCTACCTATGATTACAGATCAAACATTAAAAGGATTATATGAACGTGGGATTAGAGAATGTTCAGAGGATCTGAAAGAATTAATGGGTTTTTATGAAAATGTCCCTACCCCAATGGAAAAAAGAGAAGACGACCTTCGCAACGATGCGACCTTTTTTGAGGGGGATTTACTTGCCTTTACGAAGGCCGGAGTTCGGAATTATGCTATTGCTGTTACCGAAACAGCAACACCTCAACTTAAAGAAGTATTAATAAAACAACTTAACAAAGGGATAATCTTACATGACACGGTTTACCGTTACATGTACAAGAAGGGCCACTATCCTTCCTACAACTTGACGAAGCTATTTGAAAATGACATGAAGTTAGCGAACCAAGCTCTCTCTATGTAAAACGCTAAAAGAGTACTCCCTCATAGGAAGTACTCTTTTTAAAATGAATAGTACTTTAGGCTTTCTTTGTTCTTGGTTTGGCAGGGTCACAGTTTGGGTAGGCTGTATTTGAAGATTCAGCTAGCTTGATCAAATAATAACATTCTTCTCTTGCCATATGATCAGCCATTAACGCTGAAAAAGTACTTAATACTTTTTCGCTCAGTTCCAATTCTTCTACCTCTTGTAAAAAAGTTCGGAATAAAGCCATTTCTATTTCCACATCTTTATTAAAGCGATCAAGTGCTGGAAAAGATTTTAAATTCGTGCGTAAGTAACCAGTTAACTCGACAGCCTTTAAATAAAACCCTTCAAAATGTTTCGTGAACGTTTTGCTTTTTTCTTTAAGCCTTTTTTCTACGCCGTCCAATTCATCGTTAATAGCACCGGAATGACCATATGCATCTTGTAGCCAAATTAAATGGTGATGTAATTCATGAAATATAGGTACAGGTTTTCCTTTTTTTAAATATTGTAAAACAGTGATATATTCGTCTAATTCATTAACCATATGGTTTATAAACGTTGGAGAAAGATGGATTTTCACTTTACCTTTTAAGCTATTTTCCAATAGGGAAAGCTTAAAATCCCGAAATTTATTTGCTGCTTCAACAATATCATTTGTAAAGGAAATCAAATCGTTTTCACCAATATGGTGTGCCCAATGTAAGAAGTCATCAAATAGTGTTCGAAAAGATTTAGCTTGCTCAATTTCTTTTGATTCTTGTGGATATAAAGAATCTCTAATAAATCGTGCATGATCCCCCAAAACCTGTAACCAAAAAGTGTGTTCAAATACAGCACTTTCCTCAAATGTTTTCAATGGACTCCCCCTTTCGTTTTTAGACACATAGTTCCCTTAGCTATATGTAAGCTTCCGGATACTTGCGCTTTATCTTTATAATATATTCTTGTTACTGTTTGTCTTAGTAAAGCTTTTTTAAAATGTAAGGAGTGTAAAGCATATTTTCTTCAATTACTTCAAATGCTAACAATGATTATATTTTTGGAGGTGCCTTATGTCGAAGGAAAGAGATAATCAATCATTATCGGACAAGGTATATGAACCAGCGGATTATAAAAGAAAAGATCAGTTGTCTTCAGGAATTGCTCTTACACATGAACAATCCAGTGATACGTTAGTAGAAGGTACAATTGATGGTAAAATTGAAAGAGAGAATGGTGACGAAGAAGAAATACCAAGAAAAGGTTTTAATAAATAATAATAAAACAAAGCATAAGGTATTGAGTAATTCCTATGCTTTGTTTTTCTGTGCTTGAATAAACTGTTTAGATTTGTCCAGATTTTTTTCTAACTAACTATTATGTATCGTTATTTCTAAAAATTTGGCGTTTTTCATTAAGGGCAATGAACATAATATCCCTAAGCCAACAGGTATGACAAGGGACAAATATACAAATTGTGAACCCCATGTAGAAGCGACCCATCCTAGTATGGGACCACTAATGACGACTGAACCCTGGTTACAGAGCATGCGAAAACTTGCCATTCTCCCATGGTAGTTTGAATCGGTAGCCATTTGTTGAACAGATTGTAATAAAATTCTTATCCAAGTGGTACCTAACCCTATTAGAAAGAACCCTATAAAGGCTATCAGGATATTTGTAGTTAAACTACAGAATAGAAGGCCTGCACCTACTATAAAAAAAGCTCTAAGATGTAATTTAAATTTGTTTTTAACCCACCACCAGCTCCCCAATATGCCGGCTACTGCTCCACCAGTCGAAATGGTTGCATCCAAGAAACCATAGATGGTGGCAGTTTGTTGTAAAAATTCTCTTGTATACGCAGATAAAAAACCAACACTTGTATGAAAAACTAGCTGTCCTATAAACATCATGACGAATAACAATATTAATAATTGATTTCCATGAAGGTATGTAAATCCACCCTTTAGATCTTCAAGTAGGGATGTTTTTATTTCTTTCTTTTCTTGTTGAGTATATGCAATTAAACTTATCGTTAATGTTGCGAAAAGAAAAGCTGTCAGAGGGACCAAAAATGCAATAAGTTCAGAAGTTGTAGCAATTAGTAATCCCCCTACTAAAGCTCCAGCTAATCCCCCCACAATCCCACTTGCTCCTGCTTGGGAATATATTTTAGGTAATTGTTTTCTTGGGAAAATTTCAGCAACTAATGCTTGGACAGAAGGGCGTAATAACGATCCTGTTACTTGTAAAACCATATGTACTAGAAATATCTGTATGACATTCAAAAAATGAAACAGTTGAATGGATACTAAATAGATTAAGGCAATTGATGATGCCAAATTAGCAATAATAGCTAAGGTTTTACGATTAAAACGGTCTACAACTACCCCAAACAGGAGATTCAACAGTAATCCTGGGACAAATCCAATACTAACTAGTAATCCTGTATAGAAAGGGTCTTGTGTTATGTCAAACAATACCCAAGTAATGACAACAAAATACATCGTTCTTCCAAACTCAGCCAAAAAGTAGGAGCTTAATATTGCTTTTTCTTTCATCTATATTCCTCCATGTAAAACCATATATTACTAAGATACTAGATATTAATGGTATAGCATATTAATTTTTACATTTTGTTTTCTATTACTAAATATGGAAGGTATTATTGTACGAAATGTGATTTTTTTATGACCAAATAATCAAAAAATTAGCTCCCAAAGTGTGTGTATTACTTGATTTTTGTTAACAAAAAGAGTAAAGTAAAATTGCAAAATGAATTTGAAGTACCGATAATAGCTTGATGACCTCTTTATGAAAGTAGGTAAAGTATTATTCGTTTCAATTCTTTTGTAAGACATTTTTTTATAAGGAGGTCATTTTAACATGACTGGAAAAGTAAAATGGTTTAATGCAGAAAAAGGTTTTGGATTTATCGAGCGTGAAGGTGGAGACGACGTATTCGTTCATTTCTCTGCTATCCAATCTGAAGGTTTCAAAACTCTTGAAGAAGGTCAAGACGTTGAGTTTGAAATCGTTGAAGGCGACCGTGGCCCACAAGCTGCTAACGTTGTAAAATTATAATTCAAACTAATTGAAGCGTATCCCGTTGAGGGATACGCTTTTTAAGTACATATAAAAGTAAAAGGATAAGACAGTTAGCATGAAGAATAGGTAAATAATACATTACCGTTCATTTGGAGGACAAAAAGTATGGGAAATAAATTCGACTGGCATAAGGAAACGGAAAAGCAATGGGATCAGCGTGCATCCTATTGGAATGAGAATAGTGACAATATGTGGGATAAAGGCAGTAGAAAAACAATCATTCCTTTCCTTGCTCGGTTTGTTCCTAAGGGGAGTCAAGTTGGGGATATTGGGTGTGGGGATGGATATGGTTCTTGGAAATTGCATCGGGAAGGCTATAAGGTAATTGGTGTTGATATATCAAAACAAATGATCGAGAAGGCAAAAGCAAGAACGGTCCCTGAACAATTAATGTTTGAGCAAGGTGATCTGGCTGAATTACCTTTTCAATCAGAATCCTTTGATGCAATAATGGCTATAAATTCCTTGGAGTGGGTAGAAGACCCTCTTCACGCCTTACGAGAATTATCTAGAGTATTGCGTAAACATGGGGTTTTGTGTGTGGGGATATTGGGCCCTACAGCCCATCCAAGAATAAATAGCTTTCCTAGACTGTACGGTGAAAATGCAATTTGTAATACAATGATGCCTTGGGAGTTTAAGAAGCTAGTAGAGGAAATGGGCTTTGAACTACTGGATGGGCACGGTGTTTATAAACGAGAAGTGAAAGAAAATACCATTGCATCCTATCCTGAAGAGCTAAAACAGGCATTGTCTTTTATGTGGGTTTATGCAATGAAAAAAAACTTCTAAACCCCTATTTTTTGAAACAATAGCAGTTACCCAATCGTATGTTAGCTATACACTTTAAAGGAGGAATCAGTATGGCAGAAGGTAGAGGTTGTATTAAGTGTGGTAGTTCAGATGCAGGTAAAAAAGAGGTTGCTATGACAGGTTCGGGGCTTTCTAAAATGTTTGATATTCAGAACAATAAGTTCACGGTAGTTTTCTGTAAAAATTGTGGTTACTCCGAGTTCTATAATCAAGACAGTTCGAAAGCGAGTAACGTATTTGACTTTTTCTTCGGTTAAAAATATAACATGTTAAGAAAGGGCATGAATAGAATCATGCTCTTTTTTTGTATTTAAAAAAGTTTAACGCTTGATAAAGTGTAAAAGTGTGAGTAATACGAAGATTATTGAACAAAGTCCTAGAGTTAAGCCGAGTTTTTCTAATTTAACTTTTTAACGGAATAAACTATAATAATAAACATTCAATTTTAAACGAAAAAAGGATGTAGACGATGAAATGGATTGAAAAAGAATTTGAACAATTAACCGTACATGAGCTTTATGCGATCTTAAAAGAACGTGTAGATGTTTTTGTGGTAGAACAGAATTGTGCGTATCCGGAAATAGACAATTATGATCAAGTAGCTACACATATGTTTTTAATTGATGAAGGGGAAATAAAGGCATACTGTCGACTTCTCCCAAGTGGAAGCAAATATGAAGAGGCATCTATTGGGAGAGTGTTAGTGAAGGAAAAGTATCGTGGGAAAGGTTATGCGATACAATTAATGGAACGGGCCGTTAACATCATGATGAAGGAATGGAATGAAAAAACGATCAAGCTCCAAGCACAAGCTCATTTAAGTAACTTTTATGCACAATTTGGGTTTGAAGTTAAATCTGATGAATATATGGATGATGGAATTCCTCATGTTGACATGATATCGTCTCAGGATTATTTAGGCTGACTCAAAACAGAGTCAGCCATTATTCTCTTTATTCGGTCACTTGTAGGAAAATAGAATCGTAATTTTGTGCTAATTTCATATCTAGGTCTGTTAGTCCCTTTGCGCGCCAGGATGTAAGTTTTATTGTAACAACTTTATATTCAATGTTGATAAAAGGGTGATGATCTACTTCTTCTGCAAGTTCAGCAATTTGATTTACAAATTGGATACCCGTTGGAAACTCTGTAAACCTATATCTTTTTACTAACCAACGTTCATCTTCAATGCTCCAACCAGATAGATATTCAAGTTCCTCTGCCAATGCTTCTTTAGCTAAGCGCTCCATGTTTAAACCCTCCCCCATTATTAACAACATAACAAATACTATTATATTTTTGTAGTGTGAACAAGTGAAAAGTTAAAAAGCCAGCAACGAGAAACAGGTTGCTGACTTTATTGGAAAAAATTTATTGTGGTAAAACCATTTCAATTTCGGGACCACTGCTGTTTTCTAAGCGGAAATTCGCTAGGCTATCCTTTAATTGAAGCATTGCCTCTTCTTGACTAATTCCACCAGCAACTAGTCTGTCTATTAGTGCTCCTGTAAGTAGCTGATTTTCATATTGAATAGTATAGTATTTGTCTATATATTCAACTGGGTCTAGATTTAATGCAGCTGCATAACCTTGTAATTGAGGTGAATTTGTATCCATACTATTGTGTACTTCTTTCATATAATCATTTATTTTTTCTTCTGTTATTGATATTTTATATTGAAGTAGCGCATATGTCTTTACCGAATCAATAAGGGAAATATTATCTTCTGCAATAGCAATAACTTCTTCCTTAGATAAATCTGTATTATACATTGTTTCTTCTGCAATTAATACTAACGCTATTTCGTGAAGAAGACGGTCGTCTTCAATTCCCCACTCTTTTGCTTGTTCCCAGCCAGCTTTAAATTTTGATTCATAATCACTTTTGGACAAAGCTCCTAAAGCTTCCTCCTGTTCTTCTTTCGTTTTTAATTCAACTACAATTTTATCTTCACTATTTTGATCATCTTTAGCAGGTTCTTCTGATTCCGATGAGCATGCCGTTAATAAAAGTATTAGAGCGAGTAGTAGTAGTTTTTTCATGTGTTATCCTCCCATAATTACGTGTTGTTTAATTATACAAGACATCTTAGATTATTGAAAGATAGTTGTCGTTATTTGCCATTATCCACCAAAATTAATAGAGGAATAAATAGTTTTATATCGAATCAAATAAAAAAATAGTTTGGAGGTTGCTCATGGAATCTATTGATATTAAAAAGATGTCTAACTGTACGTTTGAGGAAGTTTTAGTTGCATGGAATAAGGGTTTTGAAGGTTATCACGTAGACGTGACCTTAACAGAAGAGAAATTATTAACGAATATGGTAAGGGAGGGGAAATACCCTAATACGTCATATGTGGCATTTCAGGCTGGCGAACCTATTGGAATTCTGTTAAATGCTATTAAACCAATTAATGGGCAAACCATTGCTTGGAATGGTGGAACTGGTATTGCCAAAAATGCAAGAGGCCATGGTATAGGGCAACTGTTAGTAGAAACAGCTTTGAAGTTGTATGAGGAAAAGGGAGTAAATACGGCTTATTTAGAAGCAATAAGTAATAATGACAAAGCAATCAAGTTATATGAAAAAATGGGCTATGACGTTATTGATCGCCTGAGTTTTTTAGAGGCCAATGAACTTACTGAAGATTTTTCGTACACAAATGAATACGAAATAAAGGAATATCATAGTAGTAATATGGAAAAATTACCTTTCTATGATGGAGAGGTTCCTTGGCAATGTAGATTCGAAAATGTGGAGGGTGCCATGTCTTGTGTTGTGTTTAAAGATGGAAAGCCCGTAAGTTATTTTCTAAAGAAAACAGCAGTTAACGGAAAGGGAGAGTTAGTGGCCACTGTTTTGTACCAAATGGGGATTGATCATAATCATGCAGAGGTGAACGATATTATCTCGTTTACATTACATAATATATTTGGACCTAAGTCGTTAAACAGTAATCGTCTGGCAATTAATTTTCCTCATAAAAATAAAATGGTTTTGGAATACTTATTATCACATGGATTCGAGACCAAACTTGAACAGGTACATATGAAAAAAGTAATGATGGAAAAAGCAGGAAGTTAGTTCCTGCTTTTTTCTTATCACAATTAACTGTTTTCGATATATTCATTAATCATTTTCTCAATAAGTTGTCCGTCAGGTTGTTCTCCTTGGAATTCAAAAGTCAGCTCTTCTTTAAATTCTCCTTCTTGATAAACATGAAGTGCTCCTTTTTGAAGGGATACACTATACTCAACCTCAAATCGATATCCACCTTGTTCAATCGCACCCATCGTTTATACCTCCTATACAAACCTATACATACTTTATCCATTCTTCACCAATTCTATGTGATAAGGAGGTGTATAAAATGGATAGAAGACGAACTGACGCAAATAATCCTGATCCTCATTTTGATGGGGAGCGTGAAGGCATATATGCAGACAACATGGGTAAACAAATGGGTGTATCAATGGATGGGGATCCAAAAAAACAAACAAATCAAAACCCCGAAGATGCTATGGTGAAAAAAGATCCCGAAATGTTAAAGCTTAATGAATTGATTGAAGGTAGAGATAGCTCAAAGAAACACAATTAACTAGTTACTTTGTAGTCGCTTAGGCCCGAATAATCTAAGCGACAATTTTTTTGTTAAAGATGTCAATAATCCCACAATTAAGTGATATTATATAAGTCTAATGTATACTATATGAAAATAGTGATAGTTTAATGAGTTGGGGGAGGCGTTCAGTTTGTTCTGTACATCTTGTGGTCAGGAAGTAAAGAAAGATGCAAAGTTTTGTACCGTTTGTGGTAGCAATATAATAAAGAAACAAGAAATGGTTATTCATAAAGAAAACCGTTCTAGTAAGAATCAAAAAAGAAAATGGACGAAGAAGCAAAAAATAGGGATTACTAGTTTATTGGGGGCTCTTGTATTTATAATAGCTGCTTATTTTTTAATAGACTATTTTACAGATAAAGATAGAACAATAGATGCATTTGAAGAGGCGGTTCGTAATAAAAATTTAGGAGAAATGGTTTCTATCTTAAATTCATCCGATGAGAAGTTCGTTATAAAAGAGGAGACGGTTCAACCATTTTTGGACTGGTTATCTGAAAATCCGGATAATGCAGTGGATATAGTGTCAAGTCTACAAACTCAAGCAACAGCCCTTGATCAAAAGGGTGAAGTGACAGCTATTGGTGAAGTGCAAGAATTAATTCAGAATAACGTCATTGCTTTAAAAAAAGATGGCAAGTTTTTAGGTTTATTTGATCAATATCAATTAGAAGTGAATCCTGTATACATGGATCTTAGTTCAAGTTATGGTGGTACAACCTTTTTCTTAGGGGACCAAGAGCTTGGCACACTTCAATCTGATGGTGATACTGTAAGAAGTGGGCCATTATTACCAGGGTACTATACATTTATAGCGAAATTAACATCTGACTTTGTAGAATTAGAAAAAGAGGAAACGCTAGAAGTCACAGGAACACAAGATAATTACTTTTCTTTTTCACTAGATGCAGAGGAAGTTTATGTGACGACTGATTTAGGGGCTCTAGATGTTGAGGCAGAGCTGTTGGTTAATAATCAACCAGTAAAGTGGAATTTAAATAGTGGAAATAATGCTTTTGGCCCAGTTCTAACAGATGGCTCTATGCATATGTCTATAAAGGTTATGTTCCCTTGGGGAGAAGTTACCACAGAAGAATTGGTATTGGATAACAATCGTATTCATTTTAATATATTGGAACAGTCACAACTAAAAGAAGATGTAGTAGAACTCTCAGAAATGGGATTAACGAGGTACTTGGAAGTAAAAGCAAATCATTCCGTAAATGGATTAAACCAGGTAACTAAAGACGGAGAAGAAAGCATATTAGATATCATTCAAGCAGATAACAATAATACCTCATGGGTTCAGTCAAAGCCGATTGGATTTGAAATTTTTCCTGCATCCTACAATATAAGCTTACAAAACGGACAATGGAATCTGTATAGTTTAGTAAGATTAACGGAAGAAGTTCAGTATAGCGACTATGTTGAAGAAGTGGATACATTGTATAATATGTACTTTCTTTTCAATGAAAGTGAACAAGAATGGAAACTAGAATATATGGATTTAAGCAATAGTTTTATTTTTGATTCACCAGAAAAGTATGATTTTTCTTCAGCTAAAACGTATGAAAATGCAAATTATGAAAAGCTTAGCAACGATGAATTATCACAGTTGGTTGAAAGAGATTATAGTAACTATCTGTACAGTTTAGTTGATGCTATTAATCAAAATAACTTCAGTATTGTGGAAGATACTTTAAAGGACGGAAGCGGACTATACCTATCACAACGCGACTTAGTAGAAAATTTAAATGATAAAGGAATTACCGAAGAAGTGATTGAGTACAAAGTAAACAATATTACGCACGATGGAAATGTCATTAAAATAGAGACATATGAGAAAATAAAAATATTTTACGCAGATGGTTCTAATGAAACGCTAGAATATGATTGGATTTATACTGCAGAAATAATAGATAATGGTTTGAAATTTACGTCAATTGAATAAAAGTGTAAAAGGACTCTGAAACTGTAGAGTCCTTTTTCTATTAGATGAGAACTATTTAAAGGATATTTTAAAAGTTTGGCGAAACCTAACCATTACATTAGAAAAACTTGGCTTGTCGCCAAGTCCTTATGGCGAAAGCCTTAATTTTTCTTATACTTTAATCCTTTAACAAATTAAACTTTCTTAAAGTATAAAAAAAAGCCTGGTTATATAAAACCAGGCAAACGTCATCTTATTAAATTGGAATGGAAAAAATGTTGAAAGGAAACTACTTATCCATGCTTGTGCTTTAAGTACTGAGATGTAAGGCGTGTTATAATAATTACTGCAGTGATAATAATAAATCCTAGAGTGATAACATCTCGTTCAGGCGTTCCCATGGACTAATACCCCTTTCAAACTTCATTTTGGTAAATCTCCACTAACTATTGATAACACAAAAACCGAAACATACAAAAAATAAAAAAGTTAATTTGGAAGGGAAATACATTAATTCATTAAAGCTACCTGATTATATTAGTGACGTGGACCTGGCTCGTCTTCTTCGCCAAATAATACTATTTCTGCTACTGCAGATTCATCTTCATTAACAACTACATCGGAAAGAGAAACAACTACAGTTATAGCTAAAAGAAACATAAATAATAGACGCTTCATTTTTATCATCCTTTCTATAAGTTTATCTATTATAGTTATAACAGATTTTAAAAACATAAGATTTTGTCATTTTAGGCAATTTAGGGCAGAAAATAGTGTATTATGTTCAAATATGTAGCTCAAACGTCATTCAATATGAAGATAGTAATATTTTATTACAAATTTTTACATTTTATTAAAAAGGATGATTACTATGCTCATAAGTGGCAATATAGGGGAAAAAATAAAAGACTTAAGAGAATACTATGGTATTTCTCAGAAATCCTTATGTGATGGTATATGCTCTCAAGCCTACATTAGTAGATTGGAGAAAGGAGAAATAAACGTTTCTGCTGATATATTATTTTTACTATCTAGAAGGTTTGGAATAGATATTAATTTCTTTTTTGAAAATTATAATTCACCCCGATCCGAATATATTACATTGACTATTAACTCTATCAGGGATGCCATTAAAAAAAGAGATTACAACCATGTAGAACAAATCGTATCTCTTGAAATGAAAAATGCTTTATTTACTAATAATTTAGAAGGAAAGCAATTTTTATTATGGAATAAAGGGATTTGCTCATATCATTTGGGAAAAGGTAGAGATAAAGCATTAGAATATATAAATGAAGCATTGGCCTGTAGTATAACGACGACAAAAAACTACTCGGAGAGAGAAATTGAGATTTTATTAAGTAAGGCAATTATTTTACTCGAAACAGAGCGTTATTATGAAAGTAAAACTATCTTTGAAGAGTTACTATATGCCTTAACAAAAAATGTACATATTTCTGATGTGAAAATTAATGTTAGAAGTTATTATAATTATGTTAGGCTACTGATTAAAATAGGACAGTATAAAGAAGCAATTGAAAATGGAGAACAAGGAATATATATTGCACAAAAAAATGACCTAATATACTTACAAGGTGAAATATATTTTCAGATAGGACGTTGTTATAGTTATTTAGAGGATAATATAAATGCGTTAGAATTCTTTAAGAAAGCATCTTACTGTTTTGATTTAAATCGAGAAGAAAAACTTTATAATCTTGCATTAACCAGAATTGATGAAATACATAACAAAGCAATACCTGAATTATAAAAAGAGGGGCAGCAGATAAACTTTTATCTGTTGTCCCTCTTTTAAAAAGCATTAAGTAGCAATAATTTTTCTGTAAATAAAACTTTTTATTTGACGTTATTACCTATTTTAGTCCTAAAATAAATGATGTCAGTTTATTTTTAAAATTTATATTATGTTTAGCGATTTCCATATCTTACTGAATGAACAAAAAATTAATTAAAAAGTAAGCTAATAATAAAGAACTATAGACAGAAAGGGGCCTGCATATGAAAGTTCTTTTTATAAATGGTACAATTATCGGCGATAAAACAAAAACCCTTTTAAAAGAAACAGAACAATTTTTACGAAACTATAATGACAATTTAAACACACAACAAGTGTTTTTAGAGGATTATGATTTACAGTTTTGTGATGGTCGTCCTGTAGAAGAGTACAATATAGATACACAAAAGATAATTAAGGAACTGACAGAGGCAGATGGATATGTAATCGCAACACCTGTTTTTCAAGGGTCAATTCCAGGAACTTTAAAAAACATGTTTGACCTTATATCTCCAGCAGCTATGAGGTATAAACCCGTATCTATTGTAGCTAATGGTGGAACTTTTCAGCATCACTTAGTGGTTGAAAATCAGCTAAAGCCTATATTAGATTACTTCCGTTGTTTAGTTACGCCAAATTTTGTTTATACACACTCTAGTCACTTTTCTACCCAGAATGAATTAATTGATGAAGATGTTAAGGGCAGGTTAAATGAGCTCTCCAAAGTATTTAATGAGTATTTACATTTGAGCCAAAATTTAAGAAGATAGTAATAAAACGAGTACCTTTATAAAGGTACTCGTTTTATTTTGAACATAATTGGGAAAAGTATAAAAAATGGTATAAAGAAGTATATATTTAAGGAATGCGGAGAAAAAGATTCCTTTCTGTCATTTTATGTTATAATTATCAGGTTCATATTGAACGCGAACTTATATTTAGAGGAGAGTTGTCATGCAACAGAGACAAGATTTGCGAAACATTGCTATTATCGCCCACGTTGACCATGGAAAAACTACATTAGTTGACCAACTGTTAAAATATTCAGGTACTTTCCGTGAAAACGAGCAAGTAGATGAGCGTGCAATGGATTCGAATGATTTAGAGAAAGAACGCGGTATTACAATCTTAGCTAAAAATACAGCGATTAACTATAAAGATACACGCATAAATATTTTGGATACACCAGGCCACGCAGACTTTGGTGGAGAAGTAGAACGTATCATGAAGATGGTTGATGGTGTTTTACTAGTTGTGGATGCTTATGAAGGGGTTATGCCACAAACACGATTTGTACTTAAAAAAGCGTTGGAACAAAAACTAAACCCAGTAGTTGTTCTGAATAAAATTGACCGCCCTAGTGCGAGACCGGCTTATGTTATAGACGAAGTATTAGATCTATTTATAGAGCTTGGAGCAGATGATGAACAGCTTGAATTCCCAGTTGTATTTGCTTCAGCCCTACAAGGCACTTCTGGTTATGAAGCGGATGAACAGCAAGAGTCTATGGATCCGATTTTTACAACGATCCTTGAGCATGTCCCAGCTCCTGTAGATAATTCAGAAGAACCATTACAATTCCAAGTAACGTTGCTTGACTACAATGAGTATGTAGGAAGAATTGGAGTTGGACGAGTATTTAGAGGGAAAATTAGAGCAGGACAGCAAGTTGCCATTGTAAAGAAAGATGGCAAGACGAAGACATTTAGAATTTCTAAGTTGTTTGGTTTTATTGGTTTAAAAAGAATCGAAATTGAAGAAGCAAAAGCAGGAGATATTGTTGCTGTAGCTGGTTTAGAGGATATTAACGTAGGGGAAACTGTATGTCCAACAGATAATGTTGAAGCTTTGCCTATGTTACGAATTGATGAGCCTACTCTTCAAATGACATTTTTAGTTAATAATAGTCCGTTTGCTGGTAAAGAGGGTAAATTCGTTACTTCAAGAAAAATTGAAGAGCGTTTATTAACTCAACTCGAAACAGATGTAAGTTTAAGGGTTGACCCTACAGCATCACCTGACGCATGGACTGTTTCAGGACGTGGAGAATTACACTTATCGATATTAGTTGAAAACATGCGTCGTGAAGGCTATGAGCTTCAGTTATCTAAGCCACAAGTTATTATAAAGGAAATAGATGGTGTCAAGTGTGAACCTTACGAGCGAGTTCAAGCCGATGTTCCTGAAGAGTATACGGGAGCTGTAATTGAATCAATGGGTACAAGAAAAGGCGAAATGCTAGACATGGTGAATCAAGGAAATGGTCAAGTTCGTCTAGAGTTCAAAATACCTTCAAGAGGCTTGATTGGGTATACGACTGAATTCATGACGCAAACGAGAGGTTTCGGAATTTTGAACCATAGTTTTGATGCATATGAGCCAGTAACAGCAGGTAATGTTGGAGGCCGTCGCCAAGGTGTGCTTGTTTCCTTAGAAAATGGTAAAGCTACAACCTATAGCATCATGTCTTTAGAGGACAGAGGGGTTATTTTTGTAGAGCCTGGTACTGAGGTTTACGCTGGTATGATCGTAGGGGAACATAATCGTGAAAATGATTTAACGGTTAACATTACAAGAGAAAAGCATTTAACAAACGTACGTTCAGCGAATAAAGACCAAACTTCTACAATTAAAAGTGTTAGAAAAATGTCTTTAGAAGAAGCGATTGAATATTTGGATGACGACGAATATTGTGAAGTAACGCCTGAATCTATTCGTTTACGTAAGAAGTTATTGAACAAGAGCGAGAGAGAAAAAGCTGCTAAAAAGAAATAAAGCAAAAGCCTTGCCTATAGAGGGAATCTCTGTAGACAAGGCTTTTTTGTTTTATTCACCAATAAAATTCGGTGTTCTTTTTTCCATAAAGGCTTTCATACCTTCCTGGTGATCTTTTGTTTTCCGCATTTTTTGTTGCCCGTTAGTTTCCATTTCCAATACTTTTTCAAGCTCAGGTCTATGGAGCTCTGTGTAAATAAGTTTTGTTTCAACCATTGCTTTTAATGGATGTTTACTTAACAGATTTATCTTTTCCTTTAGTTCATCTTGGAAGTTACCTGATAAAACATCATCAATTAAACCAAGTTTGTAAGCTTCTGTGGCAGTTAGTTTTTGTCCTTGCCAAATTAATTTTTTAGCTTTTTCAACACCTAGTCGATTTTTCATAAAGAAATGGCCTCCTCCATCAGGAATAAGTCCAATTCCAATAAAATTCATTGCCAATTTTGCATTTTCGTCTGCAAGGACATAATCTGATGCTAGGGCAAAACTCAGTCCTAATCCTGCAGCAGCACCATTTACTGCACTAACCGTTACTAAAGGCATTGTGTATAGGGTAATAATAATTTCCTTTATTGTATTCATGACAGAGTGAAATCCTGATTCATCTGCTTGCTGTAGCATAGTCTTTATATCTCCGCCTGCAGAAAAAGCTTTTCCTTCCCCTGTAATAACTAGAAGTTTGGCATCACTTTCTTTTACTTCTTTCAATTTAGTGAGTAAGGTGTTTAATAATTCGATGTCCATTGCATTCATGCTACTAGGTCTATTTAAAGTAAGGGTTGCAATATTTTCCTCTATAGATAGTAAAACGGTATTTGACATTTTTTCACCTCATATGGAATTAGTATATTCTTTCAATAACTGCTGCTGTAGCTTGACCATGGCCGATACATATTGTTAACAAACCATATTTTCCATCCTGTCTTTCTAACTCATGGACTAATGTAGTCATGAGCTTTGTTCCTGTAGCACCAAGTGGATGGCCGAGTGCAATTGCACCACCATTTATGTTTACTTTCGACAAATCTACTTTAAGTTCCTTGTGCCAAGCGAGAACAACTGGTGCAAAAGCTTCATTAATTTCGAAAACATCAATATCCTCTATTGTTAATCCTGTTCTTGCTAGCACTTTTTTTGTAGCAGGAATTACTCCGTCTAGCATGAAAGTTGGATCAGATCCTACAGCTACTCTGCCAATAATTCGTGCTTTTGGTTTTAACCCTAATTCTGCTGCCTTGGTAGCTTCCATAAGTAGTATTGCAGCAGCCCCGTCACTCATCTGACTAGCATTGCCAGCTGTTATTATCCCGTCGCTCTTAAAAACGGTTTTTAAAGAGGATAAGGCTTCAATAGAAGTTGTTTCTCTTGGACCTTCATCAATAGAAACCGTAATGGTGTTCCCTTCCTTATCAAGCCCTTCTATATCCATTATTTCTTTTCTAAATTTACCGGTTTTCGTAGCATGAATAGCTCTTCTATGGCTTTCTAAAGCGTATTGATCTACGTCATCCCTAGTTAAATGATATTTTTCTGCAATACGTTCAGCCGAAACGCCTTGATGAATAAATTCATATTTTTCTTTTAAGGATGCGGGTATTGTTTCCTCGTCACTTCCATCACTTAAAATGGGAACATGACTCATTGACTCCACTCCACCAGCAATGACAATGTCCATATCACCAGCTAATATAGCTTGTGAAGCAAAGTGGATAGCTTGTTGACCAGATCCACACATTCTGTTTATTTGAACAGAAGGAACTTCAACTGGAAATCCAGCTTCTAAAAGTGCTAGTCTGCCAATGTTATAACCTTGTTTTGCAATTGGCGTTGCACAACCCATGATAATGTCTTCTACTAAAGCCCTATCTATTCCAGCCCGTCTTACTACTTCACTGAGGTTCTCGGCAGCAAAATGTACTGGATGTTTTTCGCGAAAAAACCCGCCCTTTTTACCAACTGGTGTTCGAACAGCTTCTACGATGACAACTTCCCGTTCCATCTTCATTCCCCCTTATAGTGATAAAATCCTTTTCCTGCTTTTCGCCCTAAATGCCCAGCTTCAACAAGTTTATGTAAGATTTGAGGTGCTCGGAAACGATCACCATATGCTTGTGCTAATCCTTCGCTTGCAAAAAGCATCGTATCCAAACCAACTAGGTCTGCTAATTCTAGGGGACCCATTGGATAATTTAAACCATATTTAACTCCTGTATCGATATCCTGAGCACTTGCTACCCCTTCCTCTAGCATTCTCATGCATTCTAGCATATGGGCTGCGAGCGCTCTTGTAGTTACAAAACCTTGCGAGTCTTTTACGGCTATGGTTATTTTTCCAAGCTCTTTAGATAACTTCTCTATAGCCTTAATGGTTTCCTCTGATGTATTTACCCCTTTTACGATTTCAATCAATTTCATAATAGGCGCTGGATTGAACCAGTGCATTCCAATAACCTTATCGGGTCTGTTGGTAGCAGATGCAATAGCCGTGACACTCAACTCTGATGTGTTTGTAGCCAGGAGTGTATGCGGTGCAGTTAAAAAATCCAGTTGTCTAAAAATATCCTTTTTGAGCTCCATATTTTCCGGAACAGCCTCTATTACTAAATTACTATCTTTCACTGCCGTCTTTAACTCTAGTGAAGTAGATATGTTCCGAAGAGCGAATGCAGCCTGCTCAGTCTCTAATTTTCCAATTTTAACGGAGCTCTCTAAATTCTGTTTAATAGATTGGATTGCTCGTTCTATTGCTTGCTCATGTATGTCATATAAAGTAACTTTCTTGTTTATCATTGCAAAGTTCTGGGCTATACCGTGACCCATTGTTCCTGCTCCCAAAACTGTGATTTGATTTATTTCCACTTTCTATCCTCCTTTATATGTTGAGGTTTTTGGCAATTATTTGTTTCATAATTTCATTTGACCCTGCATAAATGGATGTAACAGGTATATCACGATATCTCCTAGCAATTTCATATTCCTCCATATAACCGTACCCACCATGAAGTTGGATTGCTTCAGCAGCTGTTCTTTTTGCCATTTCCGTTATCCACCATTTTGCCATCGATACTTGCGTGACAATATTTTCTTGATTCATATGATCTACAATTAACTTATCTAAAAAGGTTCTACCGATTTCTATTTCTGTCGCTAATTCGGCTAATCTAAATTGAACAGTCTGAAAATCGCTAATAGATTGACCAAAGGCCTTTCTTCCTTTTACATATTCTTTTGTTAAATCAAACATAACTTCAGCAGCTGTTTGAGCAGATATTGCTACCATTAATCGTTCTTGTTGTAGATTTTCCATTAAATAATAGAACCCTTTCCCCTCAATCCCTAATAGATTTTCTGTTGGGACTATAGCATCCTCAAATATTAGTTCAGCAGTATCTTGACTATGCATACCAATTTTCTCTAGCTTGTTACCTCGGGAAAATCCTTCCGTATTCCTTTCAATTAGAAGAAGACTAATTCCCCTATATGGAGGATTTGCTTTGGGGTCAGTTTTAACTGCGACTACTATCAAATCAGCTTGCATTCCGTTGGTGATGAATGTTTTTTCGCCATTAACAATATAGTGGTCACCTTTTTTTATCGCAGTCGTTTTTATTCCAGATAAATCTGAACCAGCACCAGGTTCAGTCATGGCAATAGCACTAATTGTCTTACCCGAAATACATGAGGGTAACCATTTTTGTTTTTGAGCTTCCGTCCCAAGCTTTTCAATATAGGGAACTACAATATCATTATGTAGACCAATACCAACGGTTCCTGACCCTAAACGTTCTAATTCTTCTCCTATAATGACTGAGTAGCCAAAATCAGCTTCTAGTCCACCATACTTTTCGGAAATCCACGGACAAAGAAAGCCGTTTTCCCCCATTCTAAGCCAAAATGACCGGGGAATTAATTTATCCTTTTCCCATTGTTCAAAGTGGGGATAAGCTTCCTTTTTTAAAAACTTGCGAAAAGCATCACGGAAAATGTGATGCTCCTCTGTTAAATATGGGGCTGCCATATAAAATGCCTCCTTTATGCTTCTGCTTTTTTTACTTGTTGGCGTTGCTCTCTTAATAAGAATTTTTGAATTTTCCCACTTGCATTACGAGGAAGTTCTTCAACGAATATATAGCGTCTTGGTCTTTTATAATCAGCTAGTTTATTACTGTTTTTACAAAACACTTCTAGTTGTTCTTCATCAAGTTGATTATCCTTTTTAACGACATAGGCTGTTACTTTTTCTCCCCATTTTTCGTCTGGCTCTCCTAATACAGCCACATCAAAAACTCCATCATGCTCGTGTAATAGATCTTCTACTTCTCTTGGGTATACGTTTTCTCCGCCACTTATAATCATGTCATCAACACGATCACAAACGTATAAGTAACCATCCTCATCCAAATATCCTAAATCACCGGAATGATACCATCCCTTGTAGAGTGCTTCATCTGTAGCTTCTGGTCTATTAAAATAACCACTCATCATAGAAGGACCTTTTACAATAATTTCTCCAATTTGTCCAGCTGAAAGAATCTCATCTGGTTCAGATGGACCTTCTTCGTTAGGCTTTACGATTCTTATTTCATGATTGAAGCAAGGCCGTCCGGCTGAACCCGATTTGGTTAGCTGATCATGTTCACTTAAAAAGGTAATCGCAGGCCCCATTTCTGTCATTCCGTATGCTTGAATGAGATCAATGCCAAGGTGTTCTTTACAAGCTTTTACTAGAACAGGTGGCATAGGCGCAGCTCCATAAAGGCCGGAACGTAAGGAAGAAAGATTATAAGCACTGAGATTTTCTTGAAGCATCATATTCCACATTGTCGGAGCCCCGAACATAACGGATATTTTTTCATCCTGAATTATTTGGAGAACTTCTTTTGGTTCAAAATGATGCGTTATAACAGTAGTAGCACCAGCCTGAACTCTTGGAAGAAAACAGCAATGTAACTCGGCGCAATGGAACATGGGAGCTGACGCTAAGCCGCGATCCTGATCCGTTAAACGAAGACTGCTACACACGTTAAACTTTGCTCCACCATATCCCTGTGTCTGTGCATAACACCCTTTGGTCTACCGGTAGTCCCGCTTGTATACATAATGGCGTATGTGTCATTTTCAGAAATATCAACGAAAGGTCTTTCTATAGAGGCATTCTTAACACGTTCATAATAGTTTACTGCATAGCTAGGTGTATCATTATCTACATACCAGAAGGAAATATGTCCGAAGTTTTTATGGATAGCATTCACATGAGGTTCAAGAGCTTTTTCGAAAAGTACAACTTTTGGGGCGGAATCTTTGAAAATATATTCAATATCTTGGGATTTTAACCTGAAATTAATCGGATTTAGAATGGCACCTATTTTTCCACAAGCAAAAAAGACATTGGCCAACTCAATCGTGTTAAATAAATAAGTTGATACGACATCTCCTTTATCCACTCCAGAAGCTCTTAGAGCATTGGCAAGTTTATTTACTTCCTTGTCCCATTCCTCATAAGTCCAACGAATCCCCTTTGTCACATCAACGATTGCTTCTTTCTTTGCATAGCTTTGAACAGTAAGCTCAAATAATTTACCAGTTGTAGCGTACATGATATCTCCTCCTTAAATAATAATTAAAACGCTTACAATCTAGTATTAAACTTATTCTAGTAAAACAACAGATATTCCTATTAGAATTTAATATAAAAAAAGAGCCGTTTTGGGCTCAAAATTACATGGTGTTTAAACGTTATCTTCATTTCGGAAAGCATTGGTGTAAAAGGAATGGGTTTTTTGATAATACTCAGCTGATTTTTTATATAGTCTTTTTTCGTAATAAATATCACCAACTAGTTTTAAAAAGCGAATGAGATCATTCCGTTCTCCTGTACTTTTAAAGTAAGGTATAATTTTGTTTTCCATTTCGTCTAGAAACTCTTGGCTTAATGTGTTATTTTTCATTTTATTTTCTAATATATAAAATTTATATATAAAGCTTTTTATATTATATTGATGCGCGATTATTTTACCAGTCTTTAATGCTTCTTTTAATTTACTATAATCGGATATAGTGTAATAAACTAAGCAAATAATATAAAAGGTACCAATTCTTTCCCTTTTTGATGATGCATAATCTATTGACTGATATAAGTGCTTTAAAGCACGTTTATACTCTTTCCATTGATAGTAAATATAACCTAAATTATGATGGATAAGCGAGTTGATGGCTGGAATATGGGTAGCTTCGTGCTTCTGAAGTTTTAGTAAATCTTTTTCTGCTGTTTCATATTCCCCAATGCGAATATTATTAGCTGCTATGACCATATAGCATTCTGTTACCAAGCTATAATCAAGAACAGCTTGTGCAGCATTTAGTGCCTTATAGGCATAGATTGTAGATTTGTAGACTTGATAAGTTCTCTTATAAAAAATAGATAGGTTATAGTAAAGATCTAAGTCGATTAAGTCTATTTTAGGATAAACTTTTTCTGCTTCCTTTAATGATTCTAACGCTGCATCTAGATTATTTTCATAATAGT
Source organism: Salirhabdus euzebyi (assembly GCF_014207435.1). Classification (GTDB taxonomy): domain Bacteria; phylum Bacillota; class Bacilli; order Bacillales; family Alkalibacillaceae; genus Salirhabdus; species Salirhabdus euzebyi. Next base: position 100,724 of record NZ_JACHGH010000007.1, read on the forward strand.
AGTATAATGATTCGAACTTATAAAAATAATATAGAGCTTCGGTATTAAAAAGATCTTTCATATTTCTTAACTCTACATAATCATTTTTCCAGTTATGTTTAGGACCAAAAGTAATAAAATAACAAAGTCTAATTATTAAAAATAGATTTTTAGTTTCCGTACTATTAATGCGATAAATGGCTTTCTCTAATTTATCCATTAATATTTTTGCTTCTTCTGCCTCTCTATTTTTAATGAGTTCATACCAATCAAGTATTTTTCCCCTTAATTCTTCCCTTTTCTCTGTACCTACACGCACATTAAAATCTAACCCTAATCGCTCACTTAATAGTTTGAGTACGTCTTCACTAGGCTCAATACTTTCGTTCTCAATTTTGCTTAAATATGAGACTGAACATATTCCTTGTGCGAGCTCTTTTTGCGTAATTTGTTTTTTATTTCGATGATATTTAATTAGTTTTCCTGGATACATAGGATCATTCCTAAAGAGAAATTTTTTATTATTATAGCATATTATTTACCAAATATTTTCATTTATCGACCAATTTTGTGGGAATTCGCTTTGAATAAGAGTATTTTAAATTAGTTGAAAGTTCAGATGATTGGTTGATTTGTCCCTTTTCTTTATCCATAATATTTATTAGTAGACAATCAACTTGGGGTGGGATGAATATGTGGGGAGATTTCGAGAAAAAACTCAAGGAACAAATGGATAGGGAGCACATAGTAGGGGCAGCAGTAGGCGCTTTTCGTGATGGTGAAATTATCTATCAAAAAGGTTTTGGCGTGCAAAATAAGGCAACAAATAAGCCGGTGACAGAAGAGACTATATTTGGCACTGCTTCTGTTACAAAGTCTTTCACTGCATTGGCTGTAATGAAGTTAATGGAGCAAGGGCTTCTATCAATAAATGATTCTGTCATAAAGTATATACCTAATTTGGAAATCAAAGGTGTTTACGCAATGGATAAAATAAAGATTCATCATTTATTGACCCATTCTACTGGTTTAGCACCAGTTAATCGTGATGAAAGTCGATTGTTTTTTTCAGACGAAGTGGAATTTTTAACAAATAACAAACACTCTATCTTAGGAAAGCCGAATGAGTATTTTAGTTATTCTAATGACATGTTTTTATTATTAGGCGCAATTATAGAAAAAGTAACTGGAAAGTTGTATCGCCGATATATAACGGAAGAAATTCTAGCGCCTTTAAAAATGAACCGGACAACGATGAGTATAGAGGAAGTTACTAAATTAAATAATGTTTCCACGCCTTACATATATGACAAACAACAAAAAAAACATATTGAACAAATGTGGCCAACTCTTGGTGTTTATGAGGTTGGTGGGGGGATTCGTTCCTGTATTTCTGATTTGCTTAAGTACGGATCCTTTTATGTCAATACTCCTAATCTTTTAAGTAAATCCATTTCGGAAACTTCTGTTCAAAAAATGTGGCAGCCACATATAAACCTAACGGAAAATAGTTTTTATGGATACGGATTGAAAGTAACGCCAAATTATCATGGTGTAACATTAGTGGAACATGGAGGAGGGCAACCTGGGGTCTCTTCTAACTTCGGATTTATACCAGAGAAGAATATAGTAATTGTCGTGTTAACAAACGTTTCAAATATTGCTGTTAGAGACATTTGGTTGAAAGTAGTAAATACACTACTTCGTTTACCTATTGATACGAAAGAGCAGGTCCTTCCTCCAACTGATTTGTCAAAAAAGGAACTTATGAAGTTCGTTGGAGCATACGCTAGTAAAGAGGGCTATCAATTTGAAGTGATCATAGAGGATGGTAAACCTTTAATTTTGATAGATCAAGAGAAACTAGAGGCTTATGCTGCAGATAAGAAAACATTAGTTTTAAAGAATAGTAGTCGTTCCATTCCTTTTTATTTTACGGATAATGAAGTGTGGGGAGCATTTTTTGGAATGCGAGTTATGTTAAAACAGTAATGAAGTTACTAGTTTAAAATAATGATTCCTCTTTCCTGTACACACAGATGAGGTGAAAAAGTTGTTATTAAAACAAAAAAACTTTTTATTATTATGGATTGGACAAGCTATTTCAATTTTTGGAACTAGATTTAGTGATATAGCAGTTCCTTGGGTAGTTTTGCAGCTAACAGACTCCCCATTTAAAACCGCCTTAGTAGCCATAAGTATGCAAATTGCACCTTTATTCCTTTCATTGTTTGCAGGAATTTGGATAGAAAATAGATCAAAGAAACATGTGGCTATTACAGCAGAGTTTATTCGTTTTCTATCACTTATTGCACTAGTTTTCATCATCATGTTTGATTATTTTCAACTTTGGATTGTCCTCCTTATATTCTTTGTGTTTGGTGCTGCGGGATTGTTTTTTAGAATATCTTTTCAAAGTATGCTTCCTTCAATAGTAGGGAGAGAGAAACTTCTTTCTGCTCATAATTATATGGAAGGTGCCGATGCAGTAGGAACTTTATTAGGGCCAGCTTTAGCCGGGCTAATTTTTACTTTATTTGGAGCTGCCTGGACTATTTCTATTGATGCATTTACCTATTTACTTTCTGCTTTAACACTTTGTTTCATAGCTCTAACATATACGGAAAGAAGAAAAGAAAAGAAGAGAAAAGTTCATTTGAATAAGCAGTGGAAAGAAATTAAAGCAGGGATTAGCATTTTGTTTCAGCACCATATTCAGCGGTACGTCACCGTTCAACACGCAATCTTGAACTTTTTAACTAACGCGGTTACTTTATTAGTTATTATTAATGCGAAAGAGGAGTTAGGCTTATCCGTAACGGAAACAGGTTTGCTTTTCTCGGCAGCTGGTCTAGGCAATATAATAGGTGTCTTTTTAATGCCAGTCGTTAGCCGTTTTACTTGGCGAACAATTAATATTGGCTTAGCTGCGTTTTCCGGAACAGGGATATTATTACTCGTTATGGCAGATGGGTTTGTTTTATCTGCAATAGGGATGTTCCTTTTTGATGGTGCACTCTCCATGGCATTTGTTGTGAATGGTTCCGCACGTCAAGCAGTTACACCTGACAATTACTTAGCAAGAGTAAGTAGTGGTGGGTTAATGATTAGTGGAAGTGTAACCTTATTAGGTGCTTTCTTTGCAGGAACTGTTGCTGAGTTTTTACATGTTCAAGTTGCGCTCTTCAGTTGTGCTGTACTTTTAGGGATAAGTATCATTTACAGTTTAAGGACAAAAGGGTTAAAGGTTATGTTGTCAAAACTGACACCGCTTGGTTAGGAAAATATTGAAAAATAAACCAATTTGTGTTTTAATAATTATGATAATAGGCTAAAAGGAGGTTTCCATTAGGACAATGAAGCATAACACGTTCTCATCCATGAAATAAATATGGAAAAGTGACGTCTGCCTCGGTAGATGTTTGCGGGATACGTGTGTCTAAAAATTCATTACGCCTTTTGAAACCAATAGTTCTATATCTATACGTGTTTATGTCATATACTGCATAACACCTCTAGTTGGTAAAAATTGTAACCGCTCGTATGGAATCGCAGGCAGACGTCTGTGATTTTTTTGTGAGCACATTTTGTTCTGGAGGTGTTTAATTATATGTATATATTGAAAACGAAAAATTTGCGCAAAGAGGTAAATGGAGAAACGCTATTTGAAAATGTAAGTATAGAAATAAAAAAAGGAGAGCACGTAGCACTTTATGGTAGAAACGGCGTAGGAAAAACAACCTTAATCAAAGGATTGTTGGGGCGACTCTCTTTTGAACATGGTGATATTCATGTGGAGGTTCCTAAAGAGGAATGGGGTTTACTCGAACAATCACCAGACGTTTCTAAAAGAATGACGACTAAGGAATTTATATTAAACGTTTTCCCTAGTTGGTTTGAATTAAAGGAGAAGGTGGAGTACTACCAGAACAAGCTACATGAAAACGATTCAAATCGTGAAGAAGTGTGGAAATTATATGAAAAAAACTTTGAGAAATTTTTAGAACTCGGGGGATATGATATCGAACTCGTCGGAGAAAGAGCTTTGTTACAGACGGGTATAGATTCAACAGTTTGGGATGTACCTTTTCATCAGTTAAGTGGTGGTCAAAAAACGAAAGTACAAATGGCAAAACTTTTAATAAAGGAACCGAAGTTTATTTTAATGGATGAACCAACAAACCATTTAGATAAGGAGACAATGGAATGGCTTGAAGGATGGTTAAATAATTATGATGGAGCGGTTTTATTTGTATCGCATGATCGCTATTTTCTAGATAAAACAGCCCATTCCATTTATGAACTTACGACACAAGGCTGTAAGCTTTATCCGGGTGGTTATACTTCCTTCAAAGAACAAAAGGAAATAGAGTATAAAACGCAGGAAAAAAATTATCAAAAATATAAAAAGAAAAAGCAAGAACTAGAGGCCACTATCAGAAGATACCAGCAGTGGTTCCAAAAAGCACATACAGCAGCTGGTACAGATGATTTCCTTAGAGCAAAAGCCAATAAAAATGTATCAAGATTCAAAGCGAAAGAATCAGAGCTTGATCGGTTGGAAAAAGAGGGAGCTAAGAAGCCAAAACAGGATAAAGGGTTAAATATGACTCTAAATAGTAGTGGCTTTTCCGCAAGAACGTTACTGCAAATTCAAGACCTCTCTTTCTCCTATAAGGAGAAGGAATTATTTGGTGATGTTAGTTTTTCCATCAATCGAGAAGATAGAATTGCGGTTATTGGTCCTAATGGTGTTGGGAAATCAACTTTATTAAAGCTATTGATAAATAGGATGGACCCAAAAGAAGGGGTGATTAAAAGGAATCCTCAAACTAGAATAGGTTATTTTGATCAAGAGCTAGCTGTTCTGAATAAAGAAGAAACCTTATTGGAAAGTCTGCTTTCTCTACCGGAAATGACCCAAACAGAGGCACGGACTATTCTAGGGTCGTTTATGTTTAAGCGGGATGCAGTATTCAAAAAAATAGCAGATTTAAGTATGGGTGAAAAATGCCGTGCTGCTTTTTTGAAGCTATACTTTAGTGAAGCAAATCTTTTAGTGCTTGATGAGCCTACTAACTACTTAGATATAGATACGAGAGAGACAGTAGAAGACGTACTTCAATCATATCCTGGTGCTATAATTTGTGTATCTCACGATCGTTATTTTATAAAAAAAGTGGCAAACCGCATTCTTTTTATAGATGGAAAACAAATTGTTGATTATCGTGGGAGTTATCCGGATTTTGTGGATCATCTCAAAAACAAGGTCGATAGTGGGAAAAAACAGTGGATGAAAAACGAGAGAGAAAAACTTGAGTTCCGTTTAGTAGAGTTGATGACGATGGATGAGTCGTCTATCCTCGAGCATTCTACTTACTGGGATGAAATTAAGGAAACAAAATTACGAATAGAGCAATTAAAAGAGTAACTCATTAGAAAGAGTGGGAATGATGAATCAATTATCCATTAAAGTCATCACAGAAGAAACGGTAGATGCTGCTATTGATGTAATTAATGCGGGTTTTCTTGAGTATTTTGGAGTTGTTAAATCAGAGTTTAACCCAGATTTATATACTATTTTAGAAACGTATAAACCAGATGGAAATATATTTTTGGTTGGGACAATCAATGGTGAAGTCGTTGTGACAGGAGCATTAAAAAAGGAGAATGTTGAAACGAGTAGAATTGTTAGAATGTCCGTTTCCAATAAGCATCGAAAAAAAGGTTATGGGACGATAATGCTAAAAGAACTTGAAAAGTATGCGAAGAATTTTGGTTATCGAAAAATTGTGTTGGAAACAAATAAAGAATGGCAAAACCCAATAAAACTGTACAAAAGCCATGGTTATATTTTTTCCCATGTAGAAGAAAATCAAGTGCATTTCTGGAAAACAATATAGGGGGCAATCTAATGAATGATGTTGAAAAAATTTTACAAGTAATCAAATTAGGAGAAGGTTTAAAAAAAGAAATTAGGCATAGTTGGCTATCAGATGGTAGAAAAGAAAGTGTGGCAGAGCATACATGGAGAGTCTCCCTTATGGCTATTTTAGTAGAGAAAAAACTGAAACAGAAGATTGATATAGAAAAGCTATTAAAAATGATTGTTATTCATGATTTAGTAGAAGTGAAGGCTGGGGACATTCCTGCGTTTGACACAATAAATAACCAAGCGAACAAACTGGAAAAGCTAGAAAATGAAATAAAAGCAATGGAAGAAATAAAAGAAATGCTTCCAGAGGATATAGGCCAGGAACTGTTTGATTTATGGATGGAGTTTGAACGAAAAGAATCAAACGAAGCAAAAGTAGCCAATGCTTTGGATAAGCTGGAAGCTCAAATTCAGCATAATGAAGCGGACATTTCCACATGGCTTGAAGTGGAAAAAGGCATGACCTTTTTGCTAGGTCAACATACAGAATTTGATTCCTTTTTAGACGACCTTAAAAAGGAAATTGAAAAAGATGGTGAAGAGAAATTAATCCATTCGGGAGTGGACGTCACTAAATATAAAGAAAGTATAGGGTAAGTAATTCTACGATTTTGTTTGCATAAAACGTGGAAATTGGTTGTAAGAATAATAGTAACGTAGTATATTGAATGTAAAAGTGAATAGATAATTGCCACAAAGGGGAGCCAATTGGCTGAGATTGAACAATGGAGTTCTTGACCCTTTGAACCTGTAAGTTAGTACTTGCGTAGGGATTGTGGTGTTAAGGACATTTGTGTATAAAGCAAAGCATTGCGCGTCCTTGCGCCATGCTTTGCTTTTTTGTTTTACTTTAGAAAGTTTAACTTTCTTAAAGGATCAAAGTATAAGAAAAACTAAGGCTTTCGCCATAAGGACTTGGCGACAAGCCAAGTTCTTCTAATGTACTAGAATATGAGGAGGAATTTAATATGAGGAATAATTCTAAAGTTTTATTTTTAGTAGAAATTGCAATTTTTTCAGCACTTGCTTATCTTCTTGATGAATTATCAGGGTTTTTGACAGGTAGATTCTGGCCGCAAGGTGGATCCGTTTCAATTGGTATGCTGCCTATATTTATTATGGCTTACCGCTGGGGGATTAAGGGCGGTTTACTAACAGGATTTCTATTTGGTGGTCTTCAGCTAATTTTAGGTCAACCATGGATTGCGACTCCGGTTCAGGCGTTTCTGGAGTATTTTGTTGCCTTTACTGTAGTTGGTCTGGCTGGGGTATTTGCAAAACAAATACAACAAGGACTGTTAAACGGAAATGCAAAAAAATGGGTGTCCTACATTATTCTAGGTACACTAATTGGTGGTTTGTTAAGATTTATTTGTCATTTTGTTGCTGGGATAGTATTTTTTGCTGAATATGCTCCAGAAGGTACACCAGTTGTCTTATACTCACTCGGATATAATGGTGGCTATATGTCCATTTCAACTGGAATCTGTATCGTTCTATTATTCCTGTTAATGCCTGCACTTCCTAAAAAATACGTAGCATCTAAGTAATAAAAATGTAAGGGAAATTTTTGTGGCTTTGTATTGGCAATCTATTCGATATTAACACTTTTTAACTCCTAAAGATCTTATCTTTGGGAGTTTTTTTGTGGAACCAGTCAGAAATGCTGTACATTATTTAAGTCGTAAAAATTGTCGTTGTTTTCCCTGTTTACTTAAACAGCGAAGTAACTTAATTTGCTTTTATCTGACCGCTACGGAAATACACTTCGCTTTCCGCTGGCTCGCGCTGAGCATGTGCTTTGTGACTTGTTTTAATTGAAAGTACTAATGGTTGGTTTGTACATAGTCAATATATAGACAAAGTGATAAGTATGGAACTCTCAGAAGATGGATTTATGATTATCATTAATCTTTAATCAGAAAATTACTAGTGAGCGTAGGTAGAATACGTAGATCCTGCGGGCCAGCACGTGTCTGAAGACCCCTCAACGGTGTTTTTCCGTGAGGAGGCTGAGGCCGTGGCCGAGGAAGGCGAAGTATTCTGCCGGAGCGGCTGGATAGCACCCAGCTGCTTTCAAAGTAACTATTTTCCATCTGTTGTGAAAAACAAAAGTCTAATGGAAAACAGCTTTACTAAAAAGAAATAAATCTGCTGTTTCAAGATGAAAAAATGAGTATTTTACATATTATTCCTTACCATTTAGATGAGCGACTCATCAGTCTGTACAGGTTACAAAAAAATATGCTCCAGCCTATCTATAGCTGCTTTTTCTTGTGCCACAACTATGTAAGCGTTTTCCATTTTTCTGATTTATTAAAATAATCAGAATTTTTTCATTTTAACTGTTGACCTTGCTTAAAAATGGAGTTATTATTATCGACAACATTAAATTTGTTAGGAAAAATAAGCCAAAGATTTTCCCTTGAATTCTTTAGTTATTACGCTTATTCATCCTTGTGTGACAACTTCAAATTGGAAGATGTAGCATAAGGTTTTTCTTTACCAATATATTTTAGTAAATAAACGCATTAATCCTTTAACTAAATAACGAATTTTTGGTACACCTACAGAAGTGATTTTATATTTCAAATAGAGAGGAGTGTTTGTATGGGCAGTCAGTGGATCTTTTTAAGTGGCGAATTTGTTCGAAAAGAAGATGCTGTCGTTTCAGTTTACGATCATGGATTTTTGTACGGAGATGGGGTCTTCGAAGGTATTCGTGTTTATAGCGGGAACGTTTTTAAACTCGATGCACACTTAAAACGACTGTATGAATCAGCAAGATCAATAAAGCTTGAAATCCCATATTCAAAGGAGGATATGGAAGAAGCAATTGTAAATACTGTTCGTAAAAATCAACTCGATAATGCCTATATAAGAGTAGTGGTTTCAAGAGGAGTTGGAAACCTTGGTTTAGATCCAACTCACTGTAACAATCCAAGAGTAATTATCATTGCAGAAGCACTCGCTCTATTCCCGAAAGAATTATATGAACGTGGCTTAAGATTAGCATCGGTATCAAGTCGTCGTAATCGTCCAGATGTTCTAAGTCCGCAAATTAAGTCACTTAACTATTTAAATAATATTCTAGTAAAGCTGGAAGCAAATCAGGCAAATGCAGATGAAGCACTTATGTTGAATGATCAAGGTTATGTTACGGAAGGTTCAGCGGATAATATTTTTATCGTAAAAAATGAAACCATCTATACACCACCTGTTTACTTAGGTGCTCTAGAAGGTATTACCCGAAATGCAATTATCGATTTAGCAAAAGAGTATGGTTACGACATGAGGCAAGAGCCATTTACAAGGCATGATGTCTACGTAGCGGATGAAGTCTTTTTAACCGGTACAGCTGCAGAAGTAATTGCGGTTGTAGAAGTAGATGGTCGAAAAATTCAAGATGGTACACCAGGAAAAGTTACCAAGCACTTATTATCAGCATTTCGAAATATCGTTAAAACAGACGGTGTTCAGTGCTACCCCGTAACGAAAAGTAATGCAGAAGTAATTTAAGGAGGGTTAAAAACACAGCAAGTGATTGCTATGGATAAAGAAGCAAAACTAGCTAAATGCAAAAATATGATATGGCATAAAAACGATGACGGGAATAAAGGAATAAGGGCCTGTATTCACAGAGATCCGGGGTTGCTGGAAGCCCGGAAATACAGCTTATTCCGACATCGTCCCTGAGTGCTAAGCTGAACAGTTAACTCATTAGGCTTAGCCAGGTGTTCACCAGAGCACCTGTTACCAAAGAGGCAAAGACATTTAATTAGCCTCGTGAGGCAGTATTCGAAAGAGGACTGTGAACTAGGGTGGTACCGTGAAAAGTAAAGATCTTTTCTCCCCTTATATTCTGCACATGTGCAGTTTAGGGAGAAGAGGTCTTTTTATTTTTAGTTTTTGACAAGATGGGAAAAATTTCTGTCTTCAAAATGAAATTGGGATTAGGAGGGATAAAAGTGAAGGTAGAAGCAAAGTCGGAGGTTTATACCGGCTCAGAGCCTAAAACAGGTGCCGATCTTTTCGTGGAATGTTTAATCAAAGAGGAGGTTGACACATTATTCGGATATCCGGGTGGAGCAGTGTTACCTATTTATGATGCTCTTTATAAAGCGAGGAAATCTTTCCACCATATTTTAGCTAGACATGAACAAGGAGCAATACACGCGGCAGAAGGCTATGCTCGTGTATCCGGAAAACCTGGTGTAGTTATCGCTACTTCTGGTCCAGGTGCAACCAACCTAGTTACAGGAATTGCTGATGCCATGATGGATTCCTTACCGTTAGTAGTTTTTACAGGTCAGGTTGCCAGAACAGTTATTGGAACAGATGCTTTTCAAGAAGCGGACGTAATGGGGATTACAACACCTATTACGAAGCATAATTACCAGGTTCAGTCTTTAGAAGACTTACCAAGGATCATGAAGGAGGCTTTTCATATTGCTTCTACAGGAAGAAAGGGGCCGGTAGTTGTTGATATCCCTAAAGATATCTCAGCAAGTATATCAGAGGGACCTTATAACACTCACTATCACCTCCCTGGCTACCAACCTACTACCAAGCCAAATCCACTGCAAATTAGGAAGCTAGCGGATGCAATAGCTAGGGCGAAAAAGCCAATTATTCTTGCTGGTGCTGGTATTTTACACGGTTCTGCTTCCGATCAGTTAAAAGAATTTGCTGAACTGCATCAGCTACCTGTTACGACGACATTATTGGGATTAGGTTCTTTTCCTGGTAATCATGATTTATCACTAGGTATGGCAGGTATGCACGGAACCTACGCAGCTAATATGGCTTTATATGAATGTGATTTACTCATTAATATTGGTTCCCGATTTGATGATCGGTTAACTGGTAACTTAAAGCATTTTGCACCAAAAGCTACTGTTGCACATATCGACATTGACCCTGCTGAAATTGGTAAAAACATTGTTACACACATACCAATAGTGGCAGATTCAAGAGAAGCTCTACTCGAACTGAAATCACAGATGTCTACCTCGCCAACACATGGTGCTTGGATGGAAAAACTGAAAAGCAATAAGGCGGAGTATCCACTTTGGTATACCAATTCAGAGAAGGATTTATCGCCACAATGGCTTATTGAAGCAATTCATAAAGTGACAGATGGAGATGCAATTGTAACTACTGATGTAGGGCAACATCAAATGTGGGCTGCTCAATACTACACCTTTTCGAAGCCTAACCAATGGGTTACTTCAGGAGGGCTTGGCACAATGGGATTTGGCTTCCCGGCAGCAATTGGGGCACAGTTAGCTGAACCCGAAAAAACAGTAGTTGCATTAGTCGGAGACGGTGGCTTTCAAATGACTCTACAAGAATTATCAATCCTACAAGAAAAAAGACTCCCTGTAAAGGTCATTATTGTCAACAATGAATCCTTAGGAATGGTAAGGCAGTGGCAGGAAACTTTTTACGAAAAGAGATATTCTGAGTCCCTCTTACACGTACAACCAGATTTCGTTAAGCTTGCTGAAAGCTATCAAATTCGCGGAATGAAAATTGATAATCAAGAAGACCTCATTCGTGTTTTACCTGAAGTGTTTGAATACGATGGGCCAGTACTAATGGATTGTCGGGTTTTGCGAGAAGAGAATGTGTATCCAATGATTGCTCCGGGCAAAGGTCTTCACGAAATGATAGGGGTGAAGCCATGAAGCGAATAATTACAGCTACTGTTCAAAACCGCAGTGGTGTGTTAAATCGTATTACAGGTCTTTTGCAAAAAAGACAATTTAACATTGAAAGTATATCAGTCGGAAGGACAGAAACGGATAGTATTTCAAGAATGACATTTGTAGTAGAGGTGGCAGATAGTCAGAAACTTGAACAGTTAATGAAACAGTTAAATAAACAAATAGACGTTTTAAAGGTGTCAGACATTACAGATAAAGCAATTGTTGCAAGGGAATTAGCATTAATAAAAGTAGTCAGTAATGGCCAAATACGAAATGAAATTCAAGGCATGATTGAACCGTTTCGGGCTTCCATTATAGATGTTAGTAAAGATAGTCTGACTGTTCAAGTAACAGGGAAGACAGACAAAGTCGAGGCACTGATTGAATTATTACGCCCATATGGGATTAAAGAATTAGCAAGAACAGGGCTGACAGCTTTCTTAAGAGGTCATCAGCCGCAGGTGACAGAGTTGGCACCATATTCGTTATTAAAATAAGGGGAAGGATGATGAAAAATGGCAAAGGTTGTTTATCACAATGATATTCAAGATGAGGTGTTAAAAAGTAAAAGAATTGCTGTTGTTGGTTATGGGTCACAGGGTCACGCGCATGCACAGAATTTAAAGGAAAGTGGTTATGATGTTGTTGTTGGTTTAAGGCCAGGTAAATCATGGGATAAGGCTGTGGAAGATGGATTAGCTGTATTTACGGTGGCAGAGGCAGTTTCCCAATCCCAAGTTGTGATGGTGCTTTTACCAGATGAACATCAGCCTAAAGTATACGAAGAGCATATTAAACCGAATCTGCAAACAGGTGATGCGCTAGTTTTTGCGCATGGGTTTAATGTTCACTTCAATCAGATTGTCCCACCACCTAATGTAGATGTCTTTTTGGTCGCACCAAAAGGACCGGGACATTTAGTAAGGAGAACTTTTGAAGAAGGTGCTGGTGTTCCATCCTTATATGGTGTTTATCAAGATGTAACGGGAAATGCACAGGCGCTCGCTTTAGCATATGCAAAAGGAATTGGATCTGGGAGAGCTGGTGTGTTACAAACAACTTTCCAAGAGGAAACAGAAACAGATCTATTTGGAGAACAGGCAGTACTTTGTGGAGGACTCACGAGTCTTGTGAAGGCTGGGTTTGAAACATTAACAGAAGCGGGTTACCAACCAGAAGTTGCCTATTTTGAATGTATGCATGAGTTAAAACTTATTGTTGACCTTATGTATGAAGGTGGCTTGGAATATATGCGTTACTCCATTTCCGATACAGCACAGTGGGGTGATTTTGTATCTGGACCTAGAGTAGTGAATGAAGATACGAAAGCACGAATGAAAGAAATTTTAACTGAAGTACAATCAGGAGCATTTGCGAAAGGTTGGATTTTAGAAAATCAAGTGAATCGACCACAGTTTAATGCCATTAATGAAAAGGAGAAAAACCATCCAATCGAGCAGGTAGGCCGTGAGTTACGAGAGTTAATGCCATTTGTTAAACGGTCTACTACTAAATCGAAAAAGGAAGTGGTGACACATGGTTCAAATTAAAGTTTTTGATACAACACTTCGCGATGGTGAACAATCTCCGGGTGTAAATTTGAATCAATTAGAAAAATTAGAAATTGCTAAACAGTTAGAACGATTTGGTGTAGATATTATGGAGGCTGGATTTCCAGCCTCATCAAAGGGAGACTTTGAAGCAGTTCGGACAATTGCTAGAACAATTAAAAACACTTCCGTTACAGGTTTAGCTAGAGCTACGAAGTCCGATATCGATATCGCATGGGAGGCGTTAAAGGATGCGGCCGAACCAAGGCTACACATCTTTTTAGCCACTTCTCCAATCCACATGACTTATAAACTTAAAAAAACACCGGAAGAAGTAATCCAGACAGCTGTTTCCATGGTTTCTTATGCAAAACAAAAATTTACTCATGTGGAATGGTCTGCAGAGGATGCAAGTAGATCAGATTTGGACTTTCTTTGTACGATTATTGAAAAAGTAATTGATGCAGGAGCTACAGTTATTAATTTGCCGGATACGGTAGGTTATACGACTCCTGATGATTATGGACAGATGTTCCGTTATGTAAGAAAAAATGTTCCGAATATTGATCGAGTTTCCTTGTCTGCTCATTGCCACGATGATCTTGGAATGGCTGTATCTAATACTATTGCAGCTATTGAGAATGGGGCGACCCAAATCGAGGGAACGATTAATGGAATTGGTGAACGAGCGGGAAACGCAGCTATAGAAGAAGTTGCAGTAGCACTGAAAATACGCAATGACAAATATGATTACCAAACAAACCTCGTTTTAAAGGAAATTAAACGTACTAGTGACTTAGTAAGCAAATTCACGGGAATGATGGTTCCGCCTAATAAGGCAGTTGTTGGACGGAATGCCTTTGCACATGAGTCTGGTATCCATCAGGACGGTGTACTAAAGGAAGCATCCACGTATGAAATTATTACACCTGAAATGGTAGGAATTAAGTCTAACAATCTAGTTCTAGGGAAACACTCTGGCCGACACGCCTTCAAAGATAAAGTACAGCAGCTTGGTTATGATCTATCAGAAATGAAGTTAAAAGAGGCTTTTGAAGCCTTTAAACTACTGACTGATAGGAAAAAAGAAGTCACAGATGATGACTTATTTACCATACTAATTGACTTACAAACGGATTCCGTTGATGTTCCAAAATATGCATTAAAGGCATTTCAAGTTCAATATGGCTCTTCGAATATACCGACAGCAACAGTCGCACTCACCACACCAGAAGGAATTCGGGTGGAGACGGCCGGAACAGGGCAGGGAAGTGTGGAGGCCATTTACAACACACTAGAGGCGCTTATCCAAGAAGAAATCCACTTAACAGACTATCATATAAGTTCTATTGGCGGTGGGCGAGATGCACTAGCAGAAGCCCATGTGAAATTAAATGTTAATGGCAATCCAGTGAGTGGGCGTGGTGCTGCTCAGGATGTTTTGGAGGCGTCTGCTAATGCTTTTTTGAACGCAGTTAATCGAATGTTAATTCAAGAAAGTCGGGTAAAAAGGGAAACGGCGCATATTTAATCTAACTTAGTTCGAGAAGTTTGGTGTCACAAATGAAAAGGGGGATCAGTTATGAAAAAGCATATTGTTTTACTTCCCGGGGACGGAATTGGTCAAGAAGTGATGGATGCAGCTCGAGCTATTTTAGAGGCTGTGTCAGATCAGTTTGGCCATTCGTTTACGTATCAAACAGCTGATATTGGAGGTGTAGCTGTAGACCTGCATGGAACACCTCTACCGGAAGATACAGTAAGAGCTTGTAAGAAAGCTGATGCGATTTTGTTAGGAGCCGTTGGTGGTCCAAAATGGGATCAACTCCCTTCACACCTTCGACCAGAAAAAGGGTTGTTAGGAATACGAAAAGAGTTGGGACTCTTTGCTAACTTAAGACCAATTAAAGGATTTTCCCAGCTTTTACATGCCAGCCCTTTAAAAGAAGAGGTTGTAAAAGGAAGTGACCTACTAATTGTTCGAGAATTAACAGGTGGCCTTTACTTCGGAACACCGAGTGAAAGAAGCGAAGATGGGCAGTCAGTAGTTGATACGCTTAGTTATGAGAGAAAAGAGATTGAGAGGATTGTAGAGAAGGCATTCCAAAGTGCTAGACTACGTCGGAAACATTTAACTTCTGTCGATAAAGCGAATGTCCTTGAATCAAGTAAACTATGGCGGGAAGTCGTAGAAGAAAAGAAGAAGGATTATCCAGATGTAATTGTTCAGCATCTTTTAGTAGATGCAGCTGCAATGAAGCTTGTCACAAACCCAAGTCAGTTTGATGTCATCGTAACCGAGAATATGTTTGGAGATATTTTAAGTGATGAAGCTTCTGTATTAACAGGTTCATTAGGGATGCTACCATCAGCTAGTTTAAGGGAAGATGGAGTCGGTTTGTATGAACCAGTTCATGGTTCTGCTCCAGATATAGCTGGAAAAGCGGTTGCCAATCCGTTAGCCATGATATTATCTGCAGCACTAATGCTACGTTATTCTTTTGGATTAGAAGAGGAAGCTTGTGCAATAGAAGAGGCCGTAGAGGAGACACTTAAATACGGTTATCACACAGCAGACCTACACATTGTAGATGGTCAAAGAGTTGGTACGAAGGAGATGACTCGTCTTGTAGCAGAAGCTATTTCCTCTCAGAGTGCTACGGAAAGCATTCTAAGTTGCTACGCTTAAAATAAAACGGTTAAAAACATTAACGAATGTGGGGTACAGTTCAAGTCCGTCCACACTTAAGTTAATGGGATAAAGGAGTTGAGTAAAATGGCGCCTAAAACGATAGTCGAAAAAATCTGGGAAAAGCATGTAGTTCATCAGGAAAAAGATAAACCTGATTTGCTATATATTGATTTGCATTTAGTTCATGAAGTTACATCCCCACAAGCTTTCGAGGGATTACGTATTCATAATCGGAAAGTTCGTCGGCCAGATCGAACCTTTGCGACCATGGACCATAATGTGCCGACTCGGGAAAGACATATTATTAAGGATCAAATATCAAAGGCCCAAATGGAAAAACTTAAGCAAAATTGTGAGGAGTTCGGTATTAGGTTAGCGGATATCAATCACCCCGACCAAGGGATTGTTCACGTTATTGGTCCAGAACTAGGCCTGACCCAGCCGGGGAAAACAATTGTTTGTGGAGATAGTCATACGTCTACGCATGGTGCCTTTGGGGCGTTAGCGTTCGGGATAGGAACGAGTGAAGTCGAGCATGTTTTGGCCACACAGACATTATGGCAAGTCCGTCCGAAAACTTTAAACGTGAAAGTAAATGGTCGATTAGGAAAAGGAGTAACAGCTAAAGACTTAATACTCGCTATTATTGCAAAAAACGGTGTGCGTTTCGGTACTGGATTTGTAATTGAGTATACGGGAGATGCTGTACGCTCCTTATCTATGGAAGAACGAATGACGGTTTGTAATATGTCAATAGAAGCAGGAGCAAGAGCAGGGCTGATTAGTCCGGATGAAACTACTTTTGAATATTTGCGTGGGAAGCGGTATGCACCAAAAGAAGAAGCGTATGAACAGGCAGTAGAAGAGTGGAGGAGCTTAGCAACAGATGAGGGTGCCTCGTATGATGCGACAGTAGAAATTGATGCAGAAGAAATCGAACCACAAGTGACATGGGGTACAAATCCAGGTATGTGTATTCCGGTAAGTGCATGTGTGCCAAACCCAGCTGATGTGACTTCTGCTAGTGCAAAAGAAGAAACAGAACGTGCATTAGAATATATGGGTTTGCAGGCTGACCAGCCCATTTCTTCTGTTAAAATTGATCATGTTTTTATAGGCTCCTGTACAAATTCTAGATTAAGTGATTTACGAAAAGCTGCTGAAATAGTAAGGGGTAAGAAAGTAAATCATGCCGTTCAAGCTATCGTTGTACCAGGTTCTCATAGTGTAAAGGCAGCTGCAGAAGCAGAAGGTTTAGATGTTATCTTTAAACAGGCTGGTTTTGATTGGCGAGATGCTGGTTGTAGTATGTGTCTAGCAATGAATGATGATGTCGTCCCACCTGGTGAAAGGTGTGCGTCTACTTCTAACCGAAACTTTGAAGGACGCCAAGGGAACGGAGCCCGAACACACCTCGTTAGTCCAGAAATGGCAGCCGCCGCCGCAATTGAGGGTCACTTTGTTGATGTTAGAAAATATAAGACACCAGCTTTTAATTGATACGTTTAGGAAAAAAGGCTCTTTTCTTAGAGATGTTAATATTTCGTATCAGATTTGATAGAAAATGCGAAGTAACTTAATATGTATGAATCACGGCCGCTACGGAAATACACTACGCTTTCCACGGGCTCGCGCTGAGCCTCCTCACTCGCACAGAACGCTCGCTGTGGGGTCTCAACGTCTTCGCTGTCCCGTAGGAGTCTACGTGTATTTCCTTCGCTAAGCATGTGCTTATCTTTAATGTACTAATGAATTGGGCAAAAGAAATTCAAAAATATAGGCTTAGTAGGAAGAATTATCTAACATCCTACATGGTTTACCACTATTCTTGATTCAGATAATCAATCTTAGCGTAGGCAGAATACGCAGACTCCTACGGGATAGCACGTGTCTGAAGACCCCGCAGCGATGGTATTCCACGAGGAGGCTGAGGCCGTGCCCGTGGAAAGCGAAGTATTCTGCCGAAGCGGTCGTATAATACTCATCAAAATGAAAACCTATAGTTACTTCGCAGTGTAAATAAAAAAAGTAAAAAATTATTTAGAGAACAGCCTATAAAGGGGGGATTTTTTTGGAGCCAATTAAAGTACATGAAGGGTTGGTTTACCCTTTGAACAGGGCAAATGTGGATACGGATCAAATCATACCAAAACAATTTTTAAAACGTATAGAACGTCAAGGTTTTGGGCAATTTCTATTCTATAATTGGCGTTTTGATGACCAAGGGAATAAAAGAGTGAGCTTTAATTTAAATGAAGATAAATACGAGGGAGCATCTATCCTAGTTGCAGGAGATAACTTCGGATGTGGATCTTCTAGAGAACATGCTCCATGGGCTTTACAGGATTATGGATTTAAAGTAATTATAGCTCCTAGTTTTGCGGATATTTTTTATAGTAACTGTTTTAAAAATGGAATTCTTCCTATCACATTGAGTGGAAATAATGTGGAAAGTCTAATTCAACGTGCGGAAGATGAGAACTATCAGCTTGTGGTCGATTTAGAAAATCAAGTTGTAAAAGATTCCTTTGGATATGAAGAAGGTTTCTCTATTTCTAGTTATCAAAGGGAAATGCTCTTAAATGGATGGGATGAAATAGCTGTAACGCTTACCCATGAAGCAAAAATTGAACAATTTGAACAAAACTTATAATAGAGGAGTGTGAAGACATTGGGAATTGGTTAACAGGAAATAAAATCACGGATGCGATGGAACAGCTTATAAACGTCGTTCATCGCACCCCCTTAATGACATCAACTACCATTAATGAAATGACGGGAAAAAAGGTCTATTTCAAAATGGAAAATCAGCAAAAAACAGGTGCCTTTAAAATTAGAGGTGCAAGTTATAAAATCTCACAATTAACGGAAAGAGAAGCTAATAAGGGGGTTATTGCCGCTTCTGCAGGAAACCATGCTCAAGGTGTTGCGTTAGCTGCTTCTACTCGGGGAATTCAGGCAAAAATATATATGCCAGCTAAAACCCCCGAAGCAAAAGTTGCCGCTACTAAAAGTTATGGGGCAAAAATTGTTTTAACAGGTGAATCATTCCAAGAGGCTTATGAGGCAGCGATGGAGGAACAGAGTCAGACGAATAGTACATTTGTTCATCCGTTTGATGACTATGATGTCATCGCAGGCCAAGGAACCGTTGCTGTTGAAATGATCCAACAACAATCATTTATAGATACATTGATTGTACCCATAGGTGGAGGTGGCTTAATTAGTGGAGTTGCAATAGCAGCTAAGCAAATTAACCCTAAAATACGTATTATCGGGGTTCAAGCACAAGGAGCGAGTCCAACCTACAATCGTTATCACAAGTGTGGGCCATCTTCTTTACAGCAGGTTTCCACTATTGCAGACGGCATAGCCGTGAAAAAACCAGGAATTCATACCTTCCCAATCATTCAGGCTTATGTTGATGACATTGTAACAGTATCAGATGTCGACATAGCTTCAGCGATTATTTATATGTTAGAACGAAACAAGACGTTGATGGAAGGAGCGGGTGCAGCTGCTTTTGCAGCATTACTCGTGCATGGGCACCTCATTCGTTCCTCTCATTGCGGGGTAATCGTTAGTGGTGGAAATATGGATTTATCCAAAATGCAGCAAATCCAAATGCTTGCAAATCAAACAAAGATATCATGTTTAGCATAGGAAAAAGTGTTCGAGAAGTTACTTTACTTTTCGAACACTTTTTTTAATTCAAAGAAATTTATTGTAAGAATAATATGCTATTCTATAAAAAATAACGAGTTATTCTATGTCATATAAGGAGTTAAATACAATGATTATTAAAGACAGGATATATGGAAGTTTTGAATTAGAATCGGTATTAATAGATTTAATTCAATCAAAACCAATGCAACGTTTAAAAGGCATTCACCAAGGGGGCGCAAGCTATCTAGTAAACCCTAATTGGAATGTAACAAGGTATGAGCATTCAGTTGGCGTCATGTTACTAATTAGAAGCTTAGGGGGGAGTATAGAAGAACAAATTGCAGGTTTACTGCATGATATTTCCCATACAGCGTTTTCACATGTTGTTGATTTTGCTCTAGATAATGTGGAAGAAAACTACCATGAAGAAATCTTTCAAGAAATATTTTACGAATCTGAAATTCCTGCCATATTACGTGATTACGAGTTTACCAATATAGAAATGTTCACAGATGAGTCTAATTGGCCATTATTAGAACAACCCTTACCTGTTTTATGTGCTGATCGAGTTGACTATACGTTACGAGACTTGTACACATATGGATATATTACAAGAAGTGAGGTCCAAATTTTTTTAAGCGAACTAATTGTTGTCGATAACCGAATAGCTGTGAAAAACATCAAGACAGCTGAATGGTTTGTTGATGCCTATTATAAAGAAGTAATTGATTTTTTTCTGAATCCTTACAATGTTTATGCTTATGATCAACTAACGAAAATATTAAAATATGCTTTTGAAAACAAATACATGTGCCTAAAAGATTTACAGAAACAGGACGAGGAAGTTTTATCTATATTAAAAGAAGTGAAAGATGACACCATTACATCTCTTTTATCGAAACTAAATCAACATGTACGAGTAGTGGAAGATCAAAGCGAATATGACATCCATCTAAAAACGAAACCACGAATCATTGATCCATATGTTTTAACGGAGAAGGGTTTACAATATAGCTCTAAATTATCTTCATTTGTTCGTTTGAAAAATGAAAAAGCTAGTTATGTAAGTAACAATGGGATGAAAGTGAAAATAAACTAAATAAACGATCAGTTTAATCACTACTGTCCGTTATGGTATGATAGGGAAAGTGATTTTTATTTAATTCAAACGAAATGAGGATTAATAGCGATGTGATAAAGAATTTCTTTAACATGTTGAAATTATATAGGGAACTACTTTACAACAAAAGGAAGGATTTAGATCTATGTCAGGATTACAAAAAGAAGTAAATAGACGTAAGACATTCGCTATTATTTCACACCCAGATGCCGGGAAAACCACATTAACAGAGAAAATGCTCCTGTTGGGTGGTGCGATTCGTACTGCAGGTTCAGTAAAAGGAAAGAAGTCAGCAAAATTTGCCACTTCGGACTGGATGGAGTTAGAAAAACAAAGAGGTATTTCTGTCACTTCAAGTGTCATGCAATTTGAGTATCAAGGCTATAAAATTAATATTCTTGATACCCCAGGGCATGAAGATTTTAGTGAAGATACGTATCGGACACTAATGGCTGTTGATAGTGTAGTTATGATACTCGATGTTGCAAAAGGTGTAGAGGCACAAACAAAGAAACTATTTAAAGTGTGTAGAGATAGGGGAATTCCAATCTTTACATTTATTAATAAAATGGACCGATTTGGGAAAGAGCCACTCGAGTTATTTGAAGAAATCGAGGAAGTGCTAGGGATTGAGTCTAGTCCAGTAAACTATCCAATAGGAATGGGTCCGACTTTTAGAGGTGTATACGACCGTTTTAATAAGCGAATCGAATATTATGAAGACGGAGAAAAAGCCGGTAGTCAATCTATCGAGGACTATGAAGATTTACAAAAATATTTAGAGAAAACGGCAGATCAAGCAACAATTGATCAGTTACTAGAAGATTTAATGCTATTAGATGAAGCTGGGAACGACTTTGATATAGAATCTGTGAAAAATGGAAAACAAACACCGGTATTTTTCGGAAGTGCCGTTTCAAGCTTTGGGGTTCCAACCTTTTTGGAGCATTTTTTAGAAATGTCACCTTCTCCATCTAGTCGAGAATCAACTGCTGGTAAGGTTGAGCCCACTGATGAGTTCTTTTCAGGCTTTGTATTTAAAATACAAGCAAACATGGACCCATCACATAGGGACCGAATTGCCTTTTTACGTATATGCTCAGGAAAGTATGAGAAAGGCATGTCAACGTGGCTTGAACGAACTGGTAAGCCAATGAAGCTGGCTCAGCCACAGCAATTTTTCGCGGATAGTCGTGAAGGGGTCGATGCAGCATTTGCAGGTGATATTGTGGGACTATATGATCCTGGAGTGTACCAAATAGGCGATACCGTTTGTGGTACTAAGGATGTTTTTAGTTTTGGTGACTTGCCTCAATTTGCTCCCGAACACTTTGCGAAAGTACGTCCGAAAAATGCCTTAAAGCATAAACAGTATTTAAAAGGGATAAAGCAATTGGCTCAAGAAGGAGCTATTCAGGTTTACCGTACTCCTCGATATGAGGAAACTATTTTAGGCGCGGTAGGTCAACTCCAATTTGATGTATTTATTTATCGGATGCAGGCAGAATACGGTGTCGATCTTGTTATGGAACACTTAAGCTATCAATTAGCTCGTTGGGTGAAAGAGGGGAAAGTCCCAGAAAAGGCGATGCGAACCAGTACTAGTATGGTCGTTAACGATTATTTAGATAGACCAGTTATCCTATTTAAAAATGACTTTAACCTAGATTACTTTAAAAATCAAAATGAAGACATTACGCTAAGTGAAACTCCACCGAAAACGAGTAATTAACGAAAAATGACTGAGCCAATATTTTTGGCCCAGTCATTTTTTTGTTAACCCTTAATATAAATCAAACATGTTTACATCGTATTCAAGCTCTTTTAAGTAATTAAATAGTTGTGCACGATGATGGAAAGTATGTGTTAAAATTTCCATTAACCATTTTATTTGTACATATCCACCTTCCTGATAATAGAAAGGTTTTGTCACTTTGTTCATCAGGTCATCTTCGTTCATAGAGTGAAAATAGTCCTTTAGCGTTTGGTAATTATGTTCGAATACTTGAGCAAGTTGTTCTGTTTCCCTGATGGGAGCTACTTGTTGTTCTATTAATTTGTATTCATCTTCACTCTTTTCTTGTAGAAGGCATTTAAGGTCTGCTAAAGGAATGGATACCAAGTGATGTGTTACTTCTATTAAGGAACGCATATTTTCTTTTGGTCGGTAATTCCAATCTTTTTGCTCTATTTTTATAATTAATTTTTTGGATGTTCTTACTGCCACATAAAGTTCATCTAACAAGTGGTCTCTTACGTTAAAAAGTTCAGACATATTTCTCTTCCTTTCAAAATGTTATATTCTATTATTATCCAATCATATCAAAAATTTCTTATTGAGTAGGGATTTTTAGATAAAAATAGGAGGTTTTCTGTGGAATTTTTATTTAAACCAATGAATCAATCTGATGCCGAAGAAATTGCGGAATGGGAATATGATGAACCCTACTCGTTCTATAATCCGAAAAGTGATGAGGAAGACTTGAAACTTTTATTAAATTCAAATGCTAGAAAAAATATCTACTATTCTGTTTTTAATAAGGATAGAAAATTAATAGGATTTTACACTTTTATTTGCAAGGGAAAAGTAATGGAAATTGGATTAGGGTTAGCACCAGAAATAACAGGAAAAGGCTATGGCAAAGACTTTGTGAAAGCAGGCTTACAGTATGCCAAAACACACTTTGTTTGTTCTAAATTTACCTTATTTGTTGCCACTTTTAACAAACGAGCGATAAACGTTTATCAGAAGGTGGGTTTCAATCCGACAAAAACGTTTATGCAAAATACAAACGGAAGTGAATTTGAGTTTTTGGAAATGGAAATGCCGCTTAATGGAGGAGGGAAAACTTTTGTGCATGATTAGAAGGTTAAAAGATAATGAAAAACCACCATTACCATTACTATTACTAGCAGATCCCTCTAAAGAAAAAGTGTCTAGTTATATAAGACGAGGACATTGTTATGTTGCAGAAAAAGGTGGACAGATAATTGGGGTTTTTGTTCTTCTTTCTCAACATGAACACACCATCGAGTTAATGAATATTGCCATAGTAGAGACGGAACAAGGAAAAGGCTATGGAAAACTGCTTGTACAAGCTGCGATAGAAAGAGGTAAAGCTTTAGGATTCAAAAAAATGGAAGTTGGTACTGGGAACTCTAGTATCAACCAACTAGCTTTGTACCAAAAATGTGGTTTTCGTATGACAAGTATAGAACAAAATTATTTCCTTCAACATTATGACGAAGCAATATATGAGAATGGAATTCGCTGTATGGACATGGTAAGACTATCTGTAAATCTAGTCCCAATAAAAAAATAATAACTTTCTCCATTTTTGCCGATGCAAAGAAGGTAGTCCCTACATAGTATGGTGGTAAGTAAAGAATAGAAATTTCAATACTTATTTTTGTAGGGGAGTGATGGAAATGAGAGAAGCTCTGGAACTGACCCTTACTGTCGCAGAAGTTATGATTAACGGAAAAAAAGTCGTATACGAACTAAATCGAGAAATTAGTAGATAACTACGCAGTATCATACTTTCGTTTAAACACTGTCCGTAATGGGCAGTGTTTTATTTTTAAACGGTTTACTAAAATATTTTAGCTTTATTTCCTTAAACTACGAAGTAACGAAATGTGCTTTTATCCTACCGCTACGGAAATACACTTCGCTTTCCGCGGGCTCGCGTTGAGCCTCCTCACTCGCAAAGATCGCTCGCTGTGGGGTCTCAACGTCTTCGCTGTCCCGCAGGAGTCTACGTGTATTTCCTTCGCTAAAGATGTTCTCTTTTTCTTATTTCAATTCAAGAACTAGTTAAAAGATTTCTGCACCGAGGAGTAAATTAATTCTCATGTATGGTCTTTATGGGCAATGACTATTCTTGAATCAAAAACCACTATCAGCGTAGGCAGAATACGCAGACTCCTGCGGGACAGCACGTGTCTGAAGACCCCGCAGCGGCGGTATTCCGCGAGGAGGCTGAGGCCGTGCCCGCGGAAAGCGAAGTATTCTGCCGGAGCGGTCTGATAACACCCTGCAGCTGCAAAGAGTAAATTTAACCAAAGTTCCGTCGCAGTTTCCATCAACTGCGATATAAAATTAAAACAATCTTTATGAAAAGAGCTATTTTAAAATCAAAAGGTATTGTTGCGATCAAAAAGAATACATATATAGTAAAGGTTGTCCTACAAAGAGAGGTATAGACAGGAGGGGAATAATGGTTAGTCAATCAGTATTAAATGGAGTATTGTTTCAGTTTGGTATTTCGTTTTTATTGCCTATAGTATTAATAATTTATATAAAAAAGAAGTACACTTTATCCTGGCGTGCCATAGGAATCGGTTTCTTAACATTCTTTATTTTTGTTCAAATATTAGAACGGGGATTACATACTGTAATGATAGATCCACAAAGCCCGAACCAGCTTAAATGGTCAGAAAACCCATTTTACTATGTTCTTTATGGGATACTGGCAGCTGGAATTTTCGAAGAATTTGGCCGTTTCCTATCCTTTAAACTTTTGTTGAAAAAGAAAAGATCAATAGGGGATGGTTTATCTTATGGAATTGGACATGGGAGTTTTGAAACGCTATCTATAGGAGTGCTCGGATCTGTTAGTACGTTCTTAATGATTGGTTTAATAAATAATGGTGAAGCACATCAGACATTAAGTAATGAATTGTCTGTAGCAGAAATAGATGCCATAAAACAACAACTTGTTGATTCACCTGCATTTTTATATGTTTTATCAGGCTTTGAAAGAATGGCTGCTATGGCGATGCATTTGTTTTTATCCCTTGTCGTTTTGTTAGGGATTAATAAGGGTGATTTTCTTTATGTGTGGTACGCTGTATTTATTCATGCGGTATTTAACGTCGCACCAGCATTGTATCAAGTAGGAACAATTTCAAACGTATGGGTGGCAGAAGCAATTGTCATTTCATTTGGAATTTGTGCTGTTTTTGGTATAGTTAAAATAGTAAAAAAGTACCGAGCATTTTATTGAAAATGGAGGATTACCCTAACAATGTTAACAGCAAATGAAAAGGGAAAATTAAGAAGACAGTACGTTGCAAAAATTGTTTATGACAAGGGATTTAACTGGTTTTTTAAATATAGTTTAATCCTATTAGCTAGCCTATTAATTTTACCAATATTTTTACTAACCGTTGAAGATTCAGAAATGTCTATTGTAGTAGGTTTTTTGTTCACCTTAACGATTTATTTGTTTTTTCTTTTGCTTTCATGGGGAATCATTACGAGCTACGCCAAGAACGTCGAGAATAAGCGTTTAGAAATGAATTTAACAAAGAATCAATTTGAGCAAGCTATTGAATTTAAAAAATAGGTCCTTTTTTAGTAGTAACCTGCAGGTTGAATTGCACTTTGCACTTCTAGGCAACTAGTCATCCTCCTCGAAAGCAACCAAAACTTTTACTTTTATAATGATAATCTTTTGATAAAATAAGGAAGAATGAACTTTGGGATGACAAAAGGAGATTGGGTATGTTCGAGTGGAAAAATATTTTTCGCGGAATGTTAATGGGGACAAGCGATTTAGTTCCCGGTGTTAGTGGCGGTACTATAGCAGTTATTTTAGGTATATACGACCGTCTCATTGAAGCGATTAATGGCTTCTTTACAAAGGAATGGAAAAAACATTTAGGCTTTTTAATTCCGCTTGGATTGGGAGTAATTGGTGCTATCTTATTACTTAGTAACCTTATCCATTGGTTACTTGCAGATTATCCAATTCAAACGAATTTCTTTTTCTTGGGATTAATTATTGGTATTCTTCCCTATTTATTTAACCAAGCAGATTTTAAGGATACATTTAAAGGAAACCATTACGTTTTATTAGTCATTGCCGCTATACTAGTAGCATCTATGGTATTTTTTAAGGATGAGGGTGTAGCTCCTTTAATGGATACTTCTGATCCAACTGTTTTAGCCTTTTTGTTTTTTTCAGGCTTTATTGCAAGTATGGCAATGCTCCTACCAGGTATTAGTGGATCCTTTATCCTGTTATTAATTGGTAGCTATGAAACAGTAATTACTGCATTAAAGGATAGAGAAATAATAGTAATTTTAATTGTTGGTGTTGGAGTAATCATGGGGATTGTGCTATGCAGTAAAATAATTCGTTACTTTTTAGCCCATCATCATGCACGTACGTTTGCTGTCATTATTGGGCTTGTTGTTGGGTCTACAGTTGTAGTCTTCCCTGGCTTTGAAACAGATGTACTACGTTCTGTTTTATGCATTGTTGCATTTGCGATAGGGTTAGTGACAGCTGTTGGCTTAGGTAAGGTAGAGTATAAATAAGAAAATTATAGATAGAGTGTACTTCTCAAGGGGAAGCGCCTAGTATAGAACAAAGGCAGAAATTAAAAGCTAGAGCTTCTAATTTCTGCCTTTTCCATTAAGCATTCCATTCAAAATGGAGAAAATGTACAGATGAACCTTTCCATTCAAAAGTACTAGAATCTGTATCTACTAGCTGAAAGCCATTAGAGGTCAATATTTTTTGAGAAGCAAGATGCGTATTCAACGTCTTTGCATAAAGAGTACGGATTTCTAATTGATCTTTTAATTTTTCCTGTAATAGTTGAACCGATTTAGATGCTAAACCTTTACCAGCATATTTTTCCCCTATTCGATAGCCGACTTCAGCTCTTTTATTGAGGAAATCGATATCCGTTAAGTTAATCCTTCCGATAACCACATCGTCAGCAACAATAAGGAAAAAATAAGATTGTTTGGCATCTTGTTCTATAAGTAAATCATCCATTACTTTCTCGAAAAAATCCCTATGATAATAGGTATCAGCTCTTGCAGGAACCATTGTTTCAAAATATGCTCGGTTTATGTGTTCAAACTCATATAAGGGATCAAACCACGCTTTAGTTAATTTGTGTAAAGTAATCTCCATCATTTTTCTCCTTAGATTTTATGAAAAACTGGTTTGTGATTATCGAATGTTGCAATGTAAGAAAATCCAAGTTCTTTTAAAAGTGCAATAGATTCATCAAAATAAGCACCTAATGTAACAGGCGAATGGGAGTCAGAACCTAATGTAATTATTTCGCCATTCATGTCTTTATATAATTGTAAAATATCTTTACTTGGTAAAGCGCGATTCATCCCATACTTATAGCCAGAAGTATTTATTTCAATTCCTTTTCCTTCTGGGATAATGACCTTAAAAATTTCCTCTATGACATCTAGAAAATGATGAACGCCATTTTCATATTTATATCTTTTAACTAAATCAAGATGACCTAGAATATTATACATGTTGAACGATTTAATGCATGCGAGTAATTCTGTGTAATATTCTTCATAAGCCATATGTAAAGTTTTGTTTTCAAAAAATGTTCCAGAATGTAAATCCAACCTAGAAGTAGCGTGCATCGAACATATAATAAAGTCGAAATGTTCTTTTTCTAGTAACTTCTCGTAATGTTGAATTACATGTGGCTGTACGCCTAATTCCACACCTTTTTTAATAGAAATAGAGGTTCCATACTTTTGGCGCATTGCTTCAACTTTTTTCGTATAAGCTTCTGTATCTAAATCAAAAGTGATAGATTGATCAGGATAATCATAATCAATATGCTCTGTAAAACAAATTTCTTTTAGTCCCTTTGTAATAGCCGCTTTCACCATTTCTTCCATAGAAACCTTACAGTCAGCTGAGAAATTACTGTGCATATGGTAATCGTACATAACATTCATCCTTCCTGTTACGATTTATTATAGCAGGGAAATAGCATTTTTTGTCCCGAAATTCATGTGTTTTTGCTGAATTGGTTGACTTATATACGTATTATTATTAAAATACACTATAACTTTAATAAAATAAAGTGGTAAATCGATAATGTGATAAAGGGTGTTGATTCTTTTGTTAAATGAAAGTAAAAGAGTACCAGAAGGAGTTGCCGATGTTCATTCTTTTGATTTAGAAATTAAGGAAAAGGTAACTGCTAGTTTAAAAAAACTTTATAAAAGTTACGGATATCGTCAAGTTCAAACCCCTACATTTGAATATTATGATTTATTCCTAGAAATAAAAGGGACAATTGATAAAGAAAAAATGGTAAAGCTAATTGACCGAGATGGAAAAATACTCGTGTTAAGGCCAGATGCCACTATTCCAATTGCTAGAATGGTTGCGACTAATTATAAAAATGATGATACTTATTTAAAGTTCTCTTATTTTACGAATGTCTTTCGTTCAAATGACGGACAACAAAGCTTAACGAGTAGAGAATTAACTCAAGCTGGCGTAGAGTTTTTTGGCAAGCAAGATATTGAAGCGGATGTAGAAGTGATCACTCTTGCCATTAAGTCTATTCAAAAGCTTGGTTTAGAAGACTTTAAGATTGATCTTGGGCAAGCTAACTATTTCAAAGAATTAATGAATATATCAACTGTATCTAATGAACAGTTAAGAGAAATTCGGAAGCGAATTGAACAAAAAAATGTATCTGAATTAAGGCAGATTCTAGATGCAACGGATTTGAATGAAAACTATAAAAAAGTAGTATTAGCAATGCCAATGTTATATGGGAAACCAGAGAATGTTATGGAAAAGGCTGAAAACATAGCATTGAATGAAGAAATGAAACGGGAATTAAACCATTTACGCCAAGTTTATGAGAGGCTTGCTGATGCTGGTTATGAAGACTATCTATCTATAGATTTAGGCTTAATTAACGATCTTAACTACTATACGGGCATTATTTTTCAAGGCTATGTAAAAGGCTATGGGAAACCAGTTGTGGTAGGTGGAAGATATGATCAGTTAACTAAGCAGTTTGGATCCGACTTACCTGCAACTGGTTTCGGTTTTTATTTGGATGACTTAATGGAAGTAATAAAATCTTCTTATATGGATGAACAAGTAGAAATGTCCTCTGACTTTTTCGTTGTTTATGATGAAAAAAATCGCAAAAAGGGGTTAGCTACTGCTGATTTACTAAGGGAATATGGATTTATTGTAGAATCGGACATCGTAGAGGATAAGTTAGAAAACTGTGTGAAAAAGGTACAAAGAAGAAATATTGCGTGTATTCTTCAGGTGAAGGAAGATGCAATTGTTTCGATAAGAGGGAAAGAAACAAGGAAAGCTTATAAAGATATAGAGGAATTAAAATCTGAAATTTTAACGTAAGGGGGGGTTAAATAGTGGATGAGATTAAAATTGCTCTTGGAAAAGGAAGACTAGAAAAATTCACATTACAGGCCTTACAAGAAATGGGTATTGAATTCCCTGAATTGAAAAAAGGGAGTCGTAAATTAATATTTAATGATACAGAAGATAAAATACGAATCGTTCTTGTAAAAGCTAGTGATGTCCCTACATATGTCGAAAATGGAGCGGCTGATATTGGCTTTGTCGGTAAAGATACTTTATTAGAACAAGGAGCAGATGTTTTTGAAGTGTTAGATTTAGGTTTTGGTAAATGTAAGTTTGCTGTTGCAGGTTTACCAGACCAAGCAACCAAGCCAAATCAAAAACTGACAGTAGCAACTAAGTATCCAAAGGTTGCTAAGAATTTTTACAATAATAAAGGGGTGTCTGTAGAGACAATTTATCTAAATGGCTCTGTGGAATTAGCACCATTAATAGGATTATCTGATGTTATCGTGGACATCGTGGAGACAGGAAGAACGTTAAAAGAAAATGGACTTGTTGTACTAGAGGATATATCTGAAATAAGTGCGAGGCTCATAGTGAATAAAGCAAGCTTCAAAACGAAAACAGAACGGATTCATTCGTTCATTAACCAGTTAGATGACTTATTAAAAAAGCACTCGATCCAAAATTAATCGTGCTAATGAGGAGTGATAAAGATGAGACAAGGAAAAATGGAGCGTAAAACGACAGAAACAGATATCAATTTAACGTTGAATATTGATGGAACAGGAACGAGTAAGATTGATACTGGTATTGGTTTTTTTAACCACATGCTAACGTTAATGGCTAGCCATGGTTTTATGGATTTAGAAGTAGAGTGTAAAGGTGATTTGGACGTAGACCTTCATCATACAGTGGAAGATGTCGGAATTGTACTTGGGAAAGTGTTTAAAGAAGCTTTAGGGGACAAACAAGGGATTACACGGTACGCAACAGAGCATTCGCCGATGGATGAATCACTATCTATGGTCTCGTTAGATATAAGTGGTCGTTCATATTTACAATTCAATGTTTCTTATCCGGTTGAAAAGGTCGGACAGTTTGATACGGAGCTTGTAGAGGAGTTTTTCCGTGCGTTTGTAAACCAGGCAGAAGTGACGCTGCATATTAATCTATTGTACGGAAAAAATGGCCACCACATTATTGAATCTATTTTTAAAGGATTTGGAAGAGCATTAGATCAAGCTGTCCAAATGCAAGAAAGAATAAAAGGAGTACGTTCAACAAAAGGAATGCTTTAATTAGGGGGTTCAACTAGTGATTGGAATTATAGATTATGGTGCAGGGAACTTAAAAAGTGTTCATCATGCTCTAACAAAACTAGGTTTTGCTTCGGAAATAGTTTCGACAGAAGAAAGAATTAACGAGAGCAAAGCACTCATATTACCTGGAGTTGGGGCTTTCAAAGATGCGATGGACAATTTAAAACAGGTGAGTTTGATTAATTGTATAAAAGAGAATGTACAAGCAGGAAAGCCTATTTTAGGGATTTGCCTTGGCATGCAATTATTTTACGAAACAAGTTTTGAAAATGGAGAGTGGGAAGGATTAGGTCTTTTAGAAGGGAAAGTTGTTCGTTTTGACCATGAGCTAAAAGTCCCCCATATGGGATGGAACAACTTAATTCCTGGCCCTCAGTATGAAGCGGATAATGGTATCGGAAAAGAGGTAACAAAAGGCGAGTATTCTTATTTTGTTCATTCTTACTACGTGGACCCTGAAAATAAGGAAGAGGTAGTTTTTTACTCTGATTACGGACTAGAATTTCCTGCTGTCGTGCAGAAAGACAATATATATGGTATGCAATTTCATCCGGAAAAAAGTAGCGAAACAGGCATGAAGCTACTGAAAAACTTTGGGGAGCTGATTAAATGATCTTGTATCCAGCAATTGATATTAGAGATGGAAAATGTGTAAGGCTCATCCAGGGGGACTATGATAAAGAGTCTGTTTATGGTGATCCAGTTGAAATGGCTGAAAAGTGGATAAGTCAAGGAGCTCGTGCTTTGCATTTAGTAGATTTGGATGGTGCATTAGAGGGTTCGTCTAAAAATCTTGACGCTATTCAAGCGATAGCAAAATCAACCAATGTCCCAATCCAAGTTGGTGGGGGTATCCGCACAATCGAAAAAATAGAGCTTTTATTGGAAATCGGTGTTAGCCGTACCATTTTAGGAACAGCTGCTTTACAAGATAAACAGTTTTTAAAAGAAGCTATAGATAAGTTTGGAGCTGCTATTGCTGTTTCGATTGATGCAAAAAATGGCTACGTCGCAACGGATGGTTGGACGAAGACTAGTGAAAAAAAGGCAATAGATTTTGCGAAAGAACTAGAAGATTTAGGTGTACGTACGATTATTTATACGGACATTGCAAAGGATGGAATGTTGGCTGGACCTAATTTTGATGAAATTTACACAGTAAATAAACATGTAGGTATAAATGTAATTGCTTCCGGTGGTGTTTCTAACGCTAGTGATGTAAAAAAACTTGCTGAACTTGATGTTTATGGGACAATTATTGGAAAGGCACTTTATACAGGTAATATAGATTTAGAAGCGCTTTTGAAGGATGTGTAAGGCATGTTAGCTAAAAGAATTATTCCTTGTTTAGATGTTCGAAATGGCCGAGTCGTGAAGGGCCAAAAGTTTCAAAACATCGTGGATGTTGATGACCCAGTAAAACTAGCAAAGGTATATAGTGACTTAGGTGCTGATGAACTAGTTTTTTATGATATAACAGCATCAAATGAGGAGCGAAATATTTTCATAGATGTAGTGGAAAGAACTGCTGAACAAGTGCATATTCCGTTTACCGTTGGTGGGGGAATACGTACTGTTGAGGATTTCCGCAAAGTTTTAAATGCTGGTGCTGATAAAGTATCTGTAAATAGTGCTGCGGTAAAAAATCCAACCATTATAACAGAAGCTGCTGAGAAGTTCGGTAGCCAGTGTGTTGTGCTTTCTATTGATGCAAAAAGAAATGAACATAATAACTGGAACGTCTTTGTAAACGGAGGACGGATAGATACTGGTATGGACGCTCTGGAATGGGCAATTGAAGGAGAAAAATTAGGTGCTGGTGAAATCGTTGTAAACGCGATGGATTCAGACGGCATTAAAACAGGATTTAGTATCGACATTACGAAAAAGATAGCAGAGAGTGTGAAGATCCCTGTCGTTGCATCTGGTGGAGCAGGGACTGAGGAGCATTTTCGCGAAGTATTAGTGGAAGGTAGTGCAGATGCAGCATTGGCAGCTTCTGTGTTTCATTATGGGGAGATCCAAATAAAGGATTTAAAAGAGTACCTTTATGATAAAGGTGTAGAAGTGAGGCGGGTATAGCATGACTTTTGATGTAGAGAATATTAAGTTTGATGAAATAGGGCTCGTACCAGCAATCGTACAAAACATAGAGACCGGAAAAGTTTTAATGCTTGCTTATATGAATAAGGAATCTCTAGAAAAAACACTCGAAACAAAAACAACTTGGTTTTACAGTCGTAGTAGAGCACAGCTCTGGAATAAGGGAGAAACGTCTGGTAATTTTCAAGTGGTTAAAAAACTTAGTTACGACTGTGACGGAGATACGCTTTTAGTAGAAGTTGTTCCAAAAGGAAACGCTTGTCATACAGGGGCAGAAAGCTGCTTTTATAATGATGTAGTAAATGAGAATGAAGGTAAACAACGAGATATTATCCACTATGTATTTGATTACATTCAGAAGCGTAGAGAAAATCCAGTAGAAGGCTCTTATACGAACTACTTATTTAGTGAAGGGTTAGACAAAATTTTAAAGAAGATTGGCGAAGAATCTAGTGAAGTTATCATTGGTGCTAAAAACCGGGATAAAGACGAACTGGTAAATGAATTTTCTGACCTTGTTTATCATTCACTCGTTTTAATGGTGGAACAAGGAATAAACATAGATGATATTAAGGAAGTTTTAACAAAACGCCACATACAAAAAAGTGAGAATCAAGAATGAGAGAGTGATTTTTTTGAGTAAATTTTGGAGTAAGTTGTTAAAACAAACAGACCCATATATTCCAGGTGAACAACCAAAGACGACAAAAGTTATTAAATTGAATACAAATGAAAATCCCTATCCTCCATCTCCTAAAGTATTGGACGCAATAAAACAAGCAACCGATGAATCGCTCCGATTATATCCTTCTCCAACAGCAGACGATTTGAGGGAGACAGTTGCCAGTTACTATGGTTTAAAGGACAATCAAATATTTATTGGTAATGGATCAGATGAGGTGTTGGCCTTTTCTTTTATGGCGTTTTTTAATCCAGGTGAAAAGATTTTATTCCCTGACATTTCCTATAGTTTTTATCCAGTGTACGCAAAGCTCTTTCAAATTGATTATGAATTAGTGGAGTTAACTGGCGATTTTACCATTCCAGTTGAACAATTTTTTAATGCAAAAGGTGGAGTGATTTTCCCTAATCCTAATGCACCAACTGGTGTGCTTTTGTCCTTGAATGATGTGGAGCTTATTTTGCAAAACAATAAAGAGAAGGTAGTCATCATTGATGAAGCCTATATTGATTTCGGTGGGGAATCTGCCGTTCAGTTAGTGGACCAATATGACAATTTACTCGTTATTCAAACGTTGTCTAAATCAAGGTCTCTTGCAGGGATGAGAGTAGGGTTAGCCGTAGGAAATGAAAACCTCATTACCGGGCTAAACCATATTAAAAATTCGGTGAATTCATATACACTAGATAGACTAGCCTTAGTTGCTGCAAAAGCTTCTTTTGAAGATGAAGTCTATTTTAAGGAAGTGTGCGAAACCATTATCCAAGAAAGAGAAAAGGCAGCATCTACATTACGAGCTCTTGGATTTCATGTGTTACAGTCTCAAGCTAACTTTTTATTCGCTTCACACCCAAAAGTGGATGCTGAATTTTTATATGAACAACTAAAAGAACGAAATATTTTCATACGTTTTTTTAAAAAGCCTAAAATTGATCAATATGTACGAATTACGGTCGGTAATCGTGCAGATATGCAGGAATTTTTTGATGTGCTTAAAGAAATAGTATAAAAGAAAGCAGGTTCAAAAACTTTTGAACCTGCTTTCTTTTTTTACATCAGAAGGTTACTCCTTTTTTAATAGCCTTAATCCATTTAGAGTAACAAGTAAAGTAGCACCCATATCGGCAAAAATAGCAATCCATAACGTTAGCCAATTTGGTACAACTAAAAGAAGGGCAATGACCTTCACCACAATAGAAAATGTGATATTTTGCTTAATTATTCGTAATGCTTTTTTACTTAGTTTAATAGCGAAAGGCAGTTTTTGTAGATCATCCCCCATTAGGGCAATGTCTGCTGTTTCTAAGGCTGTATCAGTACCAGCCCCTCCCATAGCAATGCCGATATTAGATGCGGCAAGTGCAGGTGCATCATTAATTCCGTCTCCTACCATGGCCACTTTTCCATATTTACTTTTGTATTCTTTTATATAAGTTAGCTTATCTTCAGGAAGAAGATTTGCTTTTGTTGTTTGGATACCTATTTCCTTACTGATAGCTTGTGCTGTTTTTTCATTATCCCCTGTTAGCATGATTGTTTCTCTTAAACCAAGCTGAGATAATTGGTTTACCGTTGACTTACTTTCCGCTCTAGGCTCATCTCGAACAGATACAATTGCTAGTATTTGCTCTTCATTACCATATAACATGACAGTATTACCTTGAGATTGCCAATCATCAACTATTTTTTTTATTTCGTTAAATAGTGACGTATTTAATAATTCCTCTGCAAGCTTTACGTTACCAATCCAATAATATACTCCTTCAAAGTTTGCCTGAATCCCTTTTCCAGTAATAGAAGTAAATTGATCGACAGCTTTTATAGTAGTTGTAGCGCCTTTTTGTTCGGCATAGGTTATGATAGCTTTTGCTAAGGGATGTTGAGAAAACGTTTCTAACGTTCTCATTCTTGCTAAATGGGTATTTATTTCATTGTCTGTTAACCATTTTACGTTAGTAACAACTGGTGTGCCTTTCGTTAATGTTCCAGTTTTGTCAAAAAAGATGGTGTTAATATCTGCGAGTTCTTCTAAATAAATTCCACCTTTAATGAGTACCCCTTGACGTGCAGCTGTTCCAATTGCTGTGACAACTGCAACTGGAGTAGAAATAACTAATGCACATGGACAGCCAACGACTAGAACAGCTAATCCTTGATAAACCCACGTATTCCAGTCACCATTTAATAACAAAGGTGGGAGTACGGCAACAAGAAAGGCGATCCCAATAATAATCGGTGTGTAATATTTCGCAAACCGATCGACGAAAGCTTGAGACGGTGCTCTTTCCCCTTGTGCTTCTTCGACTAAGTGTATGATTTTAGCTAAAGTAGTGTCTTCAACCGATTTGGTGACTTCAACTTCTAAATAACCTTCTTCATTTAACGTACCCGCAAAAACGTCATCATTCTTTTCTTTTAAAACAGGAACAGACTCTCCGGTAATTGCAGCTTGATTAACGGCTGAATGCCCATTTTGAACAATACCGTCCATTGCTATTTTTTGACCTGGTTTTACGATTAATAAATCACCAATTTGAACATCTTGAACATCAAGTTCAATATCAACACCATCTCTACGGACTATTGCTTTTTGCGGCGCTAAATCCATTAAGGAGCGTATAGAGTTCCTAGCTTTATCCATAGAGAAGGCTTCCAGTGCTTCACTTATTGCAAATAAAATAACTACTACTGCTCCTTCTCCCCATTCACCGATAAGAGCTGCTCCAATGACTGCAATCGTCATTAATGTCCTCATATCAAAATCAAGTGTTAGAAGATTTCGTAATCCGGTTTTAAACAGAGGATAGCCACTTATAACGATCGCTATTGCAAAGAACAGGATAGTTAGTAAGTGTTCTTCTCCTAACTGAAAGTGAGAAATGTAGCCACATACAATTAGGAATATAGAGAATATAACTGGAGCATAGCGTAATAGGAAAGGTTTTTTCGGCTCTTGTAAGTTATTTCTACTGCTATCTGGCTTTATTGTTAAATTTTCAAAAGCTCCTGCTTTTTCCAATTCTTTAATAGTTGCCTCACCATAAACTGTTATTTTGGAGGCACCAAAATTTACTTTTGCATCCGTCACACCATCCAGGTGCTTTACGTTCTGCTCGAACTTTCCGGCGCAGTTTACTCAGGTGAATCCTTGAACCCGATAAGTTTGTTTATGATTGGATTCCGTCACGTAAAGTCACCTCCTTATAATGGATAAAGGCTAAAGTAACCATCTCTTTTACATGAGCATCATCTAAAGAGTAATAGGCGAGCTTACCTTGCTTTCGATATTTTGCTAAACCATTTTTTCTTAACTGACGAAGGTGATGCGAAGTTGTCGCATTTGAAGCACCCACAATATTTGCTACGTCACAAACACAAAGTTCATCAGATAACGTTAAGGAATAAGCTATTTTGAGTCTTGTTTCATCGGCTAATGCCTTGAATACTTGTGCTATAGACGCAACAGGTTGTTTCTGTACTTGAGGCTTTATCTTTTCTACTATTTCCTCATTAATACAGGTAACATCACACAGATCTTTTACCATCGTATCCCAACTTTCATTCAAATGGTCGTTTGAATGTATTATATTCAAATGTTCATTTGAATGTCAAATAATTATGATGAAAAATGACTTTTTTACATAGAAAAATTTTTTATGAAGAAATTAACAGTTAGGAGGTGAGATAAGATGGCTAATCCATTTGAGGGTGTATGGAATCAAATTAAATTAATGGTTGATAATGAGGAGAAATCACCATTACATGTTATTGAAGTTGGGGATCTTTGGAAGTACCTTACTATGCTAGAGGAATTTATTCGTTATGAAGAAATAGGTTTAAACACAACAAAAGATGATGAATTAAAAGAGATGCTACAAGACGCAATCAAGATGTGTGAATCACAAACAACAAAAATTAGTAAATTTATGAGAAATGAAGGAGTTTCCCTTCCAGATGTGACTTCAGCAAAACCCAAATCTAATTCGGATGATGTACCACTTGGTGTTAAATTAACGGATGATGAATTAGCAAACGGTATTACCTTTAAATTAGTAACAGCAATGCAATTATGTTCCAAGGGACAAATAGATGCTGTTCGTCAAGATGTTACGACTTTGTGGTTGCATTTTTACTCGGAATTGCTTACTTTTGGAATGTCATTAAAAAATTTAACAAGAAAACGAGGTTGGATTAAAGTACCACCATACTATTATCCACCTGGAAGGCCTAAATCATAAAAATGCTCTTTTAGGACAAGTTCAATTATTTCCTTTATAATGTTTCCTACAGTTAAATTTGGGGGGCAAGAGAATGATTCGAAAAGCAAAAGTAGAAGATATTAATCGAATTATGGAAATAGTAAAGGATTCCGTCAAAGTAATGTCAGAACAAGGGAATGACCAATGGGGAGAAGAATACCCCTTAGCCCATCATTATGAAGGAGATATAAATGAGGGAAGTTTATATGTTTACGAGGATAATGGTTTGGTCCTGGGTGTAGCCTGCATTAGTAGTAAAGGACACGGGGAATATGAAACAATAAACTGGAGTTATCAGGAGCCTTCTTATTCTATAAAACGCTTAGCAGTGGATCCACAAGTGAGAAAAAAAGGAATTGGATTAGCATTTTATCAAAAAGCAGAAGATATCGCACTACAAAATGGTGTTCACTATATTCGTACGGATACATATTCCAAAAATAAGGCAGCATTAAGATTGTTTGAGAAGGCTAATTATCGATTAGTACAAGAAGGGTTTAATGGCAGCAAAGCAGCACCTTTTTATTACTTTGAGAAAAAATTCTAAGAACAAAAGCGCAAGCGCCTTGCTCAGCCTAAGGCAGGCATAAGACAAGACCTGCCGTGGCGTTTTTGCCACAGAAGGGATTGACTTATGTCCCGAGGGGGTAGGTGCTGGAGCTAGACGTGGCTTCCCAGTGCAACTAACTTATCCACAAGTCCGAAATTTTATAATTTCCTAAGCAATGAAAAAAGCTGTCGTAGTAATCGACAGCTTTCCTTACTATTATTCGATTGTTACGTCTACGGAAGTCTCATATTTTTCCCCGTCTTTAGGTGTCATCCAAACTGTTAACACATATTCTCCCGGTTCTAATCCTGCTTCTTCTAAATTAATTTCATAGGATAGCTTTTCGCCTGGTTTCACTTTTTCTTCTCCTACTTCTTGTATAAAGGAGGCTAAACTTGAGAAGAGGTAAACTCGCTCTCCATCTTTTGTATCAACTGCATAATCAAAACGTTGCCCACTAGTAAATTCAAGTGTTAATTCTTTTTCTGTTTGGTTAAAGATTTGATAACGATAGTTCATATTATCAATTTCTGTTAAAGTTGGAACTACTTCCCCTGAAACAATTCCCTTTTCATTTCCGCTTCCACTCGTGTCGTCCCCATCATTTGATTCCGCATTAGAAGTACCGCATCCAACTAAGAAAATACCTAGCAATAAAAATAATATCAATTTTTTCATCTAATCACCTTTTTCTTGTTTTTTCGTTTTTCATTTATTTAGTCGTTTTAGTCATAACTTGGTTACAAAGAAAATAACAACGTAAAAATAATAATAAAAAAAACGCTTAGGATTTATTTCCTAAGCGTTAACACATGCTATTTCCTTGTCCACTCAGCTGCTAGTTTAGAATAGATAGCAACATCATGGTAATGGTCATATAAATATTCCCCATCGCGAATAATCCCTTCCTGATGAAAGCCTAGACGTTCAGGAATTGCACGGCTTTTTCTATTTTCTACACCACAGCGTATTTCTACCCGATTAAGGTTGTATTCCGTAAATGCATGACTGACTAATTTTTCTGTAACCTTTGTCATAATTCCTTTTCCTTGGTATCCGTGTGCGAGCCAGTAGCCAATAGAGGTCTGTTTGTTTTTCCAATCAATACTGTGGTAGCCTGCCATTCCGACAAGCTCATTTTGATATATGATGCCAGCTTGAAATCCATCATTTCTAGCAAGCTGCATTATCCACATTTCGATAACAGGATAATAATCTTCTTCTACTTTCATATTGTCTACCCAAGGGAGCCACTCCCTTAAATAATTTCTTGAATCATTAATGGCTTGAATCATTTTGGTGGCATCCCTTTTTTCGAGTAATTTCAGACTAATTTCCTGATTGACTGGAAAAATAAACATCTATATTCCCCTTTAGTTAGTTAATTGTAAAAACTCCTCTACATCTTCCATGCTTAGTTTTATACCCTTTTCCCAAAATACTTCTTTCGTGATGTCTTCTCCTAAGTGTTTCATAGCTAATTCTTCAACTGGCATAATGGCAGTATCTCGTAAAAGTGCCATGTACTTTTCCTCGTATCCAGTCCCTTCTTCTAATGCTTTTGCATAAATACTCATGGAGAATAGGTACCCGAATGTATATGGGAAATTGTAAAAAGGTACACCTGTAATATAAAAATGAAGTTTGGATGCCCAAAATCTTGGGTGCACCTCATTTAATGCTCCAGCATAAGCTTCCCTTTGTGCATCACTCATGATTTCGTTCAGGCGACTTGCAGGTACAATACCGTTTTTACGCTCTTCATAAAATCTTGTTTCAAACAAAAAGCGTGAATGGATATTCATAAATAAAGCAACACTTCGTTGCAATTTTTCCTCTAATAATGACAGCTTTTCTTGTTCAGTTGTAGCCTCTTTAACTGCTGCATCTGCTACAACCATTTCAGCAAAGGTTGACGCTGTTTCCGCCACGTTCATTGCATAGTTTCTGTTCAATGGGTGCATTGGTCTTAATGTGTATGAGTGGAAAGCGTGCCCTAATTCGTGAGCTAATGTAGCTACATTAGACATGGATCCACTATATGTCATGAAAATTCTAGACTGTTCACTAAGTGGGAAAGTAGTGCAAAATCCACCCGGCCTTTTCCCTGGTCTATCTTCTGCTTCAATCCAAGCATTTTCAAAGGCTTTCTTAGAGAAGCTTGCCATCTTTGGTCCGAATTTAGCAAAGTGCTTTAAAATAAATTGTGCTCCGTCGTTAAAAGACATTGTGGTACTTGAGCTAGTCAACGGCGCGTCTAAATCATACCAATCTAATTTCTCTTTCCCTAATAGCTTTGCTTTTCGGTCTAAATATTTCACAAATGTTTGTTTGTGTTTGGTGATAGCATTCCACATTGCATCAAGTGTTTCTTGTTGCATGCGATTATATTCAAGGGGCTCCTTTAAAACATGATCCCAACCACGTTTTTCATAAACATTTAATCGGAATCCACCTAAGTGATTTAACGTTTTTGCAAATAATTCTTCTTTTTCTTCCCAGGCCCCCTCGAGAGTTTTGAAAATACCTTTACGGACTTCCGGATTTGAATGGGAGGAAAGATTATTCGCTTGCCCAACCGATAAATTTTTCTTTTCTCCTTCAAGCTCAAATGGAATGTTCATGGAGCCGACAATTGTATCATACATTTGTCCCCAACCATGGTATCCATCGATTGATAAGGATTCAATTAGTGCTTCCTCTTGTTCAGAAAGTCTACTTTTTGCCTTCTTTCTCCACTCTTGAAGAACAAAATGAAGTTCTGAAAGCACATTATGTTCCAAAAGCGCATTCCAAACATCTTCAGCTGAAGCTGCTAGCTTTTGTTGAAAAGCATTAAAAGCAGTTGTAAAGCTAGCACTAACAGTTGTTATTTCGCTTCGAAGAACATTTGCTTTACGATCCTTCATGTTTTGGGCTTCTAGACAGCTTACAAACGCACCAGCTTGTCTGAGGTTCATCATTACATTTTTTGCATCTTCAATAAGATCTGCTACGACATTTGCATCCTCTATCTTTTTAGGTGTCTCAAATTTTTTAATTTTAGCGGAAAAAGTTACATTCATTTTTTTTAATTCGTCTAGATGGTTTCGAAATTCTGAAGATTCGCTACCACCAGGAAAAATAACGTCTAAATCCCAAACATCTGCATATGTATGTGCCACGTATAATACCTCCATGTATGATAATATTCTGAAAAAAGAAAATATAGCGGTATTATACCAAACCTTTTCTAAAACAGAAACTTTATCGCTTAGCCTAGAGGCTTCAAGTTACTACTGTGCTTGAAGCCAACCTAAATAGTAACCAGCTAAAAAAATGGTTGATATGAGAACAAAATGTATGATCGCCCACCCGAAACGGCCATATTGGAGAGTTCGGATATTGAGAGGCTTTCTTAATTCATTGGGAACAATGAGTCCACCAATCCATTCGAACACGAGTAAATAAATCCACCACCAAGTATAAGAATCCCATACATCCCATTCGTAGTTGTATTCAATAATCCGAGTACCTTCTAAAGCATAGACTTCCGCAAACATACCGATGTGAATGATTGTCCAATAAAAAGGAATTTTCCAAGCCCATTTTTCAGGGCTATACCGAACACCTAATAAGACAAGTAATGGGATAGACAAGGTAACCGAAGTAAAAGGCATAATCGAAATCTTGGGAAAAAGTATGTAAGGAAAAAAATAAAAGTCGAGTTTAACAAATATATAACAAAGAAGGTTACCAACAAAAGTAGCAAGCAGAAATAAAAGGCCATACCTTTTCCAATCCAATTTTAAGAAGAATAGGAGACCAATTAATCCTGTTATTATAATCGAGACGTGGATAAATGTTTCTATATTGAATCCTACGTTTATATAATCACTCACATTAAACTTCCCTTCCTCTTATTTGGTTGGAAAGTAACACATTACCATTAAATTTTCCTAGTTGGGACATCCTATTCGCCTGTTTGCAATTAAAAGCACTTTTAGATTTTGTATCATATTTGATGGAAAATGCGACGTAACTTAATATGTATGAATCACAGCCGCTACGGAAATACACTACGCTTTCCACGGGCTCGCGCTGAGCCTCCTCACTCGCACAGAACGCTCGCTGTGGGGTCTCAACGTCTTCGCTGTCCCGTAGGAGTCTACGTGTATTTCCTTCGCTG
Source organism: Salirhabdus euzebyi (assembly GCF_014207435.1). GTDB lineage: Bacteria > Bacillota > Bacilli > Bacillales > Alkalibacillaceae > Salirhabdus > Salirhabdus euzebyi. The sequence continues at coordinate 143,607 of NZ_JACHGH010000007.1, forward strand.
ATCATGTGCTTTGTAACTTGTTATAATTCAAAGTACTGATGTTTGGAACAAAGTTGAAATATAGCCAAAGTGATAGGTATGGGTATTCTCATAAAATGTCTTGACTTTATGATTATCACTATTCTTGAATCAGAAAATTACTACTAGCGTAGGCAGAATACGTAGACTCCTGCGGGACCGCACGTGTCTGAAGACCCCGCAGCAGCGATTTTCTGCGAGGAGGCTGAGGCCGTGCCCGTGGAAAGCGAAGTATTCTGCCGAAGCGGTCGTATAGCACTCATCAAAATGCAAACCTATAGTTACTTCGTAGTTTAAGCAAAAAAAGCAACAGTATTTTTAAATGCCATAAAGTTAACATAGCCATTGATGCGGAGACTTTTCTCTTTTGCTATTTACGTATAAAGTATTTATGAGGTGATAATTCATGGAAGAAGTAAGAATAGTTAATGATTTAACAGATGTCGATTGGGAAGAGCTACAGTCCCTTTTTCATGCTGTAGGATGGGACAGACCTTCTGCAGAAAAGCTAAAAATTGCATTTACTAGCAGTTATTTGGTTTCTTTAGCTTATTTAGATGGAAAGTTAATTGGTTGTGGAAGAGTTATTTCTGACGGACAATTCTATGGGAGTATCTATGACGTAATCGTCCATCCCCTGTACCAAGGAAATAAGATAGGGAAAAAAGTGATGGATAATATTTTACATAAAATGAGTGATATTCCGTTTATTCATCTAACAGCTACTCATGGCAAGGAAGGTTTCTATAATAAACTGGGCTTGAGGAAACATAAAACAGCTATGGCAAGATATTTAGATGCAAATAAAGAGAAAGAGTATTTAGAATGAATGAAAGTATAAAAAGGCGTCCATGAGTATCATAAGTAGTTTACTTACCGTGGAGAAAACATCAAATCACAAAACAAATAGCATATTGTTTAGCGGTATTTTTACAACCATTTTACAATTGATTTAACACGCAAAAATGCTAGCTAACCAATATGCTTATTTCAACTTCTATAATTGAAAAAGCTTTGCTTTTAATTATTGTTGTAATTGGAAAGATTTTTGTCTATTTGAATATGGGGATTTTCAGTTACTAACAATCGAATAAATTCATTTACATTTTTAGGAGATATATTCATTACTTTATATTTGCCATAAAGGATTTCTAACCTATCAACAGATAAGGCAGGTGCTGTAAATGGGCTTTTTATTTTACTTATTTTTTTGATTTCTTCAATCCTTACTGCACTTCTAAATGGACCAAATTGAACTTTTATAAATCCTTCTTCAACCATATAACCCGTTCCGAACCATATCCACAATAGTAAACCTATTATCAATGCTGCTATGATATATCCTAAAACACTGTTATAGGTTATTAGTTGCATCCCAACAGGGTCTGAATTAAAAATGTAAATGAGAATAATAGAAAGTATAATACCCCAAAAAATTAAGAAAAACCAAATGTCTTTCTTAGATGGAAAATTCAATTGTAACACCCCCAATCCCTTTAATAACCATACGGTCTAAATTGCGGGAAAGTTTCGTTGCTCTTATAAAATAATGATTTATAACTAAACATTGATATATCATCGAAAAATAGCATACCCAACGCTATTGGGTATGCTGTTTAATTTGTTTATCCAGTTTTTCTCGATCGAAGGTGAACCACTTATAAGTATCAAGGATCCTTTTTGCATGTTTGCTGCTTCCATGTTAGGATCAAGCAATCTAGAAGTGAAGTTGATCAAACGTTGCCTCGATTTTTTTGTTTAAGCCTTGTACAACCTTCATTTTTCCATTTTCTAATTCCCATTCAGCAATGTGATAATTGTTTTCTTTAAAAACAGTCGGCGCCTCTAATTGGTAAATTTCTTGCATTCTTTTTACTTCCTTTTCTAATTGAGTAACCCCTAAAGAAATAGAGGTAAACGGGATATCATTAAGGAAATTTTGGCTTGGAATATTTCCTTCTCCTTCCCACTCAATAAGGAAAGGGAGTAACTCCGTCTCTATTTTATAAGCTGGGAATAGCATGCGCCATTTTAAAACCGAACCATCAGGTCTTCTTCTACTGCCAGGAAATGGTCCGGTGTATGGAATGTTTCTCTCATCAAGTCCTTGTATAATGGTGTCCATCTCACTTGTTCGCAAAGCAAACTGTATAGGTCCACCCATATTTTTGGAATGGGCAAATGCAGTATGTTTAATTAAAGGATTATCAGATTGGACGGCTATCTCTTCATTTTCAATCCCTAACCATTCGATGTAGCTATTATTTCGCATGTAGGCCAAGTAATTGTAAGTGCCCCAAAGCTCATGGTGTCCACCTTTTACGATGTTAATGGTATGGTTATCGGCAAATTTTGATTGTGCTTCCTCTATAGAATGTGAAAAAATCACGAGGTGGTCGAACGCTATCATTTGTTAACCTCCTTTAGGAATATTCCCGAATTGATTCATAATTAATTGATAAGACTTTAACCGCTCCTCAAAAGATGGAGCAAACGTATTCATAATAACTTCATCTACTTGATACATTTCCGCAAGCTTTAGAATTCCATCCTTAACTTGTTTCGGATCCCCAACAATCATTCGATTCCGGTTATACTCAATCCGTTCTTTTTCGAAAACTGTATAGCTTTGTTCTTGTGCTTCTTCAGGAGTAGGGAAATGATCACGAATATCACCATTTTCAATACGTAGTAATGCCAAATCCATACTACCAGCAATAAATTCAGCTTCTTCCTGAGTCTCCGCACAAATAATAAAGATAGCAACATTTGCATCAGGCTTTTGTTGATACATAGAGGGCTGAAATTGGTTGAAATATGTTTGCATGGAAGCGATACCACCTTCCCCATTAATGAACTGAGCAAAGGTATAAGAGGTACCTAGTTGTGCTGCTAATGCTGCACTTGTCCCACTGGATCCGAGCATCCATATAGGCGGCTTCGTTTTTCCTAATGGAGTTGCTTGAATTTTGTAATGAGGATGTTCTATTCCTTGAAGGTAGCTCATTAACTCTTTGACTTGGGTAGGATATTCCCTAACATTACGGTACTTTCCATCATTTAAAGCATAATTTACTCCGGGCATTCCCCCGGGTGCTCGACCGATGCCTAAATCTATTCTATTTGGATACAAAGCTTCCAGCACTTGAAAAACTTCCGCAATTTTAAATGCGCTATAGTGAGGCAAAAGAACACCACCAGTGCCTATTCTAATATGCTGAGTGTTTGCTGCTAAATGCGTAACCAATATTTCAGGTGCTGAACCGGCTAAACTTTTCGTGCTGTGATGTTCTGATACCCAAAATCGATGATAACCTAATTGATCTGTCCACTTTGCCAATGTTGTTGTTTGTTGTAGTGCTTCCCTAGCTGTATATCCACGCAAAATAGGGGATTGATCTAACACACTTAATTTGATATTCATGTTATACATCCTTTAACTTACAAATTAATTATTTTCTACTTCTGGGGAGGCGAGGCAATGCCCGCGTATAGCAAAGTATTCTCCCGAAACGATAGTTTAGCAACTGTTTCCATAAGAAAATCTAACGAATGTTTTTCACGGCTATTTATTTTGGTCCTAAAACAACATCTTTTAAAGAACAGCATTATAGTAAAAGTACTTTCTATTTTTTCGCAAAAAAAGCCAAAATGCAAAATTCCTGATTAAGTATGATCAATGAAAATGCAGGATTTTTAATTGTTTTTCCATAATAATATTAAGTGAGAATGCTTTTTTATGGAGGTAAAAGGTAATGAAAAAAGAACGTAAAATCTACTGTGATGATTGTCTAAAAGAAATTGAGTTTAGGGGAGATCTAGTAGTTTCTCGTATTCTATTCGAGATTATTCCCTATCATGCCTCCTGCTATGGAAAAGCTTTAACTACAAAAAAAACGATTCTTCTAAGTAATGAGCCGCTAAATGGACCGTTTGCAACATTTATATCTTTTCTTTTTTGTATTGCTGCTATAGTAGCCTTATTTTTTGACAATGGATGGATAATTAGCATTTTATGTTTAGTATTCCCTGCATTGCGTTTGTATATATGGAAACGGTTTGAACGTTATTTGGAAGTATAGAAAAGAGGAGTTTGAAATGAACAGACAACATGCTTTAGTCGTTGGAGGAACTGGAATGCTAGCCGATGTGTCGTTATGGTTAGTGAAAAAAGGATACGTTGTAACAGTAGTTGGAAGGCGCAAGGAAAAATATCATCAGCTACTAAAAAGGATTGATAAGCCAAAATTTTTATCTAGTATATTTGTAGATTACCATCAAACAGAACAACTTTCTGAAAAACTGTCCATGGCTGTAGAAAAAAATGGAGAATTTGATGTAGTTGTTACCTGGGTTCATTCATCAGCACCTGATGCAATTCCTACTATAATGAATGTTCAACATAGCAAAAACTACGACTTTTTCCATGTGAAAGGTAGTTCGGATTATTTTGAGGAAGATAATGAATTCCAAATACCAGAAAACTGTAACTATCACGAAGTCTATTTAGGCTTTAAAGTAGTAGGCGATCATACTAGATGGCTTACTCATCAGGAAATTTCAGAAGGTGTTAAGGATTCCATCCATCACAAAAGGAAACAAACAGTTGTAGGGCAGCTAGAACCTTGGGACATGCGGCCATCTTAGAACTATATGAAAGCGATACCAAAACTGATTATTCTGATATAATAGAAGTAAATGCTGGAGTTGTTTAGATAAGGAGGGTTGAGAATGAGCAAAATACCGATTTTAGCTACACAATTGTCACCACCTGCAGTGAAGGAACGTTTTGTACGCAGAGCGAAATTAAATCAAAAGCTTCGTCTCATTCAAAAGTACCCACTTACCTTAATTCACTCTGGTGCCGGTTACGGAAAAAGCACTGCTTTATCATTATTTTTACAAGATACGGATATTGATGCTTGTTGGTATTCCATTTCTCAATATGATGATGATTTTGTTCCGTTTATTACAAAAATCATTCATTCTATGCGTAAGGCACAGCCGTCGTTTGGGGAAAGAATTCTAAACGAGTTACATACGATAGACCATTATGTACATGACCAAGAGGTATGGTCCATTATGACGATGATGGTAAACGAAATTTCAAAGCTTAATAAAGAAGTGATTTTAGTTTTGGATGATTTCCATCATTTAAGTTCTTCTTCCGCTATTGAATCGTGGATGCAACATTTTGTTGAACATTTTCCTGACCAGTTACATTTAGTTATTTCAAGTCGAAGAAGACCAAAGTGGAGTATTTTAACACAGCTAAAGGTTAAGGGGAATCTATTGGAAGTAGACCAAGATGATTTATTGTTGAGTTATGAAGAAATGGAGCATCTATTAATCGATATATATGAATTATCAGTAAATGAAGATGAGGTCAAAGGGATTCATCAGACAACAGAAGGATGGGCTATTGCTTGTGGCATGTTTGTCCAACAGTTGCGAACGGGAGTTAATGCAAATACAATCTTACAAAAACAAAAACGGTCTTTACAAGATTTGTTCGATTATTTGGTTATGGAAGTACTGTCCAAACAGTCTCCAATTGTCCAAAAGTTTTTGGAACAAACGAGTGTGTTGGAAGTGTTATCAGCAGATTCTTGTGATGCTGTTCTCGGTATGACTGGTTCTATTAGTCTATTAGAAGATTTATCCTCTCAAAATCTTTTCATTCAGTCTATTGATGATGAACATTATCGTTATCATGCGTTATTTAAGGCATTTTTGGAAAGTAGAATGAAAAAGCAACAGCCGGAAGAATATTTTCGCTTAAACCAACGTGCTGCCCGTTTTTTTGAACAAAATGGAGATGTAGAAAATGCCATTTTTCATTATGAACAAATAAAGGCAGATGACCGTGCTGCTTATTTGCTTTCTGACTATGGTAGAACGATGCTTGCTAGCGGAAAGCTTCAGGCTCTATATGATAGGTTGTTACATATTCCAGATCGTGAAAAAGATTATTTTCCAATACTTTGGTATTTCGAGGGCGAGGTTTTACGGTATCGTTCGAAATATAAGGAAGCGGAAAGCTGCTATGACCGAGCTATTGAAGAAGGAGAAAGAAGACAAAATCTATATACAAAGAGTTTAGCATTTGAAGGAAAAGCTAGAATCTATTTAGATACCATTCAACCTGATCAGGCTGAAAGAATTTTACAAAGCGCTATTGAAATTAGAGAAAAGTTAGATGTGAAAAATGAAGAAAAGGCTCGACTTTATCATATGCTTGGTGAAAATCTCCTAAACTCTGGGCAAGCAAAAAAAGCAGAGGCGTGGTTTGAGAAGGCGAAGGATTTAAATTTACCTTTAGATGATAGTAACTTAGAAGCTAGACTCTACTTGCGAACAGGTCGCTTATTAAAGGCGAGACAAGTGTTACAGGAGAGAAAGGAAAAATTCTCTCTCCCAGAAGATAAATCTTTACCACAATCCCATCGAGAAACAGACATTTTACTCTCTATTATAGAATCCTTTATGGGGAATGCGCTAGAAAGTAAAATGCATGCTCAGAAAGGGATAGAATATGGTATGAGTACCGAATCCCCCTTTGTGGAGGCATGTGGCTGGATAAGAATGGGTCACGCAGTACAATTACTTAATCGATATAAACCGAATTTAGCTATCCAATGTTATAACACCGCGCTGGAATTAATGGAGAAATTAAACGTTTCAAGGGGAAAAGCAGAGCCCTATATGGGTCTTTGTATTTTATATGGCATGCAGCAGGAATATGAGAAAGCTTTGGAGACAGGTCAAAAAGGATTATATGAAACGGAAAAGGTAAAAGACTTATGGCTATCTTCCTTAATCCAGCTGTGCATGTCCATCTCGGCAATCTATTGTGAAAGATATGATTATGCAGCGGAGCTACTAAAAGAAACAGAACAAAACTTTCACCATTGTGATGATGAATATGGTTTAATGTTAACTTCTTTTTGGAAGGCATATTTAGCCTCCAAGAAAAAAGATGAGGAAACTTTTTCAGAAGAAATAAATATTTTTCTCCGTAGAATGCAAGTTGGGTCCTATGAATTTTTCATTAAGTCCAGAACGACATTTGGACCAATGGATTTACAAAGTATTATCCCATTGCTGTTTAAGGCGCAAAAACAAGAGATTCATAGTAATTATGTCACTAAATTAATGTATGAGCTTGGTTATGGTGAATTATCACATCACCCTGGATATACTTTGCGTATTCAAACGTTAGGTTGCTTTCATGTTTGGTTAGGAAATAAACGTATATATGAACAGGATTGGCAGCGGGGTAAGGCAAGAGAATTATTGGAACTATTTGTGGCTAAACAAAACAAACTACTTCCGAAAGAGGAAATTTTTCAACAACTTTGGCCAGACCTAGATGAAGAAAGTGCTAATAAAAGCTTTAAAGTAGCTCTTAATGCATTACTTAAAACATTAGAACCAAATCGGGAGGCAAGAGCTGATTCGTTCTTTATTAAACGATCTGCTACAGCCTACGGACTTAATCCAAGTTCTGGATATGAGTTAGATATAACTGAATTTGAAAAGTGGATAACAGAAGGTCTAGAAAAGACAGATCCGGGCAGAACGAGGGAAATACTTAAAAAAGGCTTAGATTTGTATGAAGGGGATTTCCTCCCAGATCGTCGAACGACCGATTGGTGTTTAATGGAGAGGGAAAGATTACAAGTACTTTTTCTCCGTGGTGCAGAAAAAATGGCACAAGTATCTGTCCGATTAGAGGATTATGACACATGTATTTATTGGTGTGAAAAGATTCTAAATGTGGATATTACTTGGGAAGAAGCTTATCGTTTAATCATGTATAGTTATTATCAGAAAAATAACAGACCTCAGGCTATAAAATGGTATCAAAAATGCTACAACACGTTAATAGAAGAATTGGGCGTTGAACCAATGAAACCAACTAGAGAAATGTTCGAGATGATTAAAGAAGCATCTGGAATGATCAGTTAAAAAGGTCAGGAGTCCTTGAAGATTCTTGACCTTTTTTATTTAGGTCGACACCTCACGTACCAAGGTACGGTTGAGAAGCTATATTATATTGCCTCTTTTCATGTTTGTAACTATTCTGTAACTCTTTTTTCTTATGATGTTTCCAAAGCTATTGAGCTTGCTTTTATTTCATTTAATGATAAGGGGGAAATGAGTATCATGTCGTTTAAAAAATTAATAAGTTTTATGATGCTTCTATTGTTGTTAGTGTTTGCAGCTGCTTGTAACTCAGAAGATACTAGTGGCGGAGATAATGGGAACGACCAAGAACAAGGAAGTGATAGCGAACAAGGTGATGATGGAAGTGAAGGGTCAGATGATTCTGCTTCTAAAGAACCAATTAAGATTGGTGTGTTAGCTTCACTATCTGGTGCTCTTGAAGTGTATGGTAAACAAACACAACAAGGCTTTGACTTAGGTATTGAATACGCAACAGATGGAACGATGGAAGTAGCAGGACGTCCTATTGAAATCATTTATGAGGATACAGAAACAACACCACAAGTTGCGAGACAAAAAGCTTTGAAACTATTAGAAGAAGATAAAGTTGATTTCCTAGTTGGATCTTCTAGCTCAGGAGACACACTTGCGGTTGTCGATTTAGCTCAAGAATATGAAAAAATCATGATTGTTGAGCCTGCTGTGGCAGATAGTATTACAGGTGAAAACTTTAACGAATACATTTTCCGTACTGCGCGTAACTCTTCACAAGATGCAGTAGCTGGTGCAGCTGCGATTGCTGACGAAGGTGTGAAAATTGCAACTCTAGCTCCAGATTCCGCATTTGGACGTGATGGAATATCCGCATTTAAAGAAGCGGCTGAAGGCTTAGGTGCAGAAATAGTATTAGAAGAATATCCTCCTGCTGACGCAACAGACTTTACGGCTAATATTCAAAAAATCATTCAAGCTGAACCAGATTACTTATTCGTAGTATGGGCAGGAGCAAATACTCCTTGGAACCAAATTGCGGATATGGATCTACAAGGTAAAGGAATTAAAATTTCAACTGGTGCCCCTGATATAGCAGCATTATCTACTATGCAGCCACTAGTTGGAATGGAAGGCTTCACGGTATACTATCATGATCTTCCAGATAATGAAGTAAATGATTGGTTAGTTCAAAAAATGGAAGAAAAACATGGTACAGTTCCTGATCTATTTACTCCAGGTGGAATGAGTGCAGCAATTTCCATTGTGGAAGCGCTTAAACAATCTGAGGGTGATGCGACTGGAAGTAAGCTTATCGATATTATGGAAGGTATGAGCTTTGAAACACCTAAAGGAACAATGACATTTAGACCTGAAGATCATCAAGCATTACAGTCTCTATACTCTATTACATTAGAAGAAAAAGAAGGATTCGACTATCCTGTACCTGTATTAAACCGAGTGCTTTCTCCTGAGGAGACAGCTCCTCCAATTAGAAATTAAGTTAAGTTTTATAGAATGAACTTCGGCCAAATAGTCGGAGTTCATTCATCTTTCATCAAATCCTATCTACTTTAGTGCTGCTTAAGTACTAACTTTTCTAAACAAGGTGGTGTGCATAATTGGAACATATTATCGAAACGAATAATTTATCTATTGCTTTCGGAGGGCATGTTGCAGTAGATTCCCTCTCCGTTAAAATCCCTAAAAATAAATTCACTTCTGTAATCGGACCAAATGGTGCGGGAAAAACAACGTTTTTTAATTTGTTGAGTGGCCAGTTGCGTCCAACAAATGGAGAGATTTTTTATAAAGGTGAAAATATCACAAAAAAGTCCTCTACAGAAAGAACGAGAATGGGCATAGGACGTTCTTTTCAAATTACCAACGTATTTCCGAATTTAACAGTTTTAGAAAATGTTCGTCTTGCTGTTCAGTCGAATGAGAAAATCCGTTATCAAATGATGTTTCACTTTAAAAAATATAAGAAATTTGAAGAAAAAGCGATGGAGTTGCTTGAACTCGTATTGTTGGAAACAAAGGCTGATTCTGTAGCTATTAATTTAGCACATGGAGAGAAAAGAAAATTAGAAATTGCCATGTTGTTAGCGCTAGAAACAGACCTTTTGCTTCTAGACGAGCCAACAGCTGGAATGTCATTAGAAGAAGTACCGGCTATTTTAGAGGTTATTAAAAAAATAAAGGAAAAAGGCGATCGAACAATTGTTTTAATCGAACACAAGATGGATATGATTTTAGATTTATCCGATCAAGTGATGGTTCTATTCAATGGGCAGCTACTAGCTCAAGACTCACCGAGTGAAATTATGGAAAACAAGACAGTTCAGTCTGCATATCTAGGAGGACTGCATGATGAAAACTCTGCTTAAAGTTGATGAAATAAATACTTATATTGATCAGTTTCATATATTGCAGAATGTATCCTTTGAGGTAAAAACAGGGGAAGTTACTGTTTTGTTAGGTCGTAATGGTGCAGGTAAGACGACAACACTTCGAACAATTATGGGCTTGAATTCTGCAAGTAGTGGATCAGTAGTTTATAAAGATGAAGACATTACGAAACAAAATACGCATCATATTGCAAGAAAAGGTATTGGTTATGTTCCGGAAGATCAAGGCATCTTTGCTGACTTAACAGTTGGTGAAAACATGCGGGTAGCTATGCAAAAAGAAGACGATGCAACAAAAGAACGGATGGATTGGGTTTTAAACATGTTTCCAGATTTAAAAAAATTCTGGAATAAAGCGGGTGGACAGCTTAGTGGTGGACAAAAGCAAATGCTTTCGATTGCAAGAGCATATATAAACGAAAATGATTTATTGCTTATTGATGAACCGAGTAAAGGGTTAGCCCCAATCATTGTGGAGAAAGTAATGGAATCTATTCAGGAAATGAAAGAAAAAACAACGATTGTTTTAGTAGAGCAAAATTTTTATATGGCAAGTAGTATTGGAGATAGTTTTTACATTCTGGATGACGGTATGACGGTTCACTCTGGAAAAATGAATGAACTCAAAGATGATGAAGTATTAAAGAAAAAATACCTTGGTATTGCATAAGAAAGGAGGCATTCAACGATGGATTTAATTTTCAGTCTTACCCTCAATGGTCTTGCGACGGGAATGTTATTCTTTCTCTTAGCAGCTGGTTTAACCCTCATTTTTGGATTAATGGATGTATTAAATTTTGCTCATGGTGGACTATTTGCATGGGGTGCTTTTACAGGGGTTTGGATATATGGATTAAGCGGAAACTTTTTCGTCGGTATTCTCGGAGCCATAGTAGCGGGCTTAGTGTTAGGTGCAATTACAGAGTACCTCATTATCAAACCTGTTTATGGCAATCATATACAACAAATCTTGATTACGTTAGGATTTATGCTTGTATTAACGGAAATGCTGAAGGTAGTATATGGACCGAATCAAAGAGCGGCACAACCACCTGAATATTTAGATGGAAGTTTTACGATCGGTGACGTGACGATTATTAAATATAGGTTATTCATTATTTTAATGGGAATTATTATATTTGCCCTTACTTCCTATGTCTTAAAGAAAACAAAAATAGGCTTAATTGTACGAGCAGGCGTAATGAATAAGGAAATGGTTCAAGCACTTGGCATAAATATTAGATTAATATTTTTAGCAGTTTTCATGGTTGGATCTGCAATGGCAGCACTAGGCGGATTTTTGTTTGCTCCTTATTCAGGGGTCATTTATGCAGAAATTGGTCTGGATTATGGGATTTTTGCCTTTATCGTTGTTGTTATAGGAGGTATGGGAAGTTTATCAGGATCCCTTATGGCAGCATTATTAGTAGGTTTAGCGCAAGCTTACATGCAATATTATGTCCCTTCTTTAGCACTTGCAGTTAATATGCTTTTAATGGCAGCAGTATTACTGTTCCGTCCACAGGGCTTATTCAGTGTTAAGGGAGTGAGTACAAAATGAGACAATTAGGTAAAGTTCAAATTTCAACTTGGGTATATTTGCTTTTTGGCTGTCTATTAGCAGTTGTCCCATTTGTATATGATAACTTAAGTATGTTATTTCTTATCATTCAGATTTTTATATTTGGAATCTTTGCAATGAGCTATGATTTATTACTAGGGTACACAGGAATTGTTTCATTCGGTCACGCCATGTTTTTCGGGGTTGGAGCTTATGGTGTTTCTATTGTTTTAGAACGTAATGAACCTACTTTATTCTTTTTAATTCTTGGTATTTTAGTAGCTTTAGGAGCAGCAGCAATTATTAGTTTTATTGCAGGTGTACTAACACTTAGACTTAAAAGCCATTTTTATGCCATGTTAACGTTGGCGTTGGCAGGATTATTTTTAGTAGCAGCAGAAAAAATGCGAAGTTTAACTGGAGGTAGTGACGGCCTTATTTTTACTATTCCAGACTTTTTTAAAGATCGTACCAATATGTATTTGTTAGCCTTAATTTCGCTCGTTGTTATCTTCTTTAGTCTTCGAAGGCTAACGAATTCACCTCTAGGACGAGTACTAGTTGCTATTCGTGAAAATGAACAACGAACTATGTCATTAGGCTATAAAATATTCCCTTACAAAGTAATTATTAGTGTAATTTCAGGAGTTGTTGCAGCATTCGGAGGTGTGTTATATGCCCTTTCCATTCGTTTTATAGATACAACTGTTTTTGCTGTTGATGTAACGCTTGATGCTCTCCTAATGACGATTATAGGTGGAGTAGGTACGCTTATTGGTCCAATTATTGGAGCAGGATTAATCGAATATGCCCATCATTTCTTATCAGAGTTATCGGATGTCCACTGGATTTTTGAACGTTGGATCATCTTGTTTGGGATCGTTTATATACTTGTTGTTATTTTCTTCCCAATGGGAATCGCCGGCTCCATTAAAAACATGTACATGAAACGAAAACATAAAAAAGAGGCTAAGGTGCAACAAAAAGATAATCAAATCGCGAGTTAAGGGGGATGAGTATGAACCAACAAGCCATTACCTCCTTCGTTGTACGTTTTCAGAGCAACAATGGTAAAGACAGTAAGCAGCCTCATTATCGTATAAAGGTGACACATGTTCAAAATGAGCAGGAAATGACTTTTGAAAATTTAGAGGATGCTTTTCATTACATGAAGGAATCAGTTGATCAAGAAGTAGAAAGCAACTAGAGGGGAGGGTTAATTATGTCAGTTGGAATAGTAAGTTCAGGTATATATGTTCCAGACACGAAGATGACATCAAGTGAGTTAGCAGATAAGACGGGAATCCCTTTGGAAGTAGTGGAGAACAAACTTGGAATTAAGCAAAAACCGATACCGGGACCTGATGATCATACATGTGAAATGGGAATTATAGCAGCGAAGAAAGCAATAGCGAAGGGAAATATAGATCCGAAAGATATTGATTTAGTCATTTATATTGGTGAAGAGCATAAGGAATATCCGCTTTGGACTGCTGGGATTAAATTGCAACATGAAGTAGGTGCAGTAAATGCTTGGGCCTATGATGTAGCACTTCGTTGTGGAACTACCATTATGGCTATCAAAGTTGCCAAAGATATGATGAATGCAGATGATAGAATTAACACTGTTCTTTTAGCGGGTGGTTATCGAAATGTTGATTTTATTGACTATAACAATCCCCGTACAAGGTTTATGTATAACTTAGGAGCGGGTGGAGGAGCCTTCATTCTTAAGAAGGGCCATGAAAATAATAGAGTGCTAGAAAGCACACTCATTACCGATGGATCCTTTTCAGAAGATGTTGTCGTAACAACAGGCGGAACAAAGAACCCGATATCAAAAGAAGCCCTTGATGCCGGCCTTTACCAACTTGATGTACTAGATCCAGTTGGGATGAAGGAAAGGTTAGAACAGAAATCGATGCAAAACTTCTTAAAAGTAATAAGGGATGCTGTCAGCCGTAGTGGCTATCAAGAAAGCGATATTGATTATGTTGCGATGCTTCATATGAAAAAGTCTGCTCATGATTATGTGTTAAATGAGTTAGGTTTAACGAATAACCACTCCATCTACTTACAGGAGTATGGTCATATTGGTCAGATGGATCAAATTATCTCTCTTGAATTGGCAGAACAAGAGGGGAAACTTAAGAATGGTTCTGTTGTTGTCCTAGTAAGTGCAGGAATTGGATATGCATGGGGAGCAACAGTTGTCGAGTGGGGAAATACTCCGAAAGGATGATAGACTTGTCTAAAATTCTATTAAAAAAAGTAGACTTACCTAATGGAGAAACACTTGGATATCGAGAGCGAGAAGGTGGAGAAAAGATAATTCTCCTCATTCACGGTAATATGACCTCCTCTAAACATTGGGACGTAGTGTTAGAAAATATGGATCCAAAATATAAATTATATGCGGTTGATTTAAGAGGATTTGGTGTTTCGACATATAAAAATATTATTAAAGAAGTGCGTGATTTGTCGGAGGATGTAAGGCTTTTTGTTGACCAATTAAATATTCAACCTTATGCAATTGTTGGTTGGTCAATGGGGGGAGAAGTCTCCTTACAATATTGTGCTGACCATGTAGATGCATGTGAAAAACTTCTTTTAATTAATTCTGGCTCAACAAGAGGGTATCCGGTTTATCCTTTAGGAAAAGATGGGCTACCAGTTGTTACACAAAGACTCGAAACATATGAAGAAATTAGAGCTGATAAAACAAAAACACAGATCGTTCAAGGTGCATATGATGCAAAAAATAAAGACCTCTTAAAAGCAATTTGGGATTTAACGATATACCGTAAAAGGAAACCTGACGCAGAAAAGTATGATGAATATTTAGAGGATATGTTAACGCAAAGAAACTTGGCCGAAACTTATCACATGCAAAATATTTTTAATATTGGTTCTGCTCATAATGGGTTAGTAGAAGGTACAAACCAAGCAAAAAACATTAATATACCCGTACTTGTTATGCATGGTAACGAGGACATAATCGTAAATGAAAAGATGACAAATGAAATTTTAGAGGACATTGGTCCAAATGCTGAGTATAAGAAACTAACCGGTTGCGGCCATTCTCCTTTAATTGATGATTTGGATATGTTATTAAACACAATGGAAAGTTTTTTAGATAGGAAGGAGTAATTTACTTGACTAGATTACAAGATAAAGTAGCCATCATTACAGGTGCTGCGAATGGGATTGGATTAGAAGCAGCAAAAACTTTTCTAAGAGAAGGAGCGAAGGTGGTACTTGCAGACTTTGATGAAGAAACAGGGAAAAAACGTGAACAAGAACTAATAGCCGATGGTTTTGATTGTCTTTTTGTTCAAGTGAATGTGGCTGACAGAAGCAGTGTGGATTCAATGGTACAAAAGGTAGTAGATAAATACGGTAAAGTTAATATTCTAGTAAACAACGCTGGTATTACCAGAGATGCTATGTTATCTAAGCTAGACCCAGCAATGTTTCAACAAGTTTTGGATGTGAATCTTACTGGTGTATTTCACTGTACGCAAGCTGTTTTACCATATCTTGTTGACCAAGGAAAAGGAAAGGTTATTAATACTTCCTCTGTATCCGGTGCATATGGTAATGTTGGTCAAACGAATTATGCTGCAGCCAAAGCTGGAATAATTGGGATGACAAAAACGTGGGCAAAGGAACTTGGAAGAAAAGCAATAAATGTGAATGCTGTAGCACCAGGTTTTACCGAAACTTCTATGGTGGAAAGTGTTCCGGAAAAAGTAATTGATGGCCTGAAAAAACAAATTCCTATGGCAAGATTGGGCAAACCTTCCGATATAGCAAATGCCTATTTGTTTCTAGCTTCTGACGAATCTGATTATGTAAATGGTCATGTTCTACATGTTGATGGCGGAATAATGATGTAACCTGATTTTAGAAAAACCAATCCAAGAAGAAGTCCCTGGTATAAAAAATCGTTAGGGACTTCTCTTTTTAATTCCTCCAGTCCATACGTCGTTAAACAGTCGATTACGCTTTTCTAGCCTGTAACTATTGTGTAACTCTTGTTTTTTATACTTTAGGAAAGTTTGGTTTGATAAGAATACGGATGCTTATAGCTTTTTATAAACGATAAGCTGAGCTTGTCTTCTTTACATAATAAAACCGTTGTAAGAGGTGAGATGGTGTGATGCGTGAATTGGATTGGATTAATAGTCGAGCAAGATTATTTCCTCATGATGAAGCAATTGTAGATGCTGAATTAAACGATAGCTGGTCTTTCCAACAATTAAACGAACGTGCAATTTTGATAGCAACATTTTTTAGGGAAAAAGGTGTGAAGAAGGGTGATCGGGTAGCTTTGCTATCCCCTAACCATATAAGTTATTTTGACTTTTTGTTTGCTTGTATAAAAATAGGGGCAATTTTTGTACCGTTAAATTGGAGATTATCCAAAGATGAAATGGATTATGTTCTAAGTGACGCTAATCCTAAGATTATTGGAATTCACCAGTATTTTAACAAAAAATTCTCCTGGATAGAGGAAGATTACTACGTCCTTAATATAGAGGATAATCATTATGTGAATGATTTAATAAATATTTCTCAAGCATTTATACCAGAAGAATCACTAAATGAATCAGATCCTTTAGCAATGATTTATACGGG
Organism: Salirhabdus euzebyi; assembly: GCF_014207435.1. GTDB lineage: Bacteria > Bacillota > Bacilli > Bacillales > Alkalibacillaceae > Salirhabdus > Salirhabdus euzebyi. The sequence goes on from NZ_JACHGH010000007.1 coordinate 160,179, forward strand.
CGGTACAACAGGAAAACCTAAAGGAGCTGTTTTATCTCATCGTTCGATTCTTTGGAATGCTCTTAATACAATTGTTAGTTGGAATTTGACTGATGAGGAAGCTACCATTACTACGCTACCAATGTTCCATACAGGTGGCTTAAATGCTTTAATCGTTCCGGTTTTACTTGCGGGTGGTAAGGTAATTGTTACGGATGATTTTGAACCAAAAAAAGCTGTAGAGGATCTAATAAAGCACAAGTGTACAATTGTCTTATTTGTTCCGACAATGTATCACATGATTATTAAGACGGACGCTTTTCGTACTTCAAACTTTCCTCATATGAAGGTTTTCTTATCTGGTGGTGCTCCTTGCCCACTAAACATTTATGATGCTTTTGAACAAAAAGGACTTCTGTTTAAAGAAGGCTATGGACTGACGGAAGCAGGTCCTAATAACTTTTATATTGATCCTGAGGAAGCTAAACATAAAAGAGGTTCTGTAGGGAAGCCGATGGTTTTTAATGACATTAAAATAATTAATGATAATGGCCAAGAAGTGGATATAAATGAAGTTGGAGAACTATGTTTAAGAGGGAATCATTCATTTGAATTCTATTGGAATAAGGAAGAGGAAACCAAAAAAACAAAAATAGATGGCTGGCTTCATACAGGTGATCTTGCTCGCAAGGATAAAGATGGATTTGTGTATATTGTCGGTAGAAAAAAAGAAATGATTATATCTGGCGGTGAGAATATTTATCCACTTGAAATTGAACATTGGTTATCATCGCTAGAAGGTATTAATGAAGTAGCGGTAGTTGGAATTCCACACGATAAATGGGGAGAAGCCGTAGCAGCTTTTGTCTCTTTCAATAAAGGGAAACAATTTAATGAACAGGAGTTACAAGAATATTGTTCACGAAAGCTTTCTAGCTACAAAATTCCGAAAAAGTTTTTTGTTATTGATGAGTTGCCGAAAACACACGTTGGAAAAATTGATAAAAAGTCTTTGGTACAGCAGTATTCTAATACGTTTGCCTAACTACCTCTATGGAGGTAGTTTTTTTTATATTTTAAGTTTAACTTTAACTTTGAAGAAGGGTTAAAGTATAAGAAAATGTCACAAAAAATACTAATCTTTATTTGTATTTATTTGGTAAAATATGCGTAAGGAGGTTCAGTCTATGGTTAATCAAAATTTTATACATACTATTTCTAGTAAATGGATGCTCGTAGTCATATTCATCATTTTGGTTCCCAATTTTTTGCTCATGAAGTTAGAGATTTTAGGGTTTGTTACACCATTAATGGCAGTTGGAACGGTAATTGATTTGACGATCATTCTTCCTCTAATTGTTTACTTCTTTATATTAAAACGAAAACCTTCCTTCATTATTTTTGTCCCCGTTTCATTTGCCGGGCTTTTTCTAGCAAACTGGTTTATCCCGGATTATGCCGATCAATATTTAAATCACATTAATAAAGCGGTAATTTTGGCAGAAGTCTCTATTATTTTATTAGAGTTACTCTTCATTCTATATCTTTTCAAGCGTCTACCATTACTGAAAGAAAATATTAGGGTACAGAGAGAAGAATATCACCATTTTCTCAGATCCTTTATGGAGGCAGTAAAACAAACATTTTCATTTCGAATAAAGAAACTTAACCAATACCAGAAAGTACTACAAATGCTGTCTACTGATCTTGCGGTAATTTATTATGTGTTTTTTAGTTGGAGAAAAAAAGGGAAAAGCACTTCAAATAATACCCTGCATTTTTCTTATCATAAAAATGGGGAATACCTCGGAGTCTTTATTATGCTAGCACATGCGTTAGCGATTGAAATAATTGCCGTTCACTTATTATTGATGCAAATTAGTCACTTGTTAGCTTGGGTTATCACTTTATTTGACCTTTTTGCCTTATGTTATTTAATTGCCGATTATCGTGCCATTACATTGTCGCCAGTAGTGTTGGATTCAAAAGGTATTCATCTCCAAAAAGGCTTACGATTCCATGTGGCTATACCTTATGAAAAAATTGGTGCGTTCTCTTTGAATGATAGACCTATCAAGGAGATAGATAAAGATAAAGGCGCGTTAAACCTTACATTAAATGGGTTTGAGAAGCAATTACCTCAATTTGTTGTTTATTTGACAGAACCTGTTGTTTCATATAGAGCTTTTGGATTACAAAAAATTGTAAATAAAGTGTACCTATCAGTTGATGAAGGAAGACCATTTCAGGATTCACTTGAAAAGATACTAAAAGAGAAGAACGAATAAACGGAAACTGCCCTGTCAATGAGGGCAGTTTTTTAGGGTTAATTGAAACAAATTATTGTTTATTTCGTACTAATCAATAAGGTTAAATATGTGAAAAGGAAGTAATAGAAGATGACAAATTGTCTAGAAGTAAATAATTTGGGGCTATCTATACGAAATGAGGTTATTTTGAACAACATTTCATTTCAAGTTCCTTCTGGGAAAATCACCGCACTAGTTGGTCATAATGGTGCTGGTAAGTCTACTACGATGAAAGCAATAATGGGGTGGCAAGAAAAAAGTGAGGGTGAAATCAAAATTAAAGGTATCAGTCAGGATGATGACTTTTTACAATTTAAAACCCTTTTCTCTTACATTCCAGAAGAACCACTTTTAATGTCAGAATTAACGGTCGAACAGCATTTTCAACTATACGGTTCAAGCTATCTTGTTAGTGAACAAGAATTGAAGGAGAAAATAACTTATTACACAGAAGCTTTTGACATTCGTGATAAGAGAAACGAGTTTCCTGAGTTATTATCAAAAGGGATGAGACAAAAGGTCCAGACAATATGTGCACTAATTCCAGATGTACCTCTACTTTTAATTGATGAACCTTTTATGGGACTAGATATTTATGCTGCACAGTTTTTAATGGAAGAACTAGCAAAGAAAAAAGAAAACGGTACTTCTATTTTAATTACAACCCACCAGTTGGAGAAGGTTACTGACTTGTGTGATGAGTTTGTTTTGTTATCAAATGGACAAATAGCAGAATCGGGTCAAATAACAGGTTTTAATGGGTTAAAAAGGAGAAAGATAGATGAATGACTATCCTTCCTTATTCCATACATACAGATGGATTAGAAAAAATCGTTTTCAAAAGAAGTTGCAAATATACAGGCAGGCTTTGGCCACAGTACTTGACATAACCATTAGTATATATTTATTTTTCTTCCTTATCATAAGTCTAATCGCACTACAGAATTGGTTAAGAGAGTTTGAACCTATTTTCAGCATGTTTGAAAATGTATCTAATGACGTTCTTTTTTTATTGTTTGGTGCACTTATTATACGGGCATTTATTTTTTCCTATAGAAACCCTGGAGTATATGTGACGAGTACGGAATATCAACTAAGCTTGATGCCCTATATAAAGGAACGGATTTGGCTTTATTGCTTAAAAGAAAGGGTTTTAAAGTTAACTTTCATCTTTTTTGTGTTGCATGTTGTCATCTTTTTGCTTACACCATTGTCCTATCTATTCATAAGTAAAATAATTTTTATTATTTGGATTGCCCATATGGCTGGTATTGCCATTCAATGGAGGCTCTTTCAAGATTCAGGTTTTAAAAAAATAGCTAAAATTTTCCTAGTTGTACTCCTTTTTGCATGTATAAGATATATTTTTTTGAGTAAGTTTATTCCGAGTGCAATACTTTTGTGGTTGTTTATCTCTATCGTTACTGTTGGTGCCATTATATTACTCTTTTATAAACCTCTTCGTCATGTAGATTGGGTTAAAGTTGTTAGTTATAGTGATATAAAAGTGTGGAGTATGTACCTAGTAGAGAGTTTGACGAAAGTACCGATAAAACCGCCGAAAAAGTACCAACTGTTTAACAAATTGTTTCATGGAAAAAAAGCCAAGAAACCACTACCTTATGATTTATCCGTTATATCTATAAGGCTATGGAGAGTTTTTTTAAAAGAGCATGGGGATTTATTATTAAAGCTAATTAGTACGATATTTCTCCTTATCATTGGGCTAGGATTACAAGGGAAATGGTTACTTAGTGTATCTATCCCGCTTGCCATTTTTATTATGAATCAAATGGTTGCGAGTTTATTTGCTTATCAGTTTCAACAGCCCATCTTACATGCTTTACCATGGAGGTTCCGACCATGGTTCCAATCTTTTAAAAAATGGTATGTTGTCTTGGTGTTTTTCGTTTCATTGGCAATAGCAGGGATGCTGTTATTCCATCATATAAGTGTTTGGGCGATAGGTTTTCATCTTCTTTTTTATATCCTGTGGATGTATATAGACCTTTTTATTTCTATTTTAGTCAGATCGAATAACATGATAGGATTTTATAGATCATATAGGAGTCTATATCTGTTGCGGTTATCTATGATGGTAGCAATATTTTTCAGCTTAATTAGTATTTGGATTAGCATGATAAGTACCATTCTACTCGTCGCATTTGTGCTAATAAATAATTTGGAAATCAAAGACGTAAATAGTGCCTAGCATTTGAGGATGCTAGGCACTTCGTTGTTATTTTTTACATACAGCTATTCCTAATGGATAATGGACATCTTTTCTAGCTGGATGTGGTTCAATTAATACGCCTTTTTGATAAAAGAACGAAACCTCTGTGTATGCAGTAAATAATGCTCTAAACTCTTCCGGAGTCAATTGGTGAACATGAAATGGGGAACCGCATGGAATATTTCTCCCTTCACCGAACGGAGTGGAAACAATAAGTGTTCCACCAGGCTCTAATAAATGATAGTAATTGTTTAAAAGTACCTCTTCTTCTTCTATGTGCTCTATTGTTTCGAAACTAACAATTGTATGAAATAACCCTAATTTACTTGGAAGGCTTTTGTCAGTAGCATCTTGAATCATGAAACTTGATTTTGGATGATAGTACTTTCCTTGTGCATACGTAATAATGTCTTTATCAATGTCAATCCCGACTATTTCATCAATATCATCTTTGGCCTCTTTAGCTATAAGATGTGTTCCATAACCAGCTCCACAGGAAAGGTCTAGAACTCTTCCTTTTACGTATGGTAGTACAAATTGATAACGAGCAATATGCTCTAATAAAAGCTTATTCATCGGATCCATCAATTCCGGTATCACTCTTTCTCCTGTATCCTTTAACATGTCGCTCACCACCTTTGTATAGTTATTAAGACGATTACAATATTTTTCATCATAACATATCCTATATAAGCTTTGGTTAAGAGAACGAAATCATATATTGTTCTTTTCATCTGGAAATAACGATAACAATGTTTAATTGTAAAAGGTGCTGGGTAAAGATAAAAAGGAAGCATGATTAATAACATCATTGGTTGCTAAGAGGTGATATTTTGGGTCAACGAGAAATTGTTGTATATACTAGCTATGATTGTGTTCAAAGCGAAAAAGTAATAGAGCAATTGGAAAAATGGGATATAGAATATAAAGAAAAAAACGTTTCTAGCAATCATGAACATTTAGAACACTTACAGAGAAAAGGGATTTTTGGAACACCTACAGTATTTGTAGGGGAAGATTATATATTAGGCTTTCAAAAGCAAAATCTAGCTCATAAATTAGGAGTTCATAATAATCATGATGAATAGCAATACTAATTAGCACACCCACCGTTTGTCCCATCATAAAATGTATGAAAAAGGGAATGAACAGGGGGTGTTTTTATGTATAAAATGGGTAGGCAAAATCCGAACATGAATTACTTTCAACCAATGGGTTCTCAGCAATATAACTATCCACAACAATCATTTCCACAAATGAATATGCAACAACCTAATAATAACGCTGTTGGATCTAGCACTCCTTATGAGCAATTTCAAAAACCACCTATGCCTATGGGGTACTTTCCGATGCAACAAGGTAACAATTATGGTGCCAATTCATTTGGACCAAAAAATATGAATGGTTTTATGAAGTATTTTCAAGATCAAAATGGCCAAATGGACTTTGATAAGATGTTTTCGACTGTTGGCCAAATGGCAAATACTTTTCACCAAGTTTCACCTATTGTTAAACAACTCGGTACTTTTATGAAAGGTTTTAAGGCATAAAGAGTGCGGCTATCGTTCCTTACGATAGCCGTGCTTTACTTTGTCCATCGAATCAAAGTGTTTTCGGATAACAAATTCCCTAAGCTATGTTAAAATAGATAGCATTGGCTTATGGAAAGGGTGGAAATCTTGTCGTCGTTAGATCAAACGAAAGCACCGATTCACACGAAATTTTATTACGGATGGATAGTTGTGGCTGTCGCTGCTTTGAGTGTTTTTTTCTCAGGACCAGGTCAAACCTATTCGATTTCAATATTCAAGGATTACTATATTGAGGAATTTCAATATTCCAACTCGTTTGTTTCAGGACTTTATTCTGTTGCCACATTATTAGCAGGATTACTTCTTTTTTTGATTGGGAAATTAACCGACAAATTTGGGCAGCGCATAATGATGACCGTAATAGGTCTGATGCTTGCGATAACGTGTTTTTGGAATAGCTTTATTATTGGACCTGTGATGATGTTTTTAGGATTTTTTATGTTACGTTTATTCGGACAAGGTTCACTTACTCTACTGCCAAATACTCTCGTACCACAATGGTTTTTCGGTAAAAGAGGAAAAGCATTAAGTATTATGGCTATTGGTGGGTTTGTAAGCTCGGCTTTATTTCCACCACTAAACACATATCTTAATAGTACATTGGGGTGGCGTACGACTTGGCTAATTTGGGGCGTGTTATTACTAGTTATCTTTGTTCCAATTGCATTCTTGTTTGTACGAAATAAACCAGAAGATATTGGTCTCCAAATTGATGGGAAACATAGCACGAATAATGTATCATCATCCTTACATATTGAAGTGAATGAAATAAGTTGGACACTTAAAGAAGCAATGAAAACAAAAGCATTTTGGTTTATTTTATTTTGTGTGGGAGTCCCCGCATTGGTCAACACTGGGATTACTTTTCATATTGTTTCCATCATTCAACTTAAGGGACTTGGCGTTGGCGAAGCGTCCATGATTCTAGCATTAATGGCAATAGTAGGTTTTCCGCTTTCTTTTGTATCTGGTTATTTAGTTGATCGCTTTCATGTGAAGTATGTGTTGGCTTTGACCTTTTTAGGACATATTATTTCAATCTTATTTTTATTGCAGCTTTCATCCTTTATAGGTGCTGTTGTCTACGGTGCGGTATGGGGTATTGTTAATGGTTTAGAGCGAATTGTGTTAAGTATTGTATGGCCCAACTACTTTGGTAGGGAACATTTAGGAAGTATTAAAGGGCTAGCTCAATCCGTTATGGTTGTCGGTTCAGCCTTAGGACCACTTCCTTTTGGGTTATTTTTTGATTGGTTTCATGGCTATAATGAAATCCTTATACTTATTATTATCTTTCCGTTAGTAGCTGGAATCTTAGCACTACTATCAAATAAACCGGAGTATAAAAAAACATAATAAATAGCAGCACGAGGTAATTCCCTCCGTGCTGCTATTTTTGTTAACCTCTAAATATCTAATAAGTAAAGGATACAAAGAATATATTGCTAATAAGAGGTGATAGTTTGGTATATTTGGTGTAGGTACATAATCAGTAGTTTGAACTGTAAAAGAAGAGAATATAACTAATACTATTTTACAAGATTGAGGAGTAAACAAAAAAGTCTGGACTTAGCAGATTTCCTGCTAAATTCCAGACCATTTTTCATATCCAATTTGACTTGGAGCGGTATTTGTTTAGAAGAGCAGGTGCTAATGCAAAACCACCTATAAATCCGAAAATGTGGGCGTACTCATTTATGTTCGGACGTAAAAATGTCATAATAAGGGCAATAATGGTAATGACAACAATGATTTGAGTGCTTTGATAATCTAAAATATGCTTTCGGAATACAACGATGAATACATAGACGCCAAACAGCCCGAAAACAGCTCCGGAAGCACCAGCATGTATAACATAGGGTGAGCCTAGCCAAAGTGTGGCTATGTTACCAACAAGGCCAGCAATGACATAAACAACGAAGAACTTTGCTTTCCCTAATAATCGTTCTAAAGCAGGTCCGAAAAGTACGAGAGAGAAAGAATTAAAAATGGTGTGCATTAACCCAAAGTGGAAAAAAATCGCCGTAAATAATCTCCAGTATTCTTGATTGTATGAAATAAGACCGTTGTGGCCAAGGCCTAAATCTCTCAAAACCTGAAAAATGGGAATAGGTAAAAACTCAGTTAATAACCACAAGCCTAGGTTTATGCCTATAATAATACTGACAATTGGATAGAAACGGATAAATTCTTTAAAACTTTCTGTACGAAGAAACATAATATCACCTATTTAATTGGAGTTTTATTACATTATTATACATGTTTATATGGAGAAATGCTTGAACGTTGTTCTTAAATACATAGGTGTGGAAGGTGAAAAGATGATCAAAGGTTTAGGAATCGATTTAGTCGAGTTAAAAAGAATAGAAAAAATAATAAAAAATAATGAGCGATTTTACGAGAAAATTTTAACGAAGCAGGAAAGGGAATTCTTGAATAATATTTCCTCTTGGAAAAGGAAAATAGAATATACAGCAGGTCGTTTTGCTGCCAAGGAAGCCTATGCAAAAGCCTATGGAACAGGGATAGGTAGTGAAGTTTCTTTTTTAGATATAGAAGTGATTTCCGATGATAAGGGCAAACCCGAAATCTATATAAACGGAGAAAAAAGAAAGAATATTCTCGTCTCTATCTCCCATGGAACAGAGTTTGTTATAGCAGAAGTTATTATTCAAGAAGGCTAGTCTGCATATTCGGATGGTTTGTCTCATATTATTTTAGTGCGGGTAGGAGGGAACGATGTGCACATAGTCACCGCAAAGGAAATGTATGAAGTAGATAGCCATACGGTTCAATCTGCTGGTATTGATGGAAAGATTTTGATGGAAAATGCAGGGAGGGCAGTTGCAACAAATATTGAGAAACGAGTAGCTAATACTTGTCGTATTCTTATCTTTACTGGTTCTGGTAATAATGGCGGAGATGGATTTGTAATCGCAAGAACACTTCATTTACGAGGATACCATGTGGAGGTAGTTAGTCTTGTGGATGAAGAGAAAATAAATGGTGATGCCAAATTCCATTACGACATTTTGAAAAAGTTATCCGTGCCATTTCATTTTTACAAAAGTGAAAACCAGCTACGAGGAATATTAGTTCATACAGAAGCTATTGTTGACTGTATGCTCGGTATAGGTGTGAAAGGACACTTGAAATCACCATACAAAGAGGTCGTTGGACAGCTTAACAAGCTATCCATTTATAAGGTAGCGGTTGATATTCCTACAGGTATTCCTGCAGATGAAGGCGTTGAAGTTAAAGATGGTTTATATGCCAATGTAACTTTTTCTATCCAATATCCTAAGATTACAGCTTTTTTGGAAAGGTATGCTTCCTATTATGGGGAATGGGTGCCACTAGATATAGGGTTAATTCCCCCAATAAAACCAAGTTTTGTACAAACCTGGGGAAGAAATAATGTGCAAGCTACATTACCAAAAAGGAAGAGATTTGCCCATAAAGGTACATTTGGGAAAGGATTAGTAATCGGTGGATCGGATGAAATGCCAGGATCTGTAATGATGACTGCGCGGGCTGCGCTTCGTTCGGGAGCAGGACTTATTACAATAGGGACTACCAGACAGAATATTCCAGCTATAGCTTCCTATGTTCCGGAAGCAACTTATAAAACGGTAGATGAAATGGACTTCTTAAGTGATCAATATACTTCGGTTGCTGTGGGGATGGGGTTAGGTCGTACTGAAAAAGCCTTTTCTTTGATAGAACAAGTAATTCGACAAGTAAAAAGTCTCTTACTTCTTGATGCAGATGCCCTTTATTATTTGAAACAGAACCTTTCCTTACTTAAGGAAAGAGAATATCCAACTGTGTTGACACCGCATGCAGGTGAAATGGCCAGGCTTTTAGGGATAACTACTGAAAGGTTGTTATTAAAACCATTTACTTACTCAAAAGCCTTTGCAAAAGAATATAATGTCCATCTTGTTTTAAAGGGGCCATTCACTATTATCACGAATCCTCAGGGAGAGCAGTTCGTTATTACCAATGGTAATGTTGGACTAGCAAAAGGGGGGAGTGGGGATGTGCTAGCAGGAATATTGTTAAGTTTTATGATGCAAGGAGCCTGCTTAATAACGTCTTTATGCAATGGGTGTTGGATACATGGAGCTTCTGCTGATCATTTAATAGAAAATGGTCGATATTCTAAATATGACTTATTAGCAACTGATTTAATGGAAGGAATCGGTAGTGTTTTCCATACATTTTCTTAACTTTTCAGGTGCATATTGTTCCCTTTGTCCTTTGAAATGAGGCAAAGGAGTTGTGAATATGAAGAAAAAACATTTGCTCTGGAGCTTGACTGCACTAATACTAATTCTTCTATTGTCTGCTTGTGGTGAAAAATCTAAACAAGATGTAGTAGATTCCCTTGAACAGAAAGTAGAAGAAATGGATGGCTACAAAGCTCAGGCAAAGATGAATTTAAAAACTGGTGAAGAAGTACAGAGCTACGAAATTGATGTTTGGCACAAGAAAAAAGATTTTTATCGCGTACAACTAAATAACCCAAACAGTGAGAAGGGGAATCAAATCATTCTCCGTAATAATGAGGGTGTATTCGTTTTAACACCAGCATTAAATAAGAGTTTTAAATTCCAAAGCGAATGGCCTGATAACACTAGCCAACCTTATTTATATACTTCATTAGTAAACGACATTTTGAAGGATAAGGAAGCGGAATTTAAGAAAACAGATAATCATTACGTTTTCACAACAAAAACAAACTATCAAAGCAATAAAAACTTACCAACCCAAGAAATTTATTTCGACAAGAAAACATTCAAGCCGGTTATGGTAAAAGTGTTTGATAAGGATTTTACAGCTTTAGTAGAAATCCAATTCTCGGCCTTTGAATTCGATCCTGAATTTGCAGAGGATGACTTTGACACAAAGAAAAACTTAACGAGCAGTATAGCAGAAGTGCCTGCTATGGCTTCAGCCGAAGATCAATCCTTGACGGTTCTTTATCCGTTATACCAACCGGAAGGAACTTCACTCGCTGCGAAAAAAGAAGTAGAATTCGAAAATGGTCAAAGAGTTATTCTTACTTTTGAGGGCGAGAAAAACTTCACTTTAATTGAGGAAAAGTATACGACTTACCCTACAAGTCTATCTCAACCGGTTTCGGTCAAAGGTGAGCCAGTTGATCTAGGATTTACGATTGGTGCAATGACAGAAAAAACACTTGAATGGAGTCACAACAACACAAGATTTTACTTGGCTAGTGAAGACTTAACTAGAGAAGAAATGATTCAAGTTGCGTCATCTGTAGAGGGAAAAGAAATGAAATAAAGGATTATTTTTAAAAAGCAGGCTCATGCTAGTATAGAGTCTGCTTTTTATTCTTTATTTTAAGCCAGGTTCTAATAGATTGTTGTTTTACGCAATAGATGGAAAATGCGACGCAACTTGATATGTGCAAATCCTACCGCTACGGAAATACACTACGCTTTCCACGGGCTCGCGCTGAGCCTCCTCACTCGCACAGAACGCTCGCTGTGGGGTCTCAACGTCTTCGCTGTCCCGTAGGAGTCTACGTGTATTTCCCTCGCTGATCATGTGCTTTGTAACTTGTTATAATTCAAAGTACTGATGTTTGGAAGAAAGTTGAAATATAGCCAAAGTGATAGGTATGGGGATTCTCATAAAATGTCTTGACTTTATGATTATCACTATTCTTGAATCAGAAAATTACTACTAGCGTAGGCAGAATACGTAGACTCCTGCGGGACCGCACGTGTCTGAAGACCCCGCAGCAGCGATTTTCTGCGAGGAGGCTGAGGCCGTGCCCGCGGAAAGCGAAGTATTCTGCCGAAGCGGTCGTATAGCACTCATCAAAATGCAAACCTATAGTTACTTCGTAGTTTAAGCAAACGGCGAAAAAATAACAATTTTTGTTATAGGTTATTTGAAAGAATTGCATCTTTCCGGACATTATTGCTCTTCGCAAAAAGTTTTTATTCGCTCTCTTGGAAGGATGATGAAATAATGCATTTGACACTTCAAACCACTATAGGAATAATAGAAGAAAATAATGTTATGTGTTGAGAGGAGTTCCACACTTGTCATCGCCATATTTCTATAGAGATTCTTGGGTAGAGGTTGACTTACAGTCGATCAAAAGGAATATTGAACAGCTGAAGCGGATTTTACCTAATGGAAAAAAGATATTTGCTGTTGTAAAAGCAAATGCTTATGGACATGGGGATATACAAGTAGCTGAAGCCGCATTATCATCAGGTGTTTATGGTTTAGCCGTAGCTATATTAGATGAAGCAATTAAATTAAGGGATGCGGGAATAAAGGCTCCTATTCTTGTGATGGGATGGGTCAGACCAGAGGACGTATCAGTAGCTATTGAAAAAAATATTATTCTTACTACTTTCCAAAAAGAGTGGGTGAAGACTGCCAAACAGTATGTTAATGGTACCCTTTCTTTACATGTGAAAGTAGATACTGGTATGGGTAGACTTGGAGTGCGTTCTAAAAACGAATTAGAAGAGTTGCTAATGGAGCTTAATGATAAAAAATTTCATATAGATGGTATCTTCACTCATTTTGCTACAGCAGATGAAGATAACATGACTTATTATGATAAGCAAAAGGAGAAATTTAACGAGTTTTTGAATGTACTGGAGCAATATGTTGCACATCCGCTCATTGTCCATTCAAGTAATAGTGCTGCTAGCATACGCTTTCCCAATCAGATGCAGGATGCCGTCAGATTTGGGATTAGTATGTATGGGTTATATCCATCTCCTTATGTAAAAGAGGAAAAGCCAATCCCTTTATCGCCAGCATTTTCCCTTCACAGCAAATTAATTCATGTAAAAAAGTTAAGTAAGGGAGAAAGTGTTAGCTATGGATGTACGTATACAGCTAGTGAGGATGAGTGGGTTGGAACAGTACCACTAGGATATGCAGATGGTTGGGTAAGAAAGTTCCAAGGTTCAACCGTGTTAATTCACGGAAAAAGAATGGCTATAATTGGCCGCATTTGTATGGATCAGTTTATGGTAAAATTGGATAATGCTTATGACATCGGTACGAAGGTTACATTAATTGGTCGCCAGGAAGAGGAAGAAATTTCAGTGGATGAGGTTGCCGATCGTTTAGAAACAATTAATTATGAAATTCCATGTCAAATTAGCTATCGAGTACCCCGAGTTTATAAAGAGAACGATCAGGTTGTTTCCCGTCACAATTATTTATTATGTTAAACAAATTTGTTTAAAATAAAGCATAAATGTGTAAAATTGGAATAAAGATAAAGAAGACTCATTCAGAGTATTTCTTAGTAATATAGAATGTAACAAAAATAGTGGCTATGAAAATGCCCAGAAGGCTTTGCAAAGCAATTATTTGCATGGTATGATTATAGTGGATTTATACATTTGTCAGGTTAAGCAATGTGGAGGTGTATGGGTGTGTCCGAGAGCTCACAAGAAATTGTAATTAAAATGCCAAAGAAAATGGTAAGGGAGCTAGACAATTTGGGGAAGAACGAGGATTGCGACCGAAACGACTTGATTTGCCAAGCTACAAAAATGTATTTGCGTGAAAAGAAAAAACGTGATATCCGAGAATCTATGCGCCGTGGTTATGTGGAAATGGCTAATATTAATCTAAATATTGCATCGGAGGCCTTTCAAGCTGAAGAGGAGGCAGAAAACACCCTGGAGCGCTTAGTGAGTGGGGTGTAACTGTATTGATGGTTAAAAGAGGCGACGTCTTTTTCGCGGATTTATCACCAGTAGTTGGTTCTGAGCAAGGTGGCGTTCGCCCTGTATTAGTCATTCAAAATGATATAGGTAATCGTTTTAGCCCTACTTGTATTGTTGCTGCTATTACCGCGCAAATACAGAAAGCTAAGCTACCGACGCATGTCGAAATAGATGCTAGTAAGTATGGATTTGAACGTGACTCGGTCATATTGCTAGAACAAATACGTACGATAGATAAACAGAGATTAACAGACAATATAACACAATTGGATGAGACATTAATGAAGCGGGTTGATGAAGCTTTACAAATTAGTCTCGGACTTATAGACTTTTAAGCTACTCGAAAATTGAGTAGCTTTTTATTTTTGTACGGAAATAGGAGTCTGGGTAGAATGGTTTAACACTATTGTCTAAAATATAGAAATTTCGCACATTATAGTAGTTGGCTTAATTTGGATTTGAATGGTACATTATAGTAAGAATAGTTTGTTCAATTACTACTGGATATATATTTTCTGTATGATAGAAATGTTATAGGGTACGGACTGTAATAATAGATCAAGATTACGTTCAAAAATGGGAGGGTTCAAAATGGATACGGTTCTACAAGATATAGTATTGGGGAATAGTGACGAAATAGTTAAAAAGTGGATTAATGAAGTGGAGAAAAACTCCGTACATAAATATTCGTTAACAATATCAGAAGAGCTTTTTGATAGTACGAATAGAGAGTTTGTTAATGTTATATTCGTTTCTGTTCAAAATCAAGGTTCAAAAGATGATTTAAAAGATTTTGCAGAACGAATTATTAATTTTGGTTGGCCGTTAAACTACTTAACTGAGGGGATGCAAGCTTTTCGTCGAGTGACGACAAACTTTATTATTGAAAGAAGTGAAACACTTGATGCAGAACGTTTTAAACAAGTGTTGGAAAGTGTAGATGAATGGGTAGACCCGATTGTGAATTTTTTAGTAAGTGAATACTCAGGTAGTTGGGAAAGTACGGTATCCTTACAAAAGGTTGCTCTTCAAGAGCTATCTGCACCATTAATTCCTGTTATGGACGGTATCACTGTTATGCCTCTAATAGGTACAATTGACACCGAAAGAGCAAAGCTTATTATGGAAAACTTGTTAGAGGGAGCAATAAAGCATAATGCAGAAGTAGTACTTATTGATATTACGGGTGTTCCGGTTGTGGATACGATGGTTGCTCACCATATTATTCAAGCTGCAGAAGCTGTACGTTTAGTTGGTTCCACATGTATTTTAGTTGGAATCAGACCTGAAATTGCTCAAACGATTGTAAATTTAGGTATTGATTTAAGCAAATTTCCGACAAAAAGTTCATTACGTAAAGGTTTTCAATCAGCACTAGAAATTACGGATAGAGCAGTAGTGAATCTAAAGGACAAAGGAAATGAAATGGAAAATATGATTGATTCACTCAATAAGGGTTGAAATGATGAGAATTCCAATTTTAAAATTACATAATTATTTATTGATTTCCATACAAATAGATTTGGATGATCAGACAGCTATCCAATTCCAAGAAGATCTTCTGAAGAAAATTCATGAAACAGGTGCGACAGGAGTTGTCATTGACTTAACCTCTGTAGATATAGTTGATTCCTATATTGCTAAAGTATTGGGCGATGTTGTTTCTATGTCTGATCTTATGGGAGCAAAGGTTGTATTAACAGGTATACAACCAGCTGTTGCGATTACTTTAATTGATTTAGGTATCCATTTAAAAGATGTCCCGACTTCACTTGATCTAGAAAAAGGCTTGATCAAACTCAGACAGGAATTGGAGGAATAAACATGAACAACCAATCCTGTATACCAATAAAGAAAGAATGGGACATTGTTGGTGCTCGTCAATATGGAAGAGACATTGCTAAAAACTTAGGTTTTGGCTCTGTTGATCAGGCTAGGATTGCTACTGCTATTTCAGAGCTGGCAAGGAACATTTACCTATATGCCCAAAAAGGTAAAATTTGTTTTGATATTGTTGAAGGGGTAAATAAAAAAGGCATAAAAATTGTTGCTATTGACGAAGGACCAGGTATAGAAGAGATTAGTAAGGTAATGGAGGATGGCTATACAACTTCAGGAGGCTTAGGGGCAGGTTTACCGGGGATTAAACGTTTGATGGATGATTTTGATATAATATCAGAAGTAGGCAAAGGGACGGAAATAACGGTAGTAAAGTGGCTCCGTTAGAGGAGGTTTTGAGTGAGAGTTGGAAAAGTATAAAGAGTTAATGAAACAATACATGTTAACCGAAAATGAAGAAGCATTGTATAAAGCAGAACAATTCAGTAAGCAGTTACTTCAAAAGGACGTATCTCCTGATGAAATTGTGCAAATACATATTGAATCGTTAAAAAGTTTGTACCCTGAATTACCTAAGGAAATGAAACGATCCCTAGACTTTTTGTTAGAAACGATGATAGCATATGGTATAGTACACCAAGAAGCAAGGGATTTAAGGGAGAAACAACTGGAACTAAAATCCGAAATTGAAGTTGCTGCCAATATGCAAGACACCTTGCTAAATACCGTTATACCAGATGTTGAGGTATTAGATATTGGGGTTTTATCTGTTGCGGCAAAACAGATGAATGGAGATTATCATCACTTCATTAAGGATTCAAGTGGTAATGTTGGTGTAGGGATTGCTGATGTTATAGGAAAAGGCATTCCAGCTGCCCTTTGTATGTCCATGATTAAATATGCGCTAGATAGCTTTTCTGATGAACGTTTTTCTCCTAATTCTATTTTGGAGTTATTAAATAGAGTAGTTGAGCGTAATGTAGAAGCGGGCATGTTTATTACAATGTTCTATGGGGTTTATGATATTCACTCGCATGAGTTTACCTACTCTTCTGCTGGTCACGAGCCTGGATTCTTTTATAAGGCGAAAAGTAAGCAGTTTGAAGAAATAGATGCAAGAGGTATAGTATTAGGAGTACAAAATAACGTTTCTTACATCAATTATTCAAAGAGTCTTGAAGTAGGTGATACGGTGCTATTGCTTACAGACGGTGTAACAGAATGTAGACAAGGTGACAGATTTATTGAGCGACAAGAAGTGGTGGATGTTGTACAGAAATATATTCACTTACCAGCTCAACATATTGTTGAAAATGTTTACCGTTATTTTGAACGTCTTCAAGACTTTGACTTAAGAGATGATTTTACGTTAATTATTCTAAGACGAGAAAGATAGAATTTTGTATTTTGATGTTTAACCCATTTTTAAACCGGGTATAAACTAAACGTTAACACAAAAAGATTTGGGGGTTCAGACATGAACTTAACGATTGATGTTTCAAAAAACGAAGATGTTCATGAAGTAAAACTCTCTGGAGAAATCGACGTTTACACAGCACCAAAGCTAAAAGATACATTACTTCCATTGACCCAAGAGAGAGGTTCTACTGTTCATGTTTACTTGGATAAAATCCATTACATGGATAGTACGGGCTTAGGCGTATTCATTAGCGCGCTTAAATCGACGAAAGAGTATGATTCAAAAATACTTCTCATTAATCTTCAAGAGAGAGTATTTAGATTGTTTGATATAACCGGCCTGAAAGAAGTTTTTCAAATAGAAAGCAGTATTAGAGGTGGATTATAATGCAGGAGCCATTTGACTTTATAGAAGTAAAGATACCGGCTAAACCTGAGTATGTAGGGGTTGTCCGCCTTACGATTTCTGGTATTGCTAATAGGGTAGGCTTTTCTTTTGAAGAGATTGAGGACTTAAAGGTAGCTATTTCAGAAGCAATTACAAATACAGTGCAGCACGCGTATCATGAACTAGATGGTGGAGAAGTAACGATTGGGTTCGGGATATATGCTGACCGTTTAGAAGTTATGGTTGCAGATCATGGCGGTAGTTTTAATTTAAAAGAAATTAAGAAAAAAATTGGTCCATATAAATCAACAGAATCTGTAGAAGGGTTAAGAGAAGGAGGTTTTGGTCTCTTTCTTATTGACGCACTAATGGATCGAGTTGAAATAAACAATGAATATGGTGTTATTGTTATTATGACAAAATATCTTCAAAAAAATGAGGTGGGCCGTAATGACGACCAAATCTCAACCACACAGTGATCGTGAAGGTGAAATATACCAGTGGATTAAAGATATTCAAACCAATCCAGCTGACGAAAAAACACAAGAAAATATTGTACTCGAATATAAAGACCTTGTTCATTCCATTGCGAAAAAATATTCAAAAAACAGTTCCATACACGAAGACCTAGTTCAAGTGGGTATGTTAGGTCTTATGGCTGCTATTAGACGTTATGATCCCTCATTTGGTAAATCCTTCGAGTCCTTCGCTATCCCAACAATAATTGGAGAAATTAAAAGGTACATTCGTGATAAGACCTGGAGTGTTCATGTACCTAGGCGTATAAAAGAATTAGGTCCAAAAATTAAAAAGGCTGTTGAACAACTCACAACAACCCTTCAACATTCCCCTTCTATCCGAGAAATATCTGATTACTTAGGTGTTTCCGAAGAGGAAATATTAGAAGCTATGGAAATGGGGCAAAGTTACCGAGCTCTATCTGTAGACCGAAAAATTGAAGCTGATTCTGAGGGTGGAAAAGTTTCCATACTTGATATAGTTGGTGCAAATGAGGCTGGTTACAATCAAGTTGACTACAAAATATTATTGGAAAAGCTTATGCCAATACTGTCAGAAAGAGAGCAAGAAATATTAAAATGCACATACTTTCAAAATATGAGTCAAAAGGATACTGGTGACCACTTAGGTATTTCTCAAATGCATGTCTCCCGTATTCAAAGAAGAGCCTTAAGAAAATTAAGGGAGGCTCTCCAGTCTGATAGCCCGGAGGTTTTATTTTGAAAGAAGCTAAAAATAAAATCCAAATATCCGTTTATCAAAAGGCTAAAACAGGAAATGATTGTTCTGGAGATAGTTTTTTTTATAAAGAAACAGAAGATGAATTTATATGTGTGATAGCTGATGGATTAGGTAGTGGGCAACCGGCAAAAGAATCATCACAAGCAGTCGTAACTACTTTGGAAAAGCATTTTAATAAAACAATTGATTCTATCATTAAAAATTGCAATGACAATTTATATAATAAACGTGGTGCAGTACTAGGTATATTAAAAATGGACTTGCTTAATGGCACCTATAAAATAACATCAATTGGAAACATAGGCATTATCATGCTTCATCAAAATGGAGAGAAAAAAAGGTATATACCAACTGCAGGATATTTGTGCGGTACTCCTGCACGGTATAAAGTCTTTGAAGGAAGGCTTGAACCAGGTCAAACCTTTTTTATGTATTCGGATGGTGTGGAAGAGAAGTTCTTATTAAAAAATTGTATTCAATTAAGTCAATGTGAAGAAGTGACCAAGCATTATAGCGAAATAAATGTAGAAGGTAAAAATGATGACACAACATTAATCGCTATGAAATACGTACATTAAAAAAGTTGTTTGCTCCGTATTTATTTGGAAAAACCCGCCATAAGGTGGGTTTTTTATTGCTTAATTTTGATGACCGTTTTATGTATTATTTCTTTTTTGGTAAAATGTTATAGTATGGCAAATTATAGATAGACCGTCTTGTGAGGAGGCATTTAATGTGGAAGAAAAAAATCAGGAGCAACTTATTATAAAAACAGTGAGCAAGAAAATGGGTATACATATAAATACAATTCAAAAAGTTATTTACTTACTTAAAGAGGGTAATACCGTTCCTTTTATTGCTCGTTATCGAAAAGAACAGACTGGTGGTTTGGATGAAGTCCAAATTAAAGATATTCAAGATCATTATGAATATGGGGTTCAACTAAGTAAACGAAAAGAAGAAGTAATAAGACTAATTGATGAACAAGGAAAACTGACAGAAGAGCTACATACAGAAATCCTAGCTGCTGAACAATTACAAAAAGTAGAAGATTTATATCGTCCCTATAAGCAAAAACGAAGAACAAGAGCGACGATTGCCAAAGAAAAAGGTTTAGAGCCACTTGCTAAGATAGTTTGGGAACAGCAAAATGTTTCTTTTTCAGAAGAAGCTGTGCAGTATTTATCAGAAGAGCATGAACTCCAAAATGTTGAGGATGTTTTGGCAGGGGTAAAGGATATTATAGCTGAATGGATTTCAGATGAACCAAAATATAGGGAAAAAATAAGAAAAGAAACATTCGATCACGGCTTATTATTGACTTCTGTTAAAGATGAAGAAAAAGATGAAAAAGGTATTTATCATATGTATTATGACTTTCAAGAACCTGTTCGAAAGATAGCCTCCCATCGAGTGTTGGCTATGAACCGTGGGGAGAAAGAAGATATCTTAAAAGTAAAAATTCAAGCACCTGAAGATACGATTACTTCTTATTTAAATAAGATGGTCATACAAAAGCCCAACGAAGAATGTCGAATAATACTTGAGGAAGCAACTTTAGATGGATATAAACGTTTGATTGAACCTTCCATTGAAAGAGAATTAAGAAGTTCCTTAACAGAAGAAGCGGAAGAAAACGCAATCAATGTATTTTCAAAAAATTTAAGAAATCTTTTGCTGCAACCACCTCTTAGAGGGAAAACCGTTTTAGGGGTTGACCCTGCTTTTCGGACAGGCTGTAAGCTTGCAGTTGTAGATGAAACAGGTAAAAAACATGAGATTAACGTCATGTACCCAACTGCTCCAAAGAATGATAAGGTTGGGGCGGAGAAAATATTTATGCATATGATTAATAACTACCCTGTTAATCTTATTGCTATCGGTAATGGTACGGCATCTCGGGAAACAGAGCAATTTGTTGCAGATATGATAAAGAAACACCAATTAAATATTGGTTATGTAATAGTAAATGAGGCAGGCGCTAGTGTTTATTCTGCGTCAAAATTAGCGCGGGAAGAGTTTCCGGATTTGCAGGTTGAAGAAAGAAGTGCAATTTCCATCGCGAGACGCCTACAAGATCCACTTAGTGAACTGGTGAAAATTGATCCGAAATCCATTGGAGTTGGTCAATATCAGCACGATGTTAGTCAAAAAAGGCTAAGTGAGTCTTTAACTTTCGTAGTAGAAACGGTTGTAAACCAAGTGGGTGTTAATGTTAATACAGCATCATCTTCACTTTTACAGTACGTGTCAGGCTTGAATAAAACAGTGGCAAACAATATAGTGAAATACCGTGATGAAAATGGGAAAATTGAGAGTAGAGCGCAGCTAAAGGGTGTTCCTCGTTTAGGTGCCAAAACATATGAGCAGGCAATAGGCTTTTTGCGGATAGTTGAAGGTAAGGAGCCGCTTGATCAAACTCCAATACACCCGGAAAGTTACGAACAAACAAAACAACTATTAGCGTTATTAAACCAATCAACTGAACAACTAGGGGAAAAACAGTTAATAGAAGCATTAAAGCAAATTGACGTAAATGAAATGGCTGAAAAATTAAGTGTAGGGAAACCGACATTACAGGATATAGTGGATTCACTCGAAAGGCCAAATAGAGATCCTAGGGATGAGGTCGCACAACCAATCTTAAAAACAGATGTACTCTCAATGGATGATCTTAAAAAAGGTATGGAATTACAAGGTACCGTGCGGAACGTTGTTGATTTTGGAGCATTTGTTGATATTGGTGTAAAACAAGACGGTCTTGTGCACATTTCTAAATTGTCGAATCAATATGTTAAGCATCCACTTAATGTGGTGGCCGTAGGTGATATTGTTACGGTGTGGGTCGATGATGTGAATGTCCAACGAGAAAGAATTGCTCTTACAATGTTAAATCCTCATTCATAGTAGAAAAACCACAGGCACATTTTTGCCTGTGGTTTTTAGGTTTTTATGTTTATCACCAAAATGAATAAATCACTTTTTAAGTATATTTATCAGCAGTGAATCGTTTTCGATAAAAAAACCAACACTGGTTAAGGAGTTTGATTTGATATTTATCCTTTGAACGAAATGCGCTTTCCATTTGATTTAACAACCAGTTAGGCATATAACCCCCTCCAAATCGAATTGTTATCTTTATCTTATGCAGATTTGCCGTTTAGGTTCGTATGTATTATATAGAAGTAAAGTAAAACCTTCCCTAATAAAAACAGAACGTTTTGAGGATAAACTTTGGTTAAATGAAACATCCTAATAGTTGATTGTTATTTTAGGGGTTTAATGTAACAGGGTGAAAAAATCAAGTCTTGTTCATCGAAAGAAAAGTTTGTACAATTATAAGTAGGACTTTCTTAGATGGAGCAAATGGGATGAACAATAAAGAACTAACAGACTTAGTGAATGAGATTTCTATAAAGTACTTCCATAAGAAGTTTGCGGATAAAGCTATTTTTAATTCCCGTTTACAAACAACTGGTGGAAGGTACATGTTAGCGAAGAGAGTAATCGAAATTAATCCTAAGTATCTTGAGGAATTAGGGATGGAGGAGTTAATTGGTATTATTAAGCATGAACTCTGCCATTATCATTTGCACATCGAGGGAAAAGGATATCGCCATATGGATCAAGATTTCAAACAACTACTGGTGCAAACAAACTCACCGAGACATTGTAGCTTTCTTCCTTCGCAAAAAAGGGAAGTAAATCATGTATATAGATGTGTGCAATGTGGTTATACCTATAGAAGAGTGCGGAAAGTAAATGTAACAAAATACCGCTGTGGGAAATGTAAA
Source organism: Salirhabdus euzebyi (assembly GCF_014207435.1). Taxonomy (GTDB): domain Bacteria; phylum Bacillota; class Bacilli; order Bacillales; family Alkalibacillaceae; genus Salirhabdus; species Salirhabdus euzebyi. The sequence goes on from NZ_JACHGH010000007.1 coordinate 182,737, forward strand.
GGGAGATTAAAAAAGGATTAAAAAAACCATTGACGAATAATCCTGACCGTGTTAAATTAAATAAGCCCCAAGTTAAGGGCCAAAACAAACAAGTAATTTCAAAAAACTTTCCAATAAGCATTGACATCTAACGAAATGTATAGTACGATATCAATCGTCGCGTTTTTAATAAACAAACGCAGACAAATCATTTATGAATATTCCACCGTAGCTCAGTGGTAGAGCAATCGGCTGTTAACCGATTGGTCGTAGGTTCGAGTCCTACCGGTGGAGCCAAATGGAGAAGTACTCAAGTGGCTGAAGAGGCGCCCCTGCTAAGGGTGTAGGTCGTGTAAGCGGCGCGAGGGTTCAAATCCCTCCTTCTCCGCCATTAATGGCCCGTTGGTCAAGTGGTTAAGACACCGCCCTTTCACGGCGGTAACACGGGTTCGAATCCCGTACGGGTCATCCACATTTTCTATGTGCGTCAAACTAAATAGTAGGTCCGGTAGTTCAGTTGGTTAGAATGCCTGCCTGTCACGCAGGAGGTCGCGGGTTCGAGTCCCGTCCGGACCGCCATTAAGCATTGGGCCATAGCCAAGCGGTAAGGCAACGGATTTTGATTCCGTCATTCCCAGGTTCGAACCCTGGTGGCCCAGCCATTTTTTATGCCTTTTTTTCAATCCAAAACTATTATTAGTATCTTCATTAATAGAATGGAAACATATTAGTAATATATTTAAATCATCTTGAGCCATTAGCTCAGTCGGTAGAGCATCTGACTTTTAATCAGAGGGTCGGAGGTTCGAATCCTCCATGGCTCACCACACTTAGCGGGTGTGGCGGAATTGGCAGACGCGCTAGACTTAGGATCTAGTGTCTTATGACGTGGGGGTTCAAGTCCCTCCACCCGCACCATTTAATTGCTGTGTTTCATAGCAATTTTATTTTTTTCGTTTTGTTATGCGGTCGTGGCGGAACGGCAGACGCGCTAGGTTGAGGGCCTAGTGGGGGTTAACCCCGTGGAGGTTCAAATCCTCTCGACCGCATTAAAGCTTCTGAAAAGAAGTTTTAAAAAACTATTGCAAAATAATTTATGGTATGTTACAATATATTTTGTCGCTAAAAAAATGCGCCCGTAGCTCAATTGGATAGAGCGTTTGACTACGGATCAAAAGGTTAGGGGTTCGACTCCTCTCGGGCGCGCCATTAGCTCGGGAAGTAGCTCAGCTTGGTAGAGCACTTGGTTTGGGACCAAGGGGTCGCAGGTTCAAATCCTGTCTTCCCGACCATCTTTTATCAACTTCATAATGCGGGTGTAGTTAAATGGTATAACCTCAGCCTTCCAAGCTGATGTCGTGGGTTCGATTCCCATCACCCGCTCCATTATATTTGGGGCCTGTAGCTCAGCTGGTTAGAGCGCACGCCTGATAAGCGTGAGGTCGGTGGTTCGAGTCCACTCAGGCCCACCATTACAAACTATTGTAATGTGGAAGAACTCTTTTGAACTTTGAAAACTGAACAAAATAACCAGTACGTCAATTCGCTATTTTTTAAATAGCAAAGCAACAAAACGAGTTACAAGGATGTCAGCATCCAATATTTATTGGAGAGTTTGATCCTGGCTCAGGACGAACGCTGGCGGCGTGCCTAATACATGCAAGTCGAGCGCGGGAAGCAAGTGAATCCCTTCGGGGTGAAACTTGTGGAACGAGCGGCGGACGGGTGAGTAACACGTGGGTAACCTGCCTGTAAGACTGGGATAACTCCGGGAAACCGG